>NZ_JBIOAM010000005.1:0-1362405 GCF_044452305.1 Aeromicrobium sp. UC242_57 | reverse complement strand
CCCGCCATGGTGCGCACCTTCCTGGCAGGCAAGGCCGGCGTCTCGGTGCTGGCCGCCCAGCACGGTGTCAGCGTCCGCGTGCTCGACATCGCCGTCGACGACGACCTCGTCGGCGTCGATCCGGCAGTCACGGCCCACAAGGTGCGGCGCAGCAGCGGCGCGATCCACCTCGAGGATGCGCTGACCGCCGACGAGACCGCACGGGCCATCGCAGTCGGCGAGACGATTGCCGCCGAGGAGATCGTCGCCGGCGCCCAGTTGCTGATCTCCGGCGACATGGGCATCGGCAACACGACGCCGACCGCCGCGCTGATCGCCGCCTCGCTGGGGCTCCCGGCGGCCGACGTCACGGGACACGGCACCGGGATCGACGAGGCAGGGCTCGCGCACAAGACGCTGATCGTGCAGCAGGCGATCGATCGCGCCGGTGAACGTGTATCTGACCCGATCGAGACGCTCACGGCGCTCGGCAGCGCCGACATCGCGGCGACCGCCGGGTTCATGGCGGCCGCCGCCCGTGCCGGCGTCCCGGTGCTGCTCGACGGCGTCATCTCGGTGGCTGCGGCCATCATGGCCGACCGCCTCGCCCCAGGCGCCGCCGCCTGGTTCGCCGCGGCACCATCGTTCGACCGAGCCCGCCCAGGCCTTCGCGCTCGAGAAGCTCGGCCTCGAGCCGATCCTCGACCTGGGCATGCGGCTGGGTGAAGGCAGCGGCGCCGTCGCCGCCGTTCCGGTGCTGCGCTCGGCCGCCTTGTTGCTCGCTGACGTCGCACTGCTCGCCGATCTCGGCTGACCCGGTGCTGGACGCCTGGCGACTCGCAGTCGGCACCCTCACCGCGATCCGAGTCAAGCCGCCGCAGACCGTCACCCGCCAGATCGCTGGTGCCGCGATGCTGGTGGCACCGCTGGCCGTCGTGCCGCTGGCACTGCTGGTCGCCGCGACGTTGTGGATCGGCCGCGAGCCGGCTCGCCCGATAGCGGTCGCGGTGGCTGCCGTTGGCCTGCTCGCGGCCGGAAGCCGGGCCTTCCACCTCGACGGCCTGGCCGACACCGCCGACGGCCTCACGTCGTCGTACGACCGGGAGCGCTCGCTCGCCGTCATGAAGACCGGCGACACAGGACCGGCCGGGGCGGCCCGCGCTCGTCGTGGTGCTGGGTGTCCAGGCCGGATCCCTGGCCTCGGTCATGTGCCTGCCCCAGGGACCGTGGCTCGCGGCCCTGCTGGTCTGCGTCTCCCGTGGCGCCGTCGCGATCACCTGTCTGCGTGGCATCCCGGCGGCGCGCCGAGACGGGCTCGGCGAGACCTACGTCGGCAGTGTCGCACCTGGCGCGGCCGCCGCGGTGTGGGCCGGACTGACGGCTGCCGTGTGTGCCGGATTCGTGATGATCGACGAACCGTGGTGGCGTGGGCTCATCTGCCGCCGGCGCGGCGCTCGTCGTCATCGCGTTGGTCGTCCGGCGGGCCGTCAACCGGTTGGCCGGCGTGACCGGTGACATCTCCGGCGCCTGCATCGAGCCGAGCCTCGCCGCGCTCCTGCTCGCGGCCACCTGACCGTCGCACGGAGGGGCGGTGCCCCCAGCGCACCGAACCCCCGAACGCCGAGGCGCCGGGGGTTTCGTCGATCTGTTAGATCAAGAGATCAGGTAGATCAGAGGGGACGGATGTTCGTCGCCTGCAGGCCCTTCTGGCCCTGCTCGACGTCAAACTCAACCTTCTGGTTCTCGTCCAGCGAGCGGTAGCCGCTCGTTGCGATAGCCAGAAGTGCGCGAAAACGCTTCTTCGCTGCCGTCGTCGGGGGCGATGAATCCAAAGCCCTTGTCAGCGTTCGACCACTCGACTGTTCCTGTAGCCATAATCTTGCTCCTTCTTGCGAGTTGCCTCCCGCGCTTTTCGCGGGTGACCGTCGCGACACACATTTAACCGAGAAGAAATTCAAGACCAGTGATGGGAACATCATTCGTTCGTACAGCCCAACGTCGTGCAACTACTGACTACCCTAGCGGGTTTCTGCCCACAATGGCTCATTTGACCTTCTGAACAATTGTCGGCGCATACGAGCACGTCGCGAAGCCCGCCGCGACGTCGCCAGATCGCCGGTCCGAGCACCACGATCGCGACGCTGTTGGCGATGGCGCGGCCGGTGTCCCAGCCCGCAGTCGACGTCAGCAACGTGTAGATCAGGAAGCGGTGCAGGTTGTCCAGGAGATCGGCACCGGGGACGAACGACAGCCCGCCGTGTGCCCCGGCACCTCGATCCCGAGCGTGAACGGCCACGACGACAAGTTCATGAGCAGCCCGTAGGCGTACGCGCACACGATCCCGTACCCGACGAGCATGACGATCTCGGCCCGTCCGGTGACTCGTCGGGGCAACAGCCCGGCGCCCAGCCCGATCCAGGCTGAGGCCATCATCTGGAACGGCAACCACGGGCCGACTCCCGACGTCAGCAACGCCGAGGCGAACAACGATGTGCACCCGAGCACGTAACCGAATCCTGGACCGAAGACCCGGCCCGCCAGGATCAGCAGGAAGAACACCAGCTCCAGTCCGGCCGTCCCTGCACCGAGAGCCCGGAGCGCCGCGTTGATCGCGGTCAGCACGCCCAGCATCGCCAAGGCCTTGGAGTCCATGCCGCCCTCGCTGCGCTCGGCGACCACGACGATCACGACGAGCGGCAGCAGCAGCATGAAGACGAAGGGCTGGTCGACCCGCGTGGCGCCTTCGGCAGGCACCAGGAGCAACGGCCAGACGAACATGATGAGTCCCGCCACGGAGGCCACGGTGAGCACCGCGACGGACCGGGGACGCAAGGCGATCGCAGACTGCATCAGCACAGCCTGGCTGGTCTGATCCTGGCTGGCCTGTGCCGCCTCGACCTGCGAGACCGTGAGCCAGCCCGGGCCGAGGATCTGGAGACCTGCGGCGCGAAGGCCGGCGACTCGGCCAGCACCTTGGCGGTCGGACCGGCCGACACGATCTCGCCTTCGGCCATCACGACGACTCGTCGGCGACGTGCGCGATGAACTCGACGTCGTGGCTCGCGACCAGGACCGCGCGGCCCTGCGCCGTGATCTCTCCCAGGATCGCCGCCAGCTCGTTCTTCGCCCCGTAGTCGAGGCCACGGGTCGGTTCGTCCAGCGCGACGACGCGGGGTTGCGCGGTCAGCACGATCGCCAGCACCAACGACAACCGCTGTCCCTCCGACAGGTCACGCGGATGCGCCTCGCCCTCGATGCCCGGCGCCAGTCGGTCGAGGATGCTGCGACACGTGCCCTCGTCAGCGCCGGCCTGGGTGTCAGCGGCTCCGCACTCCTGGTCGACGGTCTCGAGGTAGAGCAGGTCGGTCGCTGTCTGAGGAACGAGCCCCACGACTCCGCGCACCGCTGCTCGACAAGCTCCTCGGGGTCCAGGCCACCGACCCGCACCGATCCGGCATGCCGCTTGCCAGTGCCCTGCACGGCCCACAGCAGGGACGACTTTCCTGACCCGTTGCGCCCCATGAGCGCCACGACCCGACCGACAGGCACGGTCAGGTCGACGTCGCGTACAGCCACCAGTGAGCCGTAGGCCACCGTGACGCCTGTTGCGGTCAGCGCAGGCTCGCGAGGAGCCAGCCGCAGTGGCGACGGGCGCGGGCAGGACGCCCAACGATCCCCGGAGGCGGCAGCTTCTCGGACCGACAGCGGCAACGGCGACCAGCCGGCCAGTCTGCCCAGCTCGATGACCGGCGGCGCCACGACCGAATCGACCAACAGATCGGCAGGCAGGCCATCGCGAACCCGGCCGTCCTCGACCAGCACGAGTCGATCGGTGAACGGGATGACCCGCTCCATCCGGTGCTCGGCCAGCACGACCGTCAGCCCGAGGTCGTCGACCAGCCGCGCGAGGGTCGCCAGCACGTCTTCGGCGGCGGTCGGGTCCAGCGCCGACGTCGGCTCGTCCAGCACCAGCACCTGCGGATGCATCGTCAGCACCGCACCGATCGCCACCCGCTGCTGCTGGCCACCCGACAGCGTGCGCAAAGGCCGCGACCGCAACGACGCGATGCCGAGCAGGTCGAGCGTCTCCTCGACGCGGCGGCGCATCGTCTGCCCGTCGAGACCCAGCTGCTCCATCCCGTACGCGAGCTCTTCCTCGACGGTGTCGCTGACGAATCCGGCGAGGGGATCTTGCCCGACGTACCCGATCTTGTCAGCCAGCCGCGCGGAGCGCGCCCGGTGATCGACTCACCGGCCAGCAGCACGTCGCCGCCGAGCTCACCACCGCTGAAGTGAGGGACGAGTCCATTGAAGGTGCCGAGCAGCGTCGACTTGCCCGATCCGGTGCGACCGGCAACCAGGACGAGCTCGCCTTCGTCGAGGCTCAGGTCGACCCCCGTGAACGTGTGCTCGACGGCACCGTCGTAGCGGAAGGACAGCCCGCGCAGTGCGATCATGGGCGCACCTCGGCTGGTTCCCGGAACGGCTGTCTGCGCCTGGCCCATGACGTCGAGCACTGGCGGAGGCGTGAGGAAGGCCGGCACGACACCGATCATGACAGCCGCCAGCGCGGCGACGGTCAGCCCCGGGACGTCGGCGACCGGCGGCGTGATGACCAGCGGATCGCGATCGGCGATCACGGCCGTCATGACGGCCGCTCCCAGACCCGAGACGACGGCGACGACTCACCGGCCCGCCACCGGTCGGGACGGTACCGGGTGCGCTCGACCCGCCTGCCAGCAACAGCGAACCCGACGGCTGCCAGGGCGATACCGGCCAGGAGCATCGGCCAGGCCAGCCAGCGCGGGGCCGTGGCGTCGAGGTAGCCGTACGTGCCGATGCAGACACCGGTCAGTCCGGCCAGCATCAACGTCCCGGTCAACCAGCGAGTCGTCGGGATGCCTGCCCCGACCGCCCGTAGCCACGAGCGTCCATGCCCGCGGCGAGCGTCATCGACCGCTCCAGCGCATCTTCGAGCACTGGCACGATGATGCGGCGCAACGAGCCGATCCCCTTGCCCGGGTCGCCGCGCAGCCTGCGCGCGCGACGAACCCGCTGCACGCTCTCGGCGAGCCGCGGAAGACCGACAGCGCCACGACGATCGCGGTGCCGACCTCGTACAGCGCCGGCGGCATCGACTTGAGCAGCCGCTTGGGATTGGCCAAGGTGTTGGCAGCCCCGACGCAGATCACGATCGCCGCCAGCCGCATGCCGTCGTAGAGGCCGCCCAGCAAGGAGTGCGCGTGCACCGGACCCAGCAGCGTGATGCCACGGGCCACGTCGGGCAACGGGATCTCCGGCAGCGTGAACAGCACCTGACCACTGCCAGCGCCGCCTACCAGGATGCGGAACACGACGCGGATCGTGATGATCAGCAGGGCGAGGTACAGGTAGAACCGGAACGACATGGCCCACGGCGCCGCGGTCCGGCGCGAGATCACGACGAAGCACACGACGAGCACGACCAGGACGATCAGGATCGGGTTGGTCATGAGCGACACCGCGGCCGCGAGCCCGAGTGCCCAGATCCACCAGGCGCCCGGATGCAGATCGCGCGGAAGGACCGTTGCTATGACGACTCGCCTGCTGCCTTGCGCCGCCAGAGTCGCACCCATCCCGCCGAGCAGCAGGATGCCGATCGCCGCTGCCGCCCAGACCAGCCCCCCGGAGCCGCCTTCGTCGTCGCTGCTCTCGGCGCTGGTCAGCCGGCGTCGTCCTGTGCCGCCGGGGCGGCTGTCGTGCTGGTCGCTGACGATTCCGCTGGAGAGGAGGTCGGTCTCGGGGTCTTGGTCGACGCCGACGGCGTGGGCGTCGCGGTCGACGTCGCGGCTGTCGGAGTGCTGGCGGTCGGCTGCGGAGCGGACGTCGTCCCTGCCGCCGGGGGCTTGGTCGACTTGGCCGACGGCTTCGGGGCGGGCTTCGGCTTGGGCTTCGCGGATGGGGTCGTCGGCTTCGGTGCTGTCGCCGCGAGCGGCTTCATGCTGGGTACGTCTTGGAGTTGCCGTTCTGGAACACGAAGGCGACCCAGCCGCCCTGCGGGACGTTGAGCGAGCCGACGCCCAGGCTGGAGTACTTCCAGGTGCCGGACGTCCCGTTCGACCAGAACAGGCCCCAGTACTTGGTGGCCGGCGGCGCCTTGGCACAGCTTGTGCTGGGCGCCCCGTCGACCTGGCACACCATCCCCGGCTCGGGTGTCGACGTACGTCAGCGAGTGACCTGCGTCGACGAAGTTGCTGGCCGCATCTCCCCCGCCGTCGGCGTCACGCGACGCTGCCGCCGACCACGACCGTGACCCCGACGCCCTTGGCGCATGCTGCGGCCGTTGCCGGACCTGTCGCAAGCGCGACACCCGCCGCGCTGCCCAGGAGCAGCGCGGCGAGCAAGGACGTCAGGCGGCGCATCAGCTGACCTTGAAGCCTTCGAACCGGTGCGGTTCTTGAATGCTCCGACGACCTTGACGGTCTTCTTGCCGGCCTTCTTGCCCACGCTGAACGTGTAGTTGTACTTGCCGCTGGAGTTGGCCTTGGCAGTCTTGACGAGCTTGCCGGACACGTAGACCTTGATGGTCTCGCCCGAGGCCAGACCGGAAGCCTTCGCGGTCTGCTTCTTGTTCTTCTTGACCTTGCTGCTGAGGCTGATCGAGAAGCTTCTTGGCCGCGAGGATCTTGACCGAAGTCGTGCCGACGCGGTTCGTCCGCGAGCCCTTGATCGAGACGGCGCGCGTGGCCGAGCTGCCGCCTGTCTTGACCTTGGCCGAGGCGACGCCTGCTGCAGTCGCGGTGCCGGTGACCGTCGTTCCGCCGGCGACGGACGCCGTGAACTTCTCGCCGGCTGCGAGGCCCGTCGCCGACACCGAGATCGTGCTGCCGCTGGCCAGGTAGCCGCTGGGGGCCTTCGCCGTGAAGCTCTTGGCCGGCAACTGGGCGTTGACGCCGATGGCGGCCTGCGCCGAGGCACGGATCCACTGGTCACGCTGGTTGACCGGGATGCCAGTCGTCTTGCCGGCGGCGAGTGCATCCTGGTCGAAGGCGATAGCGCCGAGCTCGTTGGCGAGCGCCGTGTCCTCGGCGATCGCGTCGGTGACCTGGTGCGAGACGATCCACGACGCGGCGCTGCCGGCCGCGCCGGTCTGCACCGACGGCCTTCAACGTCACAGCGGCCAGGCCTGTGGTGTTGGTGTTCGCGTTGTCATCGTTGACGAAGGAGCCATTCGCAGCCTGCTGCTTGAGCAGCCAGCTGACGGCGGCGTCGATGTCGTCCTGCAGGTTGGCGACACCAGCGTCCTTGGCCGACAGGAGTGCCTGGATGCCGAACGCGGTGGCGTCGATCGTGATCTGGTCGTCGTCGGCCGTGGTGGTGTCGCCGCACTCACGGTCGACGGGCAGGACGGTCTCGTCCTCCCACGGTTCCGTGGTGGTCGGGTCGTCTGCGACCGCTACCGCGAACATGTTGGTGCGGAACGCGCCGGTGGCGCACTGCTGCTTGAGCAGGTAGTCAGTCGCCGACGTGAGCTTCGCGGTGCTGGTCGGGCTCGTGGCGAGCGCGCGGACGACCCACGCCTGACCGATCGAGTTGGAGTAGTCGGCGAACCCAGAATCGACGGCGCGACCGGCTTCGTCACCGCTGGCCACGACGCGGGACTCGACCGTGGCGATGAGGTTCTGGCCACCGAACGCGGTCGCGTCGGCGTCATCGCTCGAAGCCTCGACTGCCGTTGCGAGCTGCCCGCAGCACCGGCGGATCCGCCGCCGACGTACGCCGATGGGTTTGCCTCGAACGCGGAGATGATCTTCGCCTGATCGGCGGCCCGCGTGTCGAGGTCGTTCAACGCGAAGAACACGTCGAGGGACAGGCCGTAGTGGTTGAAGCTGTACTGCTCGTTGTAGACGATGCCGTTGGTCAGCTGATCGCTCAGCCAGCGGGCTGCGGAGTAGCCGTACGAGTTGGGGGCGGCCTGCGCCGAGGGCGCTGCGACGACCATGCCAGCGGCGAGCGCCGGGGCGATGGCGGCCGCGCCGAGGCGGCGGAAGGCTGGTGCGGTTGAGCATGTGGGTCCTTCCCGCTGTTGAACGGGAGAGGCGGAAGCCCGTCACGTGTGTTCCTCGACAGCGTGGATCGGTCATGCCCACAGCAGGTGCTCCGGCTCGCCACCTGAGGTGGCCTGCGGTTGCGGGTCAGCGCCGGAGTTTGACCGGCTTTCCCTGACATGCGGGCGGTTTTCGAGTTGTGCCAAACGGCTTCAGCAATCTAACACCCGGAACCCGCGACCGAAGAATCTGGTTCTGTCCGCGATTCAGCGGACAGAACCAGATTTCTCCCGTCGCCGAGCGGAGCGTGGACCAGTACCGTCGTAGCCATGACGCTCAGTGACGAACTCCGCATCGCTCTCGACGGCAAGTGGCGCCACGTGCGGGAGCAGTCCGCAAGGATCTCGCCGCGATCGACCTGGCCTACGACCACGACCTGACCCTCGCCGAGGCACGCGAACGGGTGCTCGGGCAGATGAAGAAGCTCGTGCCGACCGGTATCCCCGCCGCAGGATTCAAGGTGGCGAGCGGCGGCACCGGGCGATCCGGGCGGCGCGGTCACCGGGATCGAGATGCTGGCCCAGTTCGACCTGTCGCTGATGGTCAAGGCCGGCGTGCAGTGGGGGCTGTTCGGCGGAGCGATCGAGAACCTCGGCACCGAGCGTCACCACCACAAGTACATCCCCGACCTGATCAACCTCGACCTGCTGGGCTGCTCGCGATGACCGAGACGGGGCACGGCAGCGACGTCCAGAGCCTCGAGACGACCGCGACGTACGACCCGGCGACGCAGGAGTTCGTGATCCACTCCCCCACGCCGTCGGCGCGCAAGGACTACATCGGCGGCGCTGCGCTGCACGCCGAGGTCGCGACGGTCTTCGCCAGCCGTCACGAACGACGAGAGCCACGGCGTGCACTGCTTCGTCGTGCCGCTGCGCGACAAGCCGGCAACGACCTGCCGGGTGTCACGACCTCGGACGACGGTCACAAGGGCGGGCTCGGCGCGGTCGACAACGGCCGCATCATGTTCGACCAGGTGCGTATCCCGCGCGAGAACCTGCTCAACAAGTACGGCGACGTCGACGAGGACGGGACCTATTCGTCGCCCATCGACAACGTCAACCGGCGATTCTTCACGATGCTCGGGACGTTGATCCGTGGTCGGGTCAGTGTCGGCGGCTCGGCTAGCGCAGCGACCGAGGTCGCGCTCAGCATCGCCGGACGCTACGCGCTCAAGCGCCGCCAGTTCAGCGAGGGTCCCGGCCAGGAAGTCCTGCTGATGGACTACCGCATGCACCAGCGGCGGCTCCTCCCACTGATCGCCCGCTCGTACGCCTACCGGTTCGCCCAGAACCAGCTCGTCGCCCGCATGGACCGCCTCCAGAGCACCGACACTCCCGATCCGCAGGAGTCCCGTGAGCTCGAAGGTCGCGCCGCTGGCCTGAAGGCAGCCCAGACCTGGCACGCGACCCGCGCGATCCAGGAGGCCCGCGAAGCCTGCGGCGGAGCCGGCTACCTCGCCGAGAACCGTCTGACGACGCTCAAGGGCGACACTGACGTCTTCACGACCTTCGAGGGCGACAACCACGTCCTGTTCCAGCCGTCGCCAAGGAGCTGCTGACGTCGTACGCCCAGGAGGTCGGCGGGCTCGACCCCGTCGGCTTCGTCCGTTTTGCTGCCAGCACCGTCGCCGATGTCGTCAAGGAGCGCACCGCCGCATCCCAGCCATCCAGCGCTTGATCGACGCACGATCCGGCGACGACGACCACGACCTGCTCGACCGGGGCACCAGCTCAACTTGTTCGAGGACCGCGAGCAGCACGTCATCGAGACCGCCGCTCGCCGACTTCGCCGGGCAGACAAGGACGAACCGGCCGAGGCCTTCGCGGTGTTCAACGCCGCCCAGGATCACGTCATCCGGTGCGGACGGGTCCATATCGACCGTGTCGTCCTCGAGGCCTTCACAGCCGGGATCGCGCGGTGCGACGACCCTGACGCCCAGAGCTGCTGCGTGACGTCTGCTCGCTGTACGCGCTGTCGATCATCGAGGAAGACCTCGCCTGGTTCATGGGCCACAACCGGTTGTCCGACCAGCGGGCCAAGACCGTGACGTCGCTGATCAACGACCTCCTCGACAAGCTTCGTCCGCACACCCTGACCCTGATCGAGGGCTTCGGAGTACCTGAAGAGACCCTCGGTGCCGCTATGCTCCGCGACCTAGATTGAGACGGTCTGTCGGCCCAGGCTGAGTATCTGCTTAAATGAAGCCCTATTTCTCATCTCAATCCGGGGGGAACCACCGCATGAAAAACCTTTTGCGTTTCGCGGCCATCACCGTCGCGTCGACTGCACTCATCGCGGGCGGCACCACAGCCGCCACGGCTGCGCCGGGCGACACGGCCGCCATCACGACCTTCAAGCTCAAGCAGGGCGCCACGTACTACAAGACCTCCAACTTCATCTCCGGAACCGTCGTGGCTTCCGCGCCTGGATCGTCCTCGTTCTACGGCGTGAAGGCAACGGTCACCGTCAACGGCAAGGCCGTCAAGACCGGCGTCCCGGTCTACCAGAACGGCATCTACTTCGATCGGGCCTGGGGTGCTGGCACCGTCAAGCTGATCAACTTCACGGCGTCGGGCTACGACACCCGTCCCGGTCACGTCGGCGCGTACTACGACCGCCCGATCCCGGCTCCGGCCAACTCCACGCGCGTCCGTTATGCGGTCGAGTCGACTTCGGGCGTCAAGGTCACCAAGCGTGGCAAGAAGCTGACGTTCAAGCTCACCGCGACCTACCGCGACAAGGCCGGCAAGCGCAAAGAGCGCCCGCAAGGCGACGATCCAGGTCAAGAAGAGCGGCAAGTGGAGGACGTTGAAGACGGTCCGGCTGAACTCGAAGGGCAAGGCCACCTACAAGCGTTCTGACAAGAAGAAGCGGCCCTACCGCATGGTCGTCAAGACGACGAACCTGATCAAGGGCGGCACGACCCGCGGCGGTCTGAAGATCTGACGCAAGCTGAAAACCAGAACGCCCCCGACCCACTGGGTCGGGGGCGTTCTGGTTTTCAGGCTCGGCTAGAAGTCGCCCGCTGCCGAGCGCACGTGGCGCAACAGCTCGAAGGTCTGGTCCTGCTGCTCGTCGTCGAGCCCGACGATCGCGAAGTCGATCGCCATGATCGCCGCGGTCGACTCGGCCAGGATGCGCTTGCCCTCGTCGGTCAGCTCGGCGAAGGTGCGCCGGCGATCGGTCTGGTCGGCCACCCGACGCACCAGCCCCTGTGACTCCAGCCGGTCCATCGCGTTGGTCACCGAGGTCGGATGCACCATGAGCCGCTCACCGATCTTGCTCAGCGGCAGCCGTCCGGTCGCGCTGAACGAGATGAGCTGCAGCACCTCGTAGCGGGCGAAGGTGATGCCGAACGGCTTGAGCGCGGCATCCAGCCGGCGCTGATGCAGCTGCTCACCCGCATGATCGACGTGGCGAGGCGCATCGAGCGGGCCGGCCCGATGTGCTCGACCCACAGCTCGGAAGCGCGTTCAATGGGGTCGAAGGGCAGCTTCGGCTCGGCAGGCATGCGCTCCATCGTAGGGCAGCAGCCCCGGACTGGTAATTACTTGGACATGCGACTATTTTAGATCCAAGTACTTTGATCCGTGTGCTTCGCAACACCTTCGGCAACCCGCCCGGAAGAGGAACCATGAGCAGCCCAGAACTTCACGTCCCGAAGAACCCGGTCCGATTCGTCACGGCATCGGCACTGTTCGACGGTCACGACGCGTCGATCAACATCATGCGCCGCATCTTCCAGTCGCAGGGGGGGCTTGAGGTCATCCATCTCGGCCACAACCGTTCGGTCAGGAAGTCGTCGATGCCGCGATCGAGGAGGACGTCCAGGGCATCGCGGTGTCGTCCTACCAAGGTGGCCACGTCGAGTACTTCGAGTACCTCGTCGAGTCGTTGCGCGAGCAGGGAGCCGGCCACATCCATGTCGTCGGCGGTGGTGGCGGCGTCATCGTTCCTGAGGAGATCGCCCGGCTGCGAAAGTCCGGCGTCACGATCTTCTCGCCCGAAGATGGCCAGCGCCTCGGCCTGGTCGGCATGATCAACTCCGTCGTCAAGGACTGCGACTTCGACCTCACGGCGCAGGGCACCCTCGACGTCGACGCCCTGCTCGCCGGCGAGCGTCCAGCCGTCGCCCGCGCCATCACCTTGGCCGAGAGCGGAAGCCTCTCCGACGAAGAGCAGGCTCGCATCGCCTCCGCTGCCGCCGCCCACTCGCACCCTGTTCTAGGAATCACCGGCACCGGCGGCTCCGGCAAGTCTTCGCTGACCGACGGCTCGTGCGCCGTTTCCGGGTCGACCAGCAGGACAAGCTGCGCGTCGCGGTCATCGCGGTCGATCCCACCCGTCGCCGGGGTGGCGGCGCCCTGCTCGGCGACCGCATCCGGATGAACTCGCTCGACGGCGAGCACGCCTACTTCAGATCGTTGGCGACCCGCGGCTCGCACGAGCTGCCCGCCTCGCTGAACGATGTCATCCAGGTCGTCAAGGCCGCTGGCTTCGACCTGATCATCGTCGAGACCCCCGGCATCGGCCAGGGCGACGCCGCGATCGTGCCGTTCGTCGACTCGTCGCTGTACGTCATGACACCCGAGTTCGGTGCAGCCTCCCAGCTGGAGAAGATCGACATGCTCGACTTCGCCAACACCGTCGCGATCAACAAGTTCGAGCGCCGCGGCGCCAAGGACGCCCTGCGTGACGTGGGCCGGCAGATGGTCCGCAACCGCGAGGCATTCGGCTCCAAGCCCGAAGACATGCCCGTGTACGGGACGTCGGCGGCGACGTTCAACGACGACGGCGTCACGGCGCTGTACCAGCACCTGCGCGACGAGCTCGGGGCTGCCGGGCTGCCGATCGCCGAAGGCGTGCTGCCCCCGGTCGACGTCAAGTTCAGCAGCGGCATCCAGCAGGTCGTCCCCTCCGAGCGAGTCCGCTACCTGTCGGAGATCACGCAGACGGTCCGCGACTTCCACGACGAGACCGAGGTCCTGGCTGAAGCCGCCGACCGCGTGCAGCGACTCGAGCAGGTTGCCGAGGAGGGCCCCCTCTCGACAAGCTCGAGGGACGAGCTGACTGGCTCGTCGACCAGGCGAAGAAGGACGTCCCCCACGAGATCTCCGACCAGATCACAGGCTGGCCCGCCGTCGTCGAGTCCTACTCCGGCGACGTGCAGACCGTCCGGGTCCGCGACAAGGAGATCCACACGCAGCTGACGCGTGAGTCGCTGTCCGGCAACAAGATCCCCCGGGTCTCCCTGCCGAAGTTCTCCCATCACGGCGAGCTCGTCCGGTTCTGGCGCCGCGAGAACCTGCCGGGCTACTTCCCGTACACCGCCGGCGTCTTCCCGTTCAAGCGCGACGGCGAGGACCCCGCCCGCATGTTCGCCGGCGAGGGCGATCCGTTCCGCACCAACCGACGGTTCGAAGCTGCTCTCCGAGGACGGCGACGCGACCCGCCTGTCGACCGCGTTCGACTCCGTCACCCTGTACGGCCGTGACCCCGACCCACGCCCCGACGTCTACGGCAAGGTCGGCACCTCAGGCGTCTCGGTGGGGCGACCTTGGAGGACATGAAGGCCCTGTACGACGGCTTCGACCTCGTCGCGCCGTCGACGTCGGTGTCGATGACGATCAACGGCCCCGCGCCCACGGTGCTCGCATTCTTCCTCAACACCGTGATCGACCAGCAGGTCGACAAGTTCCGCGAGAAGGAGGGGCGCGAGCCCAGCGAGGCCGAGCACGCCGATCTGCGGTCGTACGCCCTGCAGAACGTCCGTGGCACGGTGCAGGCCGACATCCTCAAGGAGGACCAGGGCCAGAACACCTGCCTGTTCTCCACCGAGTTCTCCCTGCGGATGATGGGCGACATCCAGCAGTACTTCATCGACGAGGGCGTCCGGAACTTCTACTCCGTCAGCATCTCGGGCTATCACATCGCCGAGGCCGGAGCCAACCCCATCAGCCAGCTGGCCTTCACGCTCGCGAACGGCTTCACGTACGTCGAGTCGTACCTCGCGCGCGGCATGGACATCGACGACTTCGCGCCGAACCTGTCGTTCTTCTTCAGCAACGGCATGGACCCCGAGTACTCCGTGCTGGGCCGCGTCGCCCGCCGCATCTGGGCCATCGCGATGAAGGAGAAGTACGGCGCCAACGATCGGTCGCAGAAGCTCAAGTACCACGTGCAGACCTCGGGTCGGTCGCTGCACGCCCAGGAGATGGACTTCAACGACATCCGCACGACCCTGCAGGCCCTCATCGCGATCTACGACAACGCCAACAGCCTGCACACCAATGCCTATGACGAGGCCGTCACGACACCATCGGCCGAGTCGGTGCGCCGGGCCCTCGCGATCCAGCTCATCATCAACCGGGAGTGGGGCCTGGCGATGAACGAGAACCCGCTGCAGGGCTCGTTCATCATCGACGAGCTGACCGACCTGGTCGAGAAGGCCGTTCTGGCCGAGTTCGACGCGATCAACGAACGCGGCGGCGTGCTGGGCGCGATGGAGACCGGCTACCAGCGCGGCCGGATCCAGGACGAGTCGATGCTGTACGAGCACCGCAAGCACGACGGCACGCTGCCCATCATCGGCGTCAACACGTTCCGTCGCCCCGACACCGAGGGCGAGGGCGAGGAGCACACCGTCGCTGGCCCGGGCCACCGAGAGCGAGAAGGAGTCAGCAGCTTCGCCCGCGTCCGCCGCTGGCAGGAGACCCACTCCGCCGAGGCCGCCGAAGCCCTGGAGCGGTTGAGGCTGGCCGCGATCAACCACGACAACGTCTTCGCCGTGCTGATGGACGCCGCCCGCGTCTGCTCGTTGCAGCAGGTCACCGAGGCGTTCTTCGAGGTCGGTGGACAGTACCGCCGCAACGTCTGACCCACGCTCCCCGGGTGTGGACCCGCCGGAACCGGGTACGCCCTCGGATGCAGGGACGTGGCCGCTCGGCCGGGTCCCCATGCGACGGGAGGAGATGGCATGTCTGACATCGACTGGTGGGTATGGGTCATCGTGGCGGTCGTCCTGATCGCCGTGCTGCTGGGGCTTGCCGCAGCAAGTCGTCAGGTGGCGACGCGACGGTTGGTCAAGCAGCGCGAGCAGGACGACCTCGATCGCGGCGAGGCCGAGAAGCTGCGCCGAGACGCCGACGCCACGCACGCAGCCGTACAACGTCGGGAGGCCGAGGCGGCCACGGCACACGCGGACGCTGAAGAGGCCCGGCTCCAGGCTCAGCAGCTTCAGCGCGAGGCCGCCGATCTCGACCGGGATGCGACACGACAGCGAGGAGCGCTCGACGACCAGCTCGCCGAGGCCGACCGCATCGATCCCGACGTGACTGACGGCGCACACGTGAAGCGCGACGAGCAGCCCTGATCGGGACCGCGGGCCGGTCTGGGTAGGACAGGCGCTCTGGGCGGGGTCGAGGCCCCGCCGGGAGTCCCCTATCGTCGGATCGTGAGCATCTCGATTCCCACTTACGACCAGATCATGGAGCTCCCGGCCCAGATCGACCGGCCCGTCCCGCCAGAGTTCATCGACGAGAACGGCCACATGAACATCGGCCGCTACCTCGAGCTCGGAGCGAACGCCCTGTGGGCCCGCCTCCAGAACGACCTGGGGATCACGACCGAGTACGTCCAGTCACGCGGCCTGTCGACGTTCACGGCCGAGCACCACCTCACCTATCTGTCAGAGATGCTCGAGGGCGAGCAGGTCAGCGTCCACGTGCGACTCGTCGGACGTAGCGACAAGGCCCTCCACTCGGTCGCCTTGGTCGTGAACCAGACCCAGCAGCGCCTTGCCTGCATCATGGAGAGCGTCATCATCCACATCGACATGGGCCCCCGGCGACCGGTGGAGTTTCCCGCTGACATCGTCCCCCTGCTCGACGCGGGCCTGAAGTCCGACGACCTCGTCTGGCCAGCACCCGTGAACGGCTCGATGGGCGTCCGGCGCAAGCCATGAACGACGATCTCGGGCACCCTGTGAGCCGGCACGCCCCCGCGCGTCGGATCGTCTCGCTGGTCCCGTCGCTGACCGAGGCGATGGCCGCCACCCGGCCAGAAGCACTGGTCGGGGCGACCGACTGGTGCACGCATCCCGCTGACCTCGACGTCACCCGGGTGCGAGGCACCAAGAACCCCGACCGGCGGGCCGTCCTGGCGTTGAAACCCGATCTGGTGATCGCGAATCGCGAGGAGAACCGCGAGCTCGACATCACCCGGCTGCGCGATGCCGGCGTCCAGGTCTGGGTCACCGTGATCGAGACCCTCGACGAAGCCTTCGCGTCGATGCGCCGGATGTTCACCGACGGCCTGGGCTGGGACGTCCCCGACTGGCTCGTCGAGGCCGAGGCCGCGTGGCAGCGTCCTGCCGACCGCGACGGCCGACGGGTCGCGATCCCGATCTGGCGCGATCCGTGGATGGTCGTCGGCTCACGCACCTTCACCGGCGACCTGATCTCGCGGCTGGGCCTCGTCAACGCCTACGCCGATCCGGTGCTGAATCCGGGACAGGACCGCTACCCGCACGTCGAGGTCGACGACATCGACGCCGACCTCGTGCTGCTGCCCGACGAGCCGTACGTGTTCACCGCCGACGACGGGCCCGAGGCCTTCCCGCACATTCCGACCGTGCTGGTGTCAGGGCGCGTGCTGACCTGGTACGGGCCGTCGCTGGTGACGGCCCGCGCCGAGCTGGAGAGTGCGCTCAGCGGGAGATGAACGCCTGGACCAGTCGCTGCGCTTCGTCGCCAGCGACCGCCGAGGCGATCGTCGCGGACTCGTCGGCACCGGCTTCAGGGCCCGTGACGTCGTAGGAGCCGCGAATCAGCCGCTTGGCCTGCCCGAGCGCGGCCGGCGCGGTGTCGGCCCAGGTGCGGGCGATCTGCTCGACCCTGGTCTCGACCTCGTCATCGGCGACGACGTACGACACCAGGCCCCAGTCGAGCGCTTCGGCAGCCGTCAGCACGCGACCGCTGAGCGCGAAGTCGAGCGCCCGCTGCTGGCCGATCGCGCGGGGCACCAGGTACGAGGCGCCACAGTCAGGCGTCAGACCGATGCCGGGATAGGCCATGACGAACTTCGTCGACTCCGACGCGACGATGACGTCGCAGCCAGCATCACTGCGAGGCCCGCCCCGGCCACCGCTCCACGCACTCCGGCGACGACCGGCTTGGGCAGGTCGGCCAGGTCGCGCAGCCCGCCTTCGAGGACGTTGGCCAGCTCCAGCAAGTAGGACGGGGCGTCATCGGCCTCGACGAACGACTTGACGTCACCGCCGGCGCAGAAGCGCTTGCCCTGGGCCGTCAGCGTGATCGCACGCACCTCGTCGGACGAGACTGCGTCGACTGCCCGGACCAGGTCTTGGGCGGCCGGCAGGTCGAACGAGTTGGACTGCTCGGGTCGGCTCAGGACGAGCCGTCCGACGCCGTCGACGATCTCGTGGGTCACTGCGGACATGCGGGCCTGCTTTCGGTGCCGAGGAAACTACTCGGCCCACTCTAGGCGGCGCGCTCCGTGCGACGGACTCAGCCCACGAGCCGGTAGAACCGCCACAGGTCGTGCTCGATCGGGAGCACCTCGACATCATCGAAACCCGCCTCACGCGCATAGCCGCGCAGCACTGACGGTCGCATCACGGTGCCGGTTGCCCTCGACGGCGACGTGCTCATGCTGTCGGGCAGGCACACCATGAGCGAGAACCCGTACATGAGCTGTTCGACCGAGTCCCCTGACCGGCCGGTGAAGTCGTCCGGCACCCGTTCGTCCATGACCATGACGATGCCCGACGGGCGCGCAAGCATCCGCATGCTCCGCAGCACCGCCACGGGGTCGGGCAGGTCGTGCACGCACTCGAAGGCCGTCACCAGGTCGTAGCCCTCGCGGCCGTCGAGCGCTCCGGCGTCGATCCGCGTGAAGGTGACCCGCTCGCTCACCCCTGCCTGCTCGGCGTGCTCCTTGCCGGCGCGCACCGAGGCGGCGTCGATGTCGAAGCCGTCGACCGTCACCCCGGGATAGCCCATGGCCATCGCGATCGACGACCACCCTTCGCCACAGCCGACGTCGGCGATCCTCGCACCCTTCCCCAGCGCCTCGACCAGACCTGGAACGGACGGGAACCACTCCTGGGCCAACAGGTGCAGGTAGGCGGGGCGATTGCCCCCGGCCTGCCCCATCCGCATCTCGGGGCCGAAGGCCTCCCACGGGACGCCCCCACCGACGCGATAGGCCTCGACCAGCGCCTCGATCCGACTGGCCGCGGCCGCCACGACACCGATCACGGGCACGAAGTGCTCGATCGAGTCGGGATCGGCCAAGGCCCCGACGTGCTCGGCAGGCAAGGAGTACAGCCGGTCATCGGCCGGGGCAGCAGGGTCGTCGACGTCAACCAGCCCGACGACGGCCTGCTGCTCGAGCCATTCCCTGGCGTAACGAGGCGCGACAGGGGCCACGTCGGCCAGAGCCTCGGAGGTCATCGGCCCCTCACGGGCCAAGGCCTTGTACAGCCCGAGCCGGTCGCCCAGGTGGATCGACAGCAGCTCAAGCGCACCGAGAGTCGAGCTGAACAGCTGCTCGGCCAGGTTGTCAGCATCCATGGCGGGCACCTCCGTGCGGGTGTCCTACCAGCGTCGCACGTCCCGCCGTGATGGGCGAGGGACCAAAGTCAGTCGGTGGGTGCCTTCTTCGCCGCCGTCTTCTGGGCCGCTGGCTGCTTGACGGGCGGCGGTCCCGCCGGGGTCTTCTTGGCGGCGGCCTTCTTGACCGGCGCTTTCTTCGCGGCGGCCTTGGCGGCAGCCTTGCGCGGCGATCGCGCCTCGACCGTGAGCGGGGCCAGTGCCACGACCGGCGGGGTCTCGCCGACGATCGCGTTGTGGCTGCGGCCCACGAGGTACTTCGCGGTCAGGTTGGTCAGTGTGGCGAACCGGTTGCGGTTGCCCAGCAGGGTCGCGATGTGCAGGGCGACCCAGATGATCCAGGCCAGGAACCCCTTGAGCCGGGGCAGGAACTTGATCTCGGCGACGGCCGAGGAACGGCCGATCGTGGCCATCGTGCCCTTGTCCTTGTACTTGAACGGCTTGGGCAGGCTCTTGCCCTTGACCTCGGCCGCGATGACCTTGGCCACGTGCTTGCCGCCCTGCAGCGCAGGCTGGGCGAGCTGCGGCAGCGGCTTGTCGGGGCTGACCGCGACGTCGCCGATCGCGAAGACGTCGCTCATTCCCTTGACCCGCAGGTGCTCGTCGGTCTCGATCCGACCACCGCGTCCTTGCGGCACCGACCATTCCTTGACTGCGCTGTGCGCCGTGACGCCGGAGCCCCACACCACGATGCCAGCTGGCAAGAACTCTTCCTGGCCGTTGTGCTCGACCAGCACGCCGTCCTCACGGACCTCCTTGACAGCGGTCTCGAGACGCAGGTCGACGTCGCGCTTCTCGAGGGACCGCTTGGCGTAGTCGCGCAGCGACGGGTGGAACGGTGCGAGCACGAACGGCTGCATCTCGACCAGGGTGATGTGCACCCGCTTGGTGTCGAGCTCGGGGTAGGTCGTCGGCATGTCGTTGTTGCGCAGCTCGGCGAAGGCTCCGGCAGTCTCGACGCCTGTGGCGCCGCCGCCGACGACGACGATGCGCAGGTCGCGGTCTTGACCGTTGATCGCGGCGTCCTCGAGGTTCGCGAACATCTTGTCGCGCACCGCCAGTGCCTGCGAGCGTCGGTACAGCGGCATCGAGTACTTCTCGGCACCGGGGATGCCGAAGAAGTTGGCCGTGACGCCGACGGCGATGACGAGCTGGTCGTACTTGACCTCGACGCCACCGTCGAGGAGCAACGTCTTGGCCTCGTGGTCCATCGACGTCACGGTGCCCTTCAGGAAGCGCACGTTGCTCTGCTTGGCGCGGATCGCGCGCAGGAACCAGGTGATGTCGCCAGGGTTGAGGCTGGCGGTCGCGACCTGGTACAGCAAGGGGCTGAAGGTGTTGTAGTTGTGACGGTCGATCAGGGTCACGTCGACGTCGGCACGCTTGAGTTTCCGGACGGCGGCGATGCCTCCGAAGCCGCCTCCCACCACGACGACGTGCGGGCGTTTCTGGGCTGAAGCAGCGCTGTCAGACATACCTCCATGATAGAGGGCGACACGTGAGCGCCGCACCTCGCTCCCCCATTTATGTCTTGACAAACCACCCACGCGACTCGGGCTTGCGCAGCTGGACCAGCACGACGATGGCCGCGACCGTGAACGGGATCCCGATCGGGAACAGGACGATCGACGTGATGACCGTGACAGCCCCCATCACGAACAGGAAGACACCGCCGGAACGCCGCTTCGTCAGCACCAGGACGGAGGCGGCGAGCCCACCCAGAGCCAGGGCCAGACACATGCCGAAGATCACCATCGACGTCTGGTAGAGCTGGTCGTAGTCGAGACCGGCATCGTCGATCATGCTCTGCCCGAACGGGCTCTCACGCAGCAGTCGTTCGTAGTCGTCTCCGACGAGTCCCAGCACCAGCAGCGCCAGGACCGAGGTGCCGGCCACGATGGCCGAGCCGATGAACGTCGTCCACGTCGCTACCCGGACCGGCTTGGGCAACGACTCACGTCCGGCGCCCGGGGCAGCCGGATACTGCAGACCCGGCTGCGGGACCGGGTACTGAGCGGGATACGCGGCAGGATGGTGGGAGGCTGGATCGTAGGCGGCCGGCGGAGTCGACGGCGCGGCGTCCTGCGGGGGCGTCGACCCGACCATCGCCATCGGCTTGGGCGGCGGCGTCGGCTCGGGCTCCTCACCGTTCAACACCCGGAACCACGCCTTGGCCTCGCCTCGCCACAGACGGGTCGTGAACGCCACCGACAGCGCCCCGAGCAGGATGTCGAAGAACGACCCGCCGACGGCGCCGAGGAAGAAGCAGACTCCCACGACGGGCATCACGATCGACAGGCCGATCCGGCTGGCCCGATCACCGCGTGCGGTGTAGATCGCGAAGACGACTCCGGAGGCTGCCATCACGGCGAGAACTGTCAGGAAGATCTTGTAGCCCGACTCGGCACCGGCCTGGCTCGCTCCGCTCTCACGGATCACCTTGATGATCGACGAGACCCGGTCGGCACTGTTCTCACCGTTCCAGGTGGAGATCAGGTCGACGGCGCTGATGGCCTGGATCAGTGCGAACAAGCCGAGGTACAGGCAGGTCGCAGTCAGCATCGGCGGACGCTTGGGCGTCGTCGCAGTCATGCGCCCATCCCATCACGTCGTGGCAAGTCGGTGCCCGGGCGGGCAGGAGACGGCCTCGCCGCCGTCCCCTGCCCTCCCAGGCCAGAACCGCTAGCGCACCGTGACCTTGACGTACGAGCCGTCGCCGAGCCGTGCAGTGCACCCGACGCCAGGCTCACGCGCAGGTAGTGCGTGCCCTTCTTGAGATGGGGCAGCTTGACCGTCAGCCTGCCCTTGTGCCCGGCCTTGAGCGTGGCTGTCTTGAGGATGCGGCCACCGTCACGGATCACGAGCTGTCCGGTCGGTCGGTACGCGGAGGTCGCCGAGACCAGCGAGCCCCTCACCACCAGACGGGGCCGGGTCTTGCGGGTGATCGTCGCATCCTTGGCACGGACAGTGATCCGCGCGGAGGCCTTGACGACCCGCAGGGTCCCCTTCGTGCTCGACGCCGCCACACCTGCAGCACCCAGGTACGACACGGACACCGCGTAGGTGCCCGGCCGCAGACCCGAGGGCAGCTTCACGGTCGCCCGACCCTTGCTCAGCGTGCCGGACACGGTCTTGCCGCCGACGGCAACCTTGACCTTGCCAGCCACCTGGACGCCCGGCGCCGTCACCTGGACGGTCGCCGACGGCTGACGCCCGTACGTGTAGCTCGATCGTCCGACCGTGACCTGGGTCTTCGAAGCGGCCGGACCGGCGCTGCTCTCCTCACCCAGTCCCAGGTCGGCACCGAGATCATCGAGCTCGGAGCCGGCCGGGTAGAAACCGGCGAAGGCAGGCGCTCCCGCCTCGGTGAGCTGCTGCACCGACTCCCACCAGGCGCAGCGCGTCGGCTCCGGCCGTGAGGGCGTCCTTCGCATCGAGCGCGGCGAGCTCGACGTCGTCGTACGTCGTCAGCTCGGTCGAGTCGAGGCTCTTGGACACGACATCGGCGACGAGCACTCCCTTGTCTCCCGTGATCTCGACACGGGGGTCGGAGATCTTCAGGTCGAGAGCGCCTGCGTGACCCGTGAAGTGGACCGACCCGTCGTACTCGACCTCGAGGGTCTTGGTCTTCGGGTCGTACGAGCCGGAGTCGACCGGGAACCGGAACGTGCCGTCGTCGGCGATGCTCGCACCGCCGGCCACGGTCGTCGTGCCGTGCGCGATCGGTCCGCCGATGTACTTGCGGAACGACTCCTTGACACCCCAGGCCAGGTCGCCGGAGGCCACGTCACGCTTGGCGTCGGACGGTTCCGCGACCGACAGCGTGACTGTGCGGGAGTAGACCGTCGCGATGTCGTTGCGCAGGCGGGCCCGGAACACCGAGCCGCTCTGGTCGGCGTTGCTGTCCTTGACGGTCAGCGTGCCACCGTTGATGACGAAGTTGTCGTCATCGTCGCTGAGGTCCTGCCAGTAGCCGCCGACCCGACGCTGCCAGGTGATGGTCGGGTACGGATTGCCTTTCGGCATGACCAGGAACTGCGCGTCGTCACCTTCGGTGACGTCGGCACTCTCAGGCTGGAAGACGATCGCCGGCGCGGTCTGCACCTCGGCAACGACGGCCTCGGTGGCTATCTGGCCAGCAGCGTTGCTGACGAGCGCGCGGTACTGCCGACCATGGTCGGCCTCGGTCAGCGAGACCGTCGTGCTGGTCGAGGTCTCCCCCGCGATGGCGGTCCAGGCCTTCGGCGACGTGCTGCCGACCGGCCGGGTCTGCCACTGCAACGTCGGGCTCGGATCGCCGGTCGCGGCCGCTGTGAGCACGGCCGTCTTCGACACGTCTCCGAGACCGAGGCTGACCTTCGGCGTCGTCGGCTGCGTCGTGATGGTCGGCGAGATGCCGGTCTGGTCCCACGAGAAGAAGCCGAAGTCGGCCTCGTCGGCGCCCATGCGCTGGGCCACGGCGTACAGCTTGCCGCCGTCACCGGCCACGGGCAACGCCTCGAGGACCGAGTATCCGAGGGCCTTGACGGTCAGATCTCCCTGATGCGTTCCACGCACGGCGGCGATCCTGAACGCGCCCCAGTCCGAGAGGTACCAGGTGTCGGTCGAGATGTCGTACGACGAGCGCAGGACCTGGCTGAGGCCGGTGTCCTGGATCGGTCCGACGCGATCGTAGGCGCCACCGCTCACGGCGACGTCGTAGATCCGACCCTGATAGTTGGTCAGACGGAATCCACCACCGTTGACGGCAAGGGCCTCGGTCGGGTACTGGAAGGCCTCCTGCTGAGCCTTCGGGTTGGTGTAGTCGCCCGGCAGCTCGCTGACCACGGCACTGTTGCCGGTGACCTTGATGAGCTTGGGCGCACGTCCGGCCTCGGCGACGACCATCGCGCCGTGCTCGTCGACGGCGAGGCTGGGGCGACTGATCTGCAGATTCGGCGTCAGCGGGTACGAGGTCGTGGTCCACTCGCCGTCGGCGACCGTGAAGACGTGCAGCTGTCGGCGGTGATCGCGACAACCCGGTCGGCGAAGCGGTCGTACGCGACTTGACCGACGAGGCCGGTCAGCAGCTGATCGGTGTCATAGGTCTTGGTCTCGGGGTCCCAGGTGCGGGCGATGACCCGGTTGCTGGAGTTGCCGACGATGGCACCGGAGCCGACGTGCAGCACCGGAGCCGGGTAGGAGTTCCACGAGCCGAAGAAGGCAGGCGAGCTGGGCGAGCCGATCGGCTTCAGGGTGTCGGCGTCGTAGGCCTGCAGCTGCGAGCTGGTACCGAGGTGGACGACTCCTCGTGCCACGTCGGGAACCGTCGTGACGACGCCGGCCATGACGTCCGTGACGGTCTTGTCCAGGCCGAAGCCGAGCGAGCCGGGGGCAGCGAACGACTCTGAGGTCATCTCCGGCTTGCCACCGGGACCGGTGTAGACCGCCGAGACCGGGTCGAACAGCGCACCGCTGCCGTAGTTGCCGGAGAAGATCCGGATGCCTTCCTGCGTCAGCCTGGTGTCGAGCGGCGACCAGGTGGTCGTCCCGTCGGCGACCTCGACGTCGCCGCTGTTCAGGTCGACGTCGGTCAGCGGGATGACACCGTAGTCGACCATCTCCCCGGTCGACTCCGACTTGGACTGGACGTCCGCGAGAACCTGCGGCTCGTCGCCGTCGAGGACGAGGAGCAGGTCGCTCAGCGTGAGGTCGAGAGCGCCGTCGTGCAGGCTCCAGTGGACCGTGCCGGACGTCTGCAGCTCGAGTCGGCGAGTCTCGTCGTCGTACGTGCCCGACTCGACCTTCCACTGGTACTCGCCCTTGGCGTTGGCGGTCAGACCATCGGACAGCTCACCCGGCCCCGCGTAGTTTCGCCAGCTGGTCCGCACCCCCCAGGTGACCGTTCCGTCGCTGATCGTCACCTCCTCGGCAGATGCCGGCGACGCGGACGAAGCCACGACCAATCCGGTCAGCAACAAGGACGAGGAGGCGAGCAGTGCGGATGCTCGCCTCCTCCAGGACCGCCGCGCGCCGGGCGCGGTCTGGACAGAACTCATCAGGGGGACCTTTCACGATCAGATTGCGCCATCAACTGAGGGCAGCCTCACCATAGTTAGGCTGCCCTCAGGAAAACGATTTGATGACGTTCTGTCTTAAAAGGCGAGACGCCGTTCAGGTCACACGGCAACCACCGAGAGCCGTCGGTCTCGGCCAGCTTGTCGACCACGACGGTCTGGCCATCACGGACCTCACCAGCCAGCAGCGATCGAGCGAGACGGTCTCCGATGGCCTGCTGCACCAGTCGGCGCAGCGGACGCGCACCGTACGCAGGGTCCCACCCCGTCACGGCCAACCACTCCCGCGCGGCCTGGGTCACCTCGAGGTTGATGCGGCGCGACTCGAGCCGCTTGCCCAACGCCTGGATCTGCAGGTCGACGATGTGGGCGAGCTCATCGGTGCCGAGCGCATCGAAGGTCACGATCTCGTCGAGCCGGTTGAGGAACTCTGGCTTGAACGACATCTTCACGACCTCCATGACAGCTTCCTTCTTGGCCGCGTCGTCGAGCGACTCGTCCATCAGGAACCGGGAGCCCAGGTTCGAGGTCAGCACCAGGATCACGTTGCGGAAGTCGACCGTACGACCCTGACCGTCAGTCAGACGCCCGTCGTCGAGCACCTGCAGCAAGATGTCGAAGACCTCGGGATGAGCCTTCTCGACCTCGTCGAGCAGCACGACCGAGTAAGGACGGCGACGGACCGCCTCGGTCAGCTGACCGCCCTCGTCGTACCCGACATAGCCCGGAGGTGCACCCACGAGCCGGCTGACGGAGTGCTTCTCGGAGTACTCGCTCATGTCGATGCGGATGATGGCCCGCTCGTCGTCGAACAGGAACTCCGCCAACGTCTTGGCCAGCTCGGTCTTGCCGACACCCGTCGGACCGAGGAACAGGAACGATCCGGTCGGCCGGTCGGGGTCGGAGATGCCGGCCCGGGAGCGGCGCACCGCATCGGACACCGCTGCGACGGCAGCCTTCTGGCCGATCAGCCGCTTGCCCGCTCGTCCTCCATGCGCAGGCGGCTTGCCGTCTCGCCCTCGAGCAGACGTCCCGTGGGGATGCCCGTCCACGCCGCGACAACTTCTGCGATGTCGTCGGCGCCGACCTCTTCGTGCACCATGGCATCCTCGGGCCGATCAGCCTCTGCCGCCTGCGCGTCGGCGAGCTGGCGCTCCATCGCCGGGATCTCGGAGTACAGCAACCGGCTGGCCTGCTCCATGTCACCCTCGCGCTGGGCACGCTCGGCGGCACTACGGACCTCGTCGATGCGCTTGGTGATCTCACCGACCGCGTTGAGCGACTCCTTCTCGCGCTCCCACCGGGTCTCGAGCGCCCGCAGGGTCTCCTGCTTGTCGGCCAGCTCGACACGCAGCTTGGCGAGACGTTCGATGCTGGCCTCGTCGGACTCCTTGCTGAGGTGCAGCTTTCCATCATCAGCCGGTCGACGGCACGACGCAGCTCGTCGATCTCGATCGGGCTGGAGTCGATCTCCATGCGGAGCCGACTGCCGGCCTCGTCGATCAGGTCGATCGCCTTGTCAGGCAAGCTGGCGACCTGGGATGTAACGATCGGACAGCGTCGCGGCAGCGACCAGCGCCGCATCGGAGATACGGACTCCGTGGTGGGCGGAGTAGCGCTCCTTGAGGCCTCGCAGGATCGCGATGGTGTCTTCAGGCGACGGCTCACCGACGAAGACCTGCTGGAAACGGCGCTCGAGCGCGGGATCCTTCTCGATCCGCTCGCGGTACTCATCGAGCGTCGTCGCACCGATCATCCGCAGCGCCACGGGCCAGCATGGGTTTGAGCATGTTGCCCGCGTCCATCGCGCCGTCACCACCAGCGCCCGCACCGACGACGGTGTGCAGCTCGTCGATGAACGTGATGATCTGGCCGTCGGACTCCTTGATCTCGGTCAGGACCGCCTTCAGCCGCTCCTCGAACTCGCCGCGATACTTCGCACCGGCCACCATGGCGGCCAGGTCGAGCGAGATCAGTCGGCGTCCCTTGAGCGACTCGGGGACGTCGCCGGCGACGATGCGTTGGGCCAGACCTTCGACGACGGCGGTCTTGCCGACGCCGGGCTCGCCGATCAGGACCGGGTTGTTCTTGGTGCGACGGCTCAGCACCTGCACGACGCGCCGGATCTCGCTGTCGCGGCCGATGACGGGGTCGCAGCTTGCCCTCGCGGGCCACCGCCGTCAGGTCGACGCCGAACTTCTCGAGCGACTGGTAGGTGTCCTCGGCATTGGCACTCGTCACCCTGGACGTGCCGCGCACCGCCGCGAAGGCGGCCTCCAGCGCATCAGCCGACGCGCCGGCCTCGACCAGCAGCGTCTGGGCCGTGGACGTCACGGTGGCGATGCCGACGACGAGGTGCTCGGTCGACACGAAGTCGTCGCCGAGCTGGTCGGCGAGATCTTGGGCGCGCTGCAGCACTTCGTGCGAGGCGCGGTTGAACGTCGGGTTCTGCACGCTGGCGCCCGAGGCGCTCGGGATCGCGGCGAGAACCTGCTTGAGGTCTGCATCGACCTGCAGGGGGTCGACTCCGGCGGCCTGGATCAACGGCGCCGCCGTCCCGCCGTCCTGGGTCAGCAGCGCGGCGAGCAGATGGGCGGGCTCGACTGCGGGGTTGCCCGCAGCGGCGGCCGACGACATCGCGGCGCCCAGCGCCTGCTGGCTGCGGGTCGTGAACTTGGCAAGGTCCATGGGTGCTCTCCTTCGTAAAGCTTCTACAAAGAACAGCGTACAGAAAGTTGAGTCTATTCCTGTCAACTTCAACTTTCTGTACGCTGCGCCCGTCGAGCCTGATCAGCTGCGGTGCGAACCTCTCGGACGACGGTTCATGACGACGAGTGCGACACCGATCATCGCCGCCACCGCACCCAGCGGAGCCCGGAAGCCCGCCGGGCCTCCCGTGCCGGGGAGATCCTGCGACGTGCTGGTCGCATCAGCGTCGGTGCCGGCGTCTGTATCGACGTCCGTGACCGTGCCACCATCTGTGTCGGCGTCGGTGTCGGCATCCGTTCCGTCCGCGACAGTGTCGCCGTCGCTGTCTGCATCGGCGTCCGTGTCGGCTCCTCCGTCTGTGTCTGTGTCTGCGTCGGCATCTGCACCGGCGTCCGCGTCCGCGTCAGTACTGTCAGCGTCCACGTCGGCACCATCGCCAGCACCGTCCGCGTCAGCATCGGCGGCCGCGTCGGTACCGTCGTCGGCAGCGTCGTCGGCCACCACCGGCGCTGAGCAGCCTGGCATCGTGAACGTGTTGTTGAGCAGCGTCACGGCGCCCACCTGGGCGAGCAGGCGTCCCTCGAAGGTCGCACCTGTGCCGGCGCTGATGGAGTTCTCGGCCAGGACAGTTCCGACGAACGTCGAGCCCGCCTTGATGTCAGCGTCCTCCTCGACCTGCCAGAACACGTGGCAGGCCTGGGCGCCGCCGATGAGCTCGACAGTGCTGCCGACCTCCATCGTGAGCGATGAGCCGACCTGGATGACGAACTCTGCGTCGGGATCTCCCTGGGCGTCCAAGGTCACTGTGCCGTTGCCGGCGAGGTTGAGCGCTGACGAGGCCCGGTACACGCCCGGCAACAGGTCGACACCGTCGAGCGGGTCAGGTTGCTGCCGGACGGTGTCTGCGCGGCGGCCTGCAGGTAGGCCGCCAGGTTGGCGGTCTGCGCGGCCTGCGACTCCTCGGTCGTGGCGATGGAGCCACCGGCCGGCGGCTCCCACACGAAGTCGGCGATGCCGGTGATCTCGGTGCCCGGGAAGACCCCGACGTCACCGAGCACGTCGGCGTCGTCGGTGCGGATCGTGGTGGTGCCACCGCTGTTGGTGACGGTGCTCGCACCGAGCACCGCGAACTGCTCGGCGACGCCGAGATTGATCGTCGGGACTGCGGCGTGGGCCGCAGCTGCCGAACGAGATGCCGAGGGCGACGAGGCTGCCGGCCAAGGTGGCGGCACCTGCCGCGACGAGGACGGGACGTCGCTGCGAAGAGGAAAAGGCGGTCGAACGGGGATGACTATGGGTCATGGTGAACCTTCTGGCGATCTGGCGGATGTGAGCCCACGGTCGCCAGCGGCCTGGATGGGCCACCTGCGAGCTCGAGCCGGCGCCTCGGCGCACATGTCAGCGGGCTGTTCCACAAGCCTGAGGTCGCTGGTGCGTTCGCTGTCTTGCCACGGAGCGGCAATGAGTCGCGGCCACGTCCTCTCCCCGAGGAACTAGGCCGCTCGCGCAGGCATCGTCAGATCGAGATTCCTACCGGGTGGTGACGATCGGTCTGCCCGAGACAGACCGTCGCACATATCATGATACGCCATGGATGTCTCTCGCGCCGCATGAAGCAGAACGATTTATCCCTGCGGTCGCGGCAGCGACCCGGTTAGTATCCGGTGAAGTAGTCGGTCTTCACCCGACCGCAGCGACTCCGCAACGTCGATCGCACAGCGTTGACCATGGCCGGCGGCCCGGACACGTACGCAGTGCGTTCGGCCAGGTCGGGGACGGCGTCGGCGATGATCTCGGCGGTCAGGAACGGCGCGGCGACGTGCGTCCAACCCTCGGGCAGCACGTCGGGACGGTCCGGCGAGACCAGGACGACCCTGGCCCCGGCCAGGTCCTCGACGAACGGCGCTTCGGCGGCCGACGGTGCACCGTAGACCACGACCGCGTCCCGGTCCGCATCGTGCCGCAGCTGGCTCAAGAACGGGGTGATGCCGATCCCGCCCGCGACGAGCAGGAGCGGTTTCGAGCGATCGGCCGGCAGCACGAAGTCACCGCCCACTCCCGTGCCGTGGACCCGCTGGCCCGGTTCGAGCGAAAGCAGCGCCCGCTTGAAGCTCGAGGCGTTCTCGGGCACCCGCAACGCAAAAGCCACGGAGCCATCTGCGTTCGGGGGGCGAGCTGATGCTGAACGTCCGGCGGCTGCCCCGGCTGTCGGTGCCCGCATGAGGCAGGGAAAGCTCGACGTACTGGCCCGGCTCGAATGTGACCGGCCGGCTCGAACGGAACGCGAGCTCGTACGTCTGCGGCGTCAGCTGCCGGATCTCGTCGAGCTCGAACGTCAGACCGCGGCGACGGGCGAAGACGAAGGCCACGAGGTTGCCGATGAGGAGCGAGAGCTCGGGAGTCACGGTCACCACGCCGACCCTGATCGGATCGATGCCCACGACGGTCGTGAACAGCGGCCACGCCACCGCGACGCCAGTCACTGCAGCCACGACCCACTGCTGCCAGCGCCTCGGCGGCAGCGTCAACGGCTCGGTCACCATGAAGCCCGCCATGAACACCAACGGGTAGGAGTACGCCGTCAGCTTGATGATGTCGCTCAGCGAGCCGCCGGCCAGATCGTTCAGCGCGATGATCGTCAGACCTGCGCCGACCAGCACGAAGACCAGACCGATGTCGACGCGCCGGGTGCGCCACAGCACCAGCAGCGCCGCCACCGCGACGAACGGCAAGAGCTTCTCAGCAGCGATCCACCAAGTCGCATTGATCGGGTTCTCGCGCCCGGCAAGATCCTGGACGATCACGACGAGCAGGGCACCAGCGGCCGCAGGGTTGAAGACATGCCGACCACGCCAGGCCAGGACGTACTTCGAGGCGTTGGCAAGAGCAGCTGTCGCCGCCAACCACGCCAGGTCGGTGACCTCCGTCGACGGCCAGAACAGGAAGAACAGCAGCAGCGCAGTGATGACGGACGACTCGGTGTGCGGGGTGATCCGCCAGATCAGCCCCAGCACCCGGTTGCTGACGTACGACGAGACCAGCAGCACCACCAGCGTCACGAGCTCGGCCTCGACCGTGAAGGGCGCGACGAAGGTTCCAGCCGCGGTGTACGCGACAATGACAGCCGCCAGCAGCAGGAGCACGATCGAGACGAGCCGGTACATCGTGATGCGACCGAGCTGGCGGTCGAGAAGGTCTCTGACAGTCTTCATACGAAAAGCTCTCCGGGGAAGTCGGGTGACCACTCGAGGCGGCCGTCGGCGTGCATGCGGACGAACTCGTGCGAGAAACGGCCCATCAAGACTGCAGGGTCGGCAAAGAAGTGCGCGGTCGCCAGACCGTCGGCGCGCATGCACGACTGCGGCACGACGACCCACGTCGCGATGATGTCTTCGGTCGGTCTGCCGGTACGCGCGTCGATCACGTGGTGCAGCCCATTGCCCCAGGCCCGCCTGTTGGTCGCCGACGCGCACAGGGCGTCTTCGGGCTCGACCTCGGCGACGCCGACGGCGCGGGTCGGGTCGAGAGGATGCTCCAGCGCGACCCGGATCGGCGTCGTGCCGTTGTGGTAGAGGTCGCCGCTGGCGTCGATCGTGAACTGATGCGTGTGTCTACCCACGATCCCCTCGATCAGGTCGACCAGCAGCCCCTTGCCCGCCGCGCCGACGTCGAGCAGCACGGGCCCCCGCGTCGTGAGGACGTTCGGCTCGCTCATCGCAAAGTCGAACGTCGCCGTGCTGGCATACCAGCCGTGCGCGGAGGACGGCGCCGACTCCACCAGTGAATAGCTCGAGTCGTAGCCCAGGTCGGCCAGCGTCTGGCCGACGGCCGGGTCGACCGCGCCCTCCGTGGCGTCGTGCAGCTCTGCATAGAAGCCAAGCAGCTGATCGGCCTCGTCCGGCATCGTCCAGGTCCCGGCCCGGTGCGACATCTCGGTCACCAAGGAGTCCGGCCTGAACCGCGACCAGACCCGGTCGAACTCCTCGATGCGAGCCAGCACGGCTGCTTGGACGTCCGAAGGCAACGGCGCCCGCGTGTCGATCTGCCACGCAGTGCCGATGGCTTCGAACGTCCAAACGTGCATGTCAGGCCTGCGCTTCAGCCTTGATCTGCTCAATCGCGTCGTTGAATCCACCGCTGGTCAGCGAGGACCCGGCGACCTTCGAGACATTGATCTCGTCGAGGCTCTTGCCGACCACCTCGGCCGAGATGCCACCAGCGAACTGGGTCTGGAACTGCTTGGACGTCGGGTGGGTGGCCTCGGGCGTCACAGTGACAGCAGAGACGACACCGTCAGTGATCGTCAGGTCGACGGCGACGTGGGACGGACCGGCCGGGCTCGTGTAGTCGCCCTCGGCCGAGTACTCGCCGTCCTTGACCGCCGCGTCACCGGAATCGGTCGAATCGGCAGAGTCTGTCGAGTCGGTCGTGGCGTCGCTGGCGGCCGGGGCCGAGGTCGCCGTGTCGGTGGCGGCTCCGTCGGAGTCGCTGCTCCCGCAGGCTGCCGTCAGCAGCAGGACGGACGCGGCGGCCGCAGCCGAGAGCATCTTCTTGTGCGCGGGAAGGTTCATCAGTAGCTCCTGGATTCAGATCAAGAATGAAGGTTCAACTAGTAGAACGCGGCGTGGTGGAGACAGGTTCCGAAGGACCTATTCTCACAGGTCATCCACAGCGGCACGGGCCGCATGAAAGCCGGCCATGCCGTGGACGCCACCCCCGGGCGGTGTCGACGAGGAGCACAGGTACAGGCCCTTGACCCCGAGCGAGTACGGGTTGGCCGAGGCGCGGGGTCGCATGACGAGTTGCCACGGATCGTTGGCACCGCCGCCGATGTCACCGCCCAGGTAGTTCGCATTGTGACGTTCGAGCTCTGCGGGTCCCGTCGACGTCTTCGCGACGACTCGTTCGCGGAATCCCGGGGCGAACCGCTCGATCTGGGCGATCACCGCCTCCGTCGCATCACCGGTGTAGCCCGTCGGCACGTGCGCGTACGACCAGATCGGGTGGACATCGCCGGCCGAGCGACCCGGATCGGCGAGGTACTGCTGGCACACCAGGACGAACGGGCGTTGCGGCATCCGTCCTGCGTGGACATCGCGCTCGGCCGCGCTGAGCTGCTCGAAGGTGCCGCCGAGGTGGACCGTGCCGGCCCTGCGGGCGTCCTCGTTGGTCCAGGGGACGCCGCCTTCGACGGCGAAGTCGACCTTGAACGCCCCCGTGCCGGTCCGCCACTTGCGCAGCGGGGCGACGGACCCGTTCCGGTAGGCGGTCTCCGGTGATCTGGAGGACCGCAGCCGGCGACGTGTCGAACATGACGATGTCGGCCTGCGGAAGCTCGGTGACCCGGTGGCCTGTCTCGATGCGTCCGCCGTGGTCGGCGAGCTCGGCCGCCAGAGCGTCCGCGATCGCGATCGAGCCGCCCTTGGCGACAGGCCAGCCATAGGCGTGGCTCGTGACCGCGAACATGAGCCCGAGGCCACCGGTCGTGGGCCGGTCGAGCGGCTGCATCGCGTGGGCGGCGAGACCGGCGAACAGCCCCCGCGCCTCGTCGGTCTTCCAGCGTCGGGCGATCCATGACGCCGGCTGCATCGCCCGCAGACCGAACTGCGCCAGCAGCATCGGATGCTTCGGCACGTGCAGGATCGGACCGAAGATCTCGCCGATGAGATCGTCGCTGTGGTCGACGAGCGGCGCGAACAGCCTTCGCCAGGCCTTCCCGTCCTCGCCGAGCTGCTCGACCGTGCGGTCCAGATCGCGGAAACAGCACTCCGGCGCGTCCGCCGTCGAGGGGGTGCACGGCATCGATCTCGGGCCACAACCACTCGAGGCCGTGCTTCTCCAGCCCGAGGCTGCGGAAGAAGGGGGATGCCACGCCGGTTGGGTGGGTCGCCGAGCAGATGTCGTGCAGCACGCCAGGGACGTTGAGCTCAGCCGACCTCGTGCCGCCACCGATCTCGTCCTCGGCCTCCAGGACCGTCACGTCGATACCCGCACGGGCCAGCACGACGGCGGCCGACAAGCCGTTGGGACCGGATCCGACGACAACGGCAGTGGTCATGCGAACCAACCTAGTGCCACTTGTCCACAGGGGTGTGGATGGCTGGGGTTGCAGCACAAACGGGTGTCTGTGGTCGCGTCTAGCGTGGAAACATGTTCGAGGACGTGGCCGCTGCTGACCTGCTGGGACGGGTGCGCGCGTTCGATTTCGACGACGTGCCAGGTCATAAGACCGGCTACGCGCGGATCGAGGCACTCAAGGCCCTCGACGTGGCAGTGCGGGCGGCGCAGGCCGAGCAGATCCGTCAGATCTGGGCACTTCATCGCGAGCGGGTCCAGCTGATCGGGTTGGGACAGGGCGATCCGACCTTGTCGGTGATCGGTGAGATCTCGATGGCCCGCAACATAGGTCCTACCGCAGCAGCGAACCAGGTCACGTTGGCCATGGGCCTGCAGCACCTCCCTGGGTGTTCAACCTGCTCGCCAACGGGACGATCTGCGAGGCCACCGCCCGGGCAGTCGTCGCTGAGACAAGTTCACTAGGGGTGGACGACCTGGTACTGGCCGATGGGGTGCTGGCCGAGAAGATCCCGGGCATGACGACCGGTGAAGCCAGACGGGCCGCAGCACGCACCGTGATCAGCATCGACGCCGACGCAGCCCGGATCCGAGCCACCCGCAACCGGCAAGACCAACGAGTCACCTTGTGCACCGAACCCGACGCGGTGGCCACCATGATCGTGCGAGGCCCAGCCGAGCAGCTGGTCGCCGCCCACAAGAGCCTCGACCAGTGGGCCAACGGCCTGCGTGCCACCGGCGACCCACGCACTCGCGGGCAGATCATGTTCCAGACCCTGGTCGAGCGAGTCACCGGCCAGGCCCGCGCCGATCACTGCAGCGTCGAGATCAACCTAGTCATGGACGCCGACACGCTGCTCGGCGACGGCGACACGCCGGTCGACCTCGATGGCTACGGTCCCATCGCACCCGATGTCGCCGACGACATCATCGCCAGATCCCACACAGCCAGCGTCCGACGGTTGCTGGTCGACCCGGTCGATGGCAGCCTGCTGGTCCGAGAAAGCCGACGCCGCCACTTCGATGCACCCACCAGAGCCCACATCCGCACCCGCGATCGCCGCTGCCGCCAACCCGGCTGCGACCTGACAATCCGCGACACCGACCACATCGAAGACTTCCAGCACGGCGGCCAGTCCACCGCCAACAACGGCCAAGGACTCTGCAAACGATCACACACCCTGAAACACCTACCTGGATGGTCAGTCACCGGCGACGCGAAGACCACCACCTGGAAGACCCCCACCGGCCACACCTACCAATCCAGACCCCCACCCGTCCTCAGGCAATAGCGCGACCCCCACAGACCGTTACCCTCCGAGGATGCCTTCGAGCTCGACCGAGCACTTCTCCACGCTGTGGGTGCCGCGACGCCCACTCGTCTCGTTCTCGACCCGGCTGCCTGTCATCGTTGCGTCGTCGGTGTTCCTAGGCTTCCTACCGGCCGCGTTCATCGACGACCAGAGATGGGGCCTCGTCGTCGCGATCTCCATAGCCGCACTGACCACGGTCCACGGTGTCGCGACGTGGTGGTTCCGCGCCGCCCGACGCGTCCTCGTCAGCTCAGACTCCGCGATTGGCGTGCGCGTCGGCTCGAAGATCGTCTTCGAAGTGCCCTGGACGGAGATCGCAGCCGTCAAGCTCGACAAAGGCGACACCCTGCCCAGTCTCCTGCTCGACGTCACGGGCCACAGCGGGACCTACCCGCACCTCGCGCTGACCTCGACTGACCGCTGGGCCAACGACATCGGCTCCCCAGACTTCATCGCCTTCCTGCCCGGTGAATACCAAGAGCTCGCCGGCGCCCTGGCCGAGGAGTGCCGACGCCGCGCCGTGCCGTTCAGCTGCGACTGACACCACCCCAGTCCTAGCCCAGCCGGATCCCAACGTCCTCACCCACCGTGGTCGCACCACCCCCGACCACGGAGAACTCGATGTCTCGCCTCACCCGACCCGCCACCTGGCTGGGCACCATCGCCACATCAGCCCTGCTCGCGTCCCTGATTCCCGGCCTCGTCACCGCCCCCGCAGAAGCAGCCGACCTCGGCACCCTCGTGTTCATCAAGGATCACGACATCTGGCTCGCCAAGGGCGACGGCACCGCCCAGCGTCCGGTCACGAAGGACGGAACCTATGCCGACCCGTACCGGACACCATCGATGTCCGACGGCGGAACGATCGCCGCGAGCAAAGGCACCCGGGTCGTCCGGATGACCCAAGCAGGCCGAGTCCTCAACACCATGGACCCGCCCGCGCTCAAGAACACGCTCGGGCACTTCGTCGACGGAGTGCCGGTCGATGTCGCGATCTCGCCCAACGGCAAGCTCATCGCCTACACGTTCGTCGGGTACGAAGCCGGGATGGCCCGCTTCGCCACCGGCTACACCGCGGCTGACCGGCTGACACCGGCCAGCCAGCACAAGCCGACCTACTTCCGCAGCCCCTCGTGGATCGGCAGCAGCCGCACCCTGCAGACCGGCGGCTTCGGGTCCCAGGTCATGATCCACGACCTGGGCGGCGAGCCCTTTCACTGGTGGGACGACTCCGACTGGGCGGCTCCCAGCACCGACCTGTCGAACAGCGAGCTGTCGCCCAACGGCCAGTGGGTGACCGTGACGCGCGACTACGCCGAGAACTCCCACATCGTCAGTGCCAAGGTCCACGGCAACGCGCAGAACGGACGACCGATCCTGCCCACGGCGTTCTGCCTGTACGGGTACGACGAAGCACTGAGTCTCGACGACCCGACCTGGGCACCCGACTCCAAGCACCTCGCCTGGACAGAGCCGAGCAAGGGAATCTACGTCACCGACGACGCCACGAGCAGCACGTGCAACGCTGCACCCCGGCTGCTGATCCGCGGGGGTTCTGAGGCCGACTGGTCCCCCGCTGGCCTCAGCGCCGCACCCAGGCCAGCACTGCGCAACACGACGAAGCCGTCCATCTCCGGCACTCGCAAGGCCGGCAAGACCCTGACCGCGAAGACCGGGTCGTGGACCCCGAAGGCGTCGTCGTACAGCGTACCGCTGGTACCGCAACGGCAAGGCGATCTCGGGCGCGACCAAGCGGACGTACAAGGTCAAGAAGTCCGACAGGAGCCGCAAGATCACCGTTCGGGTGCAGGCCAAGCGGTCCGGCCACCCGACGGGTTCCGCCCTCAGCAGGCCCGTCACGATCAGGCGCTGAGCTGTCATGCCGGGCCGCACGAGCGGCCCGGCGTGACCTGCGCCACACCAAAACCGCTCATATCGTAGACAGATTTCATCCGCTTGAGCCTGGGCTTTAGGCTTGCCTAAGACATTTGTCTTCCTCCAGGAACCCACCCTCATCAGGAGCCGCGCATGAGCAGGCAGTTGCGAGTCGCCGTGATCGGCGCCGGACCGGCGGGCATCTACGCCGCAGACATCCTCAGCAAGTCAGAAGATGTCGACGCGACGATCGACATCATCGACCGCGACCCCACGCCGTTCGGGCTGATCCGCTACGGCGTCGCTCCTGATCACCCGCGCATCAAAGAGATCATCAAGGCCCTCAAGCGGGTGTTGTCCAATGACGACATCCGCTTCTTCGGCAACGTCAACTACGGTGCCGATCTCAAGCTCGACCACCTGCAGCAGTTCTACGACGCAGTGATCTTCGCGACCGGCGCGCGCGCCGACCGCGATCTCGACATCCCCGGCATTGAGCTCAAGGGCTCGTTCGGCGCCGCTGACTTCGTCTACTGGTACGACGGCCACCCCGACGCCCCCCGCACCTGGGGCTTCGAGCCGCACGCCGAGTCCGTTGCCGTCCTCGGTGTCGGCAACGTCGGCCTCGACGTCGCACGCATGCTGGCCAAGACCGCCGACGAGCAGCGTCACCGAGATCCCGCAGAACGTCTACGACGGACTCAAGGCCAACGCCGCCAAGGACGTCCACGTCTTCGCCCGACGCGGACCAGCGCAGGTCAAGTTCACCCCCATGGAGCTGCGCGCGGCAGCCACTCCCCCAACGTCGACGTCATCGTGCACCCCGAGGGCTTCGAGCCGACCGAGGGCTCGATGGACGCCATCCGCGCCTCCAAGAGCCAAAAGCCGTCGTCGACGTGCTGCAGAACTACCTGGCCAAGGAGCCCACCGGCGCCCCGCACCGGATCCACATCCACTTCTGCCAGAACCCCGTCGAAGTACTCGGCGAGGACGGCCAGGTCGTCGGTCTGCGCACCGAGATCACCGAGCTCGACGGCACCGGCAACGCCCGCGGCACCGGCGAGTTCAAGGACTGGCCGGTCCAGGCGGTCTACCGCGCCGTCGGCTACCGCTCCGACAACCTGGCCGGGATCCCGTTCGACAACAACACCGCCACGGTACCCAACGACGGCGGACGCGTCATCGAGATCGACGGCACCCCACTGCCCGGCGCCTACGTCACGGGTTGGATCAAGCGCGGCCCGGTCGGCCTGATCGGCCACACCAAGTCCGACGCCGCCGAGACCATCCGGCTGCTCACCGAAGACGTCGACCAGCCGTCGCACCGGCCAACCCGGCCCGTGAGGACGTCGACGCCTACCTCGACGGACGTGGCATCGAGTACACGACCTGGGAGGGCTGGGGAGAAGCTCGACCAGCACGAGATCGACCTCGGCGAAGCCGCCGGACGTACCCGCATCAAGGTCGTCCCCCGCGAAGACATGGTCGGCATCTCCCGCAGCTGAACCCGCCTGGCGACGTGCAGGGTCTCAGCGGCCCTGCACGTTGCACATCAGGGTGTGGATCGCCTCATCTTCGGGGGCGCAGACGGGCAGGGCCTGCAAGTCTGGGGCGCGCGCGGAGGCCGTCGAGGAACAGCGCTAGATAGCGACGCCACAGGTCGGGCTGTTCGGCCGTCGTCAGCGAGCTTCGCGAGCATCAGCTGGACGCCGATGTCAGAAGCCGCCACGTCAGCGCGCAGCGAGCCATCGGCCTGGGCGCGCTCGACCATGCGCTCGACGATCGGTCCGAGCCGCTCACGACCGATCGTGCGGTACTCGTCGGTCGCGGTTGCGCTCGCCATGACCTCGGCCAGCCCCCGATCGACGACCTGGCGCTCGACGGTGCGTTCGAGGAACGTCACGAGCGCATCCCACGGCCGCCCCACCGCCGCGGCGTCCTCAGCGATGGCCACGATCTCTTGGACTCGCGACTCGAACAGCGCCTGGACCAGCTCGGCCCGTTCGGGGAAGCGCCGATAGACCGTGCCGACGCCGATTCCGGCTCGTCGGGCGATCTCGTCGTAGCCGGCTTCGAGACCGTGCTCGGCGAACACCGCAGCGGCCGTCTCGAGGATGAGCTCGCGGTTGCGGGCGGCGTCACGGCGCAGCGGCCGATCTGTCTCAGGCCCAGCAATCTCGGTGCTCATACCTTCCATGCTAACGGGGTACAGGCATCGAGAAGGCAGTCAGCGGCACCCGCGCACCCAAGCGGAGCACGGTTTCTGCTGATGGACTAGAGTGAAACGGAGCATTGTTTCCACTTTTGTTTTCTCCCGGAGATCCCATGACTTCCCTCACCGAGCCGCGACGCCAGCCGGCCCGCTCGTCGCACGAGTCGGGTCGAGCCGACGCCGCTCGTGCCGGCGGAGGGATCCTCGGCACGGCGAGACGATTCGTCGCGGCCGCCGGGGTGCACGAGGTGCTCCTGCTGGCCGCCCTCTGGATCGCGTACAGCGCCAGCCGCCTGATCGCCAGCGACGACCTGGCTCAAGCCCGTGCGCGTGCTGTCGACATTCTGCATCTCGAACAGCTGCTGCACATCGACGTCGAGCACTGGCTCAACCACGCACTGACGCCGATCACCCAGGTTGCCGTCCCGATGTCCTTTTGGTACGCGACGCTGCACTACCTGGTCACCCCGCTGGTGCTCGCCTACCTCTTCTTCCGGCAACGCCCCGAGTACCGACGTGGCCGCAATGCGCTCGTGATCGGCTCGGCCCTCGGGCTGATCTGCTACATGTTGATCCCGACCGCGCCGCCGCGGCTGATGCCAGACGGTCGCTACCTCGATGCACTCGCCCTGACGACCCAGTTCGGCTGGTGGAGCGGCCAGGCGTCGGCGCCGGCAGGACTCGGCCACATGACCAACGAGCTCGCAGCGATGCCCTCGCTGCACGTCGGGTGGACCATCTGGGTCGCTTGGGCGGTCTGGCAGCACACCAACGTCGCCGGACGGGCGCTCGCTGTGTTCTACGCCGCCGGGACCACCGTGATCGTCATCGCCACCGGCAACCACTGGGTGCTGGACGCCGTGGCCGGCGCTGCCGTCGTCGCGGCGGGCATTGCCGTCGCCAGCTGGTGGGACTCCCACCGACGAGGTTCTGCCCCGGCCAGTTCGTGACGAGCGCCCTGCTGGGATTCGTCTTCGCCTTCGCCGAGTCGGGCCTGGGCCTCGGTGCGGTGATCCCTGGCGAGGTCGCCATCTCCGGGCTCGCCGCCAAGCTCGACGACCCGATACCGCTGCTCGTCCTCGCGCTGGCTGTCGCCCTGGGTGCCACTGCGGCCGACCATCTCGGCCTGTTCATCGGACGCTCCGGCGGGGGCAGGCTGCGCGAGTCGCGACTCATCCAGCGCGCCGGCGTGCACCGCTGGGACAAGGCATCAGACCTGGTGCAGCACCACGGCTTCTGGGCGCTGCTGGCCAGTCGCCTGCTACCTCTGGTCCGCACCGTCATGCCGGTGGTCGCCGGCGCGGGCGGCATCCGGTACCGCTCGTTCCTGGCGGCCTCGGTGCTCGGAGCAGTCGCCTGGTCGTCGCTGTGGGTCGGCGCGGGCGCCGGCATCGGGGCCACTGGTGTGCTGGATGACCCCTGGGTGGTCGGCGGAATCGTCGTCGTCGCGGCTCTGACGATCACGATCCGCACGCTTGTCCGGCGCCGCCGCAGCCGCAGACAGGCGTCACGGTCACAGGCGCCTGAGGCTACGTCGTCAGGATTGTCAGACAATCTGGTATTGTCAGACAATCATGGCAACCAGCCCGACTGACACCGCAGTTCGACCCGACGCCGTCGTCACCGCCTTGCGCGACGCGATCTTGTCGCGAGAGCTCCCGCCCGACTCGGCGGTGACCGAGGCCCACGTCTCCACGACGTACGCGGTCGCCCGCCCCACAGCACGCATCGCCATCGACCGCCTCGTGGTCGACGGGCTGCTGACCCGCGAACCCCATCACGCCGCACGCGTGCGGCGCCTCGGTCGCGACGACATCGACGACCTCTTCGTCACCCGCGCCGCCCTCGAGGCCACCGCCGTCGAGCTTCTCGCTGCTACAGCGACCATCCCGCAGCACGCAGCCGACGCCGACCGCGACTTCCTCGACCTGCCCGCCGACGCCTCGTACACCGCCCGCGACCTCGCCTTCCACCGAGCGCTGGTCCACGGCACGACGTCGACCCGCATCCCCGGCTCCACGACCTGCTGATGGGTGAGATCGAGCTCGGTATCGCCCAGATCGACGCCCACGGACTACGGTCCGCCGACGAGGTCGCCGCCGACCACCGCTCGATCCTCGACGCCATCGCCAGTGGCGACGTCGAGGCCGCCGGACGGCTCGCCCGCGACCACGTCCTGGCCTCCCGCGACCGCCTGGTCGCCCACTACGACACCACGCTCAGCCTTCCACACCCAGCACGACGCACAGAAAGTAGTTCCATGGTCCAGCGCCAGTTCCCCCGCCCGGTCGAGGTCTTCGACCTGCTCAAGTTCAAGAAGCCGGTCTGGAGTCCCAAGCGGCGCAGACTCGAGTCGGCCATGACGATCTACGATCTCCGCACGATCGCCAAGCGCCGCACTCCGCGAGCTGCTTTCGACTACACCGACGGCGCAGCCGAGGGCGAGCTCTCGCTCGCCCGGGCACGTCAGGCCTTCGAGGACGTCGAGTTCAGCCCGCGCGTGCTGCGTCCCGCCGCGTCCGTCGACACGTCGAGCACGATCCTCGGCGGGCCCTCTCGCCTGCCTTTCGCGATCGCGCCGACCGGCTTCACCCGGCTGATGCAGACCGAGGGCGAGATCGCCGGCGCCGGCGCGGCGGGTGCCGCCGGCATCCCCTTCACCCTCTCCACGCTGGGCACGACGTCGATCGAGAACGTCAAGGCCGCCAACCCCGACGGTCGCAACTGGTTCCAGCTCTATGTCATGCGCGACCGTGAGATCTCGTACGAGCTCGCGCGCCGTGCGGCCGCCGCCGGATTCGACACCTTGCAGTTCACGGTCGATACCCCCGTGGCCGGTGCGCGCCTGCGCGACAAGCGCAACGGATTCTCTATCCCGCCGCAGATCTCGCTGAAGACTGTCCTCAATGCCGCGGTTCGTCCGTGGTGGTGGTTCGACTTCCTCACGACCCCCAAGCTCGAGTTCGCCTCGTTGAGCTCCACCGGAGGAACCGTCGGCGAGCTGCTCGACTCGGCCATGGATCCGACGATCTCGTTCGACGACCTCGACGTGATCCGCGGCATCTGGCCCGGCAAGATCGTCATCAAGGGCGTGCAGAACGTCGAGGACGCCAAGCAGCTCGCGAGCCGTGGCGTCGACGGCGTCATCTTGTCCAACCACGGCGGACGCCGGCTCGATCGCGCGCCGATCCCGTTCCACCTGCTGCCTGAGGTCAAGCGCGAGGTCGGCGCTGACATCGAGATCGGCATCGACACCGGCATCATGTCCGGAGCCGACATCGTGGCCGCTGCGGCGCTCGGCGCCGACTTCTCGATGATCGGTCGTGCCTACCTGTACGGCCTCATGGCTGGCGGACGCGCCGGTGTCGACCGCACCATCGCGATACTTGAGGACGAGATCGTCCGCACGATGAAGCTGCTGGGTGCTTCATCGATCGCCGAGCTCGAGCCTGCGCACGTCACCCAGCTGGAGCGGCTGATCCCCGCGCCCCGTCGCTAAGAACCACCCACCCGCTGAGGAGGGGGTTGTGGCCCCTTGAGGAGGCACTTACGGGCCTCCCCCCTCCTCGGCGGGCCACAACCACCTCTTCACGGGGCGGTTACCACCTCGTCGGGGGGCGAGAAGTACCTCGTCAGGGGCGGGGGGTGAACTTCGCGAGGTCGTGAGTCGTCGCGATGAGGTGACGCATCTCTTCCAGGGTGTCGCCTACTGCGCCGAGCGTGCGGGCCTGCACCAGGACGTTGCCCAGCGCGGTCGCTTCGACAGGGCCCGCCAGCACCGGACGACCGCTGCGGTCGGCCGTCAGCTGGCACAACAGCCGGTTGAGCGAGCCGCCACCCACGACGTGCACGACGCCGATCGAACGGCCCGACAGCTTCTCTGCGGTGTCGAGGGCATCGGCGAAGGCCTGAGCCAGGCTCTCCACGATGCTGCGCATCAGGATCGCCTTGTCCGCTGGCGCCGGGACGTCGTGCTCGGCGCACCACTCGCGGATGCGGGTCGGCATGTCGCCGGGGGGCATGAAACGGGGGTCCTGGACGTCGAACGTCGTGACCGGCACCGACACGTCGGCTGCGGCACGCAGGATCTCGGTCAGCTCGACCGGATCGCCGTCGCGCTCCCACTGCCTCAGCGTCTCGCTGATCAGCCAGGTGCCCATGACATTGGTCAGGAACCGGGTGCGACCGTCGACGCCACCCTCGTTGGTGAAATTGGCGGCCCGCGCGTCCTCCGTCATGACCGGAGCATCGAGCTCCAGCCCGACCAGGCCCCAGGTGCCGCAGGAGATGTAGGCCGCGCCGTCGGTCAGCATCGGCACACCGACGACCGCAGAGGCGGTGTCGTGCGAGCCCACGGCGGTGACCGGCAGGTCGGGGGCACCAATGCGCTCGCCAACCTGCGCGGAGACAGTACCGATCGTCTGGCCAGGGTCGACCAGATCGGTCAGGATGCCGGCCGGCAGGCCGGCGCGCTCGACCAGGTCGAGGTCCCACTCACCCGTCCGGGGATCGAGCAGACCTGTCGTCGAGGCGTTCGTGCGCTCGGTGACCATCCGGCCGGTGAGCCAGTAGCCGATCAGGTCGGGAATCAACAGCAGACGGTCTGCGAGCTCGACCGCAGGATCGGCGGCCAGCTGGTAGATCGTGTTGAACGGCAAGAACTGCAAGCCGTTGCGTGAGAAGAGCTCTGCGGGCGACACGCGGGTGTGGATGCAGTCCACACCCGCGGTCGTCCGCTCGTCCCGATAGTGGAACGGCACGCCCAGCATGCGGTCTGCACGCATGAGGGCGTAGTCAACCGCCCAAGAATCCACCGCTACGCTCCGGAGCCCGTCAGGTGACTGGCTCACGGCTGTCCACAGTCCGCGTAGAGCGTGGCGGTAGAGATCGAGGGGGTCCCAGTGAAGCCCGTCCGGAAGGACGATCGGCTGATTGGCAAATCGCGCGACAGCGCGCAGCTGAAGGTGTCCCGGCCCCACGTCGCCGACCATGACACGGCCGCTGGAGGCGCCGAGGTCGATGGCGGCGACGGAGACAGAAGACAAGGTCGACATGATGAGAGGAGCGGTCCGATCTAGCGCAGGAACGCTGCAGCGACGCCGGCGTCGACGGGAATGTGCAGACCCGTCGTCTGGCTCAGGTCAGGACCGACCAACGCGTACACCGCGCTCGCGACGTGATCCGGAAGGACCTCGCGCTTGAGCAGCGTGCGCTGGGCGTAGAACGCACCCAGGTCCTTCTCGTCGACTCCGTAGACCGCGGCGCGGTTGGCGCCCAGCCGCTGGAGAAGATGCCCGAACCCTGCACGACGCCATCGGGGTTGATGCCGTTGACCCGCACGCCATGCTCGCCGAGCTCAGCGGCGAGCAGTCGTACCTGGTGGGCCTGGTCGGCCTTCGTCGCGGAGTACGCGATGTTGTTGGGTCCGGCGAACACCGAGTTCTTGCTGGAGATGTAGACGATGTCGCCACCCAGCCCCTGCTCGATGAGCGCCTTGGCGGCGGTGCGCGAGACCAGGAACGAGCCCTTGGCCATGACGTTGTGCTGCAGGTCCCAGTCGGCGACGGTCGTGTCGAGCAGCGACTTGCTGAGCGACAGACCCGCGTTGTTGACGACGAGGTCGATGCCGCCGAACGCCAGCAGGGTCGCGTCGACGGCAGCCTGGACGGCGGCTTCGTCGCTGACGTCTGCCTGCACGCCGATCGCGACGTCGGTGCCACCGATCTCGGCGGCCGCAGCCTGCGCCTTCTCGAGGTTCAGGTCGGCGATCGCGACGACCGCGCCCTGGGCTGCGAGCTTTTGGCGATGGCCTTGCCGATGCCCGATGCGGCGCCGGTGACCAGCGCGATGCGGGTCGCGAGCGGCTTGGGGGGCCGGCATGCGCTGCAGCTTGGCCTCTTCCAGCGCCCAGTACTCGATGCGGAACTTCTCCGACTCGTCGATGGGTGCGTAGGTCGACAGGCCCTCCGCACCGCGCATCACGTTGATCGCGTTGACGTAGAACTCGCCGGCGACGCGGGCGGTCTGCTTGTCCTTGCCGAAGCTGAACATGCCGACACCCGGGACCAGGACGATCAACGGATCGGCGCCGCGGATCGCGGGACTGTTCTCGTCGGCGTTGCGGTCGTAGTAGCCCTGGTAGTCCTCGCGGTACGCACCGTGCAGCTCGCGCAGCCGGCTGATCGAGTCCTCGACCGAGGCGTCGGACGGCAGGTCGAGCACGAGGGGCTTGACCTTGGTGCGCAGGAAGTGGTCGGGACAGCTCGTGCCGAGGGCGGCGAGACGCGGGTGCTCGGCCGATGCCAGGAAGTCGAGGACCTCGTCGCTGTCGGTGAAGTGACCCACCATCGGCTTGTCGGCCGAGGCGATCGAACGGATCGTCGGGATCAGCGCAGCAGCCTTGGCCCGGCGCTCGTCGGCCGACAGCGCGCCGTACCCGGCCAGGGCCGGACCGAACGGCTCGGCCTTGGAGTTGGCCTCGATGTACGCCGCGGCGGTCTCGATGATCCACAGCGAGTTCTGCTCGGCCTCGTCGGACGTGTCACCCCACGCGGTGATGCCGTGACCGCCGAGGATGCAGCCGATCGCGTCGGGGTTCTTGGCCTTGATCTCGGCGATGTCGAGTCCCAGCTGGAAGCCCGGACGACGCCACGGCACCCACACGACCTTTCCGCCGAAGACCGTCTCAGTGAGCTTCTCGCCGTCAGCCGACGTCGCGATCGCGATACCGGAGTCGGGGTGCAGGTGGTCGACGTGCGCAGCATCGACGAGACCGTGCATCGCGGTGTCGATCGACGGCGCGGCACCGCCCTTGCCGTGCAGGCAGTAGTCGAATGCGGCGACCATCTCGTCCTCGCGGTCGAGGCCCGGGTAGACATCGACCAGGGCACGCATGCGGTCGAGCCGCAGGACCGCCAAGCCGCTCTCGGTCAGGGTGCCGAGGTCTCCTCCGGAGCCCTTGACCCAGAGCAGCTCGACGTCCTCACCGGTGACGGGGTCTGTCTCGGTGCCCTTCGCGGAGGTGTTGCCTCCGGCGTAGTTGGTGTTCTTGGGATCGCTGCCGAGTCGGTTGGACCGGGCGATCAGCTCTGCTGCGGTGTTCTGTGTCATGTCTTCTGTCCTCGTTCGAATTCTCAGGTCCAGCTGGACTGGGTGCCGCCGACGCGGTCGGCCTCGATCTGCTCCTGGTAGCCGCTGGCGAGGTAGGCCTGCATGGGGTTGCCGGCCAGTCCCGCTCCTCGCGCCACGCGGCGAGGTCGGCGCGCACGTCGGTGTAGAACGCGTCCATGAAGATCTCGTTGGCGCCGAGCACGTCGCCGTCTTCCTGTGCCTTCGTCAGCGCGTCGGTGTCGAGCATCAGGGCCCGCGCCGTCATCTCCTGCACGTTGAGCACCGACCGGATCTGGCCGGGGATCTTCTTCTCGATGTTGTGGCACTGGTCGAGCATGAAGGCGACATCGCTGTCGGGTCCGTAGCCTCCGCCGCGCACGACCTCGACCATGATGCGGAACAGCTGGAACGGATCGGCGGATCCCACGATCAGGTCGTCGTCGGCGTAGAAGCGGCTGTTGAAGTCGAACGAGCCGAGGCGCCCGAGGCGCAGCAGCTGCGCGACGATGAACTCGATGTTGGTGCCGGGCGCATGGTGGCCGGTGTCGAGGCAGACCATCGCCTTCTCGCCGAGGGCCTGGACCTGCACGTACGACGTGCCCCAGTCCGGGACGTCGGTGTGGTAGAACGCCGGCTCGAAGAACTTGTACTCGAGCACGAGGCGCTGGTCGTCACCGAGCCGGTCGTAGATCGTCGACAGCGACTCAGCCAGACGGTCCTGACGGCCGCGCATGTCGCCCTGGCCGGGGTAGTTGGTGCCTTCGGCGAGCCAGATCTTCAGATCCCGCGAGCCGGTCTGGTCCATGACGTCGATGCAGGCCAGGTGGTGGTCGACGGCCTTGGTGCGGATGCGCTTGTCGGTGTGCGTCAGGGCGCCGAGCTTGTAGTCGTCGTCCTGGAACGTGTTGGAGTTGATCGTGCCGAGGCCGATGCCGAGGTCTTCGGCGTAGCGGCGCAGCGCGGCGTAGTCGTCGACGAGGTCCCACGGGATGTGCAGCGAGACCAGCGGGGCGAGCCCGGTGAACCGGTTCACGGTGGCTGCGTCGGCGATCTTCTCCTCGACCGTGCGGGGGGTGCCGGCTGAGCCGAACACCTTGAAGCGCGTGCCGGAGTTGCCGTACGCCCAGGACGGGACCTCGATGGCCTGTCCCTCGAGCTGGGCCGCGATGTCGCGGAATGTCGTCATCTTCTGCTTCTCTCGTCCGGCGTCGTCACTCTGGGTGGCCAACGCTATTAAATCGATTCAATCACAAGTCAGGGGGTGCCCGCCAGTAGGCGTGATGCCTTTTTGGTCGGAGGGTCTCAGCGAGCGAGCTGGTCTTCGAGATGGAAGACCTCTTCGAGCTCGACGAAACCGGTGTCAGGCGCTGCGTCGCCGAGATCGACGAAGAACTCGGCCATCTCGGCCTGCCAGCGTGCATTGACCTCGGTTCGGGCCATGCCAGCCTGCGCCTCGGCGAGGGACGGGGTCTCGAAGTACCCGATCAACAGTCCGTCAGGACGCAGGAAGAGGGAGTAGTTGTGCCAGCCGGTGTCGGCCAGCGCGCGGAGCATGTCGGGCCAGACCGCAGCATGTCGCTGTGTGTACTCCGCGATCCGCTCGGGCTTGACCTGGAGCTGGAAGCAGACGCGACGCATCGATCAGACCCTTTCCGGGGGCTCTACGCAAGGAAGATGTGTGAGGTGATGGCGCCTGGCCGGGGGAAGCGACCCCCGGCCAGGCGGTCATCGGGCCGACTCAGAAGTCGAAGTCGGCGATGTTGTCCTTGTTGAACTCGTACGGGTCACCCAGCAGCACCGTGTTGTCGGCACCGACGGTGTAGTCACCGAGCTTGCCGGCGGTGAACTTGTTCACCCTCCTTGCCCGTGATGTCACCATCGACCAGGGCCTTGGCGGCGAACGCAGCCAGGTAGCCGAGGTCTTCGGGGTTCCACAGAGCGAAGGCGTCGACAGTTCCGTCTTCGACGTAGGCGCGCATCTGGTTGGGGGTACCGAGACCGGTGACCTTGACCTTGCCCTTGAAATCGGAGTCAGAGACGTAACGAGCCGCAGCCGCGATACCGACCGTGGTCGGCGAGACGATGCCCTTGAGGTTCGGGGTACTTCTGCAGCAGCGCCGACGTCTTGTCGAACGACGTCTGGTCGTCGTCGTCACCGTAGACGGTGTCGACGAGCTTGATCTTCGGGTGGTTGGCCGCCAGATCCTTCTTCATCAGGTCGATCCAGGCGTTCTGGTTCGTCGCGTTGGCAGCCGCCGACAGGATGGCGATCTCGCCCTCGTCGCCGATCTGCTTGGCGATCAGGTCGACCTGGACCTTGGCGATGCCCTCAGAGCTGGCCTGGTTCACGAACAGGTCGCGGTACTCCGGGTCGGTGTCCGAGTCGAACGTGACGACCTTGGTGCCGGCGTCACGAGCTTCGTTGAGCGCGTCACCGATCGCCTTGGGGTCGTTGGCCGAGACGACCAGCGCCTTCACACCCTGCTGAGCAGCGGTGTTGATGAACGCGACCTGTCCGTCAGGAGTTGCTTCCTGGGGGCCGACCTCGGAGAACTTGCCACCGAACTCCTCGACGGCAGCCTTGCCGCCCTTGGAGCTGGTGTCGAAGTACGGGTTGCCGAGGTTCTTGGGCAGGAACGTGACGGTGGTCGCGTCTCCGCTGTCGCCCGATCCTCCGGCCTTGTCGCCGTCGCTGTCGGAGCCGCCGCCGCAGGCCGACAGGACAAGCGCAGCGCTGACGGCGATAGCCGCGAGTGCGGTCGCCTTCTTGGTGCTGAACTTCATGAGTTGTTCCCTTCGTGTTGTGCTGACGCCTGCTGGCGTTCAGGAAGGCCTCTACTGGCCTTTCTCCTCATCCCGGCCGTCGTCCGAGTTACGAAGGACAGGAAGCTTGTGGACATCACCGAGAGCACCAGGAGGAGCCCGATGATGATGTTGATGACGTTCGCCGAGACCTCGTCGAGGCGCAGCGCGCTCGACAGGACACCGATCAGCAGAACGCCGGCGATGACGCCGTGCAGTGCGCCGCGGCCACCGAAGATCGAGACACCGCCCAGCAGCACAGCTGCGATGACCTGCAGCTCCATGCCGTTGGCGTTGTCTCCGCGGGCACTGCCGTAGCGAAGCGTGAAGTAGATTCCGGCGAAGGCCGACACTGCTCCTGCCATGACGAACAGCAGGAACTTGGTCCGTGCGACGTTGACGCCGGAGAAGTGGGCTGCCTCGTCGTTCAAGCCGACGTCGAACACGCCGCGGCCGAACGAGGTGAAGTGCAGGAGCAGCACGAACGCGATGATCAAGATGACGATCGGGATCATGATGACCGGGTAGCTGGTGTCACCGATCTTGTTCTTGGCCAGGTCGGTCCACTTCTCGGGGAAGTCGGTGACCGCGGTGGTGCCGAGCAGGCCGACCGCCAGACCGCGGTACAGCGCCAAGGTGCCGATCGTGACGGCCAGCGACGGCAGTCCGACGTACGCGATGAGGAAGCCGTTGAACGCTCCGCACAAGATGCCGACCAGGATCGCGACGAGTGCCGCCATCGGGATCGACATGCCGCCTTGGTGCAGGTCGCCGACCAGCACGCTGCTCAGTCCACGATGCTCGCGACCGACAGATCGATCTCGCCGGTGATGATGATCATCGTCATCGGCAGGGCGATCAGCAGGATCGGTGCCACGTCGAGCAGCAGGTAGTAGACCGTCAACGGGCCGTCGAAGTTGGGGGATCTCGGCGCGCGAGTAGAAGAACACGACGAGCAGCAGAGCGATGACTGCGAACTCGCGAGTCAGGATGACGCGCTGCCACAGCGGCTTGGCGTACGAGGCGTAGGTCCGCGTCACGTCGGTGCGCGGGGTCTCGGTGGTGGTCATGATTCGTCCCTCGCCTCGATCAGCTTGCGTGATCGTCGGACCGACAACAGCCGGTCGAGGACGATCGCGCCGATGATGAGCGTGCCGACGACGGCCTTCTGCCAGAAGTCCTGGACGCCGAGGATCGGCAGCGCGCGGTTGATCGTGATGAGCAGCCAGGCGCCGATAGCCGCGCCCCAGACCGTGCCGCTGCCGCCGAAGATCGCGACGCCACCGATGACGGCTGCGCCGACGGCCTGCAGCTCGATGCCGGTGCCGGCACTGGAGCTGATCGTGCCGTAGCGGGCTGCGAAGACGACTCCGGCCAGGCCGGCCAGTGCGCCGCACAGGACGAAGGCGCCGATGACGCGCTTGCGCACCTTCAAGCCGTACAGGTGGGCCGCGTCGGGGTCCGAGCCGATCGCGTACAGCCGCCGGCCGCCGCGTGCAGTGCGCAGGTAGTAGCCGACGGCCACGAGCACGACCACGGCGATGATCGTGAGGACCGGGATCGTCAGGATCGTCTTAGTACCGAGCGACAGGAAGTCGCTGGGCATGTCGGAGGCGTTGATGCGGTTGCTGCCAGCCCACTCCAGGACGACACCTCGGTAGATGTACATCGTGCCGAGCGTGATGACCAGCGCCGGGACGCGGCCGAAGGCGACCAGGAGTCCGTTGATCAGGCCGAGGCCAGCGCCTGTGGCGATGCCGATCAGGAAGACCACGACGATCGGGATGCCGGGATTGTCGACGAACAGCCGACCGGTCAGGTACGCGGTGAGCGCGAGCGTCGAGCCGACCGACAGGTCGACGTTCCGCGTGATGATGACGACGGCCTGACCGACTGCCAGCAGCAGCAGGATCGAGGGCGCCAGCAGCAGGTCACGCCAGCTGTCGCTGCTGAACAAGAAGCTGTGTCGTTGCGAGGTCGCGGCCAGGATGACCAGCACGAGGACCAGCGCGATGGCTGACTCCCGCGAGGTCACGATGGTGCTGACCGCGCGTTGCAGGGCCGACTTGCGGCTCGGCTCTACGAGGGTTTCGGTCGTCGTCATGCGGATGCTCCGATGGTGTTCGTGGCGGCAGTCATGACGCTTTCGGGCGTCGCGTCTGCGCGGTCGATATCGGCGGTGATGCGTCCCTCGTGAACCACGAGCACGCGGTCGGCCATGCCGAGCACCTCCGGCCGCTCTGAGGAGATCATCAGGATCGCCATGCCCTGCCCGGCGGGCTCAGAGATCAGCCGGTGCACTTCGGACTTGGTGCCGACGTCGATTCCGCGCGTCGGCTCGTCGATGATGAGCAGCGAGGGGTTCGTCGCGAGCCACTTGGCGATGACGACCTTCTGCTGGTTGCCGCCACTCATCGTGGTGGCGTGCATCGACAGCGCGTTGGTCTTGACCTCGAGGCGACCCGCCCACGGACCGGCGGCACGGTTCTCAGCGCCTGCCGTGATGAGGCCAAACCGGGCGAGCTGTTGCGGATGACGGCGGCGACGTTGTGGGCCACCGAGGCCTCGGTGACGAGTCCCTGCTGGCGGCGGTCCTCGGGGACGAAGGCCATGCCGGCCTGGATCGCAGCCCGCGGCTCTTGGCCGCGACTCGCTTGCCGTTCAACGTGACCGTGCCCGAGCTGTAGCCGTCGACGCCGAAGATGGCCCGGGCGATCTCGCTGCGACCAGCACCGACCAGGCCGGCGAGGGCGACGATCTCGCCCGCGCGGACGTCGAAGCTGACGTTGCGGAAGATGCCCGGCGAGTCGAGGTTGCTGACCTGGAGCACCGGGGCGCCGATCTCGGCGGGCGTCTTCGGGAACAGGTCGCCGACCTCGCGGCCGACCATCTTGGCGACGATCTGGGCCGTCGTGGTGTCGGCGATCGCGTCGGTCGAGATGTACTCGCCGTCGCGCATGACCGTGACGGTGTCGCACAGGTCGAAGACTTCGTCGAAGCGGTGCGAGATGAAGACCAGCGCACGGCCTTCGTCGCGCAGGCTGCGGGCGACGGCGAAGAGCCGGTCGACCTCGACGCCGCTCAGCGCTGCCGTCGGCTCGTCCATGATCATGACGCTGGCGTCCAGCGAGATGGCCTTGGCGATCTCGATGATCTGCTGGTCGGCGATCGACAGTCCCTCGGCAAGACGACGGGGGTCGAGGTTGACGCCGAGGCGCTTGAACAGCGCGAGGGCCTCGGTGTGCATGGCCTTGCGGTCGATCCGACGTCCTGCGCCGACCGGCTGGCGGCCCATGAAGATGTTCTCGGTGACCGACAGGTCAGGGAACAGCGTCGGCTCCTGGTAGATCACGGCGATGCCGGCGTCCTTGGACGCGGCCGTCGAGCCGAAGTCGACGCTCTCGCCGTGCAGCAGGAAGTCTCCGCCATCGCGCTGGTACAGGCCGGCGACGATCTTGACGAGCGTCGACTTTCCGGCGCCGTTCTCGCCCACGAGGGCGTGAATCGAGCCCGAATGGACCGTCAGGCTGCCGGAGCGCAGGGCCGCGACGGGGCCGAACGACTTGCGTACCTGCACGAGCTGCAGGGCGACTGGGCCGCTCGCGTTCATAGTGCCTCCGTGTTCCGCTTCATTTTGAATCGTTTTAATGCAACCCCAGAACTGTATGACGGCTATCACAAATTCGTCAACCCGAAAGTTTGAATCGTGTTAACCTCGTGCACATGGCCGTGGCTCAGGTGCGCGATGTTGCCGCGCTCGCAGGGGTCTCCCCTGCAACCGTCTCAAATGCTCTCAACCACCCCGCGAAGGTCTCGCCGACCACGTTGGCCCGCATCCAGGCGGCGATCGACGGCTCCGGGTACATCCGCAACGACGCTGCCCGTCAGCTGCGCGCCGGGACGAATCGCGCGATCGGCATGATCGTGCTCGACATCGCCAACCCGTTCTTCACCGACGTGGCCCGCGGAGTCGACGACGTCCTCATCGCCGAGCACCGTCCGCTGATCCTCGGCAACAGCTCGCAAGAACCGATGCGCGAGACCAACTACCTCGACCTGTTCGAGCAGCAGCGTATGGACGGCGTCCTGATCACACCCGTCGGTGACGTGCTCGACCGGCTCCGTCGGCTGCGCGACCGCGGCACCAGCGTCGTCGTGGTCGACCGGATGACCCGCACCAAGGAGTTCTCGTCGGTCGCGATCGACGACAAGATGGGCGGGCGCATCGCCACGGAGCACCTGCTCGAGTCGGGCCGGCGCAACATCGCGTTCATCGGCGGTCCGGCCAACCTCGCCCAGATCAAGAACCGTCTCAGCGCCGCTCGGGCAGCCGTCGAGGCTCACGGCGACGCCCAGCTCAGGTTCGTCGAGACCGACGCGATGAACGCAGAAGCCGGCCGCACCGGTGTCGAGCAGCTGCTGTCCCTGCCGAAGGACCAGCATCCCGACGCCGTCTTCGCGGCCAACGACCTCGTCGCGCTCGGCGTGCTGCAGGCCCTGATCCTGCGCGGCGTCAGGGTGCCCGACGACATCGCGATCGTCGGCTATGACGACATCGACTTCGCCGCCTCGTCGGCGATCCCGTTTACCTCGGTGCGCCAGCCCGCACACGAGATGGGCTCGACCGCGTCGGTCCTGCTGCTCGGCGTCATCGCCGACCCCGAAGGCTCCAAGGTCCAGCACGTCACGCTCAAGCCCGAGCTCGTCATCCGCCGTTCCACCACCGGCGCCTGACCCGCTCCTCCCCCACCGGGGACCGAAGAATAGGTCGCCCCGGAGTTCTCCACAGCCGATTTGTTGTCCACAGGCATCCCATTACCGGTCGAATCTGAGGTGCTAGGCGCGGCACTGTCGCACGATGAGCGCGATCGCGGAGCAGCCCCGCCCGGACATCCTGACCTCCAGGCCGGGGTGCTGACCCGGAAACAGGCGCTGCAGCTGATGAGTCGACATCGGCTACGCGCTGGTCCGCTTCAAACGGTGGGCCAACCCCGCCGTCGGCGTGTTCGTGAACCACACCGGGCCAGTCACCAGCGAGCAGCGCGACTGGGTGGCGCTGCTTGCAGCCCCGCCGGGCTCCGTCCTGGGCGGCTTGTCGGCCCTGCGGCACGACGGCTTCACCGTCTTCGCACCGGAGGCCCCGATCGTGATCGCGAAGATGGGGGCTTCCGCGATCGGCTACAAGGACGTGACCCTGCACTGGTCGAAGTTCCTCGACGAACGCGACGTCCATCCGCTGCGGCGACCAGCACGGACCCGCCCGGCCCGCAGCGTCGTCGACGCCGCCTCGTGGGAACCGCAGGCGAAGCGGGCGCGCCCTCTGACGCGGTGGGGACAAAAGAATCTGGTTCTGTCCGCAATATCGCGGACAGAACCAGATTCTTTCGTCAGACCTGGGCTACTTCACCCGGATCTTCTTGCTGGCAGTCGAACCGGCCACGGTCTTCGTGCCGCTGTAGACGACCTTGACCGTCCGCAGCCCCTTCTTCTTCAGCTTCAGCGAGTACGAAGCCTTGCCCGACTTCGAGAAGCTTCAGCGTCTTGACGCGCTTGCCGTTCTCGTAGATCCGAACAGTGCCGGTCGACGACGCCTTGATCGAGAAGCTTGACCTTCTGGCCCAGCTTGGCCTTCGACTTCGAGGACGACACCGAGACCTTCGACGTGGCCTTGGCGATCTTCGCCGTGGTGGCCGAGGTCGACGACACAGCCGCAAGGCCCGTCTTCGACGCCGTCACCTTGACCGAGATCCGGCGACCCACGTCAGTGGCCGACAGCTCAGCGAAGCACCGGTCGCACCGGAGATCGCCTTGCCATCACGCAGCCACTGGTAGCGGTACGTCAGGCCCTTGGTGTTCCAGGTGCCCGTCGTGGCCTTCAGCGTTCCACCGAAGACTGCCGCACCGACGACCTGCGGGGCGACGATCGCCGCGATCCCGTCGACGTCCGCGAGGTCGACGATCATCGACCGCACCGGCTCGGGGTTGCCGGCCACGTCAGTGGAGAAGAACTCCACGACGTGCTCGCCGAACCCTTCGACAACTGGCTTGTCGTCGGCGCCGACCTGCTGCCATGCCCCGCCGTCGATCCGGTAGGCCGTGGCCGCGACACCTGACAGCGCATCGTTGGCCGTGAGCTTCAACGTCGCCTTGTCGGCGTTGTCGACGCCCGAGCCGCGGGTCACCGACAGCTGCGTGCCCGGTGCGGTGCCATCGATCAGCACCTCGACCGTGCGCTCCCCCGTCGAGTGACCCAGGACGTCCTTGGCCCGGTACGACAGCTCGTGCTTGCCGTCACCGCTGATCGCGACAGGCGCGACGTACGGCTGCCAACCGGCTGCCTCGCCCGTCTCGACCGTCACCGCACCCGCACGGTTGTCGACTGCACTGATCGCGACAGCGGCATCGCCACGGAACCAGCCGTTGTCGCCCGGCAGCGCGTTGCTGGTGACCGTCGCCGAGGCGAGCGGTGCCAGCGTGTCGGCCGGTGCCGGCAGGATCCAGCTGTCCGCGATCGACGGATCGTAGAAGCCGCCAGCGTTGAGCGGGAACTCGTACTTGATCCGCACGGTGCCGTCGTTGGCGAGCACTGCGGGATCGTCCACGAGAACCTGGTACGCCTTGGTGCTCTGTCCGCCCGCCGTCTGCTTGAGCTGGAGCTCGTTGACCAAGACGTCGTCCACGTAGATGTTGTACTTCTTGGACTTCGCACCGTCGAACGTCTCGAGGTTCCTGATCAGGAACGGCTCGCCCGGAGTGACCTGGTACTCGGCAGAGAACCACGAACCGGGGGTGTTGGTGTGCGAGTAGCGCCGATCCAGGCCCGCTTCGACGTTCGTGCCGCTGCTGGGCGAGGCCTGCAACGCATGAGCCGTCTCCGAGGCGTTCTTGCCGAAGTCGACGTGATCGAGCTGACCTGGCAGATCGGTGTTGCCCGGGGCCTGCAGGTTGACCGTGATGACGGACTCCTTGCTGGCCTGCACGACACCGTTGTCGACGAACGCGACCTCGACCGGCGAGGCGCCGCCCGCAGTCTCGACACCGACGAACACCGGGACCGTGACGTCCTTGCTCTCACCGGCTGCGATCGTGACCCGCTGCGACGGAACCGCAGTCGTCCAACCCTCCGGCAGCGTGACCGCGACCTGGCCGGAGGTGGCCGCATCGCTGTCGTTCTTGACCGAGACGACCAGGTTGGCCCGCTCGTCCGAACCATCAGCGGGACTGACGGTCGTGACGGCCGAGATGTCGACACCGGTCGACACGGCGATCCACGGGTTCGAGTCCTTGACCGTGAACGTTCCGTACGAGCTCGTGAACGTCGCCGCAACTGCTGCGTCGTACGTGCCCGGCTTCTGGTGCTTGGGCACGGTCACCGTGAACGGCAGCTGCACCGTGTCGCCGGCACCGACCAGATCGGTCCTGACGGTGATCGGGTCGACCTTCCAGCCGTCGATCGCGATCTCGGCGCGGACCGCCGTCAGATCACCTGAGCCGTTGTTGGTCAGGTCGATGGTCCCGGCGATGACCCCACCAGGACGGGCGCTCTCGGCGACCGGCGGGATGACCACCGAGACGCCCAGGTTGTTCGCGACGCCCTTGCCGAACAGCGACTCGAGCTTTTCGATCCGACTCGTCAGGTCGCCCTTGACCGGTCCGTCGATCGACGAGCTTGCAACCCATGCCTTCAGGGTGCGCACCGCGGCGAGACCGTCGCTGAGGTGCTGCGAGACCTGCGCGGCCTCACCGTCCAGGATCGCCGCCAGGGCGTCCTCGACGGATGTCTTGACGTCGCCCAGTCCGTCGCCGATCTGGGTACGGTCACCGGCTGCGAGGTCACCGGCGGTCTGCAGTGCAGCAGCCCGGTCGTCGACCTTCTCGACCTCGGTCAGCAGGTCACCCAGCAGCGCCATCTGCGCATCCGAGCGGAACGAGTAGCTGCCCGAGCCGATCGTGAACGTCGCGACTCCGTCGGCGAGCTCGACGTCGCTGACCCCGTCGACCTCGGCGAGCGGCTTGCCACCTTCGGTCACGGCGGTCAGGTTGGCCGCCGGGATGACGACCTTCGAGGTCGTGTTGACGGGGATCGTGACGTCGAGGTCGAGGTTCTTGCCCTCGGCCTTCCACTCCGACGAGATCGTTCCGTAGACCGACTCGTAGGTTCCGTGACCGCTCGTCAGGCCGCCACCTACTTCAGGGGCGATCCGGGACTGCTTGTAGCCAGCCTTGAGCGCCGAGATGCCACCGATGTTCTGGTACATCCAGTCACCGACTGCGCCATAGGCGTAGTGGTTGAACGAGTTCATGCCCTCGTCGCCGAAGCTGCCATCGGGACCGATCGAGTTCCAGCGCTCCCACATCGTGGTGGAGCCCATCTCGATCTCGTAGCCCCACGACGGGTAGTCCTTCTTGAGGATCATCGTGTACGCAAGGTCGTCGCGGTCGATGCTCGACAGTGCCGGCAGCAGCCACGGAGTGCCGAGGAAGCCGGTCGTCAGGTGGTAGTCGCTGGTCTTCAGCTTGGCGACGAACTTCTCGCCGACCTTGACCCGCAGCTCCCGGATCGGTCACCAGGTTCATGCCCAGCGCCATGGCGTACGCCGTCTGGCTGTTGCCGTCGACCGTCCCGTTCGCCGAGATCAGCTTGTCCGTGAACGCCTCACGCACCTGCTGCGACAGGGCGGCGTACTCGGCGGCGTCCTCGTCCTCACCGATGGCCGTGGCCATCTCCGACATCATCCGGGCGTTCTCGGCGTAGTACGCGGTGCCGAGGACGTCGGTGCCGGTGTTGTCGTCGAGGTTGAGCCAGTCGTTCCAGTTGCCGCGGGCCGAGTCGATCAGATCGGCGCCGGCACCTGTCTTGACCAGGTTGAAGAACTTCTGCATCATCTGCCAGTTCTGCTCGATGATGGCGGTGTCGCCCTGCGCGTACCAGGATGCGTACGGCACGGTGATTCCCGCATCGGACCAGCCGAGGCCAGCGCCCAGGTCGATCGTCGGCACCGACGGTGCGATGCCGGGCAGGTTGCCGTTGGCGTACGCCGAGTCACGCAGGTCTGTCGTCCACTTCTGCAGGAACGAACGCGTGTCGCGCAGGTAGCTGGCCGTCGGGGCGAACACGTTGATGTCACCGGTCCAGCCGAGCCGCTCGTCGCGGGCCGGGGTGTCGGTCGGGATCGACAGGAAGTTGCCGCGCTGTCCCCACGAGATGTTGCTGACCAGCTGGTTCAGCATCGAGTCGGACGTCTTCAGGTCACCGGTCGCCTTGAGGTCGGAGCCCCAGACGACACCCGTCACGTCCGTGAGCTCGGAGCTGTGTCGACGCCCGAGATCTCGATGTAGCGGAATCCGTGCTGGGTGAACTTGGGCGTGTAGACGACAGTTCCGGTCGTCTTGAACGTGTAGTAGTCGGTGACCTTGGCTGCGCGCAGGTTGCCCACGTAGAAGCGGCCGTCCTTGTACAGCTCTTCGGCATAGCGGAACTTGATGGTCTGTCCGGCCTTGCCCGAGATGCGCATGCGGGCGACGCCGACCATGTTCTGGCCGAGGTCGTAGATGAATCCCTTGGCCACGCCCGGCGACTCGGTGCGCTTGAGAGCGGGCAGCTCCTGCGTCACGCGAACCGGCTCGTCGGTCTGGGGCTCCAGCTTGGCCGTGTCGGTCGACGGGGCGACGGTGACGGCGTTCCAGTCGGAGTCGTCGTAGTTGGGTCGGTCCCAGCCCGGCTGCTCGGCGTTGGCGTCGTACGTCTCGCCGTCGATGTTGTCAGCGGCCTTGTACGGACCGAAGTGGCTCGTCCAGCTGTCGTCGGTCTTGACGACCTGGTGGGTGCCGTCGGTGTAGTCGATGCGCAACTGGGCGATCAGGCCGAGCGTGCTGCTGTACATGCCCGGGCCCCACATGCCGACCTTGCCGGCCCACCAGCCGTCGCCGACCTCGGCGCCGAAGGCGTTGGCGCCGTTGTTGACCTGGCTGGTCACGTCGTACGTCTGGGCCTGGATGCGCTTCTTGTAGTCGGTCCATCCGGGTGCGAGGTGCTGGTCGCCGACGGTCTCGCCGTTGAGCTGCAGCTCGTACACGCCGTGCGCCGATGCGTAGGCGCGAGCCGACCTGATGGTCTTGCCCGGGGTCGTCGTGAACTCCGTGCGCAGCAGCGGCTTGTTGGAGTCGTTGGTCTGCAGCAGGACGTCCTTGCGGTTGCCGACGTGCAGTCCGGCCGGGGTCACGGTTCCGCCGTTGAAGGGGTTGCCGTTGGTGAAGTCGGTGTCGAGGAGGACGTCGCCGCCCTTCGAGGTGACCTTGACCTTCTTGATGTCGGCGCTCTCGTCGACGTTGCCGGCGAAGTCTTCGCGGAAGCCGATGAAGCCCTTGCTGAACGAGCTGTCGGTGCGCTGGTCGATCTGGTTGCCGTCGAGCTTGGTCGTGATGGTGCTGCCGTCGACCGTCACCGACAGCTTGTGGGTGCCGTCGAGCAGCTGGGCCGAGGTGATGCCGCTGATCGGGATGTCGCCACCCATGACCGAGTAGCCGTTGTTGACGCGCTTGTGCGGACGGAACTTGGGGATGCCGGTGCCGTCTGCCGTCGTGATCTGCCACATGTAGGCGTTGGCGGTGTCCTTGGCGCGGATGAAGACGCCGATGGCCAGCTTGTCGATGTCGAAGTCGAAGTCGGCGGTGTAGTTGTTCCACTTGTCGATCTCGCCGCCGGCGGACTTGCCGATCCAGTCGGCCTCCCACTCGGCGTTGTCGAGGATGCCGGTCTCGAACCAGGTCTCCTCGCTCCAGTCGCTGGCGTTGTCGTCACCGTCCCAGACCTTGACCTGCCAGCTGTAGCGGGTCTGCGACTCGAGCGCGGGTCCGGCGTACTTGACGTTGCAGCTGGTCGGCCGAGGCGACCTTGCCCGACGACCAGACCTCGCCGTCGCCGTCGGAGACCTTGACCTCGTAGGCGCTCTGCACGACGCCGCGGGCAGCCGAGGACGACTTCCAGCTGAGCGTCGGAGCGCTGCCCGGGATGCCGAGCGGCTTGGTGCGGGCATTGGTCTGCAGGTCGCCGACCGCGATGGCGGTCTCGGCGGCTGTCGCGCTGGATGCCCCAGCGATCATGCCGGAGACGATGAGCGCCGTGGAGGCAACTCCCGCGAGCATGCGTTGGCGCCGACGAGGCGGCGGATTGGTGGTGGTCAAGGTCATGAAATACACCCGTTCGAATTAAAACGATTCAACTGATCGTGACGGGGATCACGCTACCTACGGGCATCTCGGGCCAGCAAGGGTCAGACCCGCCGGTCGACCGCGAACTCCGCAGCGCGATCACCAGAATTCGCTGAGATAGCAGGGTGTATCCCGAAGGCAGGTTGACCGGTCCCGGCCACCTGTTGTACTCGTTGTAACGATTCAGTAACGTGTCGGCCATCCACAGACTGCCGACAATTCAGTCAGAAGATCGATCGCGCGGGGGCTCGCATGGGACGCGTCAGCAACCTCTCGGACGACGATCTCGCCATCCTTCGGCCGCTCAGCCAGGGCCTGACGACCGACGTCATCGCCCGCGAGCTCAACATCTCCGAACGCACCTTGCGACGTCGCGTCCGCACGATCTGCAACCAGATCGGCGTCGACACCCCGATCGAGGCCGTCGTCTGGGCGGTGCGGACTCGTCGGATCTGACGCGCACTTGCTTTTGGTTGAATCGATTTAGTACGGTACCCCTCACGCTGTGATCCGGCTCACTGGAGCCGGCCGCCACCCACCGACGGGATCCCGCACGATGACACCTTCACGCGCCCTGAGACTTGCCCTCACGGTCGTCCTCAGCCTTGCTCTCGGCGTTGCCAGCCTTAGCGGCACCGCCCAGGCCGCCGACCCGGACGGCAGCCAGCCGACCGGCTTGACGGTCAACGGCCTCGCGACTCCCACCGACCTCGAGGGAGCGCCTCGGTTCGGCTGGCAGCTGTCGCTCGGCATGCAGAGCGCCTACCAGGTGCGCGTCGGCACCAGCCCCGAAGGCGACGACGTCTGGGACTCCGGCAAGGTCGATTCCGACGAGCAGAGCAACGCCCCCTATGACGGTCCCGCCCTCGACAAGTCCGAGCGGTACCACTGGCAGGTGCGCACCTGGGACGCCGAGGGCAAGGCTTCGGCATGGTCTGACAACACCTGGTTCGGCACCGGCGCAGGATCCACCTGGGGAGATGCGAAGTCGATCTGGGCACCGACCAGCAAGTTCAGCAACTGGACCGACTACACGCTCGAGTCGAAGTTCACGATCGTGCAGAACTCGGCCTCCGTCACATTCCGCAGCAGCTCCAGCAGCGCGTTCTACCTGTGGCAGATCCGCGCCGACACCAACAGCCTCAAGAAGCACGTCGGCACGACCCTGCTGGAGGACAAGAGCCTCGCGGGCACCGGCATCACCCTGACCACCGGAACGCAGTACGCACTCAAGATCGTCCTCGACGGCAGCACGGCCAAGACGTACATCAACGACACGCTGGTCGACACCACGACGGGTCTGACGGCGCACGCCAGCGGCGGATTCGGCTTCCGCAACGGCAGCTCCGAGCAGGCTCGATACGACGACATCACGGTCACCGACCCCAGCGGCGCGACGCTCTACGCCAACGACTTCAGCCGCACCTCGCCCGACCCCGACTTCCCGAACCTGTCGGTCTCGGCCGGCCAGCTGGTCGTCGGAACCGGCAAGAACGAGTTCTTCGCTGGCTCCTGGGCCAACTACACCCTGAGCACCAAGGTCACGATCGACGAGGTCGCCACGGGCATCTCGTTCCGCGCCAGCGACAGCAGCAACTCGTACATGTGGCAGCTGCGTGGCGCTGACAACCAGCTCAAGACCCACACCCAGGTCAACGGCACCTACACCGCGCTCAAGACCGTCAACCTGCCTGCCGGCACCCTCGCGACCGGCTCGACGGTCACCGTCAAGATCCAGGCGATCCACAACACGATCAAGACCTGGATCAACGACGTCCTCGTCGACACCACGACCGACTCGACGTTCCGCCGCGGTGTGGTCGGCTTCCGCAACGGCTCCAGCGAGGTCGGCCGGTTCAGCGACCTGAGCGTGACCAACGAGGCCGCGAACGGCGGGACGCTGCTCGCCACGACCTTCCAGGCCAATGACAAGACCTTCGCGTGCGGCAGCGCAGCTGACGGAGTGCTGACGATCGGCAAGGGACAGGTGTGCCTGCCGAACGGGCTGACGGCCAACTGGTCGCTGATGCGCAAGGACGTCACGCTCGAGGACAAGGACGTCGCCTGGGCGACCCTGTTCGCCACCGGCAACAGCACCAACCCGGCCAAGCAGTACGTCTACAAGGCGTACCTCAACGGCACGTTCGTGGGCCTCGGCCCCACCCGCTCGATCGGTTCGGAGGCTCGCTACGACGGCTTCGACGTCACCGACCAGGTGCGATCGGGCCAGGCCAACACGATCGGCGCGCTGGCGTACACGACCAGCGGCCAGCAGTTCATGGCCCGGCTCGTCGTCGAGTACACCGACGGCAGCCGTCAGATCGTCGACACCGACGGCACCTGGAAGGCCAAGACCGGAGACTCGGCCTTCCCGAGCAGCGGCAGCATCGGCACGGGCTTCTACTCCGCGCCGAAGGAGAACCTCAACGCCGGCGAGTTCCCGTACGGCTTCGACTCCCCCGGCTTCGACGACTCCGAGTGGGCGGCGCCGACCGTCAAGGCTGCGCTGGCCGACCTGACCGCGACGCCGACCCAGAAGGTCGCCGAAGAAGCGCAAGGCGCCGGTCAAGATCGTCGACAAGGGCAATGGCAACTACTTCGTCGACTTCGGTCGCACCTGGGTCGGCGGCGTCCACTACACGATCGCCGATGCCGCTGCCGGCTCGAAGGTCGACCTGCGGTTCGGCGAGGTGACCTCGGCGGAGAACACCGTCAAGTACGCCCTCAACACCGGCAACAACTACCAGGACATCGTCACGCTCAAGGGCGGTGCGCAGACGATCGACACGTGGGGCATGCGGGTCTTCCGGTACCTCGAGATCGTCGGTGCCCCCGAGCCCGTCACGGCCGACAACTTGCAGGCACTGGCACTCGTGTACCCGTTCGACGTGGACGCCGCGAAGTTCACCTCGTCCGATGCCAACCTCGAGAAGGTCTGGCAGCTGTCGAAGAACACGATCGAGTCGCTCAACGTCAACTTCTACACCGACTCGTGGACGCGTGAGCGCATCAACTACGAGGCCGACGGCTATCTGCAGCTGATGTCGACGCTCAACCTCGACAACGACCTGTCGCTGGGTCGCTACTCGATGAACTACTTCAAGAACAACCGCACCTGGCCGACGGAGTGGCCGATCTACGTGATCCTCGCGGTTCATGACGCGTGGCGCCAGACCGGCGACACCGAGCAGGTGGCGAGCTACTACGCCAACCTGCAGACCAAGCTGCCCACCAAGTGGCTGGAGTCGTCGACAGGCCTGATCCGCAAGACGTCGGGTTCGAATGGCGGCAACAGCAGCGGCGACGACGACATCGTCGACTGGCCGGCGTCCGAGCGCGACGGCTACTCGTTCCAGCAGTACAACACCGTGATCAACTCGATCTCCTACCGTGCCTACCGCGACATGGCTGCGATGGCCACCTCGCTGGGCAAGGACGCCGACGCAGCGAGCTACACCGCGATCGCTGATCGTTTGCGCGATGCGATCAACGACAAGTTCTACAACGCCGAGGCCGGCAAGTACGACGACGGCATGAACGCCGCTGGCACCGTGACCGGGCACTACTCGCTGCACGCGAGCGCCTTCGCGCTGGCCTTCGGCGTGCCCGAGACCAACCAGTCGAGCAAGGTCGCCGAGTACGTCGGCTCGCGCGGCATGGCATGCAGCGTCTACTGCGCAGGCTTCCTGATCAAGGGCCTGTACGCCGGCGGGAACGGCCAGGCGGCCCTTGACCTGATGACCGCGACCGGCACCAAGAGCTGGATGAACATGATCAACCTCGGCGCTGGCGCGACGATGGAGGCCTGGGATCCGTCCTTGAAGCCCAACCTGACGTACTCGCACCCGTGGGCCGCTTCGCCCGCGTTCACCGTGCCGACAGGCCTGTTCGGCGTGCAGTCGCTCGAGCCGGGATACAGCTCGTTCGAGGTCAAGCCGCAGCCGGGCACCCTGAAATATGGAACTATCACGGTTCCGACCGTCCGCGGCCAGATCGGTGTCGCCTTCGACCACGGTGACGACGACGAGGTGCGGATGTCGGCGAACGTTCCGGGCAACACGACCGCGACGTTGAGCGTGCCGACCACGGCGACCGAGGCGACGACGCTGTACGTCGACCGGGTGCCGCGCACCGTGACGCCGAAGGACGGCTACCTGACGGTCGACGACGTCGCCCCCGGTTGCCACGTCCTGACCACCGAGGCCGGTGGAGCGGCAGCGAGCGATGAGCGACTCACCAGCGTCTGCACGACGGCTCCGGCAGCGGGACCGCAGGTCGACGTCGAGATCTCGCACCCGGGACAGGACGGCTGGTTCGGTATCGGCGCCGCCGCGACCCTGACCAGCACCGACTCCTCGGCGACGGTCGAGTACCGGTTGGGCGACGGAGCGTGGACGACGTACTCCGCACCTGTCACGCTGCCGGCTGGCGAGGTCACTGTGAGCTTACCCGGGCCACCGGCACCGACTGGGCGCAGGGCGACTCCGGGACAGTGACGGCCAAGGTCGATCTCGCTGTGCCGACCGTCGACGCGAGCCGCACCGACCGCACCGTGACCCTGAGCGCCATGGATCCCGGAGCCAGCGACACCGCCTCCGGTGTCAGCGCGATCGCCTACCGTCTCGACGACGGCGACTGGATCACGTACACCGATCCTGTGGTCGTCGACGCAGAGGCGCACGTCCTCACCTACCGCGCGGCCGACGTCGCCGGCAACGTGAGCGCTGACAAGACGATCGAGGTCGAGAAGGCTCCGACCGGTCCGGCTCCGGCGCCCGTGGCGACCAAGGCCCCGAAGGTCTCCGGCACCGCACAGGTCGGCAAGACCCTGACCGCTGCGCCGGGCACGTGGACGGTTCCGGGCGTCGCGTTCACCTACCAGTGGGTGCGGGACGGCGCACCGATCGCGCGGGCGACGGCGAGGACGTACCGCGCCACCGTGGCGGATGCCGGGCACCGCCTGGCGGTCAAGGTCACCGCGACCAAGACTGGTCACACGTCTGGTGTCGCTCAGTCGGCTCGGACGGCGAAGGTCGTGCGGGCGGCGTCCAAGACCCGTCTGTCGGTCAGCAAGCGGACGCTGCACAGCGGGCAGAAGCTGCGGGTGACGGTCAAGGTGTCGTCGTCGGCCGGCGTGCCGACCGGCAAGGTGCGGTTCACCTACCGGGGCAAGGTCGTCCGGACCCTGACGCTGAAGTCGGGCGCCGTCACGACGACGTTCCGACCGACACGCACCGGCAAGCACACCCTGAAGGTCAGCTACCTGACCTCGTCGGGCTACCGCTCCAGCAGCGACAGCACGAAGCTCCCGGTGCGCTGACCGACGGGAGAATCTGGTTCTGTCCGCGATTCAGCGGCCAAAACCAGATTCTCCCGTCCCCCGGGCGGGCGCTAGCGCCTGGAACGCGAGCGATACTATGACGTCCTACTAATACTTTGGGAGCTGTCATGAGTGGGATCGAGAAGGTTGGTGTCATCGGCGGAGGGCTGATGGGCTCCGGCATCACAGAAGTCGCCGCACGCGCCGGCGCGAACGTCATCGTCATCGAGATCAACGACGAAGCCGCCAAGGCCGCCGCCGCTCGCGTCGAAGGCTCCCTGCGACGTGCCGAGTCCCGCGGCAAGATCGAGGCCGCCGAGGTCGCGGCGATCCTCGACCGCATCGCCTTCGAGACCAGCCTCGAGACCCTTGCCGACCGCGATCTCGTCATCGAGGCCGCCAGCGAGCACGAAGAGACCGAGCCCAACCTGTTCCGCACGCTCGGCCAGATCCTCACCAAGGACGATGCGATCCTCGCCTCCAACACGTCCTCGATCCCGATCGTCAAGCGCGCGCCGTCTCCGGTCGCGCCCACCACGTCATGGGCGTCCATTTCTTCAACCCGGCCCCCGTCATGCAAGCTCGTCGAGCTCATCCCCCTCGCTGACGACCTCGACCGAGACCCTCGACCGCATGCGCGGCTGGGTCACCGAGGCCCTCGGCAAGAAGCCGATCGACGCGACAGACCGCGCCGGCTTCGTCGTCAACAGCCTGCTGGTCCCCTACCTGCTCTCGGCCATCCGCATGTACGAGGCTGGCTACGCCTCCGCCGAGGACATCGACCGCGGCATGGTGCTCGGCTGCGGACACCCGATGGGCCCGCTGGCCCTCTCCGACCTCATCGGTCTCGACACGATCCGCGCGATCGGCGTCTCGATGTACGACGAGTTCAAGGAGCCCCTGTACTCCCCGCCGCCGCTGCTCGACCGCATGGTCGACGCAGGGCTCCTCGGCAAGAAGTCCGGACAGGGCTTCTACGGATATGAAGGACTGGCCTCATGAGCACCCATGCAGGAACTGATCTGTTCGTTCTCTCCGAAGAGCACCAAGCGATCCGCGAGGCCGTCCGCGCCGTCGCCGACGCCAAGATCGCGCCGTTCGCGGCCGATGTCGATGCCAACGCGCGCTTCCCCCGAAGAAGCTGCCGACGCGCTGCTCGCGTCGGACTTCCACGCGCCGCACGTCCCCGAGGAGTACGGCGGAGCCGGCGCCGACGCGCTCGCCACCGTGCTGGTCATCGAAGAGGTCGCCCGCGCCTGCGTCTCGTCCTCGCTGATCCCCGCCGTCAACAAGCTCGGCTCGCTGCCCGTCCAGATCGGCGGCGGCGAAGAGATCAAGAAGAAGTACCTGACCAAGCTCGCGGCCGGTGAGGGCGGATTCTCCTACTGCCTGTCCGAGCCCGACGCCGGATCAGATGCCGCCAACCAGAAGACCAAGGCCGTCCGCGATGGCGACGACTGGGTGCTCAGCGGCGTCAAGCGCTGGATCACCAACGCCGGCTGGTCGGAGTACTACACGGTGCTCGCGCAGACCGATCCGGAGAAGCGCTCGAAGGGCATCACGGCGTTCGTCGTCGAGAAGTCCGACGAAGGTGTCTCGTTCGGCGCCCCCGAGAAGAAGCTCGGCATCAAGGGATCGCCGACGCGCGAGGTCTACCTCGACAACGTCCGCATCCCCGGCGACCGGATCATCGGCCAGGTCGGAGAAGGCTTCTCGATCGCGATGAAGACCCTCGACCACACGCGCGTCACGATCGCCGCGCAGGCCGTCGGCGTCGCCCAGGGCGCCCTCGACTATGCGCTCGGCTACGTCAAGGAGCGCAAGCAGTTCGGCAAGTCGATCTCGGAGTTCCAGGGCATCGAGTTCATGCTCGCCGACATGGGCATGAAGATCGAGGCCGCCCGCCAGCTCACCTACGCAGCTGCCGGCCGGTCCGAGCGTGGCGACAAGGACCTGACGTTCTTCGGCGCCGCGGCCAAGGCCTTCGCCTCCGACACCGCGATGCAGGTCACGACCGACGCAGTCCAGCTGCTCGGCGGCTACGGCTTCACCAGCGACTACCCCGTCGAGCGCATGATGCGCGATGCCAAGATCACCCAGATCTACGAAGGCACCAACCAGGTGCAGCGCATCGTCATGGGACGCCAGCTGCTGGCTGGGGTTCAGTCGAACCTGTAGATGCTGGGATTGCGGTGATTCCTCTGTGATTCAACACGGTGGTTGGGCTGGGCCTGCCTTGCCAGCTAGTTGAGCGAACTCCGCACTGAGCGGCACACGAAAGCCCTCATCAGCACAAACTGTGTGACAGCGGTGTGACACCTTTTGTCACACCGCTGTTGCTTGTTGGTGCTCTAGAACCGCCCTTCGACCAGGCCTGGCTGCAGCGTTGTTGAGCGCCATGACAGCGAGCCTGGACTTCATGCGTGAATCGATGGAGTAGCCCACGACCCGGCTGGAGTGGACGTTCTTGAATGCGCAGAGGTAGAGCTTGCCTTAGCCGGTCCAGAGCGCGGTGATGTCACCGCTCCAGAGCTGACTGGGTGCGTCAGCTCTGAACAGTCTCTCGACGGACCAGCACGCGACGTCGCACGATCTCATGCCGTAGCGACCTCCTGCAACAGCCCGACCCGCAGGAATGCCCACGGCCGCAATGGTTCGGCAAAGTCTCAACCCGAGGTGTGACCGGTCCCTCGATCTCTCAAGGAAACCTGGCAGTCGATCCGAATCAAGGCTGGAGAAGGGGCCGACCGCCTCGAAGCTACAGGCCGGCGTCAGCAGATAGTCATCAAACTCAGCTCGGCGTGTTCACGAACCATGTCAGCACGATGTTCAGCATGGACCGGAGTCGAAGGAGATGACTCGACCGGTCCCTGATCGCCAGTACTTGTCAGCAGCGCATAGGCCCCGAGTGAGACAAACAACAGGGAAACTCCGGCAAGCGCGGATTTCGCCGCCTGCTTCATTTGCACTCCCCTCCTCGGCGCAGCGAACCTTCACGTGAATGTTAGTCACATTCGACAGAGAGAAATCACACCTCTTCATCAGATTTCTCAAAACTGAGGCTTGCGTCCGTCGATTGCATCCCCCACGGGGGGAGTCCAGCACCGCCTGGACGCACTAGCGCCAGGTTTCCGTTCCCGTACGCCGCACATTGCGCAGACGGGCTGCCGTCACACTTCGAGCCCTGGAATCACTGATGCAGGCGAAGTAGATCATTGCCAGTGACGCCGTAGTCAGCGCGTCGACGAGTGAGTATGAACTTCTCAAGACTCGTCACTCGATCCGTGATTGCTTCCATCATTGGTGCCGCCTCCGTTGCTCAGACCAACGCTTCTCACGGGCTCGTCGTTACGCCCACTGCCCTGTCCGAATGCGCATCCGGCTACCTCTGCGTTTGGTCGGGAGCCAACTACAGCGGCTCGATTCAACGAATCTCGACAACGAACTCGTACCGACCAATTTCTCTCACGGCGACCAAGTCCTACTACAACAACAGAGCGAAGAGGACTTGGCTGCACGAGAAGCAGGACGGCAGCGGCTCAACTGTCTGTATCAAACCGGGAGCCAAGAAAGCCACCACAACCGGTTGGCAAACGACCTCTAAAGCCGTGTACTTGGCAACGATCACCGACTGCTAGTAGTGACAATGGTCATAGCCCCAACGGGTCGATCGCCTTAGATATAAAGTGACGTCGTGACCGAAGAGGATTTTGGGGACCTCTACCGCTCACTTAGAGATCCAGTGTTTCTCTTCGCGATCCGACGAGTGGGTTCCGAAGCCGCCGCCGATGTCGTGTCTGAGACCTTCGAGATCGCCTGGCGCAAGCGCGCCGACTTCCCCAAGGACCCCAAGATGTGGGCAGCGTGGGTCGTCGGAATTGCCAAGAACAAAGTGTTGCAAGAAATCCAACGCCGCTCACGCAAACATCACGACAACCGTTTCGTCGAAGACTGGCCCGGGGCACATCGCCAACCATCACCTGAAGACGTGGCCCGGGCAGTCATCGACAGCGACAATGCGCGACGGATCTACAGCCGACTCACCCCGGCGGAGCAGCTACTTTTTGATGTTGCTTTCCTCCGTGAGCTCAGCGCGGACGATTGCGCACACGCCCTTGGTATCTCAACATCCGCGTTCACCAGCCGGGTCAGCCGGCTACGTCAGCGCCTGCGATACCTGGAGGGCGAAGAAGTGCACGAACCTGACCCGGCAATCAGCTCAGGAGGCGCCTCCGAATGAATCCCCTTGGGAACAGGAAGGCCGCCGAGAACGAACTCGAACGCTTCCGAAAAGAAGCTCGAGATCTAGGCTTCGGCAGCGACCGATCAAGCGATGAGACTCCCCACCTCGAATCGGCTGACGACTTCATCGCACGGATGAAGCACGCGGACAACGAAAAGCTTTTGGCAGACGAGCCGCATTCCCCCAGCAACATACGTACGCCTAGGCGACGACGTTGGGTTGCTGTCGCAGTTGGCGTGGCTGCCTCTACGGCCGTAGTCTTCGCAATTGGTCGGCCCGGCGGATCGCCAGCGAAGCAGCCGCACCAGCGGTACTGGATTTCGAGTTCGCCTCAGCAGTTCGCATTGCCTACGCGCCTGGCGAAGAAGCTTCTCCCACGCTCCGGCTGCTCTCAGAAGCGGCCGCAATGTCCCGACCGTTGCCTGGCAACGGACAGATCCAGTACACGAAGTCGGACAACTGGTTCGCCGACCTCGACGACAACGGCTCATCCAAGATCGTGCCCCGCGTCAGCGAAACCTGGCTCCGTCCAAACGGTGCACTGACGACCCACGAAGCTGTGGGACAGCCACTTGACTCCAATGGCCGCAGCTCTTCGACAAGCCCCGGCGAACAGCTGGTCGACGAGACCCTCGACGCCGGAACCGTAGACGCCGGGTTCGCCAGTTCCCTCCCGACCAGACCTTCGAAGCTCGCTGACGCGTTGCTCGACCACAGCGAATGCCAATCTCGCACAGTCGGCTACGCGCGCTCAATGTGTCTATACCGAGAAATCGTCGGACTTACCCAAACGTATGTCTTGCCCAACGAACTAACCGCGGCGATCTGGAAGATGCTTGAGACAGAGACTGGATTTCACAGCCTCGGATCCGTCAAGGACCGAATCAAGCGAGACGCCGCTGCGATCTCCATCATCGACTCCGCTGAGCCACACGTTCGGCATGTACTTTTCGGCAATCCTGACAGCGGGCAGATCGTTGGCTACGAAGAGATCCTGATCAAGAAGCACCCAGGTCTCGACACCAAGCCGCCCTCGGTCCTGTCCTTTTCGACGGTAGTTGACTCCTATCTCACGTCGGCCGCGCCACGATAGCTTTCCGATCAGCAACGCTCAAGGCGACAGGGTGTCCTGTCATCTTGACTCTTGGACCCAACTTGCGGCACAAGCATCCACGTCGCACCGGGCACCGGAACCCGGTCGTCTCCGGTGCCCGCACTTCTAGTGGTTTCCGCTCTCATCACACTCAGCCGTCTGGTGCACCCGAACAGAGTCCGAGACCTATTTATCCGGCAGGATTTCAACGAATTTGAATGTATTCGCAATTCCGGTGTCTGGCTGAAGGCGGAGTTGCTGTATTCGCTTGCTCCCATGCGCAATGGTGTTGACGTTCGCGTCAGTGAGCTTCACAAGGCTGCCGTCACTCACATCAAATGTGTAGCGCTGCGCGTCGCCCTCTTCCTTATTGCCAGCATCAAATCCGACAAGATCACCTGTGATGTCGATAGTTGACGTGGAGATGTCATTCTTTCCGACGTCAATCCTCGCGAGAAGCCGGCTGTTTGAGTCGAAGATCATCAGAGCTCGAGTCCACGCCCGGTTTGCACAGGCGACGAACAGACCATTCGCATAACCGCCTCCACACCATGACCTGATTTGGTCCATTGCTCTTACCGGTTCTGCCTTGGAGCCCTCCCGTGTGGAGCGGCGCATGACCTCGTCGCGACCTCGAGCGAAGTAGACCCACTTGTCGTCGGCGAACACTCCATCAACGCCGCGTTCGAAGAGAGCAAGGGGGCTGCTCCCATCGATCGGAACTTTGTAGATCGAAGTCTCGACCTTCTTGTCGGAGACCTTGGACACTGCGTTGAAGTACACATCGGTGCCCGAGATCTGAGGAACGGTAGAACCGGACGCCATAGGAATCGGGTCGCTCTCAACCTTTGGGGCTCGTGCCAGCTCGATGGTCTTACCCTTACCTCGGCCATCGCTGCCCTCCACCTGGTAGGCATACATGACCCAGTTACTTGCCGACAGGTTGTCCGAGTCTGTCTCAACCCAGACTAGACGCCCATCGGAGTAGTCCATGCCAGTGAACTGCGTCGGCGAAGGACGACTCCCCCCGTCCGAGACCCTGACCATCTCCTGTGTCTTGAGGTCAGTGATGAATCCGTCGCGGGGTTGTAGACCGGAAGTCCCATCAGGACGACTGATACTTCCGTAGGCAATGCCAGCCTCAGCGTTCACGCCGTAGTAGATGGCCTGGTCCGCTCCGATCTTCTGCTTCAGCGTCGCAACTGTGCGGTAATCGATACCCTCGCGCGCCAATGGAGCGTCATCCAAGACCAACTCCAAGAAGGTGGGGTCGGCCGATGTCACCGCACTCTTGGACGGTTCGGGGCTGACAGCGGGTTCTGGGGAACCTCCTGGTGGGGACGAAGACTCGCTGGTGCATCCCCCGAGGATCAAAGCCGACACGAGCAGAGCCTTCGCCCCCCACCCGCCTCACGAGGCGATTCCGTATTCAGGAACCGATTCACTCCACGAGGCATATCTCTCAGGACATCCCACCGACATCGGAGTCATCACAATCCGGACACGGCTCATGGCGGGAGATCGCCACATAAGACCAATCCGCCAGCGAGAACCACTATTCGCCATGTTTCGAATCGTGTTTGCCCTCAACACACCTATTTGCTTTCCGGAAGAATCTTGATCGCATCATTCTGCGAGATCTGCGCGTACGGGAGCGGTGGCGGATGCTCGCTCTTTGCGGTGGTGAAGGGTAGAACCATCAAGGTTGACCCGGCAACTACTGCGTAAGAGGCGTCGTCCTGGATCGCAAACCGGCCTGACTCCAGATCCAGGAAGAGGATTCCGCCGGACGATATCGACGCAGTGACGAGGCGAGGAGTGATCGAAAAGGGTGGGCTGAATCCGTTATCGGTGAACGCCTTGACTTCGACCGGCTTCGCATCCATGGAGGGCAACACCATCAGCGACACCCCGACGTCGTCGGTCCTTACCCATGCTGCCGCTTTGCCATTGGTCACGAGGAATCCGGCTCCGCGAAGTCCCTTCAAACCTTGGGGCAGCTCGACCGGTTCACGAGTGCCAATGTCGATCGCGTGTAGCCGTGTCGGCGCCCCACGCGCATGCGACTCCGTCCATATCAACGTGGAATCGAAGGCGCTCAGCCGGCCTGGGTGAGCAACCCCAGGTATTACATGCCGCTTGCCGGTCGCCAGGTCTACGACAACCAGATCGCCGCCACCTTCACCGTCAGTGCCCTCGACCCACGCGGCCCGACCATCAGCGAGGACCGGAGTCTGCCAGGTGGACGGGTAGGTGACGCCGCCCGCGGCCTGACGACTTTCACCGATCTGGCTGACTTTGTGCCGCCTTCGATCCCATGCCTTCACGACATAATCGTCGAGACTGTTAGGCGTTCGATATTCCTTCCAGACAGCGAAATCCTCATTGGCTTGGCCACCAGCTTGAAAGGCCTCACCGCTGGCGGAGGCATCGACTTGCTCGACTACCTCACCGGTTCGTGCGTTGACCAGAGCGACGCCGTTGAAGCCCTCGCTTTTGACGGCCGCTACGAGTTTGGTCGAGCTTGGATTCACCTCGAACGGCTGTACGTGGTTGACCCAATCGGCTTTCCATCCCTTGCGCAACTGAGTGACGGTCGGTGCCGCCAAAGCGCCTTGCCGAATTTTCCATTGCTCGTTGACACTGGGGGCAGGAGAAGGCGAGGACTCGAGTGGGCGCCGTTCCTTCTCCGGTGAACACCCCGAGGCAAGGACAAGTATCGCTGCCAGAGAAGCTAGGAACGCATCCTTACCAGACATAGCCCCGGCCACCGAGAATAGTCGTCATTGTGTTCGACGAGAGGGTCGAGAACTTCGGAACAGATCCGGCCCACGACGTGGTCGATCCCGCAGCAGGATCGCCGTATCGGGTCGTTGATCCAGAGCCCGAGTAGCCGGTCATTGTGACATAGTGCCAGATAGTTCCGCCCGCAGGATGACCGTTAAGCCGCGGTCCGCCGGGAACTTCATACGCGCCGCCGACTAGCCCGTGGTCGAGCGTAATTCCGGCCACTATCCGATTCTTGTAGTTCGTCTTCTCAGTTGCAGTCGGGCTATAGGACAGGTCAACCGCCACATAGTAGGGAGCCTGCCAGTCCGGTTGTTCAAGACGTCCTTGACCGGCCTTCCAGTGCTCGGAGACGTACTCACGTTCACGCCAGACCAAGCAGTCCCGGCCGTCGTCGTCTTGAGTTGACCCGCGAGCACGGTCTGAGTTGGCGAGGTGACGCCGATGGTTCGCAGTGCCATCGCTACCGCAGACGGCCCACACCAATAGGTGCGGGACTGAGACGAATGCGTGACAGAAATGGTTTTTGATGGCGACACAGCTGCGGCAGCTGAAGCTCTTGATGTCTTCGAGACGAAGGAGGCGTACTTCTCACGATCGAGGGCGGCTTCCTGCGCGATGGCCAAAGAGTCCCGGGGCCCTACCAGGCCAGGGCCCAGTCCAGCCGCATCCTGCGCCGCCTTGTAGTCCCCGACCTCCTCTGCACTCAACTGCAACGGTTCAGCCGGATTTGACTCAGCGGCAACCGCCACACTCGACGATGCAATAGCGAGGCCAACGCAGCTAGCAGCGCAGCCGACGCGTAAACCATCTTATTTTTTCGCAAAGCGACCTCCAGTGTCGATTCAGATTTCGAAATTGACTTGACCAGTTCCGACGGAGCGCGGTCCGCGCGCATCACGCGCCCACCCAAGACGTGCGACCGATTTCGGCTGAGCTTCCTCACTATCCATCACATTCGATCTCCAAAGATCACGGAGACGGGTCAACTATTTTCCGGAGGTTTAGAAGCTGCCGAGAGCTTAGTTAAGAGGCACCAAATGTCCTCAGAGCGAAAGCGCTGTGCGAAGCCGTATCGCGCCGAGTGTCATGGGCCTCGACCAGGGCCGAGAAGCCGGCAGCAGGGTACTCAGGATTCATACGGTCGCGGACGCTGCCACGGGCAGTGGCTCGCGCAACATCACCGCGACGAACTGCGGCAGACAGAACCCGAAGATTGCCACCGCATGACCGACTTCCCAGCACACACGGTCAGAACCAACGGGTCGGGCCCATGTGTATGGCGATCCCTGGATCACCCACCTTTTGCGAAAGAGGTACGAAATACCCCTCGCGCTGCTTAGACTCGCATCCATTCTGTAAATACGAGTTATCGAGTCGCTTTGACGTTTCGACCAATCGGGGTTCTTGTTGCGGTGGTGTTCGCGACGGCGGTGGCCGCGCCGCCGGCTATTGCAGGAAGCTATCCATCAAGCTTCGTGAGGGTGTCAGGCGGTTCCGCGTCCTGCACGATGGTGGCCGCATCGATTAACGATTCGACCAACATGGCAGGCGGCCGTACGTCTAACTTCGCAGGCTGTGACGACAGCAACCCTCCCGTCAACATGGCCGCTGGTCGACTAGGGGTCGCACCGTGGGGCGTGCAGGACGCAGGCAGCGTCGCATTGACCTGTACAGACGTCCCCGGCAGGATCGTAAATACCGCGAGTGCAAGCACGATTGCCAAAGGACTAGCCATCGACTTCGGCGCATGCCCACGAAGCAGGGGGAAGTACTTTGGTCGCGCAATTGGGGCCCGCAAGATCGAGAACGGCACTTGGAAGAGTTCAAACGTCGTGGAGTCACCTCGCAGAGCACTTTGATCGGGACTAGGAGCAATATGAAGCAATCAGTACGTAGATCTGTCGTTGCCCTAACGTGCGCTGCAGGCCTCGGTCTCAGCATCGGCGGAGGAATGGTCGCGTTCGCGAATGACCCAGACTCAGGGACAGCGTCAAACAGCCACCCGTTGGCCGATATTCGAATGCCGGACGGTTCGCCAGGCGACGCAGTGACAAAATCGTGGCCAAAGAACGAATTCGGCCTGACCTACGGGTACGCGACGCCAGCCGATGTTGAGGAGGGGGAACGTTCCCGACCTACGGCCGTTCCAGCCCACCCCTGACGGCCCGGGAGGTTTCCTGCGAAACGATGAAACGTACCTGCCCGAGGCGAAAACCACTGAAGAAGAAATCGCTCGCACCAAAGATATCTACAACGAAAAGGGCGAAGAAGTTCGCAATCTCTACGGCCCCGATGGCAAGACCGTGTTGGACACCTTCGTATACAGCACCATGAGCATGACCAACGAAGACGGTCAAGCCCTCGACCCGAAGACCGGCGAAGTCCTCGAATCTGAGTCACTCGGACACCAGTTCGCGATGACCTCCTGCCTGCCTCGGAGGTCATCGCGGCTGAAAGCAACTAACCGTGATGCATGTACTGAGCTGTATTCGGCGAGGCAGCCAAACGGTGTCTACCGGCACCGGCCAGCACCGGCCGTGTGACACTGGTGTGACGGCACAGGCGCATAACTTGTCACACCGCTGTTGCTATCCGGCGGCCTCGGGATCAGCGGACAAAGCTCCCTTCCTCCCAGAAGAGTCTTCCCATCCGGTCCGTAGACGTTGAGATGCTCTGGCAAGGTCTCAACATTGCCCGCACCTGTGTAGGTGTAGGCATCCTCGGATCGCCAGAACCCATAATCTCCGTTCTCAGTGATGACCGGGATCAGATCGGGCAGGTTGTGGGCGAGAACGTCTGCTCGGGTGGGTTCGCCGAACGTGAGACCAAAATCGTTCTTGGGCCACGGCGTTGTGGTGATTGCGTTCTCACCTCGGCCGGCCGCAGGCTTGCCATCCATGCCCGCTGGGCCTTGCACGTTTGAGTAGTTCCCCGAATCGGTTGGGGCGAACGGCCCCACATTGGCCACCGCAGCACCGCCGCCAGCAACGGCCAAGGCGGCTACTCCTGCCGCGACAGCTCTGCTGCGGTTTCGTCGCTGACAACCCTGATGCGGCCTGGCCAGCGTCACGCGATTGATCTTTTGATGCGCGCCCGAAATCATCTGATCGAACTCAGCATCGCTCGGCAGCTCCCGCGGTTTGAGAGTTGTCATTCCTGCACTTCCCTTCGGAGGATCTTTCTCGATCTACTCAGACGCTTCCCCACCGACGCCTCACTGATGCGGAGCCGTCCAGCTGCCTCGCGGTCGCTGAACCCCTGCAACAGCACTGGCTCGCAGACCACACGATCTGTATCGGGAAGGTTGGTGATGGAGCTCAGCGCCCACTGCAGCTGAACTGCTGCGGCGGTGTCTGCCGCATCTGCTGTCAGTGATTCCTCCAGCTGGATCATCTCGTTCCAGCGTTGGTCACGACGAGCGCGGTTTCTGGCGTGATTGCGACACGTCACAAGAAGCCACGGCAGAGCCGAGTCGTTGATGACCCTCACAGCCCCCGGCCTACTCCACGCCGTCAGGAACGTGTCCTGAAGCAATTCCTCCACGGCCTCGCGGGAGGCGGACAACGACCACGCGAACCTCGCAACGGCAGGCGCTGTCCGTGCGTAGAAGAGGTCGAACATCCGCCGGTCCCCGTCAGTCACAGCGTCCAGGGCTGTTGGTCGTTCATGTCAGCCGCAGCGGATGCTCGCACCTCAACATCATCCATACCTTGAAGTGTCCAACTAGGCAGGATCCTTACCCTCAGCCACAGAGTTTCTTCAGCAGGCCGTAGGGAGTCGGGGCTGTCGAGGTTGGTCAACACAAGTTCCAAGGACTTTGATCGCCCGAAGTGGTGGCAACCAGATCACGTTCGTCTTGATCGTGCCACCCCCCACCGGGGAAACACGTGAACACATCGAAGAGGTCGTCTCAGACGTGGTCTGATCATTTGAGGACTACCTCACCTACATCAGGACTGATCGCACGATCAGCATGAACGTGGTGTTGGTACGGCCCGAGGAGGATAGATGTCACGACCAAGACTGGTATGCGCGGCAGTCGTCCCGCGTTCGCGGGCGGCTCTTTCGGCGGCGGCGCTTACTGCGGCCTGCTTGGTATCGGCATGCGGCCAGACAAGCCAAGACGATTCGACGACGGGCCGCGTGCAGGAGCCTGACATCGTGCCGTCGTCAAAGATGTACCGCAGTGAAAACGCGGCATGCGAGGCGTTGATGGAGGATCCGCCCACTGGGTCAGTACTGAGCGCATCGATTGATGCATCCGATCTAGCACAAATCCAAAGCCTCATGGCAGGAACAAATGGCATGCGCATGGTCGGTGAAGGCCGGTGCGGCGATGTAGCGGTGGTGACTGTTGGAGTCGCCTCCTCACGCGTACAGGTACCGGCCATCGGGGCCAACGGCACGCCCATCATCGCGGTGTACCAGCCACCCATCAACGCACTGTAAGCCGCGTCCCCACCCACAGGCCGTGTGACACTGGTGTGACGGCGCAGGGGCATAAGCGCAGCCACGTGCGGGGGCGCTCGAAGATCCGCGACATCACGATGACGCTGCGGGTCCGGTCGACGTTCTCGAACTCCCGCATCCGTTCGACGGTCCGTTCGATCTCAGCCATGCTCGAGGCCATGACGTGGACGAGCGCATCGGCATCGCCCGTGATGGTCCACACCCCCACGACCTCCGGGATCGCCTCCAGATCACGTTTGAGCCGCTCGGTCGAGACATTGCCCTGGTAGGAAAGCTCGACGTACGCCTCGGTGTCCCAGCCGAGCGAGGCCGGGTCGATGAGCGCGGTGAACCCGGCGATCTCCTTGCGCACGAGCATCTGGTCGACGCGGCGCTTGACGGCAGGGGCAGACAGGCCGACCTTGGCGCCGATCTGCTGATACGTGGCGCGGCCGTCGGTCAGCAGGTGTCCGATGATCTCGCGATTGACCCGATCCACGGCGCTCTCCTTGGGCTAGGTGATGTCTACGATCTGCAACAAACAGCCAAGTTCCGGGCAAGAGATCGCGATTGCTTGCAAGCATATTGTTCCAGGCTTTGAGATCGAAACAACGAACGTCTTTTGAGCAGAGTGATTCCGACGCGAAGATCACCCATCTCATCGGCACCGTTGGCCTCACACAGATAGATCCCTCAACTACGCCGCTTGTTACAGGCTCCTGCGAAGTTCTTCCTCACACGTCCTCGACGCGTTGTCGTGCCACCACCTGATCGCGCGCGCGTCCCCTTCGCAGCACGATTCTTACACGAACGAGACGTTGGTAATCCGGTGATGGCGACCGGGATTGGGTGTCATGAAGACACCCAAAACTCTTACGTCCATCTCCCTCCTGGCCCTGACGATTGGCATCAGCCTCTTCTCCGCCGGCCCGGCAGAAGCCCTTGCGAGCGACTGCCCCAGCGGCTACATGTGCTGGTGGAGCGGAACGAACTACAGCGGCACGATGAAGAAGACCGCTGCGACCGGGGCATACCACCCCACCGGCATGTCCACGATCGAGTCGTACTACAACCGTCGGACCAAGCGAACCTGGCTGCACCAGACGGCGGACGGCTCCGGCTCCTACGTATGCCTCGAACCTGGTGCTCGTTCCGGCAACCTCTCCGGCTGGCAGGACAACGCCAAAGCCGTGTACCTGGCAACGATCGCCAACTGCTGATCGTCCGGGAGGGGCATCCGCGTAGACAGGCCAGAACCTCGACGTCTTCACACCTGGACCACAGGTAGAGTGCTGAGGTGGGCGAAGACGATTTCACTGCCCTGTACCGGGAACTCAGTGGCAGGCTGTTCTCGTTCGCCGCGCGTCGACTTCCTCCGCAGGCTGCCGACGACGCGGTGAGCCAGACCTTTGAGACGGTCTGGCACAAGCGCGACGAATGCCCCGATGATCCGACTGCGCGAATCGGCTGGGTCTTCACGATCGGTCGCTATAAGGTGCTCCAGGAGACGGAACGCGTTCGTCGCAAGCATCACGACAACCGGTTTGTCGAGGACTACCCCTCCCGGCCCCCAGTGGTTCCCGACGTGTCGGAGTCAGTTGTCGAGACGGCTGAGGGCCGTTGGATCTACCAGCAGCTCAGCGCCTTGGAGCAGGAGCTTTTCGACGTGGCCTTCATGAAAGACGTCACTCGTGAAGAGGCCTCGGCGATGCTGGCGGTCTCGACCGGAACGTTCACGACCCGGGTGTCCCGGCTGAGAAGCAGGATCAAAGCACTGCACCGTGATGCAGGCGCACCCGAACCGAGCACGAGAGGAGGGATCTGATGCCAGAGAACGAAACCCATGCCGATGACGACGACCGCGAGCTCGCGCTCTTGCGCCTAGAGGCCAGCGAGCGTGGCATGCCCGGCATGATCACCCCTGAGTCGGTCGGCGTGACCCTAGAGTCACCTGAATCTATCCTCGCCCGACTGAAGTCGTCCGGTTCCGACCTCGACGGCACCCCAGCACCCTCACCGCTCCGTCAGAAGTCTCGTCACCTCCCGCTGCTCGCCGCGGTGGCCGCTGCGGCTGCCGTAGCCGTTGCAGTCGTCGTGGTGGCACCATCGCAGCAGCAATCAGCCGTAGCACTCACCCCTCCCGTGCTGGACTACGAATTCGCTGCCGCCCAGAACATCGCCTACGCCCCAGGCGAGGATGCCCAGGGCACACTCCGGGACCTCGCCCAGGCCGCAAAGCGTCAGGAAGCCTTGCCGCGCTCTGGCAGCACTCAGTACGTGCTGACCGACAACTGGTTCGCCACCCTCGACGCCACCGAAGCCGCCCAGCTCATCCCTAAGCGCCGCGAGACGTGGTTCCGCTCTGATGGGACGACATGGGTCCGCGAGACGGCCGGGCATCCCCTCTCTCCTGACGGGCGCGGCTTGTCACGAGACGATCATGCGGACTCTCCCGTCGGGCCGATCGACGAGACCTACCCAGCTGAGGACGGGCTGGACCCCACCTTCGTCAGCAAGCTCCACGGCGACTTCCGCTCGGTCCGCAAGGCGCTGCTGGAGGCTGGCCAGTGTGAGGCCAAGGCAGCGAGCCCCGAGCGCGCGCAGTGCATCTATCAGGAGATCGCAACTCTCTACAGCCAGTACGTGATCCCCCCGAGCTCGCCGCCGCCTTCTGGCGGATGTTGAGCGAAGAGCCATCTCTGCGCTCCCTGGGAAGCGTCAACGATCGAGCAGGACGCTCAGGCATCGGGATCTCGCTCATCCCCGCGGACTCACCGCAGTTCCGCAAGATTCTCATCATCAGCCCGGACACCGGCGGCCTCCTGGGAACCGAAGAGATACTCATCAAGAACGATTCCGATGTCGGGATCAAGGCCCCGGCCATCTACGCATTCACGGCCATCCTGGACGCCAGATATGTCAGTGACAAAGGGCCGGCAACGAAGCAGTAGCCCGGCTCCGCAGGCGGAATGATGAGGTCCGCAGAAGTCCCGAAAAAATCTTCGAGCCGTCGTAATAATCGCCCCCTGAGTGTGATCAATAGGTAGGGAGCCGAGTTTTCGGCGCCCTGACCGTTGTCCGCGATCTGTCAGAGGGGTCAGATTCATGAGGTCAGCCGTACCCGGCCACGAACCAGATCCGACCGTCGTCCAGTGCGCCGGTGCCGATGCTCGGGGGCACCGGCGCCTGCTGACGATCTCGACCTGCCGACGCAGGTCGAGCTTCTGCGGGCCGCGATCCGGCGTTTCGGCATCGAGGATGCAGTCGCTCAGATCGTCGCGCTCGAAGACCTCCGCGCCGAGATCGCGATCCAGCAGCGCAAGCTCGACGATCTGATCGCCCAGGTGCGCGACGTCAGAACGCCAGCTCGCCAGATGAAGGCTGCCGAGGCTGGAGCATGCGATCCGCCACCGACTCCTGGTCGAGTTCAGATATGACCGCCAGCCTCGCGTCGTCCAGCCGGCGACGTTGGGTCTCCACCGCATGACGGGCCGGTTGTCGCTGCGCGGGTACCAGATCGGCGGACGAAGCAACTCGATCATGCCGCCGTTCTGGACGATGTTCCAGGTCGACCGGATCGCCGAACTAGTCATCACGACGGCGGTGTTCCCGGCGGATCCTCCCGGCTACCCCAGCGGTGACCAGCACATCCATCCGGTCATCGCCGGGCTGTAGCCGCCTCAGTGTGGCCCAGCACGAGCGCCGCCGCATCGTCCGGCCGTTCCCACCAGAACAGGTGACCGACTCCCGACCACGACTCGTGCGTGGCGCCCACGATTCCGGCCGCCAGCGCGGCACCCTCAGCCGCCACGATCATCTCGTCGAGGTCGCCGTGCACGACGAGAGTCGGGACGTTGATGAGTCCCAGCCGCGAGCGCGTGTCGTGGCTCATGCAGGCGGTGCTCTGAAGTGCGACGACCGCGGCCGGCACCCGCCTGGCCATCGTGACGGACCTGAACCGGTCGAGCTCGCCCGGTCGGGCGGCGAACTCCGGCGACACGTTGACCTCGAATCCCACCTGCGTCGCCCGTTCGGCGTCTCGCGACGCGATCGCCCGCATCAGCCGGCCTGGGCCAGGAGCGTCGAAGGCGCCCGGTCCACCCGCGCTCGTGCATCCGAGCACCAGGCTGCGGACCCGCTCGGGCGCACGCAGCGCCAGCTCCTGAGCAACCAGTCCCGCCCATCGAGATCCCCATGACGTGAGCCGACTCGTGACCGAGTGCGTCTCGCAGCGCGGCAGCATCATCGGCCAGGTCGGCGATCGTGAACGGTCCCTCCGCACGCGAGCTGGCGCCGATGCCTCGATGGTCGTACGTGATGACCTGGTGCTGACGTGCGAGCGCTCCGACGAAGGCGTCCCCCCACATCCCGCCGTGGCCCGACATGCCCTGGATCAGCAACAGGGGCTCGCCCTCCCCGACGGTCTCGACGTCGAGGGTCAGTCCAGTCGCGGCATTGATGCAGTGCTGCACGGTGCGTCCTTCCGGGTCGGTGGATCCGCTACGCATTGTGTCAGCCCGGCGCCACAGAATTCAGCGCTTCTCGACAGGCCACGACCGCTGGCTGGCGGGCCGCCGCGATGCGGGCCGAGGTGAAGATCGTGCGCCGCGGCGCATCGTCGAGGTCGATCAGTCGCACCGTCGGCTCACGGCCCATCCACAACAGGTCAGGCAGCAGCGCGACGGCGTTGCCAGACTCGATCAGCCGAATCTGCGCCTGCAGGTCGGCGGTCTCGAACCGGACGTCGGGCTCGAACCCGGCAACCCGGCACGCCTGCTCGGCGAAGTGCCTCGATGCGACGCCGGGCGGCTCCATGACCCAGGGCAGACCTGCGGTGTCGGCGATCGAGTCGATGCGGGGACCGCCCAGAGCCGTCGGGGCGACGGCGAGCCGGATCGCATCGGACGTCAGCGCCAGTCGGTCGAGCCGTCATGACGGGGTGCCGCATGTCCCGGATACTGCTCGGCGATGACCAGGTCGAAGTCGCGGGCCCACGTCTCGTACAGCGCCGACTCCGGTTCGCGCTGCGTCATCGTGACGCGCAGCCGCGGATGCTCCCGCGCGAGCCGGGTCAGCGTGTCGGGCATCAGCGCGAGCGCTGCGGACTGGAACGCTGCGATCCGCACGGTGCCGGTCGCCTCTTCCAGCGAGGCGGCGAGGTCGGTCTCGGCCTGCTCGAGCCGCTGCAGGACGGCCCCGGTGTGCTCGACGAGGATCTGCGCCTGCGGCGTGGGCTGCACTCCCCGACCAGCCTTGCGGAGCAGCTCGACGCCGACTTCCTTCTCGAGCAGCGTCAGCTGCTGGGAGATCGACGAGGGACTTTGGTGCAGGGCCGCAGCGACTCCGGCCAGCGTGCCGCGCACCTGCACCTCGCGCAGGAGTCGAAGTCGCCTGACGTCCAGCATGTACACCGTCCAGTAAGTAAAAGCGAAGATTATCGGTCAATAATCATCGCTTTACCTTAACGGAATCACTGCGCACACTGAAGTCATGGAATCCACGACTCCCCTCGCCGACGAGAGCATCGCCCTCGTCCGCCGCTGGCTGACCGAGTCCGCCAAGGTGCCGACCGACGCCTCCGCGAGCCAGCTAGCCGGACTGTTGAAGGATCCCCGCGGCCTGCCCTTCACGGTCGGCTTCATCGATGGCGTGATCCGCCCCGAGGACTCGGCCGTCGCGGCCCGCAACTTCGCCGAGCTGGCCAAGGACATCCCGGCCTTCTTGCCGTGGCACCTGCGCACCGGCGTGCGCCTGGGTGCTGCCGTCGGCCAGGTCCTGCCCGGCGTCGTGATCCCGATCGTGCGCCGCGCGCTGCGCGCCATGGTCGGCCACCTCATCGTCGACGCCCGCCCAGGAAGACCGGCAAGGCCATCGCGAAGATCCGCAGCCGCGGCGTGCGGCTCAACATCAACCTGCTCGGCGAGGCCGTGCTGGGTGAGCGCGAGGCCGCCCGCCGACTCAAGGGCACGCACGACCTCCTGGCCCGGCCCGATGTCGACTACGTCTCGATCAAGGTGTCCTCGACCGTCGCCCACACTCCGTGTGGGCCTTCGACGAGGCCGTCGAGCACGTCGTCGACCGGCTGACGCCGCTGTTCGAGCGTGCCGCCGCCCACCCCGTCCCGAAGTTCATCAACCTCGACATGGAGGAGTACCGCGACCTCGACCTGACGATCGCGGTGTTCACCACGATCCTGGACAAGCCGCACCTGCGCGAGCTCGAAGCAGGCATCGTGCTGCAGGCCTACCTGCCCGACGCACTCGACGCCATGATGCGGCTGCAGACCTGGGCCGCCGAGCGCCGGGCATCCGGAGGGGCGGGCATCAAGGTGCGCGTCGTCAAGGGCGCCGACCTGCCGATGGAGCGCGTCAGTCGTCCCTGCACGACTGGCCGCTAGCGACCTGGAGCACCGAGCAGGACTCCGACACCAACTACAAGCGCGTCATCGACTACGCGCTGCACCCCGACCGGGTCCAGAACGTGCGCATCGGCGTCGCCGGGCACAACCTGTTCGACCTGGCGTACTCGTGGCTGCTCGCCGGCCAGCGCGGCGTCCGCGACGGCATGGAGCTCGAGATGCTGCTGGGCATGGCGCAGGGACAGGCCGAGGTCATCCGCCAGGACATCGGCGGCCTGCTGCTGTACACGCCCGTCGTGCACCCCGGCGAGTTCGACGTGGCGATCGCCTACCTGATCCGCCGTCTCGAAGAGGGCGCGAGCCAGGACAACTTCATGTCCGCGGTGTTCGACCTGCACGACGACGAGGCGCTGTTCGAGCGCGAGAAGGGACGCTTCCTGGCGTCGCTGGCCAACCTCGACACCGACGTCCCGCTGCCGCGCCGCACGCAGAACCGGCTCGAGGCTCCCGTCGCGCCGACCGGTACCGCGTTCTTCAACACCCCCGACACCGACTCGTCGTTGCCAGCCAACCGCCAGTGGGGCCGCGAGCTCCTCGGCCGGGTCAGCACGTCGGCGCTCGGCCGCGACCTCGTCGAGCAGCACACCGTCGTCACCGCCCAGGGTGTCGACGACGCGATCTCGGTAGCCGTCGCGTGCGCCGCGACGTGGGGCTCCCTGACAGGTGCCGAGCGAGGGGCGATCCTCGACCAGGTCGCGCACCACATGGAAGAACGCCGCGCCGACTTCGCCGAGGTCATGGCCGCAGAGACCGGCAAGACCCTCGACCAGTCCGATCCGGAGATCTCCGAGGCAATCGACTTCGCGCGGTACTACGCGCACCTGGGCCCGTGGGCTCGACACCGTCGACGGCGCGACGTTCGTCCCCGCCGCCCTGACCGTCGTGACCCCACCGTGGAACTTCCCGGTCGCCATCCCGGCAGGCTCGACCCTGGCGGCGCTCGCCGCAGGATCGGCGGTCATCATCAAGCCGGCCCCCCCAGGCCGCCCGCAGCGGCTCGGTCATGGTCGAAGCCCTCTGGGAGGCCGGTGTCCCCCGCGACGTCCTGCAGCTGCTGCACGTCACCGAGGGCGACCTGGGCACCCGGCTGGCGTCTCGACCCCCGTGTCGACCGGGTCATCCTGACCGGCGCGTTCGAGACCGCCGAGCTGTTCCGCTCGTTCCGTCCCGACCTGCCGATGCTCGCCGAGACGAGTGGCAAGAACGCCATCATCGTCACACCGAGCGCCGACTTCGACCTCGCCGCCAAGGACGTCGCGTACTCCGCATTCGGTCATGCCGGGCAGAAGTGCTCGGCCGCATCGCTGGTGATCCTGGTCGACAGCGTCGCGACGTCCCAGCGCTTCCGCAACCCAGCCCGTCGACGCCGTCACGTCGCTGCGGGTGGGCCTGCCCTCCGATCCCACGACGCAGGTCGGCCCGCTCGTCGAGCCGGCCCGCGGCGAGCTGCTCGACGCACTGACGACCCTGGCCCCCGGCGAGACGTGGCTGGTCGAGCCGCGCCGCCTCGACGAGGACGGTCAGATCTGGTCGCCCGGCATCAGGGACGGGGTCGCCCGCGGCTCGAACGTCCACCTGACCGAATTCTTCGGCCCCGTGCTCGGCATCATGACGGCCAGCACCCTCGAGGAGGCCATCGCGATCCAGAACGACGTCGACTACGGCCTGACCGCAGGCCTGCACTCGCTCGACGCGGAAGAGATCGGCACGTGGCTCGACCGTGTCCAGGCCGGCAACCTGTACGTCAACCGCGGCATCACCGGCGCGATCGTGCAGCGTCAGCCCTTCGGTGGCTGGAAGAAGTCAGCCGTCGGTGCAGGACACAAGGCCGGCGGACCCAACTACCTCGTCGGCCTCGGCTCGTGGCGCACGGCGCAGGCTACGGCCACTGGCGCGGCCCTGGCCCCACACGTCGAGAAGCTGCTCGCGGCGGCACGCGAGCTCCGCGCCGAGAACAGCCACCTCGACCTGCTGGAACGTTCCTTCGTCAGCGATGCCCTCGCCTGGCGCGACCTGTTCGGCACCCCGGTCGATGTCTCGGGGCTGATGGCCGAGCGCAACGTGTTCCGCTACCTGCCGACGACCATGCACGTGCGCCTGGCCGACGGCGGGAGCACGATCTCGCTGATCCGCGTCATCGGAGCTTGCGGCCATCACCGGAGCCTCTGTGACGATCTCGAGCGCGATCGCCCTGCCCGAGTCGATCAAGTCCTGGCTGGCTGCCCAGGGAATCGCACTGACGGTCGAGAACGACCACACCTGGCTGGCGGGGATGGCGTCCGCACCTCATGACCGGGTGCGGCTGATCGACGGTTCAGCCGCAGACGTCGCCCGGGCCACCGACGGACGTCCGGATCTGGCGATCTTCGATCACGACGTCACGGAGGCCGGCCGAATGGAGACTTGCTGCCCTTCCTCAAGGAGCAGTCCGTCAGCATCACCGCCCACCGCTTCGGCACCCCCGATCACCTCACGGACCAGCTGATCTGACGCGCTGGGACAACCGGTGGGCCTGGTCGAGCAGCAGCTGACCGAGCTCGGGCCGCCGCTCGCTGCGGAAACGCGACTCGACCCCCGTCAGGCTCAAGGCCCAGGCCGGAGAGCCATCCCGGTCGAACACGGCGGCGGCCATGCCCCAGCTGCCTTCGACGAGCAGACCCGGATTGGTCGCGTAGCCGCTGGCGCGCGTCTCACCGATGCGCTCACGCAACAGCCCGGTGCGTGAGCCGGTCCCCACTCCTCGTCGACCGTCTGCCGTTCCAGGTACGACTCAACCTCCCGGTCGGGCAGGTGCGACAGGATCGCGAGGCCGGCCGACGCGACGCCGAGCGGGAACCTGATCCCTTCGTGCAGCACGTGGGACCGCAAGGGGAAGCTGCCGTCCTCGCGCAACAGGCACACCGTCTCGTCCCCTCGACGCGCCGACAAGAAGGCGCTCTCGCCCGTCTGCTGCGCAAGCTCGTGGACGATCGCGCGGGCATGGCGGCTGATGTCGTACCGCGCGGCGGCCGACGTGCCCAACAGGTAGAGCTCGGGCCCGAGGTGCCACCGGCCCGTCTGCTCGTCACGGTCGACGAGCCCCTCCCTGGCCAACGAGGTCAGCAGCCGGTGGGCGGTGGGCCGGGTCATGCCGGAGCTCCGGCCGACCTCGGTCGTGGAGACGCCCTCGGGCTCGTGCGCCCCCACCGCCCGCAGCAGCCCGCCTACCCGGGAGACGACATCGATCATGGCCCCAGCCTAGCGTCCGCTCACCGGACACCTGAGGTCGCGCCGTTCATCAAGGGAACAGATTCTCGCCACCATTGGCCCGTCATTCATCGGCATGGCAACGTTCGGTGAATGAACGAAGCGAACTCCGCAGCCGAGGCTCTCGCGGGCCACCTGCATGACGGGATGACCCTCGCCGTCGGTGGTTTCGGCCTGTGCGGCATCCCCTCCGACCTCATCGAAGCCGTCCGCGACTCGGGCGTCACCAACCTGACCGTCGTGTCCAACAACATGGGCGTCGACGGCAAGGGCCTGGGACTGCTGCTGGAGAACCAGCAGGTCGCCAAGGTCATTGCGTCGTACGTCGGCGAGAACAAGCTGTTCGCCCGTCAGTACCTCGACGGCGTGCTCGACGTCGAGTTCAACCCGCAAGGCACCCTGGCCGAACGCATGCGCGCCGGCGGCGCTGGCATCCCGGCGTTCTACACCCGCACCGGGGTCGGCACACAGATCGCCGAGGGCAAGCCGACCGCCGAGTTCGACGGCATCACCTACGTGCAGGAACGCGGCATCGTCGCCGACCTGGCGCTCGTGCACGCCCACACCGGCGACCGGCACGGCAACCTGCGCTACCGGCTCGCAGCCCGCAACTTCAACCCGGCCGCCGCGACGTGCGGCAAGGTCACGATCGCCGAGGTCGAGCACCTCGTCGACGCCGTCGACCCCGAGCTCGTGCACACCCCCGGCGTCTACGTGACGTCCGTCGTCCAGGCGACCGACCGGGTCAAGGACATCGAGCAGCGCACGACCCGCCCCCATCCGACAGGAGCACAGTCATGACGTGGACCCGCGACGAGATGGCCGCGATCGCCGCCCGCGAGCTGGCCGACGGCGACTACGTCAACCTCGGCATCGGCATCCCGACCCTGGTGGCCAACCACATCCCCGACGGGGTGACCGTGACCCTGCAGTCCGAGAACGGCATCCTCGGCATGGGCCCCTTCCCCTACGAGGGCGAAGAAGACCCCGACCTCATCAACGCCGGCAAGCAGACCGTCACGGTCAACGCCGGTGCCGCGTTCTTCGACTCGACCGAGTCGTTCGCGATGATCCGCGGCGGCAAGGTCGACATCGCGATCCTCGGTGCGATGCAGGTGGCGGCAAACGGAGACCTGGCCAACTGGGCCGTCCCCGGCGCGCTGGTCAAGGGCATGGGCGGCGCAATGGATCTCGTCGCCGGCACCAAGCGCATCGTGGTCATCACCGACCACGTCGCCAAGGACGGCAGCCCCAAGATCGTCGCCGAGTGCACCCTGCCCCTGACCGGTCTGCGGGTCGTCGACCGCATCATCACCGATCGCGCCGTCATCGACGTGACCGACGACGGTCTGGTGCTTCGCGACCTCGCCCCCGGCGAGACCCGCGAAGGCGTTGCGGCGATCACCGGCGCCCCGCTGGGCTGAGGCCCTCCGGGCAGGAAACGCCGAGTTTTCAGGAACGAAACCTCACATCCGTCCCTCTGGTTACACTGGAAAACGACCATCAGCCAGCCGGGGCAGATGCGTACCTCGGACGGGGGCACCATGGCGAGAACAGCCAAGGCTGATCCCAATCTGCTGAGACGCGGCCCCGACGACGCCCACCTGCGGCCGTCCGACGAGCAGCCGCACAGCACCAGTCCGAGCTGCAGCGTGCGAGCGAGCAGATCGAGCAGTTCGGCTTTCCGTCGGTCACCGCGTACCGCACTGCGGCCCGCAAGGCGGGAGTCGACCTCGACGCCGCTCCCACCTCTACGATCGATCTCGATGCCCGACGTGCGCGCAGCGCCGCCGCCGTCGCCCAGGCGCGGGTGCGAGAAGACATCCTCGGGCACCAGGTCGAGAAGAACCTTCGTCATCTGGCCGACGCCTGCACTCCATCGAGCACACGGGCGACTTGGACGACAGCTAGTCCAAGGTCTCGCTCGCCAGCAAGAAGCCGATCCGCAGCGCCTCGGCGCACAGCAGATCCGACTCTCCGTGCTGCTTCAGCAGCTCAATCGGCTCGGCGAGCTTGCCCAGGACATCGCGAAGATAGCTCGCCGGCCGTCCCGACGACAGCCGGGACAAGATCCGGGTCACCTCGTCCTGAGAGCGGGCCTCGCTCATCCGCGCAGATTCGTAGATCCGCATCCGGTAGAGGCGCTCCTGCTCCTCAAGCTTCTCTGGTCGAGTAGCCGAGACCGGCCAGGTCGACAGCCCTCGACAGCTCTGCCAGCAGCAGCTGGCGCTCACCGGGAACAACGCCAGGTACTCGTTCAAGGTGGCATGCACATCAGAGCCATGACCTCGGGCCAGGAGGGCGAGACTCAGCAACGTCCCGTTCATCATCCAGAGCTTGCGCTGCTTGACCGGACTGATGTCAGCCACCCGATCGAGGTGCATCGAGTCGAGACAGGCCACCACCCCGTCGAGCTTCTTCTTGGAGCGCTCCCCGCTCGTGAGCCGTACGCCCACTCGTAGCCGGGCTCGCACGAAACGTGCACCAGACCGGAGCGCGACACCGGCTCGAAGCAGATCCGATCGACCATCGAGTCGAGGTAGCCGAAGCCGGGACCAGCCAACGAGACCTTGAGAGCCGCCAGGGGCGACGCGACCTCGTTCTCGCAGGGCGCCAGCAGAAGCACCCCGGGATTGCCGTCTCGTCGCCGCTCCTCCCGCGCTCGCTCGATGATCGGCACGGCGTCTGACTGGCCAGCGCGAGCAGTCGTGCAGAACAGGATGTTCTTGCGGGTACGGAGCAGCCTGTCGAGGGCAGTCCGCCCCTGCGTGGTGTCGTTGCGAATCACCTTGGCGAGCCTCACGACCCGCGGATCAGCGTCGCCGACGGTGTACCGGTGCCGGGTCTGCAACGACTCCACCCGATCGGCCTTCGCCTTGTTGGTCGTGCTGTGGCGCACCACTGCGACGACCTCGTGGCCCGCTTCGTAGGCGAGTGCGCCGACCAGGCCGAAACCCAACGCTCCCGCACCCCAGATGACAACGGTGAAGTCCTCGGACATCGCACCTCCCCATCCTGTGGCGGACCGATCTACGCCGAAGGGACGGATCCCATGGAGGAAGTGCGCAGGGTGAAAAGAATGTCACGGCTGTAACTTCCTCCGGAAGTGCGATCAATGTGACCTGCGACACGTGAATCGTCTTTGCTGCCGGGGTAAGCTACTGGTGACAAGCACCTGAACGTGGCACGGGCCGCCGCTCTTGGGCGCGGGGACGTTCTTGATCGTGAACTCGACCGAGCCGTCCGGCGCCACGCTCGGCACCTGCTTGGTCCGAGCCCGCTCCTCGCCACCCGTGGCCTGGCCGATGTAGATCGTCACCTGGTAGGTGACCTTGGCCTTGCCAGAGTTGGACAGGACGCCCGAGGCGTTCCACCTGCCCTCGGCGTCCTGCTCGCACCGGAACTCTGACAGCGCTTCAGGGGCAGGCGTGCCCTTGGGCGTCGCGGTCGTCGGCTCGGTCGTCGGGGTCGCATCCGTGGCCGACGACGTCGCTGCCGTGGTCGCCGACGGGGTCGCGGCGGGCTCGCTGCTGCCGCCGCCGCAGCCCGCGAGCACCAACAACAGGGCAACTGCCACGACACGCATGCCCCCTATCCCATCACGCCCGCCCGTCGAGGCCACGGAGGCTCGCAACCTCGCCCTGTACCGTCTTTTCCATGAAGTCCAAGAAGATGATGCGCCGTCTCGCGATCGAGATCGCCGGATGGACGCTCGTCGTCGTCGGACTCGCCGCCCTCGTGCTGCCCGGTCCCGGCCTGCTGGCCCTGTTCGCCGGGCTCGCGGTCTTGTCGCAGCAGTACGAGTGGGCCGAACGCCGCCTTCGCCCCGTCGAGGTCATGGCCCTGAAGTCCGCCGCCGAAGGCGTGCAGACCTGGCCCCGCATCATCGCCAGCTGCACCGCCGCGATCGCGATCGGTGTCGTCGGCGTCATCTGGGGGATCGGCCTCGACGTCCCGGGCTGGTGGCCGATCGCCGACAAGTGGTGGCTGCCCGGAGGCTGGGCAACGGCCGGCACCCTGATCGCATCGTCGCTGATGGCACTGGGCTTCATCGTCTACAGCTACAAGCGGTTCCATGGCGTCGACGATCCGGAGGCGGCGGCCGAGCGGGCCGCACGCGGCGAGCGCTAGACCGACGCCTCCACACGACTGGCGGGGCCTCCCTACTTCACCGAGACGGTGTAGGTCGTCGACCGCCCACCGGCTCGCACGGTGATCTTGACCGTGCCCTTCTTCTTGGCGACGATCCCGGCCGGCCACGTCGACGGTCGCGACGCTGGGCGAGGACGACCGGTAGGTCACCTTGACGCCCGTTGTCTTCGACGAGACGTACTTGCCCGTGACGTAGACCGTCTGCCCTGCCTTGATCGACCGTGGCACGGAGGCCGTGACCTTGGTGACCTTCGACTTCGGCTTCGCCTTGACGACCGTCACCTTGATGCTGGTCGACAGCTTCTTGCCAGACGTGCCGGGGCGGGTCGACGTGACGGTGATCTCCACCGTGCCCGTCTTCTTCGCCTTGACGACGCCAGTCGAGGGCCCACGGTCGCGACGCCCCGGTTGGACGACTTCCATGACGTCGCGCCGGAGAATGCCGAGCGGCCGTCCGAGTAGTAGACGCCGTCTTCCAACCGGACCGACCGGCCCTTGACCAGCCGCAGCTGGGACTGGTTCAGCTTGACCTTCGACACGACCGGTACGACGGGCTTGGCCGGCACCAGAGCAAACCATGCCGTGTACAGGTCGATCGTCGCCTGGTCGATCTGCGACTGCGTCGCCGAAGCGTTCTTCAGCACCTTCGTCGCGTCGGTGACCTCGGTCTGCAGCCTCGCCCACGAGTCCTTGGTGTACTTGCCACCGGAGTTGGACAGCTTGGCCGTCGTGGCCAACAGGTCCTGGAGCACCGCCGTGTTGAGCGGGGCAGGCGTCAGCTCCAGCCCGGTCACCGCCGACGTCAGCTCCTGGGCCGCCTCGTCGATCTGCGCCTGGGCCGCGCCCTGGTCGTCCAGGACAACCTTGGCCTCGGCCAGCGCGCTCTGCAGCGCAGCCCACGAGTCGGCGGTGAACCTGTCATCAGAGTTCGACAGCGTGCTCGCCTCGTCATAGACGTGCTGCAGCACGGCCTTGTCGACCGTCGCAGGCTTGACCGTCAGTCCGTTCAGGGCTGACTGCAGCTCCGCCGTCGCAGCCTCGCTGGGCCTGGGTCTGGTCGGCCAGATCGACCGTCTTCGCCTCAGCCAGCGCGGTACGCAGTGCGTCCGCCGAGGCGTCGGTGAAGCCGTCCAGCTTGCCGGACAGCGCTTCGGCCGCAGCGATCAACGTGTTGAACGCCGCCGGATCGCCCCTCTTCTCCAGAGCTTCCACGGCGTCGTTGACCGACTCCACAGCGGCATCCACCGTGGCCTGCGAGAAGCCCTCGTTGTCGAAGGCCTCCTGCGCGTCGTCGACGACGGCCTGCATCGCACTCCACGTCGAGGTCGTGTAGTCGCCTGCGTCCAGGGCCGACGACTCCAGGAGCGCGAGCCCCAGCGCCGTCTTGTCGACCGCCACGACGACGTAGCTGAGCGTCGCGCTGGCCTGGTTGCCGGCGTTGTCGACCACGGTCTGCGTGATGGTGTGCGCGCCGACCGACTTCGAGTAGCCCTTCTGGACACATGACGCCACACCTGAGGTGGCATCCGTCGCCTCGCAGGCCGGCTCGGCCGGAACCTCGCCGTCACGGATCACACCTGTCGGCCACGTGCCGAACTCCGGCACCGGCTTGGTGCTGTCGACCTTGACCGTCAGCGTCTGCTCACCCGTGGTGTTGGACGATGCGTCCGTCGCCGAGTACCTCAGGACGTGCGTGCCGTCCGAATCGACCGGCACCGGCCCCGCGTAGGGGGCACTCGTCGCATCATCCAGCGCGACGGTGACCGACGGCGACGGATCGGCGTTGTCGACGGCCTTGACGACCAGCGTCGTCGCCTCGGTGATCCACCCATTGTTCCCGTAGACCGTGGAGTCCGCAGGAGCAGCCGACACCGTCGGTGCGATGTCATCGGTCGCCGGGTCGGTCGCCTCGGAGACCCACAGGTCAGTCAGCGACGGGTCATAGGTGGCATCATCTCCACCGTCATAGCGGAACTTGACCGTCACCTTGCCGTCGTTGTCGGCGTCCAGAGCTGCTGGATCGTCGACCCGCACCTGGTAGTTCGACAACGTGTCGCCCACGACACCCTCGTTGGGCATCAGGTACTTGACCTGACGGACGACGACGTCGTCGACCAGGATCTTGTACTGCTTGGGCCGGGACTGGACGACCGGGAGCGTGACCGGTGCCGAGGTGTCCGCGGTCTCCCGCAGGCTCAGCACGAACGGCTCGCCCGATGTCACGGCGACATCGGCACTGAACCAGCTGCCATCGCGCGCCCAGGTGAACCGCCTGGTCAGGCCGCCTTCGGTGTTGGTGCCGCCGACCGGGGTCGTCGACCGGTAGTTCCACTTCAGGTTGTGGGCGAGCTCGGTCGGACCCGGCTTGACGTTCCCCGCAGAGTTGCCGGTCGAGCCCGTGCCTCCATCGCCGAAGTCGACGAAGTCGGTGGCGTCCGCAACGGCGTTCGCGCCAGTGGTCTTCCAGCTCTGCCCCTGGGGGCCGTACCACTTGATCCGAGTGCCGCTCGTCGCGGTCGCCAGCACCGATCCGCGGTCGACGAACTTGACCGAGACCGACTGCATGATCGGCATCCAGTACTTGCCGCCGCCATGAACCGTGACCGGCACGTCGAGCGATCCGCCCGCCGGGACCGTCACGAGCTTCGACGGGGCCCCCGCCTCTAGGACTCCGTCAACCGACTGCGCCACGACCTGGCCGGTCACCGCCGTCGGTCCGTTGTTGCGGACCTTCGCGGTCGCCGTCCACACACCCGTCCTCGGATAGTCACCTGTACGCGCGCCGACTGCGACCGAATCGATCGCGACATCGGCCGCGACCCGCAGATATCCCGCGACCGGCACCGAGAAGCTTCCGCTGCTGGTCGCCGTACGACACCGTCACCTCGGTCTCGGCGTCGAACGACGAGCCGTTGCGCATGCCCTGCGGCACGTCGATCGTGAACGGCAGCTCGGCCGAGTCGCCCACTGCCACCGGACCACCTGTCAGCGTCATCGCACCCGTGAGCCCCGGAACCTTGACGTCCGCGGTGATCGAGTCGATCGCCGAGACGCCGGTGTTCTTGACCTTGACGCTGCCCTTGACGCTCTCGCCGGGGCTGACCTGTCCGACCTTCGGCACGGTGACATCTGCCGGTGGCGCTGCCACGACGAACGAGTACTTGCCCGCTTGACCCGGACGACGGTCTCACCGGCCGCGTCATCGACCGTCACGCCCAGCACGCCGGGCGATGACTCGGTCAATGGGGCACCTGACTCCTTGACGTCTTCCAGCACGACGGTCGGCAGGTGCACCTGCGCCACGGTTCCCGCTGGCGCGGTCACGTCCAGCTTGTAGACGTTCGCGTCCTTGGCGTCGATGTCGACATCGATCTTGCCGTTGGCGCTGTTGACCTTGGCCGCGATGCTCTTCATCGAGCCGAGCTGCGGCCTGACCGCGAACTCCGCGAAGCCCGGCTTGACCTGCTGGATGCCCGCGGCGTAGCGGCTCATCATGGTCAACGGGCCACCCGTCCAGGCGTGGTTGAAGGTTCCGGCAGCATCCTGCTCGGGCCCGGCGAAGAACTCCCACAGCGTCGAGTGATCGGGGTCGTTCACCATCGGCGCATAGCGGTCCTTGATGCGCGCCATCGCCTCGTCGGGGTAGCCCATCAGGTAGAGCGCCTCGAGCACCGTACTTGTCCATGTACGGGCTCGACTTCTTCACGGTGACCAGCACGTCGCGGATCTGCTGCGTAGTGGGCCGGATCGGCCAGACCCGCGTACACCGCCAAGGCGTTCGCACGGTCGTCGGCCTTGCCGTCACCCGTGGACTCGTAGTAGCCCTTGCCATCGACCAGAAGCTCTCGATGTTGTCTTGATCGAGTCGACGCGGTCCTGCATCCAGACGACCTGGGGATCGTCCTCGGACGTGCCGAGGGCCTTGGCCGACTTGATCGTCGATCTCAGCGCGATGTAATACCAGAGCGTGTCGATCAGACGCCCGTCCTCGTTGGCGCCCCAGTCGTGCCAGTGCCAGGTTCCCCCGTGGTCGTGCGCGAGGAGACCGTCGGCCGCCATGTTGTACGTGCGCAGGTACGCCACCGATGGGAGGTAGGTCTGGTCCAGCGCCGTCTTGTCGCCGGAGTACTCGTAGAACATCCAGAAGCTGCACGACCCCGGCCAGCGACTGAGCCGGCAGCGGAGAACGACGCCGCGGGCGCCTGCGTCGGGATGAGGTCACCGTTGCGGAAGCCCATCAGGTTGTCGATTCCCTTGCGCGCCAGATCGGTCGCCGACGGATCGAGCGCGTAGAACGCCTCCTCGAACTCGTTGACAGCATCGCCCCACCACTGCGAACGCTCCCGGTCGGGGCAGTCCATGTAGGAGTCGCGCATCGTCACGTAGAGCGTGTCGCGCGCCATCGTCCACAGCTTGTTCATGTACTCGTCGTCGGAGCTGAACGCAGCCGTCGAACTCGGTCGCATAACCCGAGAGGCGGTAGCCGAACTTCTCGACCTCGACCCCTTCAGGTGCCGTCACGAAGAGCTCGTCGCCGTTCATCCACACGAGGACTCGTACATCCTGGGCACCGGCCTTGGTGACGTACTGGGCCTGGACGGCCTGTTCGACCCCCGAGCCCTTCACGGTGGCGTGATCGGTTTTGAGCCCGACGGTCTTGCCGGCCTCGGTGCTCGCGCCGAGCTTGACGTACGGCGTAAGCGTGGTTGACGGGCATCCGCACCTCGTACTGCGTGACGCCGCCGGACGTGGTCGCCTTCACCTTGGGATCGGTGACCGCGAAGGTCGTGAACTCCTCGTCGTACTTGAGCGAACGGGATCGGCCAATCGACCAGCAGGTTCCACGGCGACTGCCCTGGTTGCCGGACGTCACTGCGGCTGGCCAGGCCGATCGACGAAGTCGGCGTTCTTCCAGTCCGCCCAGCCGGCGACCTCGTCGCGTGCGTCGTACTTGATGTTCGGCTCAGCCAACCGGTAGTTGGTGTCGACCGACATCGAGCCGTAGGAATGGAGACTTCAGCGCCTTCCACGAGTCGTTCGAGCGCAGGTCGATGTCATCGGCCTCGAAGAACAACCCGGCCTTGCCGGAGTACGGCCCCGCGTACCCGCCTCGTCCGTAGGAGACCGCAAGCACCGCCACGGTGTGTCTCGCCATCCTTCAGATACGGCCGCAGGTCGACATTGTACGACGTACGAGTCGGTGCCGGTTGGGTCCCCGCTTGACGCTGCCCTCGAAGACCACCGGCTTCTGGTTGACGTACAGCCAGTACTTGGTCTCGGCGGAGATGCGCGCGTTGACCTTCGCCGGGAGCGCAGCGACGTCGTCGATCGTGAATGTCTTGCGGAAGGCAGTCCAGTTGTTGACCGAGGAAGCGTTGGCGCTCCAGATCCAGTACGCATCGTCGGGCGAGTCCGGGACCGTGCAGGTCTTGGTGACCTCCAGGCCGGGGTAACCAGCTTGCCGTGGCGCCGCCTGCGCCGATAGTCCGGTCCTCGAAGTCGTCGGCGTAGGGTACTTGCCGGTCTCGAGGCTGACGGACGACCAGGTTGTCGAGGGTTCCGGTCTCGTCGCCGGAGACCCGGATGCCGATGGTTCCTGCGGCCGGGAGCCAGGGGCGCGAGTACTGGGCAACGTTGACGTCATCGATCTTGACCGTGACCTGCTGGCCACTGACCTCGATCTTGAAGTGGAACGGGCACGCCGGGGGTCAGAGTTCCGGCCGGCAGCGGGATCGTGCCGTCGGCCGCCCAGCCTCCGTTGTTGAGCCGAAGCGGACCGAGCGAGTTCTGGCCGCTCGAGAAGCTGGAGCGAGGGGCCGTTGTTGCGCTCTGCCGGAACGACACGGCGAGGGTGTTCGGCGTGGTCGCGTCGCCCTCGAGCGAGTAGTTGGTCCACTCCGAGGCCTTGGCGGGCGCGAGGTAGCCCGATGAGTACGAGTCCGCACCGGTCGATCCACTCGCCGGCAGGTTGAGCAGCACGACCTTGCCGGTGCCGCTGCTCAGCGCGGCTCCGCACACGCGCGGCGGTGCGGCGCTCGCCGGTGCGGCGATGCTGACGCTCACGAGGGTTCCCAGGCTGAGCGCCAGGAAGATCAGCGCGACGACGCCCTGCCCTGGCAGTTCCGGCGACGCGGCGAAGCTCGACAGGCATTGACTCTCCTCGACTCATCTGAACAGAGCCGCGTTCCAGATGCGTCTTCCTCGGGCAGTCGAGTTAAAACGTTTTAATCGGCGCGGCAATTCAAGTTAGCAACTTCACACCGACCGTGCAATGGGTTGATTTCACCCGCACGTTGCTGATAAGCGGTCTGCTCCGGTCACGCCGCTGAGAGGGTGCTAGCGCAAGCTCCACGAAGAGCGCATCGCCCTCGGCGCACAAGGTCTCGCCCGCCCACATCTCGGCGCGAACGAAGTGCTTGCGACCGTCCCTGCCCTCACGCCACGACGTCACCTGAACCGGCACGTCGATCGGGACGGGCGACCGGAAGTCGACCTTGAGATAGGCCGTGCGGGCCAGCTTCTGATCCGTGATCGTGGCCTGCATCCCCATGATCTCGTCGAGCACCGTCATGATCATGCCGCCGTGGGCTGCTCCCCCGCCGCCCATGAAGTACGAGCCGAACGTCAGGGTCGCCCTGATCCGATCAGGATTGGACGCATCGACGTGGACCGGCGGCAGTGCCGCGTGCCCACGGGAGGGCAGCGTCGGAATCCGTCCGGAGAGCCGTCGTGCCTCGGGCTGCGCCAGCGGAGTCAGCGCGTCGGTCCAGCGTTCGAGGTCGGTGGTCAGCGCATCGAGCGTCGCGGCATCGGGCGCTGCTTCGACGAAGGCGTCATGAAATGCCTGCAGCGCAGTGAGGGCCGCGCCAAACGACTGCGCCTGCTCGGGAGTTGCGTCGGTGTTGTTGAACAGGGTCCAGCCATGTCGATCAGGCTAGTGCGCAACGCCACAGCAACCCCGATCCGGGTAACAATGGGAGAGATCAGTGCCCACCTCTGGAGGTTGCCTTGTTCTACCCCCTCACTGTCATGGACTTCCTCGATCGTGCCGTCACGGTCTATCCCGACCGGATCGCAGTCGTCGACGAGCCGAAGCAGCCGGCCGAGTCGTGGGGTGAGATCACCTACGCCGAGCTCGGGCGCAGAGCCCGCGCCCAGGCCGCCGGCCTCGACGAGCTGGGCGTACCGGTCGGTGGACGCGTTGCGATCGTGTCGCAGAACTCGGCACGTCTGCTGACGTCCTTCTTCGGTGTCTCAGGGTGGGGACGGGTCCTGGTGCCGGTCAACTTCAGGCTGGCGGTCGCCGAGATCCGGTACATCGTCGAGCACTCGGGCGCCGAGGTGCTGATCGTCGATCCTGAGCTGCGGCACCTCGTTGACGAGGTCGAGTGCCAGCGGTCGTTCGTGCTAGGCGAGGACGACGACAAGATCTGGGGCTCGACGGCGCAACCGCAGCCGTGGGAACCGGACGAGGGGGCGACCGCGACGATCAACTACACGTCCGGCACGACCGCACGACCCAAGGGCGTTCAGCTGACCCACCGCAACAACTGGCTCAACGCGACCGTCTTCGCGCTTCACGCGTCGGTGTCCGACCGCGACGTCCACCTGCACACGCTGCCGATGTTCCACGCCAATGGCTGGGGATGGCCGTTCATCATCACGGGGGTCGGTGGCAAGCACGTCGTGATCCGGCAGATCGACGGTGCCGAGATCTTGCGGCGCATCGACGAGCACGGCGTGACCGTGATGTGCGCGGCCCCGGCCGTCGTGACCTCGATCCTCGACGCCGCGAAGGCCTGGGACGGTCCGATCCCCGGCCGCGACCGGGTGCGCATCATCGTGGCCGGCGCCCCGCCGCCGACTCGCACGATCGAGCGGATCCGCGACGAGCTGGGCTGGGAGTTCATCCAGATCTACGGGCTGACCGAGACGTCGCCCTTGCTGACGATGAGCCGGATGCGCGCGGAGTGGGACGATCTGACCCCACACCAGCAGGCCGTCAACCTCAACCGTGCGGGTGCCCCGGCGATCGGGGTGCGCATCATGGTCGACGACCAGGGCGAGGTGCTCGCGCAGAGCAATCACTCGCTGGAGTCGTACTGGCAGAACCCTGAGGCGACCGCCGACGCGCAGGCCGGAGGCTGGTTCCACACCGGCGACGGCGGAACGTTCGAGGACGGCTATGTCACGATCGCCGACCGCAAGAAGGACGTCATCATCACCGGCGGCGAGAACGTCTCCTCGATCGAGGTCGAGGATGCGTTGATGTCGCATCCGTCGGTCAAGGAGGTCGCGGTCATCGGCATCCCCGACGAGAAGTGGGGCGAAGCTGATCACGGCGCTGGTCGTGCTCGACGCCGACGAGGAGGCAGTCGATCAGGCGGCCCTCGTGGCGCACTGCCGAACCCACCTGGCGGGCTACAAGTGCCCGAAGAGGATCGAGTTCCGCGAAGGCTGGCGCGCACCGCGACCGGCAAGCTGCAGAAGTTCAAGCTCCGCCAAGAGTTCTGGCAAGGCCACGACCGCCAAGTCAACTAAAAACCGCTGAGGAGGTAGTTACCGCCCTTCGGGGAGGCACTTACCGCCCTGGCCACAGGGCGACAAGTACCTCCTCACGGGGCAGTAAGTACCTCCTCAGCGGGGTGATGAGGGGTGTTACGGGCGGATGCTGATGACGTCGCCAGCGGAGACGAACGCCTTGTCAGCGGCAACCCACTTGATCGGACGGAAGCCGTCGATACCGGTCAGCAGGTCAGGCGTGCTGAACCACTTGATGCCGTTGATCAGCATCGGCGAGGCGTAGTCCTGGTCGCGGGCAGCTTCCATGACGCTCAGACGGGTCAGACCGTCCTCGGACGCCGCAGCCTGCTTCAGCGTGTTGATGATCAGGTCGGCCTGCGTCCAGCCCGACACGGCGACCGCGTTGGCCTGCACCTCGGCGGGCACCTTGTTGGCCGTCATCTGCGCGACGTACTCCTTGACGCCGGCGTCGTCCTTGTTCTCCGGCGAGTTGGGATCCTTGCCGAACGCACCCAGCTCGACGCCGTCGGCTGCCTTGCCGGCCGCGATGTACTCGACCGCGTTGACGCAGTTGGACGGCTTCAGCACGAGCTCGGGCTCGTACCCGACGCGGCCGCGGGCCGTGTCGAACGCACCACAGGTGCCGGTGACGCCACCGTGGTAGACGGCTTCGACGCCTTCAGACTTCAGCGTCGTCGCAGCGGCAACCGGGTCAGCATCGGAGACGACCTTGGTGATCTCCAGTCCGGCCTCCTTGGCAGCTTCCTGGAACGCCTCGCTCTGCACCTTGCCCGAAGCGGTCTGGTTCTCCGCGACGCCGACCTTGACGCCGTCGGGGAAGCGGGTCTCGATCAGGTTGACCAAGAACTTGGCCTCGTTCGAGGCCAGCGGCAGGATCGTCGTGGTCCACGGGAACTGCTCGACGTCGACGAAGTCAGCGGTCGACGACTCGGGTAGAGCATCGGCACGCAAGCTGCGTTCTGGTCGTCGACCATGGCGGCCAGCGGGCCGGTGCCGAACGTGGCAAGAGCATCGACCTTGAGGCTCTCGATGGGCTCGGTGCCGTTGGCCTTGGCCTTGTCGGGCTGGAATGCGTCATCCTTGTAGGTGACCTTGATCTTGACGCCGTCGACGCCGCCCTTGGCGTTCTCCGCCGCGATGCGGGCGTCGTAGCCGGCCGTGGCCAGCTCGACCGCACCGGCGACCGGGCCCGACAGCGGTGCGCTGTAGCCGATGTCGAACGTTCCCTCGATCGGCGCGGTCACCGACTCGGGATCGTTGCAGTCATCGAGGTTGATGCTGAACTTGGACGGGTCCGAGGACGTCTCGGCCGAGTCGGTCGAGTCACTGCCGCCGCCGCACGCGCTCAGCGTGAGAGCCGCAGCCACGGCGAACGGGACAGCGAGGCGGCGTGCCCCGGTGACGTGGGTGATTTTCATGGTGAGCCTTTCTAAGTACTTGGTGATGAGTGCGGGTCGAGCTGGACGTCTAGTTCTTGCGGGCCCCTTCCGGCTTCTTCGGAATGGCAGGTGTCAGCACGAACACCTTGCGCACTGCCTTGGTGATTCCCCCGACGATCCGGCCGGCGCCACGAAGATCACGAAGATCAGGACGACGGCGAACAGCACGGCCGACGACTGCCCCTGGCCGATGTCGGCGGTGTAGTAGGGCACGTACACGACGGCCAGCGCGCCGAGCAGCGGGCCGAAGGCGAGTGGCCTCACCGCCGATGACGAGCCCGATCAGCAGGGTGATGCCAGCCAGAAGCGTGAACGATCCTTCGGCGAACAGGCTGCCGATGTACATCGCGAACAGGCTGCCGCCGACGCCGGTGATGGCACCGGAGACGCCGAACGCCGTGGTCTTCATGACGGCGATGTTGATGCCGGGACGACGACGCTGCGATCTCGTTCTCGCGGACCGCGATCATGGCCTTGCCGTAGCGGCTGCGCACGATGTTGTGGATGATCAGCATCGTCACGAGCAGGGTCACGACGCACAGCCAGTACAGCCACTGGGTCCGCTCACCGAGCGTGAAGCCCGACCACTCCGGCGGGCGCAGCTGCTGACGACGGATCGTCATGCCTTCCGCGCCGCCGGTCAGCTCGTCGAAGTGGGCGATGATCTCGGGGAAGGCCACGCCGAAGGCCAGCGTCACCATCGCGAGGTACAGGCCGCGGATCCGCAGGGCCGGCAGGCCGACGAGCAGTCCGACGACGAAGCACAGCAGAAGTGCTGCCGGGATCGTCGCGAGCGGATCCCACTCGTACTTCACGACCAGCACGCCCGTCGTGTAGGCGCCGAGGCCGAAGAAGGCCGAGTGGCCGACCGACAGCAGGCCGATGTAGCCGGTGGCGACGTTGAGCCCGGCGATCGCGATCGCGAAGATCGCGACGCGGGTCAGCCGGCCCTGGTTGAACGGGTCGAGCCCGCTGCCCCACAGGATGATCAGGACGGCGATGACTGCACCGCCCAGCAGCATGAGGCTGTGCGCCCGGCTGCCGCGCCGGATGGTCCGCGGCCCCTTGCCGGCTGGCTCCTCAACCTTTGGCTGAGTCTTCTCGTTCAAGGTCTCGGTGCTCACACTCGCTCCAATCGGCGCGTTCCAAACAGTCCGGTAGGTCTGACAGTCAGCACGGCGACGATCAGGATCAGGGCGAAGGTCAAGGAGAACGAGCCGCCGATGAACGTCGCGTAGCCGTTGATCATCGCCAGGCCGATGCCCATGATCAGGCCGCCGACGACAGCGCCCTTGATGCTGTCGAGACCGCCCAGGAGGGCTGCCGCGGAGGCGAAGATCAGGATGTGGAACATCGATGACAGGTTGAGCTGTCCGGGCGGGATCGTCGGCACCAGCATCACGCCGGCGAGCGATCCGATCGCGGCCGAGAGGCCCCAGCTGATCGTCAGGATGCGGCCGACCTTGATGCCGCACAAGGAGGCGGACTGGGGGTTGGTCGCGACGGCGCGCATCTCCAGGCCCAGGCTCGTCTTCTTGAACAGCAGCGTCAGGCCGACGACGACACCGATCGTGAACAGCCACACGAACAGCGAGTCGTAGTGCAGACGCGCCCCGAACACCAAGATGTAGGAGTCCTCACCGGACGGGAACATCGTCGGGAAGACCTTCTCGTCCGAGCCCCAGATCCAGCCGTCGAGTCCGTTGAGGCCTGTGAACAGGCCTAGCGCAACGATCAGGATCGCGGTCTCGTCCCGCTTGCGCACGGGGCGGATCAGGAAGCGTTCGGCGAGCGCGCCCATGATGAATCCGAGGGCGATGACGGGCAGGAGCACGAGCCAGATGTTCAGGCCGCGTTCGGTCAGCCACCAGGCGACGTAGGTCGTGAAGAGGGCGAACTCTCCTTGGGCGAAGTTGATCGTGGTCGAGCTGCGGAAGACCACCACCAGCGCGAGTGCGATCAGCACGTAGATCGACCCCGACGTCATGCCGGCGAAGAGTCGAGACAGGAATATGTCCATCGAATGAGTCCTAATAGCCTAGGTACGCTTGGCGGATGTTGTTGTTGTCGCGGAACGACGCGGCCGTTCCGGACGAGGCGACTGCTCCGACTTCCAGCAGGTAGACGCGTGAGGCGATGTCGAGCGCGAGCTCGGCGTTCTGCTCGACCAGCAGCAGAGCGGTGCCCGACTCGGCGCTGACCCGACCGAGCGTCTCGAAAGGCTCTTGGATGATCAGCGGCGCGAGGCCGAGGCTGATCTCGTCACACAGCAGCAGCCGCGGACGGCTCATGAGCGCCCGGGCGATGGCCAGCATCTGCTGCTCGCCGCCCGAGAGCGTGCCGGCGACCTGGTCCTTGCGCTCGGCCAGGCGCGGGAAGATCGTGAACCAGCGGTCGATCTCTTCCTCGACTTCCTTCTTGGTCGCCAGGTTCGTGCCGCCGACGCGAAGGTTGTCCTTGACGTCGAGCGCGGTCAGCGTGCCGCGTCCTTGCGGGACGAGGCTGATGCCGTGCTTGAGCATCTCGTCGGGGCGCGGGTTGCCGGCCGGCTTGCCGTCGACCAGGATGTCGCCGGTGTGCGGGATGAGGCCCGAGATCGCGGCCATGAGCGTCGACTTGCCGGCACCGTTGGCACCGAGCACGACGACGACCTCGCCGGTGCCGACCTCGAGGTCGATCTCGTGCAGGACGTTGATCTGGCCGTAGCCGGCCCGCAGTCCGCGGACCTCCAGCAGTGGTGTCGAAGTCATGCGCTCTTCCCCAGGTAGGCCTCGGCGACCGCGGGGTCACGCTGGACCTCGGCGGGCGATCCGTCGGCGATGGTGCGACCGAAGTCCATGGCCACGATGTGGTCCGAGATGCCCATCACGAGCCCCATGTGGTGCTCGACGAGCAGCGCGCTGAAGCCGAAGTCCTTCTTCAGGTCGAGGATGGGCTCGCCGAGCTCGTTGACCTCGGAGTGGGTCAGGCCGCCGGCAGGCTCGTCGAGCAGCAGCAGCGAGGGGCGGCTGATGAGAGCGCGCGCGCAGCTCGACCCGCTTGAGCGTGCCGAACGGCAGACCGGCTGCCGGGTGGAAGGCGACATCGGTCAGCCTCGAGGCGTTCGAGCAGCTCCCCAGGCTTCGCCTTCGATGCGGCGCTGGGCCGAGCGGGTCATGGGCGAGCCACCATCGACGGGACGAGCCGCGGGGTGTTGACGCTGTGGGCGCCGATGACGGTGTTCTCGAGGACCGAGAGCGACGGGAAGAGCGCCAGGTTCTGGAAGGTGCGGACGATGCCGTGTCGGACCACCTGGTGACGGCGCAGCGACAGCAGGTCCTGGCCGTTGAAGTGGACCGAGCCCTCTTCGGGGCGGTAGATCCGCGTGATGCAGTTGAAGAGCGAGGTCTTCCCGGCTCCGTTGGGGCCGATCAGACCGCAAATCTCGTTGTCGGCCACGGTGAAGCCCACGCGATCCAGTGCTGTCACGCCACCGAAGCGCATGACCACGTTGGATATCTCCAGCACCTCTGACCCTCCTCTTCCTGCTCGAATTTCCCCGCGATCACACCCAGTTGCATGAGGTGACGCCGATCACTATAGTTAGCAACGTGACTAAGTTATACCCCATCCTGATGGGCCGGTCAACGGACCAGTACGAGTAACCTCACGAGCAGCACCACGACCCCCCAGACCTGATAGGGATGTGCCATGACCAGCGCCGACGGACGCCTCCTCGGAGGCTTTGACGACGCCACTCCGCTGGAGCCAGGCGGCCCCAACTCGATCGCCGTCGCCAACGGCGTCCTGGCCGACGAGTGGTCGTTGTGGATCATCCGGACGGCCCTGCGCGGCGCCAAGCACTACACCGACTGGCTCAAGCTCGGCCCATCCCCGGCACGGCACTGACGACCCGGCTCGCCGCCCTGGTCGACGCCGGCGTCCTGACCAAGAACCGCTACAGCGACCGCCCGGTCCGCTACGAGTACCTGCTGTCGGCACGCGGCCGCCAGGTCTGGCCGATCCTGATCTCGATGTGGGCATGGGAGCGCAACTGGGTCGACGACGAGGACGCGGTCGACCTGCCGCACATGCGCCACACGACCTGCGGCGAGCCACCGATCCCGTCCTGACCTGCGACTCGTGCCGCGAAGGCATCCGGTGGCGCGAGGTCGACGGCAAGATCGGCCCCAGCGGCGACTGGTCACGCAATCTGCAGATCACGGCCCGACGGCAGCGCTCGCGCAACGACAAGCGGCCCAGCGAGGTCATCAACCAGACCATGGAGCTGATCGGCAACCGGTGGTCGATCGCCATCTTGGGTGCGGCCTTCCTCGGCGTGACGAGGTTCAGCGAGTTCCAGAAGCGGCTGTCAGCCTCCCCCACGATCATCGCCGACCGGCTCGCGGTGTTCGCCGACCTCGGCGTCCTCGAGCAGGTCCCGACGGCCGAGCGGGCCGACTGGATGGAGTACCGGCTCACCGCCAAGGGACTGGCGTTCCTGCCCGTCGTCCTGCTCATGATCCAGTGGGGTCACCGCTGGTTCACGGCTCCGGACGGCCCGGCGCTCGTGATGCACCATGCGACGTGCGGCTCGAGAGCTGCACGTCATCTTGACCTGCAGCGCGTGCCACGAGCCGTTGCGCGGTCACGCGATCGAGTCGGTCAGACCGCAGAGCCCTCAAAGCTGATCTCTGGTCGCGCCAGCACGCCATTGCAGCTGTTGCACGTGAACTGCGGCTGCAGCTCGTGGCCGCAGGCAGTGTGGATCAGCGACAGCCCGGACTGCCCGTCGTCGGCGAGCCACTGAGCCGCCCAGCTGTTGATCGTCGCGGTCACCGAGAAGAAGTCGATGCCCTTGGGCGTCAGGCGGTACTCCTGGCGCCGACCTCCGGCCGCGACGGACTCGCGGCTCAGCATCCCGGTCTCCACGAACAGCTCGAGCCGGTGCGTCAGGGTCACCGGCGAGATCTTCAGGTGCGACTGGAACTCGTGGAACCGGCGACTGCCCATCAGCGCGTCGGACAAGATCATGGTCGACCACCGGTCGCCCAGGACACCCGATGCATCGATGGGGGTGTTGATGGTCGGCGAACGACGCGACCGACGACCCACGACGTCGAGCAGGAGGCGGTCGTCGACGGTGCCCTTGACGTCTCGCGCCGTCAGTCCGATCGCGCCGCACCGGCCGCAGCCGAAGACGGGGCGCGTGGAGTTGCCGCACACGTCGTGCCGCAGCCGCAGGCCGCTGTCGCGGTGGTGCGCACCAGCCCACGTGCGGTCCCACGTCCACAGCGCGATCATGACTCGCCACAGGTCGATGCCCGACTCGGTCAGCAGGTACTCGTGGCGCGGCGGATGCGACTGGTAGGCGCGGGTGAACAGCAGGCCGTCGTCGACGAGACCGCGCAGGCGGCGCGACAGCACCGGGTCGGAGATGTTGAGCGAGTCGCGCAAGTCTTGGAATCGGCGTTGCTCGGCGAAGATCGCCCGCACGATGCGCACGGTCCACATGTCGCCCATCAGGACGAGAGCCCGGCCGAGCGGAGAAGCGCTCTCCCCCACGTCGGGAACGACTGCTTCCTTCGTCACGTCGCATCCTTCCGGTTCGGGCGACCCCCAGCGTAGTGCAGTCGGCGGAGATCCCCGCACGACAGCGACAATTCGTTGACAGGTGACTTTTGATCTTGTAGTAATTAACTCATGAAGCTCCACACACCCGATCGCGTGAAGGCCTTCACCGAGGCCGGCCACTGGGGTGCCGCGACCTGGCCCGCGCTGCTGGCCGAGCACGTCCGGGCCATGCCCGACCGGCTCGCCGTGGTCGATCCTCCGAACCTTCCCGAGATCAGCGGCGCGCTCCCCCAGCGGCTCAGCTGGGCCGAGCTCGACCAGCAGGTCGCCCTCCTCGCGACCGCAGCTTCTGTCGTGCGGCGTCGAGGCCGGCGATGTCGTGGGCCTGCAGCTGCCCAACTCGACCGATCTCGTCACGAGCTATCTCGCGATCGCCTCGATCGGTGCCATCGCGACACCATTTCCCGTGCAGTACCGCGCCTTCGAGCTCGGCCAGATGGGCCAGCTGGCCCACCTCACGGCGTTCATCGGCAGCGGACGGATCCTCGCCGGGACCCTCACCGACATCACCGCGACCCTGCGCGAGATTCCCGAGCTCAAGGCCATCCTCGCTTTCGGCGAAGACCTGCCCGCCGACGTCATCGCCCTGACGCCCATCGTCCGAGGCGGCGGCACCGCATCCCTCGACGTCGACCTCGACCGCGACCGCGACCGCGACCCCAACGAAGCCGTGACGATCTGCTGGACGTCCGGCACCGAGTCCACACCGAAGGGCGTGCCGCGCTGCCCCAACGACTGGCGGCCCATGGCGATCTCAAGCGTCGACGCCGCCGAGCTCACTGTCGACGACGTCCTGCTGAACCCCTTTCCCATGGTCAACATGGCCGGGATCGCCGGCATGCTGGTGCCGTGGCTGCTGACCGGCGCCGTCCTGGTGCAGCACCATCCCTTCGACGCCCCGACGTTCTTCGCCAGCTCCACGACGAGCAGGTCACCTACACCGTGGCTCCCCCGGCGCTGCTGATCCGTGCGCTCGACCTGCCCGGTTGCACGCCCGAGACCCTGGCCTCGGTGCGCGTCATCGGATCAGGCTCGGCACCGCTGCCGCCGTCGATGATCGTGGCCTGGCGCGACCGGTTCGGGATCGACATCCTCAACTGCTTCGGCTCCAACGAGGGCATCAGCCTGGTCAGCGATCCGCGGTCGGTGCCCGATCCAGTGCACCGGTCCGTGCTGTTCCCACGGTTCGGTTCTGCCGACCACACCTGGTCGAACCGCGCCTCGCACGGCGTGCTCAGCAAGCTGGTCGACCCGGTCAGCGGCGAGACCGTCACGACCGGCGGGACGCCCGGCGAGCTGCGACTCAGCGGCCCGGGGATCTTCTCGGGCTACCTGCCCGGAACCGCATCGGCTGATCCCTTCGACGCCGACGGCTTCTACTGCACCGGCGACCTGTTCCAGTACGTCGCCGACCACACCGGCGACCTGCGGTTCCTGCAGTACGTCGACCGGGCCAAGGACCTCATCGTCCGTGGCGGCATGAACATCTCGCCGGCCGAGCTGGAGAGCCTCATCGTCGAGCATCCGGCCGTCGCCGAGGTCGCCGTCGTCGGCATGCCCGACGACACCTTGGGCGAACGCACCCGCGCCGTGATCGTGGTCAACGACGGCCACAGCCCGACCCTCCACGAGATCAACGCCTTCCTGCAAGAACGACACATTGCGAAGTACAAGCTGCCCGAGAGCCTCGCGATCGTGGACGCCCTGCCCCGCAATCCCGTCGGCAAGGTGCTCAAGCGCGAGCTGCGCACCCCCGCATGAACCGTCCATCCCACCCAGCCACACACCGGAGGCGCCCCATGGCACAGGATCTCTACATTCTCGGTGGAGCCCAGACCGATTTCGCCCGCAACTGGGCCAAGGAAGGGCTCGGCCTGATCGACATGCTGACCGAGGTGCTGCCGGCGACGTTCGCCGACGCCCAGGTCGATCCGCACGAGGTGCAGGTCGTGCACGTCGGCAACCTCGCCGGTGGGCTGTTCTCCGGCCAGGCTCAGCTCGGCGGGCTCGTCGCGGCCGCCGAGCCTGCGCTCGTCGGACGTCCGTCGACCCGGCACGAAGCTGCCTGCGCTTCCGGCAGCACCGCGATCGTCGCAGCCAGCGCCGACATCGAGTCAGGACGGTACGACGTCGCCCTCGTCGTCGGTCTCGAGCCGATGCGCAACGTCTCGGCCAAGCAGGCCGCCGACAACCTCGGCACCGCCGCCTGGGCCGGACGCGAGGCCGTCGACGCCGAGTACGCGTGGCCCGCACTGTTCGCCGACGTCGCGGAGGAGTACGACAAGCGGTACGGGCTCGATCACGCGGTGCTCGGACGCTTCGCCGAGATCGCCTTCGCCAACGGCACTCGCAACCCGCTGGCGCAGACCCGCGACTGGGCGTTCCCCGAAGGGTCGTTCGCCGAGGACGACGAGGTCAACCCGCTCGTCGAGGGCCGTCTGCGCAAGACCGACTGCGGCCGGATCACCGACGGTGCTGCCGCGATCGTGCTCGCCGGCGCCTCCTACGCCGCAGAATGGGCGGCGACCCGCGGTCTGGACCTCGAGCAGCTGCCCCGCATCTCCGGATTCGGCCATCGCACCGACACGCTCCTGCTGGCCGACAAGCTCGCCAGCTCGCACGACACCCCGCACCTGTTCCCGCACCTGCACGGCGCGATCCACGACGCCTACCAGCGCGCGGGCATCAGCGGCGTCGACGACATCGACGTCGTCGAGATGCACGACTGCTTCAGCATCACCGGCCTCGTGACCCTCGAGCACCTAGGCCTCGTCGAGGGCGGCAAGGGCGGCGAGGTCGTCCGCGACGGCACGATCGAACGGTCGGGCAGCCTGCCGGTCAACCCCGGCGGCGGACTCCTGTCGGCCGGTCACCCCGTCGGCGCGACCGGCGTCCGCATGGTGCTCGACGCCGCCCGCCAGGTCACCGGCCAAGCGGGTGACCTGCAGATCGACGGCGCGCACCGCGTCCTGACGGTCAACGTCGGCGGCTCGTTCACGACAGCCGTCTCGTTCGTCGTCGAGAACACCCCCTGACCTTCCCCACCTCGTAAGGAGCATCATGGACCTCGACATTGTCGGACGCATGCTGTCGACGCTGCCTGCCGACGACGACCACCCGTACCGCACCGGACCGTGGCAGCCGCAGACCACCGAGTGGAAGGCCGACGACCTCGACGTCGTCCAGGGTGAGATCCCGACCGACCTCGACGGCGTCTACCTGCGCAACACCGAGAACCCCCTGCATCCTGCGATCAAGAACTACCACCCGTTCGACGGCGACGGCATGGTCCATGTCGTGGGCTTCCGCGACGGCACGGCGTTCTACCGCAATCGCTTCGTCCGCACCGACGGCCTGGCCGCTGAGACCGACGCCGGCAAGAGCCTGTGGGCCGGACTGGCCGAGCGACCCAACATGTCGCTGATGGAGCACGGCTGGGGTGCACGTGGACGGCTGAAAGATGCCTCCAGCACCGACGTCGTGGTGCACAACGGCGTCGCGCTGACGAGCTTCTACCAGTGCGGCGATCTCTACCGGATGGACCCGCAGTCGCTCGAGCCGCTCGGCAAGGAGTCGTGGAACGGCAAGTTCCCGTTCGACTGGGGCGTCTCGGCCCACCCCAAGATCGACGACGCCACCGGCGAGATGCTGTTCTTCAACTACAGCACCGAGGCGCCGTACATGAACTACGGAGTCGTCGATGCCGACAACGAGCTCGTGCACTACGTCCCGATCGAGCTGCCCGGGCCACGCCTGCCACATGACATGTCGTTCACCGAGAACTACGCGATCCTCAACGACTGCCCCTGTTCTGGGACCCCGAAGGTCTCAAGCAGGGCGCGTACGCCGCCCGGTTCCACCCCGACATGCCGATGCGGCTCGGTGTCATCCCGCGCCGCGGCGGTGCCGGCGATGTGCGGTGGTTCGAGTGCGAGTCGACGTTCGTCCTGCACTGGGTCAACGCCTACGAGGAGGGCGACGAGATCGTCGTCGAGGGCTACTTCCAGGAAGATCCTTCGCCGGCCGACAACGGCATGGGCGACAAGTGGCAGCGAGCGTTCCGTTTCCTGGCGAACGACCGGATGAAGCCGCGGCTGCACCGGTGGCGGCTCAACCTGGTGACCGGCGGCGTCAAGGAAGAACGCCTGACCGACACCGTCAGCGAGTTCGGCATGATGAACGGCTCGGTCGGCGGCCGCAAGCACCGCTACTCGTACTCCGCGACGAGCAAGCCGGCCTGGTTCTTGTTCGACGGACTCGTCAAGCACGACAACGTGACCGGCAACGAGCAGCACTTCCGCCTCGAGGACGGCGTGTACGGCAGCGAGGCGTCGATGGCGCCGCGCGTCGGCAGCACCGGCGAGGACGACGGCTACCTCATCACGTTGACCACCGACATGAACGCCGATGCCTCGTTCTGCCTGGTGTTCGACGCCGCCGACATCTCGGCCGGTCCGGTCTGCACCTTGAAGCTGCCCGAGCGGATCTCGAGCGGCACCCATTCGACCTGGGCCGCCGGCTCAGACCTCAAGGACTGGTCGAACGCCGACGATCCAGCCACGACCGTCGGTCTCGAGCCACACCGCAGTCGATCAGCGCAACAGCTCGACTGCGGTGTGGGTCCGGACGTCGGCGGCGAGCCGGTCGAGGTGGAAGTCTCCGTCGCCGAGGGTTCGGTCGATCGCCTCGAGCCGGCTGACGAGGTGGCCGATCGGATACTCGTCGGTGACGCCGACGCCCCCGTGCAGCTGGATCGCGGCATCGCCGATGCGCCGGGACGCCCGGCTGATCTGCAGCTTGGCCCGAGACCCGGCGATCGGGTCAGCCGCGCCAGAGGCGAGGTCGACCGTCGCGAACAGCACCATGCTGCGGGCGAGCTCGGCTCGACGTACAGGTCGGCGGCCCGGTGGGTCAGTGCCTGGAACGACGACAGCGGGACTCCGAACTGCTGTCGGGTCGTGAGGTGCTCGACGGTCAGGTCGAGCGCCGCCTCCATCGCGCCGAGCGCCTCGGCGCACAGGGCGACGACGCCGGTCGCGAAGACGGCGTCCAAACGCCTCCTCGCCGATCGAGCCGTCGCCGAGCGGCACGGCCGTCGCACCGTCCAGGACGATCCGCGAACCGCGGGATCCGTCGTGGGTCAGGTAGCCCGTGCGCGAAACGCCCGGCTGCTGCGGCTCGACCAGGAACAGTCGGGTCTCGCCGCCGACGTCGGCGCTGACGATCAGCACATCGGCCTCGGCGCCGTGCGCGACGGGCTCCTTGACCCCGGTCAACGTCCAGCCATCTGCGCTCGCTTTGCCGGTCACTCCCCGCGCCGAGGTGCTCCATCGCGAACGCGGCTCGGAGTGGGCCAGGATCGGCAGGCACGTGCCGTTCGCGATGCGCGGCAACCAGGCAGCTCGCTGCTCTGCCGTCGCGAACCGCTCGATCAGCCCGGCGGCGACGACGATCGCGTCGACGAAGGGCTCGAGCAGGTTGGCGCGGCCGACCTCCTGGGCGACGAGCATCATCTCGGCCGCCCCCAGGTCACTGCCGCCATGCTCGGCAGGGATCAGCAGCCCGAGCACCCCGAGATCGGCCAGACCGGCCCAGGTCGTCGGGCGTGCCGGGTCGGCGAGGTAGCGGCGCAAGGTGTCGCGCAGGGCGGCTGTTCGGCGTCGACGGTGAAGTCCATGTCAGAGTCCCAGGATCGAGGAGGCGATGATGCTGCGCTGGATCTCGCTGGATCCGCCGTAGATCGTGACCTTGCGAAGGTTGAGCGAGATGGGGATCGATCGTTGCGCCCACTCGGGCACGTCCGAGGTGTCCCCCGCTGCTGATGCCAGCGAGTCGGATCCGGCCAGGTCGGCCACCAGCCGGGCGACCTCCTGCTGCAGCTCGGTGCCGCGCAGCTTCAGCACCGACGAGGCCGGATCGGCCTTGCCATCGCTCGAGCTGCCGACGACGCGCAACGCCGTCAGCTCCAGCGCGGCGAGGTCGTTCTCGAGCGCGGCGATGCGTCGGGCGACGACCGGATCGTCCAGCAGGGTCGAGCCGTCGGCGAGCGGCTCGGCCGCATGCGCCTTGGCTCGTGCGAGTCGCAGCTTGGTGTTGCCGATCTGGGCGACCCCCACCCGCTCGTTGCCGAGCAGGAACTTGGCGTAGTCCCAGCCCTTGTCGACCTCGCCGACGAGCTGGTCGGCCGGCACGCGGACGTCGTCGAAGAAGACCTCGTTGACCTCCGCCTCGCCGTCGATCATCCGGATCGGACGGACCGTGATGCCCGGCGACGAGAGGTCGATCAGCAGCATCGAGATGCCCTGCTGCCGACGAGCGGCCTGCGGGTTGGTGCGGACGAGGCAGAAGATCCAGTCGGCCATGTGCGCCAGGCTCGTCCAGGTCTTCTGGCCGTTGACGACCCACTGGTCGCCGTCGAGCACGGCCGTCGTCCGCAACGAGGCAAGGTCGGATCCTGCATCGGGCTCGGAGAATCCCTGGCACCAGAAGATGTCGAGGCTGGCAGTCGGCGGCAGGAAGCGGGCCTTCTGCTCCTCGCTGCCGAATGCGGCGAGGACGGGTCCGACCAGGCCGACGTTGGGGCCGAGCGGCGGAAACACCCCCGGCGCGGTGCATCTCCTCCTCGAAGAGGTGTCGCTGCATCGCCGTCCAGTCCTTGCCGCCCCACTCGACGGGCCAATGCGTCACGGCGAGCCCGGCCGAGTGGAGGATGCGATGGGTCTCCACGATGCGATCGCGATCGAGCGGCGCTCCGGCAGCGACAGGATCGCGAAGCTCGCGCCGGAACCTGCGTCTCGAAGAAGGTCCTCATCTCGTCTCGGAACGCCCGCTGCTCGTCCGTCAGCTCTCGCCTCACGCCAGTCCTCACGATCCTAGTTACTGTCATACAAGAAGTAACGTAACCCGATCAAGCAGTCAATAGGCTCTATCCATGATGTCGTTGTTGTAGTTATCATCGCCACATGACGTACCCCGCGACGCATGCTGCAGCGTTCCCGGACAAGCCGGCCGTCATCATGGCCGAATCCGGCGAGACCATGACCTACCGCGAGCTCGACGACGGATCCAACCGGCTTGCGCAGGCCCTCCACGCTGCGGGGCTGCGGCCTGGCGACCATCTGGCCGTCGTCGCGGGCAATCACCTGCGGTTCCTGGAGATCTACTGGGCCGCCATGCGGTCGGGACTGTTCTTCACCCCCGTCAACGCCTATCTGACCGGAGGCGAGGCGCGGTACGTCGTCGAGAACTGCGGCGCCTCCGCACTCGTCGTCGACGGACGCCTGACCGAGACCGCCGCGACTCTCGCCGACCTGCCGATGCGGCTACGACTCAGCCTCGACGCGCCGCTGCCCGGGTACGACGACTACGCCTCGACCCTCACCACACATCCAGCCCAGCCTCTGGCAGACGAGCCCTACGGCGCACCCATGCTCTACAGCTCCGGAAGCACCGGCCGACCCAAGGCCATCACCCGGAGCCTCAGCGGCAAGCACGTCGCCGAAGGCAATGCGGCCGTCCGCGCCTGGGTCTCCAGCTCGTTCGACGTGTCCGCAGGCACTGTCTGCCTCAGCCCTGCCCCGCTCTACCACGCAGCACCCTTGTCGTTCTGCAGCGCGATCACGTCGATCGGCGGAACGGTCGTGCTGTCCACGAAGTTCGACGCAGCCAGCACGCTCGACACGATCGCTCGCCACCGCCCGTCGCACGCGCTGTTGGTGCCGACGATGTTCGTGCGACTCCTGCGGCTCGACCAGCAGGTCAAGGATGCTGCCGACACGTCGTCGTTGCAGTACGTGATCCACGGCGCCAGCCCGTGTCCTGCCAGCGTCAAGCAGGCGATGATCGACTGGTGGGGTCCGGTGCTGCACGAGTACTACGCCGGCAGCGAGGACAACGGCTCCACCCAGATCGACTCGCACGAGTGGCTCACACATCCGGGGTCGGTCGGCCAGGCGAGCCCCGGCTGCACCGTCCACATCTGCGACCCCACCGGACACGCTGCCCCACGACACCGACGGCATCATCTACTTCGAGGTCGCCGGAGCCGAGCAGGCATTCGAGTACCGCGACGAGCCCGACAAGACCGCCGCGACGAGACACCCCGACCATCCGACCTGGACGACTCTCGGCGACATCGGCCACCTGGACGCCGACGGCTACCTCTTCCTGACCGATCGCACCGACTACATGATCATCGCTGGCGGGGTGAACATCTCGCCCCAGGAGATCGAGGACGTCCTGATCGAGCACCCCGCCGTGCTCGACGTCGCCGTCTTCGGCATCCCCGACGAGGAGTTCGGCGAGCAGGTCAAGGCCGTCATCCAGCTGGCCGACCCCGACGCCGACCACGTCGCCGTCGCCGCCGAGGTGCGGGAGTTCGCACGCGGACGCCTGGCCCGGCACAAGGTGCCCCGCACCGTCGACGTCATCGACGAGATGCCCCGTTCGCCGGCCGGGAAGCTCTACAAACGCCAGCTCGAGAACAGCTACTGAACCCCCGGCAGACCAGGAGATCACCATGCCCGAAGCCGTCATCGTCGCCACCACCCGGACCGCGATCGGTCGCGCCTTCAAAGGTTCGCTGCGCGACGTCCGCGCCGACGACCTCGGCGGGTTCGCGGTGCGCGGCCTGCTCGACCAGGTCCCCGGCCTGGACCCGGCGACGATCGAGGACGTCATCGTCGGGACCGCCGTCCCCGAAGGCGAGCAGGGTCTCGGCATCGGCCGCATCGTGGCGGCACTCAGCGGCCTCCCGGCCAGCGTCCCCGGCAACACCGTCAGCCGTGCGTGCGCGTCGTCGCTGCAGTCGATCCAGTCGGCGTTCCACGCGGTGAGGGCAGGCGAAGGAGACACCTTCGTCGCGGCGGGTGTCGAGTGCGTGTCGCGGGGTGTCTGGCGGTGCCCCCGCCGGTGACCTCAATCCCCGCTTCGTCGACGACTCCCGAGACGACTTCGTCAGCCACATGTACACGTCGATGCTGCAGACCGCCGAGAACGTCGCGGTACGCCATGACGTCTCCCGCGGCCGGATGGACGAGCTCGCCCTGCTGTCCCAGCAGCGTGCCGCACGGGCGACGGCCGACGGATTCTTCGCCCGCGAGATCCTGCCCTGGACCAATCCCGACGGGACCGTCGTCGACACCGACGACTGCCCCCGTCCCGGGACGACCCTCGCCGCGCTCGCCGCGCTGACCCCGGCACTCGGAGAGCCCCACCGGGTCACCGCCGGCAATGCGTGCCCGCTCAACGACGGCGCCGCAGCCGTCCTGGTGATGTCGGCCGAACGCGCCCGACAGCTCGAGCTGCAGCCCCTGGCCCGGATCGTCGCCTCGGCCGTCAGCGGACTCGATCCCGAGTACATGGGTGTCGGGCCGATCGAGGCCTGCACCGAGCTGCTCGACCGGGCCGGGATGACGATGGGCGACATCGACATCGTCGAGCTCAACGAGGCCTTCGCCGCCCAGGTGCTCGCCGTCACCGACGCCCTCGGCATCTCGGTGGAGGATCAGCTCAACCCCCACGGCGGCGCGATCGCCCTCGGCCACCCGTTCGGCATGACCGGCGCCCGCATCATGACGACCCTGCTGAACGGCCTGCAGACCCGCGACCAGCAGTTCGGCATCGAGACGATGTGCATCGGCGGCGGCATGGGGATGGCGATGCTGGTCGAACGACTGCGGTGAGGTCGTGCTCACAGGCTCCCACCTCCTGTCTGGTGCCCGTGTAACCTCAGTCGATGACCACCCGCCTCGACTCTCCGCTGCACAGCCCAGCCCTCCGCGCACTGCTGGGTGCCATCCTGCTGGTCTGCGGACTGGTCTTCGTCGTGTGGACCGATGATCACGAGTTCGGAGTGCTGCTCCTGCTGGCCGGTGCATCCTCGATCGCGTGGGCGAGCTCTGATCGGTTCGCTCGCAACGCACCAGCCAGACGGTTGCTTCGAGCAGCAGGTGTGATCCTGTCGACGGCAACCATCGTGGCGGGCGTGTTGATCGTCTTCTGACGGCAACCATGCCGTCTTCCAGCAACAGTGAATCGAGGACACTGCTCATGATCGAGCGTGGTGACGTCCTGGCAGCGCACGACCGCATTCGCGGGCACATCCGAAGGACTCCGATGCTGCCCGGGCACGACGGCGCACCGTGGCTGAAGTGCGAGTTCTTGCAGCACACTGGCGTGTTCAAGGCACGCGGGGCTTTCAACCGCCTGCTGGCTGCTGCCGACCGCAACGACTCGACCCCCAGGTGGGGATCGTCGTGGCCTCGGGCGGGAACGCCGGACTGGCGAACGCGTACGCCGCCGCACGGCTGGGGGTGCCGGCGACGGTGTTCGTCCCGACCACTGCCCCGCGGGTGAAGGTCGACCGGCTCGTCGCCTATGGCGCGTCGGTGCGCCAGGTCGGTCTCGAGTACGCCGATGCCTACGCCGCGGCGATCGACGACGCAACCGCCCGTGGTGCAGTGTTCTGCCACGCCTACGACCAGCCCGAGATCGTCGCAGGTGCCGGCACCTTGGCACTGGAGATTCTCGAGGACGTCCCAGACGTCGACACGATCGTGGTGGCCGTCGGTGGCGGCGGGCTCTTTGCCGGTGTGGCGGCTGCGGTCGAGGGACGCGCTCGCATCGTCGCAGTCGAACCGGTCAACATCCCGACGCTGCGGTCCGCCCTGCAGGCCGGCGCACCGGTGGACGTGGACGTCTCCGGTGTTGCCGTCGACTCGCTGGGTGCCCGCCGCGTCGGTGACATCGCGTTCGACGTCGCTCGCCGCCGCCCTCCGGTCTCGGTGCTTGTCACCGACGAGGCCATCGTCGATGCCCGTTCACGGTTGTGGTCGGAGTTCCGAGTCCCTGCCGAGCACGGCGCGGCCGCGGCGTACGCCGCCCTGACCTCCGGCGCCTATGCGCCGGCCGACGGCGAGAAGGTCGCCGTCATCATCTGCGGCGGGAACACCGACCCAGCAACGCTCTAGGAGGCCAACTACCCTTCCGGAACGTCATCACGAACGTGCCAATGTACGTACTGATGTGATGACGTCCTGAAATCCACAAGGGTGCGGCTGTCCACAGGCAGCGATCCTCTTCGCACAAAGCGGGATTCAGCGGCCATCTTCTGGCCATGACCACACGATTCGAACGCGTATCCGCTGTCCGCGCACTCGCCCATGCCCAGAACGGTGTCCTGTCCCGACGCCAGATCCTCGCCCTCGGCCTGACCCGCTGGGACATCGCCGCCGAGGTACGGGCAGGCCGGTGGAAGCAGCACCACCGGCAGACCATCTGCATCCACACCGGGCCGCTCGACGCCAAAGCGCTGCGGTGGCACGCCGTCATCGAGGCTGGGACGCGAGCCGTTCTCGACGGGACCGGCTCGCTGCTCGCGGCCGGACTCACCGGGTTCGACGTCGATCTCATCCGAGTGTCGATCCCGCGCGGTGCCAAGGTGCTCCGCTCATCGGTCTCAGACGTCCGACAGACTCGCAGGCTTCGTCCGGACGACGTCGTCAAAGCCGGAATCCCTCGGGTCAGGACACCGATCGCCGCCATTCGGGCCGCGCTCTGGGCGGTGAGCGACCGGCAGGCGGCGTTGATCCTGACCATGACCGTGCAGCAACGTCTCGCGACCGCCGAACAGGTCGCGCAAGCGTTGCTGGACGTCCGTCGCGACAGGCGCCGGCGGTTCCTCGAACGTGTCGTGCTCGACCTGCTTGGTGGCGTCGAGTCGTTGGGAGAGCTCGACGTCGCCACGATGTGCCGCCAGCGGGGACTTCCCGTCCCCGACAGGCAGGCCGTGCGGCGCGCCAAGGACAAGAAGTACTACCTCGACGTCTTCTGGACGACCTTTCGGCTCGTGCTGGAGATCGACGGTATCCACCACACCTGGGCGACGTCAGTGGTCGACGACGCGTTGCGCCAGAACGACCTCAGCCTGCAATCGCTGACGGTGCTACGCCTGCCCTTGCTGGGACTTCGCGTCGCGGAAGACGCCTTCTTCACCCAGGTCGAGCAGGCCCTCCGGGCAGCTGGTTGGGTCTCAGGACGCCGACTCAACGCCCGGTGAAGACGGCCGGCCGCTTCTCCAGAAACGCTGCGACGCCCTCGCGGTGATCATCCGACAGCTGGCACTCCGTCATGGCCGCGACGTGGCTGACCAGGTGCTCGTCGCGCGACTTCGACGACGACTCGTTGATCAGCTGCTTGACCCGCTGCGTCGCGAACGGCGAACCGCTCGACACGCTCAGCGCCAACGCCCGGGCAGCATCGGCCAGCTCGTCAGGCTCCACGACGTCGAGCACGAAACCGATGCGCTGCGCCTCGGCGGCGTCGATGAAGTCACCGGAGAACACCAGGCGCTTGGCCATCTGTGGCCCGACCAGTCGCGGCAGGATCCAGGTGCCGGCGCCCGTGTCGGGCACGAGACCGCGCTGCACGAAGATCCACGAGAAGCGGGCCCGCGTCGACGCGATCCGGAAGTCGCACTGCGTCGCCAGCTCGACGCCGAGGCCTGCCGCCGGGCCGTCAATGGCGGCGATGACGGGCTTGGTCGAGTCGTGGAAGAACCAGTGCCGTCCGTCGGTATGGCCCGGCCGGTCGGCGCCCTTCGTCCCAGGTTCGACGTCGTGCAGCTCGGTCAGGTCGGTGCCGGCGCAGAACTGTCCCGGCACGGCGGTCAGCACGATCGCCCGCACCGATGCATCAGCCTCGGCAGCATGCGTGAAGTCGCGCAGCGCGTCGTACATCGCGTAGCTCAGCGCATTGCGCTTCTCGGGACGATCGATCGTGATGATCGCCAGACCGTCCTCGACGGCATAGCGGACGAACTCGGTCATCGAGCCACCTCCACGTCTGCGACGAACCTGAAGTCGACACCACCGATGCGCTCGACGTCGCCCACTCGCGCAGCATCCGCCGCTGCGACGTCGACCGCAACCAGGCCCGTCGCCTCGCCGGCCGGGACGAACCGCAGCACCGTCTCACCCAAGGGCAACGTCGTCGGATCGCTCAGCGGCAGGTCGAGCACCTGCGACCACACCTTCGCCATGGCCTCAGGATCCGGGGTAGCCAGCTCGGCACCCACGATGTCGCGAACCACATCAGTGCACGCCGCGTCGAAGATCCGGGGCGCGAAGTGCCAGCTCTCGGCGGGCTCGACCTGGTCGATCTCGGCCAACGTGCCGAGCGACTTGGGGTGCCACTGCGAGATCCGGTTGCCCTCGAAGTCTTGGGCGAACAGCGGGGCGATGCCCAGGTCGGCGGCACGGTCGATGACGACCTGCTGGTCGGCGACCTGCACGACGAGCATGTAGCCGACGGCGCCCTTGCGCTCCACGAGGCGACCACCGACCGAGTCGGCCGTCAGCGGGGCACACACCTCGAGGAAGGTGTCGCCGAACGACAGCACCTCGTGCTCGAAGCCGAGCTCGGCCATCGACTCGGCGTCGCGCGTGCCCGTCGCGTTGCCGAAGATGTCGCGGCACTGGGCCAGCGTCTCCTCGAGGTCGGGCACGAGCACGACGACCTGGCGGATACGGGGCAGTACGGTCATGAGTTCTCCTGTAGCTGGCGGTCTTCGGGCTGGGCGAGGCGGGAGCGCAGATCGCGCTTGAGGATCTTGCCGATCGCGTTGCGCGGCAGATCGTCGACGATCTCGAGGCGTTCGGGCCACTTGAACTTGGCGACGCCCTTCTCGGCGAGGGCAGCGATGACGTCGACGAGCGTCGGCGCCTGACCGGCGACCCGCGGGACGACGAACAGGCAGACCCGTTCGCCGAGACGTTCGTCGGGCATCGCGACGGCAGCCACTGCGGCGACGCGCTCGTCGGCGATGACGAGGCCTTCGAGCTCGGCGGCAGAGATCTTGAACCCGCCACGGATGATGAGGTCCTTGGCCCGGTCGACGTGCGTCAGGTAGTCGGGGTTGTCGCCACTGATCTCGAACACGTCGCCGGTGCAGAACCAGCCGTCCTCGTCGAAGCCGTGGCGACCTTGGTTCCAGTAGCCGGCGAAGATCGTCGGCCCCTTCAGCCGCAGCTCTCCGGGCTTGCCGGGCTCGGTGATCTCGTGGCCGTCCTCGAGGCTCACGAGTCGTCCACTCATGGCGCGGGCGACGTCGATCCGGTAGGGCATGTCGGGCACGCCGTACCGCGGGAAGAACCGGCCGCGCTGCGACGGATCGGGGACGGTCTCGGGGTCGGCGAACAGCAGGCCGCCCTCGTTGGAGCCGAACAGGTTGAGCACCTCGACGCCGTGATCGGTCTCCCAGCGGGCGATCATCCACCCTGACAGCGGGGCCGATCCGGATCCGACGGCGCGCAACGTCGACAGGTCGTGCTCGGTGAACGCACGCTCGTCGGCGACGAGGGTGTCGAGGACGAGCGGCGGGGCGCACGTGTAGGTGACCTTCTCGGCCTCGATCTGGCCGATGAACACGTCGAGGTCGAAGGGGTGGTGCTGCACGAGGGTCGAGCCGAGCGCCAGCCATGGCAGGAACATGCCGGCGAGGCCGCCGCCGTTGACCATCGGGAACGGGTTGAGCAGGACGTCTTCTGCGGTCAGCCGGGGCGACTGTGCGCACGCGCCAGCGAGCACCTCCCAGTCGCCGTACGCCCGCGGCACTCCCTTGGGCTTGCCTTCGGTGCCCGACGTCCACATCAGGGTCACGCAGTCGTTGGAGTCCTGGTCGAGGCCGTCGAGGTAGGAGCGAAGCTCGGCCGGGTCGGTTCCGGCGGATGCCATCAGCGTGTCGAGCTGACCGGCTCCGGCCACCTCGTCGGGCCCGAAGGCCAGCACGGTGTGCAGCGACTGGATCTCGTCAGACAGCAGGACGAGCTCAGCCGCGAAGTCGCGTCCGACGGCACGGTTGGCCGAGACGAACACCTGGACGCCGGCCGCCTCTCCCATGCCTTGCAGCTCGTGGCGTTGGTACTGCACCGGGAAGGGAGTCACGATCGCGCCGAGGCGTGCCGCTGCCAGGAAGACGAGCGGAAGCTCGACGCAGTTGGGCAGCTGGACGCCGACCACGACGTCGCGGCGAACCCCGTGTGCGAACAGGACGCGGGCCAACCGGTCGACCTGGTCGCCGACGTCGCTCCACGTGAGCCGTCGGGGCTCGCCGTGCAGGTAGGTCTGGCGGTTCGGCGCGTCGATCAGTGCGGTGCGGTCGGGTATCGCCAGGCGGTGCTGATCGACCAGGTCGGGCCAGGTCCGGCCTGTCCACCACCCCTCCTGATGGAACGTGGCAGCGACCTCGTCTGGGAACAGACGCATCGTTCTCGACCTCCTCGACCGTGGCTGAAGCTGAGCACATCCTAGTTGAGTAGAATTAAAACTACTAGATAGCAAGTGACTAGCCATGGACCCAGAACCAGGGCACAATAAACCAAACCGTCCCGGAGGAGACCATGAAACCGCTAGCAACCGGATCAGTGACTGATTCCTCTCGCTTCAACAGCGATAGTCGCGCATGAGCGACTCGGAACCCCTCCTCATCAGCCATGACGGCGGAGTGCAGACGCTCACGCTCAACCGTCCCCAGCGCAAGAACGCCTGGACCGTGCCGATGCAGTCGGCGTACTACACGGCACTTGCCGAAGCCTCCGCCGATCCCGACGTCCGGGTCATCGTCCTGACCCGGAGCGGCCGGCGCGTTCTGCCCCGGCGCCGACACCCAGGCCCTCACGACGTACACCGAGACCGGCACGACCAACCCGCTCGCCGCCGAGATCGTCTGGCCCGAGTGGTTTCCCAGCATGATCCGCAAGCCCATGATCGCCGCGATCGACGGACCCTGCGCCGGCATCGGCCTGGTCCAGGCGCTGATGTGCGACATCAGGGTCGCCGCCCCCGACGCCCGCCTGTCGACGGCCTTCGCGCGACGGGGCCTGCCCGCGATGCACGGCGGAGAGTGGCTGCTCGAACGCATCGCCGGCGCCGCCACGGCCCACGAGCTGCTGCTGACCGGTCGGACGTTCGACGGCACCGAGGCGCAGAGACTCGGCGTCGTCACCGAGACCGACCCCGACCCCCTGGGCCGTGCGATGCAGATCGCCCACGACATCGCGGCCAGCTGTTCGCCGACCTCGATGGCGCACATCAAGGAACGCCTGTGGACGAGCCGCGAACGCTCCCTCGCCCAGACCGTCGTCGAGGTCGACGCAGTGCTCGACGGCTTCTTGGCCTCCGACGACTTCCGTGAAGGTGTCACGAGCTTCATGGAACGTCGCTCCCCCGAGTTTCGCGGCTTGTCAGAGCCGCTCGACCATTCCGCACCCCAGCAAAGGACACCATGAAGACCCGATTGGCCCACCCGGTCCGCCTGCCCGTCGTGGCGGCGCCCATGTTCTTGATCTCCGGACCCGAGCTGGTGATCGCTGCGTGCACCTCGGGGGTCGTCGGTTCCTTCCCGGCACCCAACTGCCGGACCGCCGAAAGAGCTCGACAAGTGGATGGGAACGATCAACGACGCCCTGCGCGGCGCCACCGACAGCCAACCCGACACGATCGTCGCCCCGTGGGCGCTCAACCTCGTGACCCACAGCACCAACACCCGCCTGGCTGACGACCTCACACTCGTCGCGGAGCACCAGCCGCCCATCGTCATCACGGCCCTCGGCTCGCCCGCCCCGGTCATGGAGACCGTCAAGGGCTACGGCGGCATCGTGATCGCCGACGTCGTCAACATCAAGCTGGCCCGCAAGGCCGCGGCACTGGGCGTCGACGGTCTGGCGTGCGTGTCCAGCGGCGCTGGCGGACACACCGGCTACCTGTCGCCGTTCGCATTCATCTCAGCAGTCCGCGAAGACTTCGACGGGATCATCACCGTTGGCGGCGGCATCACCGACGGTCATGGAGTCGCCGGTGCGATCGCGGCCGGCGCCGACCTGGTCTACATGGGCACCCGGTTCCTGCCGACGGTCGAGAGCCTGGCGCCACAGGAGTACAAGCAGATGATCGTCGACCACGGCCCGGACGACCTGATCGTCAGCGCCGGAATCACCGGGACGGATGCGTCGTGGCTGCGTCCGAGCCTGATCGCCAACGGGCTCGACCCCGACAACCTGGTCGCCCCGACCGCACGTAACTATGACTCGAAGGAGTCACCCGACAAGAAGTGGAAGGACATCTGGGCGGCCGGTCAGGGACTCCAGACGATCCATGCGATCGAGCCCGTCTCCCAGGTCGTCGACCGGCTCGAGGTCGAGTACCTCGCGGCCCACGAACGCTTCAACGCGCTCGGCCTGCCCACCGCCACCAGGAGCTGACATGACGTACGAGACCCTCGTCTACACCGTTGCCGACCAGATCGCGACGATCGAGCTCAACCGCCCTGAAGCGATGAACTCGATCACGTTGCAGATGTGCGCCGAGCTCGCGGACGTCTTCGCCGAGACCGACAAGGACCCGGACGTCCGGGTCGTCGTCGTGACCGGTCGCGGCAAGGCCTACTGCGCGGGCGCCGACCTGTCGGGTGGGTCGAAGGCGCTCGACATCGAGGGCCGCACCGACGACGCCGCGGAGTTCCGCGACGAGGGCGGCCTCATCACGCTCAAGATCTTCGAGTCGACCAAGCCCGTCATCGGTGCCGTCAACGGTGTGGCCGCCGGCCTCGGTGCCACGATGCTGCTGCCGATGGACTTCATCATGGCCGCCGAGTCGGCCCGGTTCGGCTTCGTGTTCGCCAAGCGCGGCATCGTCCCCGAGGCATGCTCGACGTGGTTCCTGCCCAAGAAGGTCGGCATCAGCACCGCCGCCGAGTGGATGTACACCGGCCGGATGGTCTCGTCGGCCGAAGCGCTCGACGCCGGCCTGGTCCGCAGCGTCCACGCGGCCGACGACCTGTTGCCGGCGGCCTACGCGCTGGCCCGCGAGATCGCCGACAACACCGCCCCGGTCGCGGTCGGCATGATCCGGCAGATGCTGTGGCGGTTCGCCGGATCCGATCACCCGATGGACGCCCACCGCGTCGACTCCCGGCTCAACCTCGAGCTCGGTGCGAGCGCCGACGTCGTCGAAGGGATCAGCCGTTCCTGGAGAAGCGGTCGCCGCAGTTCCCCGGACGCCTGCCCGACGACGCTCCCGCGTCCTACCCCTGGTGGACCGACCCGACGTTCTAGCCACCCCGTTGGTTGAGGTGCGGAGCGAAGCGAAGCCTCGAAAAACCACCGCCCCCTGTGGATGACGCACTGGACGCATCGCGTCGTCCTCAGGTTCTGTGCAGTGATGCCCCACATGTACATCCTTGAGTGCTCCGACGGTTCCTACTACGTCGGAAGCACTCGCAACCTTGAACACCGACTCTGGATGCACAACCAGGGCCTCGGCGCTGAGTACACCAAGCGACGTCTCCCGGTAAAACTCGCCTATGCGCACGAGTTCGCGTTGGTCACTGAGGCGTTTGCAGCGGAGAAGAAGGTGCAAGGCTGGTCACGCAAGAAGCGCGAAGCGCTGATTCGTGGCGACTACGCCGCACTGCCAGGGCTGGCCAGTCGCCGGAAGAAGACGCCTCCTGCTGGTTGAGGAGCGAAGCGAAGCCTCGAAGCCGTCGTGGTTTCGAGGCTTCGGCCGCAAGCGGCCTCCGCACCTCAACCACCGAAGGCTATGCCCCGCCCAGCACCTCGTCCAGGTGCCGAAGGGCGACGTCCTCGTCCGTGGCGCCCACACTTCCGCCCTCACCGAAGATCGTGAGCACCTCGGCGTCAAACTCGCCGTCGCTGCCGAACCAGTGCGGGGTACGGGTGTCGAACTCGGCAACTTCCCCAGCGCCCAGGCGTAGATCTCGGGTACCCACGATCAGCCGGAGTCGTCCGGACAGCACGTAGATCCAGGCCGATCCGCGATGCGTCGACAGCGACGGAGTCACGGTGGTGCGGGGAACGATGATCTTCCAGGCGTGCCGCCGGCCAGGCTGCCGGGTGAGTGGCACGACAGTGCGTCCGTTCACGCGCCGGGGCCGCAGCCGGATGCGGGGGTCACCGGTCTCTGGGCTGCCGACGAGGTCGTCGAGCGACAGCCGGTAGAGCTGCGCGAGGGGCAGGAGCAGCTCGAGGCTCGGCCTGCGCTGGCCGGTCTCCAACCGCGAGAGCGTGCTCGTGGAGATGCCGGTGGTCGTCGAGACCTCGCTGAGGCTGAGGCCCGACCGGGCCGGCAGCTCTTGAAGCCGGGGAGCAACCTGATTCAGGGTCTGATCGATCCTCGACGCTGATGTGTCCATCCGCCCATCAGAGCAGATCGTCCCAGAAACAGCAAAATTCTTTGCGATTTTGAATGCGCCTGGGTGACGGTGGAGGCATGAGAACAGAGTCGGTACAGCGCAGCAGGTCGCTCATGACGGTGCTCATCTTGAGCGTCCTGAGTGCGTCGGTGGGGACGAGCGCCGCGAACGTCGCGCTGCCCGTGCTCGCCTCTGCCTTCGGGGGCAGCTTCGCCGACGCTCAGTGGGTGGCACTCGCGTACCTGATCGCGATGACCGCCACGAGCGGAGCCGCCGGATTCCTCGGCGATCGGATGGGGCGCCCCCGCGCCCTGCTCCTGGGCACTGTCGTCTTCGCCACCGCATCTGTCGCCGCCGCCGTGGCACCGTCGCTGTCGGTCTTGGTGCTCGCCCGCGCGGTTCAGGGCGCGGGCGCCGCCGTCATGATGGCGCTTCCTCTCGCGATCGGCCGCGACATCGCGTCAGCAGGTCGCACGGGCTCCATGATGGGGCTGCTCGGGACGATCGGAGCAGTCGGCACGGCCTCAGGCCCGGCAGCGGGTGGGCTGCTGATCTCGTGGGCGGGCTGGCAGCCGATCTTCTGGGTCATGGCAGGGCTCGGCGCACTCACGGCCGCCCTCGCGTCGACCTTTGCCCTGACCGGTTCGTCACCCACGCCATCACGTCTCGATCTCCCCGGAGTTCTCCTGCTCACCAGCGGCGTCGCCACCTACGCCGTGGCACTGACCCTCGATGTCTCCCTCTGGACGACCGGCGCCCTCCTGGTCGGCGCGACCGTGATCCTGTCGGCCTTCTTCGCCGTCGAGCAACGAAGCACGGCTCCCATGCTGCCGCCGTCGTTGCTCCGCGGCAGCGCGCTCGGTGTCGGCGGCCTGCTGAACTTCATCGTCGGCACCGTCATGATGAGCACGCTCGTCGTCGGTCCCTTCTTCCTGGGCGGCGCGCTCGGCCTCAGCAGCGGACAGATCGGGCTCGTCATGGCGGCCGGACCCGTCGCCTCGGCATGCACGGGGTTCATCGCCGGACGGATCGTCGACACCCTCGGCCCAGCCCGCATGACCTCGGTGGGCCTGGCGTTGATGACCGCAGGCGCCGGCGCGCTCGCCCTGCTTCCTGGATGGCTCGGCGTGGCCGGGTACATGGCCGGCACGGTGCTCCTGGCGCCGGGATATCAGCTGTTCCTCGCGGCGAACAACACCGCCGTGCTCGGATCGATCGACCCGAGCCGCCGCGGCGTCGCCTCGGGCACGCTCAACCTGGCCCGCAACATCGGCATGGTCACGGGCGCGTCAGCGATGGGCCTGATCTACACGACGGCAGCGGGAACTGCCGACGTCACTACTGCCTCCAAGGACGCCCTGGAGACAGGGCTGCTCGTCACCTACCTGTTCGCCGCCGCGGCACTTGTCGCCGCGACGGCGATAGCCCGCCGAGCCGCCAGTCGCTCATGGAAATAGTTCCGCACCCGAGAGCGGGGGTCGACTCAGGCTGCTGCGAGCAGTGTCGGCGACCGTGCTGTCGGAGTCGTTCATGAGAAGCTCCATCAGCGGCCGGTTCTTGCCGTGCAGAGTGAGGCAGAACCTTACGTTGGCGGACTTGTCTTGAGCGAGCTCGAACAGTATGTCGTCTGGACAGTTCTCACAGGTGGCCACGATGGCCCGGGTGACGGCCTGGGGGTCCTTCGCCAGCGCGCGTCGCTGAGAGCTCGTGATTTTCGGGTTCCTGGCCACCATGCCCCGGACCTGCGGGTGGACGTCGCCCAGGAGCCGCTCCAAGATTTCTGGGTGCGTCGTGGCCCAGGCCAGCTCTTCCCGCACATGCCAGTCGTGATCATCTGCCAGCGTCGCTGACATTTCGAGATCTGCGTGAGCCAATTGCGCGAGAGCACGCCTCGCCGAGGTGGTGCCGCTGGATGCGACCATCGCGAGGCACTCTGCGGTCGTCCGTGGGTGCTGGACGGCTTCACGACTGATGTAGGCGTCAGCATCTGCGACGGCTGGGCCAAGGCGGCCGGCGGGCAGCTCGGGTTTTCGACGAGCGCCTCCCTGACACTTCTGACCGGATCCGCCGCCAGGGCGACCAGCGCCTCAGGCGGCGCATCGGCCCGGCTGGCGACGGCTTTTCGGACTTGGGCATTGCTGTCCGCCGCCAGCTGGTTCCACTCCGCATGCGATGGATGCTCGTTCGTGGCACGGTGACGTCGCTCGCTCACCTTCATGCCGACATCCTAGAGCTCCGTCAGTGACCGAAGTCTTCCTTGATGCCCATGCCGGCGAGCAGCGTCGGACGGTCGTAGTACTCGAGCCACTCGGTGACCTTGCCATCCTCCATCGACATGATGCCGACGACCGGCACCTCGCCGTGGTTGCCGTCGAAGTCGAAGACGTCGACACGCTGCACGAACACGCGCCCACCGATGACGCCGAGCGCCTCGATCTGCAGCTTCATGCTCGTGGCCTTGCTGCCGAGCAGCGCAATGCGCTCACCGACGGCGTCCTTGCCGACCAACGGCTCGTGCATGACGCTGTGCAGCACGCCGTTCTCGGCGAACAGGTCGGTGACGGCGTCCCAGTCCATCGCGTCCCACGCGGCGAACATCGTCTGGGCGAGGTCGAGCTTTTCCTGATCGTTCATGGTGCTCCTTCTAGGTGGTGATGCGCAGCTCGCGCTTGAGGATCTTGCCGACGGGGTTGCGGGGCATCTCGTCGCGGATGTCGAGGCGCTCGGGCAGCTTGAACGACGCGATCTTCTTGGCTCGGAGGAACTCGATGAGCTCTTCCAAGGTCAGCGAGGCGCCCTGCGCGAGGGTCACGACGGCGGCGATGCGCTCGCCGAGCACCTCGTCGGGATCACCGATCACGGCGACGTCGACGACGGCGGGGTGTTCGGCGATGAGCCCTTCGAGCTCGACGGGGGCGATGTTCATGCCGCCACGGATCACCAGGTCCTTGGCCCGGTCGAGGTAGTGCAGGTACTGGCTCTTGTCACCGGCGATCTCGAACAGGTCACCGGTCTTGAGGTAGCCCTGCTCGTCGAAGGGGCTGGGCCGCTTCTCGCCGTGCAGGTAGCCCGCGAAGACCGTCGGACCGCTGATGCGCAGCCGCCGCTGCGTCCGTTCTCGGTGATGTCCTCGCCGGTGTCGAGGTCGACGAGGCGGACACCGACCCATTCGGACACCCGGCTCGACCACGTGACGCCGGGGGTGCCGTAGCGCGGGAAGTACTGCGCGCGGTCGCTCGGATCCGGGAAGTCCTCGGGGCTCGACAGCAGGCCGATACCCTCGTTGGAACCGAAGAAGTTGATGACGCCGATGCCGAACTTCTCCTGCCATCCACGCACCATGGTCGGCTGCAGGGGCACTGAGCCCGAGCCGATGCGGGTCAGGCTACTCAGGTCGACCTTGGCGAGCAGCTCTTCGTTGTGCAGCAGCATCCACAGCAGCGCCGGGGGCGCGACGGTGTACGTCACGCGTTCGGTCGCGATCTGGCCGAGGAAGGTCGGCAGGTCGAAGGGGTGGTGCTGCACGAGGACGCAGCCGGTCCGCAGCCACGGCAGGAACATGCCGTTGATGCCGGCCATGTTGACCATCGGGAACGGGTTGAGCAGCACGTCGTCGGCCGTGACGGCGGGAACCTCGACGGTCGCCCAGCTGATCGCGAGCCAGTCGTAGTGGCAACGCGGAACGCCCTTGGGCTCGCTCTCGGTGCCGGACGTCCAGCAGATCGTGAGGCAGTCGTTGGGGTCGTTGGGGTCTGCGGCGACCTGCTCGTCGACGCGCGAACGCTGCTCAGCCGTGGCGGGGGTCGGGGCGATGTGCAGGATGCCCTCGGGCACGTCGGTCATGACCTCGGCGTGCGGACCGTACGCGATGAGCGCCTCGACCGACGGCATCTGCGCACGAGCGGCCTGGATGTCGCCGAGCGGCGAGCGTGCACCGAACTGCGGGACGGTCACGAAGGCCTTGAACTCGGCCTGCGTCGCCATGCCGACGATCTCGCGTTCGCGGTACTGCATCGGCAGCGGAGAGACGACGACGCCGATCATCCAGGCGGCGACGTAGACCTCGACGAGCTCGATCGTGTTGGGGATCTGGACGCCCAGCACGTCGCCACGGTGCAGGCCGAGCGCGAGGAGGCGGTCGGCGAGGGCGGTTGCCTCGGCGTCGAGCTCGTTCCAGGTGAGACGACGGGGCTCCGTGCCGGTCAGTGCCGCGCGGTTGGCGGATCGACGACGGCGAGCTCGTCGCCGCGGGTCTCGACCTGGTGGCGGAACAGCTGATCGACGGTCTCGTCGGACCACCAGCCACGTTCGCGGTAGTCCTGGACCTTGGATGCGGGATGGAGTCCGCGGGTAATCGTCATGACAGCACTCACCTCGTGACACTTCAGTTAACAGTGTGATACACCTTACTACAGTAAACAGAGCGAGTGGTCAACGACTTCTTCGCCCGATCGAAAGGACACCTGCTTGTGTCTGCCCTGAAGGGAGCGCCCGTGGAGGGCGCCCGCATCGTCGTCACCGGCGCCAACCGCGGAATCGGTCTGGCATTCGTGCAGGAAGCGCTCGCCCGCGGCGCAGCCAAGGTCTACGCCGGTGTGCGCGACACCAACGACATCACCCCTGAGCTGGCCGCCACCGGCGCCGAGCCCGTCCAGCTCGAGGTCACCAGCAGTGACGACATCGCGGCCGCCGCAGCCCACTGCAGCGACGCCAACGTCCTGATCAACAACGCCGGACTGCACGCCGGCGACCGCCTCGTGAAGGCGTCCGACGCCGACGCCGCGCGCCGCGAGATGGAAGTCAACTACTTCGGCCCCCTGGCGACGACCCGCGCCTTCGCGCCCGTGCTGGCCGCGAACGGTGGCGGCTCGATCGTCAACGTCCTGTCGGTCGCCGCGATCGCACCGACCGCGTTCATGGGCGGCTACTCCCCCGCCAAGGCCGCCGCGCTCTACCTCGGCGGCATCGCGCGGGCCGAGCTCGAGCCCGACGGCATCACGGTCACCTCGCTGATCGTCGGCTCGGTCGACACCCGCATGGCCTCGCACGTCGACGGGAACAAGGAAGATCCCCGCACCATCGCGGTCGCCGGGTTCAAGGCCATGTCGCGCGGCGACTGGACCTGCGACACCGACCGCATGGCGTTCGAGTCGCGTGCGCGGCTCGCGCTCGACCCGGTCCGCTACGAGCGCGGGCTCGGCAGCTGCTGTTCGTCACCGACCTGAGCACCAAGGCATGAGCGCCGCACCCATCCGGGTTGCCCAGTGGGCGACCGGCGCCGTCGGCAAGACCATCATGCGCGGCGTCATCGACCGGCCCGACCTCGCAGCTGGTCGGCCTGTACGTCTACGGCGACAAGAAGGTCGGTCGCGACGCCGGCGACATCGCCCGACGTGACGCGACCGGCGTCATCGCGACGCGTGACCTCGACGAGCTCATCGCGACCCGGCCACAGGTCGTCATGCATGCGCCACGCCTTCAGGTGCCGTACGAGAAGCACGACGAAGATCTGCTGACGCTGCTGCGCGCCGGCATCAACGTCATCACGACGGCTGGCCAGCACTTCCCGCGTGCGCACGGATCGGAGCGCGAGAAGCTGTTCCTCGACGCGTGCCACGAGGGCAACAGCACCCTGTTCGGTGTCGGCGTCAGCCCCGGCATCATCGGCGAACGCCTCGCACTCGGCCTGACCGGTGCCAGCGTCACCCTCGACAGCATCACGATCGACGAGGTGCTCGACGCGCGCCGGATGCCCGACCCCGACTTCGCGTTCACCGTCATGGGCATGGGCTCAGACCCCGCGAAGCCTCGACGGTTCTGGGCCGCTGCCGACCCTGTACGCCGCGCTCTACCTCGAGACGATCGCGTTCATGTGCGAGCAGATGGGCGTGACGTACGACGAGGTGCGACCCGATCACAAGGTCGTCCCGGCGAGCCGCGACCTCGACGTCGCCGCAGGTCACATCGCTGCCGGAACGGTCGGCAGCACCGAGTGGCGCTGGCACGCGATCGTCGACGGCAAGCCGTTCCTGACCTTGGCGATCATCTGGACCATGGAGCCCGACCTGCCGCAGTACGCCGGCCGCGACGAGTGGACGATCCACTTCAAGGGCAAGCCCGAGATGATCGTGACGCTCAACCTTGTCGAGCCCGACGAGCCCGGTGTCCGCACCACGGCTGGCCAGTACGTCACCGCCGGACCTGCGCTGCGCGCCATCGAGGCCGTCGTCGCTGCCCCGGCCGGCATCTTCGAGCCACCGGTCTTCGCACCGTTCCGGATGGACCGATGACACCGGCGCTGACTCCGACGCCGCCGGAGTATCTCGACCCCGAGTACTCGCTGCATCCCGACGGCACCCGCGTCGAACGCCTCGAAGACATCATCCGCTTGCGCGCTGCTGCGACGCCCGACCTGCCTGCGGTCATCCAACCGACGGGCCGGACGTCGTTCGCCGAGCTCGACCGCGAGTCCAACCGGGTCGCCCAGGCGCTGCTGCGCGATGGCGTCGGCCCCGGCGACCGGGTGTCGTACGTCGGCGAGAACGCGCCGTCATTCCTCGCGGTGCTGTACGGCGCCTCGAAGATGGGCGCGATCCCGACTGCGCTCAACTTCCGGCTCGCGGTGCCCGAGGTCGAGTACATCTTGAGCCACAGCGAGCCGTCCGTCGTCGTGCTCGGACGCGACCAGGAACGGCTGGCACCCATGGCCGCTGCGGCTCCTGGCGTCAAGACTGTCGTGACGGTCGAGGACGGACCTTCGTCGACGGGCTGGGACAGCTGGCTCGACGGCGTCAGCGACGAGGACCCTGGGTTCTCGCGCGGACCGCACGACACGGCGCTGATGTTCTACAGCTCCGGCACCACTGGTCGCCCCAAGGGCATCGAGCCGACTGGCTCCAACCTCGGCAAGGCTCTCGCGGCGATGCACTACCTGCTCGAGCTCGACACGACCGCCGTCGCGCTGGCGCCCATCCCGTTCTTCCACGTCTCCGGCCTGGGGCTGGCGCTGGTCAGCAACCTCAACGGCGCCGCTCTGCTGCTGCGCAACCCGGCCTCGCCGGCCGAGGCCTGCCAGATCTTGCAGGAAGACAAAGTCACCCACGCCGTGGCGGTGCCGACCGTCATCCAGTTCCTGATGTCGCTGCCGCAGGCGCGCGAGGGCGACTGGTCGCACCTGCGCTACATGATCTACGGCGCTGCGCCGATGCCCGAACCGGTGCTGCGCGAGGCCACGGCAGTGCTGGGCTGCAAGTTCCTGCAGAGCTACGGCCTGACCGAGTCGACCGGCGGCGTCACGATGCTGCTGCCAGAAGACCACCTCGTCACCGGTGAGACGACGCACCGCCTCCGATCGGTCGGCAAGCCCATGCCGAACGTCCCGGTGCGCATCGTCGACCCCGAGACGCTCGAAGACGTGCCGGTCGGCGTGCGCGGCGAGGTGCTGATCGGCGGCGGCCACGTCATGCGCCGCTACTGGCGCAACCCGACCGCCACGGACGCGTCGATCACGGCTGACGGCTGGCTGCGCTCTGGCGACGGCGGATCATTCGACGCCGACGGCTACCTCTACCTGCACGACCGGCTCAAGGACATGATCGTGTCGGGCGGAGAGAACGTCTACCCGGCCGAGGTCGAGAGCATCCTGACCGAGCATCCGGCGATCGCGCAGGTCGCTGTCGTCGGTGTGCCGTCAGAGAAGTGGGGCGAGTCGCCAATCGCGGTCGTCGTGCTGAAGCCCGGCGCCTCGGTCGCCGAGGCAGAGCTCGATTGCCTGGTCACGCGATCACATGGCGCACTTCAAGTGCCCGGTGTCGGTGGCATTCGTCGATGCGCTGCCGTTGAACGCGAGCGGGAAGCTGCTGAAGACGCAGCTGCGGGCGACGTACGGCAGCCAGCGCGGGTGTGGGGTCATGCTGCCGGGGTGACCGGCTCGGGTCTGGTGGTCCAGCGCAGGAGGCCGTGACCCTTGTAGCCGTGATGTCGTCGGCAGAACGGGCCCAGGTTGTCACCCGTGGTCGGGCCTTCAGGAAACGGTTGTCGATGATCGAAGTCGCACAGATTGGCCGGCACCATGCACCCCGGTGCTTGGCACGTTCCGTGCAGGAAAGCCAACGCGATCTTGAGGATGTCTGGTGCCAGCCGTCCGACGTACTCATGAGCCAGGACGTCGTCGGTGACCGGATCGACCACGATCCGGTGCCAGAACGTCGACCCTGAGCCGACGACCGCGGCGATCCAGCTGGCGGGGACGCCCCACCGACCATCGGACGACTCGGCGAACCCGGGGTTGAACCCCGCCAGCACATCCGCACCCACGGTGACCGCGATGTTCGCGTCAACCGCCGAGGCGGCGGCTTCGGACTCGGTGCACCACGCCACCAGCAGATCGGCCTCACGCTGGGCGATCGTGCGCTCGTCATCAGGACCAGCCGGGCGTCGGGCGGCCTTGCGGTACCGGTCTTGGATCGCTGCCAGCTCGTGCGACGGCAGATAGGCGTTCAACCAGCCCATGGAGTCTTCACCATGCTTGATCGACACGTGCCGCTTGTCCCGTTCTTCTTCGGCCCGCTCGATCGCCAGATCAGCCTCGACCCGCCGCACGAACGCCTTCAACCAGCTTCGCAACTCAGCGGCCGTGTGCGTCTCGGCATACTCGACGACCCTGCGGTCGAGCCGGTGGACCGACTCGGCCCGCTTCAGCTGATCGATCGTGTGCCCGATCTCGCGCATCCGCACCAGATCGATCCGCCCGTCCACGAAGGCTTCCCACGATGTCGGCGACTGGTCGCGCACCGTGTCGGCGACCGACAACCGGTGCTGCACCTGCCCCTCGCTCAGCCCCGATGCCTCACCGATAGCCATCGCGATCGCGCCACGCTCGGTGAACCGCTTCATCGCAGACTCCCCCGACGCGGCGATGCGTTCCAGCTCACGATCTCGGTAGTCGAGCATCGCCACCACCTCACGCGCCTCGGCACGCGCCCGCTCACGCACGACGCCGGTCACGACGTCGATCGGAGCAGCGGTTTCGGTGGCCATACATCCAACCTAGACACCCCCCACCGACACCCCTTTTCGCTGCGATCGCGGGCTGTGGACAAAGTGCAGAGGCTGGGGCGAGACCTGTCGACGCGCGAGCAACCCTACTTGCGTCGTGGCGGCGACGAGGCCTACTGAACCAGGCTGATCGTCAGCTGCCGCTCGGCTCGGCGCCGAGGATCAGCAGCACGAGGTCGTCGCCCTTGTCTGACAAGCCCAGCAGGTACTGGGAGCCCTCGACCTCAACCTTGAAGGAGCCATCCCCAGATCGGTAAGCCTGGTAGGCCCGCTCACCGTCCTCCTGCGTCAGGGTCAGACCGTAGGTGGACTGGGCAGCGCTGACGAAGGCGTCCACTCGCGCGTCGGAATCGACCAGCACGGCGTCGGTCGAGCAGATGAACGCCACCACCGCGCCGGCGAAGGCCAGCGACGCCACGAGCCCCGCGGCACGCGAGTGGTCCTTCATGAACAAGTGCACGCCTGCCAGGACGCCGATGACGAGCAGCGCCACGGCAACCGTCACGAGGGCTGTGGAGAGGTTGTCGTGACCGCCGGCGGTGAACACGTTCTTCATGTGTGGGGGAACCTCTCGATGTGTGGGATGACCATCGGTGAGGTTACCGGGTGCGGCGAAGCGGTCAGCTGCCGGACAGTGCTGCGAACAGCTGCGCGTACCGCTCCGAGGGGGTCAGGGTGAGGCCCGACTTCACGAGCTTGGCCCAGTCGTCGCCCAGCACCTCGTCGGTGCCCGACTCGATCGCGTCGAGACCAGCTGCGGCCAGGGACGCGGGCGAGATCTTCGGGGCGTCGGTGCCCGCAGTCATGTCGGTGTCGACGAGACCCATGTGCACGCCGACGACCTGCGTGCCCTGGTCGGCGAGCTCGAGCCGCGTGCTGTCGGTGAGGCTCCACGCCGCTGCCTTGGACGCGGCGTAGGCGCCGGCGGTCGGGAGGGTGAACCATGACAGCGCCGAGACGACGTTGACGATGGCGCCTCCCCCGTTGGCCTTGAGGATCGGGGCGAACGCCTGGGTCATGAGCAGCGGACCGAAGAAGTTGGTGTCCATCTCGCGACGGATGTCGGCCACGTCGCCGGAGACGACCGAGGTGCCGGTCGAGATGCCTGCATTGTTGATCAGCACCTGCACATCGCCTGCCGCGGCCGCTGCGGCTTGGATCTGCGCGGGGTCGGTGATGTCGAGCTTGATGGGCTCGACGCCGTCCACGTCGATGGCGCCGTCGCGCGAGGCGGCGTAGATCTTGGACGCTCCGCGCTGCTTGAGCTGGGCGACGAACTCCGCACCGATCCCTCGGTTGGCTCCGGTCACCAGCACGACGGCGTTGTTCAACTGCATGAGAATCTCTTTCTGTAACGACCACTATGAATTAGATCTCGAACGTATCACATTTCATAGCGATCACTACGTTATGCTGGTCTCATGGCAGGTAGACCGAGAAGCTTCAACCGCGACACCGCGCTGGCGGCGGCCGTCGAGCAGTTCTGGCGCACCGGCTACGAGGAGACGTCTGTCGCGATGCTGACGAGCGCGATGGGCGTGACTCCCCCGAGCCTCTACGCGGCGTTCGGCGACAAGGACCGCCTCTTCAACGAGGCCTCCGACCTGTACTTCCGCCGGACGTGCGAGGGCGTTGATGCCGCGATGGCTGAACCGACCATCCGCGAGGCCATCACCCGGATGCTCGAGGGCACCGCCCGCGCGCACACTGCCAGCGACACACCGCTCGGCTGCCTGTTGCTGACTGAGCCCCGCCTCGCCGCGCAGCGCGAGGCCTTGCACGGCAAGCTCACCGACCGCATCGCGCGAGGTGTCACGGACGGCGACCTCCCCGCCACCGTTCAGCCCGACGAGCTGGCCTCTTTCCTCCTGGCCATCATGCGCGGCATGTCGGGCTGCGCCCGCGACGGCGGCTCGACCGACGAGGTCCTCGCCATCGCCCGCACCGCCGTCGCCGCCATCCCCACTGTCGACCGATGATCGGTGACCGCTGGGGAGTGACGGACGCCGAGATGCGCCTGCACTACCCATGCGATGACTTCGTCCCCGACCCCCCATGGCAGGCCTGGCGCGGAGTCACCGTCGACGCCACCCCGGACGCGGTATGGCCCTGGATCGCGCAGATCCGGTTGGCGCCCTACTCGTACGACTGGATCGACAACTTCGGCCGACGCTCGCCCCGCGAGCTCCAAGGACTGCCCGACCCCAAGGTCGGTGACCCGTTCACCGCCACCGCAGGACGCCCAATCGGGGCTGTCGTGTCGGTCGAGCCCGGAGTTCACCTGACGGCAAAGCTCGCAGGCGTCCACATGTCATACGTCCTCGTGGACGCTGGCCAGACGACCCGCCTCCTCCTCAAGATCGCCGCCCGCAACGGCCGCGCGCTTGGACCGCTCATCGCAGTTGGCGATCTCCCGATGGCGCGGAGGCAACTGCTCACTTTGCGGGCGCTCGCAGAAGGTCAGTAGTCCCCGCCACAGGGGCCACTCGAAGTAGAAGCATCACGTCATAGACGGCGTAGTGACCTACAGCGACCTAGGCCGGTGGGTCGATCGGTTCTTATCCGCGCCTCGACCAACAATCAACGGGAGCGAGATCAGAGTGTCAGAAAGCGCCGAACGTGCGGTGACCCTCGGAGGTTGCTTGAGGGCCATCGGAGCTGACCCGGATGATCTGCAACTGGGGGCGTGAGTCATCAAGTTCGCCGAGCAGTTGCCGGACCCGGCGAGGCTTCCAACGAAGTTCATCGGCGAGGCTCGCGACCCGCACGCCGCGCGCCTCGGCAAGCTCGAATGCGGCGTTCAGCATCGACGGGACCTCGCCGTCGTACTCGCGGATCGGCCGCGCGGCCTGAGGTACCTGCGCAAGTCGGATGTACCCGCGGCGGGCAGTGCTCTCAGAGTAGAGGCCAAGTTCTCTGCCCCTGTAGATGAGGCTCTTGACAGAGACCCCCCACCGTTCGCTGAGGTTGTACAGGTTCGGGAAATGCAGGCGGTCGGGGAAGCTCTTCCGCGGAGCTTGGAGGCCGGCGTGAGGAACTCGGCCGCGAACGAGTCGGCCTCGCGCTCTAGCCAGGTCTCCCCAGATGCGACGCCGTGATGGAGGACTAGGTGGCCAAGCTGACGAGCTGCACTGAATCGATGCCGGAGGATGTCGTCGGCGCGGTCGGCGGTGAGCACCATGAGTGGTCGGGGAAACTTGAGAGTTGAGTACGCATCGATGCGCGGGACGCCAGCGGGGGTCTTCGGCGCGAGACAGCAGATGATGCCCCGGGATTCAAGTTGCGCCACGAGGTGTCCGATCGGTTCGGTGCCTAGCCCCCACATAGTGCGGGTGGCTTGAGCAGCGGCCTCCGGGGTGTAGGTGACGTCGGGGTCGCCATGGATGTCGGGCAGTTCGATCAAGGGGAACCGCACGTGTGTCTCGAGCGCATGGGAAAGTTCCCAGACCTGCTCGGCAAAGGACGTCGCCCCATTGCGCTGCTTGGACGTCGTGGCGCGCAGGCTCTCGAAGTAGGTCTCGCTTGTGTCAAGACCTTGAAGAGGGCGTCCGGGTTCGAAGAACTCGACTGGGACGTCGAGCGCACTCGCTATGCGGACAAGGGTGTCTGAGCGCGGGGTGGCGATGCCTGCCTCGTACTGCCCGATGGCAGCCGGTGAGACCCCGCTGGCCTCGGCCAATTCCTTCTTGTTGAGTAGGGCGACTTCCCGGGCCTGCCTGAGGCGGCCGGGTTCGAAGAAGATACTGTTCGACATCGCTCCTACTTGGGCTCGAGGACTTCACCACCGCTCGCCGACTCCTCATGGAGTTCGAGGCGCGGCTTCGGGCGGGGTGCGGAATCGAACGTATCGCCCTTGACCGAGGCAGGGTTCGGGAAGGGCAAGGGCGTATCGATCAGCGACAGCTTCTGGCTGTCCTTGAAGTCAATGAACCCATCGGTGTCAAACGTCGCGACACCGATCTCGATTGCCCGTAGCCCACTGGTGGGGCCGCACTGGAACGCGGCGACGACGAGGACGGAAGCGATGGCCTCGATGGCCTTACGCTCGTCGTCGAGCTCTTCGAGCGCGGCTGCGACGGTCTCGCCGGCGGCGTCGGAGTTGTCCTGGTCTTCATCGAAGAACGACTGCTGGTCGCGATCGCGGTCGTTCATGCGGGCGAGGCGGGCACGCAGGTCCGAGACGCTTGCGCGCATTCTGCCATCGCGCGTGCCGCCCTCGATGACCTTGACCGGCAGGATGGCGAAGCCGTCCTTGATCAGGATGGAGTAGGGGGCGCCGGGCACCGAGAAGACCTGGGCCCCATCAAGAAGAGGTCCCACGTGGTCGATGATCTCCTCGGCAAGCGCGAGCCAGCACGTGCTGCCGTAGGCGTGATTGGTAGGAAGCTTTGACGCGACCTTCGCGTCGTACGAGCGGTTGTGCGCTCCCCTACCCGCTGCCACGAAGGCCTGCTCGATTTTTGCGGCGTTGCCGCTAAAGACCCGTTCGAGGAAGGAGCCTGCCATCGTCGTTGTCATCCACATCCCCATTCGTTGTGACCGCCGCTGCCAATGAAACACTACACTCAAACTTCAGATTATTTGCAATATTCGTCATATTAACCTGGTGTGTCGTGCTTCTATACGTCAGAACAACGACATCCATCGCTTTCTAGCCAGCAAGAGCCTTCACCAGACGCGCCTCAACCTCCGCTTCGGCGACCCGCCCAGCCTCTTCGAGAGTGGGGAACGGTGCGGTGGCGAAAAGGACGGTCCGTCCGAGCTTGGCTTCGGCGCGCCAAGTCTGGGGCGAGACCGTTTCGCAGATGACCTGGATCGAGATCGCGAACCTCGCGTCCGTCACGTGGTGACTAAGTCGCAGCCCAGGGTTTAGTTCATGACCGTCGATGTAAGTCCGCATTCGCATGTGATCCAGTGTGGACTGAGGGTGTGACAGTCCACCGTTACTCGCGCCCTGCGCTTGTCGGTTATCGACGGATCCATCGAACAACTCGGTTGCTAATGCAAGTGCGACGTCGCGCGGCGGAGTCCGCCAAACTGAATTGAACCACCTGGCGGTCGTGGCTGTGGCTCCCTCATGGCATATCAAGGGGACCTCATTATGTTTGGCATGTTTGGAAGATTTGATACAGTTGCGTCTATGACTGACGCTGACTCGGAGTTCATGCGCGTGGCCGCAGCAGCGGATTACATCGGAATCTCGGCCCAGACTTTGCGGCGCTGGGATCGCGACGGGCGCCTTCCTGCCGTCAAGCGCCCCGGCAGCAGCCACCGTTACTACCGACGCGCCGACCTTGAGGAGTACCGCCTGGAGTACCGCCGTGCACAAGACGCCGCGGAGGCAATTTCAATTTTCGCGACGGCGAACGCCGACATTGAAGCCAACGATCTTCTCCGCGAGCCGCAGAGAGATGCGCACCGCGCCGTGCGAGAGCACTTCGCCTCCTCAAACGCCCCAGGCATCCTGCAGATCCCTGTGGGGTGCGGCAAGACCGGGATCATCTCGACCCTGCCGTTCGGGATCTCTGAGGGCCGGGTGCTGGTGATCACCCCTAACCTGACCATTCGCAAAGGCGTTCAGGACGCACTCGACATCACTAGTCGCGAATGCTTCTGGACCAAGACCCGCGTTCTTTCAGATTTCACGGCTGGTCCGTGGACCGCCGTGCTCGACGGGCCGTCGGCAAACGTGCACGATGCCATCGAAAGCGACTTTGTAGTTACGAATGTTCAGCAGCCGCGAGCCGTGCCGACCGCTGGCTGCCGAGGTTCCCTCCGGACTTCTTCGACATGATCTTGGTCGATGAGGGGCACCACGCCCCCGCCGAGAGCTGGCAGAAGGTGTTCCGCAGGTTCCCCAACGCGAAGGTGGTGAGCCTGACAGCGACACCATTCCGAGCCGACGACAAGCACATGCACGGCGAATTGCTCTACAAGTTCTCGTTCACCAAGGCGATGGTGCAGGGCTACATAAAACAGATCCACTCGCGGAATGTGGCCCCCGCCGAGCTCTACTTTACGTACAGCGATGACACCTCCGTGAAGCACACTTTGGATGAAGTACTCGAACTGCGCGAAGAAGCATGGTTTCGTCGCGGCGTCGCGCTCAGCTCCGAGTGCAACCGACACATCGTCGAGGCAAGCATCCAGCAGTGCAACGCTATGCGTGCCCAGACCGGCGTCAAACATCAGATCGTGGCAGCAGCTTGCCGGTAGACCACGCGCGACAGGTCGCAGGCCTCTACGAAGAGTGCGGATACGTCGCAGCCGCGATCCACTCCGACATGGGCGACGACGCACAGGAGGCGGTCCTGGAACGATTGCGAACTGGAGTGCTCGACTGCATTGTGCAGGTCCAGATGCTCGGCGAAGGCTTCGACCACCCGCGGTTGAGTGTCGCCGCGATCTTCAGGCCGTTCCGCTCCTTAGCGCCGTACATCCAGTTCGTCGGCCGAGTCATGCGCGTCGTACAGCAGAACAAGCCGGACCATCCCGACAACCATGGGCACGTGGTCTCGCACGTCGGGCTGAACAACGACGAACGATGGTCCGAGTTCCGCGAGCTCGACCTCGAGGATCAGGCCTGGCTTCATGGATGGGTCGCAGGGACCGAGGAGAATGTCGAACCGGCAGCGTCCGACAGCGGACCGCAGTCCCGAAGGTTCGACGGCGGGATGGTCGTCGACAACGAGGTCCTGACTAGCTTCATCGACCAGGCGTACCTCGACCCGACCGACGATCGCGTCTTAGAGGAGATGCTCGCGAGGGAGGTCGCGCCCGGACTTACTCTCGGCGACATCACCACCTTGGAGTACTTGCGGACAGCTCTCCTAGACAGGCAAGCCCAGCAACCGGCAGATGACCCCGTTGCCATCCCGGTGTCACCGCAGCGTCGTCGTCAGTCCGCCCGTAGCCGGCTCAACAACCGGGTCGGGTCTGGTGCCAACCGGATCTTGGATGAGATTGGCCTGCCGCGGCAGGGCCGTCAGCTCGCGAAGGTATTCAAGGGCCCGATGGCCCCCAACGCCCAAGTTGTCATGCGCCTCCTCAACAAGGCCGTGTCAGACGAAGTCGGTGAAGGACGCGGCGACGCCTCTGCCGAAGATCTCGAGCGCGCCTTCGCCAAGATCGACGCCATCGCGGACGAGGTTCGCGACAATATTGCCCGGAAGCTCAGAAGGGAACACGTCATGCCCCAAATCAAGTCCTTGCTTGGACATGCCTCGGTGCAGACAGCTGTCAGACAGCGGATCTGCTATCGCCACCGCACAGGCAAGACTTCACACGTCATCGTCAAGGGCGAGACCTGTCTAGTCATCCACGGCGCCGACGGCGGCGATCGCAACTACTGCCGCGACAGTGCCGCGGACATTTTGACCAAGGCCCAGGATGACCTCGATGCCCTCACACGCGGACTACAACTAGGCATCTAGCTAACGGCTGCCTCTTTGCCAGCTGGACCTGCGCGGACCGGGCAACATTTCCTCTTGACAGTTCGGAACTGCCGACTTATCTCAACATACTCGCGGCGAGAACGGCCGATAACAGTTGGCCTTCTTCGGGCGGTGCGTACCTGCGTCCAAGTGGGCAAAATGCCCCACCCCAAACGCCGACGATCACCGTCCCGGTCAGTCGACGTCCGACACCAACTACCGCCGCGGCCCGTCGTCCGCGATGAACTCGCGGAGCACCTGCGCGAAACGGTCAGGGTCGTCCAGGTGCGGGAAGTGGCCCGCACCGTCGAAGATCTCGACACGGCAGTCGGGCAACTCGTTCTCGACGCTCAGCGCGTGCGAGGCCGGGATCATCCGGTCCTTCGCCCCCCACACGATCATGGTCGGCACGGGAAGCGCGTCCTGCAGGTGGTCGTGGGCGCTGATGCTCTGCCCGCCGATATCGATGACGGCACGGGTCGTGGCGAGGAAGGCCCGGCGACTCTCCCGGTCGCCGAGTGAGCTGAAGCCGCGCCAGATCGCGCCCACGTCCGCACCGGGCTTCCACCCGATCTTCGACGCACCCCGACCGAGCGCCTCGACGCGCGAGAGCACTGGCGCGGAGGCGACGACGCTGAGCACCTGCGCGGCGCCGGGCAACGTCGCCGAGCGCAGCACGAAGTTGACCTCACGACCCAGCCCTCCGCTGGAGACGAGGACGAGACGCTCAACCCTCTCCGGGAAGAGGTAGAAGAACTGCATCGCGATCCCGCCGCCGAGCGAGTGTCCGACCACGGTGACCCGTTCGATCCCGAGGTGGTCGAGCAGGTCCCGCATCGCCGCGGCGTGGGCGCTGAGCGAGTAGTCGCCGAACGGCTTGGCCGACTTCCCATGGCCGAAGAGGTCGGGCATGACCACACGATGGTCGTCGTCCATCACGTCGACCAGGTGCTCCCACTGCCGCTGCGAGCCGAGGATGCCGTGGATGAAGAGCACAGCCCGGCCGGAGCCGCTGTCGACGTAGGACAGCTCGTGACGGTGCAGCACGACCGTCTCTGGTGCCAAGCGCGTCACGGTGATCAGCCTCGGGGTGCTCGTGGGACGGGACATGCCCACGGTATGCCTGCCCGCACGATGCTGCCTACCGAAGCCCGTTCAGGCCCTACTCCTCGACCGCGTCGTGGCCAGGCGCCGATCTACCTGTGCTCGTACGGATCAATCCTGCGGGCGAACCGGCACTCCCCGGTTCGGCAGCGAAACCCGAGTATCGAACTGGGTGCTCGCGAGCGCCCGTTCGGACAACGTGATGAGATCCAAGACCTCGCGCGCGACATATGCCTTGGCGCCACGTTCGATCGACTTTGTCGCCAGGATTCCCGCAAGGCGGACCTCCTCCCACGATGCGCTCGCGGCGGGGAGAGACACATCTTTCCGTTCATGAAGACCCATTCCATCAAAGGTTAAGGATCTAAACTTTGATAGAGGACGATCTGACATAAGCGAACTGACCAACCTTGTATCGTCACCGACCAGGCCTCGATCGTCCGCTGTGCCGATGCCCCTTGTCGCGGCCAAGCCCGTTCAGACGCTTTCTTCGGCCAAGGTCATGGTCGGCAGCCAGTCGGCCCCGAGCAGCTGCGCCAGCTCCGTGAGGCCGGCGGTGTCGCTTCCCGCCGTGTCGGAGGCTGCGGCGATCCGCTCCACCATGACCTTGCCGACCTGCTCCTCGACCGTGCCCTCGGCGTACGCGATGTGCCACGGCGAGACCTGATGATCGCGGTGGGTGCGACCTGTCACCTGCCGCGCGGCGATCCCCGAGAAGCGGGCCTGGTGGAAGATGCCGACCCGCGGCTCGGTACTCGCCTGACGCCCATCGGCGAGGGTCTCACCGGCGTGCAGGCTGATCGAGGCGACCGTCGTGAAGACGCAGACCTTCGCCTCTCCGGTCTGGAACCGGAGCCGCTCGGCCTCGACGTCGAACCGGTCGCGGCCGTAGATCGTCGCGACCTCGATGCCGCTCTCACGCAGTCGGTCGACGATCGGATCGGCGGCGGTCGCGACGAACTCGACTGAGCACGCAACCTGACGCTCAGCCTGGACCTGCTGGGCGATCCAGGCCACGGTCGAGTCGACGCGGATCAGCCCGGCCTTTCTGCCGAAAGCGCAGCAGTGCGGCTCGGCCCTTCGCAACGTTGCGTCCATGTCGCGCGATGTCCATCTCGCGGCAGAACTCTCCCCACTCAGACTCGTAGGCAGACCGCTCTGTCGGCGTGAGCGTCACCGGCATGCCTGAGATCGGCACCGGTCCCCACGGCGCCGCGCGGTGCAGCATCGCCGGAGGACGCTCGTCGGCGAGCCAGCCGCGCACCGGCTTCGAGGTCCGCCGCACGTCGAGCGGGGTCGGTCGTCCACGTCGCGCCGTAGCGGCCGCGCTCCACCCCGACGCCGTGGCTCTCGAGCGCAGTGGCGAACGCGGTCCCCCGTTGCGTCCCCGAGGCCCAGTCGCGCATCGGCTCGCTGAGCACCTGCGCATAGGCGGGAGCAAGGTACGGCAGCTCGAGCGGCGTGTGCCCGGGGGTCGCGGTCGTCGCGATGACGAACGGCGCCTTGTCGTGTGGCCGCGCATACCCCGAGACCGTCGCCCACAGCTTCCACCGCTTCGTCGTCGTGCGTCGCAACGCGTGAGCCTCATCCGCGATGATCACGTCCCAGGTGTGGTCCTTGACCTTGTCGAGCCGGTCCCACGTGATCACGACCCAATCCAGTCCCCCGTCGCCCAATGCCGTGATCGTCCGGCACCAGTGGCCGATCGTGATGGCTGCGGGCCGATCTGCCACGACGAGCACTCGCTGCGCGCCACGGAGGTCGCCGACCGCAGTCGCGCCGAGGACCGCCGAGATCGTCTTGCCCACACCTGGCTCATCGGCCAGGAGAAACAACCGGCCACCCGCCGCAGCACGCTCGGCGATCGCGTCGGCCGCTTCGAACTGGATCTTTCGGGGCTCGAGAGCACCCGTCGGTTCGGGGCTGGGCGTCGGATCGCCGGGGTTCAGGGAGTTCTCGATGAACCGACCGAGCGTGTAAGGGCCCGGAGCGTACGGCACGAGGTGCGCAGGCAAGGCTCGTCCGACGTATAGATGGGTCTTGACCGCCGGATGCCACGTGGCGCCGTCGACCTGCATCCCGTACGGGATGTCGAGCACCCACACCCGCTCACCCGGCCCGGCCACAGGCAACGGCCGCGGTGGCTGTCGACGAGCGCTGGATCGGCGACGACTGGATCGACGAGTGGTGGGCACCCCCGGACGCTACACGGCTCTCCGCCTCGAACAGAGCTGACGTGCCCGTACGCTGAGCAGATGAGCGATGTGCTGGATGCGGGGCCGTTCTTCCACGGCACCAAGGCCGAGCTGCAGGTGGGCGAGCTCCTGACTGCGGGCTTCCGCTCGAACTACCGGCCCGAGATCGTGATGAACCACATCTACTTCACCGCGCTGGTCGATGGTGCCGGACTCGCCGCAGAGCTCGCGGCGGGCGACGGCGTCCCTCGCGTCTACTCCGTCGAGCCGACGGGTGCTTTCGAGAACGATCCGAACGTCACCGACAAGAAGTTCCCCGGCAACCCGACCCGGTCCTACCGCAGCACCGAGCCCCATCCGCGTCGTCGGCGAAGTGACCGACTGGACGGCGCTTGACCCCCGAGGCGTTACAGGCCTGGCGCAACAGGCTGGCCGCGATCCTTGACGACGAGCGCGGCGAGATCATCAACTGACACACAGTCGAACATCAGTCGGTTGACGAACGTCCGACCCTGACTCATAGTTAGGCGTGTGCCTAACTATTACGACGAGCTCGACGTCGTGCTCCGCGCCATCGCGGATCCGACGCGCCGGGCCGTCGTCGAACGGTTGGCGAAGTCGCCGGCCGTCGTCTCCGAACTCGCGGCACCGTTCTCGATGGCGCTGCCTTCGCTCATGCAGCACCTGCGGATCCTCGAGGACGCAGGGCTGGTCACGTCGCAGAAGCACGGTCGCGTCCGCACCGTGAGCCTGCGACCGGGCGCCCTCGACGTCCTCCATCTGTGGCTCGGCGAACAACGCACTCCCGCAGAACACCAGGCGGATCGGCTCGGCATCCACCTCGACAGAGCCACCTGACCTGCACCACCCCGAAGGGAACCTCACATGACACGTGTCCGTATCGACTTGAACATCTCGCTGGACGGCGTTGCCGCACCCAGCGACCCGACCCCAGAGAACCCGATGGGTGAGGACTGGGGCCCACTCACGGCCGCCTACATCTCAACCCGCACGTTTCAGGAGCGCGTCCTCGGCAACACCAGCGGCACCGGCACGACCGGCGTCGACGATGCCTACGCTGCGGCGTACTTCGCTGGTATCGGCGCCGAGATCATGGGTGCCGCGATGTTCGGCTTCCATTCCTTCCCCGACGATCCGGACTGGAAGGGGTGGTGGGGCGACGAGCCGCCGTTCGGCGCACCCGTCTATGTCCTCACCCACACCGCGCCGCGCCCGTCGATCCCCATGCAGGGCGGTACGACGTTCCACTTCCGCAACGGTGCGATCCAGGATGTGCTCGCCGAGGCGACCGAAGCTGCCAGCGGCAAGGACGTCCGCGTCGGCGGCGGCATCGGGACTGCCCGTGAGTTCCTGCGCGCGGGCCTTGTTGACGACCTGCATGTCGCGATCGCCCCGATTCTGCTCGGTCGTGGCGGACGGCTGTGGGACGACGTGCGCGGCCTCGAGCACACCCACACAGTCAAGACTGAAGTTGCCGAGAGCGGCACGATCCACGTCACCTTCACCCGATAGGCCGTCACACATGACCATCGAACGCCGCCTCGCCCGCGCCGATTTCACCCTGACCCGCGACTATCCCGCTCCCGTCGAACGGGTGTGGGACTCATTCGCCGAGGAGGCACAGAAGCCGCTGGTGGGGTGCTGGCGACGCTGCAGAGCCCGGCGAGTGGAAGTTCGACTTCCGGGTCGGCGGACGCGATGTCGCCGAGGCGAAGTTCCACAACGGGCCCCTCTCGCGCTACGAGGCCACGTACACCGACATCGTCGAGCACGTCCGCATCGTCACGACGTACGACATGTGGCTCGACGGGGTCCACATGTCGACGTCGGTGGCGTCGCTCGAGCTCGAGCCCGTCGAGGAGGGCACCCGGTTCACGCACACCGAGCACGGCGTCTTCTTCGACCAGTTCTGGGCCGACGGGACGGGCCGCGAGCAAGGCACCCGTGGCCTCCTCGACGCTCTGGGCAAGCACCTCGGGTAGCTCCGCGGGGGCGCGGCTCAGTCCAGTGGGGTGTCGACCCAACCGACGAACCGGCTGCCGACGCCCGGGATCTCCGCACGGATTTCGTCAGGGAGCGGGCGCGGCACATCGGAGGGTTGATGGTGTTCGCAACTGACGTAGGTGAACACCGGCCACCACTTCTTCGGCCGGGCCTTCTCGGCGAACCCGCAGACATGGCACACCAGATCGACCCACACGGGCTTCTTGCCGGTCCGGTTGGCACGGGACTGGACCAACCACGGCGGCGGGTTGTCCTCGATCTCTCGAAGCTGGGCTTCGGTGAGCTTGGTGGGCAGGCCGTGTCGGGCGGCCATCTCCACGGGGATGTCCAAGCGTTGGGCAGCGTCGCGGCGGGTGATCATCATCTTCCACGATAGTCAGTGCCGCTGAGAGGACACTCGACTGCGGTGACCCAGCGACGTGTCCGCGGATGGGACAGGTCGCTGAGTCACCGCCCTGACAAGAGGTGAGTCAGGCTCAGATCAGGTTGAACGTGACTCCGCTGATCTCGACGGACCGCTCGGCCACCTCGGCACCGTCGACGACACCCAGGTCGATCGCGGTCATCATCTTGACGTCGCCCTGGACGAAGCGCACGGTCCGCGAACCCAGCTCGATGTACGGGACACCGTCGACCGTGGCGACCTCGAGGCCGAACAGCTGACCCCACTTGGCCGACTGGGCGGCCGGGTCGGGAGAGCTGACCTCGACCGCGAGCACCTCGTCGATGAGCGGAGCGGCAGGCACCTCGGCGTCGACGTCGTCCCAGAACCACTTCGTGGGGTCGGCGATCTCGTCGAGCTCGATCAGCAGACCCAGGTCGCCGGGGTGCAGCTGGATGATGCGGTGACCGTAGACCTCGAGGTCCTCGATCGTCCGGACACCCAGCTCGGCCGCGTTGGCGATGAAGGGCGCCAGGTCGTCGACCTGGATCGACAGGCCGTAGCCGCCGCCGGTGCCGCCGACCTTGGCGACCCAGCCGGCGATCGCAGCCTCGGGCTTCAGCGCGCCGACGGCTCGAGGTGCGCCTCGGGGCCGACCCGGAACGTCTGGTCGTCGATCCCCAGGGGCTCCAGCAGCGGATCGGCGAAGCCCGTGGCCAGGCCGAACGTCTCCTGGAACTGTGCGCTTGCCTTCTCCATGTCGCCGGTGCCGATGATGACCTGGCGAATCGTGGTAAAACTCATCCGATGTTCCTCTCGTGCCCGGCCCACCACGGGGGCGCGGAGCTCTCGCTTCAAAACCTTCCCGGAGGGGTTCCGGGCAGCTGTCCGATGATCTCCACGGCGGTCGGGCACTTGTAGTGCGCGAGACGTTCGCGGGTGAACGCGATGAGCTGCGGCCTCGTCGATCGTCTCGCCGGCCTTGGGGACGACCACCGCGAGCGGCGTCTCGCCCCACTTCTCCGACGGGACGCCGATGACGGCGACCTCCTGCACGGCGGGGTGCGCCATGATCGCGTTCTCCACCTCGGCGGGATAGATGTTCTCGCCACCCGACATCAACAGGTCCTTGATGCGGTCCTTGAGGAAGACATAGCCTTCGGCGTCCATGTAGCCGGCGTCGCCGGTGCGGAACCAGCCGTCGGGCCAGAAGGCGTCGGCCGTGGCCGAGGGGTTGCGCCAGTAGGCCTGCGTGACGCCGGGGCCGCGGGTCACGACCTCACCGACGACACCCGTCTCGCACAGCTGACCGGTGTCGGGGTCCATGATGGCGACCCCGACGCCGGGACGGCGCGACCGGCCGAGCGCAGCTTGCTGTTCTCGCTGACCACGTGGTCCTCAGGACGCAAGAACGTGGTGACGCCGATCGTCTCGGTCAGGCCGTAGCTCTGCGAGAGCTGCGCACCGAAGACCTTCTGCGCACCGAGCATGACGGTCTCGGAGATCGGCGATCCGCCGTAGACGACGTGCTCGACGCTGGAGTAGTCGGCCGCGGACGCTTCGGGGCTCGTGATGAACAGCTGCATCACGGTCGGCACCATGATGACGTGCGTCGCCTTGTGACCGACCAGGAGACCGAGCATGTTCTGCGGCGTGACCTCGGTGAACTGCACGATCGAGCCGCCCGTGGCCAGCGTGATGAGCGACCATCCGCCGGCAGCGATGTGGTAGTACGGCGTCGGCACGAGGCTCACCGATGACGGCGACGGGTTGAACAATGCCCCGAACGCCTCGACCGCGAACAGCATCCCGGCGACGGTCGTGGGCGACACCCTTGGGACGTCCCGTCGTGCCCGACGAGTACATCAGCGAGCACAGCGTGTCGCCACCGGTGTCACGTTGCGGATCCACCGCCTCCTGCGCGGCGAGCCACGGCTCGAACGCCGTCCAGCCCTCAGCGACGGAGAGTGAATCGGTCTGCGAGAACACCAGACGCAGCCCCGACCAGTCGGCCGGCACGAGCGAGGTCAGGTGCTCCTCGACCAGGATCGCGGCTGGGTCAGCGTCATCGAGGATCCAGGCGATCTCGGGCCCCGACAGCCGGAAGTTGAGCGGCACGATCACGACACCGGCCTTGGCTGCGGCGAAAGAACAAGCTCCCAGTACTCCGTCGCGTTGCGGGCCAGGTAGGCGACGCGGTCGCCGGCCGACAGCCCGGCCGCGACCAGCCCCGACGCGATGGAGTCCGAACGGGTCGACAGCTCGCCGTACGTCGTCGAGCGTCCCTCGCCGACGATGGCCGGCGACTCCGGGCAGGCGAGATTGTTCGCGCGAATCACGTCAGCCAAGGTGTTGCGTGTGGTGCTCATGCTTCTCCCCTCTCCAGGTGTCGTCGGATCGGGGCGATCGACGATCGTGATGTCGTGGCCCGCGAGGACCGTCTGGCACTGGTCACAGCGGAAGGTCGGTTCGAACGGTTCGCCGCAGACCTTGTGACGGGTCTGCATCGCGGGCCCTTCGGCGGCCTGGAACCACTCCTGGCCCCACTGCAGGACTGCGGCGATGACGGGATAGAACGCCCGCCCCTTCTCGGTCAGGTGGTACTCGGCCCAGTCGGGTCGTTGCGGGTTCTGGGGTCGCGACGAGCACGTCGATCGCGACGAAGGCCCGCAGCCGTTCAGCGACCAGGGTCGGCGGCGCACCGAGGCTCGACTCGAAGTCGGAGAATCGGGTGACGCCCCGGAACGCGGCCCCCAGCAGCGCCGACGCCCACCGGTTGCCGAACACCAGCATCGTCTCGGGAAACAACCCCGCCAACGAGTGCGAGGGGTCGGAGTCCGAACGCCGACGCGTCACCGACTCCGGCACCGACCGTTCCCACGATCCGCTCGGACCCCACTCGGCGACGACGTCCTTCGCACCGACCGGGTCCTTGCAGGCAGCACAGGTCAGCACCGGCGAGAAGTCGCTGTCGCACAGCGAGTGCCGCATCGTGGGCAGCGTCGGCTCTTGTCGACCCACCGACGTTCCCACTCCCAGATCGCCAGCATGAACGGCCACAGCGCGCGGCTGCGATCGGTCACCAGGTACTCGGCCCGCAGCGGGTTGGTCTGGTAGATGTTGCGCCGCAACAGGCCTTCGCGGACCAACAGGTTGAGCCGGCTCGTGAGCACCGAGTTCGAGATCGGCAACGCCTTCATGAACTGCCCGAACCGTCCCACACCCTGCAACGCCTGCTGCAGGATCAGCAGCGTCCACTCGTCGCCGAGCAGGCCGAGGCTGCGGCCGATCGCGTTGGTCGCGCCCGGCTCGAGGTGGGTGGGACGTGTCTCCAGGTCGGAGGAGACGTTCGGGTCAGACATGGGTCTAGAATCCCACCGCGTCCGCGGCCGAGTCGGACGTCTGCCAACGACGCAGGTCCGAGCCGGGCGCCCACGTCGAGTGGGTGCCGCTGGAGACCCGTTCGGGCAGCTTCGCTTGCAGACCGGGCCGTCGCTGACGCGGGCGGCGTCGAAGACGAGCGCGAACGACGCATCCTGGTTCATGTCGGTCGTGATCGTGATCAGGTAGCCGTCGTCCTCGGCGGTGCTGCCGATGCGAGGCGCCATCGCGGTCTCGCTGCCGTACACACCGTCGCCGAACGAGATGCGCTCCTCGGTGCCGTCCTGCAGATCGTGCTTGACGAGCCCGTCGAACAGGAACCACGACGGCTTGCCGGTCGCGGCGTACGCGTAGCGGTACTTGCCGCCGGTGTACGAGCCGTTCATCATGCCGAACTCGGTGATGGTGTCGCTGAGCTGTTCCTCCTTGACGAGCCCCGTCACGAGGTTGAGCCGCCAGCGGTGCAGCCGCGACTGCATGCGGTCGAGCGCCAGGAAGCGGAACGCCCGCTCCCGAGTGATTGCCCATCCCGTTGTCGGCCGGTTCCGGATCGCCCTGGAAGAAGCCGTCGAGCACGATCTCGTCGCCGTCCTCGTAGGCGTTGACGAAGTGCAGGACGTACGTCGCCTCAGCCTCGAACCACTTGATGTCCTTGGTCTGGCCCTTGCGCGGGATGACGCCGAACCGGGTCGGCATGTCCTTGTGGAACCGGGCGATGTGCGCATCGCTCTTGAGCGCCTCCTCGTCCCAGAACAGCGGGCAGTCGTTGAGGATCGCGTAGTTCTCGGTGAACGCCATGTCGTGCGGCAGCCGCGGCCCGGGCAACGGAATGTCGACATAGTGACTCAGGTCGTTGTTCTCGTCGACGACGCCGTAGTGCATGTACGGCGCTTCCTTGCTGTAGTTGAAGAACAGCATCTCGCCGGTACGGTCATCGACCTTGGGGTGCGCCGAGACGCCCCACTCGAACGGGAACTTGCCGTTCCACGACTCCTTGCCGAACGTCTCGGCCGACATCGGGTCGACACGGTAGAGGTCGCCGCACTGGTAGAAGCTCGTCAGCGCAACACCGCGGTGCACGACGACGTCGGTGCTCGACGCATCCTTCATCCGGCGGCGGGCGCCCCAGCCGTCATCGCGAAGAGCGCTGGAGGGACGTTCGGCGAGACCCGCCCACAGCGCGTGCCCGGCTTCCTGCTCGGCCATGAAGCCGTCGGTGCGGATCATCCGGTTGCGGTAGAACGCCTTGCCGTCGCGGAAGCCGACGACGTGGATCATCCCGTCACCGTCGAAGGGATGGTAGTTCTTCAGCGAGGGGTGGACGGGGTTCTCGGTGTTGCGCAGGTAGACGCCGTCGAGGTCGGACGGGATCTCGCCCTCGACGATCTCGAGGTCGTCGGCCTTCCACTCCGTCGTCTGCGGCTGCCACGGACCCGTGCGGTACGGGTGATCGTCGTCCGCGGGAAGCGTGGACAGGATCCGGCCGACAACTTCAACGTCCATCGTGTGGTGCTCCTCTTCGTTCTTGCGTAGTGAGTGTCAGGCGGTGGGTGCAGCGCCGACGACGAGGCTGACCGTCGTCGCGGTGCTTCCGCCGAAATTCAGGGTGCCGAAGGTCTTCGCGCCTTCGACCTGGTAGTCGCCGGCGGTGCCGCTGACCTGCTTGCTCGCGTCGAGCAGCATGCGGACACCGCTGGCGCCGACGGGATGTCCGCCGCCGATCAGGCCGCCGCTGGGGTTGATCGGCAGGCGTCCGCCCATCTCGATCTCGCCGTTCTCGATCGCCTTCCACGACTCCCCCGGCCCGGTCAGGCCGATGTGGTCGATCGCGACGTACTCGCTCGGGGTGAAGCAGTCATGCGTCTCCAGCCCGTCGAGGCCGTCGAGCGTCGTCCCGGCCCGGTCGAAGGCATCGTTGACGGCGTCGCGCAGGTGCGGCAGGACGTACGGGTTGTCGGCGTCGCGGTCGGCTTCTGCGCGAGGCCGAGTCCGACGGTGCGGTGACCCCAGCCCAGCACCTGGGCCAGCGGCGTCGCGTTGACGCCGGGGTTGTTGCGCAGATAGGTGTCGTTGACGAGCACGACTCCGGCGCCGCCGTCGGTCACCTGGCTGCAGTCGAAGCGGCGGATGCGTCCTTCGACAACGGGGTTGCTCGCATCGTCGCGTCCGACACCGCCGACGAGGTCGGGCACGTCCCAGCCGCGGGTCTGAGCGTTCGGGTTGCGCTTGGCGTTGGCGAAGTTGATCTGGGCGATGGCTCGCAAGTGGACGTCGTCGATGCCGTAGCGCGAGTCGTACTCGTCAGCGACCTCGCTGAACATGAACGGCCACATGTAGGTCGCGTCCTGGCCTTCGTGGCCGACCCAGGCGGCTGCTCCGAGGTGCCCGGCCGCGGCGTCGCCGCTGACGGTCTTCTCCAGCTCGATGCCGACGACCAGGGCGCTGTCGTAGTGACCGGCCTTGAGGTCGGCCATCGCGGCCAGCACCGCGATGCTGCCCGAGGCGCAGGCGGCTTCGTGCCGTGACGACGGCGTGCCCCACAGGTCGGGGCGGACGGTCGCGGGCATCGCGCCGGCTGGCCCTGTCCGGCGAACAGCTGGCCGAAGGCGTTCGCGACGTGGACGACGCCGATCGAGGCTCCGCCGATCGACGCTGCTTCGAGCGTGTGGTCGACGACTTCGCTGGTCAGATCGGCGAAATCCTTGCCTTCGCGCGTCAGGTTGCGGGCGAAGTCGCTCTGGTAGCCGCCAAGGACCCAGATGTTCTCGCTCATCACGCTCTCCTCTTCGTCGCCGCACAGCGGGGTTGCCAATGTGCGGCAACCGTACTACAACTAACAGAGTATCTCCACCAGTTGAATCAGTCACTCGAATGAGGAAGCGATGTCTGAAGCCTTCGTCCTGGACTACGTCCGGACCCCACGCGGCAAGGCCAGCCCCAAGGGCGGCCTGCACGCCCACTCGGCCCTCGACCTGGTCGTCCACCTGCAACAGGCGCTCGTCGAACGCAACGACCTCGACGTCGAGCAGATCGACGACATCGCGATCGGCTCGGCCTCCCAGGTCGGCGAGCAGGGCAGCAACATCGCCCGCACCGCGGCGCTCCTCGCCGGCTGGGGCGACAGCGTCCCCGGCTACACGCTCAACCGGTTCTGCGCGTCCGGCGTCGACGCCGTCGGCCAGACCGCTGCACGCATCCGCGGCGGCGACCTGCAGCTCGCCGTCGCCGGCGGCGTCGAGAGCGTCTCGCGCGTGCCGATGTTCGCCGACAAAGGTCCGCTGTGGGCCGATGACGACATCATCCGCACGATCGGCTCGGTGCACATGGGCATCGCCGCCGACCTCAACGCCACGATCGAAGGCCTGAGCCGCGAGGACTCGACACCTACGGCCTGGAGACCCAGCTCAAGGCGGCCAAGGCCCGCACCGACGGTGTCTTCGCTCGCTCGCTCGTGCCCGTCCCGGCCAAGGGAGACAGCCCCGGCCTCGACCACGACGACTCGTCCGGCCCGGCACCACGCTCGAAGGACTCAGCCAGCTGCCGCCAGCATTCGCCGAGCTCGGCGCCTCGGGACAGGACGCCATCGCACTCGGTGCCTTGAAGGAGATGGGTGCCTACTCCGGCGTCTCGGAGATCCAGCACCTGCACACCGTGGGCACCGCCCCCGCGATGGCCGACGCCTCCGCACTGCTCCTGGTCGGATCGGCCGAGGCCGCCGAACGCGCCGGAGTCGCACCGCGGGCCCGCATCATCGGATCGGCATCCACCTCGGTCAACCCCGTCGTGATGCTGACCGCTGGCCAGAGCGCCGTCGAGCAGGTCATCGCCCGCGCCGGCCTGACGCCCGCCGACATCGACGTCTTCGAGTTCGCCGAAGCGTTCTCGGCCCTGTGCCTGCGCTTCCGGCGCGACCTCGACGCCGGCCCCGACCGGATGAACCCCAACGGCGGAACCATGGCGATGGGCCACGCCTTCGGTGCCACCGGCGCGATCCTCGTCGGCAGCTGCGTCGAAGAGCTCGAACGGCGCGGCGGACGCTACGGAGTCGCCGCCGTCAGCGGTGCCGCCGGGCTCGGCGTCGCCGTCCTCGTCGAGAGGATCTCGGCATGAGCCGCCCGCTCGAAGGACAGGTCGCCATCGTCACCGGTGGCGGCAAAGGACTCGGCCGCGCCTTCGCGCTGCACCTCGCCTCGCAGGGTGCCGCGATCGTGGTCAACAACCGCAACCGAGTCGTCGACGCCGACGGCCGCAGTGCCGCCGACTACGTGGTCGACGAGATCGTCGCAGCAGGTGGCCGCGCCGTCGCCAACTACGGTGACGTCGCCGACGCTCCAACCGCCGACGCGCTCGTCCGGGCCGCACTCGACACCTGGGGACGTCTCGACATCTGTGTCACGAGCGCCGCGATCAGCGCACCGCAGCTGTTCCACAAGCTCGACGTCGACGACTTCACCCGGCTCATCGACATCAACGTGACCGGCACGGCGCTCATCGCGTCAGCCGCGATGCGCGTCATGCGCGAAGCCGGACACGGCCGCATCATCCTGGTCGCGTCCACCTCGGGCCTGCACGGGTTCCCGACCGTCGCGGCCTACGCCGCCAGCAAGGGCGCCGTCATCGCGCTCGGTCGCACCGTCGCCGCTGAAGGTGCCGGCAAGGGCGTGCTGACCAACGTCATCCTGCCGTACGCCACGACGCAGATGACCGAGGACGGCATGGACATGCAGTACGCCGACACCCTGCAGCCCGACGCCGTCGCCCCCATCGTCAGCGTCCTCGCCGATCCCGCCTCGACGATCAACGGGCAGGTCATCGTCGCCGCCGCCAACGGCCTGCGGGTCGCCGATGCGGTCGAGGGCGGAACGGTCACCTTCGACGGCTCCACCCTCGGCCCCAACACCCTCGCCGAGCTCATCACCCAGAGCCGCGACGGCAAGCAGCACACCTACACCCACGCGCACGAGGCGTTCCTGGACTTCGCGTCGCGCCGCCTGAGCCCCACTTTGTTGGTTGAGGCGCCCGAGGAACGAGGGCGTCTCGAAACCAATCTCACCCCTTCACCAGAAAGCCACTCATGAACGACATCCCCTGGGGCGATCTCGCCCTCAACCTGCTGGCCGTCATCGCCGCCACGATCGTGTTCATCGGCGCGATCATGGCCACCGCGATCAAGATCAAGAACCAGTCGATCATCGACATCTTCTGGGGCCCCGGATTCGTCGTCGCCGCCGTGGTGTCCTACCTGGTCTCGGCTCGCGGCGACGGCAACGACACCCGCCGCCTCGTCGTGCTGGTGCTGACCGCCGTCTGGGGCCTGCGCCTCGGCGCCTACATCGGCAAGCGCAACATCGGCCACGGCGAGGACCGGCGCTACACCTCGATGATGCGCCAGCGCAAGGATCAGGCACTCATCCCGTTCCTGATCCGTCGCATCTACGGCATGCAGGGCGGGCTGATCATCCTGATCTCGCTGCCCGTGCAGTTCGCGATGTACCAGAGCGAGGCGATCGGCATCATCGGCTCGATCGGTATCGCGATCTGGCTCATCGGCTTCCTGTTCGAGGCCGTCGGCGACTGGCAGCTGGCCCGGTTCAAGGCCGATCCGGCCAACGCCGGCAAGGTCATGGACCGGGGACTGTGGGCGTGGACCCGTCACCCCAACTACTTCGGCGATGCCTGCGTCTGGGTCGGCCTGTTCCTGCTGGCACTCGGCGCCCCGTGGGGTCTGGTCGCCATCGTCTCCCCGATCGTCATGACCAAGCTGCTCACGAGCTTCAGCGGCAAGGCCGTCCTCGAGCGCGGCATGCGTCGCAGCAAGGGTGAGGCGTACGAGGCCTACGTCGCAAGCACCAGCGGCTTCTTCCCGCTTCCGCCGCGTCGCAACAAGACCGTCACCCCGAGCTGATGCACACCACCGGGACCCTCACCGGCTGTTCGTCCTCGAACGGACCGGTGACGACATCTGGGTCGGGAAGACCGACGGCGTCAAGCTGCCGCAGCTGTTCGGGGGGCAGCTCGTGGGCAGTCGATCATTGCGGCCGGCGCCAGCGTGGACGACAAGCTCGTCCACTCCAGCCACACGACGTTCCTGCGCGGCGGGCTGTCGGGGCTGCCTGTGACCTACCAGGTCAACCGGTTGCGGGACGGTCGGAACATGGCGACCCGCGAGGTCAGCGCCTGGCAGGGAGATCGGCTGCTGTGCCGTTCGACGATCTCGTGCGCCGCACCGTCCGAGGGCTTGTCGCACAGCCGGCTTGCGCCGCAGTACCCCGGACCCGACGACTGCCCCAGCCTGCAGGAAGTGTCGGCCGTCGACGGCGGGCTCGGCGAGTACTGGGACGACTTCTCGACCGTCGAGGTGCGCCTGGCACCTGATCCGGCCGAGCAGGCCCCGCACTCCGCCGCCCCACCGAATGCCATGTGGATGCGGTGCACCGACCAGCTGCCGGACGATCCGCTCGTGCATCGTGCGACGTTGGCCTACATCAGCGACCTGATGTTGATGTCGACCGCCGTCACGCCGCACGGTCACGTGTCAGGTCACGAACGTAGCCTGGCCAGCCGCTGGAACGCCGTCTCCTTGGACCACTCCATGTGGTTCCGCGGTGACATCCGGGCCGATGAGTGGATGCTGTTCGAGCACACCACTCCCCTGGCCCACGAAGGTCGTGCCCTCATCGAGGCCGCCGTCTTCGACCAGGCCGGCACGTCACTGTGCCAGGTCGCCCAGAAGCTTCTCATCCGTCCCATCTGACATCGGAGAACCCATGACCCAGTCCACCCACCCGAACATCGTCCTGCTCGACCGGATCATCGCCGCCGCCGAGGCCGGCGACCCGGCCGATCTGTTCGACATCTACACGCCCGACGCCGTCATCTGGCACAACCACGACAACAAGGAGCAGACCGTCGAGCAGAACGCCAAGCTCCTCGTCGGGATGAGCCGTTGGGTGTCGGATCGTCGCTACACCGAGCGTCGCGTGACGGCGTTCGAGGGCGGCGCGGTCCAGCAGCACGTCCTGCGCGGGACCCGGGTCTCGACCGGCGAAGAGGTCGCCCTCCACGCCTGCGCCGTGATCACCGTGAACTCTGAAGGCAAGATCACGAGGTTGGACGAGTACATCGACAGCGCCGAGGCCGCCCAGCTCGCCCCCTAACCACGCTGAGGAGGGGGTTACCGCCCTTCGAGGAGGTACTTGTGGCCCCGCGACGAAGTTGTCGCAGGGCCACAACCACCTCGTCGCGGGGCGGTAAGTACCTCGTCAGCGGTCAGCCGCGGAGCTGAGCGGAGAGCGGGCAGTCGAAGGGATCGCGGGCCCGGATGCCGACATTGTTGAGGTAGTCGATGACGATCCCGTACGACGTGAACAGCCCGACCTCCATGTAGTCGATGCCCTCGCGTTCACAGTGCGCCTTGACGTACGGCTGGGCCTTGCGCAGGTTGCAGCGCGGCATGCTCGGGAAGAGGTGGTGCTCGATCTGGTAGTTCAGACCGCCCATCGCCCAGTCGACGACCGGGTTGCCCTTCACGTTGCGCGACACCATGACCTGGCGGCGCAGGAAGTCGAGCTTCATCCCGGCCGGGATGATCGGCATCCCCTTGTGGGCCGGCGCAAACGAGGCGCCCAGGCAGAAACCGAAGACAGCCATCTGAACCGCGAAGAACGCCAACGCCTTGCCCAGCGGCAAGAAGGCCAGCAGCACCCCGACGTACACCGTCAGTCGCGTGACGACGAGGAACAGCCGACCCGGCGCCACGGCTGGGTGGACGTCTTGTCGCGGGCAGCACGGATGCTCTCGGCGTGCAGGTTGAGCCCTTCCAGCGTCAGCAGCGGGGAAGAACAGCCAGCCCTGCCGCTTGACGAACCAGCCGGCGAAGCCCGTCGTCCGCTGGGCCACGATGCCGGGGGTGAAGGCGATCGCACCCGGACCGATGTCGGGGTCGTAGCCTTCGAGGTTGGGTCCCTTGTGGTGCATGTTGTGCTTGGCCCGCCACCAGGCGAAGCTCAGACCGGCGAACCCGCCGGCGAGGATGCGCGCCGTCCACGCATTCCACGACGCCGAGGTGAACATCTGCCTGTGCGCCGCATCGTGACCGAGAAAGCCGAACTGGGTCACGATGACACCGAGCAGGGCGGCCAGGATCAGCTGGAACCACGAGTTGCCGAGCCAGAAGAATCCGACCCCAGATAGCGAAGAACGCCGCGACGTGCGCGCCGATCTGCCACCAGTAGTAGATGTGCCGCCGCTCCAGCAGTCCTGCTTCGCGGACGGTCTGCAACAGCTCGGTGAAATGGCTGACGTACGGCTCGCTCGGAGCCTGCCTGACCGGAAGTTCCTGCGTCATGTGTGGCCCCTTTTCATCCATCCTGACACAACCGGCCCATCCCGCCCACCAACTTTGTCGGTTTCCCACGAGGCCCAGGGAAAACAGCACCGTCCGAGGGTGCCATCACGCACCAAGGGTCTTCCGCACGTACCTCGCGCTGTAACACGAGGTACGTGCAGAAGACCCTAGGTCTCGTGGGAAACCGACGCGGCGGGAGCGGTCGGGGGCGGCTAGGCCAGGACGAGCAGCAGGTCGCCGCCTTCGGCCTGACGGGTGTCACCGATGACGAGCCTGGCGACGGTTCCGGCGTTGGGCGAGGTGATGGACGCTTCCATCTTCATGGCCTCGATCGTGGCGACCGTCTGACCGACCTCGACCGTGTCGCCCTCGGCGACGAGCGCGTGGACGACGCCCGCGAACGGCACCGCGACGTGCTTGGCGTTGCCGGTCTCGGCCTTCTCGGCCGTGGCGACCTGGAGTCGACCGACTGGTCGCGCACCTCGGTGGGCCGCAGCTGTCCGTTGATCGTGCCGAGGACGTTGCGCATGCCGCGCTCGTCGGCATCACCGATCGCCTCGACACCGAACAGCAGGAGCTGTCCCTCGGCGACCTCGACCTCGGTCTCGACGTCCTGCTTCAGGCCGTACAAGAACGCCTCGGTCGGCACCATCGTCAGATCGCCGAACTCGACGCGCGCTGCGTCGAACTCCTTGGTCGGGCCAGGGAACAACAGCCGGTTGAGCGTGTGTCGACGGTCGTTCTCGAGCCCCGCGATGTCGTCGGACGACAGCTCGGTCACGGCCGGCTTGGAATGGCGCCCCTGTAGGGCCTTGGTGCGGAACGGCTCGGGCCAGCCGCCGGGCGGATCGCCCAGCTCGCCAGACAAGAAGCCGATGACCGACTCGGGGATGTCGAACGAGGCCGGGTCGTCGGCGAAGGCCGCCGGATCTGCACCGACGGCGACGAGGTGCAAGGCGAGGTCGCCGACGACCTTGGACGACGGCGTCACCTTGACGACGTTGCCGAGGATGTCGTTGGCCGCGGCGTACATGTCCTCGATCTGCTCGAACTTCTCGCCCAGCCCCAACGCGATGGCCTGCTGGCGCAGGTTCGACAGCTGTCCGCCGGGAATCTCGTGCCGGTACACCCGGCCGGTCGGCGCAGGCAGGCCCGACTCGAACGGTGCGTACAGGCGGCGGGTCGCCTCCCAGTACGGCTCGAGCGCGTTGACCGCGTCGATGTCGAGTCCCGTGGTGCGGGCCGCGTAGTTCGTCGCTGCGACCAGACCGGACATCGACGGCTGCGACGTGGTGCCGGCGAGCGCCGCCGAAGCGACGTCGACCGCGTCGACACCCGCCACGATCGAGGCGACGAGCGTCGCCATCTGACCGCCGGCGGTGTCGTGCGTGTGCAGGTGCACCGGCAGGTCGAAGCGCTCGCGCAATGCCATGACGAGCGTCCGTGCGGCCGGGGCACGCAGCAGACCGGCCATGTCCTTGATCGCGAGGATGTGCGCTCCGGCCTCGACGATCCGGTCGGCCAGCTCGAGGTAGTAGTCGAGCGTGTAGAGCTTCTCGGCCGGATCGGACAGGTCGCCGGTGTAGCAGAGCGCGACCTCGGCGACTGCCGTGCCAGTGGCCCGCACCGCCTCGATCGCGGGGCGCATCTGGTCGACGTCGTTGAGGGCGTCGAAGATGCGGAAGATGTCGATGCCGGTTGCTGCCGCCTCGGCCACGAAGGCATCGGTGACCTCGGTCGGGTACGGCGTGTAGCCGACGGTGTTGCGCCCCCGCAGCAGCATCTGCAGGCAGATGTTGGGGCGCCGCCGCACGGATCGCGGCCAACCGGTCCCACGGGTCTTCCTTCAAGAACCGCAGGGCCACGTCGTAGGTCGCGCCGCCCCAGGCCTCGATGCTCAACAGCTGTGGAGTCATGCGGGCGACGTACGGTGCGACCTGCACCAGGTCACGGGTGCGCACGCGGGTCGCGAGCAGCGACTGGTGGGCGTCGCGGAAGGTCGTGTCGGTGACGGCGACATTGTCCTGCTGGCGCAGGGCCGCCGCGAATCCCTCGGGGCCCAGCTCGAGCAGCTGCTGACGCGAACCCGCAGGCGCCGGAGCGGTCAGGTCGATCTCGGGCAGCTTGGACACCGGGTCGATGCTGGTCGGCGATGCGCCGTTCGGCTTGTTGACCGTGACATCGGCCAACCACGACAAGATCTTGCCGGCCGGGTCGGAGGCGCCTTGGGCCTCCAACAGCTCGGGGTGCTCCTCGATGAACGACGTCGTGACGTGTCCGGCCCGGAAGTCGTCATTGGCCAGCAGACCCTTGAGGAAGGGGACGTTGGTCGACACGCCGCCGACGTGGAACTCCGACAGCGCCCGCTCAGCACGGGTCACGGTCTCCTCGAAGTTGCGCCCACGACACGTCAGCTTTCGACAGCAGCGAGTCGAAGTGGGCACTGACGACGGCGCCGGTGAACGTCGTGCCGCCGTCGAGGCGCACGCCTGGTCCGCCCGGCGACCGGTACGACGTGATGGTGCCGGTGTCGGGGCGGAAGCCGTTGGCCGGATCTTCGGTCGTGATGCGGCACTGCAGCGCGAAGCCGCGCGCCAGGATGTTCTCCTGCACGTCGAGACCCAGGTCTGCGAGGGTCTCGCCCGCCGCGATACGCATCTGCGCCTGCACCAGGTCGACGTTGGTGACCTCTTCGGTGACCGTGTGCTCGACCTGGATGCGGGGGTTCATCTCGATGAAGACGTAGCGCCCGTCAGCGCCGAGCAAGAACTCGACTGTGCCGGCACATGCGTAGTTGATCGAGCGCGCGAACCTGACGGCGTCGGCGCACATCGACTCGCGGATCTCTTCGGGCAGGTGCGGTGCCGGAGCGATCTCGACGACTTTCTGGTGCCGGCGCTGCACCGAGCAGTCACGCTCACGCAGGTGGACGGCCGAGCCGGCCGAGTCGGCCAGGATCTGCACCTCGATGTGACGGGCGTCGACCACGGCCTCTTCGATGAAGCAGGTGGGATCTCCGAAGGCACCGTCTGCTTCACGCATCGCCGCTTCGATGGATTCGCGCAGCTTGGCCGGATCGTCGACCCGGCGCATGCCACGGCCGCCACCGCCGGCAACAGCCTTGACGAACAGCGGGTAGGTCAGCACGTCCGAGGCGCCCAGGAGCTCGTCGACGTTGGCCGACGGCTCGACGGACTTGAGCACCGGGAACGCCTGCGGCCTTGGCCGCTGCGATCGCCGAGGCCTTGTTCCCGGGTGGCTCGAGGACTTCTTTCGGCGGACCGATGAAGGTGATGCCCGCAGCGTGGCACTCCTCGGCCAGATCGGGGTTCTCCGACAAGAAGCCGTAGCCGGGGTAGACGGCGTCGGCACCTGCTTTGACCGCGGCAGCAACGATCGCCTTCGGGTCGAGGTAGGCCCGCACGGGGTGCCCCGCTCACCGATCTCGTACGCTTCGTCTGCACGTACGCGGTGTTCGGAGCCTCTGTCCTCGTAAGGGAAGACTGCTACGGTTTCGACGCCCAGTTCATGGGCGGCACGGATGGCACGGATCGCAATTTCGCCGCGGTTGGCGACCAGGATCTTCTGGAACAACGGGATCGTCCTTGCTCGAAGAAGTGAAACCCCAACCCTAGTCGCCAGATGTTCCAACTAGCGAGACCCCCGTCTCACATAATGGTACGCCATCTCGGTCAGAGTGGTGTCAGCCCCGAGATCTTCCACACCTTTCCGACCTTCTTCGCCTCGATCGACAGCTGTGCCGCCGGATAGCTCGCCTCATTGTCCTTGGCCCGCTGGCTCGACTGGTCGAGGAACACCAGCAGGCTCGCCTTGTCGTCGCTCAGCGACTTGACCCCAACTGCCTGCACCGTCGCCGTGAGCACGAGCTTTGGCCGGGCGCTCGCTTCGCGAGCGACTCGATCAACGTCTCGTACTCCTTGCTCGCGTCACCGGTCAGCACCTCCCGAGCCGCCGTCTGCGTGCGGGCAGGATCTGCGTAGTCGTAACTCAGGACGCTGGTCAGCGCCCTCGAGACCTCGGACTGCACCCGCGACGTCGCCGCCGAGTCAGTCAGCGCCTTGTTCTGCGCCGAGTCGGTCGAAGTCAGGTCGTGCGCCATCCACCAGCCGAGCAGGCCGACCGCGACCAACAGTCCTGCCAGGGCGATGCGCCGGCTGTTGCGAACTACCGTCATGACAGGTCCACCGCTACTTGCTGCAAGTTCTCCAACTTCCATTCACCCTTGACCTTCACCAGATCTGCACTGAATCGGTTGCGCTTGACCGTCGGCTCAGCATCGGGCTTCGCATCGTCGGTGACCGTGATCTCGACGGCGGCGATGACCGTGGCCGTCGTGTCGTCGAGGCTCGTGACCGCGGCGTCGATGACCTTGCCGACCGAGATCTTCTTCTGATCGGCCAGCAGCTGACGATTCTCTTGGTCGACCTGCGCCAGCTGGTCGTTCAGCGTGCCGGTCGTGACGGCCGCCCAGCCCTTCAACCCCTCGTCGACCTTGCGGTAGTCGAGCGAGTTGAGCGTCACGATGTGCTGGCGCGCCGTCATCAACACGGTGTCGCGAGTCTTGGCCAGGGCGACGGCATCGTCGTTGGCGGCACTGCGCCATGCGAAGAGCCCGGACGCGGCGACCGCGAGTGCGAGAACGACCAGCGCCCACTGCAGCCACGGCTTGCGGGACGCAGGCGCATCGACGGCCCCTGTCGTGGAGTCTGACGTCGTGGACTCGTCCTGCATCGGGACCTCTATCTGTTGGGTGCTCATTCGCCGCCGCCCATGAGGTCTTCCAGGGACGTCGGGACGCTGATCTTTGCCGCGACCGGAGCGCCACTCTTCGACGCCTTGCCCTTCGCGGGCTTCGACGCCGATTTTGGCACGCTCTTGGGTCCGCGCACGTTGACCCCGGTCGACGGTGCCCGCGTGCAGCCAGCCGAGGTGTTGAACGCCTTGCCACCAGAGGTCTGCAGACCAGGTCGCACCGTGGTTCCGCCATATCCGCTCGTGCACGGAAGCGGATCGAAGTAAGTCTGGGCGAGCCCGAGATTGACCCCCTTGGAGGTGTTGATCGCCCAGCCAATGCTGAGTGCCTCGGGGATGCGGATCAGCGCATCCTCGACTCCCGCAGCATTCGTGCCGAAGACCTGCGCCGTCGACACAAGATTGCTCATCAGCACGCCCAGCGGGGTGCCGACCTCGTCGAACAGACGATTGAACGAACGCGCGGCCGCCGGCGAGTTCGCGATGAGGATTCGCAGATCCCCATCGGAGCTGGCCAGTGTCTCGGCAAGCAGGCTCAGATCGCTGCTGAAGTTCTTGATGCTCGTCGCCGATTCCTGCTGCGTGCTGAGCACCGTCGAGGAGTTCTTGATCAGACCGGCGGTGACCAAGAAGTTCTTGTCAGCGGTCTCGGCGAACTCCTCGGACGTCTCGAGCAGCCTGGTCAGGTCATCGTGAGAGCCGCGGAACCACTCATATCCTTCGTCGATGACGGTCTTGAGCGAGTCTTGGGGCACCGAACCAGCGAAGTCGCGACCCGAGCGAAGCACCTCGTCGATCGGCGGTGGCAGCGACTCGGCCGTGCCGACGAGGTGGTCACCGTCGGCCAGCACCTTGTCGGTCGTGCCGGCGCCGCGCAGATCGATGTACTGCTCACCGATCGTGGAGCGGTTGGCGACCCGCACCGTGACATCGGCCGGGATCTGCGGCGCACCGGACTCGATGTGCAGCCGGGCCGTCATCCCGTCCCTGGTGGGGAGTCAGCTCCTTGATCCGGCCGACTGGCACACCTCGGTAGGTCACCTCGCCGTTGGCGAAGGTTCCGCCGGCATCGGGCAGGGCCACCGTCACGCTGTACCCCCCACCGAACACGTTGAGGCCGACGTACTTGACGCCGAGGTACAGCGTGGCGAGCGCTCCGATCACCGCGAAGGCGACGAGCTTGATCTTGATGCGACCGGTCAACATCAGTTGTCACCGTCCTTGTTTTCACGGCTCGGATCCGGCGAGGGTGAGTCGCTGGACGACGGCGTGGTCGGATCTGGGCTGGGAGTGGAGCCCGACGTCTCAGACGGTTGGGGCGAGGGCGAGCCCGTCGGGGACGGCGAGTCGCTGGGCGACGGCGTCGGCACCGTGATGGTGGGCTCGGTCGCTCCGGGAACCGGCGAGCTGGTCGGCGGGAGCAGCGTCGGAGCAGCGTCCTCTTCAGATGCTCCTCGGAAGCTCGTGCCCGACACCCCTGAGGCTCCGACGGGCTGCGGCCAGACACAGCCGATCGCAGCACAGCCCGACGGCACGGTACGGAAGTTGGTCTCGATGAAGACGTTGAGGTAGTCGCCCTTGATGGCGCCGAGCACCGAGTCGGGGAACGGGTACGTCAACAAGATCTCGAGCGAGTTCGGCAGGTCGGCGCCAGCCTTGGCCAGCTGCTGCAGGATCGGCTCGAGCGCCTTGAAGTCGGCGATGATGTCTTCTTGCGCCTTGTCGAGCGTGTCGACCGTGACGCCGGACAGCTTGTCGAGTGCCGTGAGCATCGCGACGAACTGCTTGCGCTGCTCGACCATGACCTTCATGCCGGGGCTGGCTCGTCGAGCACCTTGACGATCTTGTCCTTGTCGGCGTCGAGGGTCTTGGACAGCTCGTTCAGTCCGTCGAGGGCTGCGGTGATCGACTCCTTGCGGTCGTCGAGCCCGGAGACGAAGGTGTTCATCTCGTTGAGGAAGCCCTTGATCTGCTCGGGTCGTCCCACGGAGATCTGCTGCAGCTCCCCGCGAGATCTCCTGGAACTGGCCGATTCCGCCTCCGTTGAGCACCATCGACAACGCTCCGAGAACCTGCTCGACCTGTGCGGCCTGCGAGGTCTCGGCGATCCCGAGCTTGGCTCCGGTCTTCAGAGCCGGCCCGGCGACCGGTGTCTCTGGGCGCACCAGGGCGACGTACTTCTCGCCCAGCAAGGAGGTCTGCTGCAGGCGGGCGGTCGTGCCGGCCGGCAGGTCGACGTCACCGTTGACCTTGATCCTGACCCGGGCGCTGTGTCCGTCGGAGTTGAGCCGGATCTTGTCGACTCGTCCGACTGCGACGTTGTCGACCTTGACGCTCGACTGCGGCACGAGGTCGAGGACGTCGTCGAAGTCAGCCTCGATCGTCATAGGACTCGAACCGAGGTCGGCACCGCCGGGCAGTGGCGTGTCGTAGACACCGCCGCTGAGCATCCCGCAGCCGCCCAGTGTCAGGGCGGCAGCCGCCGCGACGGAGGCGACGGATGCGATCTTGAGCTTCCTCATCAGTTGCCTCCCACACCGGGCAGCAGCACCGGCGGCGCGGACTTCGAGGTCTGCGCGCTGAGACCATCGTCGGCCCAGATCGTGACCTCGTTCAGGTTGCCGCGGCCATCGAGCGAGTTCTGCTGCGGGTTGTAGGCCTTGAGGTAGTTCTGCAGCAGCAACGGGATGAGTCGCACTGATTCCTCCAGGGAGTCCTTCTGCTTGACCAAGACCTGTGTGGGACCGAGCAGGTTCTCGACGCTGGTCTTGAGGTTGTCGCGGTTGTCGTCGATGAAGTCGTCGACGATCCCCAGCGCGTCACCCAAGTTGGCGACGGCCTCGGCCAGGTCTTGGCGGTCTTCGGCCAGGTAGTCGGTGACGGCCGCGAACTGCCGGTTGACGTTGGCGACGCCGCGGTCATTGGCCACGAGCATGTCGTTGAACTCCTTGAAGTTCGCCAGGGTCGCGAAGAAGTCGTCACCGGTGTCGGAGAGGGTTCCGGTCGCCTCGCCGAACTCGGAGATCATCTGGTTGATGTCGGCGCCCTGACCCTTGAGGTTCTCGGCTGCGACGTCGAGCAGGTCGGAGAGCGCACCGTCTTTGTTGGCGCCATCGGGCCCGAGGCGATCACCGGCATCGATGAGGCTCGCATAGAGATCGTCGATCTCGACCGGAACAGCCGTCCGCGACGTGGCCAGCACGTCGCCGTCCTTGAGCTTGGCGCCACCGTCGTAGGGCTCGGTGAGCTGGACGAACCGGTCGCTGACCAGGGTCGGCGCCACGATCACCGCATTGGTGTTCGCCCCGACGTCTTGGCCTTTGTTCGGCTTCATGGAGACCGTGACGCTGCCGCCGGTCGGCTCGACTGCGGTGACGGTGCCGACTCGTACGCCGAGCACCTGCACCTCCGATCCAGGGTAGAGACCGATGGTCGCATCGAACTTGGCCTTGAACTCGGTGCCTTGGCCGGAGACCACCGTGCGGTAGCCCACGAATCCGGCGAGCAGGACCGCCGCGATCAGCGCGAAGCGGATTGTCTTGCGGCGCGTCATTCTCCGCCTCCCTTGGCAGGATCACAGTTGCGTTCGACATCGTTCTGCAGCACTGGGTTTCCGCTGGCGTCGAAGAGGCCACATATATAGGAGTCGACCCATCGGCCGTTGCCCAGCGCGGACGCGAGGACCCGGTAGTAGGGGCCGAGCTTCTCCAGGGCCGCATCGAGGTTCTCCTGGTTGCGGCTGAGGATCGCCGAGACACGGTCGAGCTTGGCCAGAGCCGGCTTGAGCTGCTTCTCGTTGTCCTTGACCAGGCCGGACAGCTCGACGCTGAGCAGCGAGGTGCCCTTCAGCATCTTGCCGACCGCCTCGCGGCGCTGCTCGAGCTCGCCGAGAAGCGAGCTGCCGTCGTTGATGATCTTGGCGAACTCGCCATTGCGGTCCTTGAGGGTGCCGCTGACCTTCTTGGTCGACTCGAGCAGCCCGGCGAGCTCGTCGTCGCGGCTCGAAATCGTGCGGGACAGATCAGTCAGGCCGGCGACCATCGTGCGGACCGACTCGGGGGTGTCCTTGAAGACGTCGCTGAGCACTTCGAAGCTCTCTTCCATCTTCTCGGTGTCGATCTCCTCGATGTTGGTCGACAGATCGGAGAAGGCGGCGTTGACGTCGTAGGGCGTCGTCGTGCGAGCCAGGGGGATGGCGCCCTTGAGCGGCTTGCGCCCCTGCGGGTCGAGCGACAGGTACTTCTGCCCCAGCATCGTCTTGACCTTGACTGCGGCGGAGGTCTGGTCGCTGAGGTCGACGTCCTTGACCCGGAACTTGACCTCGACGACCTTGCCCTCGAGGGTGAGGTCGGTGACCTTGCCGACCTTGACGCCGGCGATGCGGACCTCGTTGCCCTTCTTGAGGCCACCGGCCTCGGCGAAGTTGGCGCTGTAGATCTTGCCGCCGCCGATGATGGGCAGCGAGTCGGCGCGGAACGTCACGATGAAGATCAACGCCAGGGCGGTGAGCCCGGCCAGCGCGACGACGACGAGGTTCCGTTCGGCGAACGCTACGGGGTACTTCTTGCGGGCCATCAGCGGCACCTTCCTGCGATGGGCTTGACTCCCAGGTCGCCCATGTAGCCCTCAGGCAGCGGGATGCGGCCCTCGATCGAGCAGACATAAAAGTTGAGCCACGAGCCGTAGCTGCCGATTCGGCCGATGCGGTCGAGCTTGGTGGGCAGCGTCTTGAAGAACTTGTCGAGCGTCGGCTCGGCGTCGGCGAGGTTGGTCGACAGGTCGTCCAATGCCGCGATGGATCCCTTGAGCGGCGCCCTGGTCTGCTCGAACAGCCGCCGACACTGGTCGTCAGGTCGCCGAGGCCCTCGAGGCTGCTGCCGATGGCCTTGCGGTCCTCGGCCAGACCGCTAACGCTTGCTGCAGCGTGATCAGGGTCGTGTCGAGCTGGCTCGACCGATCGTTGACGACCGTCAGCACCGAGTCGAGGTTGGTGATGAGCTCGCCGATGACCTGATCTTTGTCGGCCAGGGTCGAGGTCAGGCTCGCCGCGCTGGACAACAGCCCTTCGACAGTTGCCCCCTCACCTTGGAAGACCGAGATGATCTGCTCGCTGAGCTTGTTGACGTCGTCGGGGTTGAGGAACTTGAACAGCGGCTGGAAGCCGTTGAACAGCATCGTCAGGTCGAGCGCCGGCCGGGTCTGGTCGAGCCCGAACGTGTAGCCGGCGGTCAAGGCGGTTCCGGGCGTCGTCGGCGGGGTCAGCGAGATGTAGCGCTGCCCGACGAGGTTGCGGAACCGCAGCTCGGCTGTCGTGCCGGCAGTCAGCGGCGTCGAGTCGAGGATCGTGAACGTGACCTTGGCGACCCGGTCATCGACGACCTCGACGCTCTTGACGGTGCCGACCTTGACCCCGGCCATGCGGGCGTCATCGCCCTTGTTGAGGCTCGTCGCATCGGAGAAGAGCGCGTGGTACTCACGCGCCGAGCCTCCGGTGGAGTTGCGGATCGTCGCCGCGAGGGCTGCGGTCGCGAAGACCGTGACCAGCGTGAAGACGATGCTCTTGATGAGGACGTTGGTCATGAAAGCGTCACCTTCGTGTTGCGCAGGGTCGGCCCGACCAGCAGGCTGCCCCAGTCTGGGTACTCCGCCGGCGCCATGGCCTGCGTCGGTGCCAGCAGCTCAGCGATCAGCTGGTTCTCGGCCGGCGAGTTGGCGTCGCCGAGGCCGGTCGCAGCCAGGTTGCGGAGCTTGTCGGTGGGCGGCGGCGCGATCGTCTCGGGCTCGTCGGAGCTGTCCGACTTCGAGGCCACGATCTTGTCGGAGGCGGGCTTGGTGCCCGTCCGGCCGGTCACGTAGGGGCACCGGGCCTTGCCGCCGCTGGTGTACTTGACCGCGTCCTTGCCCGGCAGGTACTTGCCTCGTCCCTCGACGACGTTGAGTCGCACGTGGATGCCGGGCTCGGTCGTGCCCTTGCCGAGGGTCTTGTCCATCTCGGGGATGAACTGACGGGCAGCCTTGAGCAGGCACGGGAACTGGCTGGCGTACGGTGCGGTGGCCTCTAGTGCTGCCCGGCTCTCGTCGGACAGGATCTCGATCGTGTCTTGGTTGTCACTGACCCATCCGGTCGTCGTGTCGGCGGCGCCGATGACGCTGGCGTAGACGTCGGCGAGCTTCGTCCGTTCGGCGACCATGGTCTTGGACGTCACGGTCAACGACTCGAGCGCCGACAGCAGGTCGGGCACGGCCTCGTTGTAGGTCGAGGCGACCGAGGCGAGCTTCTCGAGGTCTTCGGTCATGGTCGGGACCAAGGGATTGAGTCTTCTCGAGGTAGCGGTTCCAGGTCTCCAGCGAGTTACCGATGTCGGCACCTCGGCCGCGCAACGTCGTCGCCATCTCACCGAGCAGCGAGGAGAGCTTTTCGGGCTGGATCGACTTCAGCAGCGGCAGCAGCTCGTCGAAGACCTCTTCGCGCTCGACGGCCTGGTCGGAGCTGTCCTGGGCGATCGTGTCGCCGGCGCTCAGGGTGTCAGCCCCGGTCGCCGCAGCAGGGACGATCAGCGAGACGAACCGCTCACCGAACAGCGTCTTGGGCAGCAGCCGCGCCGTGGTGTCCTTCGGCAGCTTCTTGGCAGCCGATGGCTCGAGCGCCAGGGTCAGGATCGCGCCACCGGGTGCGGTGCCGACGCTCTTGACGGTGCCGACCGGCACACCGTTGAGCTGACGTCGGAGCCGTCTTGCAGGGCGTTGCCGATCGTTCCGGTGGTCAGCTTGATGTCGGTGGTCTTGACGAAGGTCTTGTTGTAGGCCGCCATCGCGACGAACAGGAACACCCCGATCAGGACGAGGTAGCCGACGCCGAGGATGGCGTCGCCGAGGCGAGGTGGTTTCATCCGGCGATCCTCACGGTCGTGGTGGTGCCCCACAGCGCCATCGACAGCACGAGGTCGAGCACGGCGACGATCACGATGCTGCGCCGCACGGCGGTGCCGACGGCGATGCCGACGCCAGCTGGGCCGCCCTTGGCCTTGAAGCCCGCCCGGCAGTGGATCAGGATGATCAGGACCGAGAAGACGAGCACCTTGAAGAACGACAGCAAGATGTCGATCGGGGGCAGGAACAGGTTGAAGTAGTGGTCGTACGTTCCGGCGGACTGGCCGTAGAAGTAGACCGTCACGAGTCGCGCGCCGACGTACGAGGTCAGCAGGCCGATGACGTACAGCGGGATGATCGCGATGAAGCCGGCGATGACCCGGGTCGTGACGAGGTAGGGCACGCTCGGCACCGCCATGACGTCGAGCGCGTCGACCTCTTCGTTGATGCGCATGGCGCCGAGCTGGGCGGTGAAGCCCGAGCCGACGGTGGCTGACAGTGCCAGCGCTGCGACCAGCGGCGCGATCTCACGGGTGTTGAAGTACGCCGAGATGAAGCCGTTGAGGGTCGACGTGCCGATCTGGTCGAGGGCCGCGTACCCCTGCATTCCGACGACGGTGCCGACGAACAGGGTCATGCCGAGCATGACGCCGATCGTGCCGCCGATGACGGCGAGGCCGCCGGCGCCGAAGCTCACCTCGGACAGCAGGCGGGCGATGTCGCGGGGGTAGCGCCGGAGCGTGGCTGGGATCCACAGCAGCACGCGAGCGTGGAACCGGATGTCGGCTCCCATCTCGGCCAGGTTGTCGACCGGCTTGTCGTACCAGCGCGGGTCAGGGACGTTGATTCCGGTCATGTCAGGCTCCCTTGCCCGGCACCAGCTGCAGGTACAGCGTGGTGATGACGAAGTTGACGAAGAACAGCAGCAGGAAGGTGATGACGACCGACTGGTTGACCGAGTCGCCGACGCCCTTCGGGCCAGGAGCGGTGTTGAGACCGCGGTAGCAGGCGATGACGCCGGCCAAGAAGCCGAAGATGACGGCCTTGATCTCGCCGACCCACAGGTCGGAGATCTGCGCGAGTGCTGTGAAGCTCGAGAGATAGGCACCCGGGGTGCCGCCTTGCACGACGACGTTGAAGAAGTAGCCACCGAGCACGCCGACGACCGAGACGAGGCCGTTGAGCAGGATGGCTGCTCCCACACAGGCGAGCACACGGGGCACGACCAGGCGTTGGACCGGAGAGACACCCATGACCTTCATGGCGTCGATCTCGTCACGGATGCTGCGTGCACCGAGCTCGGCGCAGATCGCGGCACCACCTGCGCCGGCGATGACGAGCGTCGTCACGATGGGTGCCGCCTGTTGGATCACCGCGAGCACGCTGGCCGCGCCAGTGAACGACTGCGCGCCGACCTGCACCGTCAGGGTGCCGAGTTGCAGCGCGATGACGGCACCGAACGGGATCGCCACCAGGATCGCGGGGACCCACGAGACGCTGACCACGAACCAGAATTGTTCGAGGGCCTCACGAGCCGCGAACGGCCTCTTGAACATCAGGCGCACGGTGTCGAGCGCCAGGGCGAACAGGTCGCCTGTCGAGCTCAGGGCACGGGTGACGAGCCCACGTCCGGGGTAGGCCAGGTGCTCGCTCACGTTCATCGTCGTCGGCGACGTACAGGGGGCGCTGCGCCGGAGGCAACCCGGTCGCGGTGACGTTCGCCGCTCGCACGGGGTGCACCCGAGCGGGGCAGCAGCTGCCGCGGCAGCACCTCGATCGAGCGCGCACCGGCGTGGCGCGACATCAGCATCGTCTCGCCACCGGGGTATGGCGGGGAGGCATCGTGATCGATGGGCTCCTGCGTCCGGTGGTCGGTCTCTTCGCTCATGCCGATCGGGCCGTCGGGGGTCGCCGCTCATGAACTGCGAGACGACCGGGTGGTCGGTCAGCAGGAACTCTTCGCGCGGACCGAACATCACGAGCTCGCGGCGGTACAGCATGCCGAGGTTGTCGGGCAGCGTCCGCGCGAGCTCGATGTTGTGGGTGACGACGAGCATCGTGGCGTCGGTCGCGGTGTTGACGTCCATCAGCAGCTGGGCGAGGTTCGAGGTGCGGACGGGGTCGAGGCCCGAGTCGGGCTCGTCGATCAGAATGATGTCGGGGTCGGTAACCAGCGAGCGGGCCAGACCGGCGCGCTTCTTCATGCCGCCGGAGATCTCACCGGGCACCTTGTGCTCCTGGCCGACCAGGCCGACCATCTCGAGCTTCTCCATGACGATCTGGCGGATCTCGGTCTCGTTCTTGCGGGTGTGCTCACGCAAGGGGAAGGCGACGTTGTCGTAGACGTTCATCGAGCCGAACAGCGCGCCGTCCTGGAACAGCACGCCGAACTTCTTGCGCATCTCGAGTCGCTGGGACTCCTTGGCGCGCACCATGTCTTCGCCGTCGATCAGGATCGAGCCGGCCTCGGGCTGGACGATGCCCATGACCGACTTGAGGAACACGGACTTGCCGGTGCCGGAGGGGCCGAGCAGGGCGGTGATCTCGCCTTGCGGGAAGGTCAGGGTCACGTCACGCCAGATGTTCTGGCGTCCATAGCCTTGGTGAGTCCTTCGACCTCGACGGTGCCGCCCATGCGTCCTCCGGTTCATGGCCCGGCGCCGGTGCACACGGGACTAGTTGTCTAAGTACTTCGTACTGAGTGGTGTCTGGTGGGACGGCGTCGAACGACCTGATGGGTGGTCGACGCCACGTCCGAGAACCTAGGTGTGTCTCGCGTCACGGCGCTACCAATGAGCATCGAGAGGCACTTTCGTAATCAAAACGTAATCTTTACTTGTCAGCGGGGTTACAAGATTTGGATGACCTTGGCCCGACCCGGCTATCGCCCCTTGCCGTTGAGCCCCGTCGGTGAGTAGAACGGTCTCGTTGCCCTTGCGTCCTGCGCCCTGCCCGCATGGAGTCGGGCCGCGAACTAGGGGAGCCATGGAGTCCGTCACACACCGCGCACGCGCGCACACGCCACCGCAATATCCGTCACCCGATGAGCTGTCCGACCACCGTCTCGACATGCTCCGCGGGCGCATCACCGACTCGATCCTGCAGGCTGCCGGCGGTCGCGACGACGACCTGCTGGGCGAGATCGTGCGTGCCGCCGTTCGGACGTTCGTCGAGTCCCGCGCCGACGTCCAGCGCGCGGTCGACTCGATCGCTCCCCTCATGGAGGAGATCGGCGCCCGTCAGGCGCGGCGCGGTTTCGACGCTGCCGACCTGTCCGCATCGTTCCGCACGGCGCTCGTGGCGACGCAGCGCGGACTCACCCTCGTCGTCGGCGACCTGGTCAACCGCGACACCCTCGTGCAGCTGCGCGAGGACCTCGTGGCCTATCTGACCGAGCTTACACATCCACACCCATGCCGGGCTCGTGCGCGACCCGGCGCCGGCTCGAGCCGACTCCGGAGCAGCGCCGCGGCCGGCTCGAGCGGCTCGCCTTCGGCGCCGACCCCGGCAGCGAGCTGCGACAAGCTGCTCACCGCCGACGGCATCGACCCGCGCCAGCCCGTGCGGGCCATCGTCTCGCTGTCGACGGCGATCCCCCGATCCATCCGCGACCACCCGATGACGCTCGGCGGCCCCTCCCCCTGCGAGGTGCTGGTCCCCGACACCTGGGATCTCGACCAGCTCTCCGCCCAGCTCGACGGGCAAGCGACCGTCGGTCCCCCGACGCCGTTGCTCGAGGCAACCGAGGCCATCACCTTGGCCCGTCAGGCCGCGAGCCTGCTGCGTGACGGCAGCGTCGTCGACCCCCGCGCGCTCGTCCCCTGCACCGACATGCTGAGCGACCTCGTCGCGCGGGCGAACCCCATGCTGGCCAGGCTGATGATCGACAAGCACCTGCACGAGTTCCACGCGATGTCCGTCCAACGACGGGTCGCACTGGGCGGCCTGCTGCTGCAGACGCTTGAGAACGGTCAGCCGATGTCGGCCGCGGCCCGCGATCTCGGGATCTCTCGGCAGACGGCGTTCAGTCGCATGAAAGCCCTGAAGGCGATGTTCGGCGAGTCGCTGAACGATCCGGCCCAGCGGCTCGAGCTGATCGTCGCGATGCGGGCGGCCCTGCTCGGTTGGCGCAAGGAGCTGCACCGCCGACCAGGCACACCTCGCTCAGTGATGCTACTCATGGGTCTGTAGATCCATGAGTAGCGCTGGGTCCAGAGTTGTCCGGGTGACCAACGAACTACAGCAGGCCCTCGGACGCAACCTGCGCAAGCGGCGCGAAGCTGGGCCTCAGCCAGGAGAAGTTCGCCGACCAGCTCGGCTACCACCGCACGTATGCGGGCGCCCTCGAACGCGGCGAACGCAACGTGAGTCTCAAGTCGCTCGAGCACCTCGCCGAGCTGCTGGACGTCGACCCGCTCGACCTCCTGCGCGACTGAGCAACCGCCTCTCGCAGGCACCCAAGAGCCCACTCGGACACCGTCGGTGCTACTGATAAGTATGTAGACCTATTCGTAGCGCTTCACCACTCTTGGCCCCATGGAGAACTCGCTCAAGCGCCGCATGGGGCACAACATCCGCCGCATTCGACGTGCACGAGGCCTGAGCCAGGAGGGCCTGGCCGAGCAGCTCGGCTTCAGCCGCAGCTTCGCCCAAGCGCTCGACAGCGGTCGCAAGAACGTCAGCCTCGACAAGCTCGAGGAGTATGCCAGCAAGCTCGGAGTCGATCCACTTGAGCTGCTTCAGGAGCCGGCCGATGCCGACCTGGACCCCGTTGCTGACAAATAAACTGTCATGCACGTGACAATATACGGTCGCTCGCACCTCCCCAGCGGCAAAAATCTGGACTCGTGATCCCACCCCTGAGTTAACTGTCGACCTGAGCATTCTTGTTGCCACTTTGAGTCTTGTCAGGTCGAGCCGTTCCGCGTGAGGGCTCCGGGAGGGAGCCACACATGACGGAGCCGAACCGGCCCGCCCGCACAGGACAGCCTTTCTCCGTCGATGACGTGCCGGTCGATCTGACCCAGATCATGCGCTCCGTCGCCCCACAGGCCGTCGAACGCATCGCGCTGCGGGTCCAGCTCGAGGTTCCGGCCTACGCGGGTCCGATCGATGGCGACCGTCACCGCCTCGTCCTCGGGACGGTCGACCAGGCAGTCAGCCACTTCCTCGACGTCGTCGAGCACAAGCCGACGTCGGATGCGCGCGTCTTCAGGCTCGTCAGCCAGCTCGGACAGGCCGAGGCCGCCGAGGGCAACTCGCTCGACTCACTGAGAGCCGCCCATCACATCGCGACCCAGGCTGCGTGGGAGGAGATCCGCAAGGCCTTGAAGGAGACCGACGCGGATCCCGAGGTTCTCAACCGCCTCGTCGACGGCCTGTTCGTCTACGTCGACCGGCTCTTGTCGTCCGTCGCCGCCGGGCACAAGTCCGTCTCGAGAGGGACCGACAACACCCTCCAGCAAGCTCGACGCAAGCTGCTCATGTCGATGCTCGCCGGCCATCCTCCCGAACGCTACGCACAACATCTGGCGGCGGCCGACTGGGAACCGCCCGAGGAAGCTCGCGGTCGCCGCCGGCGCACTCGCACCCGATGTCGACTACGCCAGCCTGCCCAAGTTCGGTCGCGAGGTGCTCGTCGGGATCATTCGCCAGCGGATCACCGTCGTGGCCAGCCCTGAGCAGGTCCACTCACTGAGCCAACAGCTGATGAAAAGCTTCCCGGAGTCAGCAGCGTCGCGGTCAGCTGGACCTTGCCGATCAACGAGGTCCGCGATGCGTGCCGATGGGCATGCCGGGCACTCGACCTGGCCGACCAAGGGCTCATCAACGAACCCGGCATCATCGACTGCTCAGAGCATCGACTGACTCTGTGGCTGCACGCCGATCCGGCCTTGGCGCGACTCGCTGCCGAAGCTGCTCGCACCGCTGCTGGCGCAGAAGCCGCACTACAAGCCGACGCTCGCCGAGACGCTCATGTGCTGGCTGCAGGCCCGAGAGAGCGCACCGATCTTGGCAGAGCGGCTCAACGTGCACTCCAACACCGTCCTGACCCGCCTGAGACATCTCAGAGACCTGTTCGGCAATCAGCTCCTCCGATCCACAGCAAACCCTCGCACTGCTCAGCGCCCTCGAAGTGGTGGTGCCGATCTGGCGAGAACAGCTCCAGTCCGGAAGCACACGCAAGTCACCGACGTGAACCGACGCAAGATCACCTGCGCTTGCTGGCAGGTGGTGCGGGAGGCAACGTTGCCTTGAGCGCGAGCAGCGCAGCAAAGGCATCGTCAGGGTCGGCCAGATGACTTCCGAACAGCACGGCCAGCTTGCGGAGCCGGATGCGCACCGACTGCGGGTGCAGGCCCAGCTCACGCGCCAGCACCGGGGCGCTCGGTCGCCGCTCAAGCCAGACCATCAACGTGCGGGCCAGCGCTTCACGACGCCGCGGGGTCTCGTGGTCGAGAGGCGCGAGCAACCGTTCAGCAAGCCGATCACGCAGCATCGGTTCTGATCGCAACCACAGGACCAGCCGTGGTCGGCGCAGTCGACGACGTCGGCGCGCGGAATCACGCCGCAGTCGGCCAACCACAGCGCACGTCTGACCAGCCTCATCGACTCAGCGATCTGTCCTACCGCGCTGGGCAGACTGACGGCAATCATCTCGACCCCCAGCACGGCGCGCACCTCGTCAGGCCAGCCGTCGCCGCCGCAGGCTTCGCCCACGACGAGAACCTCTCCCCGGTCAACCACGACCAGGACGTCGGCGCCGAACAGCCCGGGACGACCGGACCCAGCTCCTCTCGCCACGGCCCGCAGGCGATCAGCATCCGTTCGGGGATCCCCCACCGGGCGATGGCGGCCAGCTCGTTGATCTCAGCGCCGTCGCCACCTTCGAGCAGCTTGCGGCCCAGGCGCTCACGGGCAAAGTGCGGATCAGCCGCCCGCTCGTCGAGGCCAGCGCGGTGGCCCACCTCCAGCTCATCGCGTAGATGACCGACCTGGTGGAACAGCAGATCGACGACCTGGCCCAGGACGTGCGGCGTCACCCCCTGAGTGAGAGCAATGAGATGCAGCCGTCCCATGCCTCGCGTGTTGCGATGTCGAGCGCAGCCCTCATGGCTTCGAGCGTGTGCCCGGCCTCGGCCTCGGCACGACCCATCTGGCGGAAGAGGTCGTCGACCTCTGCCTCCGGCCTGGCGCGTCCCCTGCAGCAACGCACCCAGCCCGCGATGTCCGGCGACGACAGCGGTCTCGATGTGCTTGCGACGGCGACCGAGCACCGGGCCACGGTAGGCCGGGACCTCGGCCTGGATGGCCGAGGCCGTTCGGGCCGTCACCCGTGGGAGGGCAGCACGAATCTCGGCGATCACCCGGTCGGAAACGACCCTGGTGTGCACTTTTCGCCTGCTGCGGGCCACGCATCCTCCTCGACCTCTACGCTACCTATCAGTAGCATAGAGGTCGAGGCTGACAGTGTCCGAAGATCAGCCGATGACGCCGTTCGTCACCTGCAGATCGACCGTGTTGCCCGAGCCGGGGACCAGCAGGTTGATCAGCCAGGTGTTCAGGCCGCAGTGCTCGAAGTCGCCGATCGTGTACTCGCCTTCGAGGTTCCCACCCTGCGTCAGGTGGAAGTTCTCACCTGCCGGGGTGTTCGCCGGGATCGACACCGGAACCTTGGTGCGGCAGTGCGAACCGGTGAAGGTCGGGAATCCGACGATCTTGATATTCGACAGCTTGATGTAGTAGCTGGCAGTCGACTCGATCGAGGCATCGAGACCGAAGAGCTTGATGTGTCCGGTAACCGGGGCCGCTTCGACGAAGTCGACCTTGGCCGTCACCGGGATCAGCCCGATGACCTCGAAGCGGGTCGTCGTGCCGGGCAGAGGCATGGAACCGGTGAAGTTTCCGGTGTTGGCATCGATGTCGGTGCTCAGCGTCGCCGGGCCGAGATTGATCGTGGAGTCGGTGCTGGCGATGAGCGACGTGCCTGTGACGTCGTAGTCGACGCCGATCGTGACGGCATGGGCCGCAGCGGGCACGAGGGCGATCATCGCGCCAGCGCCCAGGACGGCAGCGCGGCGACGCCAACGGCGGATGGAAGTGGTAGTCATAGGTGTCTCCTCAGATGTGTGATTCGCATGGATGTGGTAGCCGCATCGGCGGGAGTGCTTGCAGGGGAACCAGCACTCCCGCCGACGCCGACCGGGTCGTCAACTACGGCTTGGCGTTGATCAGGCCGTCAGGCGAGGTGACGTTGTACTCACCCTGGAAGTGGGCCTCGTCGCCATTGGTGATGGCACCAAAGCAGCCCACGACGTTGTCGACAATCAAGTTGCCGGACGTCTCGTTGACCACCAGCGCCTGGGCATAGACCGCCGGCGGGCCAGCACTCTTCAGCTTCCGCTCGTGGAAAGCCATATCGGCAGAGCCAGTCACGTCGAACTCGCACAGCCCCGGAATCTTCGAGGCGACATGCGCAGAGACACCCGTGATCTGGCCCGCGATGACATCGGCGATCGGCGCCGTCGGTTTGGGCGTGAGATCGAAGTTGAGCGCCCAGTTGCCGATCTGGGTCACGTTCATGTCGATGCCACCCGGACCCACACACGGCGCGTAAGGGGTCGGCTTGGTGCCCCACGTGGTGCCGGTGATCCTGCCGACGTTGAGGCCGGTCGTCGTCGTCCCTGCCGTGACCGTGCCGGTCGCCGTGGCCGTGGAACAGCCCATGCTCACCGGAACGCCGTTGTGGTAGACGTCGAAGTCGATGCCGGGCGCCTTGGCCACCGCCGTCCAGTTGTGGACGCCAGTCGTGTTGGCTCCGACATCGATCTTGATCGGCCCCGCAGCCATGGCGGGATTCGCGAGCACCGCGAGGGCCGCGGCACCCAGCAGGGCTGCTGTCATCTTGATTCTCATGAGTATTCTCCTCATTTGAGTGATCGGCCCTGACGGATGTCATGGCCACGAAGAGAACGTCTACCCGCACTTCGGCAAGCGAGTACAGGACCAGAAGCGCCAAAAATCCTGCAATACCAGAAAAACTGTCATGCACCTGACACTTTTGGACGCTTCAGCTCGACGTGAACACGCCCCCGCCGTGTGTGACGAGGTGACAAGCGTGGCCAGCGCTTCCACCCCCCATCAAGCCGCTCTCGTCTTGCATCTCGTGAGCGCTTTCCTTGCGAAGGGTCGACGACGGAGGTCGAAGGCGGGAGAGGCTCGCCTACTGACACCCACCGAAGGGGGCCAGCCCTGTGCTGATCGAAAGATGCCGGGATAGGCGAAAACTGTCACGCGTCTGACACTTTTCTGCTGGTGACGGCAGAAGAATCGTCGGCCTGTGGCAACTTGCTTGCCGCCGCCCAGCCTGGCTGAAAACGTTGGGAATGTGCTGAAAACCCGACGCAAGCGCCCACTTCTCCGCGCCGCACTCTTGGTCTCTGCAGCGGCAACGCTGACCTGCAGCTACGCGATCGCGAACGCTGCCGATGGCCCCTATCCAGGGCTACCGCGCTACACCCAGCAGGGCGGCTGGGCCGGCGCAACCCAAAGCGGCGTGACTGAAGCCGCCAAGGCCCGTCAGTGGATGAGGGTGCCGATCCAGGTGGTCGCCGCCTTCACCTTTGGCAAGCCCGTGCCTTTGCAGCCATCAGATCCGTGGGAAAATGTCGAAGAGCGTGGAAACTTCATCTTCCTGGTCTCCCCCGTCGGCTCCGCACAAAACTACGGCATCTCTCCAGAATTCACGGTTCGAACTGTCGCCTTCGGCAGCATCCCGGTCGAGGCCACCGTGCAGTTGATCCAACGGCGCGAAAACGGCTACCCGGTACCCGTTGTGGCCAAGAACCGTCGTCAGATCTGGAAGAACCCTCCCGCCGGTCACACCTCGAAATACGAGGAAGCGGACACATTTGTCGCCGACTCGCTCACGGTGCGAGTCAACCGGCTTGCCGCCGACGGAGTCGAGCCGACTTGGGCAATGAATGTCGGACCGTCGAACCTGCTGCTCTCACTCTCCGGGGACGCGGAATGTTCGATGACCAGCTGGCGACCGGAGAGGCCGACGGGCTCCGCCCATGGAGGACCGGGCACTACGTTCCTGGCAAGGGGGGCCGGTTGAACGGGACCGTTGATGTTCCGCCCTTCACCGGATGTGTCACGACTGGCGGAGAGGACGTGTCACGGCTCTTGACTGCGACGGTCTCCGGCCCCAACAACGAGGTCGTGATCCACGCCAGCGCGCCAGTGTGCAGCAGACCGATTCCACCCGCAACAGTTGGCAATGGGCCTCCTCCACCAGGTTCGGCAACACCTGAAGACGCTGGTTGCAATCCCGACTTCGTTCCACCAGACGTGCCCTTGCCGTAACCCCCAGGTTGTGGCAGACACCACACTCTTGCACTCTTTTTCACTGCAACAACAAGCAAACCCTAGACGGGTTGACAGCCCCCTGCATTACTGATCGCAGTGAGCCCCGGCCTTCCAGGGGCAGCTTCTCGGTCACCAGCGCAAGGGGGGCGACATGCACACCCACAGCGGGTCTCAGCGCCTCCGCCACACCCAAGCGACGCTCCGAGCAAGCCTGCTAGTCGACCAGCTCGAAGGCGATCTGCTTCGAGGCCTCGCTCCCACGACGCCGGCACTGACCGACCGAATCGCGTCACAGATCCAGAGCGAGGTCAGCTCCTATGCGGGAGCCTCCACTGGACGCCGACGCAACCTCATCGTGCTGGCGGTCGGCAGCGCCGTGGATCACTTCTGTTCGCGTCGTCGAGCACGAGCCGCACTACGGTCCTGACGTCGAGCACCTGTTCCAACAGCTGGGCTATCGTGAGGCACAAGATGGTCACAGCCTCGACGCAATGCGCGCGGCCTATCAGATCGCGACTCGCGAAGCTCGGATCCACTTGCATGATTTGGCAGCACGACGGGCAATACCAGCGGACCTGCTGCCACAGCTGACCCAGGCACTGTTCTTCTACATGCAGTGGCTGACCGAGCAGGTGACGCTCGGCCACGCCGACGGCGAGCCGAAGGCCGGAGACGATGGCGTGGTCACAGCCCGGCATCAGCTCACTCGCCGACTGCTCGACGGTCGATCTAGCCCCTCCGTCGAACAACTCAGCTCTCGCCGCAGGTTGGCCCGTCCCCAACGAAGTGATCGTCGTTCGAGCGGAGTTCGACCTGAGCATCCGCTTGACCGAAGCTTCGACCAGGCCGCCGCACGCCACACCTGACGCATTGGTCCGCGATGAGGCGCACACCCTCACCGCTGTCGTCGCCGCTGAGGAGTCCGATCGCTTGGCACGCCATCTTCTTTCACTGCCCGGCAGCCTGCGAGTCGCGTACAGCTGGCCAGTTGCCGTCGAACACACGCGATTCGCGGCCCTGTGGGTTCGTCGCGCGCTGCACTTGAGCAGGCGCGGGTTGATCGAGGCAGACCGCATCGTCGACTGCGCCGAGCACCGCACGCAGCTGTGGATGCACGCCGACCCGGTGCTGATGCGGCACACGGTCGAGGCAATCCTCGACCCTCTGCTGCGCGAGAAGCCGCACAGCAAAGTCGTCCTGGCCGAGACCCTTCAGCTATGGCTGGAGTCACATGCCAGCGCCCCCAAGATCGCTGGTCAGCGGGGTGCATGAGCAAACCATCCGACAACGCATGCGCCGACTCAAGCACTTGTTCGGCGACCGGCTCGTCAATCCACCGCAAGCGCTCGCACTGCTGATGGCTCTTCGACAGTCGAGAGCGCTGAACCTGCTCACCGACAAAAACACTCACGCGCATGACACAAAACCGCCCCCCCATTCAAGATTCGTAGGCCGGTCCAGCCCCGTCTTCCCACGACCGCATGTCTAGAAGGCTCGCCCAGATCTAGCGTGACGTGGATCACGACTTGTGACGACTGACCGACAAGAAGGAGACCCACATGGTGTGGACACCCGGCCTGCGCAGTGCCGCCGGAGCACTCACAGTCACCCTGGCCATGGCCAGCCTGACGGCACCTGCCCAGGCAGCTGAGTCCGTAGCGACGGCCAGGGCCGGCACCCTGATTGGATGGGGAACGGCATCGACCGCGGCCGCTACGACACTCCCTGAGAGCCTCCAGGACACCCCGTTCACGGATATCGCGACGGGCGGCGGCTTCACGGTAGCGCTGACTGCGGCTGGCAAGATCGTGGTGCTCGGTGCCAGCACTGCCCCCGGTTTGGAAGCTCGAAGTCATCCCACCGGAGCTTCCAGACGGCGGGGGCCACTGAAGTGACAGCCAGCGCGAACAATGCCGGCGCCATCACTGCCGCCGGTAAAGCCGTGATCTGGGGCCAGAAGTCACCCGACACCGCCGATCCGACCGACGTGCCAGCAGACCTGGAGAATGTCGTGTCACTGGCGATCGCCAACAACTCAGCCGCAGCCGTCAAGTCCAATGGCGAGGTCGTCGCCTGGGGTCTCAACAGCTTTGGCGAAGCCACAGTCCCGGTCGGGCTGACCGGCGTCACGTCGATCACCGGCGGCGGGGCCCAGTTCTATGCTCTGAAGAGTGACGGAACAGTCGTCGCCTGGGGCCGGACGACCAACAGTCAGCTTGCGCTCCCTGCTCTGCTGACCGACACGACCGACAGCATCCATGTCGTCGATGTCTCTGCTCGCGCCCAGGGCGGACTCGCTCTGATGAGTGACGGGTCGCTGGTCAATTGGGGACAGTTCTCTGCTGGCACGAACGCTATCCCGCCTGCATTGACCGGCAAGCAGATCGCGGCCATTTCCACGTCGAACCTCAACAACAACCTGGTGCTCGCCACTGACGGAACCTTCGCCACCTGGGGTCAAAGCGACGGCATTCCCGAGTTGTCGGCATTCCCCCCGTCCTTGGCCGGTGCTGATGTTGCCGCCCTCAGCATCGGAGGTCAGCATGCCATCGCACTGGTCACCAAGGTCCTCCCCCTCGCCAAGCCGACCATCGCCGGTGCACCCACGGTCGGCCAGACGCTGACCGCGACGCCGTCAGAGTTCTCGGGCGCGCCGACAGCGGTGACGGGTCAGTGGCTGGCCGACGGAACAGAGATCGCCGGTGCCACCGCGACGACGTTGACGCTCACGGCGGCCGAGCTGGGCAAGAAGATCACCTACGCCTCGACGGCCACCAAGGCGCCTGCCGCACCGGTCATCTCGATCTCTGCGCAGACAGCAGCCGTCCAGCCTGATGTCGTGGCATCGACGACCGCGATCAGCGCGCCCACCAGGGCCTACGGATCTGCAGGCACCGCGAACGTCACGGTCAGCAACACCGCCGGCCGTCCGGTCACCGGCACCATCACCCTGACCGGCGCCGGCGCCGCGCAGACCAAGGCCGTGTCGGGTGGCAAGGCGACGTTCTCGTTGCCGAAGAACCTGAGCCCCAAGGCCTACACGCTCACGGCGAAGTACAACGGCAGCGCGCAGGTCGCCTCGTCGACCCGCACCGCCAGGTACACCGTGGTCAAGGGCAAGGTGCGTTCGACGACGTTCAAGGCGACCAAGACCCCGACGTCGAAGAAGTCCGGCAAGGCGACGGTCACCGTCACCACCCCCAGCGGTCTCGCCAAGGCGACGGGCAAGGTCACCGTGACGATCAAGAAGGGGTCGACCAAGAAGACGATCAAGACGACCCTCTCGGGAGGCAAGCGATCGATCACGCTGCCGAAGCTTAAGAAGGGCACGTGGAAGGTCCAGGTCGCCTATGCGGGTGACAAGAACTACGGCTCGGCGAAGTCGAAGTCGTACTCGCTGAAGATCAAGAAGTAGTCCCGTGAGCGGCGCACAGGGCAGAAACGCGAGCATGAAGCTCGTGACCCTGTGCGTCGCTCTCGCGGCCACTGCCGTGATCGCCGGCCTGGTCATCACGCAGACCGATGTCACCGGGGCCGAGAAGAAGGACCCCAGTGCTTTCGCTGTCGTCGGTGACGGCGAGCTTCCGACGAGCAGACCCGAGCTCGGCGAGAGCCGCGAACCGCTGTCGACCGAAGAGACTGGCTACGCGATCCACCTCGCGTCGACCGACGACAGCATTCCGAGCGATGCGACCAATGTTCACGACGAAGCCGGGCCCGAGTACCTGTACGCCGAGCTTGCCAGCCGATGTCGACTCAAGTGGACGCCAAGCCGTCATCGCGCTCTACGACTACACCGCCAACAAGACCTACCGACAGACCGTCAACCTCCAGACCGGCGCCGTCACCAGTGCGAGCGCCCGTCGCCTGCAACCGCCACCCTCGCCAGACGAGGCGGCCGCCGCGATCACGATCGCCATCAAGGCCCACAAGAAGCAGGTGTTCGCCCGCCAGTTCGAGCAGTCCGAGGGCGTCCCGCTGGTCTCCCCCGACCAGGTCAGCTACGTCGCAGGTGCCTGGGTGTTCGACGGGACGACGACCACAGGCAGGTCGTGCGGCCTCGACCGATGCGCTCAGCCATCGTCAAGACACCCTCTGGCGTCTACCTCGACTCGACGACATTCGTCGTGAACCTCAGCACCAGATCTATCGTCTCGTTGGGCAGCGCATGAGGCCGCGCATCCTCGTCGTCGCTGCTGCACTGACGCTGACCGCAGCACTCACGAGCGCGACGCCCAACCGTCCGGCGCAGGCAGCCGCCAACGACCTCGACTGTGCCGCGGCCGCGATCACCAAAGACCTCGACAACGGCGCGTCCTGGCGCATGTGCGCCTACATCCACCCGATCAAGGGGCTGGTGCTGGAGAAGATCGAGTTCAAGCCGGCCAGCGGCGTCCTCGAGTACAGCGGCTACAAGCGGGTCCTCGACCAGATCTACCTGGCCCAGCGAACGTGCCGTACGACAACGGCCATGCCTTCTACAACGACATCCCGTCGTACGGCTTCGGCAACGAGTACCTGCTCCCACAGGTGGCCGATCTCTGCCTCGGTGAACCGATCGACGTCCGACAGACCTACACCTACCGCGGGCAGCTGATCGACCGCACCATCCCCGGTATCTGCACCCATGAGGTGCCCACCGGACTCTCCACCCATTCGCAGATGACTACCGAGGCGGCCACGGCTGAGCTCACCGAGCACGGCACCGCCCTCGAGGTCTCGTCGCTGTCGCAGATCAGCTGGTACGAGTACCAGCAGAAGGTCACCTTCGACGACCACGGCCAGATCGATGTTGCACTCGGCGCTACCGGCGATCTCGCGCCCGGCAGCCCCGGCTCACCCTTCTTCGGCACCGATCCGGCGACTGGCTGGCCGGTCGGGTCGCCCATCGAAGGACAGGACTACTTCGCAGCCTCTCATTGGCACAACGCGATCTACCGGGTCGACTTCGGCATCGACGAGGCCACCCACCAGGACGTCGAGCGATGGGACTACTCGAGCACCGAGCAGCCACAGGGCCTGGTCGTCAATGGTGTGAAGTCCCACGAGTCGCAGGCCTTCAGCTCGATCCCGAGTGAGGACCATGACGAGCTCGCCTGGTGGCGGGTGCTCAACCCAGACTCCCCCAACAGGGACGGCCACCCCCGCTCGTACGAGATCGTCAACCAGTCGATGACCGACCGGTTCTACGCAGTGACCCAGCCGAGCGTCTCGTTCACGAACGCCAACCCGTGCCAGGAGTACTCCACCGACAACCTGCACCCAGGTTGCCCGGGGCAGAGCATCCTCGACTACGTCGCGCATGACGATGCGCCGCTCACCGATCCGGTGGGCTGGGTCAATGTCGGCTTCCACCACATCGTCCGCGACGAGGACCAGTCGCCCATGCCGATTCACTGGCAGCGTTTCCAGCCGTGCCCCGCGACTTCTTCGCCCTGAGCCCGGCCGTCACCGCATCGCGCATGTGCATCAACGGCCCACCGGTGGGCCTGCCCAACAGTGCCGGATCGTGCATCGCGACCAACACGGTGCGGCCCCGAGTCACCGCCGACACAGCAGGCATCCGTCCCGGCACCACGCTGACCGCCGACACCGGCACCTGGGCGGCAGCCGGCATCACCTGGAACTATGCGTTCTTGTGGTTCCGCGACGGCGTGCCCATCACCACCCCCGAAGCTGCGACGGACCCCGAGTACACCGTCACCGACGCCGACCGTGGCACCGCGATCACGGTCAAGGTCACGGCTTCGCAGACCGGCTATGGCTCGGGCACCGCTGGTCTCTGCCGACGACTGTGCCCGCCGCCCCCACGCCGACACCCACCACCCCGTCGCCCACGGCGACGACGTCGCGCCCGGTGAAGCTGGCGACGGCCACCTCGGCCAGGCTGATCCGCTCCAGAATCACGACTCGGCAGAACGCCCGTGTGCGCGTGGCAGTCACCGTTCGCGGACCGCGCCCCGTCGGCCGGGTGCAGGTGCGGCACGGTTCAAGAGTCCTGCGCACCGCATCCTTGAAGAACGGTCGGGTCACCATCACCGTGCCAAAGCTTCCGGAATGCCCGCAAATATCGGCTCCGAGTCGTCTATCTCGGCAACGCGTCGACCAAACCGAGCAAATCGGCGCTGCTAGCCCTCCGAGTCGCCCGAAAATAGACGTCAGCCTTTCACTGAAACAGTGGGACCAGGGTCCCAAACTTAACCTCCCCGTAACCTTTCTTTGTCATGTGGCTAACAAGAACCGGTCCCCGAGCACCATTTCGAACCGATTTCGCTTGCCCCTGGACCCCGAAATGTGCGTTGATCACTTCGTCGCCCTTCACCGTCGCCTCGTTCAGAACCCCCCATCTGAACAGCCTCAGACGGCGGGAGGGTAGCGAAAGGGAGAGAGGGCGCATGAGCAATCCTGGAGATCCACACCTGACGAACTACCCTGAGCCATCACACGTGTCGCGAGACCGTCTGAACCTGTTGTGCGGGCGCGTCTCGCAATCAGTGCTCGGGTCTGCCTCAGGTGGCACCGGCACGCTGATTGCCTCGACCATCAAGACAGCCGTCGAGGCCTTCGTCCTGGCTCGCGGCGACGTGCGGTGCGCGATCGGCCAGGTCGCACCCGCGATCGAGGAGCTGGGAATTCGCGAAGCGCATCGCCACCCGGACCCCTCTAGGATCGACCGATCTTTCAACCTCGCCAGTGTCGCCGTCCAGCGTGGCCTCCCCCTCGTGGTGGGCGACCTGGTCAACAAGGACTGCCTCTTGAGGCTGCGACAAGATCTCGCGGCTTATCTGATGAACCTCCATCAGCTTGCCCGCGCAGCATTTGACCGAACGACCAGGATGGCCGCCATGAGTCCGGAAACTTGTCTCGCCAACCTCCGGGCCATCGCCTTTCGCGGTGCACCCCCGCGTGACGTCGACGAGATGGCTTCGATTGCAGGACTCGACCCCGACATCAAGTACGTTCCGGTGGTCGCCGTTCGTAGCGCACTGCCCGGATCACTGCGCCGCCAGCCGAACACGCTGGTCGACAAGGACGGCATGCAGGCGCTCGTGCCGGATGCCTGGGATCTCGACAGCATGGCGCAGGTCTTCCAGACCCAGGTCGTGCTCGGCCCGGCCTCGACTCTGAACAAGGCGCACCAAGGCGTCGTGCTGACCGGCAGCGCCGCCACGATCCTGCGCGACGGATCGGTGCCGGACGAACGCGCCGTCGTGCCGTCCACCGACCTGCTCGCCGAGCTGTTGGTACGCGGCAATCCCCTGCTTGCCGAGCTGCTCGTCACCAAGCACCTGCAGTCGATGGAGCTCCTGCCGCTGAAGCGCCGGATGGCTCTCTCCGAGCTGTTGCTCCTGTCGCTCGAACGCGGCCTGCCGGTCAACCGCGTTGCCCGCGACATCGGTCTGCCGTCCCAGACGGCCCACAACCGCATGAAGGCCCTGCGCGAGATTCTCGGCGAAAAGCTCGACAATCCCGACGAACGGCTCGAGCTGATGGTCGCCGTCCGCTACGCGCGACACCGCTGGGCACTCGAGTCCGACTGACCCGCCGCCCAGCTGCATCGGGCAACTACGAAGACCCGCCATAACCGATCGCGGTCCGGTTCGTTGAACCTTGCGAGACGTGCCTGTGGCGGGTCGAGCGGGCTCCATACGTACGAGCCGCCGCAGGCACCTTCCTCACCGCGGTGCTGGCAGGATCGAATCCACCGATCAGAAGTGGATTCCGCCCGCGCCTGGCGTGGCGATCGTGAACGTACCGGTCAGCTGCAGGCCATCCCCGGTGTAGATCTGACCGCCGCACGACATGCCGCTACCTACGGTGTTCGTTCCTGAGCCGTCAAAAGCGGTGAGCGACAGGGGGAAGACGCCGGCCGACGGCGTGATCCTGATCTGTTGGGTGGTCTGGTTGAAAGTGCCAGGAAGAGTTCCGACAGCCTCCACATCGCATGACCAGACCGGTGACCCTGTCGAGTGCATCTTCACCGCCATGTTGCGAATCTCGATCGGGACGCTGGCCGCCCCCTTGGACGGTGTCGCCGTGGCGTAGATGCCCCATTCGGCCGCTGATGCGGTCTTGGTCGACTTCTGGAGGACCAACGGGTAGTTCAGCGCGGTAGCCGTGCAGGATGTGCCGCCACTTCCGACCGAGAAGTTGTTGATCGCGCCGATCTTCATGCCCGAGGCAACGGTGGCTCCGCGCTTCACATATCCACTCACTGCCACAGTCGAGCAGCTGATCGGGTAGCCATAGTCAGTCAGCATGCTGGCTGTTCCCGACAGCGCGCCTGTGGCTGCCACGTCAGCGGCCGGCGACGTGGTGCCGTCGACGGACAGCACGTTCGTAGCGAATGCCGCAGGGACGGTCAGAGCGGCCGACGCTCCAAGCATTCCAGCGACGAATGCGAATCTCTTCAACTTCATTGTGTGCACCTCATTCAGAAATCGGACAGGTCTGGCCCGGCAGCGGCTCGCCCGCACTCCATTCGGTCGAGACGCCACCAGGCCACGGTGCACCAGATGCCACATGGCGACCGGCGCACCGAGCGAGTGGTGGGGTTTGCTCCGAGGAGAAGCCCCCACCACCCACGATCAGGACGGCAGCGCGCATGCGCTGCCGAGCAGGTCCCCTACCAGTGGATGCCACCGGTTCCGGGAGTCACGAGGTTGAACGTAGCGGCCAGATTTGTCGCGTCACCGGTGTAGATCTGCCCCCCGGCTGTTACCCCTGACCCGACCGTTCCGGTGCCTGCGCCATTGAAAGCCGCGATTGCCAGCGGGTAGCTGCCACCGGCTGGGACGAAGGCGAGTCGTTGGGTGGCCTGATTGAAGGTCCCTGGTGCAAGTCCCGCAAACCTGTACTCACAAGACCATGGCACTGGCCCAGTCGATTGCACGTCCGCGCTGACGTTTCGGATCTCGACCGAGACGGAAGCCTGACCCTTTGCCGGAGTCGATGTGACGTAGATGCCCCACTCTCCCGCCGGGTTGTACTTCTTGACCGTAGACGGGGCGGCGGACGCGCACGCACAAGGATTGGCACCACTGCCCAAGGTGGCACTGGTGATCGCACCGATCTTCGTGCCAGTTGTCACGGAGGCTCCCTTCTTCATGTAGCCGCTGATCGAACCAACCGAGCAGCCGTCGTCACACCGAAGTTGGTGAGAGCAGTCGCTGTACCGGTCAGCGCCCCGGTAAACGGGACATCAGCCACGGGCGAAGTGGCGCCGTCGACTACGAGAACGTTGCTGGCGACCGCTGCGGGGGCGATCAGCAGTGTCGCAGCTGCAACCCCTGCGATGACCCAAGCAGTTCTTTTCAGTTTCATACTGAGCCCAATCTCTAGTCGAGGGACATGCGCATTTGTCTCCTAGCGGTGGAAGGCCGTACGCGCTTCAAGCGCACGACCCTCCTTCTACCAGGTGATCGGTGTGCTCAGGTTGAAGGTTGCCGTCATCTGCATTCCATCGCCGGTGTAGATCTGTCCGAACATTGTGTGCTCGGCCGCGGTGTTCGTGCCCCATCCATCGAATGCTTGCAAGGCGAGCGGGAACACCCCCGCGGTTGGCGTGATCTGGATCTGCGGGGTGGCGCCCTGAAAGATCTTTGCTGGGACGGTCCCTGTCGCCTCGAGGTCCATTCCCCATCTCGTCAAACCCGTCGAGTGCATCTTCATGGCGACGTTTCGAATCTCGATTGCAGCTGACCCAGAGCCTTTCGCCGGCGTGGAGGTCAGATGGATGGGCCACTCAACCGGCGAACCTGTCTTGGTTGACTTCTTAATGAGAAATGGATAGCCGAGTCCGGTCGAGCTGCAGCCGGTGCCACCTGTGTTACCAAACGTGAGATTGGTAATCGCACCAATCTTCGTGCCAACCGTGGCCGAAGCACCTCGCTTGATGTGGCCGCCTACTGATGCAGTCGTGCAAGATGCCGGGACACCGAAGTCGGTGATGAAGCTGATCGTTCCCGACAACGACCCAGTCACCGGCACATCTGCCGCGGGTGATGAGGTCCCATTGACGGCGACCAGGTTGCTGGCGAACGCGGCGGGGGCAATCAGCATCAAGGACGCCGCGACAACCCCGGCCGCTATCGATCTTCTCTTCCACTTCATGGCGCATCTACCTTCGCTGTCGACGAGACCAGCGGTGGGTCGTGTGGGCTCCAATTTCCGCACGACCCGCCGCCGGCTGGTGCACCCGCTGTGCAGGAGTGAGCTGTCAGCGGATGCTGAGCAGGTGGCGGGGATTGCTCCGATCTACCCCCGCCACCCACGCTGGGGACGGTCGATCAGGGAAGTCGACCGTTGTTGAGGACCAGCTCGATGGTGTTGCCGCCACCAGGAATGATCGAGTTGATCAGCGAGGTGTTCAGACCACAGTTCTGGAAGTTGCCAATGCTGTAGGTGCCGAGCAGACGGCCACCGTTGACTGTGTCGAATGCCTCACCCGTCGGTGTGTTCGCCGGGATGACGACCGGGTTGGTCGTGCGGCAGAACGGGCCGCCGAACAGCGGGAAGATGCTGGCCTTGATGTTGGTCAGACGCACGTAGTACTGCGACGACGAGGCCAACACCTGGGTGCGGCCCACACGGCTCAGCTGTCCCGTCGTGGGACCGACCGGCTCGAAGTTCACATCAGCAGTGACCGGGATGAAGCCCAGCAGCTCGAACTCGGTGCGGGTGCCAGGCAGCACCATGTTGCCGACGAAGCTGCCATCGGCCTCGACCGAGGAGTGCAGGACCGCAGGACCGAGCGTGATGTTCGAGTTCGTCGACGCAATATGCGTCGTGCCGTTGGCGTCGTAGTCGACGTCGATCGTCGCCGCGTGCGCCGGAGCGCCAGCCAGGACCAGGGCAACAGCTGCGCCAAAACTGGCCAGCGTCATGCGCCCACGGGCGCTGTTGAGGGTACGAATCTTCACTGTGTTTCCTTATCTGTTGTGGTGATCGGCAGCACTCATGTGCCGCCGAAGAACTGCTGCTACCAATGAATTCCGCCGACGCCAGGCGTGCTCAGGTTGACTGTGCCCGTCATCTGGACGGAATCGCCGGTGTAGATCTGCCCACCACACGTGGTCGCGCTGGGCACCTTGGGAGTCGAGTTGGATCCGTTGTAAGCCTGAACAGACAACGGGAAGACCCCGGCCGTAGGCGTGATCAACATCTGCTGGGTCAGCTGGTTGAACCGTGCCGGAACTTCGCCCGTAAGCTTCCATGTCGCACAACCACGTCGGCGAACCCGGAGAGTGGGCTGTCGCGTGGACGTTCTTGATCACAATCGCTGCCGTTGCAGAGCCCTTGGCTGGTGTTCCGACGAAGTGGATGGGCCACTCAACGGGAGTGCCATTTCGCGTGGACTTGGCGATCACCAACGGAATGTTGAGACCAGTCATCGTGCAACCACTGAATGACTTCGCCGTGATTGCACCGAGCTTGGAATTGGCGATGACAGTAAGCTCCGCGTTTGACGTACGCCACAGTCGATGAAGTTGAGCAAGACGCCGGTGTTCCGAAATCAGTCAGGAAGCTCGTCGAGCCGACCGAGGCACCTGTCGCTGTGACGTCGGCTGCTGGTGAAGTGGTGCCGTCAACTGACAGCGTGCTGGTCGCGAACACGGCGGGGGCACCTAGCAGCGTTGCTGCAGCAATCCCGGCAGCCAGCAACCTTTTCTTGAGCCTCATGGCATGCCTACCTTCACTTCGTATGGAGCAGGCGGCGGGTCGAGCGAGCTCCAATTCCGCTCGACCTACCGCCTGCGGTTCACCTGCAGTCCCGAAGGCCAGCAAGGTAAAGCGGATGGCGGGGCATGCTCCAAGCGATGCCCCGCCACCACGAGGGCTGGTCGATCAGGGCAGACGACCGTTGTTGAGGTTCAGCTCGATCGTGTTGCCCGAGCCGGGGATGATCGAGTTGATCAGCAGGGTGTTGAGTCCGCAGTTCTGGAAGTTGCCGATGCTGTACTCGCCGATCAGACGACCACCGTTGACGGTGTCGAAGGCTTCACCGGCCGGGGTGTTGCCGGGGATCACGACGGGGTTGGTCGTGCGGCAGAACGGGCCGGCGAACAGCGGGAAGATGCTGGCCTTGATGTTGGTCAGGCGCACGTAGTACTTCGACGTCGAGGTCAGCACCTGCTTGCGGCCTTCACGGGCCAACTGGCCAACGGTCGGACCAACAGGCTCAAAGTTCACGTTGGCCGTGACGGGGATGAAGCCCAGCAGCTTGAACTCGGTGCGAGTGCCGGGGAGCACCATGTTGCCGACGAAGCTGCCATCAGCCTCGACCGAGGAGTGCAGAACAGCAGGACCAAGTGTGATGTTGGAGTTCGTCGATGCCACGTGAGTCGTGCCGTTGGCGTCGTAGTCGACGTCAATCGTCGCGGCATGCGCCGGTGCGCCCGCCAGCACGAGTGCGGCCGTCGCACCGAGCGTGGCCAGGGTCAGGCGCCCACGGGCGCCTCGGGAGGTACGTGTCTTCACGGTGTTTCCTTCCAAGTGGGTGTGACTGATGTGTCGTTCCCGAGAACTGTCAGGCGGGGTGTGGTGGGCCGAGCAAGCTCCATACGCTCGACCCACCACGAGACGCCGATTACCAGGTAACCGGCGTGCTCAAGGTGAACGTGCCCGTCATCTGGGCAGCGTCACCGGTGTAGATCTGACCGCCACAGGTGCTGGCGGTCGCAACCTTGGTGCCAGCCCCACTGAACGTACGCAGCGCCAACGGGAAGACACCCGGTGTCGGCGTGATCTTGATCTGCGGGCTAGCACCCTGGGTGATCGTGCCCGGGACGGTGCCCTTCGCATCCAGCGCATGCCCAGACCGGCGAACCAGTCGAGTGCATCTGAGCGTCGACGTTGCGGATCTCGATCGGCGCGGAAGCCGAGCCCTTGGCAGGCGTGGCCGTCAGGTGAATGGGCCACTCAGCGGGCGAGCCAACCTTGGTCGACTTCTCGATGACCACGGGGTAGTTCAAGCCGGTTGCCGTGCAAGCAGTACCGCCACCGAAGGTCATGGTCGTGATCGCACCGACCTTGGTGCCGCTGGCGAGCGAGGCGCCACGCTTGACGTAGCCACCAACCGAAGCCGTCGTGCACGACGCCGGCGTACCGAAGTCAGTCAGGAAGCTGATCGTTCCCGACAGCGCGCCAGTAACCGGCACATCAGCCGCAGGAGACGAGGTTCCGTTGACGATGACCACTCCGCTGGCGAAGGCCGCAGGAGCGATCAGCATCGTCGCAGCAGCAGCCGCACCCGCAGCGATAATGGCCTTCTTCTTGTTCATCTTCATGGTTGTTCCCTTTCATCTGCCCGGGCCGGGATTTCCGGCCCGGAAGCTCATTCGGTGCCCGGGAAGGGCAGTCCTGGCATGGGCTCACATTGCTGGCCCGGGCCAGTGGGGGCATCAGGCCGCATGCAGATCGCGGCCACGAGTCCCTCGCTTCGCATCGTCACACGGTTGCCCGACCCCGAGACTGCGGCGGTGACCAACCGCGAGACATCCTCACCGGACTTCGTCGTGCAGCCCGCAAAGTTCGGGATGTCAACGGTGCCGTTCAGCACTCCGCCGTTGGCAACACCAAAGTGAGGAGTCGTCATCAGATTTTGCGGATTTGGCTCGATGCCGGGAAGAAAGTTGTCCGGGTTGGCGGTGAAGTACTCACGCCCGGCCAACGCAATCGTGCCTGGCTCCCGGGTTCGGCATTGCCCGGCTAGAGACAAGTTCACGCCATCCACAGTCAGTTTTGCAATGACCACCTCGACCTGTCCGTTGACGGTGGCAGGATCCCAATGTCCATTAAGGGTGCCCATTTGCGGATGATCCGGGAACGGGCTCTTGCCCGCACAATAAGAAGACTGAACCTGTTTGATCTCCAGACCGACAGGCAAGTCCTCTGAGTCGCGCAATTGCCGAATAACGACTGCTGCCTCGACGGGAATGCTGCCGAAAGCGACGGTACGAGCAGTAAACGGCCCAATCTGGCCCCACGGACGCGAGGAGCCACGCGACGACTTGAAATATGCCGTGGCGTGATAATCGCCAATCTCGCTGAACAGACTGGGACTTGAGCACGAGAACGTTCGCACCTTCACAACTCGATTGAACGCCCCGACGACCAGCGGCGGGACTCGCACCCATTGCTTCGCTCGATCAACATAGTTGATCCCAGTTGCTCTCGGTCCTACCCAGGCTCCTGGTTGGTCGAAAGCAGGCAGTCCCGGAAAGTCGGGATCCTCTGCCGCAGAGCCGCTTTGGACCCCAAGGCCGCACACCACGAGCGAAACGGCAGCAAGTCGTGCGATGCGACCGATCAGCTCGGGGTGCATTTTCCTCAGGGACGATTCAGGAACCATGACGAGAGTGTGTCCTACCTCACGGTTCACCAACATGGATGACGACAAAGTTTCCGCCGAAGTGGGATGTTCACCCCATTCCTCTGCGCCCAGCATCCAAACAAGAGCGCACCACCCCGCCGACTATGTAGCGTGCGTCACACGCCGAAAGGTTTCGGTGTTGTCGGACGCCTCCAACGTCCGTACGTGTACTTCGGCATCGAGGAGTGAGTGACGTGATCAGAGAACGAAGTAGGAACATCAAGGCCATGGCGGGGGTCATCGGAATGCTCGCGGGTGCGATCGTAATGATCCCCGGGGCTACGCAGGCAAATGTCGCCGTGTCGACCGTCGATGCTGGGGATATCGAGGTATGGGGAACCACCGACGCTTCGACCGGCGTGCCGTCGCGAAGCACCTACCTTTCAAGCCCAGCCCCCGGGGCGCCAAAAGGGCCGTGGGCGGCCGTGGCGCTCGGATTCGCGGGCGACACATCCAACCAGGCCGCAGGCACCGGAAGTGACTTCGGGATCACTGCGGGACGCGACGTCGTCCGATTGACCGGTACGCTGCCGAAGTTGGCAGTGCCCGAAGATCTGGGCAAGGTCAGCGCCGTCAGCACCTTCCGCAACACGGCCGCTGTCGTGACCTCGGACGGCAGCGTGCGAGTCTGGGGTGACGGTCGCGTCATCCCCAACCAAACGCTTACTCCCACGGATCTGGGGGCTGGTGGCAGCCCAACCGCAGCCAAAGACGTCGCGGTGGGTTCCACCGTCATCACGGTGCTGTTGACCGACGGACGAGTCGGCACCATCTCCAGCTCAGGATTCGTCATTGCCGCATACGAAGGCAGTGACATCACCAATGCGACTGCTATCGCGGCTCAGACAACAAGCTCATTCGTACTGTTGAACGGTGGCGGCGTGATCGGGTTCACCCCCGCCGGAGCTCTGACGAACATTCCTGCCGCCGTCACAGGTGACAACTTGGCTGACCCGGTAGTCGACTTCGCCATCGGCGCCCCTAGCGTCGCCGTGACTCAGTCCGGCGCAGTTCACACATGGGCAGGAAGTGGCGGGCTCGGCGACTTCCCCGCAGGCACAGTCGACGGAAAGGTCGTCAAGGTGGCGGCGTCCAACCGCTATGCTGCGGCGCTCACAGACGAGAATGAAGTAGTCGTCTGGGGACAAGACACCGACGCATTGGACTACACAGCATCAGCAGTGGTGCCCGCTGAAGTTGCAGGCGAAGAGGTCGCCGATCTGGTCGGCGGTTCGTTGACCATCGGCGCCATCGTCACGGTGCCGCTGCCAGACCTGGAAGAGACTGCCAAGCCCACCATCGCCGGCACGGCCCAGGTCAACAACACCCTGACCGGAACACCCGCCACCTTCGACGGTTCTCCGGACACGATCACCAACAAGTGGCTGGCTGACGGCACCGCGATCAGCGGTGCCACCGGCAACACGTACAAGCTCACCGCAGCCGAGCAGGGCAAGAACATCACCTTCGAGTCGACGGCAACCCGCACGGCTGACTCTGCCACGCTTGTATCGATCTCAACCGCGGTCGGCCCGGTCGCAGCGCCACCGGTCTCCTCGACGACTGGCGTCACCGCACCGAGCAAGGTCTACGGCACTGCCGGCACAGCGACTGTTACGGTCACCAACGGGTCCAGCGTCCCGATCACCGGAACGGTCACCCTGACGGGTGCGGGCGCGGCGCAGACCAAGGCCGTCGTCGGCGGCAAGGCGACCTTCGCCCTGCCGAAGACGCTGGCACCGAAGGCCTACACGCTGTCCGCCAAGTACAACGGCAGCGCTCAGGTCACCGGTTCGATCGGCTCGGTGAAGTACACCGTTGCCAAGGGCAAGGTGCGCTCGGTGACGTTCAAGAGGACCAAGACGCCGACGTCGAAGAAGTCGGGCAAGGCGACCGTCACGGTCACCGCTCCGACCGGCTTGGCGAAGGCCACCGGTCGAGTCACCGTGACGATCAAGGGCAAGTCGAAGAAGACGATCCGGGCCACCCTCTCGGGCGGCAAGCGGACCATCACCCTTCCGAAGCTCAAGAAGGGCACCTACAAGGTCACGCTGGCCTACGCAGGTGACAAGAACTACGGCTCGGCGAAGTCCAAGTCGTACACCTTGAAGATCAAGAAGTAGCACCAACCGCGAGTGGCGCAAAAGGACGGAAACTGAGCATGAAGATCCCACCCTTTTGCGCCACTCGCGCGTTCAAGGCCACCCTGGCCGGCGGCCTCACAGCCACTGCTGTGACCGCGACCCTGCTCCTCAGCCAGACCGGCGTGACCGGCACCGAGAAGCAGCCTTCAGACAGCTTCACCGTTGCTGGCGATGGCGAGCTGCCGACCAAGCGCCCGGATCTCGGCGACAGCCGAGACCCGCTGTCGACCAACGAGACCGGCTACGCGATCCACCTCGCATCCACCGCCACGAGCATCCCGGACGACGCCACCGACGTGCGCGGCGAGTCCGGCCCCGAGTTTCTCTACGCCGACCTGCCCGACGACGTCGATGGCACCGGTCGCAAGGCGCTTGTCGTGCTGTACGACTACACCGGCAACAAGACCTACCACCAGCTCGTCAACCTCAAGACCGGCGACGTGACCAGCAAGAGCGCCCAGCGCCTGCAACCGCCGCCCTCCCCCGACGAGGCCAAGACCGCCACGACCATCGCGATCAACGCCGACCCTGCCCTGCCGTTCTCGACGCAGTTCGCCGAGTCCGAAGGCGTACCGCTGATCTCGTCCGAGCAGGTGGGCTATGTCGCAGGAGCCTGGACCTTCGACGGCACCACGGTCCGCGGAAAGTCGTGCGGCACCGACCGCTGCGTCCAGCTCATGGTCAAGACCACGTCAGGCATCTATCTGAGCACCCTCGACTTCGTCGTCAACCTCAGCACCGGTGACGTCATCAGCTTGGAGAAGTCATGAGAATCCGCAAGACCGTGAGAGCACTCGCCGCCGTCTGCGGGATAACCCTGGTCGTCAGCCTGACCGGCACACTGCCCACCCAGTCTGCCCACGCAGCCGACACCGATCTCGACTGCGCCGAGTCGCTGATCCAGAAGACGCTCAGAACGGTGCCTCGTGGCGCATGTGCGCCCGCGTGCATCCGATCAAAGGTCTCGTGCTCGAGAAGATCGAGTTCGCGCCGGCCAGCGGGAGCCACGAGTACACCGGCTACAAGCGAGTTCTCGACCAGATCTACCTGTCCCAGCTCAACGTCCCCTACGACACCGGGCATGCACAGTTCAACGACATCACGTCCTACGGATTCGGCGGCGGCTACCTGATGCCCCAGGTGCCCGAGCTGTGCCTCGGCGACACGGTCGACGTCGACCAGTCGACCGTCGCCGGCGGCCAGCTGATCGAGCGCATCGTGAAGGGCATCTGCACCGACGAGGTCGCCACCGGCCTCGCCACTCACTCACAGGAGAAGCAGGGCGCCAACGGCCCCCGCGTCATCCAGCAGGGCACGGCGCTCGAAGTGTCCTCCGTATCGAAGATCAGCTGGTACGAGTACCAGCAGAAGATGACGTTCGACGACCACGGCGGTATCGACGTCGGGCTCGGCGCCACCGGCGACCTGGCGATCGGCGGCCCGGGTTCAGTCTTCTTCAGCGCAGACCAAGACCTGGGCTGGCCTGTCGGCCCGAGCGTGGACGGGCAGGACTACTACGCGACATCGCACTGGCACAACGCGATCTACCGCGTCGACTTCGGCATCGACTCCGGTCAGACCCAGCAGGTCGAGCAGTGGGACTACGCCAGTGGTGGAAACGATCAAGCCCCCATCATCGAGGGCGCCGGCACCCACAAGACCAGCGCCTTCCACGCCATCGAGGGCCAGGACAACGACCGGCTCAGCTGGTGGCGGGTCAGCAACCCGAGCTCGACCAACAAAGACGGCCATGCCCGGTCGTACGAGATCGTCAACCGCAACGTCGCCGACACCTTCATCCCGGTGACCCAGCCGCTCGTGTCGTTCACCAACGCGAACGACTGCCAGGAGTACGCCTCCGACAATCTCAATCCGGACTGCCCCAACCAGAACGTGCTCGACTACGTGGTCCAAGACGCAGCCCCGTTGACCGATCCGGTTGCCTGGGTCAACGTCGGCTTCCACCACATCGACCGCGACGAAGACCAGTCGCCGATGCCGGTGCACTGGCAGCGCTTCCAGCTCGTGCCCCGCGACTTCTTCGCGCAGAGCCCGTCGATCACGCCCGAGCGCATCTGCATCAACGGCCCCAACGAGTACGAGATCGACTCCACCAACCGGCCGTGCATCGCCCGGAACGTGTACCGCCCGCGCATCAGCGCCTCCCCACTGACCGTGGCGCCCGGAACGGTGCTGTCTGCGACCACGGGCACCTGGATCCAGAACCGTACGACCTGGAACTACTCGTACATGTGGTTCCGTGACGATGAACCCATCGTCGGCGAGGACGAGCAGGGAGACCCTGCGCCTGAGATCGGCACCCAGTACGTCGTGACCGAGGCTGACCAAGGCACCTCGATCACCGTGAAGGTGACCGCGTCCCAGGTCGGATACGGGTCGGGGACGGCTGCCTCGGTGCCGACCGTCGTGCCAGGCGGCCCGACACCCACCCCCACCGCGACGACCCCGACACCGTCGGCCACGACACCCACGCCCAAGCCACTAGTCGCTGTAGCCTCGACGACCAGCGGCAGCTCACCAAGACCAAGCTGACAACGCGGCAGAACACCAAAGTTCGCGTCACCGTCACAGCCGCGGCGTGGCCCCGACCGGACGTTTCCAGATCCGCCACGGTTCGAAGATCCTGCGGTCCGGCACCCTCAAGAACGGCAAGGCGACCATCACGCTGCCGAAGTTCAAGAAGGTGCGCTCGTACGGTCTGCGCGTCGTCTACCTGGGCAGCACCAAGGTCAAGAAGAGCCACTCCAGCTGTTGACGGTCAAGGTCGTCCGCAAGTGAAGCTCGTTGCCTCGTTGCTGTGTCTCGTGGTGCTGGCCGCCTGCGGCTCTGACCCCGAGGTCGTCAACATCGGTGGTGCACCGAGCGAGACCGTCGAGCGCCCCTGGGGGACGGTCAAGGTCTTCCCCAAGGTCGAGAAGGCCGAGCCCCCGACCCAGGTCGAGCTCGACTTCGTGCGCGACATGATCGCGCACCACGAGCAGGCCGTCGTGCTGAGCGACCTGGTGCTGCAGCACGAGAAGATCGACGAGCGGGTCACCGCGACCGCCCGCTTCATCGCGCTCGACCAGTCGAAGGAGATCACCGCGATGCGGCAGTGGCTCAAGGCCTGGAAGGAGCCCGAGACCACCGGACACCACAGCTTCGCACCACGACATGCCGGGCATGGTGGCCGACGACAAGATCAAGAACCTGGAACAGCTCGACGCGGACGAGGCGCCACTCGAGTTCGTCGAGCTGATGCTCTTCCACCACGCAGGTGCCGTCGAGATGTCGCAAGACTTCTTGCCCGACGGCAACAACTACTTCACGCTCAACATCGCGCAGCACCTGATCCGCGAGCAGACCCTCGAGATGACCTACCTGCAACAGCTGAAACCGGACCTATGACCCCCGTCTCACCTACGCTACTTATGACTATCAGACAAACGTCTCGAATTTCCCGACCACAAATCCCGGATGCTGGCGAGGTTCTCTTCTGCTGTGTTTTGGTGATATCGGCCGTCGTCGGCAGCTCCCGCCGACACAGCACCGACTCTGCGAGAGCGCCCATCCCTCCGGGCGCTCTCGCAGAGTCACCACCCCCATGTCGTTGACCGCAGCACTCGAAAGCGATATGCATGTGAATCAAGACACACCATCTGACCAGGGAGCTCGAGGTCATGGCAATCGGTTCTGGCATCGCAGTCTTGAGCGAGCCATGACGGGGCTGCACGACGAAGTCGACTCTGCTGAGCTGCGCGCCGAGGTCGTCCGCGCCGCACGTACGACGATCCCCGCTGGTGCATCGCATCACGTCCCAGGTACAAGACAGTGTCACTCCCTATGCCGGACCCGCCACGGGACGCCGCCGCCGACTGATCGACATGGCAGTCACGGCGGCCGTCAGCCACTACCTCGACACGATCGAGAAGCCATCTGCGTCAAGCCGGAGCGTCGACGAGCTGTTTCCGCCGCATGGGACACGGCGAGGCCACCGAAGGCCACGGGCTCGTCGCGATGCAGGCGGCCTTCCGCATCGCAAGCCACGAAGCCTGGGAAAAGATCCGCACCTTCGCGACCGAACAAGGCCTCTCGACTGAGACGCTCGGGCACCTGGGCGACGCGCTCTTCGCCTACATCGAGCACCTCGCCGAACAGGCCCAGCTCGGCTTCGACGGAGCGACTCGCGCCATCGACCGCAGCCCCGACCTCGCCCGCACGCGATTGATCGACGCAATCCTCGAAGGAGCGACTCCGGTCGAGATCCGCACCCACGCCAGCAAGGCAAACTGGCCGCTGCCCGGCCTGCTCGTCGTCGTCACGGTCGAACCGCCCAGCGGTCAGCCGGCTCCCCTGCTCACCGACCTCAACCCCAAGTACCTGCTGCGCACCGAACCCGGCTCGGTCATCATCGTCGCGAGCGCCCGCGACCTCGACGAGCTGCTCGACCACCTCACCCGTCACGCTGGCGAGTCCCGCGTCGCCAAGGCTGGCCGGTGCCGGTCGAGCAGTCCCCCGACGCCTGGCGCTGGACGACACGCGCGCTCCAGCTCGTCGCCCGGGGAGTCATCCCCGCGACGCGAGTCGTCGACTGCGCGACCCATCGCACCCGCTGTGGCTTCACGCCGAGCCGGCCCTGAGACAACGGATGTGCCAAGACCTGCTGCAGCCACTGCTCGCCGAGACCCCCAACTCCCGCGAGATCCTGTCCGAGACCCTGCTCGCCTGGCTCGAGTCACGTGACAGCGCGCCGGCCATCGCGGCCAAGCTGGGCGTGCACCCACAGACCGTCCGCTACCGGTGGAAGCGCATCAACGAGCTGTTTCGGTGACGACCTCCGTGAGCCCGAGTTCGTGATCCAGGTGACGATGCTGCTCAAAGCCAGCGTTCCCCTGTGGAAGGCTGGCGACCAGAGCGACTTCGAACGATTCCGGACGAAGGACGGCGAGTGACGCACAGCGCCGTGGAGCCCATGCCACGGCTCGCGCAGGCGGGCGAGCGTCGATGGGTCCGAGTCGCGGTGGCCGTCGTGCTGGGTGCGGTCAGCGTTGCAGCGACCTTCATTCCTGCGCTGGAGACAGGGGGCCTGCGATGGTTGCCGTTTGCCCTCGTGCTTCCGGCGGCACTGTGGTGCGCCTGGCCGATCCACCGATCTGCCATACGCAGCGTGGCCTCTGGGCGGCCCAATCCTGACCTGATCGCCACCACCGGGATCGTGGCAGCCCTCGGCTGGTCGGCGCACGCCGTCGCCCACCACCACTCCGGCGCCCACCTGATCCCGGTCGCCGTGACGTCGATCCTCGTCGTCGCCTCAGAGGCCATCAGCCCCGCCTCCGACGTCGCCCCGTACGTTGGAGTGCCGCGGTGGCTCGCACCTGTCGTGCTCGTGATCGCCGCCATCACCGTGGCCATCTGGTGGAGCATCGACAACAGCGCCTCGGCCGCACTGTCGGTGCTGTTGGTCACCGCCCCCGGGCGCTGCGCATCGCCACACCAGCGGCACACCTGACCGGGGGGCGACGCGGCACCGAAGCAGGCATCTTCCTGGCCGGCCAGCGCGCGATCGACACGGCGACATCGGTCGACACCATCGTCCTCGACAAGAACGGCACCGTGACCACTGGCGAGCTGAGCGTCCTGGCGATCGAGCCGGTAGAGACCGAGCACCTGCGAAATCTGCGGTGGTTCGCCGGCGCCCTGGCTCACACGTCGACGCATCCGGTCGCCAAGGCCATCTCCAAGCTGTCCGGACGCGGGAAGGTGACGCAGATCGTCGTCCACGACGGCGAAGGGCTCAGCGGGTCCGTCGACCGGCACCCCGTCCGGCTGGGTCGTCCGGTGTGGATCGGCATCGAGGCCATGGGCGGACTCGGCGTGGAGACCGCCGTGGAGGTCGACGGACGAATTCTCGGCCGGATCATCGTCGGCGACACGATTCGCCCCGACGCGCGGCAAGGCGTCGACCAGCGCGGGCGCTCGATGTCGACCCGATCATGGTCTCCGACCTTCCGGAGGCAGACACAGCGCACCTGGCCGAGACGAGTGGTATCACGACGATGCACGCGCAGTTCTCCGCCGAGGACCGCGAGCTTCTTGATCGAGAAGCTCAAGTCCAATGGCCGGACCGTCGCGATGGTCGGCGCCGGCGAAGCCAATGTCGGAGCCCTGGGCCTTGCCGACCTGGCCGTCACCGAGGCAGACGGACCGCCGGGTCGCGGTATCGGTCTCTCCCAGATCGACGTGCAGTCGGTGCACGACGCAATCGTCCTCGCCCGCTCGACGTTCTCGACCGCATCGAGCAACAGGAGGTGGGCCATGGTCGGCATGCTGGCTCCTGTGCCGTTCGCTGCTGCCGGGCTCATCGCTCCGATGTACGCACCGCTGCTGGCTGTGGTGTGCATGCTCGCGATGGCGGTGAACTCCTCGAAGACCGCGCGGGTCGGCCACCGAAATCACTGACAGCCGCTCTCTTCACTGGCCTGTGGAAAACCTGGGAGGACCGTGAGGTTCGTGTCCGTGACGCGCACTAACGTCGAATGACCGGCAACAGATACCACTGACAATCAAGGGGAGGCCTCCGTGCAGAACGACTCGACACGTGCCAACTGGCAGACCGAGCCGTGTCCTGCCTGGTGCGTCCGCACGCACCAGGACGATGATCATCCCGATGACCGCTACCACGACAGCGAGCCGACCGAGATTCCCGCCGTCTTCGCCGAACGCGATCGTGACGCCGGGCCCGGCCAGTGGACCCTCGACGCGGGTGAGCTCACGATCATCACCTCTCGCCACGTCGACACGACCGAGACGATCACCTTCGTCGGCCGAGAAGATCGGCTCGGGCATGCCTTGACGCTGACGCCCGACAGCGCGGCCCGTCTGGCCCATGCGCTCAACCGACACCTGGCACTGGTGACCGAGGGACCCGCCAGCGAACGTCGACCGCAGGGCTGAGCGGCTACTCCGCCTCTGGGAACACCCGTCGGGCGATTGCCTGCACATCACGGTCGAGGGCATCCACCTTCGTCTCGAGTCGGCCCATGCGCGTGTCCAGCCCGTCGATCCGGTGACCAAGTCCGTCGATGCGCTTGCCGAGCCCGTCGATGCCGGCGCCGACCTTGCCGACCTCGGCGCGAATCACCTGCGTGAACAGACCTGACACGACCGCGAGCATCGAAAAAACTGTCGCACCGAACAGACCCATCATGGCCCACACCTGCGGCTCGTTCATCACGATCATTCCCCTATCGTCGCCCTATTCCTTTCAGCCTTCCAGGGGAAAACGGTACAAAGACAGAGAAGATCCGCAACTGTGGAAAACCCGCGCCGAATGAATCAGCGCCGCATCTTGCGCCACACGACGACCTGGTTGTCGGCGACCAGTGCGGGCAGGTTCTGGGGCAGGCTTGGCCGCTGCCAGCTCGGCCTGCAGCTCGGCGACCCTGCCTTGGAGGGCGAGCACCTGGTTCTGCAGCTCGATGACTCGTTTGACGCCTTCGAGCCCGAGACCTTCGGCCGTCAGCCTGGCGACGGTGCGGAGCAGCTCGATGTCGTGCAGCGAATAGCGTCGCCCGCCACCACCGGTTCGTCCCGGGGCCACGAGGCCGAGCCGGTCATAGGTACGCAGCGTCTGCGGATGCAGGCCCGAGAGCTCAGCAGCGACGCTGATCACGAAGACCTTCGCGTCTGGCCCCGGAGGCTGGAACGAACCGTTGGACATCAGCTGACCGCCTCGAACAAGTCATCGCGGGGCGACGTCGACCCGCGGGCCGCGCGCAATGCCTCGACAGCAGCTCGCTCGTCGTCGGAGAGCTCGGTCGGCACCTGCACCTCGACCGTGACGAGCAGATCGCCCTTGGTGCCCGCGCCCTTGCCGCTGGCACGGAAGGTCCGACCCGACGGAGTGCCAGCAGGAATCTTGATCCGGACAGGTGGTCCGTCGAGGGTCGGGACCTGGATCTGCGCGCCCAGGGCTGCTTCGTCGAAGGTCACCGGGACGGTGATCGTCAGATGGTCGCCCTTGCGTCCGAACAGCTTGTGCGGCTCGACGTGCACCACGACGAAGAGGTCGCCATTGGGGCCGCCGTTCTCACCCTTGCCGCCCTTGCCCTTGAGCCGGATACGTTGTCCGTCCTTGACGCCTGCGGGCACCTTGACGTTGAGCGTGCGGCTCGACGGCGCGCGACCCGAGCCCTTGCAGGTGTCGCAGGGGTGCTCGACGATCAGTCCGCGGCCGCGGCACAGATCGCACGGCTCCGTCATGGCGAACACACCACCGGACGCACCGGTCTGCATGCCGCTGCCCTGGCACTTCGTGCAGACCTTCGGGGTCGTCCCTGGCTTGGCACCGGTGCCGTGACACGTCGGGCAGGCTTCGTCGCTGGTCATCCGCAACGGCAGCGTCACACCTTCGACCGCTTGGTCGAAGGTCATCGTGGCCTCGGTCTCGAGGTCGTCGCCCTTGCGAGGCTGCGGGCGTCGTGACCGACCCCGGCCACCTCCACCGCCGAACAGACCGCCGAAGAGGTCGCTGACGTCGAAGTCTGGCTGCCCCCCACGGCCGCCGAAGCCACCACCTGGGTTGCCCCGGAACTGTCCGAACATGCTGCGCTGCTCGTCGTACTCCTTGCGCTTGTCGACTGACGACAAGACCGCGTACGCCTCGGAGATCTCCTTGAAACGCTCTTCGGCGGCCGCATTGCCCGGATTGGAGTCGGGGTGGTTGTCGCGGGCGAGCTTGCGGTATGCCTTCTTGATCTCGTCAGCCGATGCATCCTTCTTGACACCCAGGACCTTGTAGAAGTCTTTGGTCGCCCAATCACTCGCTGCCATCAACCACCCCTCCTCTCCGTCTTAGTTTTCTTGATTACTGGTTTCGACAGGCTCAACCGGCTCAGCGGTCTCGACCGGCGTCTCGTCGACCTCGACCGGGCTGGCCGGATCGACCACACCGACCGTCGCCGGACGAAGCACACGGTCGCCGACCTTGTAGCCCGTGCGGAGCACGTTGTCGATCGTGGTGGTGTCGACATCGGCGGACTCACCGGCGTGGAACACCGCCTCGTGCAGCGACGGGTCGAAGGGCTCACCCTTGGCTCCGAACGCCTCGAGCTCTGTGCTTGGCGATGGCCTGCTGGATCGAGTCGGCAACTGCCTTGAAACCGCCGGTCAGCTCGCCGTGCTCATCGGCGCGGCCGAGATCGTCGAGCACCGTCAACAGCGACTGCAGGACATTGGCTTCGCCCTGCGCCCGGATCAGCCGCGATCGCGATCGACCCGGCGCTTGTAGTTGACGTACTCGGCCTGAAGCCGCTGCAGGTCGAGCGTGCGCTCGGCCAGCTTGCTGCTCGACCGTGGGCTCGGCCGGAGCCTCCGCAGGCTGAGCTTCCTCAACCTGCGGGGACTCCTGCTCCGGGACCGTGCCCTCAGGCTCGGTCACTTGTTGCCCTCAGTCGGCTCGTCGTCGACGATCTCGGCATCGACGACGTCGTCGTCAGCCGCATCGCCGGCCGGAGCGTCAGCACCGGCGGCCTGGGCCTCCGCTGCTGCGGCGGCGTACATCGCCTCGCCCATCTTCGAGCTGGACTCACCGAGCTTGGTGACTGCCGCCGCGACGAGGTCGTTGTCCTCGCCCTTCAGCGCCTCGTTGAGCGCGTCGAGATCGGCCTGCACCTCGGTCTTGACCTCGTCGCCGACCTTGTCGCCGTTCTCCGCGAGGAACTTCTCGGTGGAGTGCGCCAGCGACTCAGCCTGGTTGCGGGTCTCGACAGCCTCACGGCGCGCCTTGTCGTCCTCGGCGTACTGCTCGGCGTCCTTGACCATCTTGTCGATGTCTTCCTTGCTCAGCGCCGAGCCGCCGGTGATCGTCATCGACTGCTCCTTGCCGGTGCCACGGTCCTTGGCGGAGACGTTGACGATGCCGTTGGCGTCGATGTCGAAGGTGACCTCGATCTGCGGGACGCCACGCGGCGCCGGCGGCAGGCCGGTCAGCTCGAACGTCGCCAGCAGCTGGTTGCCCGAAGCCATCTCGCGCTCGCCCTGGTAGACCTGGATCGCGACGGACGGCTGGTTGTCGTCGGCCGTCGTGAAGACCTCGGACCGCTTGGTCGGGATCGTCGTGTTGCGCTCGATGAGCTTGGTCATGACGCCGCCCTTGGTCTCGATGCCGAGACTCAGCGGGGTGACGTCGAGCAGGAGCACGTCCTTGACCTCGCCCTTGAGCACGCCAGCCTGCAGGCTGGCGCCGAGTGCGACGACCTCGTCGGGGTTGACGCCCTTGTTGGGTTCCTTGCCACCCGTGAGGGTCTTGACGACCTCGGTGACGGCCGGCATACGGGTCGAGCCACCCACGAGGACGACGTGGTCGATCTCGTTCGGCTCGATGCCCGCGTCCTTGATGACATTGTTGAACGGCGCCTTGGTGCGCTCGAGCAGGTCGTGCGTGATCTTCTCGAACTCGGCGCGGGTCAGGGTCTCGTCGAGGAACACGGGGTTCTTGTCGGCGTCGACCGTGATGTACGGCAGGTTGATCGAGGTCGACTGGCTCGACGACAGCTCGATCTTGGCGCGCTCGGCGGCCTCGCGGACACGCGGCATGGCCATCTTGTCCTTGGTGAGGTCGAGACCCGTGTTGGTCTTGAACTTCGCGACGATCCAGTCGACGACCTTCTGGTCCCAGTCGTCGCCACCGAGGTGGTTGTCACCGCTGGTCGCCTTGACCTCGATGACGCCGTCACCGATCTCGAGCAGCGACACGTCGAACGTTCCGCCACCGAGGTCGAAGACCAGGATGGTCTGGTCGTCACCCTTGTCGAGGCCGTAGGCCAGCGCTGCTGCCGTGGGCTCGTTGATGATGCGGCTGACGTTGAGGCCGGCGATCTCGCCGGCTTCCTTGGTCGCCTGGCGCTGGTGATCGTTGAAGTAGGCCGGGACCGTGATGACTGCGTCGGTCACGGTCTCACCGAGGTAGGCCTCGGCGTCGCGCTTGAGCTTGGCCAGGATGAAGGCCGAGATCTGCTGCGGGTTGAACGTCTTGCCGTCGATCTCGTCGGTCTTCCAGTCGGTGCCCATGTGACGCTTGACCGAACGGATCGTGCGATCGACGTTGGTCACGCCCTGGCGCTTGGCGACTTCGCCGGCGAGGACTTCGCCGTCCTTGGCGAAGGCGACGACGGACGGGGTGGTGCGGGCGCCTTCGGCGTTCGCGATGACGGTGGGCTCGCCGCCTTCGAGCACGGCAACGACCGAGTTGGTGGTTCCGAGGTCAATTCCTACCGCTCTTGCCATGGTGTTTCCTCCTGCTGTGGGTGGTTCGTGAAGTTCAAAACTGTGTGTCAGATGACTTGAGTCTGATGTTATCAACTTCATCTGATGACCCAAAATTCCCCCTCGGCGAAGAAATCCCGTAGTTTCCACTCATGCGTATCTTTGCCAGCCGCATGGCTGCAGTAACCGTTTTGGCCGCACTCACGCTCGCTGGCTGTGGGGGCAGCGACAGCGATTCAGACTCGAGCAAGGCGAAGGACTCGTCCTCCGCCTCCAAGACCACCGCAGCTCCGACGCCCGAAGTCGATCCCGCCACCGGCAAGACCATCACGGGCAAGGGCTACACGTACTCGGCACCCGACGGGTGGGACGTCCCCACCCAGAAGATCCCGGGCACCGAGATGACTGACTCCTTCGTCGCAGATCTGAAGGACACCGACGGATTCGCCGACAACATCAATGTCATCAAGCAGGACACCACACCGCCGAAAGGAGCTCGACGAGTTCAAGGACGAGCTCGGTGACCAGCTCACGAAGGCCGGCGGAGACAACGTCGAGGTCAAGGAGACCGGGTCGATCGACGGCGAGACGTCGATCCACATCTCGTCGACCCAGGGGACCCAGAACCTGACCGAGCAGTACTTCGTCGTCCACGACGGCGCCACCTACTTCATCACGTTCTCGCACAGCAACGACGTGTCGGAAGACGATCGCGCAGACCTCGCCCAGTCGGTGCTGAGCAGCTGGAAGTGGACCTCCTAGGAGATCTACCTGCTACGACTGCGCTGATGCTGCTCGACCGCCCGGGACGCCCTTCCCGGGCGGTCGACTCGTCTGCCCCTTAAGGTGTCGGCATGACCGACACGACGCGCGACGCTCTCGCCCAGACGATCCTCGGCATCTTGTGGGAGACCACCGACCGACAGGTCTCGCGCGAGATTGCGCACCTGGCAGACATCGCCGTCGACACCTCCGACGACGGCTCGCACGTCGCCCCTCCCGGCCTGCTGATGCCCGAGTCGGGCTGCATCACGGTGCGCGTCGTCGCCACGGCTCGCGGCCACAACGGCGTCGACGAGGCCATGCGTGTCGCCGTCTGGCCGACCGCTGACGGCGGGGACGACCCGGCTTTCGTCGTGACCCGCTCCGACACCGACCGGACGCTGCCGATCGCGCTCGCCGACGTGCAGCCCGAGATCACCGCCCACCTGCGCAGCCAGGTCAACGACTTCATCGCCGCGATCATCGCTCACATGGTCGCCGAGCTCGACGTCAAGATGCAGCGCACGTACATCCGCGAGTCGCAGGGCGAGCTGGCGGAGTACAGCGAGGAGTAGGGCGACTGGTGGATACACAGGTGAGTCACCTGCAAAAAGGTGGCACACTCCGGCTATGCCGACCTCCTTGCCCCGCCACCAGATCACTGAGACACCACAGATCGCGCGTGCGATCGATCTCGCCTCTGCTCGCTGGCCGGGCGAGTCCCGCGCACGGCTGCTGCGCCGCCTCGTGGAGGCCGGCGGTGCCAGCCTGCAGATCGCAGAGGACGAGGACACGGCGCGCCGGAGAGACGCCGTCAACTCGAGCAGCGGAACGTACGCAGACGTCTTCAGCTCCGACCACCTCGCCGAGCTGCGACAGGACTGGCCAGCTTGATCGCGCTCGATGCGAGCATTCTCATCGCGCACCTCAACCCACGTGACAGCCACCACACTGCGGCCACCGACTTCCTGCTGTCCGCGATCTCCGAACCGTTCCTGGTCCACTCGATCACGATGGCCGAGATCCTGGTCGGCGGAGCGAGGTTCGGGCGCGAAGCAGAGATGCACGCAGACCTAGTGGCCGTAGGCGTGCAGCTACCGTCCCCAGACGAGCAGGAGCCGCTGCGTCTGGCCCGGCTCCGAGCCGGCACGAAGCTCAAGCTCCCCTGACTGCTGCGTCCTCGACACAGCCATCACCCATGGTGCGGCACTCGCGACCTTCGACCGCGCCCTCGCTGAGGCCGCCAGAGCCCACCGGGTCACCGTCCTACCGACCCCGTAAACCACAGGACGTCATCCCGAACGAGCCGGTAGGCCTACGTTCGAGATGACGTCCTGAGTGGATCTACGCCTTGACGAGCTCGGGCTCGCCCTTCTCCTCTGCATCCAGGTGCTTCGTGAGCGACTCACCCTCGATGTCGAGGTTCGGCAGCGCCTTGTCGAGCCACTTCGGCAGCCACCACATGCGGTTGCCGAGCAGCGCCATGAACGCCGGGACGATCGTCATGCGGACCAGGAACGCGTCGGCGAGAACACCGATCGCGAGGCCGAAGCCGATCGACTTGATCACGACCTCGTCGCCCAGGGCGAAGGCGCCGAACACGCCGATCATGATCGCGGCCGCAGCCGTGACGACGCGGGCGCCGTACTGGAATCCGAGGACGACCGACTCAGTCGCCTCCTTGCCGTGCACGAACTCCTCGCGCATGCGGGAGACCAGGAACACCTCGTAGTCCATCGCCAGACCGAACAGGATGCCGGTCAGCAGCAGCGGCAGCATGAACAGCACCGGACCGGACTTGTCAATGCCGATCAGGTCGGCGAACCAGCCCCACTGGAAGACCGCGACGGTCGCACCCAACGAGACACCGACCGAGAGCAGGAATCCACCGACTGCCTTGAGCGGGACCAGGATCGAGCGGAACACGATCAGCAGCAGGATGAACGCCAGCCCGACGACGACCAGCAGGTACTTCGGGAACGCCTTGGCGAGCGACTCGGAGATGTCGACACCCACAGCGGTCTGGCCTGTCACGAGCACCTGAGCACCGGTGTCAGACTCCACCCCGTCGACTGCCTGACGCAGCTCGTCGACGAGGGTCTGCGTGTCGGCGTCAGAGGGCCCGCTCTTGGGGATCACCGTGATCAGCGCGTACTGCCCCTGGTCGAGCTGGTCGTTGAAGGCCTGGACGGCCTCCGCCGGAGCATCTGCCGCCGGTACGGGAGAGATGACCGTGGCGACATCGGTCTTGACCGACTCGACCCGCTTGACCGCGGCTGACACGGCTGCCTCCGGATCGCTCGCGCCCTTGGTGTCGACGACGACCATCAACGGCCCGTTCGTGCCAGCGCCGAAGCTGTCGGCGATCAGGTCGTAGGCGACGCGGGGTCCGCTTCCTTCAGCGGCCGCGCCGTCATCGGGCAGGGCGAGCTGCATCGACGCCACCGGGATCGCGACGACGCCCGCGACGACGAGTCCGCCGATGAGGGTCTTGATGCGGTGCTTGGTGACCATGTCGGCCCAACGACGTCCGGCAGGCGCCTTGGTCGTGGGGTCCTCGGGATCGCGCACGTTCATGAACGGCACCTTGCCCCAGCCGATCTTGTTGCCGGCGAAGCCGAACAACGCGGGCAGCAGGCTCAGCGCGATCATGACGGCGACCGCAACGGTTCCGGCAGCTGCCAGACCCATCTGGGTCAAGAAGTTGATGTTGACGACCGACAGGCCCGCCAGCGCGATGACGACGGTGAGTCCGGCGAAGACCACGGCCGACCCGGCCGTTCCAACGGCCCGTCCGGCGGCTTCTTCACGGTCGCGCCCGATGTGCACCTCGTGGTTGTACCGAGACACGATGAACAGGGCGTAGTCGATGCCGACCGCCAGACCCAGCATCAACGCCAGCGTCGGCGTCGACGAACCGAGGTCGATGAATCCGGTCAGCGTCGTGATGGTCGTGACGCCGATGCCGACGCCGATGATGGCCGTCAGCAACGGCATGCCGGCCAGCAGCAAGGAGCCGAAGGTGATGAGCAGGACGATCACGGCCACGCCGAGACCGATCAGCTGCGGTCAGACCCTGCGCAGGCATCTCCTGGAGGGCGTCACCGCCGATCGCGACCTTGAGACCCGCGGCCTCGGCGGCCTCTGGCGCCTCCTCCAACGCGGTACGGTCGGCGTCGGTGAGCTCGATCGACTGCTTGGCGTACGAGATCGACGCGTAGGCGGTCCGGCCGTCCTCAGAGGTGGCCGACAGGACGCGCGCCTCGGGCGGCGTCGTGACGTTCGCCGAGTCGATCGCCGCGAGGGTCTCCTCGACGGCAGCGGCGTTCGCGGGGTCGGCGAGGGTCTGACCCTCGGGCGCCTGGAACACGATGCGCGCGGTGGCTCCGTCGGGCGCCGCGTCGGGAGTGCGCTCCTTGATCAGGTCGAATGCCTGGGTCGACTCGATGCCCGGGAGCGTGAAGGTGTCGGAGGTCTTGCCCGAGAGGGTCGCCGAGGCGATACCCATGAGCAGGAGCAGTCCGACCCAGAAGCTGACGACGATGCGCCGGTGCCTGAACGACCAGCGTCCGAAGCGGTAGAGGTGCCAAGCCATGAGGTGTTGTTCTCCCTGTGAGAAGTGTGGTGCGGGTCAGTGGATTCCGAGGACGGGCAGCAGCGCGCCATCGATGTAGCGGCGAACGAACTCCGGTGCCGGAGCCTCGCCTTCGAGCAGGTGGTGCAGGACGATCGGTGCGATGAAGACGTAGTCGGCAAACACCAGCCCCGGACAGTCGGCAGCGACCTCGCCGCGTTCGACAGCCCTGGCGATGACCGCTCGGATGCTCTCGCGTCCGGGCTCCAGGATCTCGGCTCGCACGGCTTCGGCGAGCTCTTCGTCCTGGCGGATCGCGTGCATGATCGCCGCGAGCAGGTCAGCGTCGTGCTCCTGACCTTCCTTGTGGTCGAGCATCGCCATGAGGTCACCCCGCAGGGTGCCGGTGTCGGGCAGATCTGGCTCGACCTCACCGGCACATCGCATCGCCTCGACGACCAGCGCAGACTTGCTGCCCCACTGCCGGTAGAGGGTCGCCTTGCTCGACTTGGTCGCCTCGGCGATCTGGTCCATCGTCAGCTTGTCGTAGCCATGTTTGGCCACGGCTGGAGAGTTCCGGCATAGAGCTCCGTGAGCCTCTCGGCTGTCAGACGACTCATGAATTCTCCTTGGCGTACATCACCGATGGGTACGAAACTGTTTCGTTTCGATAATACGGATCGAACCAACAGAAACGAAATAGTTTCGCAGTGACATGAGTCACGACTGTCTGCGGCGGGCGGTAGCGTCAGCGCCATGCAGACGTTCGACGACGACCAACGCCGCCGCCGGCTCGGCAGCCGACATCGACTTGCCGGCGAGCGCGATGCGGACGTCGTGGCTGCGGCGGCGTCCGTCGTGGCGCTGCACGGCACCGATCCGGCATCGACCTTCCTGGCCGCTCGAGCCAGGACGACGGGCTTCACCACCGCCGGTCTCGAGCAGGCCCTGTACGACGATCGCAGCCTGGTCCGGGTGCTCGCGATGCGCCGCACGGTCTTCGTCGTGCCAGCGCCCGAAGCTTCCCGTCCTGCTGTCGGGTGCCTCCGACGACGTCGCCCGCATCGAGCGCAAGAAGATGCTCGGCATGCTCCAGGCGTGCGGACTCGAAGCCTCCCCCGCGTGGCTCGACGAGGTCGAGCAGATCGCGCTCGACCGGCTGCGCGAGGTCGGCGAGGCGAGCGCCGCCGAGCTCGCCGACACCGACCCGCGACTCGCGACCCGTCTGGTCCTGTCACCCGGCACCCGTTACGAGACGACCCAAAAGCTCGCCAGCCGCTTGCTGCTCGTGCTGTCGGCCGAGGGCCGGGTCGTGCGGGGCCCGTCCGACCGGGGTCGTGGACGTCCACCCAGATGCGCTGGGCGGCGCTCGACCAGCGGAGCCCGGCCGCCGCAGCTTCCGCTCGACCCGCTCGAAGCGGAAGCCACCTTGGCCCGGCGCTGGCTCGAACGCTTCGGTCCCGCCTCGCCCGACGACCTGACGTGGTGGACCAAGTGGACCAAGACTCGCACCCGTCGGGCACTCGCGGCCTGTGGAGCCGTCGAGGTCGAGCTCGCGGGCGGACCTGGCATCGCCCTGCCCGACGACCTCGGCTGATCCCGACATCGCCACCTGGACGGCCCTGCTTCCGCCCCTCGATCCGACGACGATGGGCTGGAAGCAGCGCGACTGGTATCTCGGCGGCCACGGTCCGGCCCTGTTCGACATCAACGGCAACGCCGGTCCGACTGTGTGGGCAGACGGCCGGATCGTCGGCGGCTGGGCTCACCTGCCGACCGGCGAGATCGCGATCAAGCTTCTCGACGACGTCGGAGCTTACGGCCCGAGACAGCATCGATCAGCAGGCTGTCGAGCTGGCCGCATTCCTCGGCGACGTCCGCATCACGGCGCGGGCGCGCGGCTACTCCCCCGTCGAGCGCGGCTGCTCGGCCAGTGAAGCCGTGTCATGACAGCTCGGCGATCCGGGCCTGCAGGATCGCCCGCTCCTGACCGTTCTTGGTCAACGTCACGGCGCGTAAGAGCTCGCCGCGAGCTTCGTCGTTGCGGCCCAGCTGTATCAGCAGATCGGCTCGCACCGCCGGCACCAGGTGGTATCCGGCGAGCTCCGGCACGTCGGCCAGCTGGTCCAGCAGCGCGAGGCCCACCGCCGGCCCCTCCGCTTTCGACAGGGCGACCGCCCGGTTGAGCTCGACGATCCCCGATCCCGTCGTCGCCGCCAGCGAGGCGTACAGCGAGGCGATGCGCCCCCAGTCGGTCTGCTCGGCGCGACGAGCCCGTGCATGACAGGCAGCGATCTCCGCCTGTAGGACATAGGGTCCGGGTGCGCCCCCGAGCGCGTCGGCCTGCGCCAAAGCCGCGATTCCTCGTCTGATCAGCTGGCCATCCCAGCGCGAGCGGTCCTGATCGAGCAGGAGGATCGGGGCGCCGTCGTTCGAGGTACGGGCTGCTGCCCGCGAGTGCTGCAGCTCCATCAACGCGATCAGACCCCGGACCTCGGGATCGGACGGCACCAGCGTCGACAGGATGCGGCCCAGCCGGATCGCCTCGGCACATAGCTCTGGACGCATCCAGTCATCACCCGACGTCGCCGAGTAGCCCTCGTTGAACAGCAGGTAGATGACCCGCATGACGTCGGCCAACCGCTCGACCCGCTCATCCCCCGACGGCTCGTCCGCGGGTGCGCTGACCTGGGCCAAGGTCTTCTTGGCCCGGGTGATGCGAGCACTGATCGTCGGCGCCGACGTGAGGAACGACCGAGCGATCTCCTCGACGGTCAGCCCGGCGAGCAGGCGCAAGGTCAACGTCACCTGAGCATCCGAGCCCAGTGCCGGGTGGCAGCAGATGAACATCAGCCGCAGCACGTCGTCCTCGACATGGTCGACAGCCGAGGCGATGTCGTCCACGACGTCGCCTCCGCGACGCTCGGCGAGATCGGCGTACGCCTGGTCCTGACGCTCGCGGCGTCGGAAGCCGTCTATGGCTCGACGCTTGGCGACCGCCATCAGCCAGGCTCCCGGATTGGCCGGCACGCCTTCCTGTGGCCATTGCGCGAGTGCGGCGACCAGGGCGTCCTGCGCGAGGTCCTCGGCCAACCCGACGTCACGCGTGATGCGCACGAGTGCTGCGATCAGTCGGGTCGACTCGAGGCGCCAGACGGTCTCCACCGCGACGACGGTCATGTGCTCGGCGGTGTCACGATCTGTCGGATCTCCGCCATCAACGACAGCCCAGGCCAGTGCTCGGCGTGCAGGTCGATGAAGTCGCGCGACCAGGTCGCCATGGCCTCGGGCGAGGGCGACTCGACGACGAAGAAGCCGCCGATGACCTCCTTGGCCTCGGCGAATGGGCCGTCCAGCTCGGTCACCGCGCCGCCACCGACCCGGTAGGCGATGGCGCTGGAAGCTCTCTGCCAGACCGCCGTCGTCGACGATCTGCCCGTTGCTCGTGTCGGCACGAAATGCCGTCATGGCCTCCATCATCCCCTCAGAAGGCGGGCCGGACTCGGCGTTCTCGTCGTGATGGATCAGGACCACGTAACGCATGCTCACGCCCCCATGTCGTCGGGTCCGAACACCTGGCGCACCACGCTGGTGCCTTCGAAGCCGGGCCAGGTGTCGAGATGGATCTGCATGAACCGGCGCGAGTACTCGACCGCTTCGTCCTGTGACCGCACGTCGTACATCGCGTAGCCGCCGATGACTTCCTTCGCCTCGGCGAAGGGTCCGTCGAGCACGGTCAGCTGCCCACCCGTGACTCGGACGTGCGGGCTGTGCTGGACCGGCGCCAGACCACCTTGATCGACGACGACGCCCTTGGACATCATCTCCATGCCGAACGCCCCGATCGCCTCGAACAAGCTCCCGGCGGAGGCGGCCCGAAGGGCTGGGTGGGATCGGACTCGATGTAGGTCAGAAATCGCATGATGTCTCCTTCGGTGGCAGCTGGCCCTCGTGGACAGCCTTCACCATCACGTCGAACCAGGTCCAGCAGATTCGACACGCTCTGCCAGAAAGTTCAGATTTCTTCGGAGACCATATTTGAACATGTTCAAGTATTCAGGTACGGTCATGACAAGAGTTGAACACGTTCAAGAATCGGAGATTGCCATGAGCTGGACCCTGCATCAGCTACATCACCTACCTGCTGATCGTCATCCCCATCACGATCTGGGTTGCCTCGACCCTCTCCCGCAACGGCAAGGTCTTCCTGACCGACGTCTTCAAGGGCGAGGACGGGCTGGCCGAGGCCGTCAACACGCTTCTCGTGCTCGGCTTCTACCTGATCAACCTCGGCTTCGTCATGCTGTTCCTGCGCGCCGGCGACGACGTCGTCGACATGACCGGCCTGTTCGAGCTGCTGAGCGTCAAGGTCGGCACGATCTTGCTGATGCTCGGATTCGTCCACTTCATCAACGTCATGGCGTTCTCGTCACTGCGCCGCAAGGGACGCCACGACGCGGCCCGCGTGCAGGCCCCGACGCCCTACCCCCAGTTCCCCGCGCAGCCGCAGCGCTGACCCCCGGAGGCTAGATTGAGTTCCGTGCCCGAGACCCCCGCGCTGTCCCCGAAGGCAGAACAGACCCGGCAGTCGATCATCGACGCAGCCATGCGGCTGTTCCAGGCCAAGGGCTACGACAAGGCGACGATGCGGGCCATCGCCGACGAGGCCGGAGTGTCGATCGGCAATGCCTACTACTACTTCTCGTCCAAAGAGCATCTGATCCAGGCGTACTACGACCGGATCAACGCCGATCATGCCGCCGCAGCTCAGCGGGCGCTCACCGGCGCGAGCTCGTTCAGCGACCGGCTGACCGGAGTCCTGCTCGCCTGGGTCGACGTCGCCGAGCCGTATCACGAGTTCGCCGGCAAGTTCTTCAAGAATGCGGCCGAGCCGTCCAGCCCACTGTCACCGTTCAGCGCCGACTCCGAGGCGACCCGAGAAGCAGCGATCGACCTGCATCGCGAGGTCATCGACGGGTCTGATCTCAAGCTCGCGAAGGGCCTGCGTGCAGAAGCTGCCCGAGCTCTTGTGGCTCGCGCAGATGGGGGTCGTGCTGTTCTGGGTGCACGACACGAGCGAGGGACAAGAACGGACCCGTCAGCTCGTCCGTCAGGTCGTGCCGGTGCTCGACCGGGCCCTCCGGCTGACCCGGCTGCCCGGCGTCCGCGGTCTCGTCGACGACATCGTCGGAGTCGTGCGGACCATCAAGCCCTGACCAGTGCGCCGCTCAGAAGGCGGCGACCACGACGCCGATCGCAACACCGACGACCAGGACGCCGAGAACTCCAGCCAGGACGGCCGGACCCGCGAAACCGGTCAACGGCTGCCCCGTACGCATCGCCACCTCGGCCCGCCGCCAGCGGATCCACGCCTGGCTGATCGCCAGGGCGGACGCCACGAGCAGGACCAGCGAGAAGGCGGTCCTGGCCCACAGGTCCAGGTCGACAGCCGGAGCATGAACTGCGACGGCGCCTGCCAGCAGAGCCAGCGACGTGCGCAACCACGCCAAGAACGTCCGCTCGTTCGCCAGGGTGAACCGGGTGTCGGGCTCGTCGCCCTGCCCGTAGACGCCCCGCGGGAAACGGGAGTCGTTCACGCCGCCACCGCGTGACGGTCGCACATCGACTCGGTCTCCAGACAGCCCTCGCAGCGGACCATCTGCCGCACGCACGACACGTCTCCGCAGTCAGCGACGTGATTGGTCGCCGCTCCGCACGAGTCGCACTCGCCGACCAGGGCCGTGTGATCGGAGAAGTCCATCGTGATGCGGTCGTCGAAGACGTACAGCGACCCCTCCCACAGGCCGTCGTCGCCGAAGGCATCGCCATACGTCGCGATGCCGCCGTCGAGCTGGTACACCTCCTGGAATCCGCGATTCTTCATCAGCGGCGTCAGCACCTCGCAGCGGATCCCACCGGTGCAGTACGTGACGATCGGCTGATCCTTCAGGTGGTCGTACGCCCCGCTGTCGAGCGCCGCGATGAACTCGCGGGTCGTCTCGACGGGCGGGCGGATCGCCCCCTTGAAGTGCCCGATGTCGGACTCGATCTGGTTGCGACCGTCGAAGAACACGACGGGCTTCTCCGCCACGAGCGCGTGCAGCTGCTCGGGGGTCACATGGGTGCCGCCGTCGACGACGCCGCTCTCGTCGACCGTCAGCTCGTCAGGCGCACCGAAGGTCACGAGCTCGTCACGCACTCGGACGCTGAGCCGCGGGAAGTCGGCCGTCGTGCCGTCGTCGAGCGCGCGTCCCTCGCTCCACTTGAAGTCGATGTCCTTGAACGGCACATACGCCTTCGTGCCCCGGACGTACTTCTTCAGCTGGATGACGTCACCGCCCAGGGTCGCGTTGATGCCGTCCTTGGAGATGATGATGCGGCCGCGGATGTCGAGCGACTCGCACAACGTGCGCTGCCACAGGCGAATCGCATCGGGGTCGGCGAGCGGCGCGAAACCGTAGAACAGGAGGACTTTGGGGGTGGCCACGCGGCAATTCTAGTGCTGGTGGATAACTCGTCTGCTGACCGCCGATGCGCGTCTCGCCGGTGCCCAGGTGCCCTGCCGGATCGAGCTCGTCGCCTAGGGTCGATGACATGACTCAGCTTCACGAGCTGGATGCCACCGCCCAGGCCGCAGCACTCCGGGCAGGTGACGTGACCTCCGTCGAGCTGGTGCAGCACCATCTCGACCGCATCGACCAGCACAGCGCCACGCTCGGCGCCTTCATCACGGTGACCGGCGAACGGGCTCTCGCACAGGCCGCACGTGCCGACGCGAGCCTCGCCACCGGCGACACAGCCCCCTTCACCGGAGTGCCGACCGCGATCAAGGACCTGACCCTCACCGCTGGCGTCACGACCTCGATGGGGTCGACCGTGATGCGCGACTTCGTGCCGCCCGTCGACGCGCACCTCGTCACCTTGATGCAACGCGCCGGGTTCATCAGTCTCGGCAAGACCAACACCCCCGAGTTCGGACTCTCCTCCTACACCGACAACGACCTGATCGGTCCGGCCCACCCCGTGGGACGTCGACCGCAACGCTGGCGGTTCCAGCGGAGGGGCCGCCGCTGCGGTCGCAGCAGGGTTGGTGCCGGTCGCCCAGGGCAGCGACGGTGGCGGGTCGATCCGCATCCCGTCGAGCGCCTGCGGCGTCTTCGGATTCAAGCCGAGCCGCGGTCGGGTCAGCGTCGGTCCGACCGGATCCGAGTGGAGCGGCCTCGCCGTCGACGGCCCCATCGCCCGCACGGTTCGCGATGCGGCGGCCCTGCTCGACGTCCTTGCCCGCCCCATGCCCGGCGACCCGAGACCGATGCCCGCACCAGCCATCCCCTTTGCCGATTCGACGCGGCGCCCACCCGGCAGGCTCCGCATCGCCCGCTGGTCAGCCACCCACCTCGAAGGCGTCGCACCGGGGCCTGAGGCGGTCGCGGCGTGGGACGACGCCAGTCGTCTCCTGCAGTCGCTCGGGCACGAGATCGTCGACGTCGCCAACCCATTTCCGCAGGCACTCGAACCGCAGTACAACGTCATCTGGTCCAGCGGTGTCGCTGGCGCGCCGATCCCTGCCGAGGACGAGCACCTGCTGCGCGCCAACACCCGCTACTGGCGGGCTCGCGGGGCCCGGGCAACAGCGATCGAGCTGGCCCACGCGATGCAGTTCGTCGAAGCCACGACGCGCGACGTCGTCATCGGACTGCAGGCCTATGACGCGTTCCTCACCCCGACGCTTGCCCTGCCCGCACAACCGGTCGCCTGGTTCAACGAGTCTGGTGACCCGGCTGAGGACCATCGGCGCGGCTGCCTGTTCACCCCCTACACGGCGCTCTACAACATGAGCGGCCAGCCCGCGGCGAGCCTGCCGCTCGGCTGGACCGACACCGGCCTCCCAGTCGGAGTCATGCTGGCCACGCATCCGGGTCAGGACAACCTGCTGTTCAGCCTGTGCGCGCAGGTCGAGGCCGCCGCACCGTGGGCCCAGCACCGACCACCAGCATTCGCCTGACCGACCGCGTCGTGCGAGAGCTTAGTCGCGGGCGGTCATGATGATCGGATCACCGTCGGTGATCGCGATCGTGTGCTCGACATGAGCACCGCGCGAGCCGTCGGCGCTGCGGATGGTCCAGCCGTCGTCGTCCATCACGATCTCGTCGGTCGTGTGCAGGAACCACGGCTCGATCGCGATGACGAGTCCAGGCTTCAGCGGGAGTCCGCGACCGGCCTTGCCGTCATTGGGGACGTGCGGGTCGCCGTGCATCGTCCGACCGACACCGTGCCCGCCGAACTGCGTGTTGATCTTGAGCCCGTGCTTGCGCCCCACGGCGCCGATCGCGGCCGAGATGTCACCGATGCGGTTGCCGGGACGGGCCACGGCGATGGCCGCATCAAGGGCTTCCTGCGCCTGGGCGATCAACCGGACATCCTCTTCACGAGGGGTGCCGACGATGACGCTGACCGCGGAGTCGCAGACCCACTTGTTGACCGACACCGCGAAGTCGAAGCTCACCAGGTCGCCGTCACGCAGCTTGTACTTGTGCGGGAGGCCGTGGAGCACCGCGTCGTTGACCGACGTGCACAGCACCTTGCCGAACGGGCTCGCGCCGAACGAGGGGTGATAGTCGATGTAGCAGGACTCCGCGCCCTCCTTGCGGATCATCTCGTGCGCCAACGCATCGAGGTCGATCAGGTTGACGCCGACATCGGCTGCCTCGGACAACGCCGTCAGCACCGACGCGACGAACCGGCCCGCCGGGCGCATCTCGTCGAGCTGGGTGGGGGTGAGAAGTTCGATCATCGGGTTTCCTGCCGTTCGCGAGACATGCCGACCAGTGTCACGGCCACGGCAGCGACCACCGCGGCGGTTCCGACCAGGGCCATCGGCGCGCTGCCGTAGACGTCATTGCCCTCGGCCGTCGTGACCGACGAGACCAGCGAGGCGCCACCCAGAAGACTGAGCAGCATCGCGCAGATCGTGTGGAGCGAGCTGCGGTGCGACCAGGCCTGAAAGGCCACGACCGCTACGACCGCCGCAGCGGCCACCACCGCGACCCGGACGGCCGTGGCGGCCGATCCGAAGTCGACCTCAGCCAGCTGCGCCAGGACGTACGCGATCAGGACGACCCCTTCGGCCACGACCATCACGATGAAACTTGGTGCCTTCGTCACGTTGTACCTTCCCTCGGGGCAACCCTACGCGTTCGGCGCCCCACCCGAGACGTCGCTGCCCAGTGATGGAGATCGCCGGGAGCGGCCGCCCCGCTCACGAGCCGGGTTCGTCGCCTTCCCGTCCAGCCACAGGACGTCGGTCGGGTCGTTGTGCGCGCCTCCGGTGCCGACGTGCTTCGTGCTGATCGTCGGGCCGTTCTTGACGACGTGGACGATCGCCATGGCATGGCCACGGCCCAGTCCGTAGTCGGTCTTGAGCCAGTCGATGATGACGCCGGCCTTGACGTCTGGAGCGTCGAAGCCGCGTCCCTTCGCCTCGTCCACCAACGCCCGCGGCGTCAGTCCGGTCTTCAGCTCGACGGCGTCGAGATACGCCTGGAACGACATGGGGTCCTCCTCTGTGCTGTTCTTCTTCTGACACCTCTATGTCGAACGAGCAGCGCAGAATTCGACACGCAGCTCCAGCTATTCGAGCGACGACCGGAATCGTTGCATGCCCGAGATCCAGCGGTCCTGATCGGCCGCCTTGCGGGCATACATCTCGCCGACCTCGGGATGGGGAAGAGCGAAGAACGTCTCGGCGGCGATCGCCTCGAGCAGCACGTCCGCGACCTCCAGCGGGGTCAGCGTCGCTCCGGCCGTCACGACAGACTTCATCGCCATGCGACCAGTCGCATCCTCGCTCGACTCGCCTTCGTGCAGCATGTCGGTGCGCACCCCCATCGGGCACAGGCAGCAGACTTGCACCCCTTGGTCGCCGTACGTCGCGGCCAGCCACTCAGCGAATCCGACCGCCGCGTGCTTGGTCACCGAGTAGGTCGGTGAGCCCAGCTGGGTGAGCAGGCCGGCCGCCGACGCCGTGCTGACGAAGCACCCCCGGCCCCGTTCGACCCAGCCCGGCACCAGGGCCTGGGCCGCTCGCACCTGACCCATGACGTTGACGTCCCAGCCGAGCGCCCAGTCGGACTCCGGCGCCTCGAGGCCGAAGCCCCGGAAGACGCCGGCGTTGGCGACGTACACGTCGACCGGATCCGAGGCGGCCGCGACCAGCGCCGCGATGTGGCCTGCGTCAGCAGCATCGCCGGCGACGAAGGTGACCCGGCCGACGTGCTCCTGCGCGAGACGCGAGGCAGTCGCCTCGAGCCGCTCGCCGTCGAGGTCGCCGGAGCACGACAGACGCGCCCTCCTCGAGGAGACGCTGGGCGATCCCCTCCCCGATGCCGCTCGCGGCACCGGTCACGACGGCTGTCGCGCCCCGGACGTCCATCAGGCGTGCCGCTTGAGCTCAGCCTTGGCGAGAGCGTTCTTGTGCACCTCGTCGGGACCGTCCGCGAAGCGCAGCGTGCGCATGCCGGCGAACCACTCGGCGAGCGGGAAGTCCTGGCTCAGTCCGCCCGCACCGTGCACCTGGATCGCCTTGTCGAGGATCCACTCGACGGTCTGCGGCGTCGCGATCTTGATGGCCTGGATCTCGGTGTGCGCCGCCTTGTTGCCCGCGGTGTCCATGAGCCAGGCGGCCTTGAGGATCAGCAGCCGCAGCTGCTCGACCTTGACCCGCGACTCGGCGATCCAGTCGCGCACGACGCCCTGCTCGGCGATCGGCTTGCCGAAGGCGACCCGCTCCGACGCCCGCTTGCTCATCATCTCGATGGCACGCTCGGCGATGCCGAGCGAACGCATGCAGTGGTGGATGCGACCGGGTCCCAGCCGCGCCTGGGCGATCGCGAAGCCCTCGCCCTCACCGCCGATCAGGTTGCTCGCGGGCACCCGCACGTCGGTGAAGCGCATCTCGGCGTGACCGCCGTGATCGCGGTCGTGATAGCCGAAGACGTGCATCCCGCGGATGATCTCGAGGCCTGGGGTGTCCCGTTCGACCAGGATCATCGACTGCTGACGGTGCCGCGCTGCTTCTGGATCGGTCTTGCCCATCACGATGAAGATCTTGCAGTCGGGGTTCATCGCGCCGGTGATCCACCACTTGCGGCCGTTGATGACGTACTCGTCGCCATCGCGGACGATGCTCAGCTCGACGTTGGTGGCGTCGGACGAGGCGACCTGCGGCTCGGTCATCGCGAAGGCCGAGCGGATGTCTCCTTCGAGCAGGGGCGTGAGCCAGCGGCTCTTCTGCTCGGCGGTGCCGAACATGCCCAGCACCTCCATGTTGCCGGTGTCGGGCGCAGCACAGTTGAACACCGCAGGAGCCATCTGGATGCTGCGTCCCGTGATCTCGGCGATCGGCGCGTACTGCAGGTTGGTCAGCCCTGCGCCGTGCTCGCTCGGGTCGAAGAAGTTCCAGAGTCCCTGCGCCTTCGCCTTCGCGCGCAGCTCCATGACGATGGGCGGAACGTCCAGCGATCCTCGGCGATGCTCTGCTCGATCTGCTGCTTGAGGATCGGCTCGGCTGGGTAGACCTCGGCGTCCATGAAAGCGGTGACCCGCTCGATCAGCTCATTCGTCACGTCGTCGAAGGCGAAGTGCATGTCAGGCCCCTGCGTAGACGTAGACGACCTCGGCGATGCAGACCGGCTTGGTCGCACCTTCGACCTCGATCACGAAGGTGATGACGACCTGGGTGCCGATCGCGATGTCGTTGGTCTCCTTGAGCGTCGCGGTGGCCCGCAGCCGTGACCCCACCGGGACCGGCGAGGGGAACCGGACCTTGTTGGCGCCGTAGTTCATGCCGAAGGCGATGTTCTCGACGGAGTAGATCTCGGCGGCCAGGACCGGGAGCAGGGAGAGAGTCAGGTAGCCGTGGGCGATCGGGCCACCGAACGGCCCCTTGGCCGCACGCTCGGGATCGACGTGGATCCATTGGTGATCGCCGGTCGCGTCGGCGAACGTGTTGACCTGCTCCTGGGTCACGGTCATCCAGTCGCTGGTACCGAGCTCCTGCCCGGCCACGGCCTTCAGGGCGTCGATGCTGTCGAATACACGGGTCATTCAAAAACCTCCGGCTAGGTAAGCGCTTGCTTAGTTGGCACCCTAGCCCGTGTCGGTGCCAGGGTCTAGAGCAGCATCCTGGCGACGATCGGGACCGCCCCGAGCAGACCTGCCACGACGAGCACTCCTTTGTCGAGTCTCGTCCAGGGGGCCGGTTCGGCCCACGTCCGCCCGTGGGCGTTCGTGAATCCACGTGCGTCCATCGCGATCGACGTCGTCGTCGCCCCACGCATCGCATGGACCAGCAGCGCGAACGACATGTTCGCCGCGTGGCGCCCCTGTGCCAACGGGCTGCGGCTGGCGCCGAACCCCCTGACCCGTCGCACACGTTCGAGCTGCTGCCAGGCCAAGCCGAAACCAGTGAACTTCTGCAGCGCTGCCGCGAACGCTGCCATCAGCCGCGCAGGCAGGTGCAGCGTCTGCGCCAGGTAGTCCGCCAGCCGGGTCGGGTCGACGTAGCCCGCCATGACCGACCCGGGCCAGGCCAGCACCATGATCCGCAGGCCGGCCGTGAAGGCCTGCTCGACGTCACGGCCGCCGAGCCGCCAGGTCGAGTAGACGATCGTCGCCGAAGCGAAGGCGGTGAACAGCAAGCACACGAGCGGATAGCGCCAACCCGGAAGCAGCAGCAACGCTGCGAGCAGATAAGGCACCCAGCGCGATCAGGCCGACCTCGAGACTGCGCACCCAGAACGATCCGACCAACGACAGGAGACCGACCGAGATCAGGGCCAGTGGATTGGCCCGGAGCACCAGGCCCCTCACATCATCACCCCCGCAGCCATGCGGTGCTCGACGTCAAGCGGCAGATCGGGGTCGTGCGTCGAGACACTCACCGTCGCACCCGCGTCGCGGGCCGCTGCGATCCACCCAGCCACCGCAGCCCAGGTGCCAGGGTCCTGCCCGACGGTGGGTTCGTCCAGCAACGCGACTCCCGGCCGGTGCCCGAGCGCCGCGGCGATGGCCAACCGTCGCTGCTCGCCCCCGGACAGCCGATAAGGGTGAGCGCCTGCCAGGTGCGCCAGGCCGAAGAGGTCGAGCACTGCCATGACATCGATGTGTCGTTCGAGCCGAGTGGCAGTGTGACAGACCTCGTCGGCGACCTTAGTGGTCAAGAAGCCGTGCTCCGGGTTCTGCGGCACCCAGCCGACCGATGCCGCCAGAGCGGTCGATCGCAGCCGGCGTAGATCAGGTGTCACCGTGCCCGAGGCAGGCTTGAGCAGCCCGCCGAGCACCGCCAACGCGGTCGACTTGCCCGCGCCGCTGCGTCCCGTGAACCCCGTGACCTGGCCGGGCGCGATCGACGTGGTCAGACCCTTCAGGGCCATGGTGCGCTGCGTCCCTCGCAGCGTGCGCATGACCAGCTCGACCGAGACGTCCTGCGCCGTCACGGTCGGGGCCTCGCCGACCGGGCCGACCAGCCCAGCGGGGACGTCGAGCGGGCGCGGCGCGGTCATGCCGGGCATCCAGACTCCAGACGGCGCGCTCCCAGCCAGAAAAGCTCGCGACGGTCCCATCGCTGACCACCACGCCACCCGGCCCCAGGACAACCACCCGGTCCACGTGCGGCAGCCACGGCCCGATCCGGTGCTCGACCACGATCAACGTACGGTCGCGGGTTGCCGCCAGCACCGCCTCACGGACGCTTGTCGCGGTGTCCGGATCGAGCATCGACGTCGGCTCGTCGAGCAGCAGGACATCGGGGTGCATCGCAAGGACCCCCGCCAGCGCCAGACGTTGCTGCTCGCCGCCGGACAGGGCACCCGTGAAGTGATCACGTGGATACGTCAGGCCGACCGCAGCCAGCGCCGTGTCGACCAACGGCCAGATCTGTGCGGCCGGGAGAGCCGCGTTCTCCAGGCCGAAGGCGACGTCGCGGCCGATCCGTTCGGCCACGATCGCGTCGGCCGGATTCTGCAGCAGCAAGCCCAGTCTGCCGTCGACATGGGCTGTTCCGCTCAGCTCGCCTGCGATCGTCGACCCGAGAGCGCCGGCCAGTCCGTGCAGCAAGGTCGACTTGCCGGCGCCGCTCGGGCCGACGAGCAGCACCCGCTCGCCGGGTTCGACGGTCAGGTCGAACCCGGCGATGACGGGGTGTCGGCGGCCCATGGGGCGCCAGGTGAAGTCGCGGAAGCGGACTTCGCCGGTGGACATGGCTAGACCTCGTCGACCTGTTCGCGTCCGGCCTCGAAGGCGTCCAGGGCACCAGCCCGGGCGAGACCCCGGACCAGGAGGAATCCACCGATGCCCGCGATGATGATGCCCGAGGCCACGAAGACCCCCAGGTGCGCGAGCTTGTAGCCCCAGCCCCAGTACGAGTACCAGTTGGACCACTCGTAGAGGACCTCGAACACGGCGGCCAGTGCAGCACCTGCGGCCGCGAACACGACGCCGAAACGACGGTAGAGGCCGATCGCCAGGACGATCTCGACGCCCGCGCCTTGGAGCAGGCCCGAGACGATCGCGGTCATGCCCCATTCATTGCCAGGGAGCAGCGCCGAGATGCTGGCAGCGATCACCTCGCCGGCCAGTGCGGCACCGGGCTTGCGGACGATCAGGCCGATGACGACACCGGCGATCAGCCAGCCGCCACCGAACAGCGCGACGCTCGGCGGAAACGACAGCATCCCTGCGGTGCTGGCGGCGGCGTACAGCTTGCCCCACCCCCAGAAGATGACGCCGAAGGCGACACCCAGGGTGGTGATGGTGACCAAGTCGATCGTGCGATAACGCACCAAGGACCTGCCTGTAGACGTGATGGCAGAACTCATCGTGACTCCCTTCGCCGGTACTAACCGGAGCAGGTTCAAGGGTCTGCGGCGGATCCGCACTCTCAGCGCCCTCTGCTTGAGGCGCTCCCCTGTCTTGTGCAGTCGAGGCTACACCCGCCCGCTGGGGACGAAGGAATCTGATCGTGCCATCAGGCGCGTCGGCAGTGACTCGGAGACGACAAGGCCCCGGGGGGGTTCGCTGGCTGACGCCGCTACGCCGTTTGTCCCGGGGCTCTCTGTCAGTAGCCAACCTTACGCTCAGCATCAGACAGAAACGCACGTTGCACGCCGAGCTCGACGAAGTACGGCTTCTCCGCAACAGAATCGCGCACCACGAGCCGATACACGCTCGGAACCTGAGTGACGACATCACTCGCATCTTCGACATCGCTGCCCGGATCGGACCCGAACTGGGAGATCACCTAACGGCAACGTCTCGGGTGCGACACGTCATCACTCACAAACCGAGCCCATGAGGTCAACGAGGTCGGCCAGGCTCAGCGGCCGGTCAGGACGTTGCCGATGCGTGCCAACCGGCTAGGGCCAGCGAGGCCCTTGTTCTCGCGGCGATCTGCTTCGCGGTAGAGCCCGTACATCGCCTTGACCCCGAGCCAGCGGAACGGTTCTGGCTCCCACCGCCGCACCGACCGGTTGACCCACGGCAGCGACGTGAGATCGGTGTCACGACCGAGCGCGAGGTCGGCGAGCGTGCGACCGGCCAGGTGGGTCGTGGTGAGGCCACTGCCGACGTAGCCGCCGGCCCAGCCGAGACCCGTCGACGGATCGAACGAGACACTCGCGCACCAGTCGCGCGGCACGCCCAGCACCCCACACCAGGCGTGGTCGATGCGGGCAGGCCGTACCGCCGGGAACATGCCATGCAGGATCGTGGTCAGCGACTCCACCGTCCAGTCCTGGGTCTGGCCGTCGACGTCGGTACGTGAACCGAACCGGTACGGGATCCCCCGCCCGCCCAAGGCGATCCGGCCGTCCGCGGTGCGCTGCGCGTAGCAGTACGCATTCGCGTTGTCGCCCAACAGCTCGGCGCCCGACCAGCCGATGTCGTCCCACACCGAGTCGGGTAGCGGCTCGGTGACGATCATCGCGGAGTTCATCGGCAGCCACGTACGTCGCTGGCCGCGGATGCTTGCGGTGTAGCCCTCGAGGCACCTCAGGATCCGCGGAGCCCGCACCCGTCCGCGATCCGTCGTCACGACGCCCGGCTCGATGCGCTGTGCACGGGTCCGTTCGAGGATGCGCACCCCACGGCGTTCGACGGCGGCCGCGATCCCGGCGACGAGCTTGGCCGGGTGGACGCGTGCGCAGTGCGGGCTGAACGTCCCGCCCAACGCGCCTGCCACGTGCAGCCGACGGTCGAGCCGTCCGCGGTCAGCTCTTGCTGATGCTCCGCGCCGATCCCCCAGGCGGCGTCAGCGCCGAGCCCTTCCCGCATGCGGATGAGCTGGGCGTTCGACCGCGCCACGTACAGGACGCCGTTCTTGACGATGTCGGCTTCGATCTGCTCGGCCCGACACACTTCGATGACGTCGTCGACGGCCCGCTCCATGGCTCCGACCAGAGCCGTCACACCGTCGCGCCCGTGCGTCGCGCCGTAGCGTTCCTTGCTGCCCGACAGCTCGGCCGACAGCCATCCTCCGTTACGACCCGAGGCACCGAAGCCGGCGAACTCGGCCTCCAGCACCACGATGTCGAGCTGCGGGTCGACAGCCGCCAGGGCATAGGCCGTCCAGAGCCCGCTGAGCCCGCCTCCCACGATGCAGACATCACAGTCGAGGTCACCGTCGAGGGACGCCCGTGGCATCGGCACGCCGACCTGGTGCCACCAGAACGAGACGCCGCCGTTGATCACGGTTTCATGCTGCCACCACAACGGCGCAACAGCACTGCGACACCAGAGAGCGGGGAGGGCCCCGTAGGACCCTCCCCGCTCTACCCGCTGCTTACTTGACCTTCACCGCCTTCGTCCCGGTCGAGCTGCCGGAGTAGTTGGCGCTGCCGGAGTAGACCGCCTTGACCCAGACGGTCGTCTTCTTGTTCGCGACCTTGACTCCCGTGCTGACGACGCCCTTGGCGGCTGCCGAGAGCGACACGGTCTTCTTCAGGACGTAGCCGCCCTTGCCGGTCCTGACGTAGATCTTGACCGAGCCGGTCGGGAACGTCCCGGCCGTCCCGCCCTTGACGGTCGTCTTGACGGTCAACGTCTTGCCCTTCTTGACCGACGACTTCGACGTGACCGTCGCAGCCGTGGCCTTCTTGGTGATCTTCAGCTGCGCCGAGGCGACGCCGCTCGGATCGACCTTGTCGGTGCCGTTGAAGACGGCACTGACGTCGTGGCTGCCAGCTGCCAGACCTGCCGGGATCGTGAACGTCGCCACGTCACCTGAGCCCAACGGGAGGTCGAGCGACTTACCGGCGTAGGTCACGGTGACCGTCCCGCCGTCGCCGTTGGCGACTGCAACCGATCCCTTGACCGCCGACCCGTAGACCGCGGAGTCCGTGGCCAGCAGCATCGCGATTCCAGACTTGCCCTTCGTCAGGGTCAGACCGACGACGTTGGACTCCGACTTCTGGGCCGTCGCCGTCTTGGCGAAGGTCGCGGTGATCGCATGCTCGCCGGCCTTGAAGCCGTCGACCGCCAGGGTCGCGACGCCGTCTGCAACGGTGCCGGTGCCCAGCGACGTGGTGCCGTCGAAGAACTCGACGGTTCCCTCCGTGTCGATGCCTGCCACCTGCGCGGTGAGCGTGACTGCCTCGTTGATCTCCGGGATAGCCGGCGACATCGACAACGTCGTCGCCGTGGAGTGGAGCACCTCGACAGATCCCGTGGACGTGAAGCGCGTTCCCGCACCGACCGCCGAGAGCTCGGTGACGCCGAGCGCCGCATCGGTGGGAACCGGAGCGGTCACCGTGACCTTGCCAGCGCCATCGGCGATGCCGGTAGCCAGTGCCGTCCCCCCGATCGAGAAGGCCACGGACTCGCCGACCCGGTAGCCCGTCGCCGTGGCTGGACGCTGTCGCCGGGCGCCGCGATCTCCTGTCCGACCGTCACCTTGCCGGTCGTCTTCGATGCCGCGAGCTCAGCACACGCGTCGCCCTGGACACCGGGTGCCGGAAGGGCCGCAGCCGATCCGGTCACACCGTCGTCCTCGACGACGACCAGGCTGCCCAGAGCCTTCTTGCCCTGCACCGCGCCGCTCACGTTGATGATCGAGCTGGTGATCGCCGTGCTCGCCGTCGTGCTGGCCAGTGTGTCGCCGTTGACCTGCGCAGTCACGACCTTGCACGTCTCACCCGGCGCGAACGACACCTTCTCCATCGTGATGCCGCCGCGACTCGTGGTCGAACCCAGCACCGAGACATAACCCGTGACGGGCTTGGTCGACGGCGCATCGAGGTACACCGCGATGTCGGCCGAGCCTGGTGCATTGCCCTCGGCGACGGTCGGGACGGCCAGGTCGACGGTCCGCTCGTTCTTGACGACCGGGGTTCCGACGCTCGAGCTCTCGAATGCCAGGTCCGACAGGAACACCGAGCCGGTCGTCGTTGCGTCCGCGCCGGTCGCTGCACCGAATCGCACCTCACGGATGTCCGCCAGGTTGAGTCCGGCGTCGGCGAGCGTCGACGTCGCGATGTTGACCTGCTGCAGCACGATCTTCTTCAGTCGAAAGCTCGGTGGGCGATGTCGATGCCGGCATCCGGCTGACTGCCAGCGAGTTGAGCGCCGAGACCGGCGACGAGTAGGTCACGCCACTGCCGTCGACGACTGTGATCTTCACGTCCGTTCCGGTGAGAACCGACTCGTCGGCGGCCATCTTGACCGACAGGCGGTCGTATCCGATTGCCTTGCGAGCAGCGGCCGGAACCGTGACTCGCACCTCGCTGGGCGTCTGGGTCGTGGTGCCGGTCGACAGCGCGGTCCACGACAGCTTCGTCATGGGTGTCGCTGGAACGTTGCCACCGTTGGTCGCGGGAGTCCAGTGCGGTGTCGCGCTGGTTCCTATGGCCGTCGAGCAGGTCGGCAGCTGCGTCGGGAGCGTACGCCCCCAGGCGCTGGCACACAGTGTGGCTGTCGCAGCGCCCTGCGTGCGGATCAGCGAGCTGGTCGACTCAAACGTCGCGATCGTCGCGCGTTCGGAGGCCGGAGCCGTCGACACGCTGCGGATGTCCTCACCGTTCAGGACGGCCGGGACCGCGCCCGACCCGTCGAACATCGGCAGGAACTGCTTCTCGTCACCCATCGTGAGACGGAACCAGCCAGCCATGTAGGCCGTGCCCATGTCGTACTGCTCCTGGGCCGTCATGCGGATGTTGGTGGCCGACCGCGGGCCGCAGACTGCGTCGGTCGAGGTCGCGCCCCAGTCATCGCTGACGACATAGGGGTAGACGCCGGGCGTCCAGACCGTGTTGTAGAAGTTGTGGTTGGCGCCCATCGCCCACACGGCACTGCGCAACGAGTTGTCGTCGAAGGCGTAGCGCGTGTCGTCGAGCATGTGCTGGCCCTGCTGGTTGGAGACGTCGCCGTCGCAGTAGGGCAGGACGACGTTCATCGCGACGTTCGGCACCGTCATGCGGTTGAAGTCGACCGGCGCGAGGGGCAGGATCGTCTTGATCCCCCAGGGCTTGTCGAGCGCCTGGTTGAGGGTGGCCGCCGAGGTGACGCCCTCACCGCCGCGCGAGTGGCCCATCATGCCGACGTTCGTCAGGTCGAAGCGGCCGACGAAATCTGCGGCGCTCAGTCCTTCGGTGCCGACGGTCAGTCCCGGCAGCGGGCCCTGGTCGGCGAGCGCGTCGGCCAGCGTGACGTCCTTGTCCTTCTGCGTGTCACGGTAGCTGACCGGCTCACCCTTGCTCGCCTTGTCGAGCATCGTCAGGGTGTCGAGCAGCAGCTGGCCGCGGGCCTGGGCGCCGCGGTCGAGAGCGAGCTCGTTGTCATTGGAGTTGACCGCATTGGCCGCGATCGACACGACCGCGTAGCCGTGGCTGGCCAGCGCGCGAGCCGTGCCGTCATAGCCGGCGAAGCTCGGGATGTTGACCTGGTTGGGGCCGCACGGCCAGCGCAACGGGTTGGACACTCCGCCGCTGCCAGCCGGCGACGTGCAGGACGTGTGACGACCGTGCAGCAGGAGCACGGTCGGGCGAGCCCCACCGGTCTTGGGCAGGTAGACCTTGCCCTGCAGCTCACCGCGGACGCCGCCGATCCCGGCCAGCGGGATCGCCTGGGCGCCAAAGTTGTAGACCGCCTCGGTGAAGGCGTAGGAGCCGGTCGAGGCGGGGTTCTCGTCGAGAGGTTCGGGGTCTGCACTCGCTGCCGGGACCGCTGACGACTTCTGCGCGACGCCACCGCTCGGCTTGCTGAACCAGCCTGCCTCGGCGCTGTCCGCATCGACGACGTCCGGGTCGGTCGTGAAGACAGACAGGCTCTTGCCGTCCGCTGCTTCGGTCGCGAGACCGATCGAGAACGCCGTCGACCTCGATCGTCGGCGCGTCCGAGACGATCGGAAGCTTCTTGTCGAGATCGACCGTGACGAGGTAGCCGCCGGGCGCCTGGGTCACTTCCCAGCCGGATCCTGAGGCGAGATCGTCATCGGCCGCTATCGCCATGGAGGGCAGGCAGGCCAGCGGGATGGATACGAGTGCGGCGGCCAGTCCGGTCCGCCACCCGTGTCGTCGTTCTGAGATCACACAGACTCCTTTGATGAGGTCCTCAGAGTCCGACACACGGGTTTCAAATCGTTTCAAAATGCGTTTCACAACGATTTCGCCGCGGCCCATCACGTTAAATCTCAGCGCCCCGCAGGTGCCCTTTCGTGTGCTATCCGCGCGCGGGCTCCATCGTCATCACCAGCCGTAGGACACAATGTGGCCATGTCCGTGCGCACTCCTGATCCCAATCCCGGCTGGCTTCCCGACTTCGCACTCGACGAGACGCGGGCGCGGGTCCCGATCTTGTACGTCGAGGCCGTTCCCGTCCGGATCAACCCCTTGGGTCAGGTCGACTCGATCGGCGTGCTGCTACGGGGATCGTCGACGACCGGAGTCATCAGTCGCACTCTCGTGTCGGGGCGCGTCCTGCACGGCGAGTCGGTGCGCGAGGCGCTGCTGCGCAACCTCGAGAAGGATCTCGGCCCGACCGCATTCCCCAGCTCCCGGCGTCCACGGTGCCGTTCTCCGTCGCGGAGTACTTCCCGCTGCCCGGTGTCACGGCACTGCACGATCCACGCCAGCACGCCGTCGCGCTGGCGTACGTCGTACCCGTGACCGGCGACTGCAAGCCTCGCCAGGACGCCCTCGAGCTGACCTGGCTCACCCCCACCGAGGCCGCTGACCCCGAGGTGCTGAACGACATGGAGGGCGGACGAGGCTCCCTGCTGAAGGAAGCCCTGGCCCACATGGGCGTCCTGACCCAGTAGCACCTGCTCGCACCTGAGGCGGTGACTGAGCGACCTGTTCCTGCGCGTGACAGGTCGCTCAGTCACCGCCTCGACGCTGTCCGCCGATGCCCTGTGCTTCCGGCCGACCTACAGGAGTAGTCTGAATCCTGAGACGATTCGTATCAGGATGTGGGCAGATGGCAGTCGCGACGACAACCCCGAACCGCTGGATCATGCTCGCCGTCTCGATGATCGGCCAGTCCGCCAGCAGCATGTACGTCAACGCGACACCGTTCCTGATCCCGTACCTCCACCTCGAGCAGGGACTCAGCCTCGTCGAGGCCGGACTCGTCGCCTCGTCGGCCACGGTCGGCATGATGCTGACGATGTACGCCTGGGGCGCGATCGTCGACCGCATCGGCGAACGGACCTCGATGTCGGTCGGGCTGGCGATCCTGGCCACCGGCGCCACGGCCGCGGCCTTCAGCACGTCATTCATCTGGCTGGCGATCTTCCTGTTCATCGGCGGCATGGGCGGTGCCAGCACCAACTCCGCCAGCGGCCGGGTCGTGATCGGCTGGTTCCCGCCCGACCGGCGCGGCACCGCGATGGGCATCCGGCAGACCGCCCAGCCGGTCGGCGTGGGACTGGCTGCGCTGCTGATCCCCAACCTCGTCGACGCCTTCGACCTGCGCACAGCCGTCTTGTCGATCGCCGTCATCTGCGGGCTGACAGCCTTGCTCACCGCGGTCCTGATCGTCGACCCTCCGCGGCCGACCCGCGCCGAGGCCGCCGACCTCGGCCAGCTCGACAACCCCTACCGGCGCGATGACCGGCTCTGGCGCATCCACCTCGCATCGATGCTGCTCGTCGTCCCCCAGTTCACGGTCTGGACGTTCACCCTGGTCTGGCTCATCGACGAGAAGGGCTGGTCGACGCTGGCCGCCAGCATCCTGGTCGCCGCCACCCAGGTGCTTGGCTCGCTCGGTCGCATCGCTGCCGGCACGTGGTCCGACCGGGCCGGCAGCCGGTTGCGACCCATGCGCAGCGTCGCCGCCGTAGCTGCCGTCACGTTGGTCGCGCTCGGCGTCTTCGAGAGCACTCCTCTGGCGATTGGCATCATCGTGATGGCCTCGGTCGTGACCGTCGCAGACAACGGCCTGGCCTTCACCTCGGTCGCCGAGATCAGCGGCCCCTACTGGTCAGGTCGCGCACTGGGAGCCCAGAACACCGGTCAGTACCTCGCAGCCGCGGCGTCCCCGCCCGTCATCGGAGCCCTCATCACCGGCACCGGCTACGGCTGGGCGTTCGGCCTGGTCGCAGTGTTCCCCCTGATCGCGATCCCGCTGGTTCCGGTCAAGGGCGAGACCCCCAGCACCTAGGGTCAACGCCATGAACGACTTCTACCCCTCGGAGCCGGGCGAAGGCACATTCGTGCCGAGCACCAATCAACAGGCGTTCGCGGCGTACGAAGAGGCGTGGGTCCAGCGCGACGCCACCGGCAGCACGTCATCTGATCTGCTGGTCGCCGCTCTGAGAGGACGCAACGTCCCGGCTGGCTCTTATGCCGCAGGCACCCGGTTGCACCGCGCCCTGTTCGAGTCGTGGGACAAGGGACGCCGTCCCCCTCGGATGCACGGCGTGATCCTGAAGTACCGCTTCGGGAGGCTCCGGGACGGCCTGAAGGACGATTTGCCCGAACGGCTGGGAGCTGCCCCCGGGCCTCCGCCCGGCCAGCAAGTGGAGCCTGCGGGACGAGAAAAAGCTGCCGTTCCGGCCGACGGGGCTCTTCACGGCCCGCGTCGGCGCCTGGTTCGACCTGGCCGACGAAGACGAGGACGACGACCCGGTGAGAGCCATTCCGGTCTGGCTCGACACCATGGCCCTTCCGGAGCACACTCCCGTCATGGTCGGTCGCGAGCTGGCCGGGCACACCGACCTGCCGACCTGGGTGCACCAGCAGGTCTACGGTGCGACCAAGCGAGGACGTCGAGTCGTGGTCACCGGCGACCTGTGGGTCAAGCGTCGCAAGGACGGCAGCTACCGGATCAAGAAGGTTCACGCCGAGCTGCCCAAGCGAAAGACTTCGAAGACCGTCGGCATGTGAGACACGGTTCACCCCGCCTGCTTTGGCAAGCCTTACTCAGTGAACCGCACAACCACCGGATAATGTCAGGCCTAACTGTCAGGGTCGTATCACAGGAAATGGGGCCTCCATGCAGGTCGTCGCGATCGTCGTATCGCTTGTCGTCACGCTCGTTGCACTGCCGCTCATCGTCAAGGCAGTCCTCGAGATGCTGCAGGTCATCCGTACGGGCAAGCCCGCCATCGGACGCACCGACAACCCGGCCAAGCGCACCACGAACATGCTCATCGAGACGTTTGGGCACACCCGGATGCTCCAGTGGCACTGGGTCGGCATCCTGCACTGGTTCGCGTTCGCGGCGTTCATCGTGCTCAGCACCGCTGTCGCGCAGGCCTTCTTCCAGCTGTTCAAGGCTGACTTCACCTGGCCGATCATCGGTCAGTTCTTCCTGTATGAGTGGATCGGCGAAGTCCTGGGCCTGCTGGGCGCGCTTGCGATCCTCCCGCTGATCATCTACCGACAGGTCAAGCACCGCGCCGTCTCGAGCGCAAGAGCCGCTTCTTCGGCTCACGCATGGGCCAGGCGTACTTCGTCGAGGCCATGGTGTTCCTCGAGAGCATCGCGATCCTGTTCATCCGCGGCGCTGAGTACAACCTGGCGAAGGCGCACGGCGGCGAGCACGCCGAGCACGCGACTGCCTTCCACTTCCCGATCTCGCAGTACTTCGGCAACCTGTTCCCGACCGGTCCCGACTCGATCGACACGCTCGAGAACATCATCTACTTCATCGCGATGGTCAAGGTCGTCTCTGCGATGATCTGGCTCGTCGTGATCGCCCTGAACCTGACGATGGGCGTCGCCTGGCACCGCTTCCTCGCCTGGCCCAACATCTGGTTCAAGCGCAACAGCAGCGGCAAGACGGCCCTCGGCGGCCTGCAGCCGATCTACGTCAAGGGCAAGCCGCTCGACCTCGAAGACATGGAAGACCTCGACGAGGAAGACTTCGCCCAGCTCGGCGTCGGCAAGGTCGAGGACTTCACCTGGAAGGGCATCCTCGACTTCTCGACCTGCACCGAGTGCGGACGTTGTCAGAGCCAGTGCCCCGCCTGGGCGACCGACAAGCCGCTGTCACCCAAGCTCCTTGTCATGGGCCTGCGCGAGCACGCCTATGCCAAGGCCCCGTTGCTCGCCCTCTCCGAGGAGGAGCAGGAGAAGCTGACCGACGAGCAGAAGCAGGAGCTCGAGCGTCCGCTGATCGGTGACGAGTCGATGTACGGCGTCATCGACCCCGACGTCCTCTGGTCGTGCACCAACTGCGGCGCCTGCGTCCAGCAGTGCCCCGTCGACATCGAGCACGTCGACCACATCGACGACATGCGTCGCTTCCAGGTGCTCGTCGAGTCCAACTTCCCCGCCGAGCTCAACAACATCTTCAAGGGCCTTGAGCGCAAGGGCAATCCGTGGGGCATGGCGCCCAAGGACCGCATGGACTGGGCCAAGGGCCTCGACTTCGAGGTCAAGCAGGTCGGCAAGGACATCGAAGATCTCGACGAGGTCGAGTGGCTGTTCTGGGTCGGCTGCGCCGGCGCCTACGAAGATCGCGCCAAGAAGACGACCCAGGCCGTCGCCGAGCTGCTCGACATGGCCGGCGTCTCGTTCGCCGTGCTCGGAGACGGCGAGACCTGCACCGGCGACTCGGCTCGTCGGGCCGGCAACGAGATCGTGTTCCAGCAGCTCGCGATGCAGAACGCCGAGGTCTTCAAGGAGACCAAGGTCAAGAAGGTCGTGTCGACCTGTGCGCACTGCTTCAACACCCTCAAGAACGAGTACGCCGAGTTCGGTGTCGAGCTGGAGGTCGTGCACCACACGCAGCTGCTGAACCGCCTCGTGCGCGAGGGCAAGCTGACCCCGGTCGCACCTGACGCGTCGGCTCCCGCCGTCGAGAAGAAGAAGATCACGTATCACGATCCCTGCTTCCTCGGCCGCCACAACCAGGTCTACGAAGCACCGCGTGAGCTGCTCAGCATCATCCCGGGCACCGAGCTCACCGAGATGCCCCGCAACACCGAGAAGTCGTTCTGCTGTGGCGCCGGTGGTGCCCGCATGTGGATGGAAGAGACCATCGGCTCGCGCATCAACGTCAACCGCACCGAAGAGGCCATCGCGACCGGCGCTGAGCAGATCGCGGTCGGTTGCCCGTTCTGCCGGGTCATGCTGTCGGACGGCCTGACGCTCAAGCAGTCGCAGGGCGAGGCCCGCGAAGAGGTCGAGATCATCGACGTCGCTCAGATGCTGCTCGCTGGCGTCAAGCGCGCTCCGGCCCCGGCTGTCGTCGAGGCGGAGCCTGATGCGGCCGACGAGGCCAACCCCGCGTCGATCAGCGACCCGGCTGCAGTTGGTGCTGCGGCTCAGGCGAGCGAGCCCGCCGCGGAGGAGCCTGCCCCGCCGGCCGACGACCAGACCGTCGCCGCCGAGCACAACGTGCCGGTCGACGAGTCGGGTACGGCCGACGAGAGCGCATCGGAGGCAGCCCCCGCGGCTCCGGTCGTCCCGGCCAGCGAGAAGGAAGATGCGGCGTGGGCCAACGTCGGTGCGGTCAACACCGATCTGGTGCCCGACGAGACCGCGACGCCTGAGCCCGATCCGGAGCCCGAACCGGCCCCGGCTGAGGACCCGGCTGAGGCTCCGGCCGAAGCACCTGTCGAAGAGGCTGAGGCTCCGGCCCCCGCCGAGAAGGTCGAAGCTCCCGCCGAGGTCGTCGCGGTCGAGGACGCTGAGTCGACGGCCGACCCGGTCAGCGATGACGTCGTCGAGCCAGCGATGCCAACCCCAGCGGCGAGGAGCTGACGGCGGCAGCGACCGAGGCTGTCCCCGACGTCGACCACCACAACCAGGCGACCGATGACGACGCCGTGGAGGAATGGGTCGAAGAGGGCGGCACCCAGAAGCCGACCGACGACGAGACCAAGCCCTGAGGGCTACTCCTTGGGAGAATCTCTCCAGCTGAAAGGGCGGACCTTCGGGTCCGCCCTTTTTGCCATTTCTACCCGGCATATGACGCTAGATTGGTCCTGCTCGGGGGAGTTTATTTTTCTGTCGTCCCCCGAAAGCAGATCACTCGTGTCACGTTTCCCAGGAACTCCCACATGGGCGCGCGTCAGCGCGATCGCCCTGGCCGTCCCGGCCCTTCTCACCTTCGTCCCCGGATCCGCGCAGGCGACGAGCGTCGGCGAAGCCCCCGGCGCCATCCGCGCCATCGGCTGGGGAGACACTCTGGTCCCTCAGGACAAGACTTTCAGCCAGGTCTCAGAGGGCTACTGGTCTGGTATCGGTCTGACTCCAGAAGGAAAGATCGAGTCCTGGGGCAGCACGTTCCAAGGGTCGCTCGACATTCCAAGCAGTCTCGCCTCGAAGGTCGTCACGAAGATCTCTCAGGGCTATAACCATGGTCTGGCCCAGACTGATGATGGCGAGCTCACGACCTGGGGCTACTACCTCGACGGCGGGCAGGCACCAGCCGCGATCCCTCAAGAGGTCGCCGACGCTGACATCGTCGACTTCGCCGCCGGCTTCAACAGCGATATCGCGCTGACGTCCGATGGCGAGGTCCTGGCCTGGGGCAACAACGCCTACAACGGCTTGAACATCCCGTCCACCCTCGACGACAAGACGGTCACCCAGGTCTCCAATGGCGCGTTCGGCCCAGCCGTGCTGACCTCTGACGGCAAGATCACGACCTGGGGCTACCTGATGGCGACCCCGAGCGAGTACGACGACGAGAACTTCGTCGCGCTGGAGTCAGGCGGGTCCTCCGTGCTGGCCGTCAACGACGAGGGAAAGCTCTTCGTGTGGGGAAGCTACGGCATCGGCGCCCAGCCGATCCCGTCAGCCCTCGACGACAAGACCATCACGGCCTTCTCGACCCAGGGCGACTGGGCCATCGCATCGACACAGGACGGTCAGATCATTACCTGGGGCTCGGCCGACAGAGGCCAGACGCAGCTGCCCAGCTCGCTGACCGGCAAGAAGATCGTCGACCTGCAGGCCACCCGCTACGGCGCTCTGGCCACGTACGCGGCGCTGGCTCCTGAGGAACAGCCGTCCATCAACGGGACACCGTCATTCGGCGACTCAGTCACTGTCGAGCCCGGAACCTACTCGGCCACCCCCGACTCCTACACCTACCAGTGGAACGCGAACGGCACCCCCATCGACGGAGCAACCGGAACGTCCTACTCGCCGACCGCCGACAACGTCGGTCAGACGCTGACCGTCACCGAGACGGCCCACAAGACCGGCTGGGCCAGCGCATCGTCAACCTCTGAGGCATCCAGCGCGGTCTCCGGCGCACTGACATCCGAAGGACAGCCGTGGATCAACGGGACACCGTCATTCGGCGACTCAGTCACTGTCGAGCCCGGAACCTACTCGGCCACCCCAGATTCGTACGACTACCAGTGGAACGCGAACGGCACCCCCATCGACGGAGCAACCGGAACGTCGTACTCGCCGACCGCCGCCACGGTCGGCAAGACCCTGACGGTGACCGAGACGGCACACCGCGACGGCTGGGCCAGCGGATCATCCACCTCTGAGGCATCCAGCCCCGTCGCACCCGCCTACTTCGGCATCAGCCCTTCAACGAAGTTCTCCGGTGCCGTCCGGGTCGGCAAGACCGTGACGGTGCGAGTCACCGGTTCTGAGCCGACCGCCGACCGCTACAGCTACCAGTGGACTCGCAACGGTGCGAGCATCAGTGGCGCCCGCGGCACGTCGTACAAGCCGACGAAGGCCGACCTCGGTCGCACGCTCGGCGTCAGGGTGACGGCGATCAAGGCCGGCTACACGCCGATCGACAGCCGGCCTGTCGCCGGACGTGTCGAGGTGGGCGCAGCCAAGCTCAAGGTCTCGGTGTCGTCGAAGGTCAAGCGCGGAAAGAAGCTGACTGTCAAGGTCTCTGGCCTGGCGCCGCGCGAGCGCTACACGATCAAGATGTTCGGCTTCACCTTCGCCAGCGGCAAGGCCGACGCGAAGGGTCGGATCAACCGCAAGCTGAAGATCCAGTCCAGCGCAGTACCCAGCCGGCAGACGGTCAAGGTCATCGGATCGTTCACCGACCGGGTGGGATCGGATCGGACCAAGATCACCAAGAAGTAGCGGAGATGCGAAAAGTCCGGTCGGGGAGGGAGCCACGGACCGGACTTTTTGCTTCTCCGAGGACAAGCGTCGCAACCGAGCGGGAGGGAGTGAGCCCGGTTCGATAGGGACAACGACGGTCCTTCGTGGAAGTCACGGGGGATACTGAAAATGTGTCTTTACGTCGATGCCCCTGCTTGAGCGGCCTGCCCTACGACAGCTGCTGCGGACGACTGCACTCCGGTGCAGCGTCCGCGCAGACTGCCGAACAGCTCATGCGGTCGCGCTTCAGCGCCTTCGCGGTGGGCGACCCGGAGTACCTGGTGAAGACCTGGCACCCCCGAACCCGCCCAGAAAGCCTCGAGCTCGAAGTCGACCAACGCTGGTACCGGCTCGACATCATCTCGACCCAGGCCGGCGGCCCTTTCGACAGTGCCGGTGTCGTCGAGTTCGAGGCGTTCTACCGTTCGCCGGCGGGCGCTGGCAGCCAGCACGAGGTCAGCCGGTTCGTCCGTGAAGCCGGCACCTGGCTGTACTACGACGGGGTCAGCCAGCCCTGACAGCCCAGCTTCTGGCTCGGTATCAATTGGTCGACAGCACCAGTGGCACGCCGGGGCGATAGGCGAGGTGGACGTACGACGGGGCATCCAGCACGGCGTAGTCGGCTGTCGCGCCAAGCCGCAGGTGACCGACGTCCTCGCGGCGCAGTGACTGCGCACCGCCGGACGTCGCCGACCACAAGGCCTCGCGCGGCGTCATGCCCATCTCCCTGACGGCAAGAGCCACGCAGAACGGCATGGACGACGTGTAGGAGCTGCCGGGGTTGCAGTCCGTCGCGATCGAGACCGTCACGCCCGCATCGATCAGCCTCCGCGCGTCGGGGTAGGGATGACGGGTCGAGAACTCGACCCCCGGCAGGAGCCCGGCGACCGTCTGCGAACCCGCCAGCGCGTCGACGTCGGCATCGGACAGGTACGTGCAGTGGTCGGCCGCTGCGGCGTCGGCTCGACGGCGAGCTGGACTCCCGGGCCGAGTCCCAGCTGGTTGGCGTGGATCCGCGGCACCAGCCCCGCCGCCATCCCGGCCGTCAGCACGGTGCGCGCCTCATCGGCGCCGAAGGCTCCGTCGTCACAGAACACGTCGACCCACCGCGCGTGCGGCGCGCACCTCTGAAGCATCTCGCCCGTCACGAGCTCGACATATGAAGCAACATCGCTCTCAGCGGGCACGACGTGGGCGCCGAGGTAGGTCGTCTCGAACGTGAACTCGCGGGCAATTGCGAGCGACCGCGCCTCGTCGACGACTGTGAGCCCGTAGCCGCTCTTGATCTCGACCGTCGTCGTGCCCTGCGCCCGCATCTCGGCGAGGTGTCTGGCGACGTTGGCGGCCAGATCGTCGTCGCTCGCAGCGCGCGTCGCAGCGACCGTCGTCCGGATGCCTCCGGCCGCGTAGGGCTGTCCGCTCATGCGGGCCTCGAACTCAGCCGACCGGTCACCGGCGAAGACCAGGTGGGTGTGGGAGTCGACGAAGCCGGGAATGACTGTGGCGCCGCCGACGTCCTGCGCAGTGTCGGCGGACGGGGCGTCGGCCGACGCACCCAGCCAGGCAACCTGCCCGTCCTCGACGATCATGGCGGCGCCGTGACGGATCGGTTGCTCGTGCTCCCACGTGACGAGCTCGCCGATGTTGGTCAGCAGGTGCGAGGTCATGTGCGGCTCCAGCACGCCTCGATCGCCGTCCGCAGGCGATGAGCGACCTCGTCGCTGACGTTCCTTGAGCCTGTCGAAAGGACGTCCTCGCTCGTCGCCGACCACAGCACCTCGACCGAACCCGCCGTCCGCACGCTCTCGCCGACCTCGATCGGCGCCGGAACCGAAAAGCCCAACGACTCGTGGCCTACCGTCGTCGCCGCATCCCACAGCTGCCTGGCCGACCAGGCGCCACGCCTCCCCGACCGCAGTCGCTCATGCATCTCGACGGCACGCGCCTCGGCGAACATGTCGATCACGGTGTTGCTGTCCGAGCCGAGGGTCAACCGCGCACCGGCCTCGCGCAGAGCGACCGACGGGCCGATCCCGTCGGCGAGCTCAGCCTCGGTGGTGGGACAGAAACAGGCGTAGGACGATGCCGACCCCAGGATCTCGATGTCGGCGGACGTCAGGTGGGTGGCGTGCACCGCAGTCGTTCGCGGCGTCCAGGCACCTCCTTCGGCCAGGAGCGCGACCGGGGTCAGACCCGTGGCCGCCAGGCACTCGTCGTTCTCTGCTGGTTGCTCCGACACGTGGACGTGCAGCGGCGCTTCGGGCAGTGCCGACGCAACCGTGGCGAGCTGTTCTCGGGGCACCGCCCGCACCGAGTGGATCGCAGCACCGATCACGACGTCGTCGGCGCCTCGATACCGGTCGACAAGCGCCGAGACCCGAGCAGCCCAGGCGTCGGCGTCGCTGTCGGCGAACCTGGTCTGCACGCCCTCGGGCTTGCGACCCACTCCCGCGGTCAGGTAGCAGGTGTCGAGCAGGGCGATCCGCACTCCGGCGTCGCGCGCTGCGGCGATCAGCACCTCCCCCATGAGGTTGGGGTCGGCGTACGGGACCCCACCGCGTTGATGGTGCAGGTAGTGGAACTCGCCAACGGTTCGGACGCCGGCGAGGTACATCTCGGCATAGGTCGCAGCGGCCAGGTCGAACAAGGAGTCAGGATCGAGCACCTCGGCGAGCGCGTACATCTGCTCGCGCCACGTCCAGAACGACTCGGCTCCCACGACACGTCCTCGCAGCGCACGGTGGAAGACGTGGCTGTGGCAGTTGGCGAACGCCGGGACCGACCTCACGCGAGATCCTTGACCACGGAGACAAGCGCCCTGACCCCGGCCACACAGTCGGCCTCGCTGGCCCATTCCTGCGGCGAGTGCGAGATGCCTGTTGGATTGCGGACGAACAGCATCGCGGTCGGTACGTGGGCGCTCAGCACTCCCGCGTCGTGGCCCGCGCCAGTCGGCAGCACTGGCGCATCCAGCAACGTGGCCAGCTGATCGCGCAGCGCGGGAGCGAACTGGACGGCCGGGCTGTGGGACTCCTGGGTCAGCTCGACCGTGGTGCCGTCGGCCTGGGCGGCTGCTGCCGCCCTCGCCACCAAGGTCTCGACAAGTCGGTCGAGCGCGCCTTCGTCGGCGGCACGTGCGTCGAGCCAGGCTCGGACCCGCGACGGGATCGCGTTGGTGCCGCCCGGCTCGACCTCCAGACGGCCGAACGTCGCGCGCGCGTCAGCCTCGGTCGCGATCTCGCGGGCGGCCAGGACTGTCGCCGCGTAGGCCAGCATGGGGTCTCGGCGGTCGGCCATCTCGGTGGCACCCGCATGATTGGCCTCGCCGCAGAAGTCGAGCCGCCACCGACCGTGCGGCCAGATCGCGCTCGCCACCCCGACGGGCGAGTCGGAGTGCACGAGCGACCGGCCCTGCTCGACGTGCAGCTCGACGAAGGTCCCAATGTCAGCCATCCAGTCGGCTCGACCGACCGCACGCGGATCACGTCCGCGATCGACCAGCACCTCGGCCAACGTCAGCCCCTCCCGATCGCGCTGGGCCAGTGCGCGAGCCGGTTCGAGCACGCCAGCAGCAAGCTGCGAGCCGGCGCAGGCGATGCCGAACCGGGCGCCCTCCTCGTCGGCGAAGCTGGCCACGACCACCGGCCGCGACGGCACGAACCCCTCGGCTCGGAGCCGGTCGATCGCTGCGAAGCTCGAGGCAACACCCAACGGACCGTCGAAGGCGCCACCGTCGGGCACCGAGTCGAGGTGCGAACCCAGCAGCAGGGCGTCATCGCCCGTCCCCCACCAGGCCAGCTGGTTGCCGTTGCCGTCCTCGACGACCTCCATGCAACGCTCGGCCGCCTCGCCGACGAACCACTCGCGCAGCAGCATGTCGGCGTCGTTCCAGGCGAACCGCCGGTACCCGCCCGACGCCTTGTCGCGTCCGACACCGATGATCGCGTCGAGCATCGCTAGGCCCCTTCGACAGGCTCAAGGAGCGCAGCCGGAATGAGGGGCGCCTCGTTCATCGGCACGCGCAGGCCGCGCTGGTCGGCCACCTCGACCGCTCGGGGGTAGCCCGCGTCGACGTGCCTCATGACGCCGGTGCCCGGGTCGTTGACCAGCACCCGCTCGATCTTGCGGGCAGCAAGCTCCGACCCGTCGGCGACGATGACCTGGCCAGCATGGATCGAGCGTCCCATGCCCACGCCTCCGCCGTGGTGCAACGACACCCAGGTGGCGCCCGATGCGGTGTTGAGCAGCGCGTTGAGCAGCGGCCAGTCGGCGATCGCGTCCGAGCCGTCGGCCATCGCCTCGGTCTCGCGGTACGGCGAAGCGACCGAGCCGGAGTCGAGGTGGTCGCGGCCGATCACGACCGGTGCGCTGAGCTCGCCGGAGGCGACCATCTGGTTGAACTTCAACCCGGCCAGATGACGCTCCTGGTAGCCCAGCCAGCAGATGCGAGCGGGTAGCCCTTCGAAGTGGACCTTCTCCTGTGCCTGCGTGATCCAGCGGGCAAGGTGCTCGTCCTCGGGGAACAGCTCGAGGATCGCCCGATCGGTGGCCGCGATGTCGGCCGGATCGCCTGACAGGGCGGCCCACCGGAATGGTCCCTTGCCCTCGCAGAACAGCGGCCGGATGTATGCCGGCACGAAGCCCGGAAAGTCGAATGCCCGCTCGAAGCCACCCAGACGCGCCTCCTGGCGGATCGAGTTGCCGTAGTCGAACACCTCGGCCCCAGCGTCCATGAACCCGACCATCGCCCGCACGTGCTTGGTCATGGAGGCCCGGGACTTCTCGGTGAAGCCCTCCGGGTCGCGGTCCGCCTCGGCGTGCCAGTCGGCGACCGTGATGCCTTCGGGCAGATAGCTCAGTGGATCGTGGGCGCTGGTCTGGTCGGTGACGATGTCGATCGGCACGCCACGTTCGAGCAGCTCGGTGAAGACCGTCGCGGCATTGCCGACCAGGCCGACCGACAATGGACGGCGTTGCTGCTTGGCCGCCAGCACCCGCTCGACTGCCTCGTCGAGATCGGTGACGTACTCGTCGAGGTAGCCGTGCTTGACCCGTCGGTCGAGCCGCGTCTCGTCGACGTCGACGACCAGCGCGACCCCCTCGTTCATGGTGACCGCGAGCGGCTGCGCGCCGCCCATGCCGCCCGCCCCTCCCGTGAGGGTCAGGGTCCCGGCGAGTGTGCCGTTACAGTGCTCATGCCTGCCAGAGGCAGCGAACTTGCGAGCGACCGCGCCGAAGGTCTCGTAGGTCCCCTGCAGGATGCCCTGCGTGCCGATGTAGATCCACGATCCGGCGGTCATCTGGCCGTACATCGTGAGACCTTCGGCCTCGAGCTCGCGAAACTCCGGCCACGTGGCCCAGTCCCCCACCAGGTTGGAGTTGGCGATCAACACCCGCGGAGCCCACTCGTGGGTACGGAACACACCCACCGGCTTGCCTGACTGCACCAGGAGGGTCTCGTCGTCCTCGAGGTTCTCGAGTGTCCGAACGATCGCGTCGTACGCCTCCCAGCTGCGAGCCGCCTTGCCGGTTCCGCCGTAGACCACGAGGTCGTCGGGGCGCTCGGCCACCTCCGGATCGAGGTTGTTCATCAACATGCGCATCGGCGCCTCGGTCTGCCACGACTTGGCCGTCAGGGCAGTTCCTCGTGCTGCGCGAATCGTCCGACCGGTCATCTGTCCGTCTCCTTCTCCGTGTGGGCGTGCAGCAGCGCGCCGGACCGCACGAGGTCGGTCGCCGCTTCGATGTCGGGTGCCAGGTAGCGATCCGGGCCAGGACCCGCGACGTGCTGCCGCAGCAGGTCGATGGCCGCTCCGGTCGCTGCGGCTGGTCGAAGCGGCGCTCTCAGCTCGATCCCTCGCGCTGCGGTGAGGATCTCGATGGCGAGCACCCGCGTCAGCAGATCGACCGACGTCCGCAGCTTGCGGGCGGCCGACCAGCCCATCGACACGTGGTCCTCCTGCATCGCGCTCGACGGGATCGAGTCGACGCTCGCCGGTACGGCCAGCCGCTTGAGCTCGGAGACCATCGCCGCTTGGGTGTACTGCGCGATCATGTGCCCCGAGTCCACTCCGGGATCATCGGCCAGGAACGGCGGCAGGCCCTGGCTGCGCGAAGCATCGAGGAACCGGTCGGTGCGTCGTTCGCTCATGCTGGCGACGTCGGCGATCGGGATCGCGAGGAAGTCCAGCACGTAGGCCAACGGTGCCCCGTGGAAGTTCCCGTGCGACTCGATCCGGCCATCGGCCAGCACGGATGGATTGTCGATCGCGGCGCTGAGCCGCGTCCCGCGACGACCGCAGCGTGATCGAGGGTGTCGCGGGCAGCGCCGTGCACCTGCGGCGCGCACCGCAACGAGTAGGCGTCCTGCACCCGACCGTCGCCGATCCGGTGGCTTGCCACGATCGGTGATCCGGCGAGCAGGTCGGTCATGTTCGCCGCCGACACGGCCTGCCCCGGATGCGGGCGCAGTGCCTGAAGATCGGGCGCGAGCACCCGGTCGGTGGCGAGCAGACCTTCGATGCTCATCGCCGCCGCCAGATCTGCGGTGTCGAGCAACCGGTGCAGGTCGTGCAGGGCCAGCACCAGCATGCCGAGCATCCCGTCCGTCCCGTTGATCAGGGCGAGTCCCTCCTTCTCGGCGAGCTCGACCGGGGCGAGACCGTGGGCCGCCAGCGCTTCGGCCGCGGGGCGCAGCGTGCCGTGATCGTCGACCTGCCCCTCACCCATCACGGCCAGGGCGCAGTGCGCCAACGGCGCGAGGTCGCCGGAGCAGCCGAGACTGCCGTACTCGTGCACGACCGGCGTCAGGCCAGCGTTCAGCATCGCCGCATAGGCCTCCGCCGTCTCGAGGCGTACCCCGGTGTGGCCGCTCGCCAGGGTCGACAGCCGCAGCAGCATCAGCGCGCGGACCACCTCGTCCTCGACCCGAGGACCGCTGCCCGCGGCGTGCGAACGGATCAGGCTCTTCTGCAGCTGGGTCCGCAACGCCGGTTCGATGTGGCGGGTCGCGAGGGCACCGAAGCCGGTCGAGATGCCGTAGACCGCCACATCGGATGCCGCGAGCGCATCGACGTACGAACGGGCTCGGCCGACCGCCTGACAGGCATCCGGGCTCAGCTCGACCTTCTCCCCGTACCGAGCCACCCGGACGACGTCCTCCGGGCTGATGGCACCGGTTCCCACCTCGACTGTCATGTCTTCATTGGACTCCTGCCGGGTCGGGTCGCGCTACGTCCCAGCAGGCAAATTCGTCTCGGATACGAGACACTCGGACATGGCCAGAACCGTTCCCGCCGCCACGGCGGCACTTCGCACCTTGCGGTTCCTGTCGGGCCAACCCGTTCCCGTCGCCGCCGCACGCATCGCCGAGGCGCTCGACCTGCCCCGCTCGTCGACCTATCACCTGCTGACCGCGATGGCCGACGAGGGCTTCGTCGTGCACTATCCCGACGACCGCACGTGGGGAATCGGCATCGCGGCCTGGGAGGTCGGCCATGGGTTCGCCCGCCAAGAGCCACTGGCCAGGCTCGCCCGCATTCCGCTGGCCAGGCTCGTCGACCAGGTCGGCGAGTCGGCACACCTGGTCGTGCTCCACGGCACCGACGTCCTCTACGTCATCGAGGAGCGCGCTCCGTCGCGTCCACCCCTCGTCACCGCGGTCGGCGTACGACTCCCGGCCCACCTGACCGCGTCCGGGCGGGCGATCCTGGCGTCCTTGCCTTCCTCACAGATCACGGCGCTGTACCCGCACCGCGATGCGTTCACGTCCCGTACCGGAGCCGGTCCCACCTCGCCGACCGAGCTGCGCCGCCTGCTGGCGACGACTCGCCAGCGCGGCTACGCGACCGAGGACGGCGAGGTCACGGCCGGCTTCGCCTCCGTCGCGGCGCCGATCGAGGCCGGCACGATCCATGCCTCGGTCGCCGTCACCTGGAGCACGCACGTGCCCGTCGACGACCTCAGCGAAGCGGTGAGGAGCACCGCCGCCGAGATCACCCGCCGGCTCCTGCCCTGACCCGCCACGAGTGACTTCCACGCCTGCGCCTCGTTGGGCCTTCTAAGACATTCGTCTCAGAAGCCGAGGAGCAGCATGCCCCGATTCCGTCAGGCGCTGGTCGCCACCGCGACCGCCGCCCTCGCCACCAGCGTCCTCACCGCGACCGCCCAGACCGCCGAGGCAGCCCCCACGGTCCGGGTCACCGCGCTGAACTTCAAGGTCAGGATCGGACCCACGGGAGCCCAGACCTGCAACATCGTCGGCGATCTCTACGTCCCCCTCGACCGCCACGGCCAAGAAGCGGGTGCCGGCGATCCTGACGACCAACGGATTCGGCGGGTCCAAGGCTGATCAGGCCGGGATCGGCAAGGCCTTCGCCCGCCGGGGATACGTCGTGCTGTCGTACTCCGGTCTCGGCTTCGGCGGATCCGGGTGCAAGATCACCCTCGACGATCCTGACTACGACGGACGTGCCGCCAGCCAGCTCGTCAGCTTCCTCGGCGGGAAGTCCGGCATCGCCTTCAAGGACGCCAAGCACACCGTGGCTGCGCCGACGCTCAAGATCGTCCGACGCGACAAGCGCGATCACGCGGGCAAGAAGAGAGCCAACGACCCCCGCGTCGGCATGGTCGGCGGATCCTACGGCGGTCAGGTGCAGTACGCCGCCGCAGCGGTCGACAAGCGGATCGACACGATCGTCCCGCTGATCACCTGGAACGACCTGTCGTACTCGCTGTCGCCCAACAACACCTCTCAGACGTCCGGCGTCAGCACCGCGACCCCAGGAGCGGCCAAGCTCGTCTGGGCACTCGGGTTCTCCGGGCTCGGCGTCGTGAACGGGCTGAACAACCTGCCCGCCGACCCGAGCCGCATCGTGGGTTGCCCGAACTTCGCCACCTTCGTCTGCCCCGCTTTGGTGACCGCCGCCGTCACAGGCAGCCTCGACGCGACCTCGATCGCCCATCTGCGGCATGCCTCCGTCGCGAGCTACATCAAGAGGGTCACCATCCCGACCCTCGTGATCCAGGGCCAGAACGACACCCTGTTCAACCTGAACGAAGGCGCTGCGACCTACACCGCCCTGCGCAAGCAGCGCACCACGACCAAGATGATCTGGATCAACGGCGGTCACTCCGGCGCCAACGCTCCTGGCGAGCTCGACTTCAAGACTGTCAACCCGGCCAACCAGCACGTCGCCAAACGCGTCGCCACCTGGTTCGACCGCTACCTCAAGGGCAAAAAAGTTCACACGGGACCGCAGTTCTCGTACTTCCGGAACTGGGTCAAGTACAGCGGCATCGCGACGCCGGCCTACGCGAGCGCCTCGACGTATCCCGTCGGCAAGGCCACGACGTACTACCTGTCAGGCACGTCGCTGCGAGCCACCACCGCCGGCATCGCGCCCGGGAAGCAGAGCTTCCTGACTCCCGTCGCGGGGCTGCCGACGTCGACCGATCCGCTCGACGTCATCGGCAGCTCGCTCCCCCTCCCGGAGGTCGACCTGCCCGGAACGTTCGCGACCTGGACGGGCACCCCGCTGACCCGCAACCTCGACGTCGTCGGAAGCCCCAGCCTGCGGCTGAAGGTCGATGCGCCGAGCACTGCCTTGACCCAGGGGGCCGGCCCGAACGGGCAGCTCGTGCTGTTCGTCAAGCTGCTTGACGTCGACGCCGCGGGCAAGGCCCGGTTCATCCGCAACCTGGTCGCACCGGTGAGGGTGGCCGACGCGTCGAAGCCGTTCACCGTGCGACTGCCCGGCATCGTGCACCGGTTCGCCAAGGGGCACTCGGTCAGGCTCGTCGTCGCGGGCGGCTCCACCAACTATCGCGGCGGCCTGACGGCCCACCCGGTCCAGGTGACGACCGGCTCGGCCGCACAGGCCCTGACCCTCCCCGTCGTCAAGTAGGCCGCGGGGGTCAGACGTCGCGCTTGGTGAGCAGCCACCAGGCCAGCGCACTCACGACGCCGACCTCTGCCAGCATCACGCCGTAGCCCGTCCAAGCATCCAACGAGTTCGGATTGAACGAGACCGGCGAGACGAGGGAGTCGGCAGCGTTGCCGGGCATCAGCTTGGCGATCCACTCGCCGAGCTCGCCGGGGATCAGCATGACCATCGTGCCCACCACGAAGACCGTCGCCAGAACGATCGAGATGGCGGCCGCGGTGTGCCGCACCAGGAAACCTACCGACATGGCCAGCAGCGCCAGCGTCGCGATGTACAGACCGCTGCCGTACATCGAACGGGCGACCGGGCCTTCGAGTGCCAGGCCGATCCCCTCACGGTCGAGGAAGTAGTTGCCACCGACGTAGCCCAGCAGTGCCGTCAGCGTGCTGACCACGAACAGGACGCTGCACACCACGACCGCCTTGGCCAGGAAGACCGTGCCCCGCTTCGGCACCGCCGCGAACGACGTGCGGATCATCCCTGAGCCGTACTCCGACGTCACCGCCAGGGCGCCCACGATCACCGCGCACACCTGGGCGATCATCATGCCCCAGGTGATGAACGATGCTGCGGACTCGTCGGCCTCGTCGCTGGCGAGCCAATCGGCGTTGCCCCAGCAGATCACAGTCGTCAGGCCAGCGCCCAGGACCACGAGGGCAGCCATGGTCCACCACGTCGACCGCACCGACCAGAGCTTTGACCCATTCGGGGCGCACTGCCTGGGCGAATCCGACCTGTTCTGCCTTCGTGGCGACGGACGCCACCGCTGTCTGAGTACTCATCGTGATGCCTTCTCTCCCGCGGTCCCTGAGCTTGTCGAAGGGGCGGCAGCCTTCGCGTGATACTCCACGCTGTCGGCCGTCAGCTCCATGAACGCGTCCTCGAGCGAGGAACGCACGAGGGTCAGCCGTGCAGCAGCAGACCGTGCGAGCCGATCAGCTCGCCGATCGCCGGGGCGTCGAGGCCCTGGACTCGCAGCTCGTCACCGGCGCGATCGACGTCGAGGCCGTGCCGGTCCAGCAGCACCTCGACGTCCGAGGTCTGCGGCGCCTTGACCCGGACGTACGAGGCCGCGTGGTCGACCATGAACTGCTGCATCGAGCAGTCGGCCAGGATCTGTCCTCGCCCGATGACGATCAGGTGGTCGGCCATCAAGGCCATCTCCGACATCAGGTGGCTGGAGATGAAGACCGTCCGCCCCTCGTCGGCGAGCTGTCGGGCGAGCTGACGGACCCAGCGGATCCCCTCGGGATCGAGGCCGTTGACCGGCTCGTCCAGGATCACGACCGGAGGATCACCGATCAGGGCCGCCGCGATGCCGAGCCGCTGCCCCATGCCGAGGGAGAAGCGGCCGGCGCGCTGCCCGGCGACGCTGTCGAGCCCGACCAGCTCTAGGACCTCGCCTACTCGTGTCGTGGGGATCCCGTTGCTGGCAGCCATCCAGCGCAGGTGGTCGCGGGCCGAACGTCCGGGGTGGATTGCCTTGGCCTCCAGCAGCGCGCCGACCTCCCGGAGCGGGGCCGGCGATGTCGCATAGCGGTGGCCGTTGACGGTCACTGACCCTTTGGTCGGGGCGTCCAGCCCGAGCGTCATCCGCATCGTGGTGGACTTGCCGGCGCCGTTGGGCCCGAGGAATCCGGTCACCCTGCCGGGCTCGACCGTGAAGTCGATGTCATTGACGGCTTGCTTGCCACCAAATGTCTTAGTCAGTCCCTGGGCCCGGATCATGCCGACCGCCGCCTGCGATGTGTTGTGGTCATGGCTCCACCTTCGGGCGAGAGGCTGGTGCCGGGCATCGGGGAACCACCCGTGCTGCCCCCTGATTGAACCCTGACTGATCGCTACTCGTCCATGGGCAGTGGTTGATAGGTAACTTGGACCCATGAGCGGCGACAACCCCGGAAGCGCGCAGTGGCGACATGCCGCCCGCGAGAACCTGTTGGCCTTTGCACGCCGCTCGAAGCGGCCAGAAGGTGGATTCGTCTGGCTCGACGACGACGGTCTGCCCGATCCCGAGAAGCAGCTCGAGCTGTGGATCAACGCCCGCATGACCTACGTGTTCTCCCTCGCCCACCTGGCGGGCGAGGCCGAGAGCCTCGACCTGGCCACGCACGGTGTCGAGGCGCTGTCGACGGCGTTCCACGACGATGCGCACGGTGGTTGGTACGACGAAGTGACGTTCGACGGCACGCCTGTTGATCGCGACAAGCGGTGCTATGGCCATTCGTTCGTGCTGCTGGCCGCCGCGACCGCCTCGGCTGCTGGCGTCGACGGCGCGGCCGCACTGCTGACGGATGCGTCACGCATCCACACCCAGCACTTCTGGGACCGGTCGAACGGACGTTGCGTCGAGGAGGTCAGCGAGGACTGGTCGGTCGTCGACCCGTACCGCGGCGCCAACAGCAACATGCACGCGGTCGAGGCCTACCTCGTCACCGGCGACGTGACGGGCGACCCAGTCTGGCACCGACGGGCGTTGTCGATCTGTGAACGAATCATCGGCATCCACGCCCGTGGTCACGGCTGGCGCATCCCCGAGCACTACGACCACGACTGGACGCCGGTCCCCACGTACAACGAGGAACGCCCTGCCGACCCGTTCCGACCCTTCGGCGCGACGCCCGGGCATGCTTTCGAGTGGTCGCGGCTGATCGTGCAGCTCGCCGCGGGTCTCGACGAGCCGCGCCCGTGGATGCTGGAGGCCGCGGAGGCGTTGTTCGCGCGTGCCGTCGACGACACGATGCGCGATGACACTCCGGGCCTGGCCTACACGACGGCTGGTCGGGTGAGCCGATCGTCCGGGAGCGCTTCCACTGGGTGCTGGCCGAGGCGGTGCTGGCGGCCGAGGCGTTGCACGACTACACGGGCTCGGCACGCTACACCGGTTTCGCGAGCCGTTGGTGGGCCGAGATCGACGAGCACTTCGTCGACGACGCGACCGGGTCGTGGCACCACGCGCTGTCACCGTCGATGGCCCCATCGACGCGCACCTGGCGTGGCAAGCCGGATGCGTATCACGCGTTCAACGCGCTGACCTTCCCCGATCTGCCGCTCGCACCGAGTGCGGCCTTGACGATCAGGACGGCGACATGACGGTCCTGGTCATCGGGGAGGCACTGGTCGACGTGGTCGAGTCGTCGGCGCATGCGGGCGGATCGCCGTTCAACGTCGCCGTCGGACTGGCTCGCCTCGAGGTGGGGACGGTGCTCGCGGCGCAGATCGCCGACGACCCGTACGGAAACGTGCTGCGCGAGGAGCTGCACCTGTCCGACGTCGACCTCGACCGGTTGTCGCCGGAGCCTGGGCGGACGTCGAGCGCGGTCGTGACGCTGGCCGCCGACGGCAGCGCGTCGTACGAGTTCGACCTGACCTGGAACCCTGACGAGCCGCCAGATCCTGCGACCTTCGAGGCGGTCCACGTCGGATCGCTGGGGACGGTGCTCGAGCCCGGTGCGGAGCTCGTCGCCGATCTCGTGGTCAGTGCGGACGCACTCGGCATCCCGGTGTCGTTCGATCCCAACATCCGGCTAACCGTCGAGCCCGACGCTGGCCGGTGGAGGCAGGTCTTCGACAGGATCTGGCCGTACGTGTCGATCCTCAAGCTCAGCGACGAGGATGCGGCCGTGCTGTTTCCCGACGAGGATCCTGCCGATCTCGTGCGCCGGTTGGCCGCAGACCACGGGATCGTCGCGGTCACCCTCGGCGGCGAGGGAGCCGTCATCGCAGGGGGCGGCGGATTCGCCACGGTGCCGCCGGCCGATGTGCGGGTCGTCGACACGATCGGCGCCGGCGACTCGTTCATGGCAGCGATGCTCGCGTGGTCGGCGACCTACGACTGGCCAGCAGGCAACGACTCGACACGACCGAGCTGCGTGATCTGGCGATGTACGCCGCCAGCGCGGCAGCGATCACCTGCTCACGGCCAGGTGCCGACCCGCCGACGCTCCGCGACCTGACGCCCTAGACCTGCGCCGTCGAGACCTGCGCCGTCGGCCGGGCGCCACGCACCGCCACACACCGGGCGGCAGCCTCGGCCCCGGCCTGCAGCGATTCTTCCGGGTCCTTGCCGGTGACCCAGCGGCTGAGGAATCCGGCGGCAAAGGCGTCTCCGGCACCCACGGTGTCGACCACGTCAGCGGCCACCGCTGCCACCTTGGCGCCGGCGAACGTCGCCCCCTGTGCGCCCAGCGTCAGGACGACACCGTCGCCCGTCAGCTGCAGAAAGCGCTGCTCGTCCTCGTTGGGCAGCACCAGATCGGCACCCGTCAGCCAGCCCAGCACGGTGTCACGGCCTGCAGCCTCCAGGAAGCCCAGCGAGCTCGGGTCGATGCTGACCCCGACACCACGTCGTCGGGCCTCGTCGACCAGCCCCACGACGACCGGCCGCACCCCGTCGTCGAAGAACGAGTAGCCCGTCAGGTGCAGCCAGGTCACGCCGTCCCAGACGTCGTCCGGGACGTGCTCCGCAGTCAGCGTCGTGTTGGCGGCCCGGTCGACGTACATCGTGCGGTCGGCTGCGTCGTCGAGGGTCAGCACGATCGTCGCGGTCGGCAGGTCCGGGTCTCCCGTGATGTGGGTGTCCACCCCGTACGCCTCCAACGCCGCCCCGTGACGTGCGACGGCATCGGCGCCACAGCGTCCGACGAAGCGGACCGGCGCATCGAGGTGGCCGAGCCAGGCCGCGACGTTGGCCGCCGAGCCGCCGGGCGTCATCCGGATCTCGGAGACAGTGTCGCTGGCGGGATTGATCGTGCCGAGCGGACGCACGCCGACGTCGTCGACCAGGTCGCCGACGACCAGGATCACAGCGCCGTCCTCATCGGGACGACCAGGACAGGGCGATCTCGCCGGCGACCCGGATGTTGTTCTCGGCGATCTTGAGGTTGACCGCGAGGCTGTCGCCGTCGGTCAGGCCGACGATCGTCTGCAGCAGGAACGGGGTCACGTCCTTGCCCGACAGGCCCTTCTCGTCGGCCATGAGCAGGGCGTCGGTGAGCGCCCGGTCGTGCACCGCCGGGTCGAGCTGATCCTGGACGGGCAGCGGGTTCGCGACCAGGATCGCGGCGTCCTGACCCAGCGCGTCGCGCGAGACCATGACGTCGGCGACGGACTTCGCGTCCGGGACCGACCAGTCGAGCTCGTAGCCCGAGTCGGTCAACCAGAAGCTCGGGAACTTGTCGGTGCCGTAGCCCAGCACGACGACGCTGAGCGACTCCAGCCGTTCGAGCGTCGCGGGGATGTCGAGGATCGACTTCACGCCTGCCGACACGACCGTGATCGGCACCTTCGACAGGACCGTCAGGTCGGCGGACTCGTCGAAGGTCTCGTTGGCTCCGCGGTGCACGCCGCCGAGTCCGCCCGTGGCGAAGACCCGGATCCCGGCAAGGTCGGCGATGTACGAGGTTGCGGCGACAGTCGTCGCGCCGCTGCCGCCACGTGCCAGCGCGATCGGGAGGTCGCGGACGCTCAGCTTGGGGATGTCCTCGTTGGCAACCCGCACGAGCTCGTCGTCGGTGAGTCCGGCCTTGAGCTGGCCGTCGAGCACTGCGATCGTGGCGGGGACGACGCCCATCTCGGTCAGCAACGCCTCGAACCGGCGAGCGGCGGCCAAGTTGTCGGGCCGGGGCAGACCGTGCGAGATGATCGTCGACTCGAGTGCGACAACGGGCCACCCTTCGTCGAGGGCGGACTGGACGGCGGGCGAGATGCTCAGAGGAATCGTCACATCGCCACCCTAGCGAGGCGGTGGATCCGCAACCTCATTCCGCCGACGCGGTGGTTTATCAACCTCATTTCGCCGAATGAGGTCTCAGATCCACCGGCTCAAGGGGAGACCAGACCGATGAGGTTGCGGATGCACCGCGCCGGCGGGCTAGATGTCGGTGCGGTGGAAGTTCGCGTGCGACCGGGACGCCGTCGGGCCGCGCTGACCCTGGTACCGGGAACCGTACTTCGCCGAGCCGTACGGGTTCTCAGCCGGCGACGTGAGCTTGAAGTAGCAGACCTGACCGATCTTCATGCCCGGGTACAGCTTGATCGGCAACGTCGCGACGTTCGCGAGCTCGAGCGTCACGTGCCCGGAGAAGCCGGGGTCGATGAATCCAGCGGTCGAGTGCGTCATGAGGCCGAGCCGTCCCAGGGAGGACTTGCCTTCCAGCCGGGCTGCGATGTCATCGGGCAGCGTGACGGCTCGTACGTCGAGCCCAGCACGAACTCGCCCGGATGCAGGATGAACGCATCGTCTCCGTCGACCTCGATCTCGCGAGTCAGGTCGGACTGATCTGCGGCCGGGTCGATGTGCGGGTACTTGTGGTTGTCGAAGACCCGGAAGAACTTGTCGAGCCGCACGTCGATGCTCGACGGCTGGATCATGCCGGGGTCGAAGGGATCGAGCGCAATGCGGCCTGCGTCGATCTCGGCAAGGATGTCGCGGTCGGAGAGGAGCACGGTCGGAATTATCGCACAGTAAAGTCGCCCCATGGAAAGGCCGATTCGCTCCTCGAACACCCTCGAGCTTCGCCGGGACGACCTCACCGGGCTGCAGGTGCGAGCCCTGCTCGAGGAGCATCTCGCCGAGATGGCCTCGCACACGCCGGCCGAGAGCGTCCACGCCCTGCCGGTCGAGCAGCTGGCCGGTCCGGGCATCACGTTCTGGAGCCTGTGGTCCGGCGATCAGCTGGCTGGGTGCGGGGCGCTCAAACAGCTTGATCCGAGCCACGCCGAGATTAAGTCGATGCGCACCACGACCCAGTTCCGCGGGCAGGGGCTCGGGGCCGAGCTGCTGCTACGCCTGCTCGCCGAGGCACGACGGCTCGGCTACTCCCGGGTGAGCCTTGAGACCGGCACGAACGACCCCTTCATCCCGGCCCGAAGGCTGTACGCCAGGCACGGATTCGTGGAGTGTGAGCCCTTTGCCGACTACGTCCTCGACCCGTGGAGCGTCTTCATGACCCTCGACGTGTCAGGGCAGGGCGAACGGGAGCCTGATACCGGCCAGGGCACCTAAGCAGGCACATCCCCGGTCATCCCAAGGCGAGAGATGACGTCGGCAAGCCCTTCCTTGAGCGTGTCCGTGTGCGCGGCGAAGACGTCCAAGGTGGAGACCCGATCCGTCGATCACGGCGATGTCGGGGCGGACGGGCTTAGTCATGGCGACAGGATCACAGTTGCCGGGCCGCATGACGCGGCAGACCTGGCCCGTTAGGCTGGACAACGGCGCCTGCGGGCGTCACGCCGATGTAGCTCAATGGCAGAGCGCTTGCTTCCCAAGCAAGATACGCGGGTTCGATTCCCGTCATCGGCTCCGAGCGAAGCGAGGCGCCGGGGGCGGGGATCGAGTGGGCCCCACCAGCGCGGCGCAGCCGCCGGCGAGGGACCCCGTCATCGGCTCCACGTTTGCGCAGGTCAGAAGGCCTGAATTTGAACGTTCGCACACCCCCGGACGGGCTGACATCTTCGCTGCACCATTCGTATGGGCCGCCATCCGACGCCTTAGGTGTGCGGGTGCCTGCGTACATGGAGTCCGCGAAACGAGTCATCAGGCGCCTCAGTATCAGGACAAGCTACTACGGGTGGCCCACTCTACGCCTCACGCAATCACGGGACCACCGTGAAAATGCCCTCGCAGCCGTCAGGTCGAAGTCGAGCCGATCGTTCTAGGTTGCGAGTCACTGTCGACGTCGACCCATGGCGCGCTACCCAATTCTTTACTACCTCGCAGATCTCGTCGACGAAGAGGCTGGCTGTGATCCAGAAGATGACCTCGTCGTCGTCCTTCTTCGTCGTCAGCCAGTGCAGTGTGACGGCCTGCTTGGGATCAGGCGTGACGAATGCGATGCGAGTGCTGTCGACTTTGTGCGGCAGCCCGCTGCCCTGATGCAGAAGCGAGCACCGAAATCCATAGATCAGCTGAGCGTCCTCCCGGCTGTCCCCCCCCGTGTTCACAAAGCCAGGCGATGGTCTTCGGCCCGGTGGCGCGGCCATTCTCAGAGCCGACTGCGGCGCAAATGTCGGGAAGGGTCAAGCAGATGACGAGCGCGGGGAAGAACAGGTCCGCGTTGATCGCTGCTTGAGCCTGGTCAATCATCGTCAGCAGCGTGTCGATGGGGTCCCCATCGTTTGGAGGCTCTGTGGTTGCCCCTTCGTAAGCGAAGAATGGGCCTTCCGGATTGCCGACGAAGTTGGCACGGCCCTCACGGCTGCCCAGCAGCACCCTAATTTCCGAGCCGATCTCGCCAGGTCGAACTGGCCTGTCATTCATCGCCGCAGACTAGCGGCGGTCAGTCTCGCGCGTGGCGACTACGGCTGATCTCAGACCATGTCCCATCCATCGTCAGGGAGCCGTGACGGCGTGCAGATCGGAACGTCGCCCAGGGTGAGTACCCAGTCCCGTTCTCCCAGTTGACGCCCGAGTTCGTAGGCGCGTTCACACGCTGCTTGCTCATCAGTGTCAATTCGATTGATCTCAAGGACTCGGCCGTCTTGGCCCATTTGCACGTAGTTCATGACCTGAATCTAGGAGAGGTCGGCCAGCATTCCCAGGTTTTCGTTAAGTACTTACATGTGGGGTCAGTAGCGATATTGGTGACGTAAACCAGCGACTACTACCCCTCCGAAGGGGATTCCGGTAAGGCATGCTGTGGGCATGAACTGGGGCCAACTCGCCATAAGCGTGATAGTCGTCGTCATCACCATCGCCGCCAACGGGCTCTACAACCATATGCGCGAGAGGCGCGAGTGGCGACGACAGGCTCGGATTGCGCTGGAGCGCTATCACCTAGGACTCAACGACTGGTCGCTCGACTGTCACGCTGCCTTTATCTCCGATTTGGATCGCCCTCTATTCAGGCACTCGATAGAGAGTGTGCACGATGCTCGCGTCGCTGCCGCCCCATTCGCGTCACTCTTGCCCCACGACGCTGCGGAGGTCATCCGGGCCCCGACTAGGCCGACCGATACTTTCGATGAGCGCCCGCCTTGGGAGGAATGCGCAGACATCGAGCGCCTCGCGCAAACACTTCGAGAAGGTATCGACGCTGCGTTCCTGCCTCGCAACCGCCTGAGGCGTCCGCAAGGCTGACGCAATCCGCTCCGTCGACCCCACGACACCCAGGGGCGCGAATCTAGGCGTCCATTTCCTCCCATGATCCTATTTCGCGCCCAGACGGGTCGTGGTTGGTGCCAATCGCGCAGCGACATGGCTCGGTCGTCACCTCGGTCACCTTGCCGTCCTTGCCGGACTCAAAGTCGACAGCTTTTTCGTGAAGGGGTCCAGTCGGCACGCGCATCTCCTTTCTGTGAATGGTGTGCCCGCACACTACTGCCTGCGCTACGGCCAATACCCGCTCGCCGCGCTCCCACCGGCCGACCTCGTCATCGTCGGCATCGGGTTCCCCGACGACATCCACGGGCAGCCCGCCGCCATGATCATCCGCATGACCGGAGCACCAACGTCCTACGTGCTCGACCAGGTCACTTCGGCGATCACTGGTGCCTGGGGCAACCGAGGTCATGTCCGACGCCGACTACGAGGCCCGACTGTTCGCAGCCTAGGCCTTGGGCCCCTGAACCATCTCTAGCCACTCACCACGGGTGAAGACCTCTCTGCACGACGTACAGATCTTGTCACCTGTATCGGAGCCTAGGTAGAGCCACGCTCGAACCGAGGGTGCTCGCATGCTGCAGGGGTTGTGGCCATGAACAAAGCCTAGCGACCCTGTCAGCCGCTCCTAGGAATCGAGTTCTTCGTGCAACGGGTGTATCCGGACACGTGACTCCCAGTCATCACCGACGAGTTGCTCAATGACGATCTTAAACTCACGCCGCTTCTGGTACTTCGAGAGCACGCCGGTTGCCCATTCCAGCACCTCGATGAGTCCATCAGCCTCGCCAGTAGCGATAGTCTCGGATCCGACATTGATTCGATAGTCAGCCATCCCGCGACCGTAGCGACCACCACGACAACGCGCCCACTATTTCCGCGAAACAGGCGATCGACCTGGACGCGTTTGCATGACCAAGCGAACGAGGACGGCCTGAGCGTATCGAGCCGCCCCCGTTCGCCGGCGACTACGCCGAGAGCGCTGCCTGCTCGTCAGACGTTGCCACCTGGATCTTGCGCGGCTTCGCCTTCTCGCTCACCGGGATCATCACCGACAACACGCCGTTGCTGTACGTCGCCGAGATGTCCTCGGTTGCGATCCCCTCACCAAGAACGAACTGCCGGTAGTAGCTTCCCGAGCGTCGCTCACGAGAAATCCACTTAGCCCCCTCGTGCAGGGCAGCGGTCCTCTCGGCACGGATAGTCAGCAGGTTGCCGTCCAGATCGATGTCAACCGATCCCGGGTCGACTCCCGGCAGGTCGGCACTCAGGAGGTACCGGTCACCGTCTCTGAGCAGGTCAACAGGGACGGCTTGGGAGCCGTTCTGCTGCATCAGGCTGGTTGCGAGGCGATCGAGACCGCCGAAAGGATCAAAGGACATAGCGTTCATGGCAGAAATCTCCTTTCACTTTGTGAGCCCGTGGACTCATTTCTTGAGTACATATATAGGCAATCGTGCGGGCCGTTCTCAAGGCCGATCCGTTGAGAAAATTCTTAAGAATTTGAGGGCGCCGGAGACCATCACCACCATCGGACGCGACGGCGAACTCGCGGCACTGCACCTCACCCCAGAGTCAGCGAGGCGACTCGTCAACGCAGTAGCCCGAGACCTGGTACCCCTCACCGACAGCCGACCGAATCTCAGCCGGCTAGTTTGCAGGATCGGCCGCTCGTCGACGCAGCAGGTCTGTCGCAGCGAGGTCGACAAGGCCTGGCGATTCGGACTCTCCCTTGATCGTCGGCGGAGGCCCGAGCACCCTCGCAGAGAAGTGCAAGTAGATCTGCGCCCTTGTTACTTCATCGACTGGCGCGACGAAGTTCTCCAAGGAGCGCAGCTGGACCGCCACGGCTGCGGCCCAGTCGCCTTTCATCCGGTGCTGACCGGCTAGACGTCCTGTGTAGGCAGCGAAGCCGCCAATGCTCACCACGACCAACACGTGCGTCACGAGTGAATCGGAGAGTTTGGAACCATCAGCCCACCGTGCCCCAGCGACTGCGATTACTACCGCGGCAAACGACAAGACGAATGTCATGTAGCGAAACAGATCAGACGACCCCAGTTCCGACTTCGAGTAAGTACTGAAGTAGCTTGCAAGATCTAAATCGCCAATCGCGCCCTGAGAGGAACGTGCTCGTGACGCGGCCGCCTCTGCACTAGTGGCAGCCTCATCGGCCCGAATAGCGGACAGCCGCGAGGATGCCCGGTTGCGGCTCTCTTCGAGTGCGGATAAATCGTCCTCGAGCATCTTGAAGTCAACCATCGTCAAGTCAAGACTGGCGACGACGCGACGGGCCATCGGAAGTCCCGACTCGACGACGGTCAGTAGTTCCTGCGAGCCTTCGTGGCCTAGTGCGCTGAACAGTTCATCGAGGTGATTCTCGATCTGGTGGCGCGCAGACAGGCCAGTCGCATCGGACTCTTCGTCTTCGTAGGCCCCGACCTGTTGCAGCGCCCCGGCGAGGTGCTCCATGGCTCTGAGATCAGCCACAACAAGCCTGCGGTCTTCGAGTGGCCGCTCGATCAGTTTCCGTTGCACCCGCTCGGACAGGTACTCGAACCAATCGGTCACGGGCGATCTCCTTCGAATACGACGTACGCAACCGCCTGACCCTAGTCGCTCCACACCGGCCGTGTGGTCGATTCGGACCATCCCATTGTTAGGCCCCGTCAACTGGCGGGGCCTTCGTCATGCCCAGGAGGCACCATGCGCCCAGTCAACGAGAACGTACAGGTCAGCTTCCAGTACGGCCGCCGCTACAGCAACGGCAAGAAGCACCGCGGCCGCGACTAGTCCAACGGCAAAGAAGGCGGCAACGTCTACGCCATGTGGGACGGCGTCGTCACCCACGCCGGCTACGGCGGCTGGGGGCCCGCGTTCGGCCAGCACGTCGTCATCCGGTCGACCTTCAAGGGCGCCGTGCGGTGGCAGTGCCTGGCGCACCTCAAGACCGAGAACGTGCGCGTAGGCCAGACCGTCAAGGGTGGCCAGAAGATCGGCACGATCGGCGGTGCCCGGGGCAAGAAGTACTCCGGCAACTCCACGGGCCCTCACTGCCACGCGCAGGTGTCGACGCAGAACCGGTACGACCGCGAGATCGACCCGGCGCCGATGATCAACGCCGGCAAGCCTGCCCCGTCCAAGCCGATCGCCAAGTACACCGACGGTCTGTTCTGGAACCTCGCCGCATCCGACAAGGAGCACGGCAAGGCGTCATGGGACAGGCGCGTTCTCGGCATCATCCGGGCGCTCAAGCACTACGACCGCAACATCATGCAGCTCGTCGAGGCCGAGACGGAGGGCGCGCAGGGTCGGACGTTCGGGGCCGCGCTCGACAAGGCCGGGGCCAAAGTCGCCGTCGCGGACAACCAGCGCATGATCGCGGTCAAGAAGGCCGTCAAGGTCGGCAAGACCAAGATCCACACCCTGTCCGATCGTGGACCGGCCAAGGACGACAAGCAGATCGTCATGGCCGTCGTCACCGTCCCCGGCGCCGGGCCGCTAGTCGTCGAGGCGGGGCACTTCGAGTTCCGCGACGGCGCCGCCTACGACAAGACCCGCAAGGCACAGGTCAAGGAGACCCGCGACGTCACCCTGGCATTTGCCAAGGCCAACGGGGTCCCCGCCCACCGGGTGATCTTCTCCAACGACGAGAACGCCAAGACCGGCACCAACAACGCTTGGGGCACGACCTACACCGACCTGCGATCGCGCTCCAACGTCGTCTACGGCAACGCGAAGTACTTGTCGAACTGTGGCTGGGACGGCGTCGCCGAGACCTCGACATCGGCCTACGTGCCCGACAAGGTCCGTGTCCACAAGAACCGGCCCGTCATCGGCGCCTCGACATCGCTGACGTTCGTCGAGGACGAGCTCAGCGACCACCTGCCCATCCCGTACACCATCGGCAAGATCTAGAGAAGGGGCACCATGTCCCAGTCAGTCATTCCCACCACGACCAAGCTCGCCGCAAAGCACGGGGTCGTCCGCACCGCGACGCAGACCCCGTCATCTGTCATCCCGATCACGGCGATCGCGATTCCCACCACCGGCGACGGACTCCTCGGTGTCGGCCTTGGTGTCGTAGGTGCCCTCACGTCCGCGCTGATGATCATTGCCAAGGGCATCCCCGGCGAGTACGTCGACGCAGCTGGCGACTGACCATGATCCCGTCCTGGCGCACGGCCTGCGTGGTCCTGGTCGCATGGTCTGGCGTCGTCGCCGGCGCCGTCTTCGTGTCATGGCGCAGCATGGAGGCCGTGGCCAGGTCACGGCGGTAGCATCACCACGCGCGCCGTATTTCTGACGGCACGACCAAGCCCCTCGTCATCTTCGGATGGTGAGGGGCTTTTCGTCGTTACGTCACAGGAACGAGTTCGCTTCCGTCGTGAGGATCTCACCGTCGGTCGAGAAGACCGCGATGATCATCCCCAGGCTTCAGCCGTCGACCACGGTCCAGTAGCTTCCGTCGTCCGGCAGGATCGGCGGGATGATCCACCGGTCTCCTGGGCAGTCGTTGCACATGGTGGCCACCCTTGCACCAGGCGCGGGTCAGATCGCTGTTTCTAGAAACGTCATGACCGCGTCACTCCTGGTCCGCTTCCTTGATGAGTTGGTAGATGCGATTGCGGCTGATGCCAAGCTCGCGTGCGGCAGCAGTTGGCCCAACTTCGGACGCGTAGTCGCGGACGGCTTGGGCTCGCAGGTCGCCCACCTGGACGCGCAGGATCCCAACCTGTTCGATGGCCTCGTCGAGTGCGCGGATTCGTTCGAGCGGGTCAAGGCGCTTGGTCCGGGCTTCGAGTAGCCCGGCAGCGACTGCGATCTCTTCCGTACCGTCAATGTACACCCATGACTTGACGATCATATAAAGCTGAGCACCAACACGAACGCCCCGACCTCACTCGAGGTCGGGGCGTCGATGTCATAGGGACCTAGTTGCCATCGGCCACAAAGATCTTATGGGTTCGACACTCTTTCGGTACGTCGGCCGGGAGGCTCTTCGCGCCCCACTTGACAAAACTACCCCCCGTGTCGATCGGGTCTCCAATCTCATATGTCTGGCCAGAATGCCTCAATTGGAGCGGGCTTTCGCTGACCAGCCTCGCCGTTCCCGGAAACGCGACGACTGTGAAATGGGTGCCATCTAGAGACGCGACGCCGACGCAGCCTGATCGCGAACCAAGTTTTCCTTCCAGCCCTACCTCGTCCGACTCCTTCACTCCACCGGCGAAGAGGACCACGCCGGAGGGAGTGCGGGACGTGGAGCCTTCGTCTGAGGCAAGTATCCGCCACGCGCCGGCTGCTCCAATTAGGAGGACCACGACAACCAGAAACTTTCGAATCATCTCCTCGACCCTATCCCGCCGTGCGGAGTTCTAGTCCCATGACGCCCAGGTTGTGCCACAGCGGGGTGAACTGGCTTCGTTTCTTGAGAATCCTCGTATGCCAACCCGAGTGGACACCGTAGGCGTAGCCTCCGGAATACCAAGGACCGCCGCTGTCCCACCCTCCGACACCTTACTGGTCATAGACACCAGGTGCTTCCACTTGCCTCGCGCCGTGTTTAGACGGCTCACAGTACTGCACGTAGTTTTGCCGTTGTCGCGCTTTCCTAACGAAGTGCGCCCAAACAGGCACAGGCGCTGATTGATAACCGGCTTACGGTAGGCCTTGATTGAGCGAACCTTGGACGCTGTGTAGTAGAAGCTCTTGCCGACCTTTGCGTTGTCCCTCTCGTGATACTGCATATCACCGTCGTCGGTAGGCAAGTAGATGCTTGAGTTCTTCAGCGATCCGCTAACTCCTGCATATATTGAGAGATCGTTGTCGCAGTGACGTGCCGTAACCAGTCCGTACTTTCTTGGCCCGCCACCTTTACGGGCCAGCCCGATGTGCAGTAGCTGACACCGTTGGTGATCTTCGCACCGCCACGAAGCGTTGCCTCGTCCTCCGTGACAGTTGACTCATGCACGGTGACTTGAACGCCCGGAACGGCAAGTGGGGGCAAAGAAAGTTGCAGCGCATTCGAGACCTGGAGTTCAAGACTTGATTCAGCCCTTGCCCGCCCCCAACATCGGCTCTGATAAGTCCAGCTTCATCGTCGTAGTATGTCGACACATCCTCTGTTCCTGATGCAGCGATTACCGCATCATGCGCATCCGATACGAGTTTTGCGGTCTGGCCCTCGGTGTAAACCGCGTCAGCGACCGTGTCTGACCGGTACGGAAACGCCGGACGTCAGACCATCAACTTGGAGTTGGATGCTTGCAGGAGTGGAGGTCGTCATGTGAATGACTGCGCCCTGGCTTCCGCCTTCTTCCACTTCGGCTCGCGAGAAATACTCAGGATAAGATTGGCTTACTTGACTTGCAGTTTGAGCAAAACCGTTCTGCCAGCCATACTTAGCGATTGCAGAGGCAAGCGTGATGCCCTCGTCAACTGCCGCAGCCTGCATGTCCTCGAGCTCGTATTCGTCGATTCCATACGCTGTCATTGCGGGGAGACCCGGCTCAATCTCGTAAGTGACGTCGAGGTAGGGCCGTCGTGCGGCTGTGCAGGTCGAGGAGCTGTCAGGGTTCATGGAGCAGAAGCGGCGTTCTGCTGAGTGAATGGTTTCGTCGCCAGCAACCAGGGCGATGCCTTCCATGTTGATGGTGCCGTTGTTCCAGGCTTTGGCCATGTTGGTCAGGTTGACCTTGGTCCACCCGTCTGCACAGCCACTTGCACCACGGTTAGCAACAATGCTGGTGCTACCTGAGGTCTGAGAGCCGGGGCGTGTCGACCAGGTAATCGTGTCTTTCCAACCAATGGTGACCGGGTTGATGTTCATGGTGCGGTTGTTGCAGGTGTACCCGTAGTACTGCCACAAACCCAGCTCCGCCGAGATGATCTCGGTGTTGACGTTGCTGTCAACGAGGTTGTTGAAGAACTTCAGGTACGACCTAGCCGGGTTGGAGTTTCCCGGGCTGATCGCCGGGTCAACCTTGCCAACGATCAGCCGGTAGTCCGACCCCTTCGCCGTGTCACCGTTGCGGACCCAGGTGTCGCGGGTCTTTTCCATGGTGATGTCGGGGTCGATGATGACTGGGTACTGGGTGCCGGAGTCGGTCAGGTAGCCGGTCGGGGTGGTTAGGTCCAGCGTGTGCTGGGTGAGATCGCCGTCCGTAGCGGTGGTGTCGAGCTCGGCGTCCAGGTCGACCATGTTCGCGGGGTCCCCGGCCGCGTCTTTGACCGCATCCCAGGCTGACAGCTGGGTCGTTGATCCGACGGTCTTGCCGTTCTCGTCGGTGATCTTCAGACCACCGGCAGATGTCTGATCGACGTCCACTCCGTCTGCGCGCAGCCCTAGGCGGAAGACCGGATCATCTTCATCCGGCTGTTCATTCAGGCGGATCCGGGCAGTGACACCGGAGCCGGTGACAGTAACCAGTAGGTCTGTGGAGTCAGAGATCTCGTAGGTGGCGACACCGCCGTCGACCGTCGGTTCAGGCAGGTTCGTCGGCCAAGTGAACGCCAAGGAGGTTCCGTCCGGGCGGGTGACTCTGGCCGCTTCCTTCGCCGAACCGCCATCGACCGTGATGTCCAGGTCAGATGCCTTCGGCGCATAGGTTCCGTCAGCCTGCTTGACCAGCGTGTAGTCGACCGGGACCCACTCGCCCGACTGCTTGATCCGAGCGGTTCCGCCGAAATCGCGCTGGGTGAAGGTTCTGTCTGGGTTGGCATATACCGAGACCGATTCGGTGCGTTGGGAAAGATCCTCAACTCGCTCGCCCTGGTCGACTGCGGCAGCCACAGCCGCCTTGGTCGTACCAGCGTCAAGAGTGCCGTCGTCGTCCGAATCGGACACCGCGACGGTCACTGGATCGGTCGATCCGACGCTGACACTCGATGTCGAAAGCGTCATCAACGACACCCCCAAGACCAATGCTGAAGCCATACACGTTGCGCGCCGTAAATGGCGATTCAAACTCACCGAAAGTCTCCCAGAGCAAAAGTGAACGCCCGTCGCATTCGACAGGCGAAAACTAATCATGACGCACCCGTCTCTATTCTTCAGCAGAATCACAGAAACGAGTTGTAGGTCACCGGGTCTCCCCGACCTCGACCGCCACGCCAACTACGTGTGCGCCGGCTGACTCGAGAGCGGGGCCTGAAGCTTGCGTCGCGCATTCGTCGCCAGGTTGCTACGGCTGGGCTTCCAGTCGACTCCAATTACCGCTTGGATTTTCGCTAGCCCGCAGCCACCGCAGCCGACTCCGTGGCAAAGCACTCTTCCGGCTTCGCCACGTCGTAATACTGACCGCTCGGTACGTGGTAGATCATGCTCGAGGCGTTGCCTTTGATCGGGTAGTCCGACGGGCAGTCGTAGCCTTGCGGCGCTGCAGTACCGCCACCGTCACCAGCTGGATAAACTCAATTGCTCCGTGTACATGTACACGGAATCGGCTTTGAGACCCTCCTTTCTCGTCGTTTCAGATCCTTCCAGGCCTATCCACCTACGCTCAGAGTTCCCTGCAAGCGCAGTATTACGAGGCTTCGATTCCCGTCATCAACTCCGAGCGGAGCGAGGCGCCGAGGTCGGGGATCGAGTGGGCCCACCCGTGTCGCGCACCCGCGGAACTCTCGCGGCCTAACTCACGTCCCGCGCCTGGCCAGGGTGACCCCCGGCTCCACTAGGGTTCGGGGGTGATTCGACTGGGTACGGGTTTGGCAGCAGGAGCACTTGTCGTCTTGGCCGCGTGTGGCGGAAGTGATGAGCCGGCCCCGGAAGCAACTACGGCGGCCCTGAAGTCGGTGGATTGGCCGGCAGCGTGTGAATCCGTCGACACGTCCGTGCAGGAACACATCAACGGAGCGCTGCCGTCGGCCGAGGACTACGAAGCATTCGCCGTCGCGGTCGAAGAGCTCACGGCGGGCGTCAACCCTGATGACACCCAGCTGCTGAGCGATGTGCTGGTGGCGGCCCGGCAGTCCGTCGACGTGGAGAACAACCCCGTCGCGGGGCCTGACGATTACCTGACCGCTAGAGCGGGAATCCGAGACTCACTCTCCGCACTGCGCGACAAGTGCGCGGCCGAAGGCTCATCAGCCCTCAGCTAGATTGCGGCTCCGCGGCCGACCGGCGATCGAGATACCGAACCCGCGCAACCTCGACCAGCAGGAGCGCAACGAACGCGGTGCCCCACCGTACGTATGCCGGAACGTCGAAGACGAGGTCGAGCACGAGGTTGACGGCCAGCACCACGACGACGGCGACGACGATCTGATTCGCTCGCATCAGTCTCTCCATGCGAATCATCCTAAGAGACAGACCGTCAGGCCGTGTCTTCTCTTCAGACGTCCTCGGTCGGATCGGGCGGCGCGATGTCGTTGTCGTCAGGATCCTCTTCGATGCCGCCGGGCACCGTGGTCTTCGGCGCATCCGGATCGACGGGCTCGAGCGTCGGGTCCGGTTCCATAGGGGTCTCGCTCATGATGCCTCCAGTGGTGTGGTGATCGTCTCTTCGAGGTACCCGTCCGGGGTAGCGGCCAAACTTGGCATGGCCCCTACACTTGACAAGACAGATTGTGACCTATTGAAAATCTGCGGAATCTGCAACGAAAAACAATTGACTCGCCTAGCCTGCAAGGGAGGGTCATCTGCAGATGGACCGGTAGCGTCACCGACAGCTCGCGATGTGTTCGTGGAGGAGAGAGCTTGTCGCCGGGAGGTCTGCCAGTACTTGGAGTTCACATGTCGTCCCCCTGGCCATCCATCAATCGCCCCCAGCTGCTCAGTGCTGCCACAGAGTCGTTCACGCATCTTCGCGGCGCCATCCTGTACGGCGAGGCCGGGGTCGGCAAGAGCCAGCTGGCCAGCGACATTCGAGAGACTCTCGACCGCGAAGCTCCAGACCGTTACGTCTGGTACTCCGTGACCGGATCGCACGTCGAGTCGGCGATACCGCTCAGCGCGATCGACGGCTTGCTGTCTGAGGTCGACGCCGAAGATCAACGACCGCCTCGACGTATCGCCGAGCTGGTGCACTCACGACTCACCAGCGAGGCGAGCAGCAAGCACGTTGCGCTCCTGGTCGACGACGCACACCTCCTGGATGTTTCGAGCGCCGAGGTCCTGGCACATCTGTGCCGGCTCGGCGGCGTCCACCTGTTGTGCGCGATCCGCTCAGGCCACACCCAGGCAGATGCGCTCGTACGCCTCTGGCGAGACGATCTGCTGGGTCGGGTCGACGTGCCGCTCTTCACCGCCGACGAGGTGGGAGAAGCTGTCTGGGCGGCGCTCGGGGGCCCGGTCGACAGCGCGCTGGTCAGAGAGCTGTTCCGTTCGAGCGAGGGCAATCCGATGTACGTCCGCGAGCTGGTCCGCGCCGGGACGGCCGACGGCTCGATCGTCCAGCGTCACGGCATCTGGATCCGCGAGGGTCGCCCCAAGACAGCTGACCGGATCATCGACCTGGTCACGGCCGAGCTGGAGCGACTGTCGGATCGAGAGCGCGCAGCCGTCGAGCTCATCGCACTGGCGGAGCCAGTCAGCTCTGCCCTGGCCCGGCCCCTGATCGACACGGCGACCCTCGATCAGCTGGTCGACGCCGGCTTGGTGCGGGTCGAGGAGGTCCCCGACCAGGGCCAGCTGACCGACCCGTCGCTGCGGCTCTCCCACCCGATCTACTCCGAGTGCGTCCGCAGCACGATCAGCCCGCCAGCCCGTCACGAGTGGTACGCCAAGATCTACCGCGAGACCCCGCCGGCACCGCATCACACACTCAGCGGGTTCCTGCGCTGGACCGCCTGGACCCTGGAGTGTGGCCTGGAGATCGCCGCAACCGATCTGGTGCGCGCGGCTCGCGCGGCCAGCTCCCTCGGCCAGTCCGACTTTGCGCTCGAAGCCGCAACTGCCGCCTTCGAGCGCAGTGTCGACACCCAGACGGCGGTCGACGCGTTGACGATCCGCTCACGCGAGCTGTACTACAGCGACCTCCCGATAGAAGCCCTCCGCGACGCCGACGCCGCACTCCGTCTGTTGCGTGCGACGCCGTTGACGGTTGACGAGAGGGTGGCCGACGCGATCTTGAAGCTTCACGAGCTGCGCGCCGACATCCAGCAGTTCGGCCTCGACGATCCAGCCGCCGCATTGGAGACCATCGACCGCTTCTTCCGTCCGCTGGTCGAGAACGGGGAGCGGACCGAGCACGTCCGACGCCACGCTGGCCCAGATGGTCAGCCGCAGCTGGGCAGGAGATCTCGTCACCCCGCTGAAGGTCGTGGACGATCTGGTCGACGAGCCGACGGCGAGCTGGATGCCGCTCCACCGGTCATGGTCGCCCTGACGTGGGCTGGCCGGACCACAGAAGCCATGGCGCTCGCGGCCCACTACGACACCGTGACGATTCCCGAAGATCCGACCTCGATGCGCGCCGGAGCCAATCTGCGGTTCGCGGCGCTCATGATTCACCTCGTGAGCGGGCGTCTGGAAAGCGCTCGCGCCTGTGCGCCCGACCCGCTGTCGATCAACGACTGGGTCACTTCGATCCGGCGGGGACCTACGCGTGCTCGGCCCGGCTGCTCGCTGCCGACGGCCGCTGGCGCGAGGCCGACGAGCAGTTCCGCATCGCCCGTCAGCTGAGCGACGTGCGCGACCCGTTCGGCCTGAAGGCGTGGGCCATGGCCTGCGAGTCGGTGACCGCAGCGCAGGTCGGTGACGACGATCGCGCCCGCGAGCTGATGCTGCGGGTCGAACGCACCCCGTGGCGGGCCAGCAGAGGACTCGAGGCCGACATGCGCGGCCAGATGGCCCGCACGTTGTTGATGCTGCGCGACCCCAAGGCCACCGAGGCCGCGGTGGAGCTGACGACCTGGGCGGCTGAGCACGGCTACCACTTCGTCGAGCTGTGGGGACACGACCTGGTCGCGATCGCCGATCCGAAGCTGGTCCGCGCTCCTCACGGCACCGCAGCCAGGGTGGCCGAGCGGCAGGCTCTCGTCGATGCACCCATCGCCGGCCCGCTGGCCGCGCACATCCGCGCGATCATCGACGAAGACCCCGCATTGGAACAGGCCGCTGCTGCCCAGCTCGGGCAGCTGGGGCACTGGGTGCCACGACAGTCGTCATCGCCGTCGGCGTTGTCGCGACGGGAGTCTGAAGTCGCCGCCTTGGTCGCTGCGGGCCTGAGCAGCCCGGCCATCGCCGAACGACTGCACCTGTCGACCCGCACCGTCGAGGCCCACGTCTCGCGGGTCTTCGCCAAGCTCGGCGTCAACCGGCGCAGCCAGCTCGCCGACGCCTTGCGCAAGCACACCGCCTGACATCCGACGGCACGCCCACCGAGCTGGCCCGGACAGACGTCACCCCAGGTCCGGCGAGGTGAGCCCGCCGGACCTGGGGTGAAGGTGTCTCTCAGTACTGACGGAGCTTCAGCGTCTTGCTTGCCTGACGCAGCTTTCCGTTGCCTCGGTAGCTCGCCGTGACGAAGACGCTCCGGTCCGCCAGGCCCGTGAGCGTGAACTCGCGGACGCCACCGTTGCTCGGCAGGCTCAGCAAGCTGACCGGGCGGCCGTCGACGTAGACCTGGACGCGACCGAGAGCCGCTCCACCCTTGCTCTGACGCACCTTGACCCGCAGCTTGCCGGTCGTCTCGCCGGTACGCCTGACCGACATCTTCACCTTGGCGTTCGGCTTGCCCTTCAGCACACGCTGGATGATGCCCGCGCTGGTGGTCGACTCGAACGACGATGCCGACGACGGGATGAACCGCGCCGTGAACCGGTGCGTGCCAGGCTTCAGCTTGCGGACCACGACCGATCCCCAGCCCTGGCTGTTGACCGGCACCGGAGCGCCGACCTTCCTGCCATTGTTGTAGAACTGGACGCTGCCCGCGATCTTGCCCTTGCTGCCTGCATCGGCCTGCAGCTTCGCGTGCAGCAGGATGTCCTCGCCCTGGAAGGCCGGGATCTTGTCGGTGACCAGACGGAACTTCAGCGTGTTCTCGTTGACCGTGACGACCACGGTCGGCGAGACGCCCTCGACGTTGTTGTCGTCGCCGAGGTACTTGGCGCTGAACTGGTGCACACCCTTGGCGACCTTGGTCGAGGTGACCGTGGCGTTGCCGTTGTCGTCGATCAGGACCTGCGAGCCCACCGGGCTGCCGTGATCGTAGAACTGGACGTGGCCGGTGGCCTTGCCGTCAGGGTCGGCCGACGTGACTTTGGCGGTCAACGTCAGCGGCTGCCCGTACTGCAGCTGGTCGCTGCTCGGGGTCAGCGTCACCGTGGCGGTCTGCTTGTTGACGACCTGGTCCAGGACGTTGCTGAACACCGGCTTGTACCGGTCATCACCGAGGTACTCGGCACCGACGTCGATCGTTCCGACCGGCAGGACATCGGTGGTGACCGTGGCCTTGCCGTCGGTGTCGATCGCGATCGGCGCGTTGAACGGCGTGCCGTTGACGTAGAGCTGCACATCGCCCGTGGGCTCGTACGGCTTGGTCGGCAGGAGTCCATCGACGTCGATGCTGAACGTCACGTCGTTGCCGACGAGCGAGGGGTTGACGTCGCTGGTCGGCTTGATCTTGGCATCTCCGAAGTTGACGACGTGATCGATCCAGCTGCTGATCGCCTCGTTGTAGTTGCTGTCGCCTTCGTAGACGGCCCGGATGTGATGGTGCCCGTTCGGGTTGGTGACCGGCACCTCCAGGACGAATGTCGTGACACCCGTGTTGGGGTTGATCGCCTGGGAGACGCCTAGCGGCTGGTCGTCCACGTACAGCTGGACGTTGCCGGTCGGCTTGGTCGTGCTACCCGTGAGCGAGGCGACCTTGACCGCGAACTTCGACTTCTCGCCCGAGATCACGGTGTCGTGCTCGGCCGACAAGGTGATCGACACGTCGCCGGCGTTGACGACGAAGTCGACCAGGCTGGTGGTGTCGTCCGACGGGTTGAACTCGGTGTCGCCGAGGTACTGGGCCGTGATGTCAGCCGTTCCGACCTTCAGCTTGGTCGTGGTCAGCACGGCCTGGCCTGCACCGTCGAGCGTGACGACGCCGCCAGGAATCGCGACACCGCCCTGGAAGAAGCGCACCTGTCCTGAAGGAACGCCCTTGGCCGGCGCCACAGGCGAGACCGTCACACCGAGGTCGACCGCGTCACCGAGGTTCGGCACGTCGGCCGGTCCGGCGATCAACGTCGAGCTGTCACCCTTGATGACGGTCAGCCGGCTCGCCGATCGACGGCAGGAGGTCGCTGACCGCGTCAGGCGTGTAAGTCGCCTGCAGCGTGTAGTCACCGACCAGCAGGCCGTCCTTGTGGATGGTCGCGGCACCGTTGAGCAGGTTCTTGGTGCCCAGTGTGACGATCGAGCCATCGTCGTGGCTCTCGGCGGTCAACGTGACCGATCCGGTCGCCACTGGTCCGGGAAGCTTGCCGGAGCGACCGTGATCTTGTAGCCCTTGGACTGACCGGTCACGACCGTTCCGGGATCGTCGATCGTGGTCGTGCTGGCCGTCGGGGTGCGCTTCTTGACGACCTGCTGCAACGCCTCGCTGCTGGCCGGCTTGTACTTGGCATCTCCGAGGTAGCGCGCCCAGACGCTGGTGGTGCCGACCGGGAGATCTGCGAGGGCGACCGTGGCCTGACCGTTGACGTCGATCGTGATCGGCGCGTTGTACGGGGTGCCGTCGACGTAGAGCTGCACCTTGCCGGTGGGCTCGTAGGTCTGGGTCGGGATGAGGCCGTTGACATCGATGCTGAACGTCACGGCGTCACCGACCTGCGAGGGGTTGACGTCGCTGGTCAGCCGACCTCGGCTTCACCGATGTTGACGAAGTGGTCGATCCAGTTGCTGGTCGCCTCGTCGTAGTTGCTGTCACCTTCGTAGACGGCCCGGATGTGATGATGGCCGTCGTTGCTGGTCACGGGCAGGCTCGAGGAAGAAGATCGTGCGCCCCGTCGCGTCGAGCGACTGTGACGTCCCGAGCAGCGGTCGTCGACGTAGAGCTGCACCGAGCCGGTCGGCGTGGTCGAACCGTTCAGCGAAGCGACGTCGACGACGAACTTGGACTTCTCACCCGCGATGACGGTGCCGTGCTCGGCGTCGAGGGTCACCGACACCTGCCCGTTGTTGACCACGAAGTTCTCGAGGCTGGTGAGGTCTTCGGACACCTCGAACTCGGTGTCGCCGAGGTACTCGGCGGTGATGTCGGACGTGCCGACGACGAGCTTGGTCGTGCTCAGCACGGCCTGGCCCGAGCCGTCGAGCGTCACGGTGCCACCGGGGATCGCGTTGCCGTCCTGGTAGAACTTCACCTGGCCGGACGGGACGCCCTTGGCCGGGGCGACGGGGGTGACCGTCACGCCGAGGTCGACGGAGTCGCCGAGGTTGGGCGGGGTGCCCGGACCGGCGATCTCGGTGTCGGTGTCGCCCTTGACGACCGAGAAGTCACGCTGGCCGGTCGAGGCCAGCGAGTCGCTGTCGCCGTCGGGCGTGTAGGTCGCACGCAGCGTGTAGTCGCCGACCAGCAGACCGTCCTGGTGGAAGGTCGCCTCACCACCGGTGAGGTTCTTGGTGCCGATGACCGTGATGGTGCCGTTGGTCTGGTTCTCTGCGGTCAGCTCGACCGAGCCAGTCGGGGTCTGTCCCGCACCGGCAGCGGTCACGACTACCTTGTAGGCCTTGTCCTGACCGGTGACCACGGTGTTGGGATCGTCGATCGCGACCGCGGTCGTGAACTGCGACTCGTAGGTGATCGTGACGGCGCCGTCACCGTCGACGTTGCTGGTCCAGGAGCCGTCGAGCTCGGCCAGCACGCTGTTGACGTGGCTCGTGCCGCCGCCACCGCCGCCGCCACCGCCGCTGGTCGTCGCGGCGCCTTGGCCACCGCCCTGGTAGCCGCCGCCACCGCCACCGGCGCCGCCGGCACCCGTGGTCGTGGTGGTGTCGCCCGTGCCGCCGATCTCGCTGGCGGCGTCGCCGGCGTGCCCGCCTTCAGCGGCCGACGCAGAACCGTTGTCGCCGTCTTGATCGGCGCCGCCGCCGTCGCCGGCCGCCTGGCTGCCGATGAGGCCGCCACCGGTGCCGCCGCCACCGCCGCCTGCGCCTGCGGTCACGACGTGGTCGCCGTCGAGCAGCACCTCCGTCGCGCCACCACCGCCGCCACCGGCACCGGCGTTGTTGCCACCGGTGCCGCCGTTGCCACCCTTGCCGAGCGCGGCGGAGGTGCCGCCGAGCCCGGCTCCGGTGTTGATGTCGGAGTCGGCGTCGCCGCCGCGCTTGCCGAGGTTGACCGTGATCGTCTGGCCGGGGGTCACGGGGACGGTGACGGTGCCGCTGGCACCTCGTCCGCCGGATCCGCCTTCGAGACCACCGGCGCCGCCGGCGGCACCCTTGACCGCGATCTTCAGGGAGGTGACGTCAGTCGGGACAACCCATTGCTGGTTGAGGCCGCCTGAGGTCTGAAATGTTGCTGACCCGCTGGCAGCGTGGGCTGCTTGGGGTGCGATAGCGATCAGTCCGGCGGCCATCATGGTGGTCGCAGCGGCTGATGCAGTGATTCGGGAAGCCCGACTGCGTTGGCGCACGAGAAATTCTCCTTGGGGGGGTGGCGCCCGGACGGCACCTAGAGACTGACCAACGCTCGCAAGTCGTGGCCTCCCGCACATCAGTAAGTACTACGTAATTCCGCCTAGCCGCTGCGATGCTGGTCAACGACAGCCGCTGCTTCGTCGCGTAGTGCCTGCACCACGAGGCGGACGGAGGGCCGTTCGTAGCGGTCGGGCCGCAGCAGCGCGGCGATCTCGCGGGTGGCGCGGATGCCGACGAGGGGGCGGGTCACGAGCCCGTTGCCGTGCTCTCGCGTCGTGAAGCGGGGCAGGATCGCGATGCCGTGCCCTCCAGCGACCAGCGCCTCGACGATGCCGTTGTCGGAGATGCGTTGCGCGATGCGCACCGGTTCGCCCGTCGCGGCGACGACCTGGCTCAGGACCCGGTCGAAGGGATAGTCGTGCGGCACCCCGATCCAGGTCTCCGCAACGACGTCCTTGGGTGACAGGCTCGCCTTGCGGGCGAGTGGATGGCCTTCGGGGAGGGCGACGTCGAGCGGTTCGCTCATGAGTGGGACGACCTGGAGCCCGCGGTCGTGCCACGAGGCGGCGGTCGTCGGCGAGTCAGCGATCACGACGTCGTAGTCGGGCGTCAGATCGGCGAAGTCGACCGTCACGCCGTCCTCGTCGGAGCACACCAGCTCGACCTCGGGAATCTCGGCCATCCGGGTCAGCACTCCTGGCAGCAGCATCTCACCACCGGTGGGGAAGGTCGCGATCCTGACGAGCCCGGCGGGGCGTTCCATGAACGCGCGCCACTGTCCCTCGGCTCGCTCGATCGCGACGGCGATCTCGGTGGCTGTCTGGACCAGCGCCCGACCTGCGACGGTCAGGGCGACCCCACGACCAGCCGGCTCGACCAGCGAGTATCCGGCCTCGCGTTCGAGCACCTTCGCTGCTGCGACACCGCTGAGGGTGTGACCTTCATCGCGTCGGCGACAGCGCCCACGGTGCCTCGCTCGGCCAGTTCCCGCAGCAGCGCCAGTCGGTTCACGTCCATGTAGAAACACTACACGTTACGTGTAGAAATGTTCGCTTGTCCTTGATGGTTGAAGCATCCACAATTGAGCTGTGACCCGATCAGCGGATCACCTCAGAGCCTTGAAGGAGGCCCACCATGTTGATCCTCAGCATCAGCTTCGCCGTCATCACCGTGATCGGTGTGGCCAAGACGGTCAAGGCCGTCAGCACCGACGGCTTCGGGCGCATCCCCACCCGTACGTACTGAGTCGACGCTCAGGCGACCCGGGCCCGATGGCCCGGGGCCAGCTCGTCGACCAGCGCGTCGGTCTCACCCGTCGTGCCACCGAACGCGCCGTGCTCGGCGACGGCCGCGTACATCTCGTCAGCCACCGCCTCGACATCGGACCGCTCACCGAAGTGAGCCGCCAGGCGCAACCGCGAACGCCACAGCTCCTCGCTCGCCGGCAACATCGTGAGCCCCTGGGTCAACGCCGATCGCGCCGCGACCTCGTCGTCACGTGCCGCCGCAGCCTCGGCCACCGCCTGCACCGTCAGATTGACCGCGATCGCGATGTCACCCTCGACCGTCAATGACTCCAGCCAGCCGAAACGACCTGCCGGAACGTCGGCAAAGGCTGGTCCTGTCACGAGGTCCAGCGCTGCGCGCAGGTGAGTCTCGCGGTTGGCTCCGTCCTCGCTGGCCCGGTTGAGCGCTGCCCGGAACGTCGCCCAGTCGACATCGACTGCGCCAGGGGCGAGACGCCAGATGCCAGCGTCCTGCTCGACGACGGGATGCCCGTCAGCCGTGGCGCCGAACCAGGCACTCAACTGGCCGAGGGCACTAGCCCGCAACGTCTCGTCGACGCCTCGGGGCCAGATCGCCGCGCTGATCCGGTTGGCGTGCACCCCCACTGGGTGCAACGCCAGGAAGCACGCGATCTCGGTCAGCAGCTCGCGCCGGTCGTCATCGACCTGACCTGGCGCCTCGACGGCCACCGGGCCCAAGATGCTGACGCGGGCAACCGTGTCGTGGGCGGCCTGCACCCGGTGCTCGGTCTCGAGCACGTCGACCAGCTGATCCATGCTGACGCGTCGCGACGTCGCAGGGGGCTCGTACAGGGCAGTCAGGTCGCGAGTCGCCTCGACTGTCAGCACCTGCGCTGCGGCATCGATGCCGTGCAACGGCGACGACACCCTGCCGTCAGGACGTGCCGTCAGGCGAACCCCGTCGACGCCGGCCGAACCCACGACGACCACACCCAGAGCAACGGTCGGGTCTGCAGCGAGGGCCGCCGCTGCGCCAGCTCTGACTTGGCCGGAACGCCGGAGCACACCACCAGGTGGTACGACCAGTCGATCGCGCCGGGAGCGACCTGACGCGCCTCGCGCGCGGATGCGACACCGGCCTCGCGGCAGGCAGAACGGTGGTACCGAGCGATGTTGTCGAGCGACTCCAGAACCCGGCCAAGATCATCGGCGTGACGGATGGCGCCGTTGCCGACCGACGTGAGGTCGTCGGCAAAGCCCACCAGCGTGACGACCCGATCGTCAGCCCATAGATGCGTCGCCGTGTCGACGGCGATGCTGAGCGCGAGCCCGCGCGCCACGTCGCTGTCACCGTCGAGCACAAGGACGCCCGACACAGACTCCGCATCGAGCAGCAGCAGCGTGCCGTCGTCGCGGCGTCCGATGCTGACCAAGCCGGGCAACGACGACAGGCCTGAGCCCGAGACCTGCGTGTCACGGTCGAGAGTCCACACTGTCGAGCGCGCCTGCCACTGAGCGGGCGGCTCAACCGGCGGTGCCTCGTCGAACGACAAGGCGACGCCGCCTGCGCCGAGCGAGACCCTGGCCGGGGCAGGGGCAGCGACGGCCGAGTTGAGCGACCGGATCGCCCGGTCGAGCCAGCCTGCTGTGGAGACGTCGGCCTCCTCGCGCAGTCGGGTTCCGGGGCCGGGGGTCTGAGGATCGGGATCGTGCGGATCGGTGCCGGTGACCCCGCGGGTCGACCACCATGCCGTGGAAGGGGCCGAGGCGCGTCGACGGCGCAGACCCAAGAAGGCGCCGGCCAGGACCAGGCCTCCGGCCACACCGAACAACGGCGCCCAACGGCCGTCGAGCGAGATACCGCCGCCGGACTCGGCCGTGGTGTCGGTCGAAGCTGCAGCGACGTCTGAGGCGACTGGGTCGGCCTCGGCCCCACCTGTCTGGCCGCCACCACCGCTGCCACTGCCGCCAGCGGGAACCTGCTGCAGCACCGCGTGGTCGACGACCTTGAGACCCGAGCCCTTCGCGTCGTTGGGCAGCTTGAGCACCCAGCCCGGATGGATCAGGTCTGCCTTCTCCAGCACCCGACCGTCAGGCTGGGTCACACCCTTGTTGAGCTCCCCAGACCTCGTTGTAACGGCGGCCGTCTCCGAGGTAGCGCTCGGAGATGTCCCACAACGTGTCGTAGTGGCGGCCGTTCGGAGGTTTCACGTCGTAGTAGGTCGTGACGCCTTCGGCCACGTCGAGCCGGGTCGCCGACTCGAGGTCGCCCACCGTGGGCAAGGTGCCGTCGGGCAGCTCGTCGGGCATCGCCACCTCGGTCACGGCCGCGACGGGCGCCTGACTCGTGGTGGTCTCGGCAGGCGCCAGATCAGACGGCGTCACTGCCGTCGCCGACGACATGCCGGCTCCCGTCACGGCGGCGAGCAGCACGATCGAGGCCACGAGACGTCGGGCCAGCCCCTGGGTGCCGATTCCGCCGCCGGGGATGTGCGGTGCGAGCCCGCTCTGGCGACGTTCGGCCACGAGCTCGACGACCAGGCAGACCATGAAGTGCGCCCACGCCAGCCACACCACGAACGCCAGGACTGCCAGGACCGTCTCACCGCTCGCCGGTGCGTTGAGCCACTCAGCCGACGGCGCCTCGTCAGGCCACGGAGGGCCAAAGGCTGCCAGCAGCGCAACCGGGACACCGACCGCGATGAGCAGCGTGCCGACGAGGGCCGCCGCACCGGTCAGGACCGACGCAGCACGACTACGCTCCTGCGTGATCGCAGGCAGGCGGTTCTGCGAAGATCGCTCGACAGTCGGTGACATCGTCAGCTCCTTGGATCAGTCTCAGTAGATGACGGCGGGTGGTTGATTGGGAGCCTGGACCTCTTGGACCGGCAGGACCTGTCGCATTCGCATCGTAAAACCGTTGCCCAGCTGGCGCATCGCACCACCGGGCTCACCGTAGGTGACCTCCCAGGTCACCCGGACGTCGGCGTAGAAGGCGTCCTTGACGTTGTCGGGGATCGGCTTCGTCGCGAACTTGCGGGCCGAGGCGGACGACCGCGGGAAGACGATCGAGCAGGCGTTGCTCGGCTGGTCCTTGGGCTGGCGTCCCTCGAGATACGGAGTCGACGGATCACAGGTCACCGCGTCGACCCCCTGCTGGTTCGGGTCGATCACGATCTTGGTCGCCCGCGCTCGCATCACGACACCGCCCTCGGTGATCTGCCGGACCGGCCCGTAGGCCTGCTTGGTCAACGGATCGATCCAGTTGAACGTGAAGTAGGTCGGAATGCCCACCAAGGGAGTCGTGTTGGGCCGCGTACGCATGATCGGCACCGGCATCTGGGTGTCACGGTCGAACTGGTTCCACAAGAAGTTTGAGATCTCGTTCTCGTGGTAGTCGATGTCGGTGCCGTTCTCGACGAACACGATCGAGATGTCGATCGTCCGGTCAGGGCCACCGTTGTAGGTGTCGAAGTCGATGTTGTCGAGACACGTCATCAGCATGTACCGGCCCTTGCCGGGATTGGCGTTGTGCGGTGTCTGGATCGAGGCAGGAATCTCTGAGTAGCGGCATCGCTGGAAGCTTCTGGCTGCCGTAGCGCTCACGCAACGTCTTGGAGGTGCCCTGTCCGGGTGTCACGCAGTACATGCCCATGCCAGCCCCGTTGGCGTACAGCGAGCACGACTTCGTCGGCGTCTGGTAGTTGGCCTTCTGGGTTCCGTCGCTGAGCTTGCCGCTGTCGCCACCCCCGTCGTCACCGCCTCCGGGCGGGCACGGGGTCGAGGGCACCACAGGCCTGCGCGGCAGGTGCCATCACCACGGCACCTGCACCCAACAAGGGCACCGTCAGAGCAGCGGCCAACAGCCGGCGCATCCTCATCACGCGGGTTCACCGCCGGAACATGTGCCCTTTTGACTGATGGTGGTGACCTTCGCCGTTCCGCCGGCGACCGAGACGGTGGCCCGTTGCTTGTGCCACTCAGCCTTCTGGTTGTTGATCAGCTTGCCCGACTTGTCCTTGAAGTCGGTCGTGGGTGCCCACAGACACGCGACGATACGCGTCGTCGAGCCCGAGGCACGCGACGACAGGATCTTGGCGTCACCCTGCTCATCGACCCGCCAGTCATTGTCCCACTGCTGCTGGAGTCCTGGCGCATACAGACGCAGCACCTTCTTGCTGGCGACGTCGCGCAGCGCGGGAACGATCTTGCCGGCGTTGCCTGAGGCTCCGATACCCTCGATCAGCTTGCTGTAGGCCAGGACCGCCGGATCTTCGGCATGCTGCTCCCAGTTGCCGATCGTGATCGTCACGCCATCGGAACCCTGCGGCTGGGTGGGGCTGGTTGGGGCGGGGGTGGTCGCAACCGGCGTGGTCGCCGTGGTCGTTGACGCAGCCTTGGGCTCGTCGTCACTGCCACAGGCGGACATCGCGCCCAGCAGAGCCATGACGGCGAGTCCGTTCACCAACACTTGGCGATTCACGAAAGATTCCCCCCGGAGATCTTGGTGTGCAACCTGGTCAGCATATCGAAATCCCCCGAAACGACACACCCAGTCTCGATCAGGGAGCTTCGGGCGTCTCTGGCGTCTTGCACTCCGGCGGTTCGTCTTCGTCATCGTCGGGCTTGTCAGTCTCCTTGGGCGTCGGTTCATCCGTGGGCTTGTCAGTCTCCTTGGGCGTGCACGGTGTCACCTCGATCTCTGGCGGTACCGGTGGCGCCGTCGCCGTCGGGGAGCCCACGCTGGGCGGGGCGACCGATGGCGGGCCGACTGTCGGGACCTTGCTGCCGTCCGGCTCGGTGATGCCGCTGACCGGGCGGGCCAGCGCCTCACCGGTCGCAGTCAACACGTGTCGGTTCACGATGCCCAGCAGGATCGACTTGATGCTGATGGTCGTCGACACCGCCACTGCCAGATAGTCGCCGCCAGGGTCCTTGATCGTGGACAACCGGGCCTGGCAGCTGACGCAGCTGCGCATCGACCGCCATCGCGGTCCGGCAGTACTCGGTGGCCGCCGCGAGAGCGACCTGCGGCATCAGGTCGAGCCTCGGATCGCCGACGTCGATGGCTTGCGCTCCGGCTCGGGTCGCCTCCTGCGCATACGCGACCGCTCGTCCCTTCGCATTCAGCTGGCGGCCACCATCGATCACGAGCGCCGCCAGCATCAAGATCGCCAGCGACACGATCACCACGAAGGGTGTGATCGACCCCCTGCTCGTCGCGAGCCCTCATCGATACCCCCGATACCGGTCGAGCGGACTCGTGAACGTCTCGGAGATCTCGACCGACTTCAGCGGAAGCGCTGCCAAGTCACCGAGATCGACGGTGCACGTCACGGTCACCGTGACGGTCTCGATCGCGAGCGGATCGTTGGGATCAGGCAGCCCGAACGCCCCGTCGGAGAGCACCGGCTTGGCCACGGCACTGTCGCGACATGACGCCGGCGCGTCGTCCAATGACTCGCCGACAACCTGGTCGACCACGTCAGGAACCTGCGCTCGGGTGTTCTGGGCGGTGGCCGCGCGGGCTGCGTCCCGGGCGGCCTGGTCGATCAGGTTCTCGGTCTGGGCATATCGCCCGAAGGCGATGATCAGCATCATGAGGGCAAGCAGGAACGGCGCCACGATGACGAGCTGCGAGACTTGCCGTGCCGCGGTCCGTCCTGATCGGCCTCATTCGCGTGTGTCCCCCCGGAACTGTTCGAGCGTCGCCTCGGAGGTCTGCTGGATCTGCACCTCACCACCCACCGGCAGCACGACGTCACCGACCACGAGCATCGTGACGCGCCCCGTCCGGGTGTCGATCGTCCCGATTGCCGTGACGTCCTTGAGGCGACCAATCTTCGACGCATAGCCCTGTGCGACGTCCTCAGCAGCAGCGACGAAGGCACCCGGATCGGAGTTGTTGCCGGCCAGCCTCAGGTACGACACACCTTCGCGTGCCGCCGACTGGGCCGTGTTGCGGGCATGGAAGTACAGGCCTGCCTGGATGATCGTGAAGATCAGCAGCAGGAAGACCGGTGCGATGATCGAGAACTCCAGCGCGCTGGTTCCCCGTTCACGCCGGCGTCGGTCAGGTGTTGGAACCCTGCTCGATCTTGTTGGCGTTGTCCTCGACGACGCCCTGGATGACCCGGGCGACGACCAGCGCGAGCACGACGACGACCGCCGAGATGATGGCCCACTCGATCGCTGAGGCCCCGCGTTCGTTGAATCCTTCGCGACGCGCCCGGTCGGCGCGGTCGTGAACGTACGCGATGATCGCGCGGGCGTAGAACAATTCAGCTGACACTGAGATATCCCCCGATACATGGACCGCCGCCTAACCAAGTTGGCTGACGGCTGGATAGGCCAAGAATACCAAGAATGCGACGCACATGAGCAGTTGAGCCATCAGCATCGACTGCGAGTTCTCGCCCGCGGCACCTTCGATGTCGACCATCTCCTTGCGCCGCATGCTCTCGGCTCTGGCCATCAGCGACAACCTGATCCGGGCACCTTCGTCACCGGCGAGCGCGAGCGCCGACGCGAGGTCGCGCAGCCGTCGACACCCAGCTCGTTGCCGAGCCGCGCGATGCCCTCCCACGGCGTCCAGCCCATGATGCGGGCGTTCGACAGCGCCTGCCGCATGCGCACCATCGCCCAGTGATCGCCGAACGACGACGCCGCCATGAGGGCCTCGGGCAGACCGCGCCCGCCGGCGAGGTTCATCGCGACCAGGTCGAGGAAGGCTCCCGTGACGTGCCGGAAGTCGCGGCGCCGCTTCTCCGCCTCGCTGCGCAGCGCGAGGTCAGGCAGGAAGAAGCCGAACAGGCCCGCCGCAAGCGCGAGGATCAGCGGCATGCCGAGGCCGCCGCCGAAGCCAAGCAGAGCCATGACGACCGGGAACCAGATGAACGCGCCCAGACCCAGCAGCGCCTTGGTGCCCAGGTGCGTCGACATCGAACGGTTCATGACCGCGAGGTCCTCGCGGGTGCGGGTCAGCGGCCAGCCACGCACCGCGACCTCGGCCTCGATCCGTTCGCCGACTGTCGCACGCACGCGCTCCAACCGGCCGTCGGCGGACGAACCCGCAGCGCTCGCGGTCATCGACCGGCGAGGACGACGCTGCTGGTCGAGCCGGCCGAGGGTCGCCGCCACACCGGGCACGCGGGGCCGCAACATCAGGACGATCAACAGCACGCCTGCGCCCACGCTGGCTCCGGCCAGCAGCTGCGGGATCATCGCTGCACCTGGCTGGTGGTCGAGTTGCTGGTGGTCGGGTTGCTGCCGGTCGGGTGGGTCATCGCGGGGGTGATCAGGAAGCGTTCGGGCTCCACGACACCGGATAGTCGCCGCAGCCACAGCACGCTCAGCCCGAAGACCGCCAGGACGACAGCGAGGACGGCCTGGCCGGCCAGCGTGCCGTACGGCTCGACGTACTCGCGGTTGAACACGACCAGCAGGGTCGCGACGCCACCGATGACCCCGACGACGACCTGGACGCTGCGCCGGGTGCTGCGCCGGGACGCCTCGACCCTGCGTCGCACGTCGAGCTCGTCGCGCGCCGAGGCGGCCAGCGCGGTCAGCACGTCCCGCAGTCCGGGGCCCCGCAGCCGGGCGTTGAGGATCAGCGCGGCGACGACCAGATCGGCAGACGGGTCATCGAGGTCTTCGGAGAACTTCATCAGCGCGTCGGGCAGTGGCTCCCGTACGCGCAGCCGGTCGACCAGCAGGTTGAGCGAGGGCCTGATCGACGGTGCCGCATTGACTGCGGTCGCCGGAATCGCCTGCTCGAGACCCACCGCCCCGGCGATCGTGTCTCGCAACGCCTCGATCCACCCGGCGAGACCTTCGACCCGGGCGATCGCGGCACGCTCGTGCCTGGCGCCGCCGAAAGCGCGGTCCCAGAACGCGATGACCGCGCCGACGACCAGCGCGAGCACGACCCACTTGGTCACCGCCAGGACGACCACGCCAGCCAGGACGCCGAACGGCAGCTGCTGTCCCCGCCGCTTCGACGTCCGCGCCTGCAGGGCCCGTCGCCGTGGCGTGACCCCGGGGCTCGTGTCGGGCTCCTGCTTGCTCAGCGCGTACCAGAGCACCAGGCAGCCGAGGCCGACGACAGCGCCTGCCGTCGTCGCCAGCGGGAGTCGCAGCGTCTCGAGGTCCATGGCTAGGCCCAGCGTCCGTGGACCATGGGGCGGTAGCCGTGATCTTCGAGGTCGCCGACGCAGCCGATCGGCGAGTGGGCCGCAGCCCGGCCATCGGGGTCGGGCGCGAACACCTCGTTCGACAGCACCTGCCCGTCGTGGCCGACGACCTCGCGGATGCTCTCGACGACGCGCGTCTGGGTGCCGCCGGTGGCGTGGTCGTTGCGCTTGCGGACGAACACCACGAAGTCGAGCGCACCGGCGATCAGCATCGTGGTCGCCTCCAGCGGCAGCCGTTCCTTGCTCTGGATCGCGTACGTCCCGATGCGGTTGAACACCTCGAGCGAGGAGTTGGCGTGGATCGTCGACAACGAGCCGTCATTGCCCTGGCTCATCGCGTTGAGCATCGTGACGATCTCGTCGCCGAGCACCTCGCCCACGATGACCCGCGACGGGTTCATGCGCAGCGAACGGCGCACCAGCTTGGCCATCGAGACGTGCCCGAGACCTTCGGAGTTGCCGAGCCGTTCCTCGAACGACACCACGTTGGGGTGCAGGTCCTCGTACTCGCCGAGACCGACCTCGAGCGCACGTTCGACCGTGATGATGCGTTCGGACGCCGGGATGACGTTGGCCAGCGCACGCAGCATCGTGGTCTTGCCGGCGTTGGTCGCTCCCGCGATCATGATGTTCTTGCGCGCCTTGACGGCGGCCTTGAGGAACTCGCCGACATCGGCCGACATCGTGCCGTTCTCGATCAGCTCGTCGAGGAAGACCCGGCCGAGGCGCGCCTTGCGCACCGAGATCGACGGCCGGGCGCACACGTTCATGACCGCCGAGAGACGTGATCCGTCCGGCAGGCGCAGGTCGAAGCTGCGGATTGGCCGAGTCGAACGGACGGCTCGACAGTCCGGTGTGCGCCGCGAGCACCTGGATCAGCTCGATCAGCCTTCGTCGGTCTCGGCGACCGGCGCGTGGCGCTCCTCGCGACCGTCGCCGTACTGCACGAAGACGTTGTCGCAGCCGTTGATGTCGATGTTCTCGACCTCGGGATCGGCCAGCAGCGGTTCGAGGCGTCCGACGCCGAACAGCGCCGAGTGGATCGCGGACGCGACCCGCGCCTCGACGTCGGACGGGATCGGCGAACGTCCTTCGGCGACTTCGTAGCGGGCGTGGTCCTCCAGCACCTGCACGATGAGCGACCGGGCGAACTCGCGCTCGTCATCGGCGTTCATCGGCGTGATGCCGCTGATCTGGTCGCGGCGACGCTGCTCGTTGAGCCGGTCGGCGACCTGTCCGCGCAGGACCCTCACGAGATCGTGGTCGATCATGCCGAGGCCTCCTCGTCAGCCGTCTCTTCCCTCAAGCTCGGCTCGTCGACAGGCTCAACGGCCGGGGCTGACAGGAACGCGCCCGCCGTCCGTTCCGCGAGCTCGTCGACGATCGGCTGGGCCGAACGCACCAACGCGGTCCCGCGCGGGGCTGCCTGAGACCTGCCCCAGGAAGAAGGCCGCGCCCTTGGGGTCGTGCGCCAGGTGATGCACCTCGGCGACCGGCGTCTGCGACTGCGCGATGACGTCGCGGATCTCGGCGACCGCTCGGGCCCGCTTGGCCGGCGCGACCACGACGACGTGGATCGGCGCACCTGCTTCACCACCCAGCGAGTCGCTGACCTTGCGTACCCGGTCGCGCAGGTGCACGACGTTGCTCGGCACCGTGTCGACGACCAGGACGACGGCAGTCGCCGCGGCCAGCAAGGCGTTCTGCGGAGTCTCCGCACCGATCCGGCCCAGGTCGGCGACCGCGTCGACTCCGGGCAGCTCGGCGAACAGCGCACCGAGCTGGCTCCACTGCCCCAGGCCCGTCGCCTGCTCGGGGGTCGTCATCCCGGTCAGGACGTCGAGTCCCCCGACGATCTGCTCGGCGTGCTGACCCACGAGATCGGGGTAGAGCGACTTGCGTCCGGCCGCGACGAGGTTGAGCAGCCCGGAGTTGGCGTCGAGCGGTTCACCGTCGGCACCGGGCATCCGCAGCGCGACGTCACCGCCGGAAGGATCGCACTCGATCAGGATGCTGGGCCGGGGCCACAGTGCGGCGAACAGCATGGCGGACGTCGTGACTCCCGGGGAGCCCTTGGCCGAGGCGATGGCAAGCAGACCCATGCGTCAGCTCCCGCAGGTCTTCTGGACGCTGGCTGATCCTTCGCCGATCAACGCCGGAGTCACCGAGGAGTCCTCGATGCCCTGCGAGACGATCGACAGGCACGACAGGTCGATCGACACCACGATCGACACCTCGTCGTTGCCAGATCCGCCGATCGACCCACTCTTCTGCTCCCCGACGGACACCAGCTCGGCGTAGACCATCTGTCGTGCGCCGCCGTCGGACGTGCCGACGTTGAGCGCAAGACGGTCGCCCGACTGCAGTCCTCGGATGAAGGGCGACGAGTCGACGCCGACGGTCAGACGGGTCTGGCCCTCGGCGACTCCCGACTCGTCGGAGATCATGGTCCGCATCACGATCGTGCCCTCGACGAGACGCGCGGCCGCGGTCTTGCCGACGATGCTGTCGGCGTCGTCGAAGGGCACTCCCCCGCTGAAGCCTTCGGGCAGGCTGACCCGGGTCAGGTCGTCCGAGGAGATCGTCGCGCCCTGCGCGATCTCGGAGCTGACCTGCACGAACGAGGACCGGTTGCCCGACTGGATCGCCAGCCACGCCGACGCGAGAGCACCGCCGACGATCAGCAGGACGGCCAGGCCGATGAGGGCGGGACGGGATTCACGCGTCGACGGCAACCGCGACACAGAAGCCCCATTGGCTGTGGGTCTAGTCGCAGTGGATCGAGCCATGTAGGACAACCTCTCGGGATGATTTCAGGGGTCATCCGGATGAGGATCCGTCCCCCCGACACTGGATCAGTGACACACGGTACACGCGGCAGGGCGTTTCGCCCGTCGGCGCATTTACCCGCTCATGGCGGGCTGCTCGTGGGGCCCGGGGTCGCGGGCGCGGAGGTGGCAGGACGTTCGCGCTGCCGCTGCTCCTCCTTCTCGTTCTGCGAGGTCTTCTTGAACGCCTCGGTCACCGCGAGCCCGGCGATGATCACCGCGACCACGATGATGCCGACCACGACGGCCGGCCAGATGCGCGGATGGTCGCGCCACGTGCGGCGGCTGCCGTGCAGCAGGGCCGACCGGAGCTGGCGGCGCCGCATCGCATCGGCTTCCAGCACGTACCGCTCGGCGTTGGGCGTGTTCTGCATCGCCGAGCGGGGTCCGCCCGACGTCGGTCGGCCCGCTGCCGGCCCGTCGGAGTCGCTCATCGACGTGCGCTCCGGACGGCGACCGCACCCGCGATCCGCAGGAACGCCTCGCGGGTCGCGGGGGGTGACGAGCGCTGGATCGTAGGCGTGGCCGGATTGCAGGTGCCCGTCTGGCGGCACCACGACAGTCGACGTCGACAGCCCTTGCGACGAGGCAGTGGCTCGCACGGCCTCACGGTAGGCGGGCTCGTACGGGCACACGACGACATGCACCGAGCACGCCGCCGCCACAGGATTGACGGTCCGGACGCGTTCGAGCGCGATGCGCAGCGCGGCGACGCCGAGCTCACCGGGTCCGGTCACGATGACGGCCTGGTCGGCGCGAGCGAGCGCCGCATGACCGGCCTCGCCAGCATCGTCGCCGACGTCGAGCAGGTTGAACGTGTGGTCCGCGCGCAGTCGGTCGAGCGTGCCCGCGACGTCGGCGCGGGTCAGGCCCTGGTCCCAGCCCGAGCCATCGACAAGGCCCAGTCCGCTCGTGGCGCGTGGTGGGGTCGTGACCTCGACCTCGGCCATCAGGGACGCGACGCTGCGCGGGTGGTCGGCCCCGAAGATCTCGCCGAGCGATGCGGTGCCCTGCTGGACGTCGACGACGACGGAGTGGTCCTCGCGCAGCGCCATGAACGCCGTGCCAGCACCGACTGCGACGGTCGTGCAGCCGACCCCTCCCTTGCCGGCGACGAAGGCCACGATCCGCCGGTCGGTCTGTCGCTGTCGCACCGAGTCGACGATCTGCCGTTCGGTCTGGACCGCCACGGCCGCATCAGGGATGACGAGGCCACGGCCGACGGTGCGGAGCAGCCGACCGGGCTGGCGCGGTGGTGCCTGCCGGTCGGACGTCTGCGACAGCTGGCGCTCGAAGCTCGGACGGCGCCGCGACCACCTGATCGGGCTCGGGCGCAGGCTGGTCGCGCAGGTTCGGTGAGTTGTCGAGCTCGGGACGCAGGAACACCACGGGTGCCCGTGACTCGAGGTCAGCCGGCTCGGGCGCGGGACTGCGCGGGGCCTGCGGCTCACCCAGTCCTAGGCTGCGCGGGTCGATGCCCATGCGAGCCAGGTCTGCGGCGGCCCCCTGTGCCTGGTTGCGATCGCGGATCGTGGGATCGACCCCGTCGTCTCCGCTCACGTCGTCATCGGCCATCAGAAGATCCCTCCGATCCGTTCGAAGACTCCGACCGCCCCGAACAGCACGACCAGCAGCACGACCACGACGAGGAACTCGACGATGTTCAAGATCCGCTTGACCCGAGCACGGGTGATGTCCGACATCGGCGCCGAGGCGAGACCGAGCGCCGCCGTCATGACGACTGCGACACCGACCGCGAGCCACGGCGCGACATCGGGATGGTCGACTGCGAAGTGTCCTGACACGAAGGCGATGACGAGCAAGCCCGCCGTGCGCAGCGGAAGCATGTGAGGAGTGCGCGAGAACAGCCTCGATCGCAACGTGGCGGCCGCCGCCAGGCTCAGCGCCAACGTGCGGTCCCAGGGCTCGTTGGACAGATCGAGCGCGATACCGCCCCAGACGATCACCAGAGCGATGCCGATCAACGAGCCGACGAGCACCGCGTTGCTCGCCCGGTAGCGTGCCTGCAGCGCAGCCAGGTCGAGCCGGCCCACGTGCCGCACCCGGTAGTCGGCGCTCGCGACACCGCCGACCGACAGCGAGATCAGCGGGATCGATCCGACTGCCAGGAGCGCCAGCACCGGCAGGATGCGAGTTGCCTGCTCGACCGGCGCGGCGGTCCAGTCGACGACCGCATGGCTCAGACCGACGACGAGCAAGACCGCGGCAGCGGCCAGATGACCGGTCGCGGCGGGGGTCAGCAGGCGGGCCACCCCTGCCACGACCGCGACCGCAACGACTGCGAAGGCCAGGATCTCCCAGCCTGCGACGTCGGCCTGCGTGCCGATCGAGGCCCCCAGGATCGCCGCCCACAGCATGGCTGCAGCTGCGGCGATCTGGCTGTCGAGACCGCGGGCAAGGACTGCGGCCCACCACGTCGCGAACAGCAAGGCCACGACCGTGACAGCCGCCGGAGCAGGGTCGGCGACCCCCGCGAAGGACGAGCCGGGGTCGGCCTGCCCCACGAGCCACGCGGCAAGGCCAAGAACTGTCAGCAGCACCGAGCCGAGGACCACCGAGAACGACCGGGTCGTCAGCGTCGACCAGACCCCACCCGAGGCGTCGACACTGTCCTCGACGGTGTCGCGAACGTCTTCGACCGTGGCCGGCCGGACGTCGTCGGTCTGCGCCCGCAGCTCGAGCACGTCACCGTCGAGGATGCCCGCATCGCCCAGCGTCTGGGTGAGCCCGAGCGAGGCCCCGCCGATGTGACCCAACGTCCAGGTCGTCGGCGCACCGACCGCAGCCTCAGGAGCGGCGTACCGCATGACCTGCGGCAGCACGTCGGCCAACGGGAGACCGCTCGGCAGTGCCAGGTCGATCGTGCGATCGGACGTCACGACCGTGACTCGGCTGTACGCAGTCTGCACTGGCTTCACCCCCGTGTGGCCTCACATCGTGGCCGTGCGGCCACACGTCGCGGGCGCCGTACCGGTTGCGAGCATATCGTTGGTTCGGCAACCTCACATGACACCAGGGTTCGGGGGAACATGAGCACCACATTGGTGAAGCGTCCGGCGCGCATCACGCCGCCCAGCGCGCAGACGAGCCCATTGGCGATCGAGGCGCCGCCCATGCGCGGTCAGGCCGCTCCGGCGATGGCCGGAGCCAGCATGATGATGATGCCCATCATGAGCGGCACGGGCTCGGTCGCAGTCGCCATCACGCAGCGGGGCCGGCCCATCGTGGCGGTGGCGGCGATGCTTGCTCTGGTGGGCTCGATCGCGATCGGTGCGCTGATGATGATCAGCCAGCGCAGCGGCACGAAGCGTCAGGTTCGCGAAGGACGTGAGCGTTACCTCGACTACATCGAGGGACTGCGGCACACGGTCCGCGACCAGATCGCCGATCAGCGGGCCGAGCAGTCGTGGCGCCATCCCCGCACCGACGAGCTGCTCGACATCAGCCGCGACCATGCCCGCCGCTGGGAGCGGCGCCCCTCGCACGCCGACTTCCTCGCGGTGCGCCTCGGCACCGGCGAGGTCCCGCTGGCCTCAGGGCTGACGCTCGACGCCGACACCGGACCGCTCAACGACTTCGACCCGGTCTGCCTGCAGGCCGCCCAGAGGCTGATCGAACGGTATGCGGTGCTGCGCGACCAGCCGATCGTCCTGGGTCTGGCCGGCATCGGACAGACCAGCGTCATCGGCCGCGCACCGTTGCGCCGAGCACTCGCCAGCAACCTCACGATCGGCTCGCCGCGCTGCACAGCCCCAACGACCTCGAGATCGCGGTGGTCCGCTCCGACGACACGGCAGCCGACTGGGACTGGGTCAAGTGGCTCCCCCACGTCCAGTCGAGCAGCGCACTCGACGGCGACCTGCCGTCACGGCGGGTCGAGACCAGTGTCCAGGCCATGGCCGAGCTGCTGGCCCCCGAGCTCGAGATCCGCCTCGACAAGCTGCAGCGGGCCCGCGGCAACACCGCGAGCATCGGCGCCCACCTCGTCGTCGTGATCGACGGCGAGGGACTCCAGCCCGGCCACCACCTGACGTCACCGGACCCTCAGGTGCCGCTCGCCCGCGCTCGGCGTCCACGTCATCTCGTTGCTCGACTCACCCCGCAACGAGCCCGAGTCGGTGCAAGAACGCATCCAGATCGGCGACGACGGCTCCGTGCAGCTGGCCTCACGGCCTGCCCCGTTCACGCTGGACGTCCCGCCAGCCGGGCTGACCACGACGATCGCGCGGGTGCTGTCGTCGCTGCGCCTGACGCTCGAGGACGTCGGCGACGACGGCCTGACCGACACCGTCGGGCTGCCCGAGATCCTCGGCGTCGCCGACCCGGCTCGGCTCGACCTCAGCCGGTCGTGGCGACCGAGATCGCTGCGGGACCTGCTGCGCGTGCCGATCGGCGTCGGCGCAACCGGCAACACCGTGGTCCTCGACCTCAAGGAGTCGGCCCACGGCGGCATGGGACCGCACGGACTCGTCGTGGGAGCGACCGGTTCGGGCAAGTCCGAGATGCTTCGCACCCTGGTCAGCCGCTGGTCATCGGCCACGGACCCGACCGGCTCGCGCTGATGCTGGTCGACTTCAAGGGCGGCGCGACGTTCGCCTCGATGGAGCACATCCCGCACATCGCCGGCATGATCACGAACCTCCAGGACGACCTGACGTTGGTCGACCGCATGCGCGATGCACTGTTCGGCGAGATGCAGCGCCGCCAGGAGATCCTCAAAGAAGCCGGCAACCTGCCCAACGTCACGGTCTACCAAGACCGCATCGACGCTGGCGAGCCGCTCGAACCGCTGCCGCACCTGCTGGTCATCGTCGACGAGTTCAGCGAGCTGCTGACCGCCAAGCCCGACTTCGCCGAGCTGTTCGTCGCAATCGGCCGCATCGGCCGATCCATCGGCGTCCACCTGCTGCTGGCAACCCAGAAGCTCGAGATGGGCAAGATCCGCGGCCTCGAGTCACACCTGTCGTACCGGATCAGCCTGCGGACGTTCTCCGAGGGCGAGAGCCGCGACGCGATCGGCGTCCCCGACGCCTTCCACCTTCCTCCCGAGCCCGGATCGGGCTACCTCAAGGTCGACACGACGGTGTTCGACCGGTTCAAGGCGGCACTCGTCTCCTCGGCCTACGTGCCGCCGAGCGACGGACCCAAGACCTCGGTACCGGTCGTCCCGTACGTCGCGGTCAACGGACTCGGCGCCTGGCTCGCGAACCAGGCCGCGCAGGAAGCCCAGGACGGTGCAGAGACCGTCGCCAAGCCCTCGGCGGCGACCACGGTGCTCGACGTCCTGTGCGACCAGATCGCGGGGGCCGGCGCGGCCCGGGTGCGGCCCGTCTGGCTCGAGCCACTGCCGTCGGAGCTTCCGTTGGGCCAGCTCGTCTCGATCGACGACACCGCCGATCCGACGACGTGCACCGCGGTGCTCGGCACGGTCGACGACCCGACGCACCAGGCGCAGTACCCGCTGGCGTGGGACTTCACGGGCGGCGGCGCGAACCTGGTCATCTCGGGCTCGCCGCAGACCGGCAAGTCGACCCTGGTCCGCACAATGATCCTGTCGATGGCGATGGCCTACGCGCCGGGTGACGTCGCGTTCTACTGCATCGACTACGGCGGAGGTTCGCTCAGCGGGCTGCAGAACGTGCCCCACGTCGCCTCGGTCGCCGCTCGGGTCGATCCCGAACGCATCAGCCGCACCGTCAACGACGTCCGCGCTGCTCTCAACCACCGCGAGGCGATGTTCCGCGAGCACGGCCTGGAGTCGATGGCGGCGTTCCGGCGGGCCCGCGCCGCCGGAACCCTGCCTGACGACGAGTCAGGCGACATCTTCCTGGTCGTCGACGGCTGGGGCACGTTCCGCGACGAGTTCGACGACCTCGACTACGCGATCGCCGACATCGCGGCCCGCGGCACCAACTTCGGTGTCCACGTCGTCATCACGGTCACCCAGAACATGCAGGTCCGCATGCGGATGCAGGGCTCGATGGGTGGCCGGCTCGCAGCTGCGGCTCAACGACGCCTACGACTCCGAGTTCGACCGCAAGACCATGGAGCAGATCCCCAAGGACGTCAATGGCCGGGGCATCACCGGGTCGCGCCAGGCCGCGCACCTGTTCCAGGCTGCGCTGCCCGTGCTCGAGCTGCCTGCCTCCGCCGACCCTCAGGCGGGACACGCCGAGTCGGGCCAGAAGGAGCTCGTCGACGCGGTGATCGCCAAGTGGGGCGATCGCAGTGTCACCAAGGTCGCGGTGCTGCCGCGCCTCGTCACGTTCGACGACCTGCCACCGATCGAGCTCGGAGACAAGGGCGTGCTCGTCGGCCTGTCAGAGCTCAACCTCGGCCCGGCGGAGATCGACATCCACGGCGCCGACCCGCACCTGCAGGTCTATGGCGACGGCGAGACCGGCAAGTCCAACCTGCTGAAGGTGCTGATCAAGAACCTCGTCGGCAGTCGCACCCCGGACGAGATCGGCATCGTCGTCGTCGACTACCGCCGATCGCTGCTCGACGTCGTGCCGCAGGAGTACCTGCTGACCTACGCCACGGGCGTCGACCAGACGGCGCAGATGGCTGCCGAGGTGGCTGGCGCGATCCGGGCACGGGTGCCCGGCCCGGACGTCACGTCGGAGCAGCTGCGCAACCGCTCCTGGTGGTCTGGCCTGGAGGTCTTCGTGATCGTCGACGACTACGACCTGGTCGCGACGTCGCAGGGCGATCCGCTCGCCCCGCTCGTCGACCTGCTGCCGCAAGGACGAGACCTGGGCTTCCACCTGATCCTGGCGCGTCGCACCGGCGGCATGTCGCGTGCCGTGTTCGAGCCGCTGATCCAGCGTCTGATCGACCTCAGCGCCCCGGGCTTCATGTTCTCCGGCGATCGGCTCGAGGGCCGACTCGTCGGCGGGCACCCGTCACGTCGCCTCCCCGCGGCCGCGCGATGTACGTGACCCGCGACGGTGCGACGTCCCTGGTGCAGACCGCCCGCGTCGACGACGAGGAAGTCACCAGCTGACCCACCGCCTGACGTCCGAGCTTTCCTCGTCCAGATTCCGGAAACATTGTCACTTCTGGCCAAACTGACTTAGGCTGAATTGACCATGTCCACATGGTCACAAAGAACTATCGGACTTCTACAGGGGGTAAAAGACGATGACGACCGATCGCGTGTCACTGTCCGAGGGCTATGAAGGCGCTCTTCAGCAGAACAAGGGAATCGCGCAGGAAGGCGAGGCCGCACACGGACTCGCCAAGAAGCAGCACGGTCACACCGGCGATCTTCTCGGCCAGAACAAGGGCGCACTCGCGACCCAGGCCGGCAACGGATCCACCGCCACCGCCAACACGCTCTCCGCCGGCGCGCTGATGCACACCAACAACGCTTCCGGTGGCGCCGACTACCTGCGTCGCACCGCCGGCCACGAAGATGCCGCCTCGCACCAGCAGGCTGGCGAGTCGCGCACCGTCGAGACCTCTGCATCCGATCTGACCAGCAAGATCAACCGGGCCTGAGCGCCCCTTCCACGCATCAGGAGACAACCATGAGTGATCAGCTTCGCGTCGACCGCGGCTCCATCCAGCAGCACACCGACGACACCCGCGCCAACATGTCGAGCTTTTCGCGACGCCGGCGATGGTGCCGACCGCCAGCAAGCTCACCTGCAGAACCAGATGGAGAACGGCGTCGGCTCCGACCTCCAGGCGCAGCAGCGCTCGGTGACCCGCCACCACGGCGAGGAGATCGACACCAACGTCAACAAGCTTGCCCGGCAAGACCTCCGAGAACACCGACGAGTTCATCTCCAACGTCCGCAGCTCGGCCAACAAGTCGCTGCGCACGATCAACTGAGGTTGAGACATGGGCGGATCGGGTGACGTCACAGGCGTCGAGGTCGGGCAGCTGCACCAGGTAGGCAAGACGGTCTCGGGCCGTTCGGCCTCCGGTCGGGCAGCTGCCAAGGGACTCAAGGAAGGGCTCGACTCGGCAACGGGTCTGCTCGGGCACCCGATCGTCGGCGCGGCTCTCACGGGCTTCGTCAGCGATCACGTGCTCGACCCGTCCAACAAGTTCGACAACCTGCTCGAAGACGGCGGCAACAACGTCGCCAACGTGGCCTCCACTGCTCGAGCCAGCGATGAGAACGCCGGCTCCAACTTGCAGACTCCCGTGGCTGGCGCGTCCGACATCAGCAGCCGCATCAACCGCCAGGTCTGACCTGCGCGATCGCACCGAGACCGAGATGCTGACGCCGACGAGACCCTGTCCCGTGGGCGTCAGCATCACGGCTGACTCTTCACACTGACATCACAGGGGGCAGTGACATGGTCACCAGGACCGACGGACCATTCGAGTACTGGGAGGTCACCGGCGACGCCGTTCGGGCGACTGCCGAATCACCCGGTTCCAACGTCTCGGTGATCGAGTCTCTCGCCGGCGAGCTCGAGGGCGACGAGAAGCAGGCCGCTGCCGCCATCGAAGGCGACATCGAGGCCGGAGTCACGGCCAACACCACCGCCGCCAAGAATGCCGCGACGGCCCTGGCGGCCAAGGGCCAGTACGCCGTGGGCCTGCTCAAGCAGTTTCGCCGCCGATGTCGACACCTTCGACACGACCGTCAACCAGATCAACATCGACTACAAGTCGCAGTACAACTCGACGGTCAGCGGGATGCGTCAGCAGCCCGAGCACAAGAGCGGCGACGAGCCGATCGACTACGCCGGTGTCGCCGCCTCGACCAAGAGCAACCTGATGCCGCGGTACAAGACCGCCGAGACAGTGATCGACGATGCGGCCGATGCGATCGCCGCCAAGTTCAAGCAAGGCCCGACCGATGAGAACGTGCGCGAGCTGATCCGTGCGGGCCTCATCCCCCTGGCGTCGGCAGGCCTCTACCCGACGCTCGTCCTGACCGACGACGACAAGCGGCAGGCACTCAAGTCGTCGATCGCCGGGATGACACCGGCCGAGCAGGCCGAGTTCGTCAAGAACCATCCCGAGTTCGATGCCGAGCTCGTCGAGGTCCTGTCGCCTGACGCGCAGGAGATCTTGGCCAACGACGTCGCCAACGACATCAAGAACGACAAGGTCGACGCCGAGACCGTCCGCATCATGGCGCTGCTCTCGACCCAGCCCGCCTTCACCAACACCCTGTTCGACGAGGTTGAGCCGGCCGACCTGGCGAAGGTCATCAAGACCCTCGAAGAGGACGCCTTCCCACAGCCCGGGACCGAGGACCTCAGCCAGGACAAGATCGACCTCTACAAGGACTTCCTGACCGCTGCCGGCACCTCGTTTGCGACCTACACGAAGGGCGAGGGCGAGTACGCGCCGCCAGCCGACCTGTCCAAGACCTGGTACGACGCCATCACCGGCGACGACGGCTACGGCGGCAACGCCGCGGCGTTGACCCTCATGCTGCGGGCCGGCGGAGCGGAGACGTCGTTCGACACCGACTTCCTGGCCGATCTGACCGGTGACCTGTACGACTGGGAACGCGACCAGGACGGTGCGGTCTGGGGTCCGCGCGACTACGACGGCATCGTCGATCCGTTCGCCACCAAGATCGACGAAGGTCGCCATTTTGCGACCGACGGTCTGGCCAACATGCTCGGGGCCATGGAGAACTCCCCCGGCGCGGCACAGAAGTTCTTCCACGAGGGTTACCCCGATGGCGACACCTCCGAGGAGAACGACCGCCTCAAGTACCTGCTGACCGAGCGCACCTTCTCCGACTCGGCCTACAGCGACGAGGGCGATGGACTCGGTGCGGCCCTCGAGGCCGCTGCCACGGGCAACCGCGAGCACACGCTCATCCCCGGGACCAGCGAGTACGGCGACGACTGGAGCGCCAACTTCGCGAGCGAGGTCTTCAACACGATCGCCGACAAGAGCGGCACCGGCGACGGCTTCGGGCCCGACGACGTCTGGCACATCTGGCCCGACATGGCCGACAACCTCGGCGCGATCGGCGCGAGCTACAGCAGCGACATCTACGACATCGTGGGCCGGGCACCGGTTCCGGGCGGACCGCACCTGCAGATCGACCTCGCCGATCTCGACAAGGTCTTCGGCGAGATCGGGCGCGGCGACAAGACCGGCATCGAGACACTCTCGGCTGGCATCATGCTCGAAGGCAACGACCGCCTGCAGGACGCCATCGACCAGTGGAAGCAGGCGCATCCCGGCGAGCCGATCGACTTGGAGTCGGTGACCGAAGGCGCTCTGGGCGAGGCCCTGCGCGGCACCGGCGGCACGAGCGGCGAGATCCTCGGCCACATCGTCAACAAGGCGATCACGGTCGACGAGCACGACAAGAGCCTGGCCGAGACCCGCGCGGCTTACGTGTCGAAGGCGATCGACATCGCTGGCGGCTTCATCCCGGGTGCCGGGTCGGTGCTGGGCGAGGGCGCCAGCGAGCTGCTCAAGTCGGGGTACGACGTCGCCAAGAGCGAGGGTCTCGACCTGCTCAAGAACGCCGTCGAGGGTTCCGGGTCGGCAACCGGAGGCGACTACGAGCGCAGCGAGCGCTCGTCGCTCAGCCAGTCCCTGGAGAACAACATCACGAGCCAGCTCATCAGGAGCGGCGTCATCACGGTGGGCGACGGCCCCGGCCAGATCCCTGCCTCGCTCGTCACCGACGGCCCCGATGGCACCCAGGTCCTCAACCCCGATCTCTACGATGCCGACGGCCCAGACAAGATCGGCGAGGACGGCCAGTACACGCAGGCAGAGAAGAACCAGATGCTCACCGATCTCAACCGTTGGTTCGGCGACATCGACTCGCGCTACGTCGAGTCGATCACTCAGCCGGCTCAGGACGGCCTCGATCGGGAACCGAACAAGTGACCCGCCCCACCTTGCTCGCATGGTGCCTCGTCGCCGTGATCAGCACGACGCTCTCCGCTTGCGGAGGAAAGGACGACCCCATGGAGACCACGACCGACACCCCCGTCTGCGGACTCGTCGACCCCGAGCTGGTCTCGCAGGTCCTCGGCACCGCAGAGGTCAGCACGACCGGCGACGGAGCGGTCGACCGCGAGGTTCGACTGACGGCGCCGGCCAGCTGCAGCATCAAGCCGGCCGACGCATCACAACCTGTCATCCAGGTGCGGATCGGCGAAGTCGTCGACGGCGCAGACTACTGGCGCAAGAAGCTCGACCAGGAGGCTGCCAAGGCCGGCTGCGAGCTGCAGTACACCGACGATCCTGGTTACGGCTATGCGTGCGACTACACGACCGGCATGTACAACCCGGGCAGCAGCGTCGACGTGCTGCGCGGCGACCGAATCATCCGGGTCGTGATCTACAAGTGGTCCGGTTCCACGCATGAGCAGCGGGTCAAGATCGCCGAGGAGATCGTGCGGGATGCCGACAAGAACCTGACGGCCTTCGACAATTCCTCGAAGTCGTGAGATCACAGGGATAAACCGCCATGTGACGGGGTGAACATCCCCTTTTTTGCCAATCGACTTGTCTTGGCATCGTGTGGGGCGGATACTTAAGTTACTTGCGAGTAGCAAGTCGTATCTTTCAGCTCACCCCAAAGGACTGCTGGCATGAGCCACTACAAGAGCAACCTCCGCGATGTGGAGTTCAACCTGTTCGAACTCTTCGGCCGCCAGGACATCCTCGGCACCGGCCCCTTTGAAGAGGTCGACACCGACACCGCGAAGAGCATCCTCACCGAGATCGACCGGATCGCACGCGAAGACCTGGCCGCGTCGTTCGAGGACGCCGACCGTCACCCGCCGGTCTACGACCCGGCAGCCAAGACCGTCACGATGCCCGATGCGTTCAAGAAGTCGTACGACACCTGGATGGCGGCCGAGTGGTGGCGCCTGCAGGTGCCCGAGGAGCTCGGCGGCCAGCGCGCCCCGGCCTCGCTGGTGTGGTCGTCGTCCGAGTTCGTCCTCGGCGCCAACCCCGCCGTGTGGATGTTCGCCTGTGGCCCCGCGTTCGCACGCATCGTTTTCGAGAACGGCAACGAGCGCGACCAGAAGATCGCCAGCTACATGGTCGACAAGCAGTGGGGCGCCACGATGGTCCTCACCGAGCCCGATGCCGGCTCTGACGTCGGCGCCGGCCGCACCAAGGCATTCCCCAACGAAGACGGCTCGTGGAACATCGAAGGCGTCAAGCGCTTCATCACCTCCGCTGAGCACGACATGGCCGAGAACATCATGCACCTGGTCCTCGCCCGCCCCCAGGGCGTCGAGGGTGTCGGCGGCCCCGGCACCAAGGGCCTGAGCCTGTTCCTCGTGCCGAAGTTCCACTTCGACCACGAGACCGGCGAGCTCACCGGTGAGCGCAACGGCGCCTACGTGACCAACGTCGAGAAGAAGATGGGCATCAAGGTGTCCACGACGTGTGAGGTCACCTTCGGCGACGGCGCGCCCGCCCAGGGCTGGCTGCTCGGCGAGGTCCACGACGGCATCAACCAGATGTTCCGGGTCATCGAGAACGCCCGCATGATGGTCGGTGCCAAGGCCATCGCGACGCTTTCGACCGGTTACCTCAACGCTCTCGACTACGCCAAGGAGCGCATCCAGGGTGCCGACCTGACGCAGGCCTCCGACAAGGCCGCGCCCCGCGTCACGATCACGCATCACCCCGACGTCCGTCGTTCGCTGATGACCCAGAAGGCGTTCGCCGAGGGGCTGCGCTCGCTCATGATCTACACCTCGACCTGGCAGGACGAGATCCAGATCAAGGAAGCCTCCGGTGCCGATGCCGCACTCGACGAGGCGATCAACGACCTGTTGCTGCCGCTGGTCAAGGGCTACGGCTCCGAGCGTTCGTGGACGCTGCTGGGCACTGAGTCGCTGCAGACATTCGGCGGCTCGGGCTTCTTGCAGGACTACCCGCTCGAGCAGTACGTCCGCGACGCCAAGATCGACACCCTCTATGAAGGCACCACGGCGATCCAGGGTCAGGATCTGTTCTTCCGCAAGATCGTCAAGAACAAGGGTCAGGCGCTCGGCTACCTGTCCAACGAGATCGACGCCTTCGCCAAGAGCCAGGCTGGCAACGGGCGCCTCAAGATCGAGCGCGAGCTGCTCGCCAAGGGCCTCGAAGACGCCCAGGCGATCATCGGCGCGGTGTTCAACGACCTGATGGCCGCCAACCCGGCTGATGCCAACGGCGACATCAAGAACATCTACAAGGTCGGCCTCAACACGACCCGCCTCGTCTACGTGCTGGGTGACCTGGTCGTCTCGTGGCTGCTGCTGCGCGGAGCCGAGGTCGCTCTCGCGAAGCTCGGCGGCGAGGTCTCGGCTGCCGACAAGGCGTTCTACGAGGGCAAGATCGCCGCAGCGTCCTTCTTCGCCCGCAACGTGCTGCCCGGCCTGGCTGCCGAGCGCGCGATGGCCGAGAACGTCGACGGCTCCCTCATGGAGCTTGACGAAGCTGCGTTCTGATCCAGCCCGCTCGTTGAGCCGTTCAACGACGAAGCCCCCGCAACCAGTCTCCGGTTGCGGGGGTTTCGCCGTTCGCAGGTAGGGCTACCAGCTGATCAGCGCACCCGTCAGCGTGTACGGCGCGAAGTCCGAGGACAGGATCGAGAAGATCACCAGCGCACTACCGGCCAAGGCGATGTCCTTGTTGAAGGCGACCATCTCCATCTGCTTGGCCTGCGGATCGGTCTCCTTCCAGAACGCGTGCATCATGACGGCGGTGATGACCAGGAGGATCGCGAGTCCCAACGAGCCGATGTCACCCCAGATGCCCAGCAGCACCGAGACGCCGCCGGCGATGAGTGCGATGCCGCTGACCTGCACCATGAGCTTGGCGTTGCCGACACCACGTGACTGCGCATAGCCCGCCATGGCTTCGGTGGCCATCAGATGCCCGACGCCGGAGCCGATGATGAGGTAGACGAACAGGATTCGACCGATCAGGAAAATCTCGTCCATGGTGATGACCTCCACTAGATGATTGTTCAATCATGCTCGCGCTCGCCCGGTGGCACGTCAAGGCACGGTTGCCTGCACTTGCTGTGGGAAAGTTGACCAGTGAGACTCACCAACCCGCTCTGGTACTTGGCGGCCTTCTTGCTTGCCCTTGGCAGCGCGATGATCGGCACTGCCGTGGCGGCTGCCGCCTTCGACCCGGTCCGCAACACGACGGTGACCGCGACGAGCGAGCGGGTCGACGCGGCGGGCAAGTCTCTGGCGGTGTTCACGAATGACGAGGAGCACGGCGACATCGCCTGCCGGGCTCGCGGCCGGGACAAGAAGCGCATCGACATCCCGCAGAGTCGTCGGGGTGACGACCAAGAGCGAGGGCGAGACCTGGTACCTGATCGCGATTCTCAAGGACGGCAAGGACGATCTGAAGGTGGCGTGCTCACCGACTAGCGATCGGCCTGACACCGCGGGTTATGCCTATGCGACAGTCACCGGCTATGCCTCGGCCGCCAACAACGGTCGCGGCATAGCAATTCTTGGCGGCACGGTCGGAATTCTCCTTGGTGGGTTCGTCTACTGGTGCCGGCGCGGCCAGAAGCGCGAGCAGTAGCGAACAGCTCGCGCAGGCCGGTGGCCCGCCGGACGTGGGTCAGGCGGGTTGGCGGAGGCGGGTTCTTCGGCGGCGATGGACGGGTTTGCCGTCGCGTTTGGTGAACACGAACCCCTCGACTGCGTTGCCGGTGACGTTCAACCCCCCTTGGTCGCATCCAGCCTCACCAACAACTCAGCCTTCACCGAGTCAATCGCATCCTGCAGACCCTGCAACGAACGCAACGAATCACGCACATCACCCACCCTGAGCACACGCGCCGACTCACGCATCACCTCGATTGTGGGCTCCGGATTCATACTTCCAACCTAAAAGCCGCCCCCGACAGCCAAAATCCCTAGCATGACAGTTATCCACACCCTCGTGACATCCACCGCGTAGCGTGGCGACATGACCTGGACGACTGACGACATCCCTGACCTGACGGGCAAGCGTGCCGTCATCACCGGCGTCACGGGCGGGCTCGGCCTGCACACCGCGATCGGGTTGGCTCGCAAAGGCGCGTCCCTCGTCGTGACGGCTCGCGACTCAGCCAAGGCCGACGAGTCCGTCCGCCGCATCACCGATGACTCCCCCGGTACATCCGTCGACGTCGTCTCGCTCGACCTGGCCGATCTCGCCGACGCCACACGCGCGGCGAGCGAGGTCGCGACGACGTACGACCGGATAGACATCCTGATCAACAATGCGGGCATCATGGTTCCGCCGAAGCAGCAGACCCGCGACGGTTTCGAAGCTTGCAGATCGGCACCAACCATCTCGGGCACTTCGCGTGGACGGCGACCTTGTGGCCGCTTCTCGATGCCAGCGATGCACGGATCGTGTCGGTCGCCTCGCTCGCCCACCACTATGCCCGCGGCTTCGACCTGAGCACCCTGACGCCAGCCGGCTCCCCGCGCCGCTACCGCCGCTGGAAGTCGTACGGCGAGTCCAAGCCGCCAACCTGATCTTCGCGCTCGAGCCGATCGGCGGACAAAGGCCGCGGGCAGCAAGGTCGTCAGCGTCGCCTGCCACCCCGGCTACGCCTCGACCAACCTGACCAAGACCCGCCCCTCGGCCGGCGGATTCAGCCTTCCCGGCATGGGAATGCACCAGATCTCGAAGGTCATCGGCCAGTCAGCCTCCGCCGGAGCATGGCCCACCCTGCGAGCGGCCACAGATCCCACACTGCACGGCGGCGAGTACATCGGGCCGGCGTCGATGGGCGGCACTCGCGGGCGTCCCGTGCCCGTCGGCATGGACCGGCTGGCACGCGACGAGGCGCTCGCTGACGAGATCTGGTCCGCATCCGAGACTGCAACGGCGGTGAATTTCGAGGTTTGAGACATAGTGTCAACCTTTTGTGGGATGAGCCACAGCGAGGCTGATTGACCAGGCAGTGCACGCCAGGTTGACGTAACGTCGAGCAGGATGATCCGAAATATGACGCACAGCGACTTCGACAGCATCGTCGAGCTCAACCAGAACGCCCTCGAAGGCGTCGGTCCGCTCGACAACGAAAGCCTCTCGCTCCTGGTCGAGATGTCCGATCAGGCCCTCGTGGTGGACGAAGGTGACGGCGCATCGCCGGCTTCGTCATCACGGTCCCACCGGGCGCCGAGTACGACTCGAGCCGCTATCGCTGGTTCGAGGACAAGCTGGTCGACGACTACGTCTACCTCGACCGCATCGTGGTCTCAGCGGAGCACCGTCGAGAAGGCGTCGCTTCTCGCCTGTACGAAGAGATCGAGGCCGCAGCTGCCCATCGCGCTCGAGGTGTACGAGACCAACGACGTGTCGCTCGCCTTCCACGAGAGCCGCGGATTCGAGTCGGTCGGCGAGCTGGAGCACAACGGCAAGGTCAACCTGATGCTCGTGCGCGAGCCCGACGAGGCCTGAGCACAAAAGCCCGACCTACCCCAGCCCCGTCATCCGTGACCGGGCATCGGGGTAGGTCGCGAGCAGCTGGGCACGCGTCCTGACCCGGTACCGCCAGATCTGCATCAGGCCCAGCGCCCACAGGACGTACTGGAACGACATCGCCCACCTGAACGCCGACGCCGTGTAGTTGCTGCCGACTCCCGGCGAGCGCCAGTCGAGGATCAGACCGATCGCGATGACGAGCACGAGGCTCGCGATGAAGCCGCCCTGGTTGATGATGCCGGTGGCACTCGCCATCCGGTCGGCCGGATTCGACGTCCGTCCGAGGTCGAAGCCGATCATCGAGGCCGGGCCGCCGATGCCCACGATGACCACGAGCAGCACCAGCAGCCACATCGGCGCATTGCCCCGCCAGCACAGGACGACGGTCCAGACGGTCACGATCGAGAGAATGATCGCGATCACGATCGTCGAGCGGTACCAGGGATGCCGGCCGATGGCCCAGCCGAGGATCGGCCCAGCCGCCATGATGGCCACGACCATGATGGTCAGCAACGCACCCGCAGCGCCCTTCGAGAGTCCTTCGCCCCGCACGAAGAACGGATAGCCCCACAACAATCCCAACGTCGTGGTGCTGAACTGGGTCGAGAAGTGCACCCAGAAGCCGAGCCTGGTGCCAGGTTGCGCCCACGACTGCCCCAGGCTCGACTTGATCTGGGTCAACGACATCGCCGGCCCGCGGCTCGAGCGGTTCTGCGGATCGTCGCGGATCACGAAGATCATCGCGATGGTCAGCACGACGCCCAGCGAGGCCGACAGCAGATAGGCCTTGGTCCAGCCCAGCTCACCGAGTGCGATCGTCATCGGCACGGCGGCGATGACGGCACCGAGCTGGCCGATCACACCGGTCAGCTGGGTCATCAACGGGATCTGCCGAGGACCGAACCAGGTGTTGACCAGCCGCAGGACGCAGACGAACGTCATCGCGTCGCCCATCCCGACGAACACTCTGGCGACGAGCGCCAGCGCATAGGTGTCGGCGAAGGCAAATCCCATCTGCGCCAGCGTCAGGGTGATGGCTCCGGTGAGCAGGACCCGGCGGGGACCGAACCGGTCGATCAGCAGGCCGACCGGAATCTGCATCGCCGCGTAGACCAGCAGCTGCAGCATCGTGAACGTCGCAAGCTCGCCGAGGCCTGGATGTCGAACCGCTCGGTCGCGGCGAGTCCAGCCACCCCGAGGGACGATCGGTGGAACACCGCGAGCAGGTAGACCGCGAGAGCCACCGCCCACACCGCATATGCACCCGGGTGCCGGGTCTGGGGTTCAGCTCGCCTCACCCACCGAGTCTAGGCCTCGGTGCGACCCGGCTGGTGCGCGGCTGTCAGTGCGCGGCGTCGGCCTTGGCGGGGGCGCTCGGCAGCTGAAGCCGGTCGATGTAGGCCAGCCCGATCGCCGACGCGATGAAGGCCATGTGGATCAACGTCTGCCACATGATCATGGTCGCCGGGTCCTCGATGTGCGAGTTGGGGCCGAAGTACGACGGGGCCTCGATGAAGGTCTTCAACAGGTGGATCGAGGAGATGCCGATGATCGACATCGCCAGCTTGACCTTGAGGACGTTGGGGTTGACGTGCGACAACCACTCAGGCTGGTCGGGGTGACCTTGCATCTTGATCCGCGACACGAACGTCTCGTAGCCGCCGATGATCACCATGATCAACAGGTTCGCGATCATCACGACGTCGACCAGTCCGAGGACCAGCAGCATGATGTCTTCTTCGCTGAACGTGTTGAAGTCCTGGATCAGGTGGACGAGCCTCTTCCAGAACAGCACGACGTACACGCCCTGGGCCAAGATGAGCCCCAGGTAGAGCGGGGCCTGCAGCCAACGGCTGAGGAAGATCGTCGAACCGACGAAGTTGGCGAGGTGGCGGTCACGGGCGGCGGGCTCGAGTTGTCTGTTCAGTCACGCGCAGATCCTACGGGCACGCCCGCAACCGACCTCACTGCGATCAGTACGCCAGGACGAGCCCGGGCTCCCGCAGGATCGACGCGACCTCGGCCAGGAAGCGCGAACCCTGCTCGCCGTCGACGACCCGGTGGTCGAAGCTCAACGCCAAGGTCGTGACCCAGCGGGGCACGACCTGATCTTGTCGTCGACCCAGGGTCGACGTTCGATCGTGCCGAGCGCGAGGATCCCGGACTCCCCCGGGTTGAGGATCGGTGTGCCTGCATCGATGCCGAAGACGCCGATGTTGGTCAGCGTGAACGTTCCGCCAGCCATCTGTGCCGGCTGGGTGCGTCCTGCACGTGCTGTCGCCGTCAGCTCGCCCAGCGCCGCCGCCAGCTCGCCCAGCGACAGCTGTCCGGCATCGACGATGTTGGGCACCACGAGGCCGCGCTCGGTAGCGGCCGCGACGCCCAAGTTGATCGACTTCTTGACCACGATCTCCTGCGCATCCTCGTCCCACGACGCGTTGAGCTCGGGTACGTCGCGATCGCCAGGCAGATCGCCCTGGCCACGATCAGGGTCGGCGAGACCTTGACGTCGGCGAACGCCGGGGCCTTCTTGAGCGTCTCGACCAGCTCCATGGTGCGGGAGACGTCGACCGTGACCCACTCGGTGACGTGCGGTGCGGTGAACGCCGAACGGACCATGGCCGCTGCGGTCGCCTTGCGCACACCCTTGATGGGGATCCGGGTGTCCTCGCTGCTTGTCGAGAGGACAGGGGTCTCGACAGGCTCAACCGACGGGGTCTCGACAGGCTCGACCGGCGAGCCGGCGAAGGCCTCGACCTCGGCTCGGGTGATGACGTCGCCGACCGATGGCACGTCGTGCAGGTCGACACCCAGGTCCTTGGCGGCTTGCGCACCGGAGGCTTGGCCAGTGCCCGCACCGGGCCCGGCACCTTCTCGAGGTCGACCGAGGCAACCCGGCCGGGACGGGCCCGAGGCCGCGATGTCGGAGATCTTGCGTCGTCGCACCGTCGCATCGGCGCGCGGACCGTAACCGACGAGCATGGCCTGCGGTGCCTCCGACTCGGCAGCCTCGCCGCCGTCGACGATCGCCGCCGCAGTCTCCATCCGGCCGAACACCTCGCTGTGCGCCTGCGACCCGATCGAGATGATGGGTGTGCCGACCTGCACCGTGTCACCCTCGGCCACCAGCAAGGCCTGCACCTGTCCGGCGTACGGGCTCGGCAGCTCGACGATCGACTTGGCTGTCTCGATGTCGACGATGACGTCGTTGATGTTGACCATGTCGCCGACGGCTACCCGCCAGGTGATGATCTCGGCCTCCGTCAGCCCTTCGCCGACGTCCGGCAGGGTGAACTCGCTCATCTGCTCTCCTTCAGAACGCATGACTGAACCCATGACTCAGTACGCCCGGACTCGGTCGACGGCATCGAGGATGCGATCGAGTGACGGCAAGAACTCGCCTTCGGCGCGACTCGGCGGATACGGCAGGTCATAGCCCGTGACGCGTTGCACCGGCGCCTCGAGGGAGTAGAAGCACTCCTCGGTGACGCGCGCAGCGATCTCGGCGCCCAGTCCCAGCGTGCGGGCCGCCTCGTGCACGACGATCGCTCGACCGGTGCGTCGAACCGACTCGACGACGGGACCAAGATCCAACGGCGAGAGTGCTCGCAGATCGATGACCTCGAGCTCGATCCCTTCGGAGGCCGCGGCAGCTGCCGAGTCGAGGCACGTCTTGACCATCGGCCCGTACGCGATCACCGTCGCATCGCTGCCCGGTCGGACGATCTGCGACGACCACAGCGTGCTCGTCGCTACCTCGGTGTCGACCTCGCCGGCCTCCCAGTAGCGGCGCTTCGGCTCCATGAAGACGACGGGGTCGTCCGAGGCAATCGCTTGCTGGATCATCCAGTAGGCATCATGCGGGTTGGAGCACGAGACGACCTTGAGCCCGGCTGTCATCGCGAACTGGGCCTCAGGGCTGTCGGAGTGGTGCTCGACGGCACCGATGCCACCACCGAAGGGTATGCGGATCACGACTGGCATCCGCACCTTGCCGGCGCTACGGAAGTGGAGCCGAGCGACCTGGCTGACGATCTGGTCGTACGCGGGGTAGACGAATCCGTCGAACTGGATCTCGATGACCGGCCGCAGGCCACGGAACGTCATGCCGACTGCGGTGCCCACGATGCCCGACTCGGCGAGCGGCGTGTCCATGACCCGTCCGTCGCCGAAGTCTTTCTGCAGCCCTTCGGTGACGCGGAAGACCCCACCGAGGCGGCCGACGTCCTCGCCCATGACGAGCACCCGGGGGTCGTTCTCCATGGCGTTGCGCAGGCCGCTGTTGAGCGCCTTGACCATCGACATCTTCATGCCGGCACCTCCAACGACGAACGCCAGGCGACATATTCGTCGCGTTGCTGCTCCAGCTCGGGGGGTGTCTCGACGAAGACCCGGTCGAACCACTGCGCAAGATCTGGATCGGCGATCTGCTGGCAGAACTCCCGGAGCCGAGCACCGAGCTCGTCCGCCTCGTGGTCGAGGGCGGTGAAGAAGTCCGGCTCGGTGCCTTCTGCCTCGAGCAGCACGCGGATCCGGTCGATCGCGTCCTTCGCCTTCCAGGCCTCGACCTCGGCGGCGTCGCGGTAACGGCTCGGATCGTCGGACGTCGTGTGCGCACCCATGCGGTAGGTGACGGCCTCGATCAGGGTCGGACCCTGACCATCCCTGGCCCGCTGCAGCGCGACCTCGGTGACAGCCAGGCAGGCCAGGACGTCGTTGCCGTCGACTCGCACCCCCGGGACGCCGAAGCCGTCGCCGCGCTGCGCAATGGGCACACGGGTCTGGCGCGCAGTCGGGGCCGAGATCGCATAGTGGTTGTTCTGGCACAGGAACACGACGGGAGCCTGGTAGACCGATGCCCAGTCGAGCGCCTCGTTGACATCGCCCTCGCTCGTCGCACCATCGCCGAAGTACGCGATCGCCGCAGCGTCACGCTCAGGATCGCCACTGCCGACCAGACCTTCGAGGCTGAGGCTCATGGCGTAGCCGGTGGCGTGCAGGGTCTGCGCTCCGATGATGATGGCGGGCAGAGCCAGGTTGTGCTCGTGGGGATCCCAGCCTGACATCTCCGAACCGCGAAAGATCCCCAGCAGCAGGGTCGGATCGACACCCCGGCACCAGGCGACGCCGTGGTCGCGGTAGCTCGGGAAGGCGAAGTCTTGGGGGCGGAGGGCACGAGCCGAACCGATCTGCGCGGCTTCCTGTCCGCAACGATGGCGGCCACAGGCCGAGCTCACCGTGCCGTTGCAGGGCGTACGCCTCGTTGTCGACCCGGCGGGTCAGGACCATGTCGCGGTAGAGCGACTCGATCTCGGCGCGATCACCGTCGAACGAGTAGGTCTCGTCGGTGCGTCGTTCACCAGTGGGCGTCACCAGCTGGACCAAAGGTGCGTCGTCGACGTGGGAGGCAGAGGGGTCGATGATCATGCTTCTCCTCAATCATCCGGGTGCGGGGTCGCCGCGCCGGAGCTCGAAGTCCGCGATCCGTCGGAGTCACAGGGTGGTGGACGCCATCAGGATTGCAGGAGTGTGACCGGTGTCACGCTCAGCTCCACCGTAACTGCCCACCGCCCCAGTTCCAAGTCAGGACGCGTCCGGCCCCGCTCACGCTTGCCACCCCCAACGACCTGGTCCCCACCGGGTCACGATCGGGGCCGAGACCTCATCCAGGATTCAGCGCGCGCGATGACCTCGGCGTTGACCTGAGGGGAGCCGACACTGATGCGCACCCCGTCGCCAGGAAAGGGCCGCACCGAGACCGGGTCGCACGCTGCGGCGAAGCCGGCAGCGTCGTCGCCGAGCGGGAGCCAGACGAAGTTGGCCTGCGTCTGCGGCACCGCGAAACCCTGCGACCGCAAGGCCACGACCATCGCCTCGCGCTCCTGGACGATCGCCTCGACCCGCTCCTCCAACGCAGGCTGCGCCTCCAGCGACGCGATCGCCGCCGCCTGCGACAGATCTGTCACCGTGAACGGCGGAGTGGCCTTGCGGATCGACTCGGCGACCTCCGGTCTAGCGATCGCGAAGCCGACCCGCAGACCCGCCAGCCCGTAGGCCTTGGAGAACGTCCGCAGCACCACGACGTTGTCGTGCCGGTCGAGGGCGGCCAGGCCGTCGGCTGCAGCAGGATCCCGGACGAACTCGACATACGCCTCGTCCACGACGACCAGCACGTCGTCGGGCACCCGGTCGAGGAACTGCGAGAGCTCGTCGGCCGTGACCACGGGTCCGGTCGGGTTGTTGGGCGTGCAGACCAGGACGACCCGCGTACGTTCAGTCACCGCCGCTGCCATCGCCTCGAGGTCGTGCGTCGCATCGGGGCGCAGCGCGATCCGCACCGCCGTCGCACCGGTCAGCGCCGCCGCGATCGGATAGGCCTCGAACGAGCGCCAGGCGTAGACGATCTCGTCACCGGCCTCGAGGTGGGCGTTGAGCAGCGCGAACAGCACCGCGACCGAGCCCGTCCCGGCGGCGAAGTGATCCGGTGACAGCCCGAACCGCTCTGACAAGGCGGCGTACAACGGCGTCATGCCGGCATCGGGATAACGGTTGATCCGTGACAGCCGTCGGCCGCACGCTGCATGACTCCAGGCAGCGGGTCATACGGATTCTCGTTGCTCGACAGCTTGAAGTCGTCACTGTGAGCAGCCTTGCCAGGGCGGTAGACCGGGATGTCGTCGAGCGCCTTCCTGGCGCGAGGGATGCTCATGCACCGACAGTAATCGCACCGACGAGCACCTGTCAGAATCGACGGATGACCGCCCCCCGCCCCCGCCTCGGCTACGCCATGGTCATCATCGCGGCCCTGCTGTTCGGGCTCAACGGGGGCATCTCGCGAGTCGCCATGGGGGCCGGACTGACCCCGGGAGAGTTCACCACGGTCCGCATCACGTTCGCCGCACTGGTGTTCGTGGCCTATGCCGCATGCTTCCGCCGATCGGCGCTGCGTCGCCCACGCGGCACCGCCTTCTTGACCGTCGTCGCGCTCGGCCTGGTCGGCGTCGCCGCGATGCAGCTGACCTACAACGTGGCGATCACCCGACTCCCACTCGGCATCGCGCTGCTGATCGAGTACCTCGCACCGGTGTTCGTCGTGCTGTGGGTCCGGTTCGTGCGCAAGGACCCGGTCCATCCGCGCATGTGGGCCGCCGTGGCACTCGCCCTGGGTGGCCTGGCCGTCGTCAGCCAGGTGTGGAACGGGCTGACGTTCGACGGCCTCGGCGTCCTGATGGCGTTGCTGGCGGGCATCAGCTTCGCCGCGTACTTCCTGATCGGCGAGCACGGCCTGGGCTTCGACGACCCGCTGCGCGTCATCTTGTGGGCGTTCATCGTGGCGACCGTCGCCATGAACCTGTTCCAGCCCATCTGGGAGACCCCCACACTGCCCGACAGCACCTCCTGGCTGGGCCGCCTCGACGAGTACTCCGTCAACCCCCTGGTCCCGATCGCGATGGTCGTCGTGCTCGGCACGGTCATGCCGTTCTTCCTGCAGCTCATCGCCCTCAAGCACCTCCCGGCCTCGATCGTGGTCGTCGTCGCGATGCTCGAACCCGTCATCGCGAACGTCCTCGGCTGGGCCTGGTTCGCCGAGACCCTGAGCCCGGTCCAGGTGCTCGGCGCCACCGCAGTGATCGCCGGAATCGTGCTCGCACAGACGTCCCGCACGGTCGAGCACGCGATCCCCGCACCCTGAGGGGCGCGGCCGGGCCGTCGACAGTGCAACAATCAAGCCATGGAGCGTTTCCTCTCGACCTGGCTCGTCAGCGCCGTAGCCCTGTCCGTCGCAGCATGGCTGCTCGGCGACCACATGAGCATCGGCGATGCCGATGAGTCCAACGTGGCCCGCATCGTCGCAGTGCTGCTGGTCGCCCTCGTGTTCACGATCATCAACAGCTTCGTCGGCCCCGTCCTCGAGCTGCTGTCGCTGCCGTTCATCATCATCACGCTGGGCCTCGCCCTGCTCGTGATCAACGCGCTGCTGCTGTTGCTGACCGAGAAGATCACCGACCTGTTCGACGTCGCCTTCCACATCGACGGCTTCTGGTGGGCTGTTGTCGCCTCGATCATCATCTCGGTGAGCCAGTCGATCGTCGGCGCCTTCGTCAACCCGCCGAAGCAGTCGGTCCGCGTCATCCGCAACTAGGACCACAGGCATGACGTACACCGTCGCGATGGTCTGCCTCGGCAACATCTGTCGCTCACCCATCGCGCACGTCGTCCTCGAGGATCGTCTCGTCAAGGCCGGCCTCGACGACCAGGTCGCCGTCGTGTCGTCCGGCACAGGAGGCTGGCACGAGGGCAACCCCATGGACCCTCGCTCGGCCGACGTCCTCGCCCAGGCCGGCTACGACCCGTCGCGCCACGTCGCCCGGACGTTCACGACCGACTGGTACGCCGAGTACGACCTGCTGCTGGCGATGGACCACAGCAACCGGTCCGACATGCTCGACCTGGCGCCGACCGTCGACCAGCAGCATCAGGTCAGGCTGTTCCGCGAGTTCGACCCTGAGGCCACCGAGCTCGACGACGAGGTCCCCGACCCCTACTACGGCGGCACCGACGGGTTCCACCACGTCCTCGCGATGGTCGAGCGCACCGTCGACCAGCTCGTCGAACAGCTGCCCCAGCTGACCCGTTCGTGACGTGTGGCGGCTTCCCCCGTCCGCCGTTAGGCTGCGAGCAATTGCACTGCGAATCCGGGGGAATCACATGACCGTACGACTTCGACGACGCATCAAAGGCCTGTCCATCGCTGCGGCGATGACGACAGCGGCACTCGTCAGCACCACCGCTCCGGCCCAGGCCGCGACAGGCTGGACCACGATCTTGTCGCAAGACGGTTCTCACGTCCTCGCCTGCAAGCGAGCGGTCACGGGCCCGTTCGGACCGTTGTGGGAGATCACTCTCGGAGCGCTGACCGCGCCGGGCTACGGCGCCAGCGGCAGCGCCACCGTGCTGCGTTCGGGCAAGCAGGTCGCGAAGACCAGCGTGTCCGCTCGTGACGGCCAGTGGAACTTCACCACCATCCATGCCTCACGCCTGCTTCCGGACAAGGTCGACTTCACCGGCGGTTTCAGCGTCACGTCGATCCCCGGATCCGGCGGCGGTGGCAGCACCGGGCCGAAGAACCCGGCGACCTACCTCGCCACCTGCGCCTGACCCGACTGGCCACGCCCCGACTGGCCACGCGGTAACGTCGTGCTCATGGCACGCATGGCAGGGACCGCGGCCCGGGCAGAGGCACTCCTCGGTCTGGGTGTCGTCTCGACCACCCCTGTCGCCGGGGGCGACATCTGCACCACGACCCGACTTCGCCTCACCGACGGCCGCGGCGCCGTCATCAAGACCCGTCCGCATGCGCCCGAGGGCTTCTTCGAACGCGAGGCCGCCGGTCTTCGCTGGCTCGGAGAGGCCGATGGCGCGAAGGTGCCCACGGTGCTCGCGGCCGCCGAGGACTGCCTGGTCCTCGACTGGGTCGAGCCGGTCAAGCCGTCGACCGAGCTCGCCGAACGCTTCGGACGCGACCTGGCAGCAACCCACCTGTCTGGCGCCGACGGCTTCGGCGCCCCCCAGGACGGGTTCATTGGGCTCGCCCCGCTGCCGAACCGCCCCTTGCCGACCTGGCCGGAGTTCTTCGCGTCCCGTCGCGTCATGCCGTACGTCCGGGCCGCCGTCGATCGTCGTGCGCTGACCTCCGACGAGGCGACGACCATCGAGGCCGCGATGCGCCGCATCCACGATCTCGCCGGCCCAGCCGAGCCGCCGGCACGCATCCACGGCGACTTGTGGTCCGGCAACATCGTGTGGGGTGCCGACGGCAACGTGTGGCTGATCGACCCTGCCGCCCACGGCGGGCACCGCGAGACCGATCTGGCGATGCTCTCGATGTTCGGCGCACCGCACCTGCAACGCATCCTCGATGCCTACGCCGAGGCGGCACCGCTCGCCGACGGCTGGCAGGACCGCCTGGCCCTGCACCAGCTGCATCCCCCGCTCGTGCACGCCGTGCTGTTCGGCGGCACCTACGGATCACGTGCGGCTCAGGCCGCACACAGCCTGTTGTCGGCCTGATCTCAGGACACCTTCAGACATGACGGGCAGACTGGGTGCCATGCGCATTCTTGTCGTCGACGATGACCGCGCCGTGCGTGACTCACTGCGCCGGTCACTCGAGTTCAACGGCTACACCGTCGACCTCGCTTCTGATGGCGCCGAGGCTCTGGCGCGCGTTCCCCAGATCAACCCCGACGCGATCGTCATGGACGTCATGATGCCCCGGCTCGACGGCCTCGAAGCGACTCGCGCGCTGCGCAATGCCGGCAACGACGTCCCGATCCTCGTCCTGACGGCTCGCGACGCGGTCTCCGACCGGGTCGACGGGCTCGACGCCGGCGCCGACGACTACCTGACCAAGCCCTTCGCCCTCGAAAGAGCTGCTGGCCAGGATCCGCTCGCTCCTGCGCCGGTCGTCACGCGCCGCCGAGGTCGAGCCCGACGAGGCGCCGCTGACGTTCGCCGACCTGTCCCTCGACCCAGTGACCCGCGACGTCACCCGCGGTGGACGCTCGCTGTCGTTGACCCGCACCGAGTTCGCCCTGCTTGAGCTCTTCCTGCGCCGACCCAAGCGCGTCCTCGAACGGTCCTTCATCCTCGAGGAAGTGTGGGGATTCGACTTCCCGACGACGGCCAACTCACTCGAGGTGTACGTCGGCTACGTGCGACGCAAGCCTCGAGGCCGAGGGCGAGTCCCGCCTGCTCCACACGGTGCGTGGCGTGGGCTACGTCCTGCGCGAGACCCCACCGTGATCGACGCGGTCCACCGCGCACTGCAGAAGATCACAGGCCGGATGTCGCTGGCCCTGCGCGTCGCGGTGCTCACGACCGCGGCCGTCGCCCTCACGCTGGGTGTCGTCAGCGCGGTCGCCTTCGTGACGGTTCGAGCCGAGTTCGAGAGCTCGCTCGACGAGTCGATGCTGCGGCGCGCCAATGCCGCCGTCGACAGCGGATACAGCCAGGCGCTCCAGACCAGCGAGTCGGTGCAGGCGTTGGCCTACCTCGGCATCTTGCCCTTCATCGTCGAAGGAGGTCGGCTGTTCACCTCCGACCCGGCGACCAGCACGGAGTTCGCCAAAGCTAAGGGCGTGCGTGGCTGGAGGTCTCGATCGGCGAACGCAAGCAGTCGGTGCGCACCGTCGTCATCCAAGGGGTGCCTCATCGGGTCGTCGCAGTCAGCGCAGGCCCCGGCAAGGCCCTCGTCCTCGCCCAGTCGATGGAGTCGAACCGCGACGCCCTCGAGCGGCTGAAGGTGATCCTGCTGCTCGCCAGCACGGCAGGTGTCGTGCTGGCCGGTTGTGCCGGCTGGGCCGTCGCCAGCAACGGTCTGCGTCCCGTGCGCCGCCTCACCGCGGCGACCGAGCATGTCGCCCGTACCTCAGAGCTCACGCCGATCAAGGTCACGGGTCGCGACGGCTGGCCCGTCTGACGACATCGTTCAACGCGATGCTCCAGGCGCTCGACGCCTCGCAGGAACGCCAGCGCCAGCTCGTCGCCGATGCCGGCCACGAGCTCCGCACACCGTTGACCAGCCTGCGCACCAACATCGAGCTGATCGGCCAGGCCGCCGACAGCAGCGACCGCCAGCTGACCGTCGACCAGCGACACGAGATCATGGACGACGTCCGCGCCCAGCTGGAAGAGCTCACGACGTTGGTCGGCGACCTCGTCGGCTGGCCCGCGACGAGCCCATGTCACGGGCCCCCGAACCACTTGACCTGGCCGAGGTCGTCAACCACGCCGTCGACCGGGTGCGGCTGCGCGCCCAGGCAGCGACATCGACGTCGAGGTCGAGCCGTGGATGGTGATCGGCGAGCCACAGCTGCTCGAGCGGGCCGTCACCAACCTGCTCGACAACGCGGCGAAGTGGAGCCCCGACGACGGCGTGATCCACGTCAGGCTGACCGGTGGCGAGCCACCGTGACCGACGAGGGTCCCGGCATCAACGCTGAAGACCTGCCGCACATCTTCGACCGGTTCTACCGCTCGAGCGAGGCGCGAACCCTGCCCGGCTCCGGACTCGGGCTGTCGATCGTCAAGCGGGCTGCAGAGCGGCACGGCGGGACGGTCGAGGTCTCCTCACCTCCGGGCGGCGGCACGCAATTCACGTTGCGACTGCCCGAGTCCACGGTGCCGGACGACCTCTGAGACCGTCAGGGTTCTTTGATCTCTCACACGCCAATCTCATACATGTCTCAGAGATAGGCGAGAATCTATTTCCATGACCGATTCGCACGATCCCTTCGCCGCCAACCCGTACGTTCCCCCGTCGGATCGCGGCGATGATCAGGACGCTCCCACGCCTACTGAGGAGATTCCTGTCGAGACGGCAGCTGCGCCCCCCGCGCAGGCTGAACCCACCATGACGCAGCCCGCGACGCCTGCTGCGCCCCAGGAGCAGGCTGCGCCGGCCGAGGCGGCCGAGTCCGCCGCTGAACCGGCCACCGACGCGCCGTTCATCGCCCCCTCCGCACCCCCGGCACCCCCGGCGGCCCCGGCGGCCCCGGCGGCCCCGGCGGCGGACACGTGGGTCGCCGAGAACGAGCCGACCGTCGAGGTCGCCCCGCTGGCCGCTCCCGCGAGCCCCCCGGTGCCTGACGACTTCAGCCACCGGTACCAGGGCCAGGCCCCCACCTCGTCGCAGGCACCGTACGGCGATCCCTTCGCTCCCCCGGCCCAGCACGAACCGACCGTCGCGTTCCCGCCGTTCGCGGCCACCAGCGTGGAGTCCAGCGGTGGAGCACCCCGTGAGCCCAAGCGACGCGGCCGCAAGCTCGCCGGGGTGCTGGCGCTCGCGGTGCTCGCTGGCGGCGCAGGCTTCGGTGGTGCCTGGGCCTACGACCAGGCCAATGACGACGGCGGATCCGGCGGCAATGTCGTCAACTCCCTCGACAGCGGCTCCAAGACGACGCAGACGAAGGCCGCTGCCGGTTCTGTCGCGGCCGTCGCGGAGAAGGTGCTCCCGTCCGTCGTGCAGATCAACGTGAAGGGCTCCGAGGAATCCGGCTCCGGCACGGGCATCATCATCAGCAGTGACGGTGAGATCCTGACCAACAACCACGTCATCGACGTCGCCAATGGCGGCGGCACCATCACCGTCGCATTCAGCGACGGCTCCAACGCCAAGGCCGAGGTCATCGGCGCCGATCCGAAGACCGATCTGGCCGTCATCAAGGCCGCCGGTCAGTCGGGCTTGACGCCGGCGTCGCTTGGCACGTCGGCCGATCTCAAGGTCGGTCAGGAAGTCGTGGCGATCGGCTCGCCGTTCGGCCTCGAGAGCACCGTCACGCAGGGCATCATCTCGGCGCTCAACCGTCCGGTCTCGTCGTCCGACGGCTCGGGCAGCGGTGAGTCCACCACCTTCCCGGCCGTCCAGACCGACGCTGCCATCAACCCCGGCAACTCCGGTGGCCCGCTGGTCGACCTCGACGGCAACGTCATCGCGATCAACTCCGCCATCCGGTCCGGCACGACGACCTCGGGCGATGCCGGGTCGATCGGCCTGGGCTTCGCGATCCCGATCGACCTGGCCAAGAACGTCGCCAAGCAGCTGCTCGACGGCAAGAAGGTGCAGCACGCCCAGATCGGTGTCAGCGTCGGCAACTTCCTCGGCGAGGACGGCATCACCGGAATCGGCGCCGAGGTCAAGGAGGTCACCCCGGGCGGGGCCGGCGACAAGGCCGGGCTCAAGAAGGGCGACGTCATCACGTCGGTCAACGGCGCCCTGATCCCGAGCTCGGAGGCGCTGGTCGCCTCGGTCCGCGGATTCAACCCCGGCGAGAAGATCACCCTCACCTACACCCGGGACGGCAAGAAGAACGAGGTCGACGTGACTCTCGGCTCCGACGGCGGCAAGACCGAACAGGCCAGCCAACCAGCGCCGTCCATCCCCACCCCGTAGCACCACGCACGCCCTGAGCCTGGCGTCCTGCACCCCTCCGGTGCGGGACGCCAGGCTCAGTCGTCGTGATGGCCGGTTCTCGGGGGACGTTGGCCGATTTCCGCTCGCGCTCGCAGCGGACCACTGGCTAGGGTTCGTGAGTGAAGACCGAGCGCGACCTCTCCCTGCTGGCCATGCTCGTGACGGTGCTGCTGTGGGCCTCGGCCTTCGTGGCCATCCGACTGTCGGCGACACGTTCTCCCCTGGCTCTCTGACGCTCGGCCGGCTCGTCATCGGCGTCCTCGCGCTGACCCTGATCGCCCGGCCGACTCGCGCGGCGATGCCGCGAGGCCGGGCGCTGCAGCTCGTCCTCCTCTACGGCGTCGTGTGGTTCGGGGCGTACAACATCGCCCTCAACGCCGCCGAGCGCGATCTCGACGCTGGCACGACGGCCCTGATCATCAACATCGGTCCGGCGATCGTGGCTCTGCTCGCGGGCTTCATCTTCAAGGAAGGCTTTCCCAAGCCGCTCGTCATCGGCATCGCAATCGCCTTCGCGGGGGTCATCCTGATCGCGGTCAGCACCAACCACGACTCCACCTCGGTCGACACCGCCAGCACCTCGGCGGTGCTGCTGTGTCTTGCGGCCGCCCTGTTCTACGCGATCGGTGCTCTAGCCCAGAAGCCTGCCCTCCGCACCGTCGAGCCCGTCATGTCGGTGTGGCTGGGATGCCTCATCGGCGCGGTCGTGTGCGTGCCATTCGCACCCGCGCTGATCCGCGAGGTCTCGGACGCCTCCGCCCACGACCTCTTGTGGCTCGCCTATCTCGGGATCTTCCCGACGGCGATCGGCTTCAGCACCTGGTCGTACGCCCTGAAACGCATCACCGCCGGCCAAGCCGCGTCGACGACGTACCTCGTGCCAGCCGTCGCGACCCTGATCTCGTGGCTGCTCCTGGACGAGGTGCCCGCAGCGTTGGCGTTCGTCGGAGGCGCCCTGTGCCTGCTGGGCGTCATGGTCACCCGCCTGAAGACGCGGCCAGCCGACAACCCCGACCCCCTCGACGCGCCAGCGGCGCCCTGACGACCTCAACCAATCAGGTCGGTGACCAGGTCACGCAGGATGCCGAATCCGTTCTGGGTCAGGATCGACTCGGCATGGAACTGGATGCCGCGGTAGTGCGGTCCGGCCACCAGGTGGATGTCGCCGGTCTCTGGCTCGGTCTCGACCGTCACACCCTCAGGCAGCCCGTCGGCTGGCACCCGGGCCACGAACGTGTTGTAGAAGCCCACCGTCTCCGGGCGATCCAGCACCGTGAGCCTGCTCTGGGTCCCCTGGAACACGATGTCCTTGAACGTCAGGTCGAGACCGATCTGGTGGCTCAACGTCTGATGGCCAAGACACACGGCCAGGAACGGTCGCTGCGTCTCGAGCAGTCCCGCGACGACCGCATGCATCGTGGCCATCTTGGGGTCGTCGAGATCGCGCGGGTCGCCCGGCCCCGGACCGACCACGACCAGGTCGTAGCCGTCGAGGACGCCCTCCGAGTACGCGTCGTGGCGCACGATGTCGGTCGTCATGCCCAGCACACCGAAGACGTGCGACAGCATGTTGACGAAGTCGTCCTCGGCGTCGACGATGACGACCCGCTTGCCAGTCAGCGACGGCACCGGAGCAGCCCCCGACTGGTCGGTGAGCCAGAACTGGCTCAGCCGCTGGTTGCGTGAGCCGAGCGCGATGATGACCTCGTCCTCGCGGGTGAAGGCGTCGAAGCCGTCTACCGGTTCAGGCGCCGCGTCGACCAGCCCGAACGCGCTGAGGATGCCCGAGGCCTTGGCCCACGTCTCGGTCGTCTCGTACTCCGCGCTCGAGTCACGCACCAGCGTCGCTCCGGCCGAGACCTTGAGGTTTCCGGCCAGATCGACATCGGCGGTACGGATCAAGATCGGCGCATCGGCCCGCTGCTCACCATTCTCGTCTCGCCCGATCAGCGCGGCGACCGAGGCGTAGTAGCCGCGTCCCTGCGGCTCGTACTGCTTGATGAGTCGGCAGGCATTCTCGACCGGGCTGCCCGTGACGGTGGCCGCGAACATCGAGTCGCGCAGCACCTCGCGCACGTCGCGGTGGGTGCGACCGGCCAACAGGTACTCGGTGTGCACGAGGTGCGTCATGGGCTTGAGATAGGGCCCGAGCACGAGTCCACCCTCATGGCAGATGTCGCACATCATCTTGAGCTCTTCGTCGACGACCATGAAGAGCTCGTAGATCTCCTTCTCGTCCTCCAAGAACTTCAGCAGCTCGCGCTTCTTGTCGGCGTGCGTCTCCAGACCGCGCATGCGGAACGTGCCACTGATGGGGTTCATCCGGACCTGGCCGGCTTCGAGGCTCACGTGACGTTCGGGCGAGGCGCCGATCAGGTAGCGGTCGCCGGTGAAGATCAAGAACGTCCAGAAGGCGCCGCGCTCACGCTCCAGCAGGCGGCGGAACACCGTCAGCGCGGTGTCGTGGTTCCAGTCGGCGACCTGTGCGCGGTAGTGCCGCCCGATCACGACGTTGGCGCCCTCACCCTGGCCGATCTCGTCGTCGATGATCGTGCGCACGATGTCGGCGTACTCGTCGTCGGTGGTCTCGAAGCCGCCACGATCGGTGAACTCGACCGGGACGTCGGGCAACACCTCGAGCAGCTCGGTCAACGGGACGTCGGCGCTGTACGCGATGTCGATCGCCGACAACGGCGTGCCGTCCTGATGCGCCTCGAACCCGCGCTCGCTCGCCTGGGCGTACGGAACCAGGACCAGCTGGTCCCACACGGGTCCCGGACCGGACTTCAACGGGATGTCGGCCAGCGCGGCGAGGTCGGTGCGCGGGCCACCGACCAAGGTGACGGTGTCGGACTCGCGCACGCGGATCAGTGCGAACGCGGGTTGAGCCAAGAGCTCGTCGAGGGAGGTCATCGCAGTTCCTTCGGTAAGTGTCTCGACCGGCCAGGACGAGCTGTGCTCATCAAACTGTGCTCATCTAGGCACACACGACAAAGCCCAGAGCCGGCGGTGAGGCGGTCTGGGCAGAAGTCGACAGGCCACCGTTACGGGTGGCGCCACCAGGCGAGGTGCTGGACTGTCATGGGCCGAGCCTAGCGCAGGGCCTGCGATGACCGGCAACCTTGTCCAGCAGGCGCGCGCCGACGTGCGGCGCAAGGAGATTCGAGAGGCCACCCGAAAGGCCATCGACGACTACGGCCCGCTTGTCGATCGACTCGCACAGTGATCGACTACCTCTCGCTCGAAGACCTGCTCGAAATCGTCGACATCGCCAATCTCCAGGCGGTCCGTGACATCGGTCTGCTCGACTCGGCTGCGCACCGCCCTCAAACTAGCCTCTTCGGCGACGACGCCTACCTGACTCTGCACGAGAAGGCTGCAGTCCTGCTCGAGTCCGTCGTCCGCAACCAAGCGCTGATCGACGGCAACAGACGATTCGGGGTGGTTGGCGATCACGGTGTTCTTTCGCCGCAACGGCGAGGCGTTTCATGTCGATCACGACGAGGCCGACGAGCTCGTCATCGTTGTGGCGACCGGCACCATGAGCTACCAGGACTCGGCTGCCAGACTGGCAGCATGGACATCGACGTCGACCTGATCCGACGCGACCTGGCCCAGCTCGTCAACTTCCCCAGCACGGGTGGCAGCGACGCCGAGATCGCGGCCCAACGGTGGTGTGCCGCGACGCTGACCGGCCTCGGCATGGACGTCGACCAGTGGCGGCTCGATCTCGACGGCCTCCGCGCCGATGCCGACTACCCGGGCGAAGAGGTCGAGCGCGACGAGGCCTGGGGCGTCGTCGGCACCTCCGGACCTGGCATCCCGGCACTGATCCTCAACGGCCATGTCGACGTCGTGCCGCCTGGCGACGCCGACTCGTGGACCAGCGGCGATCCCTGGCACGTCCGCGAGCAAGACGACCACTGGTTCGGTCGCGGCGTCTGCGACATGAAGGGCGGTGTCGTCGCGATCATCGCGGCGGCTCGTGCGGTCAGCGACCTGCCGCTGAACCGACCGTTCGCGGTCCACTCGGTCATCGGCGAGGAAGATGGCGGCATCGGCGCCTTCGCGACTCTGCGCCGCGGCCACACCGGTGATGTCTGCCTCATCGCCGAGCCCACCGCAGGCCAGATCGTCTCGGCCAATGCCGGCTCCCTGACGTTCCGTCTCGAGGTGCACGGCCAGTCGACCCACGGCTCGATGCGGTCCCGCGGTCACAGCGCGATCCAGGCCTTCGAGCGCGTCCACCGAGCACTCGGCGTGCTCGAGGCCGAGCGCAACACCGCGCCGCCGGCACCGTTCACCGACGTGCCGTGGCCCATCAGCGTCGGCATCGTGCATGCTGGCGACTGGGCCAGCACGGTGCCCGACCTGCTCGTCGCCGAAGGGCGCTACGGCGTCATGCCCGGCGAGACCTTCACGGCCGCCAAGCGAGTCTTCGAGACTGCCGTCGCCGACGCCGCAGCGGGCGACCCCTGGTTGGCGGAACATCCGCCCATCGTCACCTGGCCGGGCGGACACTTCGCCGCCGGCCAGCTCGCCTTCGGCCACCCGTTCGGTGACGAAGTTCGACATGCCGCGATCGCCGCCGGCGCGGAGGCACCCGATCTGATCGGGGCTCCGTACGGTTCAGACCTGCGTCAGTACGCCGCGGCCGGCATCCCGACCGTGCAGTACGGGCCCGGCGACATCGTCGACGCGCACGCAGTCGACGAGCAGGTCAGCATCGACGACATCGTGACGTGCGCACGGACGTACGCCGAGCTGATCATCGCGCGCTGCACCTGATCGGAGCCCACACGCACCTAGTCGGTCTCTCGGTCTGACACCTCGGCGTCCTGAGCGAGCGGGAAGTACGGTTGCGGCGTCACCTGCCCACCGGGCTCGAAGTCGACGACCTGCAGCCCCACGGGACGTCCGTCCTTGAACGTCACGATCGTGACCTGCGCGGTGCGGCGAAGCTTGCTGCCCAGTGCGAAGGCGTAGACCGCACCGCCCGTGCTGCCGGTCGACAGCGTCGTGGTCGGGCTGCCGTTCGCCCCGGTCGTCGTGGTCGGACCGACCTGACGATGCAGATGACCCGACAGGACCAGATCGGCACAGCCGGATGCGGCGGCCTGCTTGGCCGACGAGGGGCTGTGGACTGCGATGACGCTGACTGCGCCGTCGTCGCACGCAGTGCTCAAGCTCTTGGTCCTGCGCCGCCAGCGCCGCAGCATTGGCGTCCGCATCGCCGTAGTACCCCGCAGTCAGGCCCGAGCTGCGCGGATCGCTGCTGCCCAGGAAGCGCACGCCGCCGACGTCGACCGGCTTCCGTCGAGCACCGTGAAGCCCTTGTCGCGCATCTGATCGGCCACCGTGTCTCCGGTGTCGTGGTTGCCGGCGACCGACACGACGTCAAAGCCCTTGAACTCGCTGGCCAACGAGTTGAGGCTGAACGTCTCCCAGCTGGCACCGTTGGAGGTGTCATCGCCCAGGTCGATCAGCATCGTCGCGCTGGCACGATCGGCGATCGCCCGCGCCACGGGATCCATGCCGATGTTGTCGTGCCGGTCGGTCACGACCAGCGCCGTCGTCTCGCCCTCCGCGGGCACCCGGACATCGGCGCTCTTCGCGGGTCTCGGTCATCTTGCCGTAGAACGCGACCGACGTCTGATAGGTGTCGAGCGCCCCTTGGACGAGTGCCTGGCTGCCGGCCGTCGACGCCCCTTGGATGATCTCGACCTTGTCGAGCACCGGATCGCTGGGCAGCAACGGGAATGCTGCAGCGATCGGCTCCCAGGCCGCGTCGTCTTCGCGCGGCCGCTCAGGGGCCGCGACGAGCACGAGTGCTGCCACCAGGGTCACCGACACCGCTGCGGCTCCGACGACCTGCCTGCGAGCAGGGCGCCGCGCTGCGGCCCAGATCATCCGCCGACGCTGCTGGCCGATCGCCTGCCAGGCCAGGACGGCGATCAGGACCGCGATGATGCCGGAGCCGAGCCCGCGCAGCGCCGCATCGGTCAGCATCGACGTGATCGTGCCGCGGACCGCCGCGATCTCGCCCTGCGGCTGGCTCGCGATCACCGCGTCGCGGGCGATGGCTCGATCGAGCTCGGTGACCTCGCTGTCACCGAGGCGGATGTCGACGCCGATGCCGAGGGGCGCTTCTGAAGGGAGCCTGATCTGCGGGATCAAGGTGCCGAAGTCGATCCGTGCGTAGCCGTCGAAGTTGGGCTGGACCGTCGCATCATGCGCACCGATGACGATGGCCCGTTCGCTGTGGACGAAGGTCGTCAGGGCCGTCGGCAACGCCACCGGCGCCCCGAGGACGACGAGCAGGAGGAGCTTGACACCCAACCTCATACGATCCGGCTGCTCCACCGGTCTGTCGTGCCCACCGTGGTCAACAGCGCGTCGCACGGGTCAGGACGACGTACAGCGTGCGCCAGCCCGCTGACGACTCCTCGGTGATCGCGTCGGGCTCGACGACGACGACACCGTCGAACTCCAGCCCCTTCGTGTCGAGCCCGTCGAGCACACGCAGACGATCTGGGTAGCTGCGGTGAGCTCGGCCAGATCGGCGCTCAGCCCGACCAGACGGTCGCGCGGGGCCACGACGGCCACCGTCCCGTCGACCCGGCCGAGGATCTCTTCAGCGCTACGGCGCACCGACGAGATCAAGTCGGCACTGGAGACGACGAGACGCTGGGGCGACTCTCCGGTGCGGCGCACCGCGTCGGCCAGATCTGGGTCGGGCACCGCGACCGCCGCGACCTTGGCGGCCAGCGTAGATCTCTGCGGAGTTGCGGTAGTTGGTCGACAGCCGGAAGGCATGCTCGGGCTTGCCCTCGAGCGCGGCCTTGCGCGCGGCAGCGGACTGACGGGTGCGGCCACGACGACTGGGCCTCGTCGCCGACGATCGTCCAGCTGGCGTGGCGGCCGCGACGGCCGAGCATCCGCCACTGCATGGGCGAGAGGTCTTGGGCCTCGTCGACCAGGACGTGGGCGAAGCCGTCGTCCTCGATGCTCTGGGTCGAGCGGAAGCGGTCGACTCGCTCTTCCCGTTCGCGCCGCTCGAAGCCGTCAGCTGCTTCGGGCGCATCATCGTCCTCGCCGCCGGTCTCAGGCAAGCTCACCGATGACGTAGCGCAGCTCGTCGATCAGCGGCACATCTTGGATGCTCGGCTCGCCGAGCTCCCACGAGGCCTTGAGCGCGGCGAGCTCGCGGGCGTTGAACGCGTTGTTGGACAGCTGCTCGAGGACGTCGGGCAGGGTGCGCCAGACCTGGATCGGCTCGACCGGCGGCCACCACTGCTCGACGAAGTCGACGAAGCGGTCGTCGGTCGTGATGATCTCGACGAAGTCTTCTTTACCCTTCTCCAAGGCCCGCTCACCGCGCACTTGACGCCACAGAGCCTCGATCAGCGCGACCGGAGCCTTGTCGTACGCCGGTTGCGCTTGGCTCCCGACAACGCTGGCGACGGATCTTGGCGAGCTGGTCGGCGTTGAGCCGCAGGACGTCGTCCTTGAAGAAGTAGCGGAACTCGCTCGGCGAGCCCGGCATCGGGAGCTGCCGCCGCGCGCGCCAAGAACTTGACCATGCGCGACGAGCCCTTGGCTGCAGCCGCGACGGGCTCGTCGTGACGTGCGGTGCGCAGGCCGTCGACGACCTCGCCGAGCGAGCGCAGCGTCACGCTCGTCTCGCCGAGGCTCGGCAGCACCCGCTCGATGTAGTTCATGAACACCGTCGACGGACCGACCACCAGGACGCCGCCCGACTCGAACCGGCGCCGGTCGGTGTAGAGCAGATAGGCCGCGCGGTGCAGCGCGACGACGGTCTTGCCAGTGCCGGGACCGCCGCCGATCGTGGTCGCCCCACGGCTGGGTGCGCGGATCGCCTCGTCCTGCTCCTTCTGGATCGTCGCGACGACCGAGTGCATCGTGGCGTCGCGCGCGCGGGTCAGGCTCGCCAGCAGTGCACCCTCACCGATCACGACCATGTCGTCGGGCGCGTTGTCACCGTCGAGCAGGTCGTCCTCGATGCCGATGACCGTGTCGTTGGCGCAGCGCAGGACGCGCCGCCGGACCACGCCGGGACGGCTCCTGAGCGGTGGCCTGGTAGAACAGCGCCGCCGCCGGGGCCCGCCAGTCGACCAGCAGGATCTCGCGCTCGGCGTCGCGCACGCCGATGCGGCCGATGTAACGAGACTCGCCGTTGACCAAGTTGAGTCGCCCGAACACCAATCCGTCGTGCGCCGCGTGCAGGGCGGACAGCCGCTTGGACGCCTGGTAGACCATCGCATCGCGTTCGACCAGTCCGCCCTTCGTTGCCGACGTGACCGCGCGCCATTCCCTCGACCACGAGGGACTGGGCGACCTTGGCCGAGGCATCGAGACGTTCGTAGACCGTGTCGACATAGGACTGCTCCGCGGCGATCTCGCGTTGCTCGGCGTTGTGTGAGCTCAACTCACTCCTTCTGTGCGTCAGAGAACTTACAAGTCTATGGCGTGCCAGAAATATTCCGCAGGCACATGCCCGCGAAATGGACATCGCTTGTGACACCGGCGATTCGACATGCCGTCAGAAAAACGTTCACCCTGTTCGGGCCGTCCGTTCGTCACGGTGGGGGCGTTCTCGCCGAATGCGCGAATTGACCCGATTCGCCGTACTATTGAGGGGACTTTGGTCCTACTTCCTGAGGTGTACCCCTTGCGCAAGCTCTTCGTCGCCCTCGCTGCCGTGCTCGTCAGCGCCGCACTGGTCGCCACCCCTCTGACCGCCGCCGACGCCGCGAAGTCGAAGAAGTACCGCATCTCGCTCAAGCTCAGCGAGAGCTCGTCGACGTGTCGTCGGAGACCAAGTCGTTGCGCAACACCAAGATCACCGGGCGAGTGACCGGCGGCAAGGTCAAGGGCAAGAAGATCCGCATCACGGCCTACAACACGAGCAACAACAAAGAAGTACAAGACCTACACGGTCAAGCTCGTCGAAGGGCCGGTTCTCGCGCACGTTCGAGCCGCCCGTGGGTGGCGTGTGGCGCCTCAAGGCGACGATGTCCAAGCGCGGTCGCACGGCGGCCGGCACCCGCTCGACCTTCCTCGACGCCTTCCACTGGACCTTCCTCTACGAGTTCTACGACAAGTCCGGGCGCCTCAACCGGCCGGCCGGCACCTCCGGCGTCCAGCACAAGGTCGGCCGCGCAGCGATCCGTGGACCGTCAACAACCGCAAGTTCTTCTTCTCGTCCTTCCTGGTCCCCCGGAGGCAGCACCGCGGTCGTCGACATCCGCGGCTACAAGTGCAAGAAGATCACCTTCCGGATCGGCGTGGAAGATCGCTCGGAAGCCAGCGAGGGGCGTTACAAGATCTCTCAGCCTTCCTCCAGGGGGAACGTCTGATCAAGTCGGCGACGATGAAGCGCGGCGAGCCCGCCTACGAAGCGATCAAGTCCCGCACGGTCCGCGACCGGCTGCTGCCGACCAGGCCACTAGAGATCAAGTCATACCTCCCCGAGTCCGGCGAGAACATCAACTTCCTGCTGGGCACCGCCAAGGTGTTCTGCACCTTCCCGTCGATCAACTGACCTGACGGTGGGGTTTCCACCCAAAGCCGACTGAGTCCCTACTCAGCACCGCACGTCGGGCCTACGCTCCGATCATGCGCTCCCTACGCTTCACCCTGGTCGGGCTTGTCTCCGCCGCACTCGTCGCCACCGGCGCCCAGTCGGCCCAGGCTGCCTCGAAGTACGCCGTCACCCTCACCCTCAGCACCACGACCGCCGAGATCAACGGCACCGTGACCCTGACGGCAAGGTCTCCCCCAAGGCTCGTGGCAAGAAGGTCACGGTCTATCGCAAGAACGGCACGGCTGGCTCGTGGAAGAAGGTCACCACGGCCAAGCTGACGTCCTCGGGCAAGTTCAGCAAGAAGGTCAAGCTGACCCAAGGCGGTCCGACGTTCTTCCGAGTTCGCAAGGCTGCTGCGAAGGGCCGTGCCGCCGGCACCAGCGCCCCGCGCAACATCAGCGTCTTCCGGTGGCGATCGCTCAACGACCTGCCCTTCTCGTCGGTTCCGTCGAACGTCTACCGCGGCAACCTCAAGATCAACAATCACCTGTTTGGCGTGAAGTCGTTCTCGCTGCACGACAACGAGCGCATCGACTGGGATCTCACCGGCAAGCAGTGCACCAAGCTACGGGGCTACATCGGCATCGACGACGACTCCCCCAACGGCACGTCGGGCTTCGCCTTCATCACGAACCAGGGGTTCGGCCTCCTGGCGTACGAGCAGCAGCTCGCCAAGGGACAGAGCGCCCGCTGGATCAATGCGACGCTGACCGACCCCAAGCTGCGCTTCCTGCCAGACGTCAGTGATCCCGGGGGCTGGGCCGCCTACGCCGAGATGCAGGTCTACTGCAACAGCTAGCGCCAACCCTCACCCTGGGTCGAGGATCCGTTGCAAGAACTGGCGGGTGCGGTCCTCCTGCGGGTCAGCGATGACCTGCTCGGGAGGACCGCTCTCGACCACGACTCCCCCGTCGAGAAACAACACCTGGTCGGCGACCTGCTCGGCAAAACGGATCTCGTGGGTCACGATGACCGTCGTCCAGCCCTGGGGTCGCCAGGTCCTTGATCACGGCCAGCACCTCCCCGACGGCAGGATCCAGCGCAGACGTCGGCTCGTCGAACAGCACGACCTTGGGCTTGAGCGCCAGCGCTCGGGCAATGCCGACCCGCTGCTGCTGCCCGCCCGACAGCTGGAACGGGTACTGCTCCGCCTTCTCCGCCAGCCCCACCTGGTCGAGCAGATCGCGGGCCTCCGCGACGGCTTCGGCCACGGGCCGCTTCTGCACTTGGACAGGACCTTCGATGACATTCTCGAGGACCGTCTTGTGCGGGAACAGGTTGTGCGACTGGAACACCATGCCGCTCTGCGCCCGGAGCCTGGCTGTCTGAGCACGGCCGGTCTTGCCCGTCGGCAGTGAGCCGAAGTCGACGGCGACCTCGTCGATGCGGATCTGGCCAGCATCGGGCAGCTCCAGCGCGTTGAGCGAGCGCAGGATCGTCGTCTTGCCCGAGCCCGACGGACCCAGCAACGCGGTCGTCGTCCCGGCTTCGACGTCGAAGTCGACTCCTCGCAGCACGTGGATGTCGCCAAACGACTTGGTGACGGCGCGTGCACTGACCCTGATGTCTTTGTCGCTCATGAGGCCACATACCTGTCGAGTCGGACTTCGATCCTGTCCTGAAATGCGGCCAGGACCGTGCAGACGACCCAGTAGTACAGGCCCGCGAAGGCGTACAGCGCGAGGTAGTCGCCGCTGGCTGCTGCCGCGTACTGGGCCTCGCGGGTCAGCTCGGTCACCAGCACGACCGAGAGCAGCGAGGTGTCCTTGAGCAGGGAGATGAGGGTGTTGGACAACGGTGGGACGGCGGTGCGAGCAGCCTGAGGCAAGATGATGCGACGCAGCGACTGCCAGTAGCCCATGCCGATCGTGGCTGCCGCCTCGAACTGCCCGCGGGGCACGGCCAGGATCGAGGCACGGACGATCTCGGCGGCATAGGCACCGACGTTGATGCTGAGCGCCAGGATCGCCGACGTCCACGGCGAGAACTTGATGCCGATCTCCGACAGCCCGTAGAACACGATGAACAGCTGCAGCAGGAGAGGTGTCCCGCGGATGATCGAGATATAGGCGCGCGCGATCCAGTCGAACACTCGGATCCCGGAGATGCGGGCCAGGGCTGCGACGACAGCGACGACCAGGCCGATGATGAAGCTGATCACCGTGATGGGGATCGTCGCGAGCAGCAGACCACGGAACATCGGCCACGCAGCGTCTTGGATCCGACTGACGGTGCTGCTGCTGCGGTCACCGCCCGACAGATCGGCACGACCGCCGTTGGGCACCGTCACGTCGACCTTGAAGTAGCGTTTGGAGATCTGCGCGAGCGTCCCGTCGGCTGTCAACGCAGCCAGTGCGTCATTGGCCTGCTTGTGCAGGGCCGTGTCGTCCTTGCGGAAGGCGAGTGCCTGCTCGTTGATCTCGTCGCCCGCGTCGCCGACGATCTCGATCGCGTCGGAGCCCGTGGTGTTGAGATAGTCGAGCACCGCGATGTTGTCGTTGATGACCGCATCGACCCGTCCCTGCGACAGCAGGGCCGCTGCCTGCGAGAAGCCCTCAACCCCTTCGACCTTCGCTCCAGACTCCTTGGCGAGCTTGGCGTAGTTCGTCGTCACCGACTGCGCCGTGGTCTTGCCCTTCAGGTCGGCGAGCGACCTGATGTCGGTGTTGCCCTTCTTGACCACCAGCACACCCTGCGAGTAGGTGTACGTCGTCGACAGCGCGTACTTGGCCTGGCGCTCCGGATTGACCGTGACCTGATTGGCGATGACGTCGATGCGGTCGGCATCCAGCGCGGCGAAGATCGCGTCGAACGTCGTCTCGACGAACTCGATCTTCCAGCCAGCCTCCTTGGCGACGGCCTTGATGACGTCGATATCGAAACCGACCAGGTCGTTGGACTTCTGGTCGTGGAAGGAGAACGGCGGGTAGGTGCCCTCCGTGCCGACCCGTACCACCGGTCGATCCTCCGCCGCAGATGCCGGGGCAGAGGTCACCAGCACGACGGCGAGCAGGGCGAACGCAATCCACCTCGCTGCGTTGCGCATCCTGCCTCGTTTCCTCGGTCTCCTGACCGTAGAGGCACAGCGGCTCCGCCGCATCCTGGCGAAGCCCAGTTTTCGGGCACCTGTGTACGGATCCGGCTCAGCGATCCGTACACAGGCGCCCAGAACCTGGCGCGACGATCGTGCTACTTGATCGTGATCTTCTTGGTCGTCACGGTCTTGGCCCGCACCTTGCGGTCACCGGCATAGATGACCTTGTAGGCACGCTTGCCCTTCTTCTGCTTCGTGGCTTGACCGTGGCCTTGCCCCGCTTCAACGTCACGGTCTTGAGCGTCTTGCTGCCCAGCTTGATCGTGACCTTGCCGGTCGGCGTGACACCCGACGCCCTGACCGTGATGCTCAACGTCGCCTTCTTCTTGCCGCCCTTGCCACTGACCTTGATCGACGCGGCCTTCTTCGGGCAGGCTTGACGACAGGCGGCTTGACGACAGGCTTCTTGACCATGACGGTGGCAGGCACCACGACGATGTCGCCCTCAGCCACGGTGACCAACGGACCTGTCTTGTCGGCATACACGTGGAGGCCGTCGAAGAACTGGAGACGGTAGGTCCCCGCATGCAGCGGGGAGAGCTCGTACGTTCCGTCAGGCTGCGTGTAGTCGAAGCTGGAGCTTCTCGGTCGCAGTCACGCCGTTGGTGACCTTGAACGCCTCGACCCCCATGTCCTCGAGCGGGTTGCCCGACGCGTCCTCGATGAGGCCGGTCACCGACGCCGTCTTCTCGAGGGTCGTGGTGCCCAGAGGCTTGCTCTCCCCCAGCGCGATGGTGAGCGCGTCTGCACTCTCGACGGTCGCCTTGTTGTTGTAGAACTGGTCGAAGTAGTTGTATCCCGTGAAGGAGATCTTGTAAGCTTCCGGCCGGGAGGCCCTGGATCACGTACGCGCCCGTCACCTCGTCGATCGAGGCACCGTAGGCGTTGCTGTAGTCGGCCTCTCCGTTGACGACCGGGAGGGCAGACACCGAGGCGAAGTCGACCGGCGCGCCGGCAGAGTCCTGGAGCGTGCCAGCAAAGGTGCCGCCCACGTTGAGCGTGATGGTGCCCATCGGCGTGACGGTGTTCCTGACGACCGTCGCGGTCTCGATCTTCTTGACGTGCGGTCCGCTGTAGTCGGAGATGTGCACCTCGTAGTTGCCGGGCTCGAGTCCCTGCAGCAGGAACGATCCGGTCTCGGGATCGACCTGAGCGGCCGAGTCGTCTTCGTAGACCATCGCGCCGTTGACGATCGGGTAGGCCCGGACGTCGACGCTCTCGATCACTGCGTTGGTCCCGGCCTCTCGGACCGATCCCGACAGCGAACCGCCGATGCCCAGCGTGAAGGACAGCGACTTGTTGCCCGTCAGCACGAATGCGGCGCTCGTCGACCGGGTGAAGTTGTCGATGCTGAGCGCACGGACGCGGTAGGACTGTCCGCTCTCGACCTCGTCGAAGTGGTACTCCCCGAGCTCGTCCGTGGCGGCCCAGTCTGCGCTCTGGAAGTACTCGTCCTGGGCGTTGTAGACCTGCAGCTCGACCTGGACTCCTTCGAGCGGGCCTGCTCCCTCGCCGCCCACCGTTCCGGAGATGGTGAATCCCGCGGCTTGGGCGGGTGCGAAGGCCAACGGCCCGAGCACCATCGACATGGCTGCGACGAACGCGATGGCATATCGCGCGGCGAGAGGTCGCCTGTCACTGACTGACGGACTGGTCATGCTGTGCTCCCCATATGGTTTTTTTGAAACTACGAACACTCCAGTCAACGCGTTGCCGGTCGCGCCCGCCACAGGGAAGGCAAAGATCATCAGGATGAGCCATGACAGGTAGTCACCCTGACGAGAAAACGGTTTAGCCGATACGTCACTTGCCTCGCTCGAGGAAGGCCGTCATCGCTGCGCGAGCCTCGTCGCTGGCGAACAGCTCGGCAGACTGACTGCCACGTGGTCGCCGAGCGCATCGATCCGCGCCAGCAGGTCGTGGTTGAGCAGCTTCTTGGTCTCACGCAGACCCTGGGGATACCCCTTGACCAGATCGGCAAGAACACGGGCGACCTCGCCCTCGAGGTCTTGGTCGGCGACAGCACGGGTGATCAGGCCGACGGACGCCGCCTCCGCCGCGCCGAACGTGCGCGCCGTCAGGAACAGGTCACCCGCAGCCCGATCGGTGAACCGCTGCAGGAGACTCACCGAGATGACGGCTGGGGCCAGCCCGAGGCGGACCTCGGTCAGCTGGAAGGTCACCGACTCGGCGGCGATCACGAGATCGGCAGCACCTACGATGCCGAGTCCACCCGCACGCACCGGACCAGCGAGCTCGACGACCACCGGCTTCTGACCAGCCGCGATCTGTCGCTGCAAGGCCACCAGCGCTGCGGCGCCCTCAGCCATCCCACCGCCGGCCGCCTCCGACAGATCCGCTCCCGAGCAAAACACCCGTCCGGCCGACCGGATCAGGATCGCTCGCGCCTGCGCGTCGGCGTCCGCCGTCGCCAGGTGCGCCGCGAGCTCGGTCGACGACTGCTTGCTCAGCGCATTGCGGTTGTGATCGCTGTCGAGCGTGATCGTCGCAACCTGATCGACAACATCGAGATGGACCAACTCGGACATGCAGGACCTCCTGGGGATAGATGGTGACCATAGGCGCCGAAGGCGCTAGTAGGACTTCGGCAGCCCGAGCGAGAACTGTGCCACGAAGTTGAGCACCATCTCCTTGCTGACCGGAGCAATCCTCGACAACCGTGAACCGGCCAGCATCTGCGCCAGACCGTACTCGTTGGCCAGGCCGTTGCCGCCGTGAGTCTGGATCGCCCGGTCCACGGCGTTGCAGACCGCCTCGCCAGCCGCGTACTTGGCCATGTTGGCGGCTTCGCCAGAGGCCATGAAGTCACCAGCCGCCAGCAGAGCCGCAGCCCGCTGCGTCATGAGTCGCGCCATCTCGATCTCGATGTATGACAGTGCCAGCGGATGCGCAATGGCCTGGTGCGCGCCGATCGGAGCCTTCCACACCTGCCGCTCCTTCGCGTACGCAGTCGCCTTCTGCAGCGCGAGCCGCGCGGTGCCGAGCGCGAACGAGGCACCCATGATGCGTTCGGGGATCAGGCCCGCGAACAGCTGCTCGAGACCGGCGTCCTCGCTGCCGATCAGCGCGTCGGACGGCACCCGGACGTCGTCGAAGAACAGCGTGAACTGCTTCTCGGGCGACACGATCCCCATGTCGATCTCTTGGTAGGTGAAGCCCGGGGAGTCAGTCGGGACGAGGAACAGCGCCGGCTTGAGCTTGCCGCTGCGGGCGTCCTCGGTGCGTCCGACGACCAGCACGTGGCTGGCCTCGTCGACACCTGAGATGTACGTCTTGGTGCCCTTGAGGATCCAGTCATCGCCATCGCGGTACGACGTCGTCGTGATGTTGTGCGAGTTCGAGCCAGCGTCGGGCTCGGTGATCGAGAACGCGAACGTCGACGAGCCATCGGCCAGCCCGGGCAGCCACTTCTCCTTCTGGGCCTGCGTGCCGTACTGCGTGATGATGGTGCCGACGATCGCCGGCGAGACCACCATCAGCAACAACGGGCTGCCCGCCGCGGCAAGTTCCTCACACACTGCGGCGAGATCGCCAATGTCGCCGCCACCGCCTCCGAACTCTTCTGGCACGGCGACGCCGAGGTAGCCGAGCTTGCCGGCCTCCTGCCACAGCTTCGGTGGTCTTGCGACCTTCTTTCGCGGCCTTCTCGAAGTAGTCGTGACCGTACTTCTTGCCGAGCGCGGCCACGGCCTTCCGGTCCTCTGACGCTCTTCGGACTCGGTGAACGTGGTCATGACACTTCTCCTTCTTCAGATTCAGCGATGATGGCGAGAACCGCACCCGACTCGACCTGGGTGCCAGTGGTGACGGACAGCTGGGACACCGTGCCGGCACTGGGCGCGATGATCGTGTGCTGCATCTTCATGGCTTCGAGGACGATGATGACCTCGCCTTTGGCCACCTGCTGCCCGTCTGCCACGTTGACGGCGATGACCGATCCGGGCATGGGAGCAAGGAGCGATCCTTCGACGACGACATCGGCCGGATCGACGAACAGCGGCACGGGCACCAGGTCGATCGACCCGTGTGGACCGTCGACGTCGACCCAGCCACGCCCCACCGCAACCGCATACGTCTCGATGAGACCCGCCACGTCGAGGACGACCTCGGTCGGAGTGGCACTCACAGCTCTGACGTCGTCGAGATCGTGCTGGACGAATCCAGCCGAATAGCTGACGGCGATGTCCGGCTCGTACGTGCGGGTCCTCGGCTGGCTCGGCACATTGCGATAGGCCGTCGGGATTCGTCCGAGCACCTTGGCATCCGCAGTGGCGGTCGCTGCTTCGGCCAGCGCGGCAGCCAGTGCATACCGTCGCATCCTCGGCTCGTCGACCCGAGGCGCAGTCCACTGCGTGAGTCGTTCCTCGAGCAGCCCCGTGTGCAGGCGCTCGGCCGCGAACTCCTCGTCGTGCAGGATCGAGCGCAGGAAGTCCACGTTCGTCCGGATGCCATGGATGCGGGTGCGGCGCAGCACGTCCGCAAGGCGGCGGACCGCGGTCGCTCTGTCGGGGCCGTGCGCGATGACCTTGGCGATCATGGCGTCGTAGTGGATTCCGACGGTCGAACCGCTCTCGACTCCAGAATCGGTGCGCACACCCGGTCCGGTCGCGACCTCGAACGTCCGGATCGTGCCGGTCTGGGGCTGCCAGTCATCGGCCGGATCCTCGGCATACAACCGAACCTCGACCGCATGGCCTCGTGGCTCGCCAAGGTCGCCGTCGAGCGTCCGGCCCTCGGCGATCGCGACCTGCTGGGCGACGAGATCCAGTCCGAAGACCTCTTCGGTGACGGGGTGCTCGACCTGAAGGCGGGTGTTCATCTCCAGGAAGAACACCTTGCCGGTGTCGAGGTGGGCATCGGCGACCATGAACTCGACGGTTCCTGCGCCGACGTAGTCGACTGCCTTCGCGGCTGCGCGAGCCGCGTCGTGCAGTGTGGTCCTGACACTGGCGCTGACGCGAGGAGCGGGTGCCTCCTCGACGACCTTCTGGTGGCGGCGCTGGATCGAGCAGTCGCGATCACCGACGATCCAGACCGTCCCGTGAGTGTCGGCTAGAACCTGCACCTCGATGTGGCGGGCGTTCTCCAGGTAGTACTCGACGAAGACCGTCGGATCGCCGAATGCTGAGGCGGCCTCGGCGGAGGCAAGGTCGATTGCGGCGCTCAAGTCATCGGGATCCCGGACGATCCGCATGCCACGACCTCCGCCGCCTGCAGCGGCCTTGACCAAGACGGGCATCTCCGAGCCGGTCAGGGCCTCCGGCTCGAAGCTGGCCGAGCTGAGGTACCCCGGCGTCGAACACGGCTCCTTGGCCCTGATCTTGTCGCCCATGGCGTCGATCGCCTCGGGCGTCGGCCCGATCCAGATCAGCCCGGCGGCGTTGACGTCGCGAGCGAACTGCGCGTTCTCCGACAAGAAGCCGTAGCCGGGATGGATCGCATCTGCCCCGGCCTTGAGCGCCGCGGCGATGATCAGGTCACCGCGCAGGTACGTGCCGGTCGGCGCCTCCCCGGGCAGCCGCACCGAGACGTCCGCATCAGCCACGAAGGGCGCCGACGCATCAGCGTCAGAAAAAACAGCCACGGTGCTGATCCCGCTCTCGACAAGTGCGAAACACCCGCCGAGCGATCTCCCCCCGGTTGGCCACGAGTATCGAGCTGATCACACTTCCCCCAAGATGTCGGCGGTTTTAGGTTGATACGGGGTCCGGTTACACATAAAACCGCCGACATCTGGCTGGAATCGGATCACAGGCGGAACACTCCGTATCCTTCTGCGCCCTTGACGGGTCTGGTGTGGATCGCGCTGAGGCAGATGCCCAAGATGGTTCGTGTGTCTCGTGGGTCGATGACGCCGTCGTCGTAGAGCATCCCTGAGGTGAAGTACGCCAGGGACTCCTTCTCGATCTGCTCCTCGATCATGGCCCGCATCGCGACATCGCCTTCTTCGTCGTACGGCTGCCCTTTGGCCGCTGCCGCACCCCTGGCGACGATCGAGATGACGCCCGCGAGCTGCGCGGGTCCCATGACCGCCGACTTCGCGCCGACCCAGCTGAACATGAACCGCGGGTTGTAGGCGCGTCCGCTCATGCCGTAGTGGCCCGCACCGTACGACGCCCCCATCACGACCGACAGGTGCGGCACGGTCGAGTTGGAGACTGCGTTGATCATCTGGGCGCCGTGCTTGATGATGCCGCCCTGCTCGTACTCCGCACCGACCATGTAGCCGGTCGTGTTGTGCAAGAACAGCAGCGGTGTGTCGATCTGGTTGGCGAGCTGGATGAACTGAGCGGCTTTCTGCGCCTCTTCGCTGAACAGCACGCCCTGGGCGTTGGCCAGGATGCCGATCGGATAGCCGTGAAGCTGCGCGAAGCCCGTGACGAGCGACGATCCGTACAACGGCTTGAACTCGTCGAAGGTGCTCCCGTCGACCACACGGGCGATGACCTCGCGGGGGTCGAACGGAACCTTCAGATCGGTCGGCACGATGTCGAGCAGATCTTCGGGATCGAGCACGGGCTCGGCATACGTCGCGGCCGCCGGCTGCCCGGCCTTGCGCCAGTTGAGGTTCTTGATGATCGAGCGGCCGATGCGGATCGCGTCGCGCTCGTCGACCGCGAGGTAGTCGGCCAAGCCCGACTTGCGGGCGTGCATCTCGGCACCGCCGAGGGATTCGTCGTCGGACTCCTCACCGGTTGCCATCTTGACCAATGGCGGGCCGCCGAGGAAGACCTTGGCACCTTCCTTGACCATGACGACGTAGTCGCTCATGCCCGGGACGTACGCGCCTCCGGCCGTCGAGTTGCCGAACACCAGCGCGACGGTCGGACGCCGATCGGCGCTGGCGCGGGTGATGCTGCGAAACGATCCGCCGCCGGGGATGAAGATGTCCTTCTCGGGTCGGCAGGTCGGCGCCGCCGGACTCGACCAGGTTCACCGTCGGCAGGCCGCACTCGTCGGCGATCTGAGCGGCCCGCTGTCCTTTCTTGAGCGTGCTCGGATTCGTCGAACCGCCCTTGACCGTCGGATCGTTCGCCACGATCATGCACTCGACACCTTCGATGACGCCGATGCCGGTGACCATCGAGGCGCCTACCGTGAACTGGGTTCCCCATGCGGCGAGCGGCGACAGCTCCAAGAAGGGCGAGTCGGCGTCGACGAGAAGCTCGATGCGTTCGCGCGCGGTCAGCTTGCCGCGAGCCCGATGCCGTCCGATGTTGCGTTCACCACCGGCATTGATCGCCAGGCCGTGCTGGACTGCCAGGTCGGCGATCCGATCCAGCATCGCGGCCCGGTTGCTGCCCACCAGGGTGTCGGACGTGCCTGTGTCAGTTGTCATCAGTACTCCAAGAGCTTTGCTGCCAGGTCGGTCATGACTTCGGTCGCGCCGCCACCGATGCCGAGGATGCGAGCATCTCGGTAGTGGCGTTCGACCTCGGACTCACGCATGTACCCCATGCCGCCGAAGATCTGGACCGCTTCGGAGACGACCCATTCACAGGCGGCGACCGACACGTTCTTGGCCACCACGGCCTCCAGCAGGGGCGTCTTCGCCCGCCGCTGCCAGCTCGACCGCATCACGCGTCAACGAACGTGCGGCCGCGGTGCGACTGTGCATCTCGACCAGCTTGTGCCGGATGACCTGGCGGGTGATGAGCGGCTTGCCGAACGTCTCGCGCTGGCGGGCGTGCTCGACGGCCAGGTCGAGCGCACGCTGCGCCGTGGCATAGCCCTGGGTCGCGAGGCTCAGGCGTTCGTTGACGAACTGGTTGACGATCAGGCCGAATCCGCCATTGACCTCACCGACGATGTTGCCGGCGGGCACCCGCACGTCGTCGAAGGTCAGCTCGGCGGTGTCGGAGCAGTGCCAACCCATCTTCTTCAACGGCTTGGACACCGAGAAGCCCGGCAACCCCTTGTCGATCACGAGCAGGCTGATCCCGCCGAAGCCGTCACCTCCCGTGCGCACTGCCGTCGTCACGAAGTCGGATCGGACCCCGGAGGTGATGAAGGTCTTGGCGCCGTTGACGACGTATTCGTCGCCATCCAGCACGGCACGGGTCGTCAGACCCGAGACGTCGGAACCGCCGCCGGGCTCGGTGATCGCGAGCGAGCCGATCTTCTCGCCGGCCAGGGTCGGGCGGACGTATCGGTCGATCAGCTCGGCATCCTGGCTGTCGACGATGTGCGGGATCGCGATGCCGTGGGTGCACAGGCTCGCGAGCAGGCCGCTCGAGCCGCCGGCCGACATGACGGCTTCGGTCATGATCGTCGCGTCGACGATGTCGCCTCCAGAACCTCCGACCTCTTCGGCGAAGCCGATGCCGAGCAGGCCGACCTCGGCCGCCTGCCGGTGCAGCTCGCGCGGCAGCTGACCGGCGTCCTCCCATGCCGGCAGGTGTGGAGCCATCTCCTTCTCGGTGAACGACCGCACCATGGCCCGCAGCGCCTCACGCTCGGGGGTGTTCCAGATCGTGCTCACAGGGCGTTCTCCTCGGCAGTGTCCGACAGCAATGACAGGGGGATGGCGCAGTCACGGGCGCGCAGCCACTCACCGACGCCCTTGGCTTGCGGGTCGAGGCGCGTGGACGATGCAACGCCGTCACCGAGCAACCCATGGATCACGATGTTGACGGCGGCCAGATTGGCGAGAGGATGGATCTCGATGTCGAGCGCTGCTGCTTCGGGCAACAGCCGCGGATCGTCGCCTCGTCGAGGAAGCCTGCCAACCAGGCGTAGGCGTCAGCTCGCCGCGGATGATCGGCGGGGATCCAGACCCCCACGTTCGCATCGCCGCCCTTGTCGCCGGACCTGGCCAGAGCGAGCCGACCAAGCGGCATCCGTCTGCTCTCGCCGAGTGGTGCGTTCACGTCCCCGAGTGGTGCGTCCTGGACAGACTCGCCGTCTCGAAAAGACCAATCCGCACCACTCGCGGGACTGGGTGGGGGACTGGGTGGGGGGATGTCGGTTACTTTTCCGCTTGCGTTCACCACCCGGTGGGGGACGTCGCCCTGGGGGACGTACGCCGGGCGGTAGATGCCGTAGGGCGTTCCGGCCGAGGGCGGGCGCGAGACGCTGAACCCGGGATAGGACGCCAACGCGATCTGGATCGCGGCATCGCTGAACGTCCGGCCGACCGGCTCCGGCCGCGCGCTCTTGACGTGCAGCCGCAACAACGACGTGGCTTGCGCCTGGGTCGCCGGATCGGTCACGTCGGTGCGATCCAGGTGCCACTCGACCTCATCGGGCCGATCATCGCCGACGAGGGCCGACTCCATCTGCTGCTTGACGACTCGGCCTTGGCCGGGATGTCGAGTCCGGTCAGCAAGAACTCGACGCTGTTACGAAATCCGCCGAGCTCGTTCAAGCACACCTTCACCGTGGGGGGCGGCGGCTCTCCGACGACTCCGGTGATGGCGACCCGGTCAGGCGCGATCTGCGCGAGCGACATCGTGTCGAGCCGAGTCGAGACGTCAGGGCCCAGGTAGATCGGGGAGCCGACCTCGTACACGAGCTGGGCTGTCACGGTGTCGACCGTGACAGCACCGCCGGTGCCGTCGTGCTTGGTGATGATGCAGCTGCCGTCGGCTGCGATCTCGGCAATCGGAAAACCCAAAGATGTCGACATGTCGATATCTCCGAAGCCGGCGAAGTTTCCGCCCGTTGCCTGCGTGCCGCACTCGATGACGTGGCCGGCCACGACAGCGCCCGCCAGCTCGTCGAGATCGTCGCGGCCCCAGCCGAAGTGCGCGATCGCTGGCCCGACCACGACCGAAGCGTCGGTGACGCGCCCCGTGACCACCACATCGGCCCCGCCCAGCAAGGCCGAAGCGATGCCGAACGCGCCGAGATAGGCATTCGCGGTGAGCACCTCGCCGAAGCCGAGCTCGGCGCTGCGATCACGCAGGTCGTCACCCTCGACGTGCGCGATGGCGACGTCGAGGCCTTGGGACGCCGCGACCTCCCTGAGCTTGACGGCCAGGGCGGCGGGGTTGAGGCCACCGGCATTCGCCACGATCTTGACCCCGCGCTCCTGCGCGAGACCCAGGCAGTCGGCCACCTGCTTGACGAAGGTCCGGGCGTAGCCGAGCTGCTCGTCCTTCATCTGGTCGCGGCCGAGGATCAGCATCGTCAGCTCGGCGAGATCGTCGCCGGTCAGGTAGTCGAAGCTCACCGCCCTCGAGCATCTCACGCATCGCCGACAGTCGGTCGCCGTAGTAGCCGGAGCAGTTGCCGATGCGAATACTCACTCGCTCACACCCCGGTCGGCCAGCCGAGCTGGATCTGCACCCGGCATGCCAGCGAAGGCCTGGATGATCGTCAACCAGTGCTGCGCCGCGTCGCCCTCGGCCGTCACGTCGACGTCGTCGAGGTGGCGTCGACGAGTCGCCAGCAGAGCGAAGTCGTGGCCACTGCCGGTCACCCGGTCGCTGGCAGCCTCGTCGCCCCAGACCCAGGGCGATCCGTCCGGGCCCGTCAGCTTCGACCCCGGATGTCGACACCCGGATCGCGCTCACCGTGGACGAGATAGGCAAACCCGCGCGCCCGCACGCCGATGTGGCACACATGGCGATCGCGCGCCGTCGACTCGAACGGCAGACCGAGCGCCTCGGCGATGTCGTGGCCGTGCGCCCACGTCTCCATGATCCGGGCCGTGGCCATGGACGCCGGGCTCATGGGCGGGCCGAACCAGGCGATCTTCTCGCCGTCGGGCACGCCGCGCAAAGCCTCGTCGAGCTCGGCACGTCCCGCGCGCCAGGCCACCAAGAGATCGGCGACGGGCGTCGTCGCCATGGCCTCTGACTGCGCGTCGACGTAGCCAGTCGGATCTGCGGTCGCCTCGACCAAGAGCCGGTCGAATGCCTCGGACGAGGTGATCGCCGTGACCGACGTGGCATCGGTCCAGTGCAGATGTGCGATCTGGTGCGCCACCGTCCACCCCTCGGCAGTCGTGACGGTCTCCCACTGGGCCGGCGTCAGGACGCTGACCCATTCATCGACCCGCCGGCTTTCGTCGGCGAGGTCGGACAGGACATGGTCGAGAGTTGTCATGGCATCTCCAGCTCGTGCTCGAGGACCGTGGCCCAGGAGTCCAGGATCGTGGCGCGGCGTCGGGAGTCATCGCTGAGCGTCGCCGCCAGACCGAGCCCGCGGACCATGTCGAGCGTCGCCTGCACCAGCTGACGGTTGTCGCCCAGCGACTCGTCGATACCGAGCAGCTCGACGGCGTAGACATGGGTCTCGCGACCGATCCGTCGCTCAAGCGGGCCGACGGCGTCGTGGAGCTCGGCATCGGTGCGCGCCGCGACCCACAGCTCCAGGGCCGCGAAGAACACCGGCGAGGTGAACTGGGCTGCGAGAATCTCCAGCACCCCACGGACCCGCCCCTCGTCGGGCAGCTGGGCGGCACTTCGTCGCATGTCGTCACGACGCAGCTCGGTGAGGTGCTCGACAGCACCCAGCACGAGATCCTGCTTGCTGGGGAAGTGGTGCAGCTGGGCTCCACGACTGACTCCCGCCCGCCGACTCACCACGGTCGTCGTCGTCTTCGACCAGCCGAGCTCGACCAGGCAGTCGACCGTCGCCTCCATGAGTCGCAGCCGCATGGCGCGGCTGCGTTCACCCTGAGGGGTTCGGGAGTGGGTCAGATCAGTCGTCACCGGATCAGCATGCGGCCTCGACAACAAACAGTCAAGCCTGCTTGTTAGTTGCCTCGAGGTTGATACCTAAGAACTCCTTCACCACGTCCTCACGCTCACCTCACGTGCAGTCTGTGCACTGGCACCTTCAGCACCACCCACCTCACCAGGAGCTCGCCATGCGTTCACCCCTCCCACTCATCGCTCTCGCGCTCACCGCGACCCTCGCCCTCAGCGCCTGCGGAAGTGACGATCCATCGCTGAGCGCCGGCGACCGCGAGAAGGCATCGGCTGCGGCGCTGCAGCACGTGGGCGGCGGATCAGTCACCGACGCCGAGCGCGGCGACGGGGACGACACCTACGCGTACGAGGTCGAGGTGACGCTCCCCAACGGCACCGACATCGATGTCGAGCTCGACGACACGTTCGCCGTCATCAACAGCCCGGCCAAGGCCTCGGACTTCACCGAATCCACGCCTTCGTCGACCGCCTCACCCAGCACGACCCCTTCGTCACGCGTCCCTGATGACGACCGCGCCTTGAGCGGCTCGACGCTGGCGAAGGCCGAGGCCGCTGCGCTCAAGGCCACCGGCGGCGGACAGGTCACCGAGACGAGCGGCAGTGATGACGCCGATCACGTCTACGAGGTCGACGTCCTGCTGCAGAACGGACAGGACGTCACAGTCGAGCTCGACCAGACGTTCAAGGTCACCAAGATCGACCGCTGACCGCGTGCTGGCCGAACTCGTGAGTAGGGGACGGTTTCGCTAGGCTGCTCGCGACTCCCAAGAACCGCCTGAGAAGGAACCTTCATGACCGAGAACGGCAACTTCGCGCCTCCACCTCCACCGCCACCACCACCGGGGGCACCGGCAGCAGCAGCACCGGCAGCGCCGCCCGTCGAGCCAGAACCTTCGGCGGCCGCAGGGGGCAACGGCAAGAAGATCATCATCGGCGGCGTCGCTGCCGCGATCGTCCTGGGTGGCGGCTACGGCGCCTACGCCGTGTACGACAAGATCGACGGCGGCGGCCCACAGCCCCACGACGTCATGCCCGCCAGCACCCAGTTCTACGTCCGTGCCGACCTCGACCCGTCGGCCAGCCAGAAGATCGAGCTGTTCGAGCCATCCGCAAGGTGCCCGACGTGGCGAAGGACCTCGGGATCAAGAACGACGACCAGGACATTCGCGAGCTCCTCATCAGCGACCTCCCGGGCAGCTGCGACGACGTCGACTACGACTCGGACATCAAGCCCTGGCTCGGTGACCGCGTCGGTGTCGGCGGCAGCCTGACCGACAAGTCCTTCACGATCGCCGTGCAGACGACCGACGAGAAGAAGTCACGCGAAGGCATCAAGAAGCTCTTCGCCTGCGGCAACGAGGACTATGGCATCGCCTACCTCGACGGCTACGCGATCTTGTCCGAGAGCCAGGCGACCGTCGACAAGTCGATCAAGGCAACTGCGAAGGCCACGCTCGGCGACAGCGCGAAGTTCACGAAGGACTTCGACCAGCTCGGCAACCAGGGCATCGCCTCGGCCTGGGCTGACTTCACGGCGCTCGCGGACTCGCCCGAGGCCAAGGACATGTTCGGCACTGAGCTCGCAGAGTTCAAGAAGGCCGACTCGATGGCTGCAACCCTGCGAGTCGACGACAACGCCCTCGAGCTCGCCGCGATCAGCAAGAGCGGTGACACCGAGCCTGCCTCGACGGCCAGCCTGGCCAAGCTGCCCGCCGACACCGTCCTGGGGCTATCGGTCGCCGGGGTCGGTGACGAGGTCGCCAAGAACTTCGAGTCTGCCGTCAGCGAGTTCGGCACGTTCTTCGGTGGCAGCAGTGGCGGGAGCTCGTCCGGTCTGACCGCCGACGACTTCGACAGCCAGGAAGAGTACGAGTCGTTCCAGGAGCTCATGGGCGACAGCTCGACGAAGTCGCCTGAGGACTTCTTGGCCGAGTTCGAGAAGGAGACCGGCTTCAACCTGCGCAACGACCTCGAGACGTTGTTCGGCGACAGCCTCACGGTGGCACTCGGCTCGGAGAACCTGGAGACGATCCCGAACCTGTCCGGCCCCGAAGGCCTCAACGCGATCAACCTCGCGCTGGCGCTGACGTCCGACAAGACCAAGGCCCTCGACCTGGTCGAGCGGCTCGCCTCCCTCGCAGACAAGGCCGGCATCTCGCTCATCGCCGGGCCGACGGACGACGGCGCCGTCCTGGCCACCAACCAGGATGCCGCCGACTCGATCGCGAAGCCCGATGGCACCCTCGGCGAGGAGGAGGCCTTCAAGCAGGTCATCCCCGACGGTGATGCCGCCTACGGCGGACTGTTCATCAATGTCGGCACGATCCTCGACAAGCTGCTCGAGGCAGACCCGCCGGAGGGCATCCGCTCCCAGATCGAGAGCGCCCAGGCCGTCTCGGGCGTCGGGATCTCCGCCAGCATGAAGGACGATGACCGCACGCTGATCAGGCTGCGGCTCGGGCTCAAGTAGCCGAACGATCACGGGACCCCGGTCAGATCACTGACCGGGGTCCTGTGACGTGCGGATCGTCCTGCTAGGCCGCCGAACCCGGCTCGACCTCGCCGATCAGCACTTCTTCGTGGGAGTCAGGATCGACGACCGGTGCGTGATCGAGCTCGCCGACGGCGCGGCGGGCGAAGTCGAAGCGAGCTGCAGCGCCATCTCGGCCTCGGGCAGGGCCTTGCCCAGCACTGGGAAGGCATGGACCTGCTTGCGCCAGATGTGCGTCTCGACGTCGACCCCACGGTCGGCCAGCAGCAGCGCCATCGCCTCGACCTCGGGCCGAAGCATCTCGTCCTCTACTGCGACGAAGAACGAGGGCGACGAGATGTAGGCCGTCGCGTGCAGGGGCGAGGCGTACCCCTCGATCGTGGAGCCGTCGGGCAGCCAGCGCTCACGGATCAGAGCGATCCGACGAGCCGGAAGGTAGGCGTCACGTGCCCGGGTGATGCGCACGACGGCCTTGTCCTCCCGCTCCGGGTCGACGCTGAGCAACGGCGAGAAGCCCAGCAGGGCTGCCGGCGCCGGCAGCCCCCGGCGGGCGGCGAGCTCGGCGACCTTGAACGCGAGGTATCCACCAGCCGAGTCTCCGGCCACCACGATCTTGTCGGGATGGGCCACGGTCTGGCGAGTGCTGCGTAGGCCGCGATGGCGTCCTGCACCGAGTCGGCGACCGATCCCTCGGGCAGCTGCACGTAGTCGACGGAGTAGACGGTCGCGCCGGTCTTGCGGGCCAGTCGTTCGCAGATGCGACGGTGCGTGTCGATCCCGCACGAGATGAATCCCCCGCCATGCAGGTACATGATCGTCATGTCGCTGTCGGGCCCGTGGTGGTGGGTCATCGCCTCGGCGCGGACGCCTCCGAGCTCGCAGCCGACCCCGTCGACGTGGGTCGAGCGCCTCCGACGGGCCGACAACCGGTCGAGTGCACGCATCGTGGTCAGCGAACGATCGTTGAGCGGCGTCCAGTGCAGGATGGGCTTGAAGATCATCCGGGCGGCGCGCTGCAGCACCCGCGACTTGAAGCTGTAGGTCTCGTGCACGACGGCCTTCTCGTACACCGTCCGCATGGGACCACGGCCGGGCGCCGCGAGTCGCGGCGGCCGCTCGCGACCTGATCTGGGAAGCTTCGACATACCTTGAGCGTACCTTCGGTATGTCGTCATTTCAAAGCGCGCCGTCGCGTTTGCGCAGGTCAGGGGCCTACTCGGCCGTGAACCGCGCGTCCACCTCGACCGCGATCACGATCTCTTCGGGGGCGAAGCTCAACTCGGGTCCGCCCCCTGCGCGCATCATGTCCGCTGAGGCCGACTTCATCATCGCGACAGGAGCATCCCCGGACGAGCCGAGCATGCCCGGATCGGCGAGCTGTGCGGCCACGACCCGTCCGCGGCGGACCGCATCGGCGTACGACTGGGCCTTGGCGACAGCGTCGTCGACTGCCGCCTTGCGCACCTCGGCCTCGTAGATCCGGCGGTTCTTGGCCGTGACGTCCCAGCTGATGCCACTGATCTCGACCCCGTCGACGCCTGACCAGTGGTCGAGGAAGCCACTGAGCCGCTCGAAGTCATTGAACTCGGCGCGCACCTGCACCCCGGGCGACGTGGACGATCTCGCCGCGCTTGCCGTCCGCGTCCCACGGCCGGTGGCTGAAGACCCGCACCTGGTCGCTCGACCAGGTCAGCACGGACTGCAGCTCGACGAGACTCCTGGCTGAGCGGTCAGCGGCTCCTGGATCGCGACGGCATCGGCGAAGACCCGTTGCTTGTCCGAGCCCTCGATCGAGGCAGCCATCCAGACGATCGCGCGCTCTGCAGGGCGGCGCTGCTCGGCTGTTCCCCGCACCGTGATGTCTAACGTCATGTCGACATCCTGCCTTGCCACACAGCGCTCGACCTGATCTACTGTTCAGATATTCGGATTATCTGAAACTAGTCAGGAGTCGGGCATGACGGTCCATGACGCCGCCATCATCGGTGCAGGGTTCGGCGGGATCGGCGCTGCGATCCAGCTACGCCGACTCGGCTACGACGACATCGTGATCCTCGAGCGCGAGGACGACCTCGGCGGCACCTGGCACGTCAACCACTATCCGGGCCTCGCCGTCGACATCCCCTCGTCGACCTACTCGTACTCCTTCGAGCCCAATCCGTGGTGGTCGCGGATGTACGCGCCGGGAGCCGAGCTCAAGCAGTACGCCACGCACGTCGCCGACAAGTACGACGTCCGGCGCCACATGCAGTTCGGCACCGTCGTCGAGGGCGCCCTGTGGGACGAGGACGAACGGCACTGGACCGTGACCACGGCCGACGGGCCCCGCATCCAGGCCCGTCTCCTGCTGACTGCGACCGGCTTCCTGTCCCAGCCGCGCAAGCCCGACATCGCCGGCATCGAGTCGTTCACCGGCACCGTCCTGCACACCGCCGCCTGGGACGACTCGGTCGACCTGGCCGGACGACGCGCCGCTGTCATCGGCACCGGAGCGACGGCAGTCCAGCTGATCCCCGAGATCGCACCCCTGCTCGCCGACTTGACCGTGTACCAGCGCACCCCCATCTGGGTCACCCCCAAGCAGGACGCCAAGGTACCGGCGTTCCTGCAGAAGGCCTACGCCAAGATCCCCCTGACCCAACGTCTCGTGCGCAGCATCGGCTCCGGCATCCTCGAAGCCATCATGGTCAGCGGCGTGCTGCACTACCGCCAGGCCAAGCTGCTCAACCGTGGCGTCGAGAAGCTCGCCCTGCGCCACCTGCGCAAGCAGGTGCACGATCCGGCGGTGCGGGCCAAGCCGACGCCGGACTACTCGTTCGGCTGCAAGCGCCCAACGTTCTCCAACACCTACTTCCCGACCTTCAACCGGCCGAACGTGCACCTGGAGACCTCTCCCATCGAGTGCATCGAGCCCGACGCGATCGTGACCGCCGACGGCAAGCGCACCGAGATCGACACCCTCGTGCTGGCGACGGGCTTCAACTTGTGGGACACCAACTTCCCGGCCTTCGAGATCATCGGACGCGAAGGACGAGATCTCGGCAAGTTCTGGCGCGAGGGACGCTTCCAGGCCTACGAAGGCGTGGCGGTGCCAGGATTCCCCAACTTCATCTCGCTCAACAGCCCGTACTCCTACTCCGGTTTGTCGTACTTCACGACGATCGAGTCGCAGATGCTGCACATGGGACGGTTGCTCGGCGAGGTGCAGCGACGCGGAGCGAGTGCCTTCGAGGTGACCGAGCGGGCCAATGCCGCCTTCCTCGACCGGATGACCGAGCAGCTCGGTGACTCGGTGTTCGTGCACGGCAGCTGCAGCACGTCGCGCAGCTACTACTTCAACCAGCACGGCGAGGCGACCCTGCTGCGGCCGACCTCCACCCTCAACGCATTCCGTGAGGCGAAGCTTCCCGCTCGACGACTACAGCTACGCCTGACGGATCCGCGCGCCCGCCAACGGCACCAGCTCGGTGCGTGTCGCGGAGGTGATCGGGTGGCCGTCGTCGCAGACCAGACGCGCGTGGACGCTTGCACCGCAGTCGCGGTGACGGATCTGGGTCGGCGGGCCGTCTGCTCCGGCGCGGTGCTGATCACCCCAGTCCATGATCGCGACCAGGATCGTGCGCAGATCCCGCCCGGCCGCCGTCAGCACATACTCATGACGACTACGCTGCCCCGTCAGCTTGATGGGCTGCTTGTCGACGAGCCCTTCGTCGACCAGCAGCTGGAGCCGCTTGGTCAGGACGTCACGGGCGACGCCCAGGTGGTCCTGGAGGGCATCGAAGCGGCGGACCCGTTGAAGAGATCTCGGATGATCAGGACCGTCCACCGGTCGCCGAGGATCTGCGCCGTGCGGGCGATCGAGCAGGTTCCGGACTCGTAGTCGGTCCATGCCATGCAGGTCACCTCTGTCTACCCTGAGCTGGACGGGCTGAGTTGGAAAGTCAAACTTAGATGCTACTGTCCCATCATGAGCGAGCTGACGCAACAGACCAAGACCATCTCGTGGGTCGATCCACGACCGCAGGCCGCCCAGGCATTGACGATGAGCGGCCTGGACTACCTCCTGGCGATGATGGACGGGTCGATCCCGCCGCCGCCGATCGCCAGTCACATCAACCTCGAGATGCTCGAAGCCAGCCCCGGCATCGCCATCATGGCCGCCACTCCCGACGAGTCGCACTACAACCCCATCGGCTCGGTGCACGGCGGATTCTTCGCGACCCTGCTCGACTCGGTGTGCGGCTGCGCGGTGCAGACAACCCTGCCGGCCGGGACCGGATACACCTCGCTCGACCTCAACGTCAGCTTCCTGCGCGGCATCACGACTGACACCGGACGGGTCGTGGCCACGGGGCGCGTCACCAAGCCGGGATCGCGCGCTGCCTTCGTCGAGGCAGACATCAAGGATGCCGACGGGCGACTCCTGGCCACCGCGACGTCGACGTGCCTGGTCTTCAAGCCCTGACGCTCCACAGCACTCACCTCGTCCCCGAGTTGTCCACAGATCGACCAAACCCCCTGGAACCGCAACCAGTTCCGGTGTTGGCTTGTGGTCATGACCGACGAAGGGACCTACCATGGCAGTCATGGCCAACGAGGTGATCGGACTCCCGCGCGGACGTTCACTGACCCGCGACGACCTCGACCAGATGCCCGATGACGGGCACCGCTACGAGCTCATCGACGGAATCCTGATCGTGAGCCCGGCACCACGGCGCGTGCACCAACGCGCGATCGGCAACGCGTACATCGCGCTACGCAGCACGTGCCCTGGCGAGCTCGAGGTGTTTCTCGCACCATTCGATGTCGTCTTGAGCGAGGACACTGTCGTACAGCCCGATGTGCTGGTCACCCGGCGAACCGACACCACCGAACGCGATCTCCCCGTTGCGCCTCTGCTGGCCATCGAGGTCCTGTCGCCCAGCACCCGCGCCTACGACCTGCTGCTCAAGAAGGACCGGCTCCAGCGCGCAGGCTGCCAGCACTACTGGGTCGTCGACCCCGAGGTCCCGGCCATCACCGCCTGGGTGCTGCGCGACGGCGCCTACGTCGAGGCCGCCGGCGCCAGCGGGGACCAAGAATTTCGGGTCACTGAGCCGTACCCGATCTCCCTGGTCCCCTCGGCGCTGATCAACGACTGAGGCAGGTCACAGCACCGTCTTGGTGACGGTGCGCACGCCGACCCACAGCCCGACCGCCGCTGTCACGATCGCAGCGGCAATGCCGTACAGCACCGCGGAATCGTCGAAGGTGCCCGAGAACAGCACGCGTTCGGCATCGACGATGTAGGTCAACGGGTTGAACTTCGACAAGACCTGCATCCACTCCGGGCCGGTCTCCAGCGGGAGCATCATCCCCGACAGGATCAGCAGCGGGAAGAGCAATGACTGCTGAACGGCCCAGAACGCCCACTCGTTCTTGCGCGTCGCAATCGCCAGCGCGTACGAGAGCGCACCGACCCCGACACCGAAGACACCCAGGATCAGCAGCCCGACGACGATGTGTGCCGGATACAGATCGAAGCCGAACGGCACCGCGATCAGCGTGATGACCAGCGCCTGCACGACGAGCGGGGTGAGCTCCTTGAGCGCACGTCCGATCAGCAGTGCCTGCCGGGCAAGCGGCGTGGCGAGGATGCGTTCGAACGCTCCCGTCATGATCTCGAACTGCAGGTTCGCCCCCGTCATCGACGTGCCGAACATCGTGATCATGACCACGACACCGGGCAGGAAGAACTGGAGGGTCGAGCCGAAGCCGAGTCCCCGTCACCGGCGACGCCCGACAACAACGGCCGAACAGACCCAGGAAAACCAGGGGCTGCACGAGGGAGAAGATCAACGAGAACGGGTCGCGCAGGATCGTGAGAGTCTCGCGCATCCAGACCGACTGGATGTCGCCGAGCAGCGAACGACGGACCGGTGCCGTCGTGGGGAGGGGTGCCGATACGGTGCTCATGCTTCTGCTCCTTCGCGCAGGCTACGGCCGGTGAGGTTGAGGAAGACGTCGTCGAGAGTCGGCTGCTTCAGCGTCGCCGCCTCGACCATCACCCCCTTGTCCTGGAGCGCCCGCAGGACGCCAGGGAGTGCCACAGGCCCAGAGTCGACCCGGAACGAGATGTCGACGCCGCCACCGCTGACCGCCTCGGCCAGCTCAGCGCCGATCGATGCAACGACCTCGCGCGTCGTCGCGACGTCTCCCGGGGCGACCGTGACGGTGATGCGGTCGCCGGCCTGCTCGGCCTTGAGCGCATCGGCGGTGTCATCGGCGATGATCTGGCCGTGGTCGATCACGACGACCCGCTCGGCCATCGAGTCGGCCTCTTCGAGGTAGTGCGTCGTGAGCACGATCGTGGTGCCGAACTCGCGACGGGAGCTTGAGGATGTGGTCCCACAGGTTGGCCCGGTTCTGCGGGTCCATGCCTGTGGACGGCTCCACCGATAGCATCGACACGTGGTCACCCTCGACGATCTCCAGGTCCGCTCGCTCGGCACGCCCACGATCGACAGCCCGTTGGCGCTGTACGTCGGAGGACGCGAGACCAACGAGTACTACGTCGGCGAGACCGATCGCATCCTGTACGACGACACCCTCGAGCTGATCGCCTCGCGCGGAGTCGGCCTGCACGAGCTGCCGACGTTCGAAGCCGGCGGTCCACGACGCAGCATCTTCTTCGACCCCGCCACGACCAAGGTCGGCGTCGTCACCTGCGGCGGCCTCTGCCCGGGGCTCAACGACGTCATCCGGGCCATCGTGCTGGAGCTGCACACCCACTACGGAGTCCGCGACGTCATCGGGTTCCAGCACGGCTACGCCGGACTCGTCGAGGCCAACGGCCATCCCGTCGTCCAGCTCACCCCCAGTTCGTCGCACGCATCAACGAGCGGGGCGGCACGATCCTGGGCTCCTCGCGCGGCGCCCAGGATCCCGCGGTGATCGTCGACCGTCTCGTCGAGCTGGACATCGACATCCTCATGGTCATCGGCGGTGACGGCTCGATGCGCGGCGCACACCACATCGGCGCCGAGATCGCGGCCCGCGGCCTGACGATCGGCGTCGTCGGCGTGCCCAAGACGATCGACAACGACATCCCCCACATCGGTCAGAGCTTCGGCTTCTCGACCGCCTTCGCCAAGGCCGCCGAGTCGATCAAGGCGGCCCGGGTCGAGGTCGAGGCCGCAGTCGGCGGCGTCGGGATCGTCAAGGTCATGGGCCGGCACGCCGGCTTCATCGCCTGCTACGCCGCCCTGGCCAACCACGACGCCGACTTCGTGCTGATCCCCGAGGTCGGCTTCTCCCTCCACGGCGAGAACGGCCTGCTCGCACTGCTCGCCAGACGGGTCGAAGAACGCGGCAGCGCTGTCATCGTCCTGGCCGAGGGGGCCGGCCAAGACCTGCTCCCCGCCGATGACCGGACCGACGCCAGCGGCAATGCCGTCCTCGGCGACATCGCCGGCTTCCTGCGCGAGCAGATCGCCAAGCACTTCGCTGACGAGCAGCGTCCGCTCACGATGCGCTACTTCAATCCCGGGTACGCGATCCGGTCGGTGCCCGCCGATGCCTCCGACTCGGTCTTACTGCGCCCGTCTGGCCCAGACTGCGGTGCACGCCGCGATGGCCGGTCGCACCGACATGGTGGTCGGCCGACGCCGCCACCGCTTCGTCAACGTCCCCATCCCGTTCGTGACCGCGCGGTCCCACAGCGTCTCTCCTGACGGCGATCTGTGGCTGTCGGTGCTGGAGTCGACAGCCCAGCCGTTCACGATGGGCTGAGCACTCGATACCCTCGTCTGGACCGCATGTTGAGACGCCCTTGCCATCTGGCGAGACGCTGGCAGTCTCGAAGACACCTACTCTTTGACATCCAGGAGACTCCCCATGAGCGATCAGTGGTCATTTGAGACCAAGCAGATCCATGCCGGCCAGACGCCCGACACGGCGACCGGCGCGCGTGCGCTGCCGATCTACCAGACGACGTCGTACCAGTTCCGCGACACGCAGCATGCCGCCGACCTGTTCAGCCTCGCCGAGCCGGGGAACATCTACACCCGCATCATGAACCCGACCCAGGGTGCCGTCGAAGAGCGTCTCGCGGCCCTCGAAGGCGGCGTCGGCGCACTCCTGTTCGCATCCGGCCAGGCCGCCACGACCGGCGCACTGACCAACGTCGCCGAGGCCGGCGACCACATCGTCGCGTCGGCCAGCCTCTACGGCGGAACCGACAGCCTGCTGCGCCACACCTTCCCCAAGCTCGGCATCACCGTGACCTTCGTCGAGGACGCCAACAACGCCGACGCCTGGCGTGCCGCTGCGCAGGACAACACGAAGGCCTTCTTCGGCGAGACGATCGGCAACCCCAAGGGCGACATCCTCGACCTCGAGACGATCTCGGCCGTCGCCAAGGAGGTCGGCGTCCCGTTCATCGTCGACAACACGATCGCGACGCCGTTCCTGCTCAACCCGTTCAAGCACGGTGTCGACACCGTCGTCCACTCGGCCACGAAGTACATCGGCGGACACGGCACCGCCGTCGCCGGCGTCGTGATCGATGCCGGGACGTTCGACTACGCCGCCCACGGCGACAAGTTCCCCGGTTTCACCACCGCCGACCCGAGCTATCACGGACTCGTGTTCGCCGACGCCCTCGGCCCGGCCGCCTACATCGCGAAGCTGCGCGTGCAGTACCTGCGCAACATCGGTGCGGCCGTCTCGCCGTTCAACGCGTTCCTGCTCTCGCAGGGCCTCGAGACGCTGAGTCTGCGCATCGAGCGCCACATCGAGAACACCCGCAAGGTCGCCGACTGGCTGGAGGCCCGCGAAGACGTCTCCCACGTCACCTGGGCGAGCCTCGACAGCAGCCCCTTCAAGGCGCTGGCCGACAAGTACGTCCCCCGCGGCTCGGGTGCCGTGCTGACCTTCGAGCTGCCCGGCGGCATCGAGGCTGGCAAGGCGTTCATCGACTCGCTCGAGCTGTTCAGCCACGTCGCCAACATCGGCGACGTGCGCAGCCTCGCGATCCACCCGGCCAGCACGACGCACTCGCAGGGCACCCCCGAGGAGCACGCCGCCACCGGCGTCACCCCCGGACTCGTGCGTCTGGCGATCGGCCTGGAGGGCATCGAGGACATCCTCGCTGACCTCGAGACCGGCCTCAACGCCGCAAAGTGACGCTGCCACAGTGACACTCGCACCCGGCATTGATCCCTCTCTCGTCACCGGCGCGTGGCGGGAGGGGGATCCTCCGGGTGCCCGAAAGTTCGCCGACATCGGAGACCTGACCCTCGACTCCGGCCACACGCTGCCGGACGTTCGTCTGGCCTACGAGACGTGGGGAACGTTCGACGGCAGCAACGCGGTCCTGATCCTGCACGCTCTGACCGGTGACAGCCACGTCCACGGACCGTCCGGCCCCGGGCACGTGACGGCCGGCTGGTGGGACTCGCTCGTCGGGCCAGGCGAGGCGATCGACACCGACCGGTTCTTCGTCGTCGCTGCCAACATCCTCGGCGGCTGTCAGGGATCGACCGGCCCGGCGTCGCTCGATCCGGACGGCCTCCCGTGGGGAGGGTCGTTCCCGGCCCTCACCGTCCGCGACCAGGTCCGCGCCGAGGCTGCACTGACCGATCAGCTCGGCATCGCGTCCTGGTTCGCCGTCATCGGCGGATCGGCCGGCGGCATGCGCGCCGTCGAGTGGGCCATCGAGCACGCACCCCGGGTCGAGCGGCTCTTCCTGCTCGCCACCTCTGCTGCGGCATCGGCCGAGCAGATTGCCCTCTCCCGCACCCAGATAGCCGCGATCCACAACGATCCGGCCTGGTACGACGGCGACTACTACGACGGGCCCGTAGGACCGCTGGCCGGTCTCGACCTGGCACGCCGCATCGCTCACATCGCCTATCGCAGCGAGGCCGAGCTCGACGAACGGTTCGGACGCACCGTCCAGGCTGACGGCCGCTGGGCCGTCGACTCCTACCTGCAGCATCACGGCGCCAAGCTGGTGCAGCGCTTCGACGCCAACTCGTACATCACGTTGACCTCAGCGATGGACACCCACGACGTCGGCCGCGACCGCGGCGGGATCCAGGCCGCACTGGGTCGCATCACGGCCCGTACGATCGTCGCGGGGATCAGCTCTGACCGGCTCTACCCGCTGCACCAGCAGCACGAGCTCGCCGACCACATCCCCGGCGCCGATCCGCTGGCGGTCGTCGAGTCGCCCTACGGCCATGACGGCTTCCTCATCGAGTTCGACCAGGTCGGCAAGCCGCCACCACCCTCCTCCACCACCACTGACGAGGTAGTTACCGCCCCGCGAGGAGGTAGTTGCCGCCCCGCGAGGAGGCGCTTGGCGCCCTGCGCTGTGATGCGCCGGGCCACCACGGCCTCGTCAGGGGGCGAGAACTACCTCCTCAAGGGGCGGTAACCACCTCCTCAGCGGGGGGGTTAGGAGAGGTGGTGGACCTCGGCCTTCTGGTAGACCGGGGTGTCGAGGCCTTCGTAGCGTGCCTTGAGCTGCAGGGCCAGGTAGAGGGAGTAGTGCCGCGACTGGTGCAGGTTGCCGCCGTGCATCCACAGCTGGTCGACCTGCGTCGGCTTCCACATGTTGCGCTGCTCGCCCTCCCACGGACCCGGATCCTTGGTCGTGTCGGAGCCAAGACCCCAGCACTTGCCCACCCGGTCGGCCGTCTGCTGGTCGATGATGTCGGCGATCCAGCCGTTCATCGAGCCATAGCCCGTCGCGTAGACCACGAGATCGGCCTCCAGCTCGGTGCCATCCGCCAGCACCACGGTGCTCTCGGTCAGATGATCGACCTGGCCGTGGGCCAGCTTGACCTTGCCGTCTGCGACGAGCTCGGCAGCGCCGACGTCGATGTAGTAGCCCGAGCCCCGGCGCAGGTACTTCATGAACAGACCCGAACCGTCGTCGCCCCAGTCGTGGTCGAAGCCCGCAGCCTCCAGGCGCGCGTAGAAGTCTTTGTCGCGCTCGGCCATCTGCTGGTAGGCCGGGATCTGGAACTCGTGCATGATCCGATAGGGCAACGACGCAAAGATCATGTCGGCCTTGTCAGTCGTGACCCCCGCCTTGACAGCGCGTTCGGAGTACAGATCGCCCAGGCCGATGTCCATCAGCGACGCGGACTTCACGATGTGGGTCGACGACCGCTGCACCATCGTCACGTCGGCATCGTTCTCCCACAGAGCACCGCAGATGTCGAAGGCGGAGTTGTTCGAGCCGATCACGACGACCTTCTTGCCGGCATAGGCCTCGGGTCCCGGGTGCTGGCTCGAGTGCTGCTGCTCGCCCTTGAACACGCCCATCCCGGGAAAGTCGGGGACGTTGGCCTTGCCCGACATCCCGGTCGCGAAGACCAGGTGGGTCGGACGCAGCTCGAGCGACTCACCGTCACGGTCGACCGTGACGGACCAGACGCCTGCCGCCTCGTCGAACGTCGCACCCAGCACGGTCGATCGCGACCAGTACGGCACCTCCATGACCTTGGTGTACATCTCCAGCCAGTCGCCGATCTTGTCCTTCGGTGCGAACACCGGCCAGTTCTCGGGGGAACGGCAGGTACGGCAGGTGGTCGTACCAGACCGGATCGTGCAGGCACAGGCTCTTGTAGCGCGAGCGCCACTGGTCGCCCGGACGGTCGTGCCGATCGATGACCACCGTCGGGACGCCGAGCTGGCGCATCCGGGCGCCCAGTGCGATGCCGCCCTGTCCCCCGCCGATGATCACGACATAGGGCTGCGTGCCGTAACCGAGCTCAGCGGCTTCGGCCTCGCGCTCCTCCTTCCAGGACGACCGTCCCTTCGACAGCCGTGGCTGACGCCTTGTGGTCGACGCTCGCCGAAGGACTCTTCGTGGCCCTTGAGCTCGCGTAGCGACGTCAGCAGGGTCCACCCCTCGTCGCCTTGGAGCCTCAGGTGCCCCTTGGCCCGGCCGGTCGCCGTCTCGAACTCGATCCACGCCTCGGTCACCCCGTCGGACTCGGTCGGCGGCTCGGAGGTCGTGAATCCGGACGGGTCGGTGTCGGCGAGGCGCTCGGTCAGCATGCCGCTGATGCCGTCGCGACCTTCGACGGTCACGAGGTTCCACGTGAACGACACGAGATCACGCCAGTAGCTGTCGACCGCGAACAGACCCGCCGCTGCGGCGATGTCACGGTTCGCCAACGCGTCCTCGAATGCTGCGAGCCAGCGGTCCACCCGCTGCTGCGCAGTGACCGTCGCGGCCTGCGTCGTCGTGGATGGGGGCTCGATGGTCTGAGTCATGGCGACTCCCTTCGTCGGTGTGACTCACAGCACACCGCGCGACCAGGTCTCGCCGAAAGGGTTGCAGGAGGTTGCAACGGGCCTGCAACCACGCGCAGCGCAGGATGCAGCATGAGCCGCAGCAGCCCCAGCCGGACCCGCGCCACCCATGTCGCCCGCGACTCGGCGCTGTCCGGCGGACGAGCGGGAGGGCCGATCCGCTCGGTGATCCGGGCATCGTGGCGCCGGATGACCGCGCAGGGAATGAGCCCGGCGGGCGCGCCGTCGATCGCCCCCTTGCCGACTGACGAGCTGTTCCGGCGCCGCGAGACGAGCGGCCTGCAACCGCTGCTCCCGTTGCTGCGTGAGCACCTGATCCCGGCCTGCGAGGCGACCGGCCAGCCATGGTCGTGGCCGACGTGGAAGGGCGGGTGCTGTGGCGCGAAGGGCTGGCCGGGGTGCTCCGCCACGCAGATCATCTCGGCTTCATCGGCGGATCGGCCTGGACCGAGGGCAATGTCGGCACGAACGCGATCGGCACCTGCCTCGTCACCGAGGCACCCGTGCACATCCACGCTGCCGAGCACTACGCGGAGTCCCACACGCCCTGGACCTGTGCGGCCGCGCCCCTGCGGGATCCGTCGACCGGCCGGGTCCTCGGCGTGGTCGACCTGAGCGGCCCCGCACACACCGTCCACGCCGGGACGTTGTCGATGGTGACCTTGGCCGCCCGACTGGCTGAGCTCGAGATCCGGTCGGCCACCCAGGACCGGCTGCAGATGCTGCGTGCGATCGCGGCGCCCCTGCTCGCCCGCGTCTCCGGGCCGGCCCTGGCCGTGACGTACGACGGGATCACCGCCGCCGCGACCGGGCTGGTTCCTCCCGGCCGGATCCTGCTGCCGACGGCTTCGAGGGCGGCGAGACCTGGATCGCCGGTTACGGACTGGTCGCAGCCGAGCCGCTGCCAGGCGGGTGGCTGCTACGCGTCAGCGAGGAGGAGGCTGAGGCGCGCATCTCCTCGATCGTGGTCGACCTGTCGGCTCGCACCCCCTGCGTGACCCTCAGCGGGCCGAGCGGCAGCTGGGTGCACGCGCTGACGCCCCGCCACGGCGAGATCCTGCTGACATTGCTGCTGCACCGTGCGGGCCGGACGGCAACCGAGCTGGCCGACGACCTGTTCGGCGACCCCACTAGGACGGTCACGGTGCGCGCGGAGATGTCCCGCCTGCGCAAGGTGCTCGGGACCGTGCTGTCGCACCGGCCCTACCGGATCGCGCCGGACGTCGCCGTCGGCTGGTCGAACCCGCAGATCCTCGCACCGCCCTGGACGGCTCCAGCGCCCCCGTCGTCACGCGGTGGAGGGACGACCTCCAGGGGCGCCGTCTCCGGTGAGCTCCCTCTGTCGCTCTCGGCGGGCCACGACCGTCGTCAGCAGCGACAGGGCGATCCAGGCGGTCAGGATCAACACCGGCCGAAGGACCTGGTCTCCGCCGAAGTACGCGTGACTGGCACCGGCGTCCAGTGCCGCACCGTGCGGCAGCCACGGGGTGACGGCGGCCCACGGCTGCGGCAGCATCAATGGATGCACGAGCCTGACCAACGGTGCAGCCGACAGCACGATGAGCGTCGTCGCGACCCCGATGCCGAACACCCCGAACACGCTCTGCAGAGCCAGGGTCGTGCTCGTGGCAGCCAAGATCGTCAGGGACGTCACGAGCCACCAGATACCCAGACCCGTGTCGTAGTAGGCCGCACAGAACGCACCGATCAGGCCACCGAGCACCACAGCAGCCACGCTCGTCGCGAAGAACCGACGCGTTCCGTCGAGCAGCGTCTCCGCGCGGGGCCCGTGACGCCAGGTCGCCACGATCGCGACGAGCAGGCCCATCAGCACCGACACACCCGCAAGGACGTAGACGAGGCGATGGCCGGGATCTCCGTTCTTGGCCGGGACCAGGTCGTGGACCACGGCCGTACGACCGAAGGCGCCCTCGAAGACGTCGACCTCACGTTCGATGACGCGGTTGAGCGCCGCTCCGTTGGCCGACGCGACGTAGAGGACGTCACGCTCCTGCGCGAGATCGACGACGACGGCCGCGACGCTCCGCCCAGCGCGCACGCTCTCTCGCGCCTCCTCGGCCGTCGCCAGTGCGCGCGCCTCGAAGGGACGCCCGGCCACCCCGTTGGCCGCCTCGACCAGCGAGGTGGCGACGACGGGCGGCGCCACGATCCGGATCGGCGCCCGGTGCGTGCTGTCGTCGGGGCCGGCGAGCGCGAGGGACACGATGACGGCGACCTGCATCACCGCGAGCACGATGGCTGCCGCGATCCTTCGTCGTCCCATGTCTGGGAGCCTATGCGGTGTGCGACGGTAGAGGCATGAGCACGGTGCACCGATGAGAGGGTTGGCACTTCCGTGGCGGGTGCGGGTCGCTGCGGTGACCCTTCCGGCTGCCGCCATCATGTTCACCGCGATCGCCATCGCGCCCGGCAGCAGTGACGTCACGCTGGCGGCGGTCGACCGTGCGACCGAGACGTCCTGCATCCCGATCGAGCCGGTCACCTCGGTCGCCCAGGTCAACGCGTTCGTGACCAAGGTCCGAGGCAGCTCGGAGTTCCAGGGCGCAGATGTCGGTGCCGACGTGACGCTGCAGGACGGCCGCCGCTTGTGGGTCTTCGGCGACACGCTGCGTGCTGCCGACTTCGACGGTCAACGGTTCGTCCGCAACTCGATGCTCGTCTTCGACGACGAGTGTGCTGACGTCATCCTGCCTGCCGATCACGGCGCGCTGATCCCCGACCGCGCCGACGGCGTCGGGTACTGGCCGATGTCGATCGCCCGGGTCGAGCGCACCGGCTACGACCTCGTCGGAGTTGCCGCCCAGCGAGTCCGCGGCGCGAAGGCACCCGATGGCGCGCTGGCCTTCGAGAACCTCGGCCCGTCGATCGCCTTGTTCATCGTGGCTCGCGGCAAGCCACCCAGCTGCTCAAGGTCCAGGACATCGGTCGCGACGACGCCGACAAGTCGCGGCCCACCTGGGGGGCCGCCTCCGTCGTCCACGACGGCTGGGTCCTGCTGTACGGCACCGCGAATGCGGGCGACTCGTTCGGCTTCTCGCTGCAGGTCGCGCGCATCCGTCCCGACGACATCCTCGACCCCACCAAGCTGCGCTACTGGAACGGCTCCAAGTGGCAGAAGGATCCCGAGAAGGCAGCTGTCCTCATCCCCGCCGTCAGAGGTGTGTCACAGACGCTCAGCGTGTTCGAGCAGGGCGGCCGCTGGTACGCCGTCAGCAAGCGCGACGAGTATCTCGGCACCGATCTCGTGGTGTGGTCGGCGCCTGGGCCGACCGGACCGTTCGTGGCCTCTGAACCTGTCGCGCAGATTCCGTCGGACGAGTCGTCAGGAACCTTGCGCTACATGCCGCTGGCCCATCCGGACCTGCTGCCGAAGAAGGGATCGGTCGTCGTGTCGTACAGCCAGAACAACACGGACGTCGCCAAGATCGACGACAACCCCTTCTTGTACCGGCCGCGATTCCTGCGGGTCGAAGCTGCCCCGCTAGACCGTCCCGCGCGCCCGGCTCTCGTCGTAGAACCGGGTCGACTCGGGCCGCCAGAGCAGCACGAGCACCACGACTGCGAGGACCAGGCTGATGACGGTCGACGTGACGCTGAGGGAATCGGCGTTGCCCGACGAGAAGGTCGTCAAGGCGCCGAACACGTTGAGCCCGCCCAGCACGGTCGAGACGATGCGGGCCCAGCTGCGGCCCTCGTTGTTCTTCCAGGCCATCCACAGCCACAGCATCGCACCGACCAGGCCGATGATGACCGCCACACCAATGCTGACGGCGTACACCGAGTCGACCGTCGACGCAGTGACCTTGGGGTCGTCCTTGATCAGGTCGGCGCGGATGCGCCCCTTCAGGTCGCCCATCGTGGCCAGGCTGTAGATCAGCGACAGGAGGCCAAGGCCCGCGCCCAGCAGCATGAGCCGGACCGCCCAGATCATGGTGGTCGGCTTCTCGACCCAGGCCGGTGGTGTGCTCATCGATGTGCTCCTGCGGTCGGTGACGGGCGTCGCGATCAACCTACCGCGACGCCTCAGACCATCTTTCGCACGATGCCCAGCGGCGCGAACTTCATGACGGGCGCCAACGGTGCCCACGGCCAGGCGGGGACGGCGGCGTCGGCGACCTCGCGCTCGATCGCCTTGACCATGGCACGACACCCCTCCTCGGTGTCGACCATGAGCTCGAGCCCTGCTCGACCTTTCCGCTCATCTCGGAGGCGATGTAGCCCGGGAACAGCGTCGTGACCTTGATGTCGACGCCCTTGCGACCGATCAGGTCGGAGCGAATGCCTTCGGCCAACGCCGCGACGGCGGCCTTGCTGGCAGCGTACGTCGTCATGGAGGACGGCATGCCGCGCATCGCGGACATTGAGGAGATCACGACGAGGTGCCCGGCCTTGCGCTCGTAGAAGTGCTCCATCGCGGCCTCGCACTGGGCCAAGGCAGCGATGAAGTTGGTCTCGGCCGTCTCCTTGTTGGCGAAGAACTTGCCGGTGCCGATCCGGCCTCCCTTGCCGAGGCCCGCGTTGACGATGACCCGGTCGAGCCCGCCGAGGTCGGCCGCGGCCTGCGCGAAGACCGTGAACACCTGGTCGTGGTCGTTGACGTCGAGCGGGTGCACGACGACCTGGATGTCGGGATGGGCCGCGAGCAAGCGTCGCGGAGCGCCTCGAGCCGGTCGACCCGCCGTGCGGTCAGGGCGAGGTCGTGGCCCTTCGCAGCCAGGATGCGAGCCATCCCCGCACCCAGCCCCGAGCTGGCGCCGGTGATCAGGACTCTCTTGCGCACGGTCTTGCTCATGTCAGTCCTTCTTGCTCATCTGCGTCGAGGCCTTGGCCATCATCCGGTAGTACAGCGGACGTGCGAACCGTTTGGCGGCGTAGGCGACTCGCCCGTTGCGGTCGGTCAAGATGATGTGCCGGTTCTTCTCGACGCCGCGGATCACGGCAGCTGCGATCTGGTCGGCGGTCACGGTCGACCGGTCGATCGAGCTTGGCCGCCGACTGGCGGGCGGCTTCGTCCTTGCCGCGCAGCGACTCGGTCAGATTGGTCTTGAAGAACGTCGGGCAGACGACCGACACCTGCACGCCGAAGGGCTTGAGCTCGTGCAGCAAGGTCTCGCTCAGCGCGACGACTCCGGCCTTGACCGCGTTGTACTCGCTCATGCGGGGCGGGTGGATCAGACCAGCAGCTGATGCGGTGTTGACGATGTGGCCGGATCGCTGGGCCTTGAGCATCGGCGTGAACGTGCGGCACCCGCGGGCGACACCCAGCAGGTTGATGTCGACGATCCACTGCCACTGGTCCATCTCGGTCAGCTCGATCCGCCCACCGGCGGCGACGCCCGCGTTGTTGAACAGGTAGTCCAGCCCGTCCCACTCTTCGGTGACCCAGTCGCGAGCCGTGGCCCAGTCGACGTCCTGGGTCACGTCGAGCTTGCGGTAGGTGACCTGGGCGAGGCCGCGCAAGGGTTCGGGGGTCTCGGAGTGAACGTCGGTCGCGAGCACTCGCCCGCCTCGCTCGACGAGCTGGTGCACCAGCGCAAGGCCGAGACCTGATCCGGCACCCGTGATGAGGACGCGCGACTGCGCTGGGATCGACATGTCCAGATACTAGCGGTATCTGGCGCTAGCGGAAGGTGACCATGTCCTTCGGCAGGTGGGTGTGCTCGTTGAAGGACAGCACCCGGCGTCCGGTCTCGCCGACGATGATCGTCGTGACGCTCGCGTTGAAGACGATGTCGTTGAGCTTCTGGAACAACGAGTCGTCCCCGGCCAGCACGTGCGACACGACCTGGGCGATCGGGCCGCCGGAGGTGAACACGGCGACGTTGCGTCCCTTCGTGGCGCGAGCAGCGGCGACCTCGAACGAGGCCAGCACGCGGGCGACGAAGTCGCGGTACGACTCGGCATGCTCACCTCGGCCCGCCATCCAGTCGGTCAGCGCGACGTTCAAGGCTTGCTGGACCCCCTTCTGGCCCGCCGACACGACCGACTGGTCCTGCATGTTGGCGAAGGTCTGGATGTCGTACTCGTTCCAACCGTCGTCGACGTCGTAGCCATCGCCCTGGCCGCACGCATCGATCGCGGCGATCGCGGTCTGCGCATGTCGCTTCAGACTGCCTGCCCACGCCTCGGTCGGCGCCCAGTCGAAGGCCTCCCACGACATGCCGAGCGCACTGGACTGACGGACTCCGAGGTCGGAGAGCTGATCGTAGTCAGCCGCTCCCCACGATGCCTGACCGTGCCGGATGAGGTGAATCGAGCCCATGTCCGGAGCGTAACGGTGCACCCAGGCGGCCACCGGTGCGGCCTCATGCGGACCTGTTGCGGGGTGCCACAGAGCTGCGGCGAAATCCCGCACACATCGATGGATTCTCGCGCCGTCGGGGCACGGCAGGCGAACAGTGACAAAGGCAGGCCTTCCGTCCCCAAGGAGCACACCGTGACCACGTCCCCCCGCACCCCCAGATCTCCGTGCCAGCCGGCACGCACGCCTCGGCCTCGCCTGGGCCGTCGCCGTGACGCTCACGCTGGCCCTCGTGCCCGGCGTGCTGCTCGCCGGGCCGGCCCAGGCAGCCGCCGACGATCCGCCCACCGTCGTCAGCCTGACGTTCGACGACGGGAACAGCGACCAGATGGCAGCCGCCGCGATCATGAAGGCCCACTCGATGCCCGGGACGTTCTACGTCAACTCCGGGTCGATCGGTCAGTCCGGCTTCCTCACTCGCGCCCAGCTCGACGCGCTCGCGGCGGACGGCCACGAGATCGGCGGTCACACGCTCAACCACACCGACCTGACGACCCTGCCCAATGACGAGGCCAAGCGGCAGATCTGTCTCGACCGAGCCAATTTGATCGACTGGGGCTTCGCCCCGCGGAGCTTCGCCTTCCCGTTCGCCATGACGTCGACCGCGATCGCCCAGCGTCCAGAGCTGCGGCTACAACAGCGCACGCAACCTGGGCGACATCGCGTCCCGGTTCGGCTGCGAGGACTGCGACAAGGCCGAGTCCGTCCCACCTGCCAATCCCTACGAGACCAAGGCTCTCGACCAGGTCGATGAGACCTGGACGTTGCAGGACTTCCAGGACGCCGTGACGAGTGCCGAGCAGGCCGGCGGCGGCTGGGTGCAGTTCACGTTCCACAACTTCTGCGGGGCCGTGTGCACCGAGCTGTCCGTCTCGGAGGCCGTGTTCACCCAGTTCCTCGACTGGCTCCAGCTGCGCGCAGCGTCCAACAACACAACGGTCAAGACAGTCGGCGACGTCGTCGGCGGGACGGTCAAGCCGGCCGTCGCGACGCCTGCGCCCACTCCCATCACCGATCCGAGCGGGCTGAACAACCCCGGCTTCGAGAGCCTCAACAGCAGCAATGCACCTATCTGCTGGCAGCAGGCCGGTTTCGGCACCAACACGCCGACGTACTCCACCGCGACGCCTGGTCGCACCGGTGCGCGGGCCGGGCAGGTCGCGCTGTCGGGCTATGCCGACGGTGACGCCAAGCTGATCCCGTCCCTGGACCTCGGCACCTGCTCGCCATCGGCCACCGCAGGCAAGTCCTACGTCCTGCGCAGCTGGTACACGTCAACCGCCAGCACGCAGTACGCCGTCTACCTGAGAACCACCGCAGGGGCCTGGGTCTACTGGACGTCGAGTCCCTACTTCGCCGCCTCGCCGACCTACAGCCAAGCCGTGTGGACGACTCCGGCGATCCCGGCCGGATACAACGGGATCAGCTTCGCGCTCAGCAACTTCGCCAACGGCACCCTGACGACCGACGACTACTCGATCTCAGCGACGGACGCCAAGCCCGTGACCTCGGCCGTCGTCACGCCGGCAGCACCCGACGGTGCCGCCAGCTGGTACATCTCGCGCCCGACGGTCGCACTCACGCTGGAGACCGGAGCAGAGACCGCCGTGCGCCAGTACTCGTTCGACGGCACGACCTGGACGAACTACACCGCACCGATCGAAGTTCCGGACGGCGCGCAGAGCCTGCGGTACCGGTCGAAGACGAGCGACACGATCATCGAGGACGCCAAGACCCTCGCGCTCAAGGTCGACACGACCAAGCCCGTCGTCACCCCCACGTTCGACAAGCCGACCCGCAAGGTCGACGCCACGGTCACCGACACGGCATCGGGCCAGGGCACGCTCGAGATGCGCGAAGGCACCGGACCGTGGGCGCCGTTCAGCGGACCCGTCACGATGGGTCCGGCCGGCACGACGCTGGAGTTCCGCGCGACGGACGTCGCCGGCAACGTCTCGGCGATCACGACCCTGGCCGTTCCGACCGCCCTCATCACCGCCGCAGCAGTTGCGCCGGCCAACCCCGACGGTGCGGCCGGCTGGTACACCTCACGGCCGAAGGTCACCCTGTCGCAGGTCAGCGGCACCCCGACGACGACGTGGGAGTACTCGTTCGACACCACGACGTGGACCCCGTACACGGGCCCGGTCGACGTGCCAGACGGGACCAGCACGTTGCGGTACCGGGCCGTCGACGGAGACGATGCCGAGACGCCGCAGACCTTGCCGTTCAAGGTCGACACCGGCAAGCCGACCGTGACACCCACCTTCGACAAGCCTGCGCGCACCGTCGACGCGACCGCGTCCGACTCCACCTCGGGCATCGCCTCGATCGAGCACCGGATCGACGGCGGCGACTGGGCGACGCACACCGACCCCATCGTCGTCGGCAATGCCGCGACGTCGATCGAGTTCCGTGCCACCGACCAGGCCGGGAACATCTCCCCGCTCAAGACCGTGGCGGTGCCGGCAGCGCTCATCACGTCGGCTGCCGTCTCACCGGAGGCTCCCGACGGGCTGGCGGGCTGGTACGTCAGCAAGCCGCAGATCACGTTGACGAAGGTCAGCGGAGCGGCGTCGGCGACCCAGGAGTACGCCGTCAACGGGGGCGCCTGGACCGCGTACGCGGGACCCTTCCAGCTCGGTGACGGCACCCCGACCCTCCGGTACCGGACGGTCAACGGTGACGACGTCGAGGTCGCCAACGCACGGGACTTCCTGGTCGACACCACCAAGCCCATCGTCGATCCTTCGTTCGACAAGGCGACTCGCACCGTGACGGCCGATGCCGCCGACAGCACCTCAGGCGTCGACCGGATCGACCAACGTCTCGCCGGCGGAACCTGGGAGCCCTACACGGGTGCCCGCGTCGTCGGCAACGACGGTGAGACGGTCGAGTTCCGGGCCGTCGACAAGGCCGGCAACGTCAGCGCCGCCAAGACCCTGGTCGTGCCGGACCGCCAGGCCACACCGACGGTCAAGGTCGCACTGAGCCCGTCGTCTACGACGTACGGCAAGGCGGTCGTCGCCACCGTGACGGTGCCCGTCCCGACCGGTTCGCCGGTGCCAACCGGCTCGGCGACCGTGAAGGTCGACGGCGTGGCGGTCAAGACCCTCGCACTGGCCGGCGGCAAGGCACGCGTGACTCTGGCCAGCACCCTCTCGGTCAAGAAGCACCAGGTCAGCGCGACGTATGCGGGCGACACCGAGACGAAGCCCGGAACCTCCGGCATCACGTCCCTGGTCGTCAAGAAGGCCAAGCCGACCGTGACGTTGAGACGCAGCTCGTCGAAGGCCAAGGCCGGCAAGACCCGCATCAAGGTCAGCACGCGGGTCTACGTCACAGGGACGAAGGTCAGGCCCAGCGGCCGAGTCTCCGTGCTGGCCAATGGCAAGGTCGTCAAGCGAGTGACGCTGAGTGCGAGCCGAGCGGGCCGGATCACGATCCGGCTGCCCAGGTTCTCCAAGAGCCGGACCGTCAAGGTGACCGTCAAGTTCGCCGGCTCGTCGACATTGACCTCGGCGACCAGCAAGAAAGAAGACACTGCGCATCGTGTCCTGACACCCCCAGAACCGCCGGTGGTCGACTTCCGAGAAGGTCGGCCACCGGCGCTCGTGCCGAGCTGGTCACGACTTGTTGGCGAAGACCCTCATCGTCAACGGACCGAACACCGCGACCAGCACGACCGACATGATCAGCACCGTCGTGATCGCCCCCGCCGTCGGGATTGCCGGCCATGAGGCTCCGCGAAGCGTCCACCAGGATCGTGACCGGGTTGACCTTGACGATGCTCTCGAGGACGTCGGGCATCGTGTCGGGCGACACGAAGACGTTCGACAGGAACGTCAGCGGGAACAGCACCATCATGCTGACGCCCATGACGGCGTTGGGCGTGCGGAGCTTGAACCCCAGCAACGTCCAGATCCAGCTCAGGCTGAAGCAGAAGATCAGCAGCAGCGCGACCGCCGCGACGACGCCGACGACGCCGCCCTCAGGCCGATAGCCCAGGATCAGGGTCATCACGATGATGATCGTCGAGGCCATCGTGTAGCGCAGCGTGTCACCCAGCAACGAGCCGACCAGCAAGGACGGACGCCACACCGGCAACGAGCGGATGCGGTCGAAGACGCCCTTCTCGATGTCGTTGTTGATCGTCATCGCGGTGTACATCGTGATCATCACGACGGTCTGCACCAAGATGCCCGGCGCGAGGTACGGCAGGTAGTCCTGCGGCGATCCGGCGATCGCGCCACCGAAGATGAACGTGAACATCAACGTGAACATGATGGGGAACATCGTCACGTCGAACAGCTGTTCCGGCACGTGCTTGATCTTGAGCAGAGCGCGCCAGCCGAACGTCAGCGACGACGAGATCGGGAGACGCTGCGGGCGGACGTGCGCCCGAGCCGAGCAGCTGCGGCGACCTTGACGTCCATGCGTGCCGTGTCGGTGCTCATGCGCTGACCTCCTGCTCGGTGATCTCACTGCTGTTTCCTGAACCGGCCGACGAGTCCTGCACGTGCTCACCGGTCAACGCCAGGAACACCTCGTCGAGACTCGGCTGACCGAGCGAGAAGTCGGACGTCTCGATGCCGTTGTCGCCGAGCAGCGCCAAGGCTGCCGGGACGGCCGACGGGTCGCCGACCCGCATGCTGAGTGCCGACGGGTCACCCTCGCGGACTGCGTCGGTTGCCAACCTGCTCTCGAGCAGGTTGATCGCGTCGTCGCGCCTGGTCGCATCGGCGACCCGCACGTGCAGCGCACCGCTGCCGACAGATGCCTTCAGCTCGCCGCTGGTTCCTTCGGCGATGACCTTGCCTCGGTCGATCACAGCGATCCGGTCGGCCAGCTGGTCGGCCTCGTCGAGGTACTGCGTCGTGAGCAGCACCGTCGTGCCGGCCGAGACCAGCGCACGGACGATCTCCCAGACCTGGTTGCGGCTGCGCGGGTCGAGTCCGGTCGTCGGCTCGTCGAGGAACGTCAGCCGGGGCGAACCACGATGCTGCCGGCGATGTCGATGCGCCTGCGCATGCCGCCGGAGTACTTCTTGACCTGCCGGTCGGCTGCATCGGTGAGCTCGAACGCGTCCAGCAGCTCGGCGGACCGTTCACGAGCCTGTGCCCAGCCGAAGCCGTAGAGCCTGGCCAGCATGACGAGGTTCTCGGTGCCGGTGAGGTCTTCGTCCAACGAGGCGAACTGGCCTGTCATCGCGACCTTGGAGCGGACCGTGGCCGCCTCGGCGACGACGTCATGCCCGAGAACCACGGCGTCTCCCGACGTCGGCTTCAGCAACGTCGCAAGCATCCTGATCGTGGTCGTCTTGCCGGCGCCGTTGGGGCCCAGCACCCCGTACACCCCGCCGCTGGGTATCTGCAGGTCCACGCCGTCGACGGCTCGGTTGTCGCCGAAGGCCTTGACCAGCTGATGGGTCTCGATCGCGAAGCTCCATGATGTCCCTCCTGTGGGCAAGACACCATCATCGAACGTCAACCCCTGTCGAGGTCAAGCGATCGCCGGTGGTCGGGCTCCGAAAAGGAGCCCGTCCACCGGCGATCGGTGCACTGCAGCTGGGGTCAGGCCGCAGGCGGCATGAGAACGCTGTCGATCAGGTAGACCGTGGCATTGGCGGTCTTGACGCCACCACAGATCACCTTGGCGCTCTTGTCGCCGACGGTGATGTCGTCGCCCGAGCCCTTGACGGTCAAGTCGGCACCGTTGACGGTCTTGAACGTTCCGTCGATGTCGGCAGGAGCGATCTGGCCGGGGATGACGTGGTAGGTCAGGATGCCCGAGAGCGTCGCGCCGCCCTTCTCCTCCGAGACGGTCTTGACTCCCGCGTCGCCGAGCTCCTTGAACAGCGCGTCGAAGGCGGTGTCGACCGGCGCGAAAGACCGTGAACTCGCCACCGTTGAGGGTGTCGACGAGGTCGACGTCGGGGTTGATCTGGCCCGAGACGGCCTTGACGAGGCTCTTCAGCAGCGGGTTGTTGCTGGCCGCGGTGGCGACCGGATCCTGCGACATCCCGCTGACCGAGCCGGCGCCGTCCGGGACGGCCTTGGCGTAGTCGGCGCAGCCTGCGCCCACCAGATCGGCAGCCGGATCGGCCGTCGAGTCGTCGGGGGCAGCCGTGGTGGCCTCGTCAGCGGGAGCGGCTTCTCCTTCGCTGTCGCTCGAACCGCAAGCAGCAGTGAAGAGGGACAGCGAGGCAACCGCGGCGACGGCGAAGCTCTGGTGGTTGTACGCATGGTGTTTCTCCTTGGTGGTTGGGTTTCGTGCGGTGGTGCGGTCGTACCTACTCGACGCGGAACTGGACGCTGTGCCAGCCGGTCGTCCCGTTCGGGCGGATCGATGCCCGGTCGGAAGTCTGTGTCTCGCCATCGCGGTTCGTGGCGCGGATCGTGACCTGGTGGGTCCCGGGAGTGGCGTCGTCCCACTGGTAGCTCCACTGGCGCCAGGTCTCTTGCGTGTCCTCGGCGCCGAGCTCGGCGTCGACCCAGTCGCCCTTGTCGATGCTGACCTCGACCTTCTCGATGCCGATGGTCTGCGCCCAGGCCACGCCACCGAAGCGGACCTTGTCCTGGGGGAAGGCCTGGAACGACTTGGGCACGTCGATGCGCGAGGAGAACTTGATCGGCGCGAGCGCCGTGTAGTCCCGGGTCGTCCAGTAGCCCTTGAAGTCGGAGAAGCGGGTGACCTCGATGTCGGTCAGCCACTTGGTGGCCGACACGAATCCGTACAGGCCGGGGATCACGAGGCGGGCCGGGAAGCCGTGGGCGAGCGGGAGGGGTTCACCGTTCATGCCGATTGCGACCATCGAGTTCCGGTCGTCGGTCACGGTCTCCAACGGGCTGCCGGCAGTCCACCGGTCGGCACTGGTCGACTTGATCGCGTCGGCGCCGGACTGCACGCCCGCCATCTCCAGCAGCGTCGCGGTGCGGACGCCGAGCCACAGCGCGTTGCCGACGTACGGTCCGCCGACCTCGTTGGAGACGCAGGTCAGGGTGACCCGGTGCTCCTCGAGCGGCATCTGCATGAGGTCGCGGTAGGTCAGGTTGAGCTCGGTGTCGACCATCCCGTGGATCCGCAGGTTCCAGCCCTCGGCCGGGACGTCGGGGATGCGAAGGGCGGTGTCGACGCGGTAGAAGTCGCGGTTGGGGGTGACGTACCTGCTGACTCCGCTGACGTCGACCTGCGCGCCGGCCGGGATTGCGGGGGCAGGTGTCGCGGCCTTCGGGAGTCGGATGCCGGCGCGTGATGCTGCGGCGGCGGCGTTGCCGTACAGGTTGGCGACCGTGCCGCCGATGAGGGCGAGCGCCGTGACCCCGAGAGATGCCTTGAGGAAGCCACGGCGCCCCAGTCCGAGCGGATGGGCGGCAGCTGCGGCTTCACGTTCACGCAGGTTCGCCAGCAGGAGGACGAGAGCCCCGAGACTCACCACGACCGTCAGGATCGACGGGATGAGCGTCAGGATGCGGCTCGCGGTGGTCGTCCGGTCGATCGCCGAGCACAGCACCGCGACGAAGCCGATCAGTCCGACGACTGCGATCGCGATCCGTGGCCGGGTGCGGCCGATGATGCCGGCGACGACTGCGAGCAGCGCCAGCGTGGCGACGACGCCACCGATCAGGATCGGCTTGTCGGCGGTACCGAACTGCTTGACCGCGAACTCCTTGAGGAAGGGCGGTGCGTAGTCGATCGCCCGGTTGCCGACGGACTCGATCGGAGAAGGGACGCCCTGCAGGAGGGCGGCCGCGCCAGTTCCGACGGCAACACCCGCCGCGGCGGAGAGGAAGCCCGCCAGGGCTCCCGCCCACCAGGGCGCTGTCTGAGGTGTTGCGGTGGTCGTGGTCACACCCCCAGTTCGCAACCCCGGGCCAGGGGGATTGGTCCAGGCCGAAATTTGTTTCGACGAGAGAATCGGGTTCTGTCCGCGATATCGCGGACAGAACCCGATTTCGTCGTCCCTCACCGGCCTGCAATGCGCCTACGCTGGACAGATGAGCACGCATCACGGAGTCAGCTTTCCGACCGAGAAGCTCGTCAGCGGCAGCACGCACGATCGTGGCCGATGCCCTGCGCAAGGCCGATCCGGTCGGCGCCCGAGCCGTCGAGAACGAGACCAACTGGCGACGGGGCTACCTGACGCATTTTCGCCGCGCGGTCGAGGCCGGTATCGGTGACCCGGCGGCCGCCCGCGCCGTGGCCGCAGACGGTCTGCGCAGCGCCCATCAGCTCACGCGGTTCGACGACATCGCGCTCGACGAGGCGATCGACACCGTCGCGCCGAGCCAGCGGCTGACCAGTCGGATCGTCGACGGCACCGCCGCACCAGAGACCGAGCTGACGATCCCGTACCGGGGCGAACGACTGAGCGGCCGGGCGTTGCTCGACCAGCTCGATGCCTGGGTCGAGCACGGCATCATCACCCAGTCGTGCTCCGAGGCCGTGCAGACCGTGCAGGACAACCCCGACTGGCTGCGCCTCGACGGCGACACCGTCGTGGTGCTCGGAGCGGGTGCCGAGATGGGGCCCTACCGTGCACTGCTGCGCTGGGGCGCCTCCGTCGTGGCCGTCGACCTGCCACGCTCGGGCATCCAGGAGCGGGTTCTCGAGGTGGCCGCCGACAGCGCCGGCACGACTCGCGTCCCCCAACGCGCCGAACCCGACGAGACCGACACCGGCGCCAACCTGCTGACCGAGCTTCCTGCCCTTGCCCACTGGCTCGGCAGCCTCGATGGGCGTCTCGTGCTCGGCAACTACTGCTATGCCGATGGCGGCACCCACGTCAGGCTCTCGATGGCGGCGGACGCGCTGGGCGCGCATCTGGTCGAGCAGCGCCCCGACACGGCGCTCGCCTTCCTGGCGACTCCCACGGACGCCTTCGCCACTCCGGCAGCAGAGGTCGAGCGCGCCAATGCCGCCTATGCGCGGCGTGGACCGTCCCGGATGCTGCGCACGCCGATGCGAGCCATCAGCGGCGGACGACTCCTGCAGCGCAACTACCCGCCGGGCGCCGATCCCGGTCTGTGCGATGCGCTCGTTCCACAGCAGGGTCCCAACTACGCCTTGGCCAAGCGCCTGCAGCGGTGGCGAGCCACGACTGCCCGCGCGAACGGGACCGCGGTCTCGCTCAACGTCGCCCCGGCGACCCGCACCCGATCCGTCGTCAAGAACAAGGCGCTGGCGGCGGCCTATGCCGGTTCGCATCGGTTCGGCGTCGAGATCTTCGACCCAGCCACCAGCAACACGCTGATGGCGGCGTTGCTCGCGTACGACCTGCGCGCTGGCGCTGCACCGCAGGCCGAGCCGTGGCAGGACGAGGCGGTCAATGCCGCCCACGGCGGCCTGTGGACCGCCGCCTACCACCCGCGCAGCGCACTGGGTCTTGCTGCCGTCCTCGGCATCGGCGCCCTGCGCGGCTGATCGTCCGACCCCGCTGATCCACCGCGCCCGCGGGGTCAGTCGACGAAGGTCACGGCGGCGTCGATCGGCGCACGCCGCGACATGAACTGCGCCGAGGGATGCGCCGGATCGGGGTTCCCGAACGAGATGCCGCAGACGACGCGGCGACTGTCCGGCAGGTCAAGGAACTCCCGTACCGCCGGAGTCGCCTGGGCGATCGCGGCCTGCGCGCACGTCCCGAGACCCAGGGCCTCGGCGGCGAGCATGAACGAGTTGACGTACAGGCCGCAGTCGATCGCCCCATAGACACCAAGATCGGCGTCGGTCGTGATGATCGCGACGTGCGGAGCCCCGAAGAACTCGAAGTTGCGCAGCATCTGCATCGCCGAGCCGTTGCGATCGCCGCGTTCGACGCCGACTGCCTCGTACAGCTGCCAGCCGACCTCCTTGCGGCGTTCGTCGTAGACGCCTGTGTATGCGTCCGGAAATGGGAAGTCTGACGGGGCAGGCTGGCCGAAGGTCGCCATGACGTTCTCGACCAAGGCCTTCGAGAGCCTGCTCTGCGCCTCACCCGAGACGATGTGGACCTGCCATGGCTGGGTGTTGCACCACGATGCGGTGTGCTGAGCCGCATCGAGCACCTGCTCGATGGTGTCACGTGCAACCTCGTCAGGCAGGTAGCCGCGGCAGCTTCGTCGATCGGTCAGCAGCCGCTGGATCGTCGAAAAATCACTCATCTGTTCTCCTCAGCGTCCGGTGAATCTCGGTGCGCGCTTGTGCACGAATGCCGTCGTGCCCTCGGTGAAGTCTTCGGTGTCGAACAAGGCGACCTGGAGGTCCCGTTCGAGGTCGAGCGCATAGTCGAGACGGTCGAGCGTCGCTGCGGCGATGGCCTGCTTGGTCGCTCGGAGGGCAACAGCCGCGCCGGTCGAGAGCTGTCTCACGACACGGTCGACCTCGGCCGAGAACTCGTCGTCTGCCACGGCGCGGTAGATCAAACCAGCTTGGGCTGCATCTCCGGCCGGCAACCGCTCCCCGAGCATGGCCATCGCCGTGGCGCGGGCGCGGCCGATCGAGGCCGCGACGACCGCCGTCGTCCCGCCGTCCGGCATCAGGCCGATGTTGGTGAACGGGAGCAGGAAGTACGCCGACTGGGCGGCGATCGTGATGTCGGCCGCCAGCGCCACCGAGCATCCGAAGCCGGCTGCGGGTCCGTTCACCGCAGCAACGACCGGCACCGGGCTGGCGACGATCGCGCGGATCAGGGCGTTCGCGCGATCCATCGGCTCGGTCCCCTCGATCGCCTCGTCGAGCCGGGCTCCGGTGCTGAACGCCCTCCCGTTGCCAGCGAAGACGATGACGCGGGTTGACGCCACCGCGTTCTCGACCGCTTCGGTCGCGGCGATCACCATCTCACCGGTCAGACCGTTGAGCCGGCCGGGATCGTTCCACGTGATCGTCAGGACGTCATCGACGGTCTCGACGAGCAGAGATTCAGGCATGGGTGCCTCCTAGGTTCCAGCAGGCTATTGCACGGGGTCGAACGGGCGAGGATGCTGGGCAGAAATGCGACCTCGCAGCACATCCGCACAGGAGCCTCCATGACCAGTCACATCACCGTCACCCCGTTTCTCTGGTTCGACGACAACGCCGACGCGGCAGTCCAGCGATATCTCGACGTCTTCGACACGACTGCGCTGCTGAACGAGCAACGTCACCCTGACGGCTCCCTGTTCATCGCCGAGATCAGCCTGCAGGGCCAGCGGCTCACGTTGATGAACGGCGGACCGATGTTCCAGCTCAACGACGCGTTCTCGCTGTCGGTCAGCGTCGAGACGCAGGAAGAGATCGACACGATCAGCGATGCGCTGATCGCCGGCGGGGGCGAGCAACGTCCATGCGGATGGCTGGTCGACGCCTTCGGCCTGAGCTGGCAGGTCGTCCCGACCACGCTGGGGCGGCTGTCCGCAGATCCCGATCGTGAAGCGGCCGGCCGCGCGCAGGCAGCCATGATGCAGATGAAGCGGCTCAGCATCCAGGGCTTGCAGGCGGCGTTCGACGATGCGGAATGAGGCTGTTGTACCCCTACGCGCTGTGGGTGCGGAGACTCCATAGGTCGCCATTCGGGCGTGGAAGTCACGCCGACTAATCGGCCATCGTGCCACTTGTCCACAGGGGTGTGGATGGCTGGGGTTGCAGCACAAATGGGTGTCTGTGGTCGCGTCTAGCGTGGAAACATGTTCGAGGACGTGGCCGCTGCTGACCTGCTGGGACGGGTGCGCGCGTTCGATTTCGACGACGTGCCAGGTCATAAGACCGGCTACGCGCGGATCGAGGCACTCAAGGCCCTCGACGTGGCAGTGCGGGCGGCGCAGGCCGAGCAGATCCGTCAGATCTGGGCACTTCATCGCGAGCGGGTCCAGCTGATCGGGTTGGGACAGGGCGATCCGACCTTGTCGGTGATCGGTGAGATCTCGATGGCCCGCAACATAGGTCCTACCGCAGCAGCGAACCAGGTCACGTTGGCCATGGGCCTGCAGCACCTCCCTGGGGTGTTCAACCTGCTCGCCAACGGGACGATCTGCGAGGCCACCGCCCGGGCAGTCGTCGCTGAGACAAGTTCACTAGGGGTGGACGACCTGGTACTGGCCGATGGGGTGCTGGCCGAGAAGATCCCGGGCATGACGACCGGTGAAGCCAGACGGGCCGCAGCACGCACCGTGATCAGCATCGACGCCGACGCAGCCCGGATCCGAGCCACCCGCAACCGGCAAGACCAACGAGTCACCTTGTGCACCGAACCCGACGCGGTGGCCACCATGATCGTGCGAGGCCCAGCCGAGCAGCTGGTCGCCGCCCACAAGAGCCTCGACCAGTGGGCCAACGGCCTGCGTGCCACCGGCGACCCACGCACTCGCGGGCAGATCATGTTCCAGACCCTGGTCGAGCGAGTCACCGGCCAGGCCCGCGCCGATCACTGCAGCGTCGAGATCAACCTAGTCATGGACGCCGACACGCTGCTCGGCGACGGCGACACGCCGGTCGACCTCGATGGCTACGGTCCCATCGCACCCGATGTCGCCGACGACATCATCGCCAGATCCCACACAGCCAGCGTCCGACGGTTGCTGGTCGACCCGGTCGATGGCAGCCTGCTGGTCCGAGAAAGCCGACGCCGCCACTTCGATGCACCCACCAGAGCCCACATCCGCACCCGCGATCGCCGCTGCCGCCAACCCGGCTGCGACCTGACAATCCGCGACACCGACCACATCGAAGACTTCCAGCACGGCGGCCAGTCCACCGCCAACAACGGCCAAGGACTCTGCAAACGATCACACACCCTGAAACATCTACCTGGGTGGTCAGTCACCGGCGACGGGAAGACCACCACCTGGAAGACCCCCACCGGCCACACCTACCAATCCAGACCCCCACCCGTCCTCAGGCAATAGCGCGACCCCGAATGACTAGTTCGAACGGATCAATTCTCTCAGTACGTGCGTGAAATACCCCAAAGTCGCGACCTTCCCTCGTACCGTCGAAGGTGAGGGAAGGATGAGCCGGGATGAGCGTGTACCTGTTCGACATGAGCGGGCAGCCGGTTGCGTTCCGGCGCACCTGGACCGACACCCACATCTTCGACCTCGACGGCCACTGGGTCGGCTGGTTTCCCTGGGACGACAATGACGCTGTCGACCCGAACGGCGCCTATCTTGGCACCGTCGTCGACGACCGGCTGGTGCGACGCAACGACTGGCAGGCGCGGCCCTGCGTCATGACGCCGACCTCCCCCGGCACGGTGAGCCCGACAGGCCAACCAACTACGCCCCACTACTTCCCGAACTGCTTCGCCTACCAGGACGTCCGGATCCACCACCACGCCTGACCCAGCCGCCTAGACTGGGCCGATGGATCATTCACCGCTGTGGGTACCGACCGGTGAGCTGATCCTCGGCGCATTGGCGACGGTCACCTATGCGGCATTCCTGCTAGCGATCGCCGCGACAGCTTACCGCAGGAGCCGCTGCTTGAGCGAGTACCCCGTGTGGCAGAGCGTGCTGATCGCGGTGCTGGCCGCATCCTTTCCAGGGATCTGGCTGGTGGCGTCGTTCGTGAACCGCGACCGCCTTCGGGATGAGTGGCACCGCTACAACTCGCGTCGCGAGACACCTCACCTCGCGCCCACGGGCTGAGATCTCAGACGTCGTTGATCTGCGTCTCGGCGTGGGTGCCGAGTGCCACGGTGCGGCTGACGGTGCAGAGACGCTCCTCGGCCTTGCGGATCGCATCGGGCAACAGAGCCCGGGCGGCGTCGCCGGCCTCGCCTGATGGAAAGGCCACGTCGAAGGCCATCAGGATGTCGACCAGGTGGCTGCCGTGCTCGTCGCGGACCTTGTCGGCGCGGGTGCGGACGTTGAACGTCTCTGGTTCGGCGCGGCGTGAGATCAGCGGATCGACCGTGATCGCGGTGCATCCGGCCAGTGCTGCGAGCAGCAGCTCCACCGGGGTGAAGTCGGCGTCGGAGCCGTCGCCGATCTCGATCGAGGTGCCGCGCACGTTCGTGACGCGGTAGCGCGAGGCACCGATACGGGCGATGTCGACGGTGCGCTCGGAGTCGGAACTCATGGTCAGTGCCTCTCGCGCGGCGCCAGCCCGAGCTTCTCGGCGGCCTGGTCGTACAGGTTCACGACTTCACGTCGGATGTCGGCGCGTTCGACGACCGGCCCGGGCCACGGGATCGTCACGGTGCGGCTCTCCTCACCCACGGCGGCCTCCCAGGTGGAGATCTCGCCGTCGAACCCGGTCATGATCGCGCTGCTGGCGTCGGGCTCCGCGAAGGCTCGGACGATGACCAGGTTGTCGTCGGTGTGATCGCCGTTCATGTGACCGAGGACGGCCTCGACCACGTCGGCGGAGAAGGTTGTTGTCATGGTCTGACGCTATCGCCTGGCGACTACCGCCGGGTCACGGCGATGAACAGATCGCTCGCCGCATCGACCAGCTCGTCGCGTCCAAGGTCGATGTCTCCGTCGAGCCAGGCTCCGACCAGCTCGGCGATCCCGGCGGCCAGCACGAGGCCGTTGATCCCGCGCCCGTTCGACCGGCCAGGCCTCGTCTCCGTACAGCCTGGCCGCCTCGGTCGCGACGAGCTCGGCGAAGGTCACGAGCAGCGCATGGCGTCGGGCCCGCAGTGCCGCCGTCGAGGTCGACTCGACGAGCGCGACTCGTCCCTTGTCCGGCTCGGCAGCAAGCAACGACACGACCGCGTCGAGCGCCGCGTGCACACGGTGCGCCGGGAGCCCGTCGGTCTCGTCGATGGCGCGCACGGCGGCCGCGGCGATCTCGGCGGACACCGCATCGAGCGCCGCGAGCAGGGCATCGTCGCGTGAGCCGAAAGCTCTCGTAGAAGTAGCGTTCGGTCAGCTTGGCCTGCGCGCAGATCTTGGTCATCGTCGTCGACGCCTCGCCCCGGGCCAGCACCGTGATCGTGGCCTGGATCAGGCGTCCACGACGCTCGGCGGCGCGTTCGGCCGCCGACACTCCCCCGTCAGCGTGTGCCCTCGACCATGACGACATCTTGACAGGGAGCATCAGTCGCCACAAACTGACAGGACTTCCTGTCAGATGGAGATCCGCATGTCAGTCGACCAGTCCGAGACCGTCACGCCCCGCCATCGCGGCGTGCCGTACCTCGGACGTACCCTCACCTACGTACGCGCTCCGATGACGATGATGCGCGATCAGTACGACCGCTACGGCCCAGTGTCCGAGCTGGACTTCATCGGCCGACGCTGGACGGTGCTGCTCGGCCCCGACGCCTGCTCAGAAGCCCTGCTCAACCGCGACAAGGCCTTCGCCAACCAAGACGGCTGGGGCTACCTCGTCGGTCCGTTCTTCGACCGCGGCCTGATGCTGCTGGACTTCGAAGAGCACCACCGCCACCGCCGGATCATGCAGGCGGCCTTCACACGAGACAGGCTCGAGAACTACACCGCGGCCCTGCAACCCGCTGTCACGGCAGGACTCGACACGTGGATCCCGCAGCGAGACTTCCGGGCCTATCCGGCGCTCAAGGACCTGACCCTCGACCTGGCGACACAGATCTTCATGGGCGGTGCCGACCTCGCCTCCCCCGACGCCGACCGGCTCAACCAGGCCTTCATCGACTGCGTCCAGTCGGCCACGGCCCTGGTACGGCTCGACCTGCCCGGCACCCGGTGGAGACGGGCACTGCGCGGCCGCCGACTGCTCGAAGACTTCCTGCGCCGGCACATCGCGGCGAAGCGAGCCCGCCAGGACGACGACCTGTTCTCGGTCCTGTGCCACCTCACGACCGAGGACGGCGAACGATTCAGCGACGACGACATCGTCAACCACATGATCTTCCTGCTGATGGCCGCCCACGACACCTCGACCATCACGGTCTCGACCATCATGCGCTACCTCGGGCAACATCCCGAGTGGCAAGAGCGTTGCCGCGACGAGGCGATGCTGCTGACACAGAACCCGTCACTGTCCGAGCTCGACAGTCTCACCTCGCTCGACCTGGTGCTGAAGGAGTGCCTGCGACTCGTCCCGCCGGTACCGGTGCTCGCCCGCAAGACCGTCAAGGCGACCGAGGTGCAGGGCCGTCACATCCCGGCCGGACGTCTCGTCGCGGTGATGATGCACCTGCAGCACCACATGGACGAGCTGTGGCCCGAGCCGTCGCGCTTCGATCCCGAACGGTTCGCCGAACACAGGCGCGACGACAAGGTCCACCGCCATGCCTGGGAGCCATTCGGCGGCGGAGTCCACAAGTGTCTCGGCATGTTCTTCGCCGGCGCCGAGATCAAGACGATCGTGCTTCACCTGCTGCGCCGGTTCGAGTGGACCGTCGCACCTGACTACGCCACGCCCATGAACTACACCTCGCTGCCGTTCCCCCAGGACGGCCAACCCGTCGACCTGCGTCCGCTCGCTCCTCGTCCTGGAAGGCCCACCCCATGAAGCGCGACCTGCACGACACCTCGATCATCATCACCGGAGGCGCCCGCGGCATCGGCCGGGCGACTGCTGCACGGCTCGTAGCCGCAGGCGCCAGGGTCGCGATCGGCGACCGAGACGGCGACCTGGCCCACGCGGTCGCGGCCGACATCGGCGCAGTCGCCGGAACCCTCGACGTGTCGGACGCCGAGTCGTGGAAGATCTTCCTCGCCGAGACGGCAGCCATCGGCCCCATCGACGCGCTCGTCAACAACGCCGCCATCATGCCGCTCGGCTCGCTGTTGAAGGAGCCCGACACCGTCACCCAATCGATCATCGACGTCAACCTGCACGGGGTCATCCACGGCACCAAGGCCGTCGCGCCCGGCATGATCGAACGCGGCAGCGGACACATCGTCAACGTCGCCTCCGCCGTCGGACGTCTCGCTGTCGCCGACGGAGCGACGTACTCCGCGTCCAAGTTCGCGGTCGTGGGATTCACCGAAGCCATCCGCGACGAGCTGGCTCCCCACGGCATCGACGTCAGCATGGTGCTCCCCACCGTCGTCAGGACCGAGCTCTCGGCCGGGGTGCCGGCAGCGCGGGGCGTCCGACCGGTCACGGCCGACGACGTCGCAGCCGTCATCGAGGCGGTGCTGCGCCGCCCCCGCCCCGAGACATGGGTTCCGCGCTGGAGCCAGACCATCATGAAGTCGGCCAACCTGATGCCTCGCGCCCTCCGCTCGGCGGTGACCCGGGCCATGCACGCCGACAGCGTCCTGGCCGATGCCGACCCGGCCGCCCGAGCCGCGTACGAGGCACGCGCGCGCAGCCAGACCAGCTGAGCTTTCACCGTGCGCCGCAGCGCACAACGCCCACACTGGAATCATGCCTGCCACCCGAGTCCTCGTCACTGGCGCAACCGGCTACGTCGGCGGCCGGCTCGTCCCTCAGCTCCTCGACGCAGGGCACGAGGTGCGGGTCCTGGTCCGCGACGAGCGCAAGGCCCGCGCGCACGACTGGGCAGACCGGGTCGAGATCGTCGTCGGCGACGCAGCTGGACAGCGAACACGTTCACGCAGCCATGGAGTCCGTGGACGTCCTGTACTACCTCCTGCACTCGATCGGCACCGGCGGAGACTTCGGCACCACCGAGAAGACCATGGCCCAGCGGTTCGCCGACGCGGCACACTCCGCTGGCGTCCAGCGGATCGTCTATCTGGGCGGGATGATCCCCACCGGTGAGAAGCTCTCTGAGCATCTCGAGTCGCGCGGGGCAGTCGGCGACGTCCTGCTCGCGTCGGGAGTTCCGACCGCGGTGCTCCAGGCAGGGGTCATCATCGGATCCGGCTCGGCCTCGTTCGAGATGCTGCGCTACCTGACCGAACGACTTCCGGTCATGGTGACGCCCAAGTGGGTCACGACGCGCATCCAGCCCATAGCGATCCGCGACGTCCTGCGGTATCTCGTCGCCAGCGCGGAGCTGCCCGCCGACGTCAACCGGCGGTTCGACATCGCCGGCCCCGACGTGCTGACCTACCTCGACCTGATGCAGCGCTTCGCGTCGATCGCCGGACTGCCCCGTCGGCGCATCCTGAAGGTTCCGGTGCTGTCGCCCGGACTGTCGAGCCACTGGGTCGGGCTGATCACGCCCGTGCCGGCGAGCCTGGCCCGCCCGCTCGTCGAGTCGTTACGCAACACCGTCGTCGCAGCGGAGTCGGACATCAAGGAGTACGTACCCGATCCACCTGGCGGACTGACGAGCTTCGACCGCTCCGTCGAGCTGGCACTGACCAAGATCCAGAACCTCGACGTGCCGACGTCGTGGTCGTCAGCAGCAACGTTCGGAAGCTCCCGCCGAGGGGCTGCCGACTGATCCCGACTGGGCCGGCGGCTCGCTCTACAAGGATGAGCGCACGCGCGAGGTGCAGGCTAGTCCTGCCCACCTCTGGACCGTCATCGAGGGGATCGGCGGCCGCAATGGCTGGTACTCGTGGGCGCTGGCCTGGCGAGTGCGCGGAGTGCTGGACCGGCTCGTCGGCGGGCCGGGGCTGCGCCGCGGACGCCGCAACCCGCGTGACCTGGTCGTCGGAGACGCACTCGACTTCTGGCGGGTCGAGGACACCGACGACAGCACCTTCCTGCGGCTGCGTGCGGAGATGAAGCTGCCCGGGCTGGCCTGGTTGGAGATGCAGGTCGGCTCGACCGCAGGCGGCACCACGACCTTCCACCACCGAGCACTGTTCCACCCCAAGGGGCTGCTCGGACACCTCTACTGGTGGTCGATCCTGCCCTTCACGGTGTCGTCTTCGGCTCGATGCAACGCAACATCGCGAAGGCGGCCGAGCAGCTCGAGCTGGCTGGCACAGCGTCGGACGCCCAGACGCACCAAGGGCGATGACGGGCCGCTCCACCGGCCACGCCACCGCCCCTGGCTCACGACGGATCTACTTCTTGACCACCTTGACCTTCAGGGTGGTCTTGACCCGCCTTGACCTGTGCCGATCCGAGGTAACGGATCGTGATCTTCTTGGTACCGGCCTTCGCGAACGTGCCGATCCTGACCTTGGCTGTGCCGTTCTTGAGCGTCACGGTCGTGGACTTGCCGCCCACCGTCACTTTGACCCGGCCCGTTGCCTTGACTCCCGACGCAGTCGCCTTGATCGTCACGACCGAGCGCTGCGACCGGGTGATGGTCTTGCGGCTCAGCTTCGCCGTCACCTTCGACACGGCCTTGGCCACGTCCACCCGCACCTGTGTCGTCGACCCGGCATGTCCGGCATCGCCGGAGTATGCGACCGTCACGGTGTTGGCGCCGACCTTGAGCTTGGTCGTGTCGACCGTCAGGCTCACCCGGCCAGCCGCGACCTGGCCGCTTCCGACCGGCTTGCCGGCCACGGTCAGGGTGACCCGTCCGGTGGCACCCGGCGAGCTCACCGTCACCGGGACAGTGACCTTCTTGCCGTACGCCGCCGATCCGACCTTGCCGACCGTCAGGCTCGTGGCCGCCGGGCCAGTGCCCGGGTCAACCGTCGACACCTGGAACGAGTCAGAGTCGGGCGACGCCGTAGCGCCTGCCGCATTGCTCGCCACGACCTTGGCCGTGTAGGTGCCGTCGGCCAGATCCGTGAACACCCGAGACACCTCGTCGGCATCGGCCGGCGCGGTCGCGCCATTGCTCAGCGTCACGGTGTACCCGGTCAGCTGGGCGTCTTCGGCTCCGTCGGGTGCCGACCACGTCACGGTGGCGTCGGATCCCGACACCGTCACGACGGGCTTGGCGGGTGCCTTCGGGGCTGTCGTCGGCAGCTGCTTGGTCGGGAACGCCGCCGGGCGTCCCGCACCGTACAGCCAGGTGCTGAACACGCCGTCGAGATCCAGGCCCGTGACCTGCTCGGCCACGTCGACGAAGTCCTGCGTCGTGCCCGACGAGCCCTTCTTCGACGTGTACCAGCGCGTGACGACGTCGTCGAAGGCGTCGTCGCCGATGCTGGCCCGCAGCGCTGCCAAGACGTAGCCACCGCGCCCGTACACCGCATTGCTGAACAGGTCGGACTCGCTGGCTAAGGCGCCGGGAGCGGTCTGCCAGAACTCCGGGTCGATGTTGTCCGCGAACCACGACCGGTACCTGGCCGGCAGGTCCAGTCCGGCGGTGTCCTCGTAGTAGACGTTCGCGAAGTACGTCGCGAAGCCCTCGCTCAGCCACAGGTCGTTGTAGCTGCCGATCGTGACGGCGTCGCCGAACCACTGGTGGATGTACTCGTGGACGAAGGTGTTGCCACCGGGGATGCGCGAGTAGAAGATCCGGCCATTGGTCTCGACCCCACCGAAGGCGACCGGCTCGAGGTCCGCGTTCAGCAGCTCTTCGTACACGGCCCCTCCCGTGACGCCCGGGTAGACGCCGAACCGGTCCTGACCCCAGCCGATGATCGAGGGCTGCGACTGGATCTGCTTCTCGATCGTGGTCTGGTTGACCGTGCTGGAGTTGTACAGCGTGCGATCGACGTAGCTGCGCAGGGAGATGGACGTGCCATCGCTCAGCTCGACCGGCTGGACGAACTCCTTGTAGTCACCGAAGGACGCCAGCGTCTGGTACGGGACGACGCCCTGGTCCTGCACCCAGGTGCGGGTGATCTTGTCGCCACGCTTCTTGGTGGAGGCGAGCACACCGATCGTGACGCCCGTCAGGTCCTGGGGTGCCGTCAGCGCGATCTCGTAGGTGGCGCGGTCCGTCGTGCTGTTGTTGTTGGGGAACCAGTACGTCGAGCCGAACGGCTGACCCAGCGCGGACGCACCACGGCTGTTCTGCGAGGGGAAGAAGCCCTGGTTGGCTTCACCGTCACGCTTGAAGGCGTCGATCGTGCCGGTCGTGTACGCGACCTCGACGGTGAACTCCGCTCCGGACGCGATGGCGGTCGCCGGATACACGACCAGCTTCTGCTTGTCCTCGCCGTCGATGTTGATCTGCTGGTAGTTCGCGGCCTGCGTGCCGTTGACCTTGAGCGAGGTGATCTTGAGCTTGCGGAAGTCCAGGCTGAACGACGACAGGTTCTCGGCCGCCTTGGCCGTGATCGTGGTGGTCGCGGTGACGCTCGTCTTCGACGACGGCTTGACCGGCGTGTACTCCAGGTCGATGTCGTAGTGCTGGACGTCGTAGGCCGTGGTGCCGCTGTTGGGCAGCAGCGTCTCGGACCCGCTGTGGTCGATCAGGTCGTCCTCGTCACCGCAGCCGTCGGCCGACTGCTGGACGCTCGACCCTGCCGAGGCACGTTGCCCGGATCGTCGACGACTAGCGTGGGACGTTCTTCCCCGACCCGGACGAAGAACGACTTCAGGTCTCTCAGCCCCTGTTGGGTGAGGGCATCGGTGCCGATGCCGTCCTTGGTGCGGGCCCACACCAGCTGGTACTCCTTCGGGCCGGTCGAGTCCTCGTAGACCCACTGCTGGGTCAGCGGCTTCGCGACACCTCCGGCGGTCTTGGCGTCCTTCTGGTACTGGAACAGGTAGGGGTTGAGGAACTTGCGGTTCTGCGTCAGCACCTTGTCCTTGGTGATGTCGCCGTCCGGCCAGTGGTCCAGCTTGGGATTGGTGATGTCGTTGACGGCGTTCTTGAAGTAGCCGTCGACCAGGCGAGCGTCCAGGAAGTTGAACCGGTTGCTGTCATTGGTGATGCTGAAGTTGTTGCTCGCACCGTCGAGCCGCGGATCGAACACGTAGACCTTCTTGACCCCGTTGTCCTTCGCCTCCTGGTTCAGGAAGCGGAAGACTGCGCGGGCGTTGGGGCACCACGCACCGCCGGTGACGATGGTGTGCGAGCCGTTGCTCTCCAGCAGGTTGATCAGCTGCGGGTAGGTGATGACCTCCAGCGTCCAGCCCTCGCGGTCGGCCTCCTCGATGATCTTGGAGTCGCTGCCCTTCGCGTTGTGGGTCGTGCGGAAGTAGTCGAACTGTGACCGCACGTCGACCTCAGCCGTCTTGTCACCGCCCGAGACCGCGTCGAACACCGTCTCCAGCTTGTCGTGATAGGCGTCGACCTGCTGGTCTGTCGTGAAGTCGGACGAGTCCTCGACGACACCGGAGATGATGGGTGCCGACAGTCCGTTGCCGTCCTTGTGCGCCTTGTTGTAGGTGAAGACATACGTGTCATCGGCGCCCTGATAGGCCGGATCGACGTTGATCAGCTGATTCTTCAGGTCGGTGAAGGCTTGTAGTAGTTGTTGCTGCCGAAGGCGACGCTGTTGACCGGATCGGTGATGTCGAGGACGTCGCCGCCGAGGAGGGGGTCGAAGTGGTAGACCTCCTTGATGCCGTAGTCGCGCGCCGTCTCGTTGATGTGCGCGATGGTGTTCTGGGTGCTGGCCCGCTCCGGGCTGCCGAACACGATCGCGTACGTGCCCTCGCTCTTGAGGATGTCAGTCAGGTACTCGTACGGGGTCGAGACGAAGACGCTGTCGGCACCGAGCCCGGGGTAGGCGTCAGCGAAGAAGTCGACGGTCGACTCCACGGCCTTCTTGGCAGGCGGCGCTGGATCGGCCGCGCTGGCGGGCGCTGCGATCAGTAGCCCGGCGCTCAACGACGCCGCGGTGAGCGTCGCGGCGAGTCGGCCGAATCTGGTGAGCAGGGACATCCTTTTCTCCTCGTGCTGTGTCATGACGTGTCGTCCCGCCCTCGCGGAACATGAGCGCTCCTCACGCACGGCATGACCAAGCCCTGCTCCGGCAGGGGTCGGCGACTACGCCAGCCTCGAAGCCGACGTCGGACGCACTACACCTGTCAGAACCACGCTTGCTCGCTCCATGCGGACGAGCCAGGTCTGCACCGGGAGCACCCCGCCGTGGAGGGAGGGTTGCTGTTTCGCGAGCCGGGCCTCGTGCGAAACTTCTTGACCTGCAGGCGAGACTAGGGCGCGAGGGTCGATCGGGACGCGCTGTCTCACTGGCTGAGCAGAATCTCAGAGACTGAGCCAAGACGTTTTGATCGACGCCTAGGTGATATCCGCGTCTGCAGCGCGAGCGGTTGCGGGGGCAGAGCACCGGCAACAAGATGAACGAATGGATCTGTTCCGCACCAAGTCTGTCGAACGGTCGATCGCCGAGACCGACGAGCCGGAGCACCGGCTCAAGAAGGAGCTGTCGGCCTGGGACCTGACGGTCTTCGGAGTCGGCGTCATGGTCGGCACGGGCATCTTCGTGCTGACCGGCGAGCAGGCCTTCAGCAATGCCGGGCCGGCCATCGTGATCTCGTTCGTGCTCGCCGGCATCGCGTGCGGGCTGGCTGCCCTCTGCTACGCCGAGTTCGCCTCGACCGTGCCGGTCGCCGGAAGTGCCTACACGTTCTCGTACGCGACGCTGGGTGAGCTCGTCGCCTGGATCATCGGCTGGGACCTCGTCCTCGAGCTGGCGCTGGGAGCAGCCGTGGTCGCCCGCGGCTGGTCGGCCTACCTGCAGTCGCTGCTCGACCTGCCGACGTGGTTGGCCGGCGACGACGCGATCCCCGACTTCGGCGCGATCGCGATCGTCCTCGCGCTGACGGTCGTGGGCGTGCTCGGCACCAAGCTGTCGGGACGGTTCGCGAGCGTCCTGGTGATCGTCAAGGTGGCCGTCGTGACGTTCGTGATCGTCGCGGGACTTTTCTTCATCAAGGCCTCGAACTACACGCCGTTCGTGCCGGACTCACAGCCCTCGAAGGGTGAGTCCGGGCTCGACTCGACGTTGCTGCAGTCGATCTTCGGGATCGAGCCCACGGTGTTCGGTGTCTACGGCATCATCGCGGCCGCCTCGGTCGTGTTCTTCGCCTTCATCGGCTTCGACATCGTCGCGACATCAGCCGAGGAGACCAAGAATCCCCAGCGAGACGTCCCGCGCGGGATCCTCGGCTCACTGGCGATCGTGACCCTGATGTACGCCGCTGTGTCGTTCGTGGTGACCGGCATGCTGAAGTACAGCGACGAGCGGATGAACACCGCAGCGCCGCTCGCCGAGGCGTTCAAGGCCAACGACCTCGACTGGGCCAGCAAGATCATCTCGGTCGGAGCCGTCGCCGGACTGACCACCGTGATCCTGGTGCTCATGCTGGGTCAGGCTCGCGTGCTGTTCGCGATGTCGCGCGACGGGCTGCTGCCGGTCAGCCTGGCCAAGGTGCATCCGCGCTTCGGCACCCCGTTCCGCATCACGATCATCACTGGACTCTTCGTCGCCGCGCTCGCCGGATTCGTACCGTTGTCGGAGCTGTCGAAGCCGTCAGCATCGGCACGTTGTTCGCCTTCGTCGTCGTGTCGGCCGGCGTCATCATCCTGCGGCGCACCCGCAGCGACCTGCACCGGCCGTTCCGGGTCCCCGGGGTGCCGCTCATCCCGCTGCTGTCGATCGCGGCCTGCCTGTGGCTCATGGTCAACCTCTCGGTCGAGACCTGGATCCGGTTCCTGATCTGGCTCCTGATCGGCTTCCTCGTGTACTTCATCTACGGGTACAGGTCGTCCCGACTCGGCCGCGGGCTCACCCAGGAGCCCGCCCAGCCCGACGCGACAGGCCACGACGCATGAATGACGCCGCAAGCCGCGGCAACCAGGCCGGACGACAGGCACGCCACAGCACCACGATGCGTGCAGCGGCGCGGATCGGGCTCGTCGCCTACGGGGTCGTGCATCTCGTGATCGGGGTCATCGCCCTGCAGATCGCCTGGGGCGGCGGAGGTGGCGACGCCAGCACCTCCGGGGCGTTGAAGACCATCGCGCAGCAGCCCCTTGGCGACACGATGCTCTGGGTGTGCGCCTTCGGGCTGGCGGCACTCACGGTGTGGCAGCTGCTGACGGCGATCTGGGGCTTCCAGACCGAGCAGGACGACCTCGCCCGCACTCGCAAACGCCTCTCCGCTGCTGGCCGGGCCGTGATCTACGGGGTGCTCGCCTACTCGGCCGCTCGCATCGCCGGTGGATCGGGCGGATCGGGCAGCAGCGACTCCAAGGAAGAAGGCCTGACCGCGTCACTGCTGGCTGCACCTGCCGGCCGCATCCTGGTCGCCGGTGTCGGGGTGGCGATCCTGGCCGTAGCGGTCTCTCAGATCGTCCGCGGACTGACCGAGAAGTTCACCCACGACCTCCAGGGCCCGGCGACGTCAGGGTCCAGCGGATCGACGATCCTGATCCTCGGCAAGATCGGCTACGTCGGCAAGGGCATCGCGGTCGGCATCGTCGGCATCCTGTTCGGCTGGGCCGCGATCTCGTACGACCCCGAGAAGGCCGGCGGCCTCGACGATGCCTTGCAGACGTTGCGCGACCAGCCCTACGGTCCGTACCTGCTGACGCTCGTGGCGATCGGGCTCGGCGCCTTCGGACTGTTCTGCTTCGCGTGGGCCAGGTACGTCAAAAGCCGCTGAACGCCCCGCCCACCTGACCTGGTCGCACTAGCGCCGGACGTCGACCTCGTGCCAGGTGGCACCGTCGTCGACCGACTCCCACAGGGCATCGTCGCCTCGAGGCCCCGAGTAGGCGTACAGCACACCGCCCGTCTCGGTGATCGTCGAGACCTTGGTCGGCAGATCGAGGCGCACGAACTCCTCGTTGTCGGGCGAGGTGGCGATCCACCAGCCGACGGCGTTCTTGACGTCGTCCTCCCCGATCACGAGTCGTCCGTCAGGCAGCACCACGATCTCGGGATAGTGCAGCTCGTCGATCGGCAGGCCGGCCGGCGAGAACTCCTTGCTCGCCCCGCCCATCGCGATCCGTGCCCCGACGATGTTGTCGTCGCCCTGCGGTTCTGCCATGAGCTCGGCGAACGTCAAGACCGTGACGCCCCGGCTCGAGACGAGTCCGGAGGGTCCCCCATCGCCGCCGGGCATGGGCACCTGCTCGGTCTTCCAGGTGCGCCCACCATCGGTCGAGTGCACCAGAGGCGCGAGCCGTCGGTCCAGGTGCTCACCCCCCACACGGTGCCGTCGTCGTCGATCGCGGCTTGCTGGAAGATGTCGTCGCTGCTCCGGGCCCCCGGCGACGCCGGCATCTCGTGCACCGAGCCATCGGACGGGCGGTAGAACCGCGCAGGCTCGAACTCGGAGATCAGCACGTCGCCAGCCTCGACGGGCACGAACGGCTGAGTCTTGCCCGCAGACGACGTCGTGCCATCTGTTGCGATCCTGATGGGCGGTGAATCGGACTCACCCTCGACCAGGACGAATCCATCGTCGAGACCATGCGGCTCGCCGTACCGTGCGACCGTCTCGGACCGGACGACCTCACCGTCGGGGTCGAGCAGGCGCCAGGCGCCCTTCTCCATCTCGCCGCCCTCGTCGTCGCGGATCGCGAACGACAACAACAGCGAGCCGTCCGTCGACCGGGCCACGTCGAAGGGCGCACCCGCCGACCTCGATGATCTCTGCGGCTGTGGCGTCGTCGTCGTAGAGGACGTCGTAGTAGTCGTCCTGTGACGCCGTGCCGGCGCCGTTCCCGCAGGCGCCCAGCACCAACACAGCACAGATCACGAGCCCGGCCGTCCTGCGTGCATCCCCCATGACGGTCATCGTGCCAGCCGGCCGAAGCCCAGTGACCGCGCGCGTCGAAGACCTCGCCGGCGTCCTGCGTCGCGATGAAGATCGCATCGAGCAGATCCCGTGCGGTCGCACAGCGCAGCAACCCCAGCTGGTCGAGGGGGCCGAGCGGCGCGATCGCCGCCAGCTGCCACAGAGCATCGACCGGGTCGTCGCTGAGCTGGACAGCAGCCGACCAGGCCACGTCCTGGAACTCGCTGGCCCGTGCCAGCGTGCGGCGGACCAGGGCCTCGGTCTGGTCTCGACGCTCTGACAGGTCGTCATCCCACTCCAGTGCGGGCAGCTCGCGCACTGCAGCGCGCGGATATGGATCCTCAGCGAGCCAGTCGACCACGGCGACGCGCCGGGTGCCCTCACCGAGCAGCGCGAGATAGCCATCGGCGACCTTGAGCCGGCCACCTGGGCCACGGTGCCGACGTCGAACCGCTTCTCGCCGCCGCCGACCTCCTGCCCGCGCTCGATCAGGACGACCCCGAACTCGGCGGTCTGATCGGGAAGGATGTCCTGCAGCATCTGCAGGTAGCGCGGCTCGAACACCCGCAACGACAACGGCATCGCCGGCATGAGCACCGGTGCCCAGCGGAAACATCGGCATCGTGGTGACGTCGTCCATCTGGTCATCCCATCACGCGACGCCACGACGTGCCCGATCGGTCACGCCAGCGTCGCGACCACGGACGCGTCGGCGTGGTGACGACCACGCGGGACGATCATCGGGGTGCCGCTCACCGGATCTGGCACGACCTCGCACGCCAGACCGAAGACCTCCGTGACGGTCGCGGCATCGATGACGTCAGTGGGGGCCCCTTCGGCGATGATCACGCCGCGCTTCATCGCGATGATGTGATCGGCGTACCGGCAGGCCAGGTTGAGGTCGTGCAGGACGATGACGACAGTCTTGCCGGACTCTCGGTTGAGATCGACCAGCAGGTCGAGCAGCTCGATCCTGGTGGTTGATGTCGAGATACGTCGTCGGCTCGTCGAGCAGCAGCAGGTCGGTGTCCTGAGCCAGCGCCATAGCGATCCACACCCGCTGACGCTGGCCGCCCGACAGCTCGGTGATGTTTCGACCCTCGAGATCGGCGGTGCCCGTCGCCTCCAGTGCCGCGGCGACCGCACGGTCGTCGCCGTCGTTCCAGCGTCGGAACCAGCCCTGGTGCGGGTACCGGCCACGGCCGACGAGGTCACCGACCGAGATGCCGTCGGAGCGACCGGCGTCTGCGGCAACAGACCCAGCACCTTGGCGACGTCGATGCTCTTCATGTCCTGGACCAACTTGCCGTCGAGGATCACCTCGCCACCGCGTGGACGCAGCAACCGGGCGAGCCCGCGCAGCAGCGTCGACTTGCCGCACGCATTCGCACCGACGATGACCGTGATCTTGCCGTCGGGGATCTGGACGTCGAGATCTTTGACGATGTCGGTGTCGGAGTATCCGAGGGTCAGCTTCTGGGCACGCAGTTCGTGTGAGGTCATCCGCCGCGTCCTTCCCGGTTGACGGTGGCGAGGAGCCAGATGAGATAGGGGGCACCGATGATGCCGGTCAGGACGCCTGTCGGCAGCGCGACCGGCAGCACCTGCTGGGCCATCAGGTCGGCGCCGAGCACGATGATCGCGCCGACCAGCCCGGCTGCCAGCAGACCGCCAGCCGGGCCGGTCAGCCGTTGGGCGATAGGACCCGCGATGAGTGCGACGAACATGATCGGTCCGGCCACGGCGACCGCGAGGCCGATCAGGATGATCGACAAGGCAATCGAGTCCCAGACGGCTGCGCTCGACGCGAGAGCCGAGCGCTCTGGCGGTGTCGTCGCCAGCTCGATCGTGCGCAACGGCCGTTCGAGGAGCAGCGCGATCGGGATCAGGAGCACGAGCGCTCCGATCAGCGTGCGGAAGCTGCACCAGACCCGGCCTGGCCGACCGAGCCCACGAGCCACGTCATCGCCTGCCGCGCCTCGTACAGCTCGGCCCGCGACGTGATGTAGCCGATGATCGAGAGCATGAACTGGGAGACGCCGATGCCGATCAGGATGAAGCGGTAGCCGGTGATGCCGTCGCGCCACGCCAGCACGTAGATCAGCGATGCCGTGAGCAGGGCACCGACCAGGGCCGAGCCTGAGATGACCGAGCTGCTGGCGTTGAACAGCACGATCGAGGACACCGCGAACAGGCTCGCCCCCGAGGAGACCCCGACGAAGTCGGGGGACGCCAGCGGATTGCCCGACAGCTTCTGGAACACGATGCCCGAGATGCCGAGCGCGAGTCCACTGCCAGCGCTGCCGATGCAGTCGGCAGGCGCAGGTCGCGGACGATGAAGTCGACCGTGGGGTCGTCGCGCAGCCGTGAGACCGACACGATGACGTCGATCGGCGAGACGTAGTAGCTGCCGACCATCATGGTCAGCACGAACAGGCAGAACGCCGCAGCAGCCAGCAGGCCCGTGACGATGGCGGCGCGACGGCGGCGCTGCCGCCGACCGGACCGGACCACAGGGATCTCGAGAAGGTCTGTCATGGCGATCAGAGCTCCGCGAGATTGCGGTAGCGGACGAGCAGGATGAAGGCAGGTGCCCCGATGACCCCGAGAACCACGCCGACCTGCAGCCGCCCGGAGAGATGATGACCCGACCGATGATGTCGGCGACCAGCAGGACGATCGGCGTGAGCAGCAGGGAGTAGGCCAGGATCCAGCGGTAGTCGGGGCCGCAGATCATCCGCGCCAGGTGCGGGGACCATGAGTCCGACGAACACGATCGGCCCGCACGCCGCTGTGGCGGCGCCGCACAGGATCGCGACCGTCACGAACATCACGACCCTGGTCAGCCGGACGCGCTGGCCCAAGGCGAGCGCCAGGTCCTCGCCGAGCGCGAGACCGTTCAGGGCACGTCCAGCGCAGAGCGCGAGGACGATGCCGAGCAGCAGGAACGGGGCCGTCTGCCAGAACACCGGGAAGTAGCGTCCCGCGAGCGAGCCCACCTGCCAGAAGCGCAGCTCGTTGAGCGCCGAGACGTTCGTCATCACGATGGCTGTCGTGATCGACGTGAGCACTGCTGTCACGGCCGCACCGGCCAGGGCCAGCTTGACCGGTGTCGCACCTTCGCGACCGAAGGAGGCGATGCCGTACACCGTGACCGTCGCGACGCCAGCACCTGCGAACGCGAACCACACGTAGGTGCTGACTGACTGCGCGCCGAGCACCATGATGCCGAACACGATCGCGGCTGCTGCGCCTGAGTTGATCCCCATGATTCCGGGATCGGCCAGCGGGTTGCGCGTGACGCCTTGCAGGATCGCCCCGCTGAGCCCGAGAGCGGCACCGGCCAGGATGCCGATCAGCGTGCGCGGCACTCGCAGCTCGCGGATCACCGTCTCGGCGGCCACCGACGGGTCGTAGTCGGTGAAGGCCTTCCAGATCGTCGACACTCCGACGCCGCGGGCACCCAGCGTGATGCTGAAGAAGCAGACCACCACGAGAACTCCGACGAGCACCAGGAAGCCCGTCGAGAGCAGCGCCGCGGACCGGTGCCGCGGCCGCTGCTCCAGACCAGGAGCGGCCTGCGCCGTCACCGTCATGTCAGCGAGGGATCGATCTTCTCGATCGCGTCGCTCAGATCGTCGAGCTGCTCGGCGTAGTCGCTGTAGGTGTGGATCCAGTAGGCAGGCCAGTTGACGACTGCACCGGCCTCGACGGCCTTGATGCTCGGCCAGGTGGGCTGGGCCTTGGCGACCTTGAGGCTGTTGGCGAGATCGCGGTCGTCCAGCAGCACGAAGTCGGGCTGGTACTTGTCGGCATTCTCCCAGCTCAGGTTCTCCCAGTAGGGGAACGACGGATCTGGGCTGTCGGGATCGATGATGTCGAGACCCCACCGGGCGAAGGTCACTGCAGCTCAGAGGCTTCGCTGGGCACCGCGACGTAGAGGAGGTCCTCGGCCGGCGAGACCGCCAGAGAGGTCAGTCCCTTCTTGCCTGCCACGGTCTTCTTGAACCGGTCGACCGAGGCCTGATAGGTGGCCTTGTCCTTCGCGATCGTGGCCCCGTCGACGTCGGCGCCCAGCGACTCGGCCAGCTCCTCGTAGCCTTCGAGCTTCGTCTCGACGGAGTCGCCCTCGGCCGGACCCACGACGTCGGCGAGCTTGGCCACCTTCTTGGCGGAGTCCTCGACGCTGGCCTCGAAACCGCCATAGGCCTTCTCGAGGGGCCAGTAGGAGGAGACGATCAGGTCGGGCCGCAGACCAGCAGCCTTCTCGGCGTCGATCTTGCCGTACGTCTCGCTCAGGATCTCGATGCCGGACAGGTCGAGGTCCTTGAGCGACTTGTTGGTCTTGACCGGGTCGTTGGAGTAGATCGCGATCGGCTTGATGCCGAACGAGATCAGGGCGGCTGCTGCCTCGCCCTGCGCGATGATCCGCTGGGGTGTCTTGTCTGCGGTGTAGGTCTTGCCATCGCCTGACGTGTAGGTCCACGGGCCCGTCGCCGCACTGTCATCGGAGGCGGACTCAGAGGACGATCCGCAGCCGGCCAGGAGCGAGCTGCGGCGGACAGGATCAACATTCGCTTCACGAGGCGCACCTTTCGAGGGACAATCTCCTTACCGTAACTTAGGTAAGCCTATCCATCCAGTTGAGAGCTGTGTGACATGTTCCTCATCCCCAGGCGCTGAGTCTGCGTGCACAGCCGCAAGCTCGACCGGATTCTCGAGCCGCTTGAGACCCGGTAGCAGGTCGGACGGCGCGACTCCCTCGACGCGACAACGACGCTGCCCCCAGACCCGAGGGTCCAGGGGCAGCGCTGCATCGTCAGATCAGACGAACTTCTCGCCGTTCTTGGCCTTCTCGACCAGCGAGGCAGGCGGGTTGAAGCGGTCACCGTACTTCTCGGCCAGCTCCTGCGTGCGAGCCAGGAACGCCGCGACGCCGATCGAGCCGTCCGCGGCCTCGTAGCCGTTGACGTACTGGATCGCACCGCCCTGCAGGGCCGGGAAGCCGATCCCGAAGATCGAGCCGATGTTCGCATCGGGCACCGACAGCAGCCCCTCGTCGAGGCACTTGATCGTCTCGAGGCTCATGATGAACGTCAGACGCTCCTTGAGGTCCTCGAACGCCGGCTGCTCTGCTGCCACCGGGAACTGCTCGGCCAGACCCGGCCAGAGGCCGGTGCGCTTGCCATCGACGTACTCGTAGAAGCCGGCACCCTTGAGTCGACTCGGACGGCCGATCTCGATCATCGTGTCGATGATACCCTCGGCAGCGTTGGCGTCCCAGACCTGGCCGGCCTCCTCTGCTGCGGCCTTCGACTCGTTGCGGATCTTGACCATCAGCTCGAGGTTGAGCGTCACTGAGCTGGAGCACAGGCGCCGGGAAACCCGCCTGGACCGTGGCCCGCTCGATGCTGACCGGCGAGACGCCCTCGGCGAGCATCGCGATGCCCTCGTTGACGAACGTGCCGATGACGCGGCTCGTGAAGAAGCCGCGGCTGTCACCGACGACGATCGGCGTCTTCTTGATCGCCTTGGTGTAGTCGATGACGCGAGCGATGGCCTCGTCGGACGTGTCCTTGCCGGCGATGATCTCGACCAACGGCATCTTGTCGACCGGCGAGAAGAAGTGGATCCCGATGAAGTCCTCGGAGCGCTTGACCCCGTCAGCCAGGATCGTGATCGGCAGCGTCGACGTGTTCGAGCCGAGCAGGGCGTCTGGACGGACGACCTTCTCGACCTCCGCGAAGACTTCGTGCTTCAGCTTGACCGACTCGAAGACGGCCTCGACGACGAAGTCGCAACCTTCGAGGTCGGCATAGTCAGCGGTCGGCTTGATGAGGGCCAGCAGCGCGTCGGCCTTCTCCTGCGTCAGGCGACCGCGTGCGACGGCCTTGTCGACGATGGTCTGGCTGTACGCCTTGCCCTTCTCGGCTGCCTCGAGCGAGATGTCCTTCAGGACGACCTGCATGCCGGCCTTCGCCGAGACGTACGCGATGCCCGCTCCCATCATGCCTGCGCCGAGCACGGCGACCTTCTCAGCCTTGGTGGGCGCAATGCCTTGGGGACGCGACTTGCCAGCGTTGATCGCACCCAGGTCGAAGAAGAACGCCTGGGTCATGTTCTTGAACTGCTGGCCGACGATGAGCTCGACCAGGTAGCGCGACTCGATCCGGGACGCGGTGTCGAAGTCGACCTGAGCGCCCTCGACCGCAGCCGACATGATGCTGCGCGGCGCCTTGTAGGGCGCGCCCTTGGTCTGCTTGCGCAGATTGGCCGGGAAGGCCGGCAGGAACGCCGCGAGCTTGGGGTTGGAGGGCAGTCCGCCCGGCATCCGGTAGCCCTTGCGGTCCCATGGCTGCGTCGCTGCTTCGGCGTTGTCGGCATTGGCCTCGATCCAGGCCTTGGCGGCCGGGATCAGCCGTCCTGGGTCGCGACGAGCCGTCGACAAGACCCTCGGCGAGAGCCTTGGCCGGGACGCGCTGCTGACCCTGGAGCAGGAACTTCATCAAGGCATCGGAGATGCCGAACATGCGGACCGTGCGGGTCACACCGCCGCCGCCGGGCAGCAGACCGAGCGTCGCCTCGGGCAGTCCGACCTGGTAACCGCCGTCGACCGCGATGCGGTGGTGACAGGCCAGGGCGATCTCGAGACCGCCACCGAGGGCAGCTCCGTTGATGGCCGCGACAACCGGCTTGCCGGACGTCTCGAGCTTGCGCAGCGTGGCCTTGATCGTCTCGACCTCGTCGAACAGGCGCTCGGCATCAGCCGGCGTCGCCTGCGTCATGAGCTCGAGGTCGCCACCGGCGAAGAAGGTCTTCTTCGCCGAGGAGACGATGACGCCCTTGATGCTCGCGGGGTCGTTCGCGATGTCCTTGACCAGCTGGTCGACGGCATTGCCCATCGACTCGGCGTAGTCGGCGTTCATGGTGTTGGCGCTCTGGTTGGGATCGTCCAGGACGAGATTGACGATTCCGCCCTCGACCTCGTAACGCACTGCTTCAGTCATGTGTGTTCTCTTTCAAGAAGATGGGGGTGAGGGGATCAGCTGAGGCGCTCGACGACGGTGGCAATGCCCATGCCGCCGCCGACGCACAGCGTGGCCAGGCCGTAGCGCTGATCGCGACGCTCGAGCTCGTCGACCAGGGTGCCGAGGATCATCGCGCCGGTCGCGCCGAGCGGGTGTCCCATCGCGATCGATCCGCCGTTCACGTTGGTCTGGTCGTGCGGGTAGCCGCCGAGGTCCTTCATGAGGCGCAGGGCAACTGCGGCGAAGGCTTCGTTGATCTCCAGCAGGTCGATGTCGCCGACCGTCAGACCCGCACGCTCGAGTGCCTTGTGGCTGGCCGGGCCGGGGCCCGTCAGCATGATCGTGGGCTCCGAGCCCGAGACTGCAGCCGACAGGATGCGTGCACGCGGCTTCAGGCCGTGGCGCTCACCGGCGGCCTCCGTGCCGAGCAGCACGAGTGCGGCGCCGTCGACGATGCCTGACGAGTTGCCGGCGTGGTGGACGTGGTTGATCTTCTCGACCCAGTGGTACTTCTCGAGTGCGACGGCGTCGAAGCCTCCCTGGTCACCGATCTGGGCGAACGAGGGCGCCAGCGCGCCGAGGCTCTCGGCGGTCGTGCCCTCGCGGACGAACTCGTCATGGTCGAGGATCGTCAGGCCCGAGGCGTCCTTGACCGGGATCACCGAGTTGTTGAAGTAGCCGTTGGCGATGGCCTTGGCGGCGCGCGCCTGCGACTCGGCGGCGAAGGTGTCGACGTCGAGACGGCTGTAGCCCTCGATCGTGGCAATCAGGTCGGCGCCGATACCCTGCGGCACGAAGTCGGTGTCGAAGGCGGTCTGCGGGTCCATGGCCCAGGCGCCACCGTCGGAGGCCATGGGCACCCGGCTCATGGACTCCACACCACCGGCAAGGATCAGGTCTTCCCAGCCTGAGCGCACCCGCGCTGCGGCCTGGTTGACCGCTTCGAGGCCAGAGGCGCAGAAGCGGTTCGAGCTGGACACCGGCGACGGAGTCGGGCAGACCGGCGGCGAGCGCAGCAGTCTTGGCGATGTCGGCACCCTGGTCGCCGACCGGCGAGACACAGCCGAGCACGAGGTCCTCGATGGCGTCGGTGTCGAGCTCGGGGTTACGGGTGCGGATCCGTCGATCAGACCGGTCACCAGCGAGATCGGCTTGACCTCGTGCAGTGATCCGGACTTCTTGCCGCGACCTCGGGGGGTGCGGATGGCGTCGTAGACGAAGGCTTCGGTCATGGACTGTTTCCTTAGAGAAGAGTCTCGGAGATTCGAATGCTCGCGATTCTTGGACATTGGGTCGCCAGCACAGTGGCACTGATGATTGTGACACCAACACTGTCAAAGTCCAAGGGTCAGGGGTGTGTGACTGCTCTCGCACAGACAGACGTGCACTAGCCTCGACCTCATGAGCCCCCAGCCCGCGGAGACGCTGAGTGTCGAACACTCGCCTCGCGCGTCGGCATGTCGGTACGAACTGTCCGCTTCTATGCCGGTCGCGGACTGATCCCACCGCCCCGTCGCGAAGGCCGCAACGGCTTCTACGGGCCCGACCACATTGCCCGCCTCGAGCCGTCCGTGAGCTGCAGGCCCACGGGTTCACCCTGTCGGCGATCGAGGGATACCTCGAGAACATCCCGTCAGACGCCACACCCGAGCAGGTCGCCCTGCACCGCACCTTGCTGGCACCGTGGATGGCCGATCGCCCCGAAGAGCTCGATCGTCCGGCACTGGAGATGCGGGCCGGACGCGCGCTGACCGATCACGACATCGAGATGCTGATCGCCCTCGGCGTCGTCGAGCCCACACCGGTCGAGGACGCTTCCAGGTGGCGCCCGCCCACCTCGCGGTCGGTATCCAGTTCATCGAGACCGACATGCCGATCGAGGTCGCGCACGCCTCCCGCAAGATCTTCGACGACGCAGGCAAGGCCGTCGCCCGCGACCTCACCGAGGTCTTTCGGACCATGTGGTGGCCTCAGCTGCGAACCTCGGGCCGCACCCCTGAGGACATCACGGCTCTGGTCGAACGGTTCAAGCCGCTCACGATCCAGGCACTCGTCACGGCCTACGAGAGCGCGATCGACGAGTCCAAGCGCGAGACAGTTCGCCGCCGCACCTAGGGCGCATCGGGCCCCAACAGCTGTCGGGTCAGCAGCGTGACATCGCGATCTAGACCGTCGACGCGCACCTCGATGCGGTCGAGTCGTTTCTCCACGTGCTCGAACCGCTTGTCGACCTGCTCGAACCGCTTGTCGACCTGCTCGAACCGCTTGTCGACTTGCTCGAACCGTCGGTCAACCTGCTCGAACCGTCGGTCAACGCTCTCGAACCCAGCCGCCATCAGGTCCTTCACGGCATCGAAGCGAATATCCATGTTCCTGCCGAAAATGCGCAGGATCAATCCGATGAACGTCAGCATCAAGCTGAACGTGCCCACGATCATGGCCCAGTTCTGAATGTCACTCATAGGTATCACGCTAGATGTGTCCCCTGACCGCGCGGAAGGGGTCAGGGGACATCTGTGGACAACCTCAGATACCCATGCCGCGGCCGACGATCTCCTTCATGATCTCGGTGGTTCCGCCGTAGATCGTCTGGATGCGCGTGTCGAGGTAGGCCTTCGAGATGGGGTACTCGGTCATGTAGCCGTAGCCACCATGCAGCTGCAGACACTGGTCGGCGACCTTCTTCTGCAGCTCGGTCGTCCACCACTTGCCCATCGCCGCATCGTCGACCGTCAGCTCGCCGGCGTTGAGCCGCATGATCGACTCATCGACGAAGACCTCCCCGATCGTCGCCTCGGTGTGCAGCTCGGCCAGCGTGAAGCGCGAGTTCTGGAACGAACCGATCGGCTTGCCGAACGCCTTGCGCTCCTTGACGTAGTCGAGCGTCATCTCGATCATGCGGCGGCTGGCAGCAGCGGCTACCACCGAGATCGACATGCGCTCCTGCGGCAGCTTCTCCATCAGGTAGATGAATCCCTTGCCCTCCTCGCCGAGCAGGTTGTTGGCCGGGACGCGGACGTTGTCGAAGAACAGCTCGGCGGTGTCCTGCGCCTTGAGGCCGATCTTGTCGAGATTGCGGCCGCGCTCGAAGCCCTCCATGCCGCGCTCGAGGACGAGGATCGAGAAGCCGAGCGCGCCGGCAGCCGGATCGGTCTGGCACACGACGAGGACGAGGTCGGCGTTGATGCCGTTGGTGATGAAGGTCTTGGAGCCGTTGACCACGTAGTGGTCGCCGTCCTTGACCGCGGTGGTCTTGATGCCCTGGAGGTCTGAACCGGTGCCCGGCTCCGTCATGGCGATCGCCGTGATGATCTCGCCGCTGCAGAAACCGGGGAACCAGCGCGCCTTCTGCTCGTCGGTCGCGTGCGAGAGCAGGTACGTCGACACCAGGTCGGTCTGGATCACGAACCCGATGCCGCTGGCACCGATCCGGGTGACTTCCTCCTGGAGGATCGCGTTGTACCGGAAGTCGGTCACGCCACCGCCGCCGTGCTCCTCGGGCATCATGAAGCCGAGAAGTCCGAGGTCGCCGGCCTTGGTCCACACGTCTCGCGGGACGATGCCGTCCTTCTCCCACTCATCGTGGTGCGGCGCGATCTCCTTCTCGCAGAAGGAGCGGACCGTGTCACGGAATGCGTCGTGATCGGTGTCGAAGATAGTTCGCTTCATAGTTGTCCTCTTCTGATCAGGTGCGTGTGGTCGGTTGGCGGGTCAGGTGGTCGGTTCGGCCTGGACGGCGACGCCGTCGGCGACGAGCTGGTCGACGTCGGCGATGCCCCAGGCGGTCAGCGCTTCGGTCGTGCTGGCGCCTGCGATCTCCGGCGGCGTCGTGAGCGTGGCCGGCGTGGCCGAGAACCGCGGGGCGGGTGCGGCCTGCACGAGCCCGTCCTTCTCGACGTAGGTTCCGCGCGCCGCATTGTGCGGATGATGGATGGCGTCACGGAGGGGGACGACCGGCGCGACACAGGCATCGGTCCCGTCGAAGACCTCGGCCCACTGGGCTTGGGTGCGCTGCTTGAACGTCGCGGTCAGCACCTCGCGCAGCGCCTTCCACTGCGCGGGGTCGTTGCGATCGGGCACGTCGACGAGCTCGAGTCCCGCGACCAGCGCGTCGTAGAAGTGCGGCTCGAGCGCTCCGACCGACATCCAGAGCCCGTCGGAGGTCTCGTACACGTCGTAGAACGGGGCGCCGGAGTCGAGCAGGTTGCGCCCTCGCGGGCCGGGAGCGGTGCCGCCTTGCTGCATCGACTGGTGCATCGCCAGGAGGGCAGCTGCGCCATCGGTGATCGCGGCGTCGACGACCTGCCCCTGGCCCGTGGCCCGGGCATGCGTCAGTGCCGCGAGCACGCCCGCGACGAGGAACATCGAGCCGCCGGCGAAGTCACCGAGCAGGTTCATCGGGAACTGCGGCGGCCCGCCGGCCCGCCCGAGCGGATCGAGCGCACCGGCGACGGCGATGTAGTCATGTCGTGACCGGCAGCCTGCGAGAACGGTCCGCTCTGCCCCCACCCCGTCATCCGGCCGTAGACGAGCGCCGGGTTGCGGTCGTGGCACTCGGCCGGGCCGAGGCCGAGGCGTTCGGTCACGCCGGGGCGCAGTCCTTCGATCAGGATGTCGGCCGAGCTCACCAGGTCGAGCACGACCTCGATCCCCCGGGGATTCTTGAGGTCCACCGCGACGGACGGTCGCCCGCGGCCGAGGATGTCCTGCTGCGGCGGTGCGACCTGCATGGCGTTGCCGCCCGGGCGGTCGACCCGGATCACGTCAGCACCGAGGTCGGCCAGCATCATGGCGGCGAACGGACCCGGGCCGATACCGACGAGCTCGACGACACGGACACCGTGGAGGGGACCTGAAGGCTGGGAAGAAGTCACACCGGGATTGTGACAGTAACACTGTCACGGTTGCAAGTGATCCAGTTCGCATACCGTCGGTATCGGAATGTGTCACTATCGATGTCACACGAATCGATGTCACCTAGTTCTCGGCGAAAGGACGGCCCATGCTCTCCGAGCTGGTCTACACCCGCAAAGGCTCCGGCGAGCCACTCGTCCTCATCCACGGCATCGGCCACCGCCGCCAGGCCTGGGACCCGGTCTTCGAGACCCTCGCCGAGTCCTACGACGTCATCGCGATCGACCTGTCGGGCTTCGGTGAGTCACCCGGCTACCCTGCCGGAATCCCCTACAACATGGACTATGCGACCGCCAACATCGCAGCGAACTTCTCGGTGTGGGGCATCGAGAAGCCGCACGTCGTCGGCAACTCGCTCGGCGGCGCGATCGCGCTCGAGCTCGGTGCACGAGGGTTGGCCAGATCCGTCACGGCGTTGAGCCCGGCCGGCTTCTTCGGCCCGTTCAACATGTTGCAGCCCTTCTTCTTCCTGCTGCTGCTGCGGCTCAGCGTTGCTGCCGGCACCCGTGCTGCGGGCGGTCTCGCGCAGCGCGTTCGGTCGCAAGCTCGCCGGATCCACCCTCTACGTCCACCCCGAGCGGTTCACCGCCGCCGAGGTCTACGGTGACGCCCTCGCCCTCAAGCGGTGCACCGGCTTCGAGAAGACCCTGAAGTCGGGCCTGACCTACAAGTTCGACAGTCCGCTGCCGGTCCCGACGACGATCGCCTGGGGAACCCGCGACCTGATCCTGCCGTACGTGCAGTCGGCGCTCGCACAAGAACGGCTGCCCGACGTCCGGCACGTCGCCCTCCCCCGCTGCGGCCACGTGCCGATGGTCGACAACCCCGAGCTGGTGACCCAGGTCATCAAGGAGACAGCCGCCTGATCTCGCGGGACTTTTTGGCGTGAGCTTCGGGTTGTGACAAGTGTGGAGACCTTGGATTCCGTCGTCATCGGGGCCGGACAGGCCGGACTCTCGGCGTCGTACCACCTGCGTCGCCTGGGGGTCCGCCACGTGGTGCTCGACTCCAACGACCGGCCTGGCGGAGCCTGGCAGCACCGCTGGGACGCGTTGACCATGAACGACGTCCACCGGGTCGCCGACCTGCCAGGCCTCGAGCTCCCCCCGATCACGGCACCGACCGGGCCAACCAGTTCGTCCCGGCGTACTTCGCCGGCTACGAGCAGCAGTTCGACCTGCCGGTCGTCCGGCCGGTCGCCGTGCAGCACGTCCGCGATCGCGACGGCCTGCTCGTCGTCGAGACCGACACGCAGACGTGGACCAGCCGCACGGTGGTCAACGCGACCGGCACCTGGACCCAGCCCTTCGTCCCGCACTATCCGGGGCAGGAGACCTTCCTCGGCGAGCAGCTGCACACCGTCGACTACCCCGGGCCCGAGCACTTCCGTGGCAAGCGCGTCATCGTCGTGGGCGGCGGCGCCTCCGCCGTCCAGTTCCTCGGTGCGCTGGCCCCCCTCGCCGAGACGGTCTGGGTCACCCGACGCGAACCGGTGTGGATCGATCGCGACTTCACCCCGGAGGTCGGCCGCGAAGTCGTCGCGAAGGTCGAGGAACGGGTACGGCAGGGCCTCCCCCCGCAGAGCGTCGTGAGCGTCACGGGACTACGACTGCGCGAGCAGGAACGGGCCGCCGAACGTCTGGGAGCGTACGCCGACCGGCGACCGATGTTCAGCAGCATCGAGCCCGACGGGGTGCGGTGGGCCGACGCGTTCGAACGAGCTGACGTCATCGTGTGGGCCACGGGCTTCCGGCCGGCGATCGGCCACCTGGCGCCGCTGCACCTGCGCAGCCCGGCGCGGCGGGATCCAGCTCGACGGCACGACCGCTGTCGCCGATCCCCGCGTGCAGCTCGTCGGCTACGGACCGTCAGCCAGCACGATCGGCGCCAACCGGGCCGGCCGCACCGCCGCCCGCGGGGTCGCCCACTGGCTCAGCCTCGATGACGGGCGAGAAATTCCGCTGTCCGAGCACTCTGCGGTGCTGTGAACAGCTGCTCCGGCGGTCCCGACTCCTCGACCTGACCATCGGCCATGAAGACCATCCGGTCGGAGATCTCGCGGGCGAACGTCATCTCGTGCGTCGCCATGATGATCGTCATGCCGTCACGCCGCAGGTCTCGAATCACGTCGAGCACCTCGCCGACCAGCATCGGATCGAGCGCCGAGGTGATCTCGTCGAGCAGCAGGATCTGCGGACGCATCGCGATGGCGCGCACCAAGGCGACCCGCTGCTGCTGACCGCCCGACAGCGCATCGGGGTACGACTTGGCCTTGGCCGACAACCCGATCCGGTCGAGCAGCCCCATCGCCTCGACCTCGACCTCGGACCGAGCACGACCCAACGCCTTGACCGGTCCGAGACACACATTGCTCAGCACCGACAGGTGCGGGAACAGGTTGTAGGCCTGGAAGACGATGCCGACCCGCTGTCGGACGTCATCGGCGTCGACCTGCGGATCGGTGATCTCGACGTCGTCGAGCCAGATGTCGCCGTCGTCGACCTGCTCCAGCAGGTTGAGGCACCGCAAGAACGTCGACTTGCCCGAGCCGGACGCACCGATCAGGCACACGACCTCACCCTGGGCGACGTCCAACGAGATGCCTTTCAGCACCTCGTTGGCACCGAACGACTTGCGGACGGCGTCGGCCCTCAGCATGCCTGCCATGTCACAGTCCGTTCTCGCGGCGCAGCGAGCGCACCGTCAGATAGTCGGTGAAGCGGGCGAGCGGAATCGTCGCCACGATGAAGAAGCACGCCGCCACGACGTACGGCGTGAAGTTGAAGTTGTCGCCCGCGTAGACCTGGGCGGACCGCAACGCCTCGACCAGACCGATCGTGGCCAGCAGGGCGGTGTCCTTCTGCAGCGACACGAAGTCGTTGAGCAGCGGCGGCGCGACACGGCGGATCGCCTGCGGGAGCACGACCTGCCGCATCGTCTGTCCGTACGACAGGCCCAAGGCTCGGCCGCTCGCCCACTGCGTCGGATGGATCGACAAGATGCCGGCGCGGATGACTTCACCGACATACGCTCCGTAGCTCAGCGTGAGGGCGATGACGCCCAGCCAGAACAGGCTGGTCGGCATGCCACCCAGCTCCAGTGCTGGCAGGCCGAAGCCGATCAGCAGGACGACGAGCAGTGTCGGCGTCCCCCGGAAGACGTCGGCGTAGATCACGGCGAGGATCTTCAGCGGTGCCAGCGCCGGGGTCGGCACGACCCGCACGACGGCGACCGCCACACCCACGATGAGCACCAGCACCTCGATGACGAGGAACAGCCTGATGTTGAGCCAGAACGACCTGGCGATGTCGGGGAACGACTCCTTGGCGTCGGTCCAGCTGAAGAACGTGGCCTGCACGCGCTCCCAGCCGGGCGACTGCGTGACGGCGATCGTGATGCCGCCGAGCACGATGAGGGTCGAGACGGCCGCCCACCGCACCCCGACGAAGGGTGCGGCGGCGGCGGAACTGCTCGCGTTCGAGCTGGCGAGCGCTGGGCATCACTGCAGCTCAGGGACGTCCGTGGCCTGGTTCAGCCACTTCTCCTCGAGCTTCTGAGGCTGCCGTCGGCGGCGAGCGCGTCGACTGCGGCCGAGACGCACGGGGTCAGCTCGCTGCCCTTCGACAGCAGCAGGCCGAACTCCTCCTGCTTGCCCGTGTCGGGCTGGAACTGCCCGGCGATCGTGGCTCCGTCGAGCTCAGCGGCGGTCAGGTAGTACGCGGTGGGCAGATCGGCGACGATCGCGTCGACCTGCTTGTTCTGCAAGGCCTGCGCGGCCTTGGTCGTGTCGTCGTAGACGAGCGGGTCGGTCGACGGGGCGATCTGCGACTTGATCGCCGCCAGCGAGGTCGTGGCGACCTGCGCGCCGGCTTGGCGTCCTTGAGGTCGGCCAGGCTCGTGGCGCTGGCGAACTTTCCGTCTTTGAGCGTGATGATGGCCTGAGCGGCCGAGTAGTACGGGCTGGAGAAGTCGACCGCGCGAGCCCGCTTCTCGGAGATCGAGAACTGGTTGATGTCGAAGTCGAAGGCCTTCTTGCCCGGCTGGATGACCTGGTTGAAGCCGGCCTTGACCCACGTGACGTCGTCCTTGGCGAAGCCGGCTTCTCGGCCACGGCATAGGCCACGGCGCTCTCGAATCCCTGGCCGTTGCTGGGGTCGTTGTCGCTGAACCAGGGCTCGAACGCCGGGTCGTCGGTCGCGACGGTCAGCTTGCCGGCGGTCTGGAGGGCCAGGTCGGCGGGCTTGCACGCCGACAGGCTCGTCTCGGCCTTGTCATCGGTCTTCTTGCCGTCGGAATCGGCGGGGGCGCAGGCAGCAGTGAACGCAAGCGTCAGTGCCGCCAGGGCGGTGAGGCCGCCCTTGGGGGTGATCTTCATACCCGAATCCTAACGACCGGGGTGGTCCGTGACGTACGTCTCGCCCCGTGATCGCAGCCAACCAGGGGCCTCAGGGATGCGGAACGACCATCGGAGTGCCGGTCAACGGATCGGGCAGCACGAGGCTGTCGAGCCGTACACGGTGCGGATCAGGTCAGCGTCGACGATGTCGTTCGGCGCGCCTTCGGCGACGACGGCCCCGTCCTTCATCGCGATCAGATGATCGGCGTACCGGCAGGCCTGGTTGACGTCGTGCAGCACCGCCACGATCGTGCGGCCGTCGTCGCGCAGGCGGGCCAGCATGCGCAGGAGCTGGTACTGGTGGGCGATGTCGAGGAAGGTCGTCGGCTCGTCGAGCAGCAGGTAGGCAGTCTCCTGGGCCAGCACCATCGCCATCCAGACCCGTTGACGCTGGCCGCCCGACAGCGCGTCGACGTCTCGGTCGGCGAGCCCGGTGACGTCGGCCGACTCCATCGCCGCGTCCACGGCGCGCTCGTCCGCCGGCGACCACGTCGACAGCAAGCGCTGGTGCGGATAACGCCCGCGGGCGACGGCTGGCGCACCCGGATGCTCTCGGGCGCGACGAGTCCCTGCGGCAAGAAGCCCAGCTCGCGCGCCAACACCTTGGGCTTGGTGCCGGCGATGTCGCGGCCGTCCAGCAGCACGGCCCCGCTGGTGGGTGAGAGCAGCCTGACCAGCGACTTCAGCAGGGTCGACTTGCCGCAGGCGTTCGCGCCGACGACGGCGGTGAAGGAACGTGCCGGGATGTCGACGCTCAACCCCGTCGAGACGATCCGGTCGCCGTAGGCGAGGGTCACCTCGTGGGCGGACAGGCGCGAGTTCATGGGCATCCTAGTTCTGTGAGGAGGCTTGTCGAGACGAGACTTCGGTGGCCAGCAGGTACAGCAGGTAGCCGCCGCCGATGGCGGTCGTGACGACCCCGACCGGAAGCGAGGCCGGCGCGATCAGCAAGCGGGCGAGCAGATCGGCGGTGAGCAGCAGCAGCGCACCCGTCAAGGCGGCCGGCACCAGCGGGACACCTGCCGCGCCGGCGACCCGGCGGCCGATCTGCGGCGCAGCCAGGGCGATGAAGACGATCGGTCCCGTCACGGCGGTGACGATGGCCGTGCAGCCCACGCCGACGACGACCATCATGATCCGCAGCCGTGGCAGCGAGATGCCCGAGGTCACGGCCAGCGTCACCCAGCGCGGCTTGCCCCATCCCCCGCCACAGCGTCGCCAGGACGGCCACCAGCAGCGCGAGCACGGCGAACGGAAGCACCAGGTCCTGCCAGCCGATCCCGTTGAACGAGCCGCACTCCAGAACGATGCAGCAATCGCGACCTCGGAGCTCGGCCCGCAGCACGATCCACGAGTTGACGGCGGTCAGCATCGCGTTCACGGCGATGCCGATCACGATGAGCCGCAGGCCGCTGAAGCCCGACTTGAGCGCGAGCAGGTAGATCGCGGCGGCGGCCAGCAGCCCGCCGATCATCGACCCGACTGCCAGCTGCGCCGACGTCGCACCCAGCAGCGTGATGACGATCAGGGCGCCCGTGTAGGCACCCGCGTCGAGGCCGATGACGTCGGGGCTGCCCAGTGCGTTGCGGGTCAGGTTCTGGAAGATCGCACCCGCCAGTCCGAGAGCGGCTCCGAAGGCGATCGCGCCGGTCACCCGCGGCAGACGCCACTCCTGGACGACGACGCTTCCGTCACCGCCCAGCAACGCCGACACGACATGCCCCGGGCTGTCCCACTGAGCGCCGCGGCACAGCGCGATGAACGCGACGGCCAGCGTGAGGGCGACGAGCACCAGGCTCGTGACAGCCGTGCGGCGCTCGATCCTGGCCGATGCTCGACCGAGGCGCAGCACGAACGGCTTGCCTCCCGCACGTGTGCTCACAGCGCCCCCGCTCCGTAGCGACGGACGGCCCAGATCAGCACGGGGGCGCCGACGAACGCGGTCACGACCGCGACCGGGACCTCCCCTGTCGGCAGCAGCAGGCGCGCGGCGACATCGGATGCGATCAGCAGCAACGGGCCCACGACGACCGTGAACGCCATCAGCCAGGGCATAGATCCCGCCGCGAGCCGGCGGGCCAGGTGCGGCACCATCAACCCGACGAACGCGATCGGTCCGGCAATCGCCGTCGCGGCTCCCGCCAGCAAGGTCACGAGCAGCAGCACGGCGATCCGGGTGCGGATGACGTTGACGCCGAGGGTGTGACCGACCTGCTCGCCCAGGGCGAGGGCGTTCAGCGGCCGGGTCACGAGCAGCGTGCCGACCAGACCGATCCCGACGACAGCTACCGGCAGGGCCAGCGACAGCTGCCACGACCGGCGAGCGAGCCGATCGACCAGAACCGGTAGCGGTTGAAGACCTGCGGGTCCATCAGTCGCAGGCCCAAGGTGATGCCGGACAGGACCGCCGACAGCGCGACACCGGCCAGGACCAGCCGCAGCGGCGACGTCCGACCGACCGCGTACACCGCAGCAGCGGCGACGACGGCTCCGACCATGGACAGGGCGAGATGACCCACCTGCCCTCCAGCCAGCCCGGCTGCGGCGCCCACCGTGATCGCGAAGGAGGCTCCGGCGGTGACCCCGAGGAGACCGGGCTCGGCCAAGGGGTTGCGGGTCAGGGTCTGCACCAGGGTGCCGGATGCGCCGAGGGCAGCGCCGACCAGCAGTCCGAGGATCGTGCGCGGCACCCGGACGTCCCGGACGACGTAGTGGTCGTCGATCGGGCGCGGATCCGTCAGCGCGCGCCACACCTCGAGCGGAGCGACCGATCGGGCTCCGATGGCCAGGCTCGCCACCACGACCGCGAGCAGGACGAGCATCGCAACGAGCAGAAGCCCCGTTCGTCGTGCCTCAGTCGTCATCGAGATCGATCACGCCACTCTTCCAGTAGCCCGTGACGAGTGCGTCGTACCGGCCGCGGCTCCACGCGCGCCAGCGGCTTGACGGCATCGGCCTCGCCAGCTGCGAAGACGAAGGTGTCCTCGGGCAGCTCGAGCGACTGCACGGTCTCAGCGAGCCCACCGCGATCGAGCCAGATGACCTCGACACCGCCGCGCACCGCCAAGGGATATCCCCGCTCGGTGCTGTCGATGACCAGATGGGCTCGGACGTCAGCGGGCGCCTCCTCGAGCCAGCGGGCTGCGGCCGGCAGGGCTGTCGCATCGACCGCCAGGACGTAGTGCGCGTGGTGCTGCGGGAAGGCGACGGCGCCCGGCGGGCCGGCCACCGCGACCGGATCGCCGACCGCAGCCGCCTGGGCCCATGTCGACGCCAAGCCACCTTCATGCAGGACGAAGTCGAGGTCGAGCTCGTGCACCTCTGGGCGGTAGGCACGCACGCTGTACTTGCGGCTCGGCGGCAGAGGACGTGGCCAGTCGAGTCGTCGTGATCGTTCGGCGTCGGTGCCCGCAGAGTGCCGTCGGGATCGGCGAGCACGATCCTGACGTGGTCGTCGGCCTGGTAGGTGTGAAATCCGTCGAGGTCCGGTCCGCCCAGCGTCAGCCGGAGCAGCCGCGGCGTGAGCTGAGAACGGCGGATGACACTCAGGTGACGGATTCCGATGGGGTAGCCGATGCGGGCCGTGCCGCGCCCCACCTGGTGGTGGAGCGCGACACGGGACTGCGGATCGGTGCGTTCTGCGTTCACGCGGCGATGCCCTACTGGTCGAGCAGCGGCTGGAGCGCCGAGTCGATCTCGTCGAGCGTCTTCATCGCCTCGGTGTACGTCGCAGCCTCGGTGAACTTGAAGGCGAAGACCTGCTTGTCCTTGACCGCCGGGAGGTTCTTCCACAGCGGCGAGTCCATGACGTACTTGACCGACTCGCCGACCGTTCCGTCGGTCTCCAGCGAGTACGTGATGACATCTGCGTCACCGAGGCTCTTCGGCAGTTCCTCGATCGAGGGGTACTCGCTGACCGCCGCACTGCCAGGACCGCTCTCCTTGACCTCGCCGTAGAAGTTGACGCCGATGTCGGACGCGATGTTGGTGCCCCACGACCCGGGGAACTCCCGCTGGAAGTTGCCGGCGCTCACGTCGCCGTAGGCGCCGAGGTGTCCGAAGTCGAGGTCGGCGAGCACCTCGGCGTACTTGTCCTTGAGCTCCTTGGCCTTCGCCTCGTACGCCGTCTTCGCCTCGTCGAACCTGTCGAGCCGGTTGGCGGCGTCGGACTGCTTCTGCGAGAAGCCGCGCCACGCCGACGGCAGCGCCGGACCGAGTGTCACGACGGGGGCGATCGACTCCAGCCGGTCCATGTCGATGTCGACGAGCGCCGGCTGAGGAACGCCCAGCACGATCAGGTCGGGCTTGAGGTTGGCGATCGCCTCGTAGTTGGTCGAGGCCGCCGTCTCCCCGGCGACCTTCTCCAGGCCCTCGTAGGCCGTGACGTCCTCGTCGGTCATCAGCGGAATGCCCCGGGACCATTCCGAGATGCCGACCAGAGCGGCGTCGGCCTCGATCAGGGCAGGCACGGCGTAGCCGGTGGCGATGACCCGCTCGGGATCGGTCGGGGATCTCGACCTTGCCGTTGTCTGCGGTGAACGTGCGGGTGTCGGATGCTTCGGCCTCGTCGCCACCGTCCGAGCCACAGCCGCTCAGCAGCGCGAGCGAGAGAGCGGCGGCACCGGCAAGGCGCCAGGACAAACGTCGGGACATGGGTGTTCCTCCAGTGGGGGTTCAGGTGCTGGTGTCGCTTCCGCGCGACGCCGTGGTCAGGGTAGCCTTACCGAACTGCCGACCGATGTCGATGAGAGGACACCTGGTGACGGTTCCAGGACATGAGTCGCCCGACCCGATCTGGTGCGAGGAGTACGGCTACGGCCTCGGCCTGCCCGACGGCATCCTGGTGCTCAAGTACCGAGCCTCGAGGTGGCTGGAGTTCGGCGGGACGCGACAGGACTTCCTGCACCAGCTCTACTGGTCGCCCGACGGGATGCTGTCGACGATGCACGACGGCACGGCCCGGTTCGTGGGTCCCGGGGAGGCGTTCTGGGCCGAGCGCACGATCTCGCACGACGTGCACGCAAGCGAAGGGCAGCTCGTCTACCGGGTGTGCCTGCGCGAGGTGCCAGCCGGACTGGTCGGAGTGCACGTCGGCGCGATCGCGATCGGCTCCGAGGCACAACAGCTGGTGGAGCAGATCGCCCGTCCCGGGCAGAGCGAGCGGCGAGCCCTCGCTGCCCGCAGCGGCATCCTCGCAGGACTGACCACCCTCGAGGCGTCCAGCCCGACGACCGGGCTCGGGGCCGGACGTGGCGCCGCACGGGCGATCGCGCGCGGCTGTCGCGTGATCCGGGCGACCGTCGCTCGCTCGAGTCGTGGGCGGCCTACCAGCACGTCAGCGCCAAGACGCTCCAGCGTGACTTCGTGCGCGAGTACGGCATGTCGTTCTCGCAGTGGAGGACCCGCCTGCGGCTCGACGCGGCACGGGTCCTGCTGCACATGCACCCGTCGGCACCGTGGCCCGACGCAGCGGCTACTCCAGCGCGTCGGCGTTCATCGTGGCCTTCACCCAGCAGTTCGGCTGCACACCCGGGGAGCTCAGGCGCGCTCCCGTCTCCTGAATCCCCGATGCTGATTGCACTGCATCGAGTTGCATAGTAGCCTCACCGACATGGCACTCGAACATGCGATCCTCGTCTCCCTCGCCGAGAAGTCAGCGTCCGGCTACGATCTCGCCCGCCGGTTCGATGCCTCGATCGGTCACTTCTGGAAGGCCAGCCACCAGCAGATCTACAAGGTGCTCGGGCGGATGGAGGGTGACGGGCTGGTCGCCTCCGAGGTCGTCCTGCAAGACGGGCGACCCGACAAGAAGGTCTACGCCATCACCTCAGACGGCCGCGACGAGCTGGCGACCTGGACCGCCAAGTCCACCCCCGTCGAGCCGCTCCGCAGCGAGTTCGCCGTCAAGATCAGGGCCCTGCAGTTCGGTGACAGCCTCGCGATCATCGACGACGTCCACGTCAGGCGCCGCGCCCACGAGACCAAGCTGGCGTACTACCTCGACAGCGCGGCCAAGTACTACCCCGATCCCGACAACCTGACCCACGAGGAGCTCGGCGGCTGGCTGACCCTGCGAGGCGGCATCCTGGCCGAGCAGACCGGCATCGTCTGGTGCGACGAGATCTTGTCGCGGCTGAGTCCTCAGCCCGCGGACGAGGCCGAACGATGAGCCTTCACGCCGACGTACAGCACGCCCAGTCCGATCACGATCGCCGTCGTGATCAGCACTGCGTGCACCCAGAAGAACGCTTGCGGGGTGCTGTGCCAGTGCTCGCCCGCCCACGCGCGGTCGTCATCGACGATCGCCTTGGCGAACCGCGGCCAGATCACCACGTTGAACACACCGGCCAGCACCAGGAACCTGGCTGCAGTCTTCGAGATCACGACCCCATCCCACCACAGGAGTCTCCATGAAAGAGTTTCGCGCCTTGGTCGAGGCAGGTGACTTCGCCGGACTGGAAGATCTGCTGGCCGACGATGTCGTGTTCCGCAGCCCCGTCGCCTTCAAGCCCTACGAGGGCAAGGCGATCGTCGCAGCGATCCTGCGCGGCGTCGGACGGGTGTTCACCGACTTCACGTACGTCCGCGAGCTCGCCGATGCCGATGGACATGGCTCCGCCTTGATCTTCGAGACGTTCGTCGACGGCACGAGCCTGAACGGAATCGATCTGATCCGCACCGACGACGAAGGCAAGATCTGCGAGTTCACCGTCATGGTGCGACCGCTGTCGGCGGCCAATGCCCTCGCTGCCGCGATGGGTGCGCAGTTCCCGCAGATCCAGGCAGAAGCCGTCGCCGCGCTGAGTGGAGAGGCAAGCCGATGACCTCCTACCCCCACTTGCTGGCACCGCTCGACCTCGGCCACACGACGCTGCGCAACCGCGTCATCATGGGCTCGATGCACACCGGTCTCGAAGACCGGGCCAAGCACCTGCCCGAGCTCGCGGCCTACTTCGGCGAACGCGCCAAGGGCGGCGTCGCGTTGTCGGTGACGGGCGGCTACGCCCCCAACTGGCACGGCTGGCTGTTGCCGATGGGTTCGCAGATGACGTCGAAGCGGTTTGCCGACAAGCACCGCCTCGTCACCGACGCGGTCCACCAGCACGACGGCAAGATCGTGATGCAGCTGCTGCACGCCGGACGGTACGGCTATCACCCGTTCAAGCGCGGCGCGTCCACCATCAAGTCACCGATCACGCCGTTCGGGCGCCCCAAGGCGATGTCGACGAAAGAGGTCGATCGCACGGTCGACGACTTCGCGGCGTCCGCCGTGCTGGCCCGCCGGGCCGGCTACGACGGTGTCGAGATCATGGGATCGGAGGGCTATCTGATCAACCAGATGCTGACCGCCCGCACCAACAACCGCACCGATCGGTGGGGCGGCAGCGCCGAGAACCGGATGCGCTTCCCGGTCGAGATCGTCGACCGGGTGCGCCAGGCCGTCGGCGACGACTTCATCGTGATGTACCGGATGTCGCTCCTCGACCTGGTCGACGACGCCCAGGACTGGGACGAGACCGTCGAGCTGGCCCGACGGGTCGAGGCGGCTGGCGTCTCGATCATCAACACCGGCATCGGCTGGCACGAGGCCCGCATCCCCACGATCGTCACGTCGGTGCCGCGCGGAGCATTCTCGTGGGTCACCGGCAAGCTCAAGGCCGAGGTCTCCGTGCCGGTCGTGGCCTCCAACCGGATCAACACCCCGGAGGTCGGCGAGGAGATCATCGCGTCGGGCCAGGCAGACCTGATCTCGATGGCTCGTCCGCTCCTGGCCGACCCGTTCTTCGTGCAGAAGGCAGCCGAGGATCGTGCCGACGAGATCAACACGTGCATCGCCTGCAACCAGGCGTGCCTCGACCACACGTTCGTCAACAAGCGCGCGACCTGCATGGTCAATCCGCGCGCGGGCCACGAGACGACACTGATCCTCTCCCCACCCGCACGACCAAGAAGGTCGCCGTGGTCGGTGCCGGGCCGGCCGGTCTCGCCGCTGCGGCCGAGCTGTCGGGACGGGGCCACGCCGTCGAGCTGTTCGAGGCCCTGCCCGAGGTCGGCGGCCAGTTCAGGCTGGCCATGCAGATCCCCGGCAAGGAGGAGTTCAAGGAGACGATCCGCTACTTCTCCCCGCCAGCTCGAGATCAACGGCGTCAAGCTGCACCTCGACACGCGGGTCGGCGTCGACGAGCTGGCCGGTTTCGACGAAGTCGTCATCGCGTCCGGCGTCGTGCCGCGCATCCCGACGATCCCCCGGCGTCGACCATCCCAAGGTCGTCGACTACCAGCAGGTCATCCGCGGCCAGGTCACCGTCGGCCGCACCGTTGCCGTGGTCGGCGCCGGTGGCATCGGCTTCGACGTCTCAGAGTTCCTGCTGCACGAGCCAGACGAGTCGTTGGAGCACTGGATGACTCGCTGGGGCGTGACCGATCCGGCTCTCGAGCGCGGCGGTCTCGCGACGAAGGTCAAGGCGCCGCCGACCCGTGAGGTGTACCTGCTGCAGCGCAAGTCCACCGAGCTCGGCAAGGGTCTCGGCAAGACGTCCGGGTGGGTGCACCGCCAGACCCTCAAGGACTCCGGAGTCACGATGATCAAGGGCGCCACCTACGACCGGATCGACGACGACGGCCTGCACATCACGGTGACGACAGGCAAGGCCGGCTCGAAGGAAGAGGTCTCGGAGTCGCGGGTGCTCGACGTCGAGACGGTCGTCCTGTGCACGGGCCAGGAGTCGGTGCGCGACCTGATCGAACCTCTGCAAGCCCTGGGCAAGCCCGTCCACGTCATCGGAGGAGCCGACGTCGCCGCCGAGCTCGACGCCAAGCGCGCCATCAAGCAGGCCACGGAGCGCTGCCACCCTCTGAGCGGGGATACTGGACGTATGAGCGTTCGGATCATCTTGCTGCGGGCTGTCAACGTCGGCGGCGCGAAGCTGCCGATGGCCGACCTCCGGGAGATCGCGAGCGATCTTGGTGCGACCGACGTGTCGACCTACATCGCGTCGGGCAACCTCGTCGCGGACGTGCCGGGTGATCCGGCGACGTTCGACCGCGCTCTGGAACAGGCCAACGAGAAGCGGTTCGGCTTCTTCCGCGAGGTCATCTCGCGGACGCCCGAGCAGGTGCGCGCCGCGCTGGCCGCGCATCCGTTCGAGGTCATCGAGCCGAAGTACTCCTACGTCTCGTTCTTGACCGGCGCGCCGACGGCGGCGGCGATCGCCAAGGCCGAGACCTACGAGACCTTCGACGACGACTGGCAGGTCATCGGCAGCGAGCTGCACATCCGCTACGCCAACGGGGCAGGTCGACCCGCGATGAAGTCCGACTCCATCGGCCGCGCCCTGGGTGTCCCCGGCACCGCCCGCAACCTCAACACGGTCAAGAAGCTGATCGAGCTGGCTGGCTGACTCAGCCGGTCGCGGCGCTCCCGCGCCCCCAAGCGCTCGCCCAGCAGCCGCCCGAGCGTGAGCGCAGGGGTCAGCAGCATCCCCGAGCAAAAGCTGTTGCCGCAGGTGGCACCCGCGCCGATGACCTCGCCCACGGCGTACAGCCCCGGGATCACGCCGCCGTCCTCGGACCGCACGGCGCAGTCGGCGTCGATGTCGAGGCCCTGGAACGTCACGAGCGTGATGGCGTGATTGCGCAGCGCGTAGAACGGTCCCTGCACGATCGGGGCAGGCAGGTGGGTGCGGCCGAACTGCTCGTCGAGCCCGACCGCGACCGCCCGGTTGTACGACGCCACCGTGGCCATCAGGCCTGCCGCATCGATGCCGGCCAGCTCGGCCAGCGCCTCCACCGAGTCGGCCGCGTGCACGCCGGGCCGGGTGTTCGCCATCGCTCGCACCTCGTCGGGCTCACGGCCGACCACGATCTGACGAAGTCCACCGCTGGCTGCCCTCAACGCGACATCGTCGAACACCGTCCAGAACACCTGGTCGGGCACTCCGACCAGGGCGCGCTCCTTGTCGTCGATCGATTCCTCGTCCTCGGCGACCCACCGCCGACCGTCCCTGTCGACGTAGATCTCCCACGGCGGACGCTCGCTGGTCAACCGCTGCCGGTCGTGCCAGTTGGCCCGTCCGGGAGAGACCGGGTCGGGCAGGCCGCCGAAGGTCGGCAGGTACGTTCCCGCCCCCTGCATCGCTGCCCCGATCGAACGTCCCAGGTGGATGCCGTCGCCGGTCGAGGTGCGTGCTCCCGCCGAGACCAAGGGAACGCCCTCCAGCTGGAGGAAGAGCTCGGGATCGGCGGCATAGCCACCGGTGGCCAGCACGACACATCCTGCACCGACCTCGATCTCCTGGCCTGATCTCAGGACGCTGATCCCGGTGACCTGGCCGTCGTCGGCAGTGAGCAGGCCCGTGACGGCGGCGCCGAGCCACACGTCGAGGTCCGCACTCGCCTGGACCCGTTCGAGCTGCTGGGTGAGGACCGTGAGGATCGAGATCCCCTCGTCGACGCCGTAGACGGTGCGGGCCGTCGTATAGGGCTCGTGGCCGTACACGATGCGCGGCGTCTCGGGGTCGAAGGCGAAGCCGTTCTCGGTGAGCCAGTCGACGGTGGCGGCGGCGTGACTCGTGACGACTCGACCAGATCTGCGCGAGCCGTTCCGCGGCTGATCCGACGGACGTCGTCGAGATGGGCGGCGGCGGAGTCGTCGACGCCGCGCTCGTGCTGTCGCCGGGTGCCGCCCGCCGCGAGGTGGCCTCCACTCAGGTGGAGCGTGCCGCCGAGCTGTCGGTCCTTCTCGACCAGCAGGACCGATGCCCCAGCCTGCGCGGCATGGAGCGCACACGCGAGCCCTGCAGCCCCCGCACCCACGATCACCACATCAACATCGACCATGGTCGTAGATAATATATGATCTTGGTCATGGGTCCCCTGAACGGCGTTCGCGTCCTCGATGCCTCGACGATCCTGGCCGGCCCGCTCGCCTGCCAGGTGCTCGGCGACTTCGGTGCCGACGTGATCAAGATCGAGCACCCCACGGCAGGCGACGGGATGCGCGGCCACGGCCCCGCCAAGGACGGCGTCCCGATCTGGTGGAAGGAGATCGCCCGCAACAAGCGAACGATCGGCCTGAGCCTCAGCACCGAGGACGGAGCCGACATCTTTCGCGCCCTCGCAGCCCAGAGCGATGTCGTCGTCGAGAACTTCCGGCCCGGAACGCTCGAACGCTGGGGAGTGGGCCCCGACGTGCTGCAGGCGCTCAATCCCGGACTGATCCTCGTCCGCATCACCGGGTTCGGACAGACCGGCCCCTACGCATCGCGCGCCGGATTCGGCACCTTGGCAGAGGCCATGAGCGGCTTCGCCCACCTCACCGGACAGCCTGACGGACCGCCCACCCTCCCGGCCTTCGGACTGGCCGACTCGATCGCCGGCATCGCCGCATCGTCAGCGGTGTCGATGGCGCTGTTCGCCCGCGAGCGCAACGGAGGCCAGGGGCAGGTCATCGACCTCAACCTGCTCGACCCGATCATGACCGCCGTCGGACCCGGACCCACGGTCTACCAGCAGACCGGCGACATCGGCATGCGTCACGGGAACCGCTCGACCAACAACGCACCGCGCAACGCCTACCGCACCAGCGACGACCACTGGGTCGCCGTCTCCACCAGCGCCCAGGCCATCGCCGAACGCGTCATGCACCTGGTGGGACATCCCGAAGTCATCGACGAGCCCTGGTTCGCCGCCGGTCACAGCAGGGCCGCCCACGCCGACCTGCTCGACGACATGGTCGGCTCCTGGATCGCAGCCCGCACCCGGGACGAGGTCGTCGCCGCGTTCACCGAGGCCGGCGCCGCCATCGCCCCGGTCTACAGCGCGCGAGACATCGTCGAAGACCCCCACATCCGGGAGACCGAGATGTTGGTCGAGGTCGACGACTCCGACTTCGGGCCCCTGCTGCAGCACAACGTGATGTGGCGGATGTCGAAGACCCCGGGCGAGATCCGCTTCACCGGTCGCGACCACGGCGAGGACACCGACGAGATCCTCACGACCCTCGGTCTCGCCGACGACGACCTCACCTCACTTCGCGAACGCAACATCATCCGCTGACCCCCGACCCCGAGGACCGCAGAACCATGCCCAGCACACACCAGCCCAGCACCAGTCAGCCCAGCACGGGCGACCAGACCACTGCCCAGCTGCTGGCCGCCGCTGCCGCCGGCCTCGCGGTGCACGACCTCGGCCGGCTGCTGACCGTCGGCATGCCCCAGTCGCCGAACCATCCGGCCTACTGGCACTCGCTCCCCCGCCGTCACGGCGACATGGTGCGTGCCGACGGCGGTTCGGCCGCCAACGACATGATCTCGATGGGCACCCACGTCGGCACCCACATCGATGCGCTGGCGCACGTCTCCCAGGACGGAAAGCTGTACGGCGGGCTGGACGCCGACGACGCCCTCGAAGGTGGCCGCTACGCCCGGCTCGGCGTCCACACGATCGCCCCGATGGTGCGTCGCGGCGTGCTGCTCGACGTACCGGCTGCCCTCGGCGTCGACCGTCTCGAAGCCGGCCAGGAGATCACCGTCGAGCACCTCGAGACGACCCTCGCCGCCCAGGACACGCGGATCGACGCCGGCGACGTCGTGCTGATCCGTTCCGGCTGGGGCCAGCACTTCGACAACGGCGACGGCGACACGTTCCGTGGCCTCAGCACCGGTGTCCCCGGTGTCGGCGAAGCAGGCGCCACCTGGTTGGCCGCTCGTGACATCCACGCCGCGGGCGCCGACACGATCGCCTTCGAACGCCTCGCGCCCGGCGCAGGCCACGGCCTGCTGCCCGCGCACCGCGTGCTGCTGGTCGAGCGCGGCATCTACATCATGGAGACGCTCGATCTCGAAGGCCTCGCCGCGGCAGGCGTCCGCGAGTTCTTGTTCGTGCTGTCTCCGTTGCCGCTGTTCGGCGCCACCGGATCGCCGGTCCGCCCTCTGGCGGTGGTCGGAGCATGACCTCCGTGGACGACGAGCGCACCCTGGCCCAGCAGCTCGCCGCCTTCGCGGTCGACGCAGCCACCCACGGCATCCCGGACGAGGTCGTCACCTCGGTCGGCCAGCGCACCCTCGACGTGCTCGGGCTGTGCGTCGCCGCCCACCGGCTGCCCACCAGCGCCGCCGCGATCGGGCACGTGCTCGACCAGGGCGGTCACCCCCAGGCCACGATCGTCGGCGAGGCGACCCGCGTCACGGCGGCCCAGGCTGCCTTCGCCAACGGCGTGCTCGCCCACTCGCTCGACTACGACGACACCCACCTGCCGTCGGTGCTGCACCCCAGCGCCTCCGTCGTGCCGGCCACGCTCGCCGCTGCCGAGCACGCCGGGGCATCGGGCGAGCTGACGGTACGCGCGATTGCCGTCGGCCTCGAGGTGGCGGTCCGTCTCGGCATGGCCGGCTACGACTCCGGGCTCGGCAACTCGGTCTTCTTCGAGCACGGCCAGCACGCCACCTCGATCACCGGAGCGATGGGCTCTGCGGTTGCCGCAGCGATCGTCTACGGGCTCGACGAGAAGGGCATCACCGACTCCCTGGGCCTGACCGCGTCGATGGCGTCGGGAATCATCGAGGCGAACCGCACCGGTGGAACCGTCAAGCGCCTGCACTGCGGGCTGGCCGCCCAGGCGGGCGTGACGGCAGCCCAGCTCGTCCGTCGGGGATTCACCGGTCCGCCGACCGTGCTGGAGGGCCGGTTCGGCTTCTTCGAGGCCTGGCTCCACGGACAGTTCTTCCCCGAGGCCATCACCACGGGCCTCGGAGACGAATGGTCGGTGCCGGGGATCTTCTTCAAGCCCTACCCCGCCAACCACTTCACCCACACGACGGTCGACGCCGGTCGAGCCCTGCGCGAGCGCGGTCTCACACCAGACCAGGTCGCCGAGGTCGTTGTCGGCGTCGCCGGATCGACAGTGCGGACGATCGGTGAGCCGATCGAGGTCAAGCGCACCCCCGAGACCGGGTACCAGGCCCAGTTCTCCGGTCCCTTCGCCTTCGCCGCCGGTCTGTTCGGCGGGGGCGGGCTGGGCACGGCCCTCGACGACTACAGCGACGAGCTCGCGCAGGACCCGGCCCGTCGGGCCCTGATGGCGAAGGTCAGTGTCGTCGCCAGCGACGTCTGTGACGAGATCTACCCGTTCCAGTTCCCCGCCGTCGTCACCGTCACCACGACGTCGGGCGAGGTCATCGTCGAGGAGGTGCTGGCCAACCGCGGAGGTCCGGCCCGCCCCTTGTCCGACGACGAGCTCGCGACCAAGTTCCGCGACAACGTCGCAGGTCGCCTCACCGACGAGGTCGCCGCCGCTGTCCGCGACGACGTCCTCGCCCTGCACCTGGCTTCCGACCTGGCGTCGGTGCTCAAGCCGCTGTCCACCATCACCCGCCAAGGAGACTCCCAGTGAGCCAGTTCGATGTCCTGATCACCAACGTCCGGGCGGTGCTGCCCGGTCACGACGAGCCCCAGACGGTCGACATTGCCGTCAAGGACGGCCGTTTCGCCCAGATCGAGGCCGGCATCCCGGCCGACTCGGCCGACCGGGTCGTCGATGCCGGCGGCAAGGTCGCCTTCCCCGGCGTCGTGGACGCGCACCAGCACTGGGGCATCTACAACCCACTGCCGGTCGACGTCCGGACCGAGTCGCGCGCGTCGGCGCAGGGCGGCGTGACCACCTCGCTGTCGTACATGCGCACCGGCCAGTACTACCTCAACAAGGGCGGTCCGTACGCCGACTTCTTCCCCGAGGTGCTGGCACAGACCGATGGCAACGCCACGATCGACTACGCCTACCACCTGGCCCCGATGAGCAAGGAGCACATCGCGGAGATTCCTTCCCTGGTCGCCGACCACGGTGTGACCTCGTTCAAGGTGTTCATGTTCTACGGCAGCCACGGACTGCACGGCCGCAGCACCGACCAGTCGTCGTTCCTGATGACGCCCGAGGGCGAGCGCTACGACTACGCGCACTTCGAGTTCGTGATGCGCGGGATCCAGAAGGCGCGCGAGGAGAACCCCGAGTTCGCCGACCAGATCTCGCTGTCCCTGCACTGCGAGACGGCCGAGATCATGGCCGCGTACACCAAGATCGTGGAGGAAGAGGGCTCTTGACGGGTCTGCCGGCCTACTCGGCGTCACGCCCGCCGCACTCCGAGGGCCTCGCCGTCACGATCGCGTCGTACCTGGCGCACGAGACGCAGCTGCCCACGATCAACCTGCTGCACCTGACGTCACGCAAGGCCGTCGAGGCGGCGTTGACGATGGCCGCCGCGTTCCCGCACATCGACTTCCGCCGCGAGGTCACCGTCGGCCACCTGCTCGCTGACTGCGACACCGCGCACGGCGTGGGCGGCAAGGTCAACCCGCCGCTGCGCCCCCGCGAGGACGTCGAGGCGCTGTGGGAGTACCTGATCGACGGCAAGATCGACTGGGTCGTCTCGGATCACGCGTGCTGCAAGGAAGAGCTGAAGTTCGGTGAGCCCAAGGACGACGTGTTCTTGGCCAAGTCCGGTTTCGGCGGGGCGGAGTACCTGCTCGCTGGCATGGTCAGCGAGGGCAGCAAGCGTGGCCTGCCGTTCGGCCGGATCGCCGAGCTCACCTCGACCAACCCCGCCCAGCGGTACGGGCTCGGCGGACGCAAGGGCGCCATCCAGGTCGGTCTCGACGCTGACATCGCCCTGGTCGACGTCGACCAGACCTGGACCGTGCGGGCCGAGGACTCCCTCTCGACCCAGGAGTACACGCCGTTCGAGGGCGCCGAGCCCACCGCCAAGGTGACCGACACGTTCCTGCGGGGTCAGCAGATCATGACCGAAGGCGTCGTCACCGACGCTGCACCGGCCGGCATCTTCCTGTCCCGTCCCGCCTCACGCTGATCCCTTTCACAGCTCCCCTCGGCGCTCGATGACGAGGTGCGGAGTCGCGCACGGCGGCACCAGCACGCTCATCCTGCAACGTCCGAAGGGCGCAAGCTCGACCGTCTCGGCCGGGCCGGCACTCCCGCCGGCTCGGCCGATGACGTCATCGAGGTCGTCGGTGAGCACCACCAGGCCGAGCAGCCCTCGACGTGGTGCGACGGCCTGCCCGAGCAATGAGCCGCCCTGGTCGGCTGCAAGTCCGTAGTCGACGATGTTGACGTACGTCTGCTGCCGACTCGGACCGATGGTGCTGGACCGCACGCGCAGCTCGTGCTCCACCTGCATCAGCTCGGAGAATGACGTGTCGGCGAAGTCGTAGGTGTAGACGACCTCCCAGCCGAAGACCTCGGCGTACCAGCCGATGGTCGGTGCCGCGTCGCTGAGCGGCAGCGAGATGCTGACCGGTTCGCTGACCACCCGGTCTCGCACCTCGGCAAAATCGACGAAGAAGTCTGCGGGTCCGCTGAGCAGGGCCACCACGACACCGTCGTCGCCAGCGTGATGCGCCTCGCGGAAGCTGCCCTCGGCGAGCTGGTACGACGCCTCCGACGTCGCCATCGGGAAGCCTGCCTCGCGCGCATGCTGCACTGCGGCATCGAAGTCGGGGGCGTAGAAGTCGACGACCCGGAATGCGTCGCGGTGGATGCGGGTGTGTTCGTCCCGGATCGGCGCGGTCTCTGGCCCCTGCGTCTCGAAGCGGCACAGCAGCACCCCGGCCTCGACCCCTGGTGTGCGCATGACGGTGAGTCCGGTGGGCACCTCGGCACCGAGCAGGGCCAGGGTCTGATCCGCCGTGAGGTCGCCGACCCCGGCGGATCCATGCCGAAGACGTCGGCGAAGAGCGTGGCGTGTCCGATCACGTCCGACACTGAGATCAGTGGACCATAGACCCGCGACACCGTCATTCCTATATGATATCGGCATGACCGGTCAGAGGCCCGAAAACCACGATCGCGGTCACTGTTGCCGCCACCCCCGACGGCATCCCGACCGCCGATCACTTCACGGTCTGCGAGGAACCAGTCCCCCAGCTGGCCGACGGAGACGTCCTGGTCCGCACTGACGTGCTCTCACTCGATCCCTATCTGCGGTCGCTGCTGGCGGCCGGCCACCTGGACGAGCCCCCCGTCGGCCCCGGCGACGTGATGCCCGGCCGGGCCGTCGGTGTCGTGATCGACTCCCGCTCACCCCACCTCGCCATCGGCACACCGGTGCTCGCCGAGACCGGCTGGCGGGCGCACGCAGTCCTGCCTGCCACCCAGGTGCAGGAGAACAGAGTGCCGACCGGCGTTCCGTCCTCGGCGACCCTCGGCATCCTCGGAATGCCCGGCCTGACCGCCTACGCCGCACACGTCCGCCACCTGCGCCCGCAGATCGGCGACACGGTCGTCATTCCCTCGGCGACCGGCGGGGTCGGCTCCCTCTCCGGCCAGCTGGCCCGGCTCGCAGGAGCCCGCACCGTCGCGATCGTGGGCAGCACCGACAAGGCGGATCTCGCTCGCGAGCTCGGCTATGACGAGGTCGTCGTCCGTACCGACCCGAGCTGGCTCAGCCACCTCCGCGAGGCGTGCCCCGACCGGATCGACGGATACCTGCACATGGGCGACCAGCAGACCCTCGACGGGGTCATCGAGCACCTCGCGATCGGCGCAAGGGTCTCGCTGTGCGGACTGATCGACCAGAGCAACGGAGCTCCCCCCGACCCGAGTCCGCGCCGGCGCGCTGATGGCAGCCCGCGCGACGACCTACGGGATGGTCGTCTACGACCACCACGACCTCGCCGCCGAACACGTCCACCGGACAGGCGTGCTGATCAAGGAAGGCCACGTCACGGCGCTGGAGGACCGATGGATCGGCCTCGAGCACGCCGGTGAGGCCTTCGCCGCACTCATGTCTGGCCGCAACCGCGGCAAGGTCGTCGTCGAGGTCACCCATCAGGAGCAGTCATGAACACCATCGTGATCACCGGAAGCACCAAGGGGCTCGGCTTCGCGCTGGCCCGCGGGTTCCGCGCCCAGGGGCATCACGTCGTGGTGACGGGACGCACCGACGCGGCGGTCAACGCCGCCGTCGCATCCCTCACCGAGACGCCGGGCGCAGGACGCGTCCTCGGCCGCGCCGTCGACGTCAGCGATCCCGACGCAACGACCGCGCTGTGGAGCTTCGCCGTCGCAGAGCTCGGCCGGGTCGACATCTGGATCAACAACGCGGGCGTCGCCCACACCACCAATCCCATCGTCGACACGACCCCGGACGCCGTGCGCGCCATGGTCACGACCAACATGCTGGGCACGATCTTCAGCACCCAGGCGGCCGTGCGCGGGATGACGGCACAGGGCGGCGGCAGCTGTTCAACGTGCTCGGTGGTGGCAGCGACGGCAAGACCCGCGCCAACATGGGCGTGTACGGCGCCACCAAGCGCGGTCTCGACATGTTCACGAGGGCCCTGGTCAAGGAGGTCGACGGCACCGGCGTGACGGTCGGCCAGGTCCGGCCCGGGATCCTGATCACGGAAGGCTGGTTGCGCGAGGCAGCTTGCCGATCCCGAGAGCGTGCAGAGCCAGCGCCGGATCCTGAACATCCTCACCGATCACGTCGATGACGTCGCCCCCGAGCTCGCCTCGCGGATGCTCGCCAGCACCAAGAACGGCGACGAGATCGCCTGGCTGACGAGCGGGCGTCTCGCCAAGCGGTTCATGACCCCGGGCTACGCCAAGAAGCACGACGTCCTGAGTCGCTACGGCCTCTGATCTCCACCCTGCGGGTCCACCGCGCATCCTCATCCGGTGCGCGGTGGATCGGCAACTCTTCCGGGAGAGGTGGCTCAACAACCTCAAACGGTCCCACGAGGTTGATAGACCACCGTGCCGAGACAAAGCAGTGCCCCGGCCCTCCGAAGAGGACCGGGGCACCGACTGTGTCAAGCGATCAGCAGTTCGCGTTGACCGCGTTCTGTGCGGCAACAGCCGTCGCCTTGGCCGACGCCAGCTTGCTCGTTGGCGGTGGCCGACTTGCTCTTGGCCGTGGCGAAGCTGCGACTTGGCCGTCTTCAGCTTGCTGCTGGCCGAGGACTTGGCCTTCTTGGCCTTGGTGTTGGCCTTCTTGGCCTTCGCCAGCGCCTTCTTCGCCTTGGCCTTGGCCGACTTGCTCTTGGCCTTCTTAGCAGCCTTGGACGCCTTCGTGTAGGCCTTGGACGCCTTGGTGGCAGCCTTGGACGCCTTCGTCGACGCCTTCGTGGCGGCGGTGACCTTGGTCGTAGCCGTCTTCACGGCAGCCGTCGCGGTGCTGGCAGCCTTGGTCGCATTGGTGACTGCAGCCGTTGCTGCAGCCAGCGCCGTCTGGGCGTCGATGCAGGGCTGTGTAGCCGCGACCGTGACGCTCGTGGCCGTCGACGTCGACGTCTTGTAGGCGGCCGGGTCGGTCGGAACGAACTCAGCGGTGTACGAGTAGGTACCGGCCGAGACGTCGGTCAGCTCTGCGGTGGCGCTGCCAGCAACGACAGGAGACGTGGCCACGACGGCCGCGCCCTTCTTGAACTGCACGGTGCCAACGGCGTCGACGTCGTCGATCGACGCGACCAGGTTGACCTGTGCGGCCACCGGTGAGGTAGCAGCAAGCGTCGTCACGGTCGGCCAGCCGGTCGTGACGCAGTCGACCGTGTTGTCGGTATCGCCTGACGTCATCACCAGCGTCGCGCCAGTGACCTTCACGTCGGAGGTCGCGACGTCGGAGACACCGGTACGTCCGGCGTACGCCAACGGCAGCACGAAGCTCTGGTTGCCCGGTGCAGCAGGATCGAAGGAGGTGACTCCCTTGGCCACGAGAGGCGTACCCGCGACCGTGACGTTGAAGTTGTCGACGATCTTGGAGACGGGGACGAATGCCGGCATGCCGGACTGGAAGCCCGTGATCGACTCGATCCGGGCGATCTTCGGGGACGTACGAGTCTTGATCACCGCGGGGTACGTGAACGAGAACGTGCCGAAGGTGCACTGCAGCGCCTGCTTGATCTGGCTGTCCCTGAGCCGCACCACACGTGAAGGCGACGGGAGCGGCGGAGCCGCCGGGAGGACCGTACGGAACGCGCAAGGTGCCGTTGATAGCAACGCTGGTCACGGTGGCCGCGGTGACGTCAGCCGTGCCGGTGCGGGTGCCGGTCAGGGCAGGCAGCGCGAGCGGGTCGCTGAGCGCCACACCAGCGCCGCTGGCTCGGGTCGTCGTGCCGCTCAGCACAACGGGCTCGCCGTTGACGGTGGCGTTGACCGTCAGGGTGATGGTCTCCATCTTGAAGGTCGGGAAAGTCGCACCGCTTGCACCGTTGTGCAGCACGCCCGACGAGCTGGCCGGAACTGACACCGCAGTCCCGTCAGCGGAGATCGTCAACGACTGGGTGTAGGCCGTTGCCATGGTGTTGCCACTGGACACCACCGTGCAGTCCTGGTTCACCGCCACGGACGCACTGGTTGTCGCCGCGTGGGCGGTTCCCATGAAGGCGGGCACGCTCAGCGCACTCGCAACGAGGGCGCCGGCTGTGACGCCAGCAATCTTTCCAAAACGCATGTTTCCTCCTCAGGGACCGCACTCCGAACGAGTGTGGCCTAGGTCTCACCGATGAGAATATACGATATCCGATTGTTTTAACACGGTTTTCTATAACGACTGTGTGAACTTTCGAGCCAGCACTCGCCGGGCCTGACGTGCCACCGCCTCGTCGAGCATCCGGCCACGGCTGTCGACTGCCACGCCGCTACCGGCTGCGGCCAAGGCGGCCAGCACCTCCTCGGCCTCCGCGATCGCTTCTGCGCTCGGGGTGAACACGTCGTTGACGACCGCCACCTGGGCCGGGTGGATGCAGGCTCGTCCGACGAATCCGAGCCGCGCCAGCGCTTCGGTCGACGCCCTCAGCGCGTCGAGGTCGCGGAAGTCGGTCGAGACCGGGGCGATCGGCGGGGCAATACCAGCCGCCGCGGAGGTCACCACGATCTGCGATCGCACCCACAGGAGCTCTCGCTCGTCCGGCCCGAGCGTGACACCCAGATCTGCCCGCAGATCCGCCTCGCCCACCTGGAGCCGGTGGACCCGGGGGGCTGCGGCGATCTCGGCCGCCCGCAGCACTGCTGCTCCACTCTCCAGCAGCGGGACGATGCGTGCCCGCGATCCGAGCCGTCGAGCACAGCCGCAGCCGCGGCGACGTCATCGGCCGACTCGGCCTTGGCCAGGACCACGCCGGTCAGCCCTGCTGCGCCGCAGATCGCGCGGATGTCGACCAGCCCCGCCGCGCCTGGATTGACCCGCACCCACACCCCGACGTCGGTGGCAGGCAGTCCGTCCAGCCAGCCACGACGATGTCACGGGCCAGGTCCTTGCGCTCGGGCAGGACAGCGTCCTCGAGATCGACGATCAGCTCGTCGGCGCCTCGGTCGATGGCGCTGCGGAGCTTGTCGGGCACGTCACCCGGGACGTACAGCGCCGAGCGCGCGAGCCGCATCGTGTCAGTCGTGTCAGAGACCGTCATCACGCCTCCGCCGGACCGAATGCGCCGGTTGCCTTGAGCTCGGCGATCTTGGCGTCGTCGAAACCGGCCACGTCGCGCAGCACCTCGTGGAAGTGCTCGTTGCGCTGCGGCGCTCGCACGTACTCCGGGGGCTGCGTCCCGACACGTACCGGCGAGGCCAGCTGGGTGACCGTGCCGTAGCGCGGGTGCTCCGTCTCGACGAGCAGCTGACGCGCGATCGTGTGCGGCTCTTCCAGTGCTGCCGCCACGTCGTTGATCGGCCCGCATGGCACCCCGGCGGGGTAGAGCTCGCCGAGCCACTCGTCGACCTTCCTGGTCCGGAAGATCTCCTCGAGATGACCGATCAGCTCGGCCTGGTGCTGCTGCCGCAGAGCGAACGTCTCGTACCGCGAGCCAACGCCGGCCCATTCCGGATGCCCGACCACGCCGGCCAGCCGCGTCCAGAACTTCTCCTTCGCGCAGCCGACGACGAACCAACCGTCCGCCGCCTCGAACGCCTGGAACGGAACCAGCGAAGGATGGGCAGAGTGGCTCGTGCGGGCCGGGGTGTAGTCGGCGTTGAGGTGCCACGTGGCGGGGTAGGTGAGCATCGACATCGCCGTGTCGTAGAGGCTGACGTCGCAGTCCATCCCGATTCCGTCGCGGCGCGCGGCGTGCAGGCCGGACAGCAAGGCCAGTGCTGCAACGTAGCCGCCGGAGAAGTCGACGAGCGACAGCCCCGACTTGGTCGGCGGCCCATCGGGCTCGCCGGTCAGGTCCATCCACCCGGCCAGACCCTGCAGGATGTAGTCGTACCCCGGTTCCTTCTGGCGCGGTCCGGTCATCCCGAAGCCGGTCAACGAGCAGCAGACGATCGCCGGATTGAGGTGCTTGAGCTGCTCGTACGTGATCCCGATCTTCTCCGGCACGTCGCCGCGCAGGTTCGAGTAGACGACGTCTGCGTTGCGCACGAGCTCCTCGAACACCTCTCGTCCGGCCGGGGTCGTGATGTCGAGCGAGAGGCTCTTCTTGTTCCGGTTGAAGGTCTCGAAGAACAGCGAGTCCTCGTCCTCGGCGTACGGCGGGACGTAGCGTCCGACGTCGCCGCCGACGCGCGGGTCCTCGATCTTGATGACCTCGGCGCCGAGGTCGGCAAGGTGCACGCTCCCGAACGGCCCTGCACCGTACTGCTCGAGCGAGATGATCCGGACGTCTTCCAAGGGCTTCACGGGGTGGCTCCTGACGAGCTGGTGTTGTGCATGGACAGAGGCTGTGGTGCTTGCTTCAGCAGCGCCTGCGCGACGGCCGCGGGCGCTGAGATCGGGGCGTCGTGCCCGGCGTCGATCACGACGGGCACGACACCGGCCGCCTCGACGCGTGCCCGGGTGGCACGGGAGGGGTAGCCGTGGGGCGTGCGAGCGCAGAACACGAAGGTCTCGCGCACCCCCGTCGGCACTGCCGGAACCGGATCGAGCGCCGGTCCGACCGGGCTCGGCGTCAGCCGGTCATTGAGCCAGGTGACGGTTGCTTCGTCGTACTCGCCGGACGCTGTGGTCGCTGGCTGCGACGGAACGCTCCCATCGCGAGGCGGGAGCACGTCGGTGGAGGGAAACAGGTCGATCGCGCGCTCTCCAGGCGCTGGCACCGCGGCATCGAGGTGCACCACGGAGGCGATCCTGGCGGGGATGCGGGCGGCCACCGCACTGGTGACCAGGCCCCCCTGGCTGTGCCCCACGAGGACGACCTCAGCCAGGTCCTCGAGCTCGATGAGACGCGTGACCTGGTCTACCCACACCTGCAGCCCGGTCACCTCGGAGAGCTGGCCGATGTGCTCACCCGCGCCGACCAGGCTGGGAGCGTGGACGTCGTGCCCCGCAGCGATCAGCAGCGGCCGGACGCGCGACCAGGCCCAGCCACCCCGGAAGGCGCCGTGCACGAGCACGAAGGTCGTCACGACAGGCTCGGATCCGGTTCGTCGAGGACGACCTCGAGGTACTCGCGTGGATAGGAGTCGTAGGGCTCGAGGTGCTGGTACATCGCCTCGGTGTGGGCGACATAGCCCTCGGCGCGGGTGCATTCCTCGTAGCTCTCGACCTTGTCGAAGAAGCGCAGGTGGGTGAAGTGCTGCGGATCCTCGATCCCGCGCACCAACCGGCGGCCACGAAACCCGGGATGGTCCCGGAAGAACCGTCCGAACTCCTCGTTGAGCGCGATGTATCCACGCGCGTGCTCTTCACCCGGTTTCGTCCGGGCCTGACTCACCACAATGATCATCGCAATCTCCTAGCATCATAGATCATATATGGATAGTCTCATCCAATGAGTAGCAGCAACCAGACAAAGACCATTCCTGAGTTCCTCGCCGATGCGCCCGACGTCGACAGCCACGACCTGTGGCAGCAGTTCTGGGACATCCTGAGCGAGGCAAAGGACAAGATCACGGCGGTCCTTCCCGTCGAGCCCCACGCGTCCAGCGCAGGTCTCGGTTCGTGGACCACCGACGACGGCGGCTACGAAGGGTCGCTCAACACCTACACAGGCGATCCGGACCAGGGCGCCGAATGGCTCGTCCACTCCTGGATCGGCAACCGCAGCGCCTCGATCCTCGACATGAACCTGCAGGTGTGGCTGGGTCCGCACATCGACGTGCCCCACCTCGTCATCGTGTTCGGCACGATCCCCAACATCTTCCACTTCAGCGACCTCGTGCCGCGCCGCGACCTGATGACCGACATCGAGCACCTCGACCGCTACTACGACTCGCAGAACGACTCGTGGCTCGCGCTGCGCGGCGACGACCGCTTCACCTGGTCGGTCAGCCACGGCACCTACATGCGCGCCTACCTGTCGCCGCTCGGCAACTCCTACGTGGCCGACCGCACCGACGACGTCGTGGAGACCCTCCGCGCCGCCGTGCACCAGCGGGTCGACACCTGGCTGCAGTGGGTCGCCGAGGCGCAGCCCGTCCCCGAGGCCGAGCGGGCCGCGCTGCGCAAGCGCGACCACGCCGTCCGCACCTACGGCTACACCCTCGACCCGATGAACGAGCTGTCCAAGCGATTCCTCGGTGCCGAGCGGGTCGACGAGCTCGTCGCCGTCCGGGCCGGTCTCGCCCAGATCGCCGAGATCGACGGAAACTCGCCGTGAAGGTCCTCGTGATCGGAGCCGGCTTCGTCGGATCGGCCGCTGCGACCCAGCTGGCCGCAGCTCGGCCACGAGGTCACGGTGACCGCGACCAGCGAGGAGAAGGTCGCGACGCTCAAGGAACGGTTCGGACGAGCCGTCGTCCTGCGCGGATCCGATGCCGACAGCGTCGCAGCCGCCGTGGCCGACAAGGATGCTGTGGTCATCACCGCAGGGCCTTCGGCCCAGGGATCCATGACGGCAGAGGGTCGTGCCAAGACGTATCACGACGTCCTGGTCAGGACAGCCGAGAACATCGTGGCGGCAGCCGGACCCGACAGCCGGCTGGTCTCGCTGTCGTCGCTCTCGGTCTACGGCAATGCTGCCAACCACCTGACCGAGATCGATGAGTCCTCGCCCGTCACCACATCGTCGGATCCCAGCCCGAGCAACTTCCTGGCCATGGAGCGCACCTACTCCCAGGCCGGCGACCAGGCCGCGATCCTGCGCTGCGGCGACATCTTCGGTCCTGGCGATCCCCCGGTCGCCGAGAAGGTCGCCATGGCACACAAGTATCTCGGCGGCTCGGTGCCGTTCTCGGGCGCAGCGCTGCTGTACCGGCTGCACGTCGACGACGCGGCAGCAGCCGTCGTGCACGCGGTCCAGGACGAGCTCGCCGGAGTGTTCAACCTGACGCATGCCGAAGTGCCGCCGACCAACGCTCGGCTCTTCGACACGCTCTCGGCCGAGCAGGGGCTCCCCCGCTCGACTACCGCGACGAGATCGCCTCACCTTCGTCACCGATCTCGGTGGAGAGACTGGCCGCGACGGGCTTCCAGGCCACGCAGTCGTTCGACCCCGCCCTGGCAGCACTGCGCTGACCGACACAGCTGACGCAACGCTGCTGACACGAAGAAGCCCTCCCCCGGCCTGGCGGCCGAGGGAGGGCTTCTTCGTTGGTAGGTCAGCCGGTGTCAGGCACCTGTCTGACGTCCGCGGCGCGGCAAGAACAGCAGGAGCGCTGCAGCCAGCAGAACGAAGGCGCTCGACCAGAGACCGATCATCATCAACGGTGCACCAGCACCCGTCTTGGGCAAGGTGTCAGCTGAGGTCGCATTGCTGTTGCTGTTGTCGTCGTCATCATCCGAGCCATCATTGTCATCACCGATGCCGACCGTCATGGTGCCGATCTTCCCGCCACCACTGCAGTCGGAGTAGATCTGCAAGCCCGCCATCTCACCGAAGTCGAACTTGAACGCGGTGATCTCCACCGACAGCGTCCTCGTCGGTCGTGATCGACGACTTCAGCGTCGGCACCGGGACCTTGGCCTTGGTCGCCACATTGACCGTCGACGTGCTCGAGAAGTTGACCTTCTTGCCGCCGATCAAGGCCGAAGCGTTGATCTTCATGGTGCCGTTCTCGATCGGCAGCGGAGCGAGGCCCGGGATGTCGGTGAAGGTCGCTCGCAGGTTTACCTTGCTGTCACCAGCCTTCGCCCGCGAACCCGACATCGTGACCTTGGGATCGTAGGTGAACGGACTTCCGAGCGTCTCCAGGGTGCACGTGAACTTCGCCGTCCCCTCCGCGGGGACACCCTCCTTCTCGCCGTCTTCCGGCTTCTGGGTCGGCGTCGGGGTGGGGGTCGGCGTCGGAGTCGGCGTGGGCGTCGGGAAGACGACGTCATCACCCTTCTCGCAGTTGATGTCGACGACGACTCCCGACGACGTGACCACGAAGTCAGCCTTGGTGATCTCGATCTCCGGATCAGCGGTGCTGCCGGCATAGTCGCCGCTCATCGGCATGACCGGGATGGGAGCGTTGCCGGCGGCGACCGCCGTTCCATTGCCAGTCGCGGCGACCGGCGCGTCACCGACCGTCAGAGTCAACGCGCCGGTGATGGTGCCATTCAGCGGCGCAGGCGACAGGCCCGGCATGTCAGACATCGCCAGGACGATCTTCTGGGTCGCACCAGAGCCCGTGAACGTGGGTGTCACCGTCGGCTCCCACGTGAACTGCTTGTTGAACGGCAGCGTGTTGCAGGTGAACTCGACCGTGAAAGGATCTGCGGCGGCAGCGGCAGGCGACGTGCTCAGGCCGGTCACCCCGACAGCCACCACGGCGGCCGAGACGGCACCGGCAGCGAGACGCTTGGTCATCAGGGTCCTCATGCCACACCGCCCTTGCTCCGCAGACCGATCCGCAGGCCCGCTCCGACGACCAGGAACAGTCCGGCACCCAGCAAGACCATCGGCAGCACGTCGCTCGCACCGGTCTTCGGCAGCTCGGTGCTGGCCGCAGGGGTCGCCGCGGGGGTGGTCGGTGCCGGCGTCTCGGGCGCCGCAGCGGCAGCGCCAAAGGTGACCGGGATGATCGACTGGTTGGCCGAGACCGTCGCAGCGTCAGCAGCACCCGGCAGCGGCGCAGCAGCGATGACGCACTTGATCTTGGTGCAGTCGTGAGCGCCGAACTTCTCCTTCACCACGATCGTGAAGGTGCCGATGGAGCCCTTGTCGTCGGCGTTGCGGAACGTCGCGCCACCCTGCAGGTTGCAGTCACCAGGGCCGGTGTAGCCCTCGATGCACTGGCCGGCCGCGATCTGCTTGAGGCCCGGCTTGAAGCCCGACCCGCTGAGAGTCACGGTCTGGCCGTCCTTCAGGGTCGTCGCACTGACCTCCAGGGACGGCGCCGCGAAGCTCGGTGATGCGCTGAAGATGGCGACGACGAACAGCGCGAGCGCTGCCGCCGATGCCTTGGCGAGTGCCGTGGTGGTTCTCATGATTTCTCCTTGGTCGAGCAAGCTGGCTCAGGGAATCTTCGGTGTCGGGATGTCGAATGGGTCGATGACGGTGGTGAGGCCTGCGGCGACGCCGGTCGTCCGGACGGCGGACCTGGTGATGGCGTTCTCGTCGGTGCCGAGGTAGGACCGCACGACCTCGGGGTGCTCGCGCACCTCGTCGGGGGTGCCTTCTGCGATGACTCGGCCCAGGTTCATGGCGATCATGCGATCGCACAGGTGCGACAGCAGGGGCAGGTCGTGCTCGATCACGACCATCGTGGTGCCGAGCCGCGGCGGATGCCGAGCAACAGCCACCCAGCGGCTCGCTCTCGCTCTGCGCGATGCCGGCCGAGGGCTCGTCGAGCAGCAGGACACGAGGCTCGAGGGCCAGGAGGCAGGCCAGCTCCACGACGCGCCGGGTACCGGTCGACAGCTCGGAGATGCTCATGCGGGCGAATGGCGTGAGCGCCATCCGCTCGAGCAGCTCGTCGGCCATCTCGGACTTGCGCCGCTCGGCGGCGCGTCCACCCAGCGATGCAGCCCAAAGGCCCGAGGGGGCCACCCGCTCCTGGGCCAGCATCAACGTCTCGTGCACCGTCAGGGTCGGGAAGAGCGCCGCGTCCTGGAAGGACCGCACGAGGCCGACCTTGGCCCGGTCTTCAGGCGAAGACTTGGTGACGTCGCGTCCGCCGTAGACGATCTGGCCCTGGTTGGGCGCGGTGAAGCCGGCGATGATCTCGAACAGCGTCGTCTTGCCGGCGCCGTTCGGACCGATGATGCCAACGATCTCGCCCTGCGCCGCGTCGAGAGTCACCTCGTCGACCGCGAGCACTCCGCCGAACCGGCGGGTGACCGCATTGACCGACAGCACCGGAGCATCGCTGATCTCCCCGTTCGGAAGGATCGCGGGTGCTGAGCCCCTCGAGCCGGAGCTCGCAGGCCAAAGGAGAGACCGCATCGCCCACGGCGCCCAGCCGGGCACGTTCCACGTCGATCCCGGCGCGTCGTGCGACACCGTCGGCCCACCAGTCGCGGACCTTGCAGATGATGCCGCCGAGCCCGTCCTTGAGCAGGACCACCACGAGAAGCCAGCCGATGGCCAGCGCTGCCTGTCCGGGCAGGTCGAGCGCCCACAGGCTCGGGATGCCGATGATGATCAGGGCACCCAGCACGGGTCCACCAGTCAGCGCGAGACCACCGACCACGGCGATCGCGACGACGTCGATGCTGGCGCCGGCCGGGAACGAGTTGACGGTCAGCTCGGTCTGGCTGTGTCCGATGACCGCGCCACCGAGACCAGCCACGGCGCCGGACAGCGCGAAGATCTGCAGCTTGCGCATGCGGCTGCGGACCGTGAAGGCGCGCGCCGCGTCCTCGTTGTCGCGGATGGCCTGCAGGGCTCGGCCGAAGCCGCTGTGCCGCAGGTTCGCCACGAACCACATCGCGAGGATCAGCATCAGCAGGGCGAACAGGTAGTAGTCGACCGCGAGCTCGAGGGCGTAGCCGAACCAGGTCGGCTTCTCCGGCTGCACGCCGAAGCCGAGGAAGCTGTCGAGCTTGAGCAGCCAGCCCGACGTGGCCAGCGCCAGCGCCAGGGTCGACACCGCGAGCGCGAGCCCCTGCAGACGCATCGCAGGAATGCCGACGAGTGCCGAACAGATGGCTGCGGCGAGGATTCCCGCGCCAACGCCCAGGACGAAGTTGCCGGTCGTGGAGACCGCGTGCACCGAGACGGCCGCACCGATACCGGCGTAGGCGAACTGGCCCAACGAGAGCTGCCCGGAGACACCCGTCAGCAGTCCGACGCTGAGTCCGACCAACGCGAATCCGATGACGTTGATCAACGCCGAGGCCGTGGAGTTGCTGATCGTGTAGGCCAGTCCCACCGAACCGGCCAGCAGGATGGCGCCCATGATGCGGGGGAACCAACGAACGGCCCACAGCTTCTGGTACTCCTGCGGCAACGGCACCATGACGATCCGCTGCCAGCCGACACGCTCGCGGGCCGCGCGGCCCAGAGCGGGCTGGGTCAGCAGCGCGATGACGATGATGACGCCCAGCGCGAGCGGCACCATGTTGCGGGTGTCGGGATTCGACAGCAAGAACTGCTCGAGGACGCCGACGCCGAGCGAGGCAATGACGGCGATCGGGATCGACGACATGCGGGCGATGACAGCTCCCGCCAGACCCTTGAGCAGGATGTCCGGTCCGAGGGTGTCGATCGACTGACCGGCTGTGGTCGGGGTGACCAGGATCGCCGAGAAGGCAGCGACACCGCCGGCGATCGCCCAGGCGAGGGTCGCCATGCGCTTGGCCGGGATGCCGTCGAGAAGAGCTGCGTCGTTGTCGTCGGCTGCGGCGCGGATCGCGATCCCGACGCGGTGCTGCCGCAAGAACCAGCCGAGGGCCAGCAGCAGCAATGGGCCGAGCGTGACCATCGCGACCTGCGGCGTCCCGACCTGAGTGGCCCCGATCGAGAACTCGGGCAGACCAGGCGGGCGCGGGAAGGTGAATCCGGTGACGCCGTCGGTGTTGATGATCAACGCGAAGATCAAGATGAACTCGGACAGTCCCAGCGTCGCGATCATGCCGATCATCGTGGGACGGCCAGCCAGGCGACGGACGACGATCCACTCGATCGCCGCTCCGAGACCCGCCGCGACACCCATGGCCAGGAGGAAGGCCCCCCAGTAGGGCATTCCCCAGTCGCCAGCCAGCAGGCCCAGCATCGAGGCGCCGAAGACGCCGATCGACCGTGGGCGAAGTTGACGAACCGGCTCGACCGGTAGACCAGCACCAGGCCGACCGCCAGCAGACCGTAGGTCAGGCCGGCAAACAGACCGATCGCGAGTCGGTCGACGCCGAAGTCGAATCCGCCCAGGTGATCCGGGCCTCGGCCACCGCAAGGGTGTTCAGCATCGTGTTCATACGCCCTCCGCCACGTGGCCACCCAGCATCAGGGTGCGGATCCGTTCGGGATCGGCGGACAGCACGGCTGCGGACTCCTCAGCGATGATCTCGCCTTTCTCCATGACGTAGGCGCGGTGCACCAGTGAGAGCGCGACGTTGACTGACTGCTCGACGACCAGCACCGATGTGCCGCGCTCGTTGAGGCGTCTGACCAGCTCGCACAGACCACCGACCACGACGGGGGCGAGTCCCAGCGAGAACTCGTCAATCACCAGAAGCTCTCGGGTCGTTGACGATCGCCTTGGCCAAGGCGAGCATCTGACGTTCTCCGCCGGACAGCGTCGATGCGGCTTGGTTCCGTCGAGCGTCGAGCCGCGGGAAGATGGCCAGAGCAGCTTCGACCGCCTCGTTGACCCACTTCTTGTCCTTGGCCGCGTACCCGTGCATCGTCAGGTTGTCGACGACGCTGAGCGATCCGAAGGCCGACTGGCCGATGACCTGGCTCAGGCCGGCCTCGACGCGCTTGCGAGGCGACCAGCTCGTGGCGTCGACGCCCCCGAGGTGGACCGACCCGGCGTCGGGCTTCAGAAGCCCGCCGATGACCCGCAGCGTCGTGCTCTTGCCGACCCCGTTCGGACCGAGGAGCGCCACCATCTCACCGCGCTCGACGGTCAGGCTCGCGCCGAACAGGACCTGGACGGGACCGTACGACGCGCTGATCTGATCGACGCGCAGGGCCGGAGCCTTGGCGTCACTCGGTGAACGCGACATCTTCACCCTTGTAGACGAAGCAGCGGCACTCGTCATCGAAGCTGATCGCCCGGGTAGGCGCCGGCTGCGGCACGGCCGCCGTTGCCCAGTGCGTTGCCGAAGCCGGCCGCGGTCTGGAAGTCGCCACCCACCTTGTCGACCGCTTCGCCCCAGGTCGTCGCGCTGAGGTCTCCGGATGCTTCGTCAGCACCCAGCTTCAGCAGACGGACGGCGTCGCAGTACGGGAAGGCGACGCGCGCAGACTCGCGGGTCTTGAACGAGATGTCGGCCTCGGAGTAGATCTCGAGGCACTCCTTCTCAGCATCTCCGGACGGGAAGGACATCTCTTTGTCCGGGACGTCCTGCGGCGGGTGGAAGCCGATACCGACCATGCCGTCCATCGTGTTGGAGGGCACTGTGTCGGGGTTGTTGACGAAGAACGACGGGTTGTCGAAGCTCGAGATGGCGTAGGTCGCGTTGAACTGCTTCGAGCCGGCGATCGTCGCGAAGATCGAGGCGAGTCGTGAGCCGCCGAGGAACATCACTCGGTCGACTCCGCCGCTGGCGAACGTCACGGCGGCCTGCTCCCGAACCCATGTAGATCGAGCCGATGTCGGTCGTGTCGACCCAGCCGACCTCGGCGGCGATGCCGAGCTTCTTGCTGCGGGACAGCGAGCTTCTCGATCGTGCGTCGGTTGACAGGCGTGTCAGCAGCCACGATGGCGGCCTCTTGCGACCCTCGAAGAAGCCTTGGGTCGACAGGGCGTCGATGTAGGACGCGGTGAAGCCGGTGTACTCGGGGAAGCTCGGGACCAGAGATAGGGAGCCAGCTCGTCGAACAGCTTCTGGTCGTTGGCGACCAAGGTCGCATCGAGCATCAGTGTCTTGCGCTGTGCATAACAAGGACGTGCATTCGACTGGAACTGTCCGGTCAGCACGACGGCGAAGGCCTTGTCGTCCTGGGTCACCTGGTTGCAGAGCTGCTCCTCGGCCGCCGGCGAGTCGGCCTGGGCGTCGTACCAGCGGAAGACGGCGTCGAGCTGCGTCCGCCCAGACCGCCGTTGGCATTGACCCAGTCCTCGAGCGCCTGGACCTGGGCCTTGGGGTCGCCGGTCGAGGCGGTGACCAGCTTGGTCTGCTTCTTGACCGCGTCGAGGTCGACTCCGACGAAAACGACCTTGACGCTCTCGTTGCTGGCCGAGGGGCTGGCGGACGGCGAGTCGGAACCGCCTGAGCCGGGCGCGATGGCGCCGCACCCCACCAGCGCGAGGGCGGCGGCGGCCGCGACTACTACCGAGCGCACCCCCAGTGCCCGGTCACGGGGCTGCGTCGAGCCGCCGTTTTCCTCAGCCATGGAACGCCCTCTCGTCAACATGGGACCTACTATATAGGATATCTAGTTTGCCGACGAGGCTCTCTGAGCAGAATGTTCCATCTCCGCACTCCGCGACGAACAGCGCTCGAGCCAGCGCTCGACCGCGTCGACGTCGACCACGGCGTCGGCCGTCGCACCGACACCGACCGGCGTGGGGAGGCCGGCGTCATCGGACTGCAGGGCCCACCACTTCTCCAGGACGTCGAGGTCGATGACCGCAGCACCGGCATCGCCATGCGCCGCCACGCCGGCGCCAGGCGCAGCGACCAAGGCGCTCACCCGGCTCGGCTTCGGAGCGAACACCCGACGGCGAACCGCGAAGACGATCAGCAGGAGCCCCAAGGCGTTGAGGCCGAACAGGCCCCACGGATACGTCTCCCACTCGACCGTGAACGCCCCGGACTCACCCGCGCCGAGCTGACCGGTGATCGTGTAGACGCCGAACGCGCCGGCGGACAGGCTGATCGGGATCTCGACGTTGAGGCTGTCGCCCGGCGCCAGCCGGCCGAAGCCGTCCGACGTGTAGATCGGATCAGCGTCATCGCCCTTGCCGACCGCGATGCTGAGACCGGGTGCGACCGCGTCGACCGTTCCGACGTTCTCCACTTGGAACCGCAGCACTCGCTCCGGCCCGCCGCCGAACAGGTCGGCCAGCCCGGTCGAGCCTGCCAGTCTCACCTTCGACACGGCGAGCGCGTCGGCGGGGAGCGCCCCGGCCTGGGGGCCGTCGACGCTCGTCACCGGCATGTCGACCGGTGCGGGGATGTCGAGAGGCAACGTAGCCGGGGCCGAGGCCACCGGCGTGGTCGTCGTGCCGCCGCCGTTGTTCTGGTTCTCGTTCTCCGTCTCGCCACCACCGCCACCACCACCGCCGCCGAGATCGACGTCGACCGTCGCCTCGAGCGAGGAGCCGGGACGTTGCTGCACGGCCACGACAGACGCCACCTCGGCGTCGTCCGGCACCGTGACCCGGGCCGTCAGGGCGCCGCCCGTTCCGGCTTCGACGCGCACCGAGGAGCCCACACGGTCACCGCTGTCGTCGACAGCCGTGACGCGGACCGGCCGCAGCGGGTCCCACTGCTCGCCGGTCAGGTTGAGGCGGGTCGAGGTGGAGGTCGAGAGGAGCTCGAGCGCCGGCTTGTCCAGCACGCTCAGCTGCTGGTCGAGCACGACGTCGTCGCCCCCGACCTGCGATGTCGCCCGGATCGAGCCAGCGCCCGTAGCCGCGTCAGCGGGCACCGTGAGCTTGGCCGTGCTGCTGCCGTCGGCGAGTGTCGTGACTGGTGTCGTCGGTCCACAGCCAGCTGCGGACGGTCCACAGAATCCCAGCTCCACCGGGGTCTCCGAGGCGAATCCCGAGAGGCTCAGCTGCACTTCGTCGCCAGGACGGGCCGCGTTGACGACCTTTGACCGACCACCCGCGTGACGGTCAGGTCGGTGGCCGCGACCGTCGCCAGGCTCGCCACCACCGAGGTGTCCTGAGGGGTCGTGGCCGGGTTGATCGTGGCATCACCGGTGGTCTGTCCGTTGCAGGCCAACCGCTGGGCGAGCCCCGGCAGGTCGAAGTACACAGCGCGAAGGATCAGTGCGGAAGCGCCGGCCACGGCAAGGGGGGAACGATCCTTCGGCGACCGTCTCGGGAATCGCTGTCGCGCCGACAGGAACGTCGAAGTCGACCACGATCGGGTCGAGCGCTGTGCGCTGCGCCTCGGGATCGATCACGTCGAAGAAGTACGTCGCGGTGCCGGATGTCTCGGTCAGCTGAGGCAGGAGCGACGGACCTTCGGCCATGCCGAGGCTGAACGTACGGACTCCTCCGACGACGGTGTCTCCTGCGGTGCCAAGACTCGGCTCGGGATCCGCGGCCCACGGCTCAAGCGCCGTGCTGATGTCGGTGATGCCGGTGACGTCGTCGACCTCGGTGCCGGGACCCGGCACGTAGCGCCAGCAACCGCCGGTGGGCACGACCGGTTCGGCTGGTGCAGCCGAGGCGCTCGCCACGAAGAAGCCGGGCATGGTAGAGCCCAGGACCACCAAAATGGCGAGAAACGACCTCATAGGTCTAGCTGGCATGACACACTCCAAAACGAGGGCGTGCAGGATCGCACCTCATATCCAAGGGGCGACGACAAGTCTACATGATATATTAATCACGTGTCGAGCCCTGTTTCCTCCGTTGTTCCAACGGTCCTCCGCGTCTTCGCAGAGCTCCTGTTGACGGCCGGAGCCTTGCTCGCTGCGCTCGCGTTCTACCTCCTCGTCTGGACCAACGTTCAGGCAGCCGCGGCCCAGGACGACCTGCTCCAGGAGTTCCGCTCACAGCAGCAGAAGAACCAACCCGCCGGCGATGTCCAGCGCGAGACCGGTGACGGTCTCAACGTGCTGCAGATCCCGCGCCTCGGTGACGACTGGAAATGGGTCGTCGTGGAGGGCGTCGACATCAAGACGCTCAACAAGGCACCTGGCCACTTCCCCGACACCGCGCTGCCCGGGCAAGTCGGCAACTATGCCGTCGCCGGGCACCGAGCAACCCACGGCGAGCCTTTCGCCAATCTCGACCGGCTGGTCGAGGGAGACAAGATCTACGTCGAGGCTCCGGACGGCTGGTTCACCTACCAGGTGACCTGGTCCCGCATCATCGCGCCGACCCACACCGAGATCCTGGCGCCCGTGGCCGGCAAGCCCGGAGAGAAGGCGAAGGCACGCACGATGACCCTGGTCACCTGCCACCCTCGATGGGGATCGAGCGAGCGGCTCGTCGTCGGCGCACAGCTCGTCGAAGAACGTTCCTTGGCTGCAGGCCCACCGGAAGAAGTGGCGGACTGACATGTACTCACTGATCTGGCGACTGCTGCCCGGACCCACCGCAGTCAAGGTAGGTGAGGCGATCCTTCTCGTGCTGCTGGTCCTGTGGCTCCTGATGGCCGTGATCTTCCCGGCCCTCGAGCCGCACCTGCCCATCGAAGAGGTCGTCGTCGGCTAACCCTCTCCCCGCTGACGAGGCACTTATCGCCCCTCGGCGAGGTAGTTGCTGCCCATGGACAGGGCGTCAACTACCTCCTCATGGGGCGATAAGTACCTCCTCAGCGGGGAGGGGGCGGGGTCAGTGCTCGCGGAGCAGCGTTCCGTAGCCCTGCGCTGGTCGTCGATGCCGTTCTCGCGCAGGGCCATCCACCACGTGGCGGCATTGATCGCGATGACCGGCTTGTCGAGCCAGCGCTCGGCCTCGTCGGCCAGCTCGGTCATGCACAGGTTCGTGCCGCACTGCACGATCGCGTCGACGTCGGAGTCGTTGATCTCGATCAGCGACTCGCGCAGGGTCTTCTCCGTCACCTGGGCGATCTCGACGGCACTGTTGACGGACAGACCCTTGATCTGACCGACCTCGAAGCCGAGCTCGGTGAAGAACTTGCGCACGTTCGTGTCGCCGATCGGCGTGTAGGGCGTGACGACAGCGATCTTCTTGGCGCCGAACAGATTGAGCGCACGCTCGCAGCCCTCGGCACCCGTCGCGACGCCCAGCCCGCCCGTGAGGTCCTGGATCTGCTGGACGAACTGGCGATTGCCCTCGACCCCGTCCCAGAACGTCTCGGCGCTCATGCCCATGACCATGTAGTCGGGCTGCATGGTCATCAGGCTCCGGACGCAGTCGTCCATGTTGGCCCGGATCTGCTCGAGCAGGTTCTCCATGCCCTCGTCGTCGGCGATCCGACCGTCCGGGATGTAGATCCGCCCGTAGTGCGACGTGACACCTGGAACGCGCATCGAGTCGAACTCGGGTTGCACGATCGTGTTGGTGCTCGGCGCGATGACGCCGAACTTGCGACGCCAGCCCAGACGATCCACGGTCACTTCAGCACCCCAGCCTCTTGGCCTGCCTTGGCCTTGGTCGGCAGGTACTCGCGCAACCACAACGCTCCCAGCAGGAAGCAGAACTGCACCACGGAATTGGTCAGCTGCTCGGCCCACTGCAGCTCGGCCGACTGGTCCGGCTGAGCGGCCAACGGCGGCAGGATGTTGGTGCCCAGGACGTACAGGACGAACAGTGCACCGACACCGGGCTTGCCCGCCTTGAAGGCGATGACCGCGGCGGTGATGCCCAGAGCAGATGCGCTCACTGCGGCGGCGATCAGGAGGGGCCAGTTCTCACCCATCCACAGGGCGCCGATCGCGGCTCCCACCGGGAAGGCGGCGAACGGCCAGCCCGGCAGCACGCTGCCTCGCTTGGCCGAGAGCAGAGCCCAGACCAGAGCACTGAACCCGAAGGCCAGGCACGGGAAGAGCATCCGTTCGAGGATCGGGTACTCCCAGCAACCGGTGGCGACCAACAGCTTCCAGGTCGCCTTGCCGAGGCCACCCAGCGCGACGACGATGGCGCCGATCAGCGCGACCGGGAAGACGCTGGGCACGCGCCGACCGACGGCCTGGGCCGTGATGATCAGGGCAGCGCTGGCCAGGACGACGGGGACGAAGTCCTCGATCGCCAGCGCTACGCCGTACTCCTCGCAGACGTTGATGCTGCTGGCGAGCAGAGGTGTGGTTGAGCCGTTCATCAGGCCTCCTGGGGTGCAAGATGTCGCGCTTGCGGAATCCAGCGCTCATGAAGCGGCCCATCGCCTTGGGCTTGGTCAGCCAGGCGACGCGCGAACCGTGCTTGTCGGCGTCGAGGACCTGCTCGACCAGCCACGGGGTGACCGTCTCGACCCGGTCGCCGAGGATGTTGAAGATCTTCTTGACCTTCTCGAACTCCTCGGGATGCCCCTCGTAGTCGCCCACCAGCAGATCGGTGGCCACGATGCCCGGCGACAGGAAGCCGACCTTGACCGTGCTGCCCTTGGCGTCGCGGATCAATGCCTCGGTGAGGTACTGCACGGCGCGCTTGGACGCACCGTACGTCGCCATGCCGGGCTGGTGCTCGCCCCGCGACCCGAAACCTTCCATGTTCCAGATCCAGCCGCCGCCGGACTGCGACGACATGCCGGCCTGCGCGATCGCCGAGCCGTTGAAGGCGCCGATCAGGTTGGTCTGCACGACCCCGTCGACGACTCGGCCGGCTGCTCCGCGAGGGGGCCCCGCGGCGCCGACACTCCGGCGTTGTTGATCCAGATGTCGACGCGGCCGAAGTGCGCGGCCGCCTGGTCCCACAGTGCCTGCACGGCGGCGCGGTCGGAGACGTCCGTGACGACCCCGAGCACCCGTCCGGGATCAGCCAGACCTTCTCGCAACGCCGAGACGCCGGTGTCGACCGAAGCCTGCGAACGACCGCAGACCGCGACCTGGTGACCGCGGGCCAGCAGCCACGTGACAGGCCCAGGCCGATACCGCGCGTACCGCCGGTGACGACGACGACTCGTCCGGTGGTCACCGAGGTTCCCACGTCAAGGAGCCGTGCACGAAGTGCGTCGTGGTCTCGCCGCTCACGGCTGCCAGACGATCGCCAGCTCGCGGGTGTCGGGATCGATCAGGAACTCACGTCCGCGGATCTTCTCGACACCCGTGTTGTCGGCGCCGACCAGGTGCTGCACCGTGAAGAGTGCCCGGCCGTACGACGTGGCGTTGCCGAAGACCTCGGGGCCTTCGTACATCGTGCGTGCGCCGTCGCGGTAGCGGTCGAACGTGTACTGGCGATCGAGGTGACCGCTCCACGTGACCGTGTGCCGAGCCGACCGCAGCGACGTCGGCTCGTGGTCGATGCGCACCTGCACGGTGCCCTCGGTCTGCTGGTCGGCATCGTTGACGAAGAGCGTGCCGGTCCAGGCGCCTGCCTGCTTGGTCGGCAGCACCTGGGGACGCGAGCCGCGCTCCTGCTCCAGCGCACGCCACTCGTCGACGAGCTTCTGGGTGGCCGGATTGGTCTCGCGGTCGGTGGTCCGCTTGTAGACGCCGTTGAAGACCGCGCACACCGTCCAGCCGTCGTGCAGGACAGACGAGTAGACCTGGGTCTCTCCGTCGGCGAGCACCTGGTTCCAGGTACGAAGGTCGGCCTGCCAGCCCGGCGAGTAGTAGTTGGCCTCGACGAACAAGCCATAGGGCTGGCCGGTGCCGTAGAAGTCGGGTCCGGTGTAGACCCGGTTCTCGTCGGAGTCGACGACGCCGAAGTCGAACTGCGCGCCGAGCTCGAAGCGGTTGCGCAGCGGTCCTGCTCCGGAGAAGCTTGGAGTCCATCCAGTAGCGAGCGCCCTCGGCGGTCACCTCACTGGCACGCGCGATCGACTCGAAGCCGACGTGATTGCCCTGGGCGTCGAACAGGCCCGGGATACCGTGCCACTCGCCCTCGATCTTCTTCTGCCACTCGCTGGTCTCGACGACGGCCTCGGTCGTGGTGGTCATGCGGACACCTCGTTGGTGACGGCTTGCTTGCGGATGCTCTCGGCGACGGGTTCGGTGATGAGTCGCGAGATCTGCGCCCACACCTTGTCGACGTCGGGGCTGAACAGCAACCGACGATTGCGGTCGTCACGGACCGCGAGATCGGTGTCGGCCACATCGGCGATCACCTCGGCCGGGACGTCGTTGTCGACCAACGAGAACCAGTGGTCGAGGAGTCTGCCGACCGGCCCGCCCAGGTGGCCGAAGGCCTCCTCGGAGGCACGGCTCGCCAGCATCCACGGCGACATGACGGACGTCTGGCGAGGCTCGAGGTTGGCCTTCGTGAGACCCTCCATCTCGCCGACCTGGGTGAACGTCTCGGTCAGCGGCGTGTGCGCCCAGTCGTTGTAGACCATGTGGGTCGCGTTGTCGACGCGCTGGATCAGGTCGAGGTGGAAGGCGTGGTAACCGCCGGCACCGACCGAGTCGAGCGTGAAGTGCGGCACCGGCGAGTCGGCGGGCATGAACGCGAACACCATGTGGCTGTCGAGGCCGATCTGCGGGACCACGATGCCGACGTAGACGGCCTTGGCCACCTTGTCGCCGGTGAAGATGCGCACCGAGCCGACCGGGTCGGGACCCATCGTCGAGCTGAGGGTCATCGCCGGACCACCGTCGGCGCCGGCCACCTCTTTGAGGCCGGCCCGGTCGATCAGTGTGTCGAGAGTTCCCAGGCAGAGATCGCGGGGCAGGCTCAGTACGTTTTCCTTCACGCTGGTGGTGGGTTCATCGGTCGCGGCGGCCGGCTTCGGAGCGGGATCGTCGTCGTGCAGCACCAGGCGGTGCTCCACGCGGGGCGGTGTCGTCTCGCCGCGGCCCTCGAGGATCTCGCGGCTGCGGACCTCCTTGAAGTTCCAGGCATTGGCCAGCTCGGGCACGGACTTGCGCGTCGGGGACGGGATGACCCGGGCCTCGACCCGGGCGCCGCCTTCGCCGACGATCGTGTTGCCTTCGACGCCCCAGCCCGCCTCGATGAGCCTTGGCGGCGGCGACGGTACTTGACCGCGTTCTGGTCGCTCTTGATGTGCAGCTCGGCCGAGAGGTCGAACGGCAGCAGCTCGGGCCGGACGTTGTCGACGATCGCTTGGTCTTCGTACAGGACCTTGAACACCCGGCGGCGGGCATCGCGGTCAGCCCACTTGCCCTTGAAGAACGAGCGCAGCGCGACGAACTTGACGAGTGTCCACTCGTCGTCGATGGGGATGTTGACGTCGAAGATCTTCATCGCACCCATGGGGGTGCCGACGTCGAGCAGGATCATGTTGGGCAGGTACCACGTCGTGGAGACCGGCACCGGCGGACGATCGGCCAGCGCCTGACGGTTGGGGTTGATCATGCCCCAGATGCCCTTGGAGCGCGGCGGGTTCAGCACGATCGAGATCTTGCAGTGCCAGTCGGACTCCTCCATCACGAACTCGGGCACCTCGGGCTTCTCCGGGTTGCCGAAGACGCCGCCGTGCACGAACGGCGTGTGGGCGACGTCGACGCCGTTCTCGAGGATGCGCTCGTAGTTGGAGTTCCACAGGAACGAGCCCGTGACGGCGCGGTAGGTCTCGGTGTCGTCGATCTCGGACCAGTCGGGGATCGGCGGGCGCTCGTCCTCGGGCAGGTCTCCCATGTAGACCCAGATGAACATGTACTTCTCTTGGGTCGGGTATGAGTCGATACGGGCCTTGCGCGGGATGGCCTTGTCGGGCTGCGCCGGGACCTTCTGCACAGCACCGTCGGGGCTGTACTCCCAGCCGTGGTACGGACAGACGATGCAGTCGTCCTTGATGGTTCCGCCCGACAGGGCAGCGCCGCGGTGCACGCAGAGGTCGGACATCGCGACGACGGAGTTGTCGCTGTTCTTGCGGTAGAGCACCAGCTGCTGGCCGAGGATCTTGACCTTCTTCGGCTTCCCGACCTCGAGGTCGGTGCTGAACTCGACGGCGTACCAGAAGTTCTTGAACATGGGTTCCTCCTAGCGTCGACGGATGTCGGCGATTTCGGGGCGGGATTGGTCGTGCCAGCGGTCGAGCTCGACCTTGGCCTCGGGATCGGCTCCGAGCCGTGCCGAGAAGAAAGTGGTCACCAGCTCGATCAGGACCGTGCGGAGGTGGTCCTGGTCGGCGGCGGGCGGGCTTTCGAGGAAGCCGCGGGCGGAGGTGGGATCTTCCGGTCCGGCAGGCAACATGTGGCCGGCGTCGGCGAGCAGCACCAGCCAGGCCTCGGTGGTCGCGGGCAGCGCCTCGCTCCACGTGCGTTCGATCGGGTCGTGCCCGGGGGCACCGGCCTCCTCGCCGTAGCGGATGGCGCTGGCGGCGACGACGCCGTCGGACGTGCCACCGATCAGCAGCACGGGTGCGTCGACCAGTGCAGGAAGCAGCGTCCCCGGCGCATGGCCGACTGCTGCGACGCCATCGTGTGCGCTCCGTAGGTCACGACCGCGCGCACCTGCGGGAACCACTCGGTGCGTGCCGACTGCAACGTCACGGTTCCACCGGCGGAGTGCCCGAAGAGTCCGATCTTGTCGAGATCGAGCAGACCGGCGAGCGGACCCTCCTCCTGCGCGAGCGCGACCGCGTCGAGCACCGCGCCGAGTGCGGCGGTCGTCGGCTTGGTGCCGTAGGTGTCAGGACCGACCGCCGTCAAGTCGACTCCCGGCGTCAGCCCGAACTGACCGGGGAAGAGCTCGGCGACCCAGTCAAAAGTCACCACGACCATGCCGGCGCGCGCCAGAGCGACGGCAAGGTCGAGGTAACCGAACGACGCGACGTTGATGCCTGGCACCACGATCACGACGGGATAAGGGGCGCCGGTGGAATCGGCGGCCAGTGCGCCACTCATCCGCTCGACGTCATTGCGCGCCTCCAGCGCCGGGTACCGCATCGTGACGTGCGCAGTGTCGTACGGCGCCTCGGTGCCGGGCACCCGGACTGCCGTCCGGTGTGCCCGCACCCATGTCGTCGACCCGGTGGTGTTCACAGTTCTCGTCCTCAGCGCAGGTGGGCGCGGGGCAGAACCCGGTCGCCGCCCCAGAGAGCACGGATCAGCTGCCGGGTCTTCTCGGGACCGAAGAAGCGATCGCCCATCTCGTTGGCGGGATCGCGCTCAGCGATGTTGCGACGAGTCAGCTCGTCCTGGGCAGCCAGCTCGGCCTGCTCCTCGACCGGGACCCGCTCGGCGGCGTCGACCCAGCCCAACCAGCGGTCGAGCTGACGCTCGGCCAGATCGGTCACGAGGTCGGTGGTGCGCTGGTCACCCGGTGCCATGAAGCAGAACGCGGTGGGCGACAGGCTGGCCCGCACGAAGGCGCTGCGGCTGACGAACGGCTCGATGAAGTCGTTCTCGGCCTGGATCTTCTCCCACTCGTCGTTCAACGGCTCGTAGTAGCGGTCGAAGGAGTCGGTGTCTGTCATCAGGTTGCTGCGCGGCACCGAGTCGAGGAACAGCCAGCCCTGCGGGAAGGCGCCGAGCGCCATGCCGAAGTGCGGGACCCGGATGTGCGGCCCGAGCCAGATCGTGAGATGCACGTTGACGAACCCCATCTCGGCGCTCTCCATGTGCGAGTGGATCATCCAGTCGATCTCGGATCCGGCGTAGGCGCGCACGCTGCCGGACGGTCCGTTCTCGGAGGAGAAGCTCTCCAGCGAGTCGGTCGAAGGATCACGCACCAGGTCGAACCGGTCGGCCACCTTGGCGGCCATGCGGTCGATCAGCGCCTTCCAATCAGCGAACAGCGAGGTGACGTCCGTGGGACCCGCCTCGTCGAAGTACTCCTGAACCGACTTGAGGTTCTGACTCATGCCCTATCCCTCCACTTTCCGCACACGTTTCAAAACAATATATTCTATCTTCGTTGCGCTGTGGTGATCCCGTCCAACATTTCTCACTATTGTGGGTAGGCGTTGGCCGCGAGGCCAGCAGCGCCAGCGCGAAATACCGCCGGAGCATGGATCACGCAGGCCTGCACGTACTCCATCAAGCCCTCGTCGCCGTACTCGCGGCCCCAGCCCGAGCGCTTGACTCCGCCGAATGGCGCGCGCAGCGCCATCCCGGTGCGATTGTGCGTGTTCACGAACGTGAATCCGGCCTCCAGACGAGCAGCCACCTCGAAGGCTCGCTCCTCGTCGCTCGACCAGACCGAGGCGCAGAGCCCCAGCTCGGTCGAGTTCGCGCGAGCAACCGCCTCGTCGACCGAGTCGTAGGTCAGCACCGGCAAGGTCGGGCCGAACTGCTCGGTCGCGACCACCGGGTCGTCGTCGGCAGCACCGAGCACGAGCGTCGGCCGGACGAAGTGTCCGCAAGACAGGTCGCCGACCACGGTGCCGATCTCGACCACCTCGGCGCCACCAGACCTGGCGTCGTCGACCAGCCCCTGGATCCGGGCGGCCGATGCAGCGCTCACGACCGGTCCCATGGTCACGCCGGCCGTCAGTGGATCGCCGACGTGCAGCACCCGCCGTGCGGCGGCCACGAGCGCCGCCACCATCTCGTCGCGGCGGTCTGCCGGGACGTAGAGCCGCTTCACTGCCATGCAGACCTGGCCGCTGGTCGCAAAGGCCGCCATGACCAACCGGTCCATCGCAGCATCGTCGAGGTCGGCGTCGGGCAGGAGGATGGCCGGGTCGTTGCCCCCGAGCTCGAGGACGCTCGGGGTCAGCGAACGCCCAGCCAGGGACGCGATGGCCCGGCCGGCGACGTCGCCGCCCGTGAACGCGATCCGCGACACCAGCTCGTGGCCGACCAGCGCCGTGGCCGTCTCGACCTCGCCGTGCACGACCCGGACCAAGCCCTCGGGAAGCTGCGCAGCCACGGTCTCCAACATGCGGGTCACGCCGAACGGCGCCAACGGAGACGGCTTGACCACGATGGCGTTGCCGGCCACGAGCGCCGGCGCCACCTTGAGCATCGACAAGATCAGCGGAGCGTTCCACGGGGTGATCGCCCCGATCACGCCGAACGGCCGGTGACGGATCACCAGGCGCCCGCGATCATCATCGGTGACCGTGTCCGCGAGCAGCCTGTCCGCGGCCGGCGTACCAGCGCAGCACCGTCGTCGCAAAGGCTGCCTCGCCCCGAGCATCGCCCAGGACCTTGCCGGTCTCACGAGCCGTCAGCTTGGCAATCGCGTCGAGCTCTGGCTCCAAGGCGTCGGCAGCAGCCTCGACCAACCGGACCCGGTCAGCCACCGACGTGGCTGCCCACGCACGCTGCGCGGCAGCCGCCAGCCTGATCTCGCGGTCGACCGCGTCGGCGTCGTGGAAGTCGACCTGGCCGACCGCCTCGCCGATCCGTGCAGGGTTCTCCCGCACGATCACGTGCTGGCTCCTCCGAGCACCGCGACGGGCTTGCCCAGTCGCAACGAGTTGATCATCGAGGTGTTGAGCAGGTGGGTCCGCATCCGCTCGGGATCGGCCGCCAAGGCACGCAGCCGTCGTGGTACGCCTGCTGGGCGGCCGGATCGGTCTGACGCAGGCGCTCCCAGTTGTCGTGGGTGATCGTCTTGACGTACGACAGCGCGACCTGGCGACGGGCCTCGCAGGCTGCGTCCAGCTCAGCCTCCGAGCCGGATCCGTCCAGCAGCGCCAGAAGGGCCTGGGCCTCGACCACGGCGTCGTGCAAGCCGCTGTTCATGCCCATGCCGCCCAGCGGGTTGTTGATGTGGGCGGCGTCGCCCATCAGGATCAGTCGATCCTTCCGGAACGTGTCGGCGACCCGCTGGTGCACCCGGTAGAGCGTCGTGTGCAGGACGTCCCACGGTCGACCGAGGTCGGCGACACCGGCCAGACGCGCCTGGATCCGGGCGGGGTCGATCTCGACCTCGTCGGGGCTGTCCTGGTCGGTCGGGAAGAGGATCCGCCAGTGCTCGGGGGTGCGGAGCACGACGAGCCACTCGGTGGGGTCGAAGACATAGTTGACGGCAGCGATGCCCGGCAGGATGCTCTCGAGATCTTCGGTCGTCGAGGCGACCAGGAAGCGTTCGGGGTAGGTCATCCCCTCGAACGTGAAGCCAGCGGTCTGACGCACCTGCGAGTTGGATCCGTCGGCGCCCAGAACCCAGTCGGCGGTGAAGACGTCGCCGATCTCGGTCGTCACGGTCGCCCGGTCCGCCGTCGTCTCGGCCTTGACGACCCGCTGCCCGAAGTGCACCGTGACATTGGCCAGCGACTGCAGCGCCGCGAGCAGGATCGGCGTCAGCTTGCTCTGCTCGCACTGCACTCGAAAGGGGAAACGAGTGTCCTCGGACAGGGCTCCCAGGTCGAGGTTCGCGATCGGGCCGGTCTGCCGATCGCGGTACTGGAAGCTGGTCGAGACGATGCCGCGTTCCATCAGCTCGTCGAGGACCCCGAGGTCGTCGAGCATCTCCAGGCTGGGCGGGTGGAAGGTCGAGGCTCGCGACTCGGTCGCAAGGTCGTCGCCGGCCTCCAGGACCGTGACCTGGACTCCTGCCCGCGCGACCACCAGTGCAGCGGTCAGGCCGACCGCGCCTGCGCCTGCAACGATCACCGAATCGGTGCGGACCTGGCTCATCCCTGTACCTCTTTCGTCACAGCCGCCGCAGGTGCGGCGTATCTTTTTTCGTCCTGCAGGAGCTCGGGCAGGCCGACCAGGTCGGTCAGCTCGCTCCAGGCCATCCGGTCGACCGCACCGGCGTGTCCCGTGCCCACGATCGCCGCCATCGTCTGTCGCATCGCTTCGGCCGCGGCGAGGACCGCCGAGACCGGGTGGATCACGAGTCGTACTCCGGCCTCGGCCAGGCGCGCGTCATCGGGCCCGGCATCGATCGGTCCGCCGGCCTCGGACCTGTTGTACATCTGAGGCAACGGACGGCCATCGGCCGCCAACGCGTCGGACACCGCCTCGAGATCGTCGATCCCGGCACCCTCGACGAAGACCGCATCGGCACCGGCCGCCGCGAAGGCGCGGCACCGTTCGACGACGGACTCGCTGCCCAGCACCGACAGTGCATCGGTGCGAGCCACAATGACCAGCCCGGTGTCTGCGTCGACCGCGGCACGGATCCGGGATGCCGCCTCGTCGACGCTGACGACCTCCTTGCCGCCGAGGTGACCGCACCGCTTCGGTGCGACCTGGTCCTCGAGGTGGAGCCCGGCGATGCCGGTGGCGGCGTAGGCCTGGGTGGTACGCCTCGCCTGCAAGGCGTTGCCGTAGCCGGTGTCGGCGTCGGCCAGCAGGGGAACGTCACCCAGAGCAGGCAGCAGTGCCGCTGCCCGCCGGGCGATGTCGGTGCCGTGCACGAAGCCGAAATCGGGAAGACCCAGGTCGACCGCCGACACGGTCGCCCCCGAGAGGCAAGCTGCCTGGGCCCCCGTTGCAGCGGCCAGTCCGGCCGATATCGCGTCGTACACACCCGGCAACCGGATGACTTCGGACCCATGGAGAAGGGCCCGAAGTCGATCCGCAGAGCTCCCCGTCTGCGAAACGTCGAGAGGACGTCATCGCCCGTGCAGGGCGTAACCGCCCTCGACACCGACGACACGAGCGCCCGTGAAGATGCGGATCGTCTCCACCGAGCCCTCCTCGCCCATGCCCGACAGACCCCACGCGGGACGCGGAGTCATCAGGTGCAAGCTCATGATCGTGGAGCCGTTGACCTTGACCTCACCTGCGCGCACCAGACGCGCGACCTTGAGAGCAGCCTCGGTGTCGGTGCCGACGACATATCCTTCAAGACCGAAGGGAGTGTCGTTGGCCAGCGCGACGGCCTCGTCGAGCGTCTCGTAGGTGTGGACCGTGGCGACCGGGCCGAACATCTCGTCGCGCGCCGCCGCGGACGGCACCCCGGTGATCAGGGTCGGCGCCAAGAAGCTGCCCGGTCCGTCCGGAAGCTTCGTGGTCGAGTGGGCCGTGCCGCCAGCCGCAACCCGCTCGTCGATGTCGGCCTGCAGCCGGTCGCGGTGACCCGAGTGCACGATCGGGCCGAGATCGGTGGTCTGCTCGAGCGGGTCGCCGACGGTCAGATCGGCCATGCGGGCACCGATCTCGGCCACGACCTGGTCGGCGAGCTCGGCCGGCACGATGAGTCGGCCGAGAGCTCGGCACCACTGCCCGTTGAGGGTCGTCAGCAGGTCAGCAGCGCGACGGGCTGCCTCGGCCACATCGGCGTCAGGCATGACCACGAGCGCGTTGTTGCCGCCCAGCTCGAGCTGCAGCGCGGTGAAGTTCGACGCACAAGCAGCAGCTATCTCACGGCCGGCCCACAGCCCGCCGGTGAAGGAGACCGCGCGGATCCGCCGGTCGTTGACCATCCGGCCGCCGACGGCAGAACCGCCGTGCAGAAGCTGGAAGGTGCCGGCCGGTGCGCCGTTCTCAGCGAGCACCGCATCGACCACACGGGCCAGGGCCGTCGTGCCCACGGGGCGTACTCGCTCGGCTTGAGCAACGAGGGTGCACCGGCTGCCAGCGTGCTGGCCACCTTGTGCGCAGCCATGGGGGCTGGAGCATTCCAGGGCACGAGGCTCAGCGCAGGACCGAGCGGCAGCCGGAAGACCTCGACCGGATTGCCGTGCTCGCCCGTGCTCGTCTCGAGCAGCACGCCGTCGCGCAGCATCTGCGCCGCCAGGTGGAATGCGCCCCGGAATGATCACGCCGACGATGCTGGTCTGCAGGACCGGCACTCCCGTCGCGAACGACTCGAGGGCCGCGAGGCGCGGAAGCTCCCCTTGCAGGGCCGCGCCGATCGCGTCGAGGATCTCGGCACGACGCTCGATCGAGACATCGCTCCATGCCCCGCTCGTGTGCACGCGGTCGGCAGCAGCCAAGGCCGCCTCGACGGAGTCCTCGTTGCTCGCCACGGCCTTGCCGACCTGCTCGCCGGTGAACGGATCCTCGAGCACGAGGTCGAGGACGTCGGCCGGTGCCGACCAGACGCCGTCAACCGGCTTGTTCGACCGCTGGGGCTCCAGGCCGGCGCGGGCGAGCCGCTCGGTGTAGCTCATCGCGCGGCCACTTTGGCTTTCTCGGCGGTGCTGTCGGCCATCGCGTCGCGCGTGGTCAGACCAGCCCAGCCCTCACGCTCGACGATGACCTTCGCCAGGTCGAGCTTGCCGCGTTCGGCGGGGAAGGCCTGGACGAGGCCCATCGCGGTGTCGCGCAGCGAACGGCCGAGCACGTTGTCCATGAGTGCCCCGGATGTTCCGCACATCTTGAGCGCATCGATCGCCACAGCGAAAGCATGCTCACAGATCGCACCCTTGGCAAGCTTCCAGCTGGCCACGACCTCGTCCTTGGGCAGGATCGGCGGCTCGCTGGCCTCGAGGTCGATCTGACGGCGCAGCCACAGGTGCGCCTCGCCGAGCGATGTCTCGCCGTTGCCGATCAGGACCTGGTGCATCGGGCTGGACGCGATCGGCTTGCCGGTGTCGGCGAACTTCGCGCTCATGGTGCGGTCGAGGGCGTACTCCCACACGCCGCGAGCAACGCCGGCGTAGATCGCTGCGATGGCGACCTGGTTGCCGACCCACGAGCCGCGCGACATCTGCGTGGCCCGGGTGAATCCTCCGGGGATCGCGAGGGCTTCGTCAGCGGGGACGAAGCAGTCCTCGAGCACCAGCCCGTGGTTGTCGGAGGCGCGCATGCCCAAACCTTGCCACGGTGCGCGCGGACGCACACCAGCCGACTCGCGCGCGACCAGGAACAGACCGAGCCCGTCGATGCCCGGCACGTCTTCACGGCGCGCCGTCACCAGGTAGTAGTCGGCGGTGCCCGACAGGCAGCCGAACGACTTCTCGCCGTTGAGCAGCCAGCCGCCCTCAGTCGCGGTCGCCGTGGTGGAGATCAGGACGTTGGCGTTGCTGGCCTTGACCGCCTCGCTGGCGAAGTTGGCGAGCATCATCTGCTCGGCACCCATCCGGCGCAGGACCTTCTCGGCGAACTGACGCACGACGGGGACTTCCTCGTCGGTGTACAGACCGGCCTCGACGGCTGCCAGCGGCAGCATGCCGCGCGAGGAGGCCGAGCAGTGGAAGAAGTACGCCAGAGCCGTCGATCCGCAGACCGTGCCCAGGGCGTAGGTCGTCGCGGCGAGGTCGCGAAGGCCGCCGCCGAGACCGCCGAACTCTTCGGGAACGACCAGGCCGAGCAGGCCCGCGTCGGCGAGGGGCCTGACGTGACCTTCGGGGAAGGCCCCGAGGGCGTCGGCCTCCTGAGCCGCGGCGGCGATCGCGGGCAGGACGGACTCGACCCGTTCCATGCGTGCTCGCTCAGCCGGGGTCAGATCAGGAATCAGGACCTCTGCGGTCAGCTTCTGGGTCATCCTGTGGCTCCTTACTATCTCGGGTTCTCCGGCCAGGGCAGGCACGGAGGAGTTCTGGGTGGGGGTGGTGGGCACGACGGTGGCGCGGTGGCGAAGCTCTCGTGCCAGGACGACCAGGGCGGAGGTGTCGACGGGGGTGTCGACGTCGACCTCTTCGAGGAGTCGAATCAAGTCCTCGGTGGCCACGGCGCCGGCCAGTCCGCCGAGCGTCGTGTCGAAGTGGCGGACACCGCTCTTGAGCGCGGTGATGGCCTTGACCAGGCCGAGCCGGTCGCGGTCGTGAAGTCCGAGGCGCAACGGCGTCGGCCGAGCAATCGCGACCGCTTCCTGCAGCAGGGCACGCACTCGCAGCGGGGTGGCCCCGCCTGCAGTGTCGATCAGCCCGATCTCGAGGACCTGGGCTCGGCCGAGACGCTCGATCGTGCTGAGGACGGCATCGATGCGCTCGACCGCAAACGGATCCTCGAGGTGCACGGCGCAGCGGTCGGCGATCCCATCGACCGCGGCGATGACCCGGTCGACCTCGACCGCGTCGGAAGGATCGAGCAGGAACTCTGCATTGCCGACGCCCAGAGTGAAGGCGAGGTCGGCCTGCTGCCGGTCTGACACGAGGACGCTCGCAGCTTCCAGCGGGATCGTGCGCGGCACCAGTGCTGCGGCCTCGTCCAGCGTCACGGCCGTGCTCAGGTCGGCGACCCGCACCCTGGCACCGGCCTGCGCGACGCCGGTCGCCACGTGCGCGACCTCGGTGGACAGGCCTGCAGCGACCAGCCCAGAGACCACTCCGCCGTCGGCGAGCGTGGCGACGTCAGGCAGCACGTCGGCGAACTGGCCCCAGCCTCGTGAGTGGAACAGCAGCGGGGCGGACCTGCGGGCAGCATGACCGGCGAGGACCTCTCCACGAAGATCGTGTGGTCTCCACCGGGGTAGGCGTGCACGACCCGGCAGTCGAACCAGCCGAGCGCCGAGTCGAGCAGCGGCACTCCGGTGGCGGCGGTCGTCCACGACTCGCCCGCGAACCGGTCCTCGACGCCAGGATCCATGCCGGCGAACCGTCGACCGACATCGGTCTGGTCCTTGGCCAGGACGTTGACGCCGAAGATGCCACTGTCTTCGATCAGCTGATGGCTGTAGAGGCTTGCGACTCAGACAGATCGACACCAGTGGTGGATCAAGACTCACGCTCGAGAATGAACTCGCCGTCATTCCGTGCCATGCCTCGTCACCAGACAGCGTCGTCACGACCGTTACCCCACTGGGCCATTGGGCCATCACGTCACGGAACGTCGTTGCATCAACCATGGTCCACCTCCTTGTCGTACAAGAATATACGATATCTGTTCTTCGCGTAAGGAGGCGCGTACCCGCGGTCTGTCATTCTCGCCGCGTCGAATATATGATCCTCAGTGGCGACTGCCTGCGCAGCCGCCGATCAACCCCCTGCTCCCGAACACACTTCTTTGAAGGACAACGCATGAGTCGACGCTCCAACGGCGCCACCGGCGTCCGGCCGATCGCGCACCACTCCCTGGTCGACCGGGTTACCGATGCGCTCCACCGGGCGATCTTGAACGGTGACCTCCCCCCGGGCTCCACCGTCTCCATCGTCGACCTGTGCGAGCGCTTCAGCATCAGCCACATCCCGGTCCGTGAAGCCCTGCGGCGACTCGAGAGCGAAGGCGTCATCAGCCTGCGCCCGGGCCGTTCCGCGCTGGTCGCGACCGTCACGTCCGACGACTCCGCAACATCTACCGCCTGCGCAAGCTGGTCGAGGCCGATCTGTGCCTGCGCGCCGGACCGGTCATGACCGAGGAACGACTGGCCGACGCCGAGCGCGCGCTGGCCGAGTACATCGGCATCGAGCGCGAGCCGTCCGGACTGGCCGCCAAGCATCACGCCTTCCACGAGGCGATGCTGCTCGACGTGATCGGTCCCGCCGACTCCAACGTCCTGCGCCTGCTCTGGAAGGCGTCCGACCGCTACCTGCACCTGCTGATGGCCGACCTCGACCACAAGCCCGAGACGCAGGAGGGCCGGATCGACGAGCATCGACTCCTGCTCGACCTGGCCCGCGCAGGCAAGGTCGAGGAGTTCAAGAACTCCTGGGTCGCCCACCTCGACAGCACCGAGACGGCGCTGCTCGAGGCCCTGGCCGTTCGCGAGAACGCAGACCCGGCGCCGTCCTGACCGAGTGAGCCAGGCGGCACCGAGCCACTGTTCCTACCGGCTCGCGTCGACCAATGGTGCGGCCAGCTGCCAGGGCCGCCCGTCGACGACGTCCGTGCCACGGCTCACGAAGCGGTTGGTCGCGCACACCGGACGAAGCACAGCGACGGCGACCGAGCCGTCGGCGTGAATCGGGTCGGGCGACTGATGACACCGACGAACGGGTTGTCCCACTCGCCCCACAAGGTGAAGTCGCCGGAGAGCGGGATGAGCACGCCGCCGCCGTGCTCGGGGTGGCGGCGCGACGACATCGCGAGGTTCAGCCGGTTCTCGGCCGCCCGCTCCAGCAGCAGGAGGTCGACGTCGAACTGCTCGGCCACCGTGAACGGGACCGCGACGGCGTCGGCGTCGGCGAGGGCCGCGAGCCGGAAGGTCTCGGGGTAGAGCGCATCGTCGCCCACGACGACCGCGAGTCGGCCCCACGGTGCGCTGTGCACCGCGATCGGCAGCTTCTGCGCCTCGACGGTCGACGGGATGTCTCCGTGGCGGTCGCTGCGGTGCAGCTGACCTTGGTCGGCTCGATGCCACGAGCAGAGACGACCGCTCCCAGGTGAGCACCCGAGACGTCGATGAAGCTCGTGACGGCCAGCGTCTGCGTGCCGGCGAGCAGCGTCGCGAGCGCCTCCGGGGACAGCGCCGCCGACGCCGGGTTGCTGGCCAGTCCGTCCTGGTGTGCTGCCAGCTCTGGCAGCACCACGCAGCTCGACACCTGCAGCCACGGCTTCGGCCACCAGGGCTGCGATGTCATCGCCTGCCTGCGGCGACAGCACAGCGGCTCGGACCTCAGACGCTCCTGCCGCGGCCCGACGGCCGATCGGCTCGTCGGCGAGCGCCGAGTACAGCTCAGGCCGACGTCCGGCCATCACGTCCGTGCCGTCGGGACGCGACTTGTCATCGGCCAGCGAGACGTCGATGTCGGCGATGACGACTGCCTCGCCCGTGCGCGGTGCGCACGCGACCACGGTGCCGTCAGGCGCGACGATCTGGCTCTCACCTGCACCGTGCAGCCGATCGACCGGCACGCCCACGCGCGATGCGACCTGCTCGATGCTGTGCTCCGGGACCAGGGGGCCGACCTTGTTGGCGGCAACGACCCACACCTTGTTCTCGGCGGCACGGACCGGAACGTGCAGGGACGCCTCGTCGAGCGCGAAGGAGTTCAGGCTGTTGAGCAGCAGCTGCGCGCCTTCGACGGCGAGGGTCCGCGGAGTCTCGAAGATGACACCGTCCATGCAGGAGTAGAGACCGAGGCGGCCGATCGGGGTGTCGATGACACCGACCCGGTCGACGGCGGTGTCGATGTGGTCTCGTTCAGAACCCATCAGCACCTGCTTGTCGCTGACGGCGAGCACCTCGCCATCGGGCGCGAACAGGATGTTGCTGCCGCCCACGCGACCGTCCTCGCGCAGCAGCGTGCAGTTGGCCATCAGGTAGATCGCGTGCTCGGACGCCTTCGCCGCGAGTGCAGTCACGAACGGGCCGTCGAGCGACTGGGCCTTGCGGCGAGCATGCTCGCGATCGCCATACCAGGAGACGTGATTGGCGAACTCTGGGAGCACGACGCGCTGCGGCACCTTCGGCCACCGCGCGGTCGATCATCCGCAGCGCCGTGGCCAGATTCTCGTCGACGTCCTCACCTACGGCGTACTGCACGGCTGCGACTCGCACCATCAGGCGACTCCAATTCATATATCTTGTATGATTTCTGCAATCTTAGTCACACCGCGATCCTCAAGCACAGGAGTCCCCCATGCCGGACGTCGAGCCAGTGACCAATCCGCCTCGTGTGGTCACCCTGCCAGTCCATGCCCGCGGTGGCGAGCGTGATGTCGATCTCGAGCGCGACGCTCCGTTCGGCTGGTGGCCGGCCATCGCCATCGGCCTGGTCGCCTTCATCGACCGGGTCGAGGTCAACCTCATCGCCGGTGCGCTACCCGCGATCCAGGATCACTTCGGCTTCAGCGACACCGTGGCCGGGGCGATCCCGACCGCAGCGAGCATCGCCGCAGCCCTGCTGCTGCTGCCCGCCGGACGTCTCGCCGATCGCGCGCCACGTGTCGCGACCGTCGTCATCGTGGTGCTGGTGTGGTCGCTGTTCTCGGTGCTCAGCGGACTCGCCACGACCTTCGTGATGTTCTTCCTGGTCAGGATCGCGATCGGTGCGGCTGGCCAGCTGTACAACCCACCAGCGTCGAGCCTGATTGCCGACTACTACCCCAGCCGAAGTCGCGGCAAGGCCTTCGGCATCGAGCGCGCCGGCTACTACATGGGCTTGCCCGCCGGCGTCATCATCGGTGGCGCAGTCGCCGAGGCCTTCGACTGGCGGGCGGTCTTCTTCATCGCCGCAGTCCCCGGAGTCGTCATCGCGATCGCCATGGCCACGGTCAAGGAGCCGCTGCGCGGACTCGGCGACAAGATCGATCGTCTTCGCTCGGGTGGGTCCGACACCGCAGCGTCCGCGCACACCGGCGTCGCGGCCAGCGCGTCCATCTTCGCCGAGGCCAAGGTGCTGCTGAAGGTGCACACGCTCAAGGGCGTCATCGCCGCACAGGCGATGCTCTCACTGGGCGTCGCCGGCCTCTTCTACTGGCTGCCGACGTTCTTCGAGCGCACCGAGGACCTCGGCTACGACGCCGCTTCCGGACTCGCCGGTGGTGTCGGCGGCACGGGCATCGTGATCGGCATCATCCTGGGCAGCCGGATGGGCGACAAGGCTCGTCCGGGCGGCTGGCGGATCAAGGTGGCCAGCGGCTTCCTGCTCGTCGGCGCGATCGGCCTGAGCCTGACCGTGCTCGTCCCCGGCGTCCCGTTCCGCGTCGCAATGGTCGCCGTCGCCTGCGCCGGATTCGCCGGAGCCATCCCCAACCTGACAGCATCCGCGGCCGACGTCGTGCCCTCGGCGAACCGCGGCATGGGATTCGCCCTGCTCCAGTTCCTGACGACGCTCGGCGGTGCCTTCGGGCCTCTGCTGGTCGGGCTGATGTCCGACGTGCTGGGCTCGATCAGCCTGGCCATGCTGTGCCTGCTGCCGCCGCTGTTCATCTCGATCGTGATCCTCGCCCGGGTGCGCGGCACCTACGACGACGACGCAGCCGCCGCGACGGCATCCGTCTGAGGCACAACACCGGCCGGGCGCGGTGGATGCGCAACCTCATGGGTCATCCACCCGCCAGGCACGGTGGATGCGCAACGTCATGGGCCGTCCACCGTGGTCGCGCGGCGGTTTTTCAACCTCACTCGGCCGAATGAGGTTGCTGAGACACCGCCCTGGCGGGATGAGGTTGCGGATCCACCGCCCAGGCGGGGCGGGGTCGGTTAGAACGTGTGGATGATCGCGAGGCCGGTGACGTCGGGAGTCGCGGTGCCGGCGGGGACGAATGCCCACCGACGCGCACCCGGCCACACGATCTCGACATCGGTGCCGAAGACCGCACCGGCGACATCGTCGCGAGCCGCCAGCGAACCGACCAGGCCATCACGCGGACCGCGCGAGAGCGCCGCGTCCACCGTGAGCAGCTCGGTGCTGCCGGCATCGGCGGCCTCTCCGTCAGCCCAGCCTCCACCCGCGCCCGAGAACCACACCACGGCGCGCGTTCCGTCGAGCGTCGACGTGGCCGCGCGGGTCGCCTTCGGCTCCACCACCAGTGCCTGTCCGGCGCCGCAGGTCAGCCCGCTGATCGACAGCGCGCCATCGAGCACGACCATCTCCTCACCGGCCGGCTGATGACCCACGGCATCGCGGGTCCAGCCATCAGGGAACCGGACGATGACCGTGCGGGTGCCCTGCTCCGGGTTGGCCCGCAGCATGACGATCCCAGCAGGCTTCTCGGCACCGGCGATCTGGTGCTCGCCCCAGGCGAGGTCGGCGGAATCGAGGTCGACGGCGGTCGGCTGGTCAGTCATCGGCGGGCTCCTGAAAGGTCGAGAGGTGTTCGAGGATGTCGTCTTCTGACATGACGTCGGCGTACTTGGCGTCGAGGTCGAAGAGGTTCGCGTCGTGCACGGTGGAGTCCCGGTCGCCGCAGGCATCGCGGACCACCAAGGAGCGGAAGCCGTGCTGGGTGGCGTCGAGCGCCGTGGCCCTGACGCATCCGCTGGTCGAGAACCCGATCACGATCGTGGTGTCGACCCCCAGGGCGCGCAACGTCGAGGCGAGGGTCGTGCCGAAGAATGCGGAGGCGTACTGCTTGGTGACCACGACCTCGCCGGTCAGGGGCGCAGGAGTCTCCGGGAAGTCGACGAAGGGTGAGCCCTCTTCGAACGCCGTCAGCCCCGGCACCTTGACCGCGAACCATCCGCCGTCGACACCGCCGGGAGCCAGCAGGACACGGGTGAAGATCACCGGTCGACCGGCTGCCCGTGCGGCGTCCACGATGCGCTCGGCGCTGGCTCGTGCGGCCTCGAAACGTCCGTGGGCGTCGGTGAACGGCCCACCGTCGAGGTAGGCGCGGCAGATGTCGACCACGACGACGGCCGGAGCAGAGCCCGGTCCGATCCGACTGGCGAAGCCGACAGCTGCGTAGTCTTCGGCCCGGTCCTCGGACGAGAGAGTCATCGCGAGCCTCAGATGATTCCGCGCTCGGCGAGATCGGCGCGGGCGTCGGCGTCGATGCCCAGCAGGTCTCCGTAGACGTCGTCGGTGTGCTGACCGAGCTCGGGTCCGGTCCACCGGATCGAGCCGGGCGTCAGCGACATCTTGGGGACGACGTTCTGCATCTTCAGCTGGCCGAACGTCTGGTCCGGCACCTGGACGATCGAGTCGCGTGCGATGAAGTGCGGGTCGTCGAGCATGTCGGCGGCCTTGTAGATGCGGCCCGCCGGAACTCCGCCCGGAGTTCATCAGCCTCGAGCAGCTCGTCGGCGACCAGGGTCGCTGTCCACTCGGAGATCAGGTCGTCGAGGTGGGCCTGCGCCTTGCCTCGCCCGACGTGGGTCGAGTACTCGTGACCCGGAGCGTGCCACTCGGGATGACCCATGGCGTCCGCGAGGCGGGAGAAGACGGTGTCCTGGTTGGCCGCGATGAGGATCAGCTGGCCGTCCTTGGTCGGGTAGACGTTCGACGGCGCCACGTTCGGCAAGATCGCGCCGGTGCGCTCGCGCTGGTACTGCGCGACGTCCCACTCGGTGACCAGGCTCTCCATCATGGCCAGCACGGACTCGTAGATCGAGGCATCGACGACCTGCCCCTCGCCGGTCCGGTTGCGGTGCTGCAGCGCGGAGAGCGCGCCGACGCATGCGTGCATGGCGGCCAACGAGTCACCGATCGAGATGCCGGCACGGGCCGGCTGGCGGTCGGCGTCGCCGAGCACGTACCGCAGGCCGCCCATCGCCTCGCCGATCGAGCCGTATCCGGCGCGCTCGGAGTAGGGGCCGGTCTGTCCGTAGCCGGAGACCCGGACGAGGATGATTCCGGGGTTGACCTCCTTGAGCCGCTCGTACGACAGGCCCACTTCTCGAAGGTGCCGGCCCGGAAGTTCTCGACGACGATGTCGGCTTCAGCCACGAGCTTCAGGAACAAGCTTGGCCCTCTGCCTCGCGCAGGTTGAGGGTCACCGACCGCTTGTTGCGTCCCACGACGGGCCACCACAGCGACTTGCCGTCGGTGCGGCCCCAGGCACGCATCGGATCACCCGCACCGGGCGCCTCCACCTTGATCACGTCGGCGCCCTGGTCACCCATCAAGGTCGCGGCGAAGGGGCCAGCCAGCAGCTGTCCCGCCTCGATCACGCGCACGCCGGACAGGGACCCGTTTCCAGAAACCGTACTTTCCATGGCAGGATCATATATCCGATAGGATACTGGCGGAAGCCGCCTAGCCGAGGAGTGGACGAGTGACGACGTCATCAACAGTGGAAATCGTCGAGGTCTCACCGCGCGACGGACTGCAGAACGAGAAGCTGGTCCTGCCCACGGCGACCAAGGTCGAGCTCGTCCGTCGTAGCGTCCGCGCCGGCATCCGGCGCATCGAGGTGACGGCCTTCGCCCGCCCCGACCGGGTCCCGCAGATGGCCGACGCCGCCGACGTGCTCGCCGAGCGCGCGGCACCGAAGGACTCACCTCGATCGGACTCGTGCTCAACCGTCGCGGTCTCGACCGTGCCGTCGAGGCGGGCTGTGACGAGATCACCGCAGTCGTCGTGGCCTCGGACGGACTCGCCCTGCGCAACCAGGGAGTCGACACGGCGGCCCAGATCCAGGCCTGGCACACGATCGCCGACGATGCTCGCCAGGCTGGCGTCAAGGCCAGTGTCATCATCGCTGCCGCCTTCGGCTGCCCGTTCGACGGAGTCGTCTCCACCGAACGCGTGCTGGAGGTGGCCCGCGGCGTCCTCGACGGCAGACCCGACGGCTGGCCATCGCCGACACGATCGGCGTCGGCGTGCCTCGCCAGGTCACCGACATCGTGGCCGGCCTGCGCGCCCTCAACCCGGACATCCCGCTCCGCGCGCACTTCCACAACACCCGCAACACCGGCTACGCGAACGCCGTCAGCGCCGTCGCGGCCGGCGTGACCGTGCTGGACGCCTCGGCTGGCGGCATCGGCGGATGCCCCTTCGCCCCCGGAGCCACCGGAAACATCGCTACCGAGGACTTGCTGTACCTGCTCGACAAGAGCGACATTCCGGTGCGCTCCCATCGCGCTGACGGCGCAGCGATCGATCCGATGGAGGTCGCCGAGATCGGCACCTGGATCGCGGCCGAGTCTCCAGCCGCCGCAAGCTCCGGCCATGCTCGCCCGCGCCGGCTGGTTCCCGTCAGCGTGAGTGTAGACGCGTGGCGCACCCTTAACTTACGTGTGGTAGATATCATATATTCTGTTTGACCGATCGATGGAGGCACTGTGCGACCCCATGTGGAACTGATCCAGGAAGACGACTACATCTGGCATGCCGCTGCGCTGCCCACCGCGGAGGGACGCGCCAGCGAGCGTCGTCTGTCCGTCGACGAGGAAGATGGTTCGTGCTCGCTGCGCGTCGACTTCCACACCGACTGGGGCCGCAGCGCTGGAATCCACCACGCCAACACCGAGTACTACGTGCTGACGGCGAGATGACGTACGGCGACAAGAAGATCGGCAAGGGCGGCTACGTCTACGCCCCCAAGGGTGTCCCGGTCGACTCGATCACCTTCGCCAAGGACGCCAAGATCCTGCACTACCGCGAGTACGGCGATGCCGGCTTCGACGCCGTCGACTCGCTGAACGCACCCCGCTGGGAAGGTGCCCGCGAGGAAGCGATCGTCATCGACTCCGAGGCCATGAAGTGGGATGCGGTGCCCAACCCGGGCCCCATGCCCGGCCTGTTCATCAAGTACCTGCACGTCGACCCGGAGACCGGCTTCTACACACGTCTGGTCCACGCCCAGGAAGGTTGGTCTGACCACCGTCTGGCTCACCATCCTTGCTACGAGGAGGCGTACACGACCGACGGCCACATGGAGTACAACTTCGGCACGCTCGATCTCGGCACGTACTTCTTCCGCCCCGCGCGGGTCAAGCACGGCCACTTCACGACGATGGAGGGCGGCGCCACCTGGCTGCTGCGCTCGGACGGCGAGCTGAAGAACTGGTACAGCCAGAACGAGTGGGTCCGCTGGGGCGCCGACGGCGTCAACTACACGCCCGACGGCCTCAACGAGGAGCCGCACACGCCGGCACGCTGGTCGTCCTCGACCCACGACCTCGCCGAGCCGTGGCGCTCGGACGAGGACATGCGTCAGATGAACGCCGCCTGGCAGTTCCAGATCGACCAGGGCCAGAACAACACCCCGGTCAAGCACCAGGGCACCGGAGCCGATCCGTCGATCCTGGCGATCATGAAGGCCATGGACGCGGCCAACCTCCAGGGCGGCCACAGCGACGAGCACGGCCACTCGCACGATCATGACCACGATCATGACCACGAGGACGGGCACAGCCACTCGCACGATCACGAGCACAGCCACGACGAGACCGAGACCGAGACGATCAACCTCGACTGGGGCTGGGCCGGAAAGGCCGTCGAGCACCCGGACGAGCGCACCGGCAAGAACGCCCACAACTGGGGTGCGCTGGTCTCGTGGAAGGACGGCGACCCGATCCCCGCGCCGATCATCTCCTCGCTGCCCGTTCGCAGCCGCTCGCGCGGCCGCTGGGACGGCGACGGCATGTGATGGCGGCCTTGTCCGTACTCACTCCTTTGATCAGTGCCTCGACGGCGACCGGGACTTCCTCGGTCGCCGTCGAGGCGGCTCACGGCCTCAACGGCCAGACGATCGCGATCATCCTGCACGTCCTGCTGTTCGTGTACTGGCTCGGCGGCGACCTGGGTGTCTACTACTCCAGCCGATTCATCATCAAGCCCGATCTCCAGCCCGAGACCCGGGCCATCGCGGCGAAGATCATGGTCGGTTGCGACATGGCACCCCGCTTCTCGCTGATCCTGTTCGGTGCCAGCGGCCTGACGCTGATGTACTACGGCCCGTTGGGTGACGAGTTCTTCATGACCGGCTGGATGCTCGCGCTGGCCTGGGTCGGCACCCTGGTCTGGGCGGCCGTCTCGTTGTTCGAGGCTCGCGGAACCGGCGGCGCCCGCGCCACGCATGTGCGGCACACCGCCGACTTGTGGGTCCGGTACGCGTTGTCGGCCGTGCTGGTCGGCTTCGCGTTGTACACCCTGATCGCACCAGAGCCGTTCGGCGTCGACACCAATCCGAAGTGGTTGGGCGGCAAGCTGCTCGCCTACGGGCTGTGCATCTTCTGCGGCGTGATGATCCGGCGGGCCCTGCGTCCGTTCGGACCGGCCTTCGGCGCCCTGATGACGACCGGTTCGACCCCCGAGGTCGAGAAGGGCATCGTGGGCTCGATCCGTCGCAGCGAGCCCTGGGTCTACGGCATCTGGGCCATGGTCTTGATTGCCGCGATCCTCGGTGTCATCAAGCCAGGTTCCACCGCGTTCTGACTCACGCGCCGCCAACGCATCGGCCCCCCGACCAGGTCATGGTCGGGGGGCCGATGCGTTGCTGACTGAGTGACTCAGATGTCGGTCGGCATCATGTTGGTGCCGCTCTTCATCCGTTCGCGGAAGCTTCCGGTCGGGAACTCGCGGTCCTTGGCTTGTCCATGAAGCCGCGCAGCGTGCGCGTGCCGTAGGCCGGTGCGACGTGATCGACGACCGACCAGTACTTGGCCGCCTCGAGGTAGTACGCCACGGGCTTGAGGTTCTTGCTCACCTTGCCCAGCCGGGTGAGGCGGGCGATCTTCTTGTCCCAGGTCGCCATCGAGACGACGTCCCAGTTGGGCTCGCGGCCGGTGATGTCGAACATCATCTGCCCGGCACCCTTGAGGGTCACGGCATTGTCCGGGTCCCACGGTCCGCCGACCGGGAGCACCCGGCCGAGAGCGTCGTCCGACAGCACCTGGTTGGTGATGAACTCAGCGAGGTCCTCGCGCGAGATCGGGTTGACGACGTTGTACTCACCGTGATCGAAGATCCGGTACGGCTCGCCGTTCTTGACGTCGCCGAACGTCATCGACAGGTACGGGTAGTAGGCCGTCGGACGGATGATCGTCCACGGGAGCGGTCCGTGGTGCTGACCGATCAGCGCGCCCTCGACCTGGAGCTTGTAGACCTGGGGGATCAGCTCGGGCCGGTAGGCACCGAAGTCGCTGATGTGGATGAACTGCTGCACGTTGCGAGCGACGGCAGCGCGGATGCCGTTCACGACGGCCTCGTGGTCGACGACGCGGCACTCTTCGGCGTCATTGGGCCGACGGCCGCTGAGCAGCGAGATGACGACGGCAGTGGGTCCGCTGGAGACTGCCCTGGTCACGTCGCCGGGACGGGTCGGATCGCCGATCACGACCTCGGCGTCGGCGAACTCCGCCTCCACGGCGACGTCGCCGCTGCGGGCCAGGACGACTGGACGAGTAACCACGTCGGGCGAGCTCGGGGACCAACGCCCGGCCGATGTAGCCGGTACCGCCGAGGACGAGGACACGTTCGCCCGAGCCCATGCCGGTCGGACCGGTCTTGTAGGTGTCGGAGGAGCTCCCCCAGCAGGCGTGTCAGCAGTTCCTGACTGTGCTTCTGGGCGGATGCAACATCGAGTGAGGTAATCGTACTGAAAGCCATGCGTAGATCATATATGATCCGTAGGTTCGTGGCGAGCGTCTCAGCGCCTCGTCACGGATCGTGCGGAGGGCTCTGCGGATCACTGATGTGGTGCAGCAGCTGGTGGGCTTCCTCCTGCACCAAGGTCCACCGACGGAACCGGCCTTCGCGGCGCACCGTGACCACACCGGCGTGGTGCAGGGTCCGCAACGCCTGCGTGACGGTGTTGGTGGGCAAGCTTCAGTCGCCTCGGCCAGCTCGAACACGGCTGAGTCGGGGCGTTCGTGGATGGCCAACAGGATCTTCATGCGAGTGGGGTCGGAGAGCAGCCCGAAGGTGCCGACCCAGTCGAGCGGCTCGGCGACACTCGGCCGAGCCTGCGGCTCGACGTCTCGATGATCCGATGGCGACACCTGTGCTCCGTTCACATGCCCTTGCCCGAACTGTCTTGCCCGAACTGTAGTGGGTGGCTGATTCTTCGACATGTGTCCACCTGGACAGATGAACAGATATATGATCTATTCATCCCATCATCAATCTCCTCCCAAGGTGGTCTCCATTGTTCGCCCTCAGACGTTCTGTGCTCGCTCTGAGCAGCGGAGTGTGCCTCGTTGCGCTCGCTGCCTGCGGCTCCGGAGATGTAACCGGGGCAGCCAACGGCCAGGTCACGCTGCTGACCGCAGCGATGCCAGAGACGCTCAACCCCGTCGCCGGGTACGCGAACACCGGCAAGGGCAAGATCAACGAAGGCCTGCTGACACTCCGGGGCACCGCCGACGGCTTGCCGGACCTGGTGCCCAACCTCGCGGCGGCGCTGCCCAAGATCTCGCCGGACGCCAAGACCTGGACGGTCACCCTCACGCCCGACGTCACGTTCTCCGACGGATCCGCACTCGACTCCGAGGACGTCGTGGCCACCTACCGGGCAATTGCCGACGAGAAGTCGGCCTCACCCATCGCCGGCGACCTGGTCAATCTCAAGTCCGTCGAAGCCGTCGACGAGGAGACCGTCCGGTTCACCCTCGAGGCACCACAGGTCTCCTTCGGCACCTTGCTGCTGATCGGCATCGCACCCTCGGAGAAGATCACCCTCGGACAGAAGGTCGAGGAATCCACGCTCAACCAGGAGCCCGTGGGCACGGGTCCCTACGTCGTCCAGTCGTTCTCGCCCGAACGCCTCGTGCTGGAGCCCAGTCCCACCTATCGCGGAGACGCACCCCAGATCAAGAAGATCGTCTACGTCGTCGCCGCTGACGACAACACCCGGGCGCAGCGGATGACGGCCGGCGAGTTCGACGGCACGGTCCTGCCCCCGCGTCTCGCCGAGACCTTCAGCGACCGGGACGACTTCGAGGTCGTCGCCGCCAAGACGGCCGACTGGCGCGGGCTGTCGCTGCCCTACGACAATCCGTTCACCGCCGACCCGGCCGCCCGGCTGGCGCTCAACATCGGCATCGATCGCGAGGCCATCATCGACGGTGTGCTGGCCGGCCGTGGTCGCTCGGCCTCCGGGTTCGTCCCTCCCGAGTACGGCGAGCTTACAACGCCGACGCGACGTTCACCTTCGACGCCGACCGGGCCAACGCGATGCTCGAGGACGCCGGCTGGATCCGCGGCAAGGACGGAATCCGGGCCAAGGGGGCAGAACGTGCCGCTTTCACGCTGATGTACCGGCCCACCGACCTGGTCCGCCGCGACCTGTCGGCCGCGTTCGCCTCCGAAGTGCTCAAGCCCGGTGTCGACGTCACGATCCAGGGCGTCGACTTCGCAGAGGCCGAGCCGCGCGTCGCCACCGACTCGATCCTGCTCGGCGGCGGCGACACCCCGTACGACGTCGACTCCCAGATCTACAAGATGCTGCACTCGTCATACCCCGAGGCCGGCAGCTTCTACGACAATCCCAGCAAGTACGCCGACCCCAAGATGGACGCTGTGCTGAAGCGCGGTCGCACCTCGCTCGACGGCCCCGAGCGAGTCGCTGCGTATCACGAGGCGCAGGCGTCTACGTGGAGTCGCCGTCGATGGTCGTCCTCGCGTTCATCGATCACATGTACGTCCAGAAGAAGTCCGTGAGCGATGCGTGGAACGGCACGTCCACGATGCTGGAGCCACATGAGCACGGCACCGCCTGGGGGCCGTGGGTGGACATCGATCTGTGGACCGCCAAGTCCTGATGTCCACCTCACTCGACACGACGACCGCAGACCCGGTGCGCGGAGGGGCCGCGCATCGCGGTCAGCGCAGTCGCCGGCGCCGATCGGGACGTCTGCTGCGCGCTCGCCTGCTGCTCGCCGCCCCGATCACAGCCGTCGTGTCGATGGCGACGTTCTGGCTGGCCTCGCTCTCGCCGTTCGATCCGCTGGCCGCGTACCTGGGCTCGCGGTTCGAGAAGACGAGCAGCGCCCAGCGAGCGATCCTCGCCGAGCAGCTCGGGCTCGACGACTCGTGGATCGCCATCTGGGGACGGTGGATCCGTGACGTCGTCCTGCACTGGGACTGGGGCCAGTCCCGGTCGCTGGCTCGTCCTGTCTCGGACGTGCTGGCCGACCGCCTCCCCTACACCTTGCTGCTGGCCGGCAGCGGTCTGACGATTGCCATCGTGCTGTCGCTGCTGCTGGGCGTCCGCGCCGCGTGGAAGCCCGGCTCGTGGACGGATCGATGCGCCACGGCCCTGGCCTACTCGATGCAAGGCATCCCGCCCTTCGTGGTCGCTCTGGTCGCGATCAGCGTCTTCTCGTCGGTACTGGGCATGCCGGCCGGTGGAGTCTCGGCCGGCGGTGCTGACCCGACAGCGGGATCGATCGCCCGTCACCTCGTGCTGCCCGCCTTCGTGCTGGGCCTGTCGCAAGTGCCGTGGCTGCTGCTCAACGTGCGTTCGTCGGTCATCTCTGCCCTGGGCGAAGATCACGTCACCGCGGCGCGGGAGCAGGGGCCTGCCTGACCGTACGGTCGTGTGGAAGCATGCTCTGCCGCAGCGCTCCTGCCATTCGTGACGGTCATCGGTGTGCGACTGCCCGAGCTCGTGACCGGCGCCCTGCTGGTCGAGACGGTCTTCGCTGGCCCGGGCTCGCCTCGGCCACGGTCGACGCGGCGATTGACGGAGACTTCCCCCTGCTGGCCGCCGTGACGACCTTGACCTGCCTGGCCGTGCTGATCGGGTCGGCCCTGGCCGACTCGGTGTACCTGTTCGTGGATCCGAGGATTGATGACATCTAACGCCACCACGTCGAGACGTTCCGTCCCGGTCACGACAGCCCGGGCGCCACGCCCAGTCGAGCCGCAGTGGCGCCCAGCGCCGTCGTGGCCTCGGCGACGTCGGGGCGCTCGGCGTCAGACGAGCCGACGGACGTTGCTCCTGTGCTGCGCGGTGCTCGTGTCCGTGGCCCTCTACGCGGTCATCGTGCCGATCTTCGCCACAGTCGATCCGCGCACCGTCGACCTCGTCGGCTACCTGCAGCAGCCCTCGCCGGCTCACCCCATGGGAACCGACCTGCTGGGACGCGACCTGCTGCTGCGCTGCGCGCAGGGCATTCGGACGTCGCTGGTCATCGCGGCGGCTGCAGCGCTCACGTCCACCGTCATCGGGGTGCTGATCGGCACCGTGTCAGCTGCGCTGGGCGGATGGACCGACCGGTTCGTGATGCGCGTCGTCGATGCCACGAACGCGTTGCCGCACCTGTTGCTGGGTGTCGTGATCGTCTCGTTGTGGCGCGGCCAGTGGTGGGCCATCGTGGTGTCGATCGGCCTGACCCACTGGACCCAGGTCGCCCGTATCGTCCGCTCGGCGGTTGCTGTCGGTGCGCACCCGCGAGCACGTGCGTGCGTCCGTCGTGTCCGGCGCGTCTCGCGTGCAGGTGTGGAGCACCCACCTGCTGCCCGCGATCATCCCTCAGGCGATGATCGCGGTCGTCCTGCTGCTACCGCACGCCATCTGGCACGAGGCTGCGCTGTCGTTCCTCGGCGTCGGGCTGCAGCCCAACGACCCGTCCTTGGGCACGCTGCTCCAGGACGCCCGGTCGGGGATCCTGGCGGGCGGATGGTGGCTGCTGGTGTTCCCTGCCTCGCTGCTCACGGCTACCTGCCTGGCGATCGCCGGCATCGGCGGCCACCTGAGCCGCGCGGCGATGCCGAAGCACTCGATCGAGTCGCAGGTGGCGCGATGAGCGCGGCCGTGCAGCTGGCCACCACCGTCCGCTTCGATGCGTTGTCGATCAGGATCTTGCTCCCGGGCCGCGAGCGGCGATGGGTCCATGCTGCCGAGGACGTCAGCCTGGGACTGGAGCCCGGCCGAGTGACGGCCGTCGTCGGCGAGTCCGGCTGCGGCAAGTCTCTGCTGGCCCTGGCCCTCATGGGCCTGCTGCCGGCCGGGACGTTCACGCGAGGTTCGATCCACTACGGCGACGTCGACCTGCTGACGGCGCCGACCTCGTTGATGCGCTCGATCCGTGGTGTCGGGCTGGGACTCATCCCCCAGTCGGCTGCCACCCACCTCAACCCGGTGCGCACGGTCAGAGCCACGATGGCCGAGACGCTGACGTTCCACGGCCACCCCGCGGAGACCGCCGATCTCCAGGCGCTGCTCACCGACTTCGCGCTTCCTGCTGACACCCTTGACCGCTACCCCCACGCTGTCGGGCGGAATGGCCCAACGCGTCCTGGTGGCGATGACCCTCGCGCTGCGACCAGAGGTGATCGTCGCCGACGAGCCGACCTCGGCACTGGATGCTGACTCGTCTGCGCTGGTCCTGGCGGCCTTGCGCGCACACGCCGATTCGGGCGCCGCGGTCATGCTGATCACGCACGACCTGGTGGCCGCCCGCGACGTCGCCGACACTGTCGCGGTCATGTACGCGGGACGACTGCTCGAGACCGGTCCGGCCGATCGCGTCCTGGTCGACCCGTGGCACAGCTACTCGCGGGCGCTGCTCGACGCACTGCCCGAGAACGGGCTCAATCCGGCACCTGGCGTGCCCCCGTCCTTGGTGGACCCCGATCCCACGGTGTGCGCCTGGCACAGCCGGATCGGCACGCGATGCGCCCCCGTCGTCAGCGAAGACAGCACCCACGTGATTGCCTGTGCGCCCGTAGGAGGACGTTGATGCTGACACTCGACGAGGTCACGTTCTGCTACCCCGGGAGCGACACCCCCGTGTTCGAGCGGGTCTCCCTGCAGGTGCCAGCCGGCGCCTCGATGGGTCTGCTCGCGCCCTCAGGATCAGGCAAGACGACGCTGCTGGGAGTCGCCTCCCTCTCGATGGAGCCGACGGCAGGCACGGTTGCTGTGGCCGGCACGCCGATCACCGGCACCGGTCATCGGGTGCCGCAGACGATCAGGCGCAAGATCGGGATGGTCGTCCAGTCACCTCGGGCTGCGACCAGCCCTCGCCTGACCTTGCAGCGCATCATCGCCGAGCCCCTGTCATTCGCCGACGGCCGCCGCACGCCCGACGCGTCCGCCTACGCCGCCCAGGTCGCCGAGCTCGCCGACACCGTCCAGCTGTCGGCAGACCTGCTCGAACGACTGCCGCACCAGGTCTCCGACGGCCAGCTGCAACGCGCCTGTCTGGCACGGGCGCTCGCGCTGGATCCCGAGATCCTGCTCTGCGACGAACCCACGGCGATGCTCGACTCGCCGACGACGGCGGTCATCATGAAGGTGGTTGCTGCCAGGGTCGAACGCGGCGCGGCCGCGCTGATCGCCTCGCACGATCGCGCCCTGCTCGGGGTGACCTGCGACGTGCTGAGGTCGCTCGACGCGGCCTGACGCCTCGCTTTCCACAGATTCGTCTAGTGGCATTGACTTGAATCGTCTAGATATCTAGACACAATGGATGAAACGAAGAGATCTGCTAGCAGCTGCTCGCGCGGCAAGCCAAGGTAGAAGGTCTAGAGGTCGTCACGACCGAGGGCGGGAACCACACCAAAGTGCGTATCGGGAATTGACAGACCGTCGTTCCACGACACAGCGAGATCAACGAGATCACCGCCAACGCCATCCTCAGGCACATGGGAGTGCAACGATGAACGTCACAGCGAAGGCCCAACGGACCGGCTCGTGGTGGGCAGTCGAAGTCGTGGAACATCCTGGCGTCTTCACTCAGGCCCGCCGGCTCGATCAGGTTCCTTCCATGGTCCGGGACGCAGTCGCCTTGGTGACCACCACGAACGCCCAAGACATCACTGTGACCGTCGTCCCTGTCGTTCCAGAGATGGACGAGATGGTCCGCGACGCCCGCGCAGCGAGGGCCGCCGCCGAGGATGCCCAGCAGGCCGCGTCAGAAAAAATCAGGCACGCAGCCCGGAGCCTGGTCAGTCACGACATGACCGTGCGTGACGCTGGCGAGCTGCTCGGCGTCTCACCGCAACGGATCTCCCAGCCGTCAAAGGCTGATCGCAGACGCCCCTCAGCCAGCAGATCGCCGCGCCGCCGCACTGCTCGCCACGTACGCTTGTATGCGTGGACGACCCGTCGCCGCAGCAATCGAACCCCGCCGTGGAACGACTGCTGCACGATTCTCTCGGCGAACGCCGCTGGCTCACGCTGACCGGGGCCGGCGTCTCGACCGACTCGGGAATTCCCGACTACCGCGGCCCGGGTTCACCTGTCCGTACGCCGATGACGTACCAAGACTTCATCCGCTCCCCCGAGAACCGCCAGCGCTACTGGGCCCGCGCCCACGTCGGGTGGTCTCGCATGCGCCGGGCCGAGCCCAACACGACCCACCTGCTGCTGGCCGAGATGGAATCAGCGGGCCGACTGACCGGGCTGATCACGCAAAACGTCGACGGCCTCCACAGCCGGGCCGGACACCGCGACGTCATCGACCTGCACGGCCGCATCGACCGAGTCGTCTGCCTGACCTGCCATGGCTGACACCGCGCGGCGCGCTCCACGACCGGCTCGCCCGGCTCAATCCCGGATACGAGTCCCGCGTCGGCGAGATCGCACCCGACGGCGACGTCATCCTCGACGAGACCGCCGACTTCGACGTCGCTCCGTGCAGCACGTGCGGCGGTGACCTCAAGCCCGATGTCGTGTTCTTCGGCGAGAGCGTCCCGAAGGAACGGGTGGCCAGCTGCTTTGCACTCGTCGCGGAGGCAGAGGCCTTGGTCGTCCTGGGTTCGTCGTTGCAGGTCATGTCGGGCCTGCGCTTCGTCAAGGCGGCCCGCAAGAGCGGCATCCCTGTCGTCATCATCAACCGTGGTCCGACGCGCGGCGACGAGCTCGCGACCGTCAAGATCGATGCTGGCTGCGCCGAGACCCTCGAGCTGGCTGGCGCCCTGATCTAGTCAGCTCGTGTTTCACGTGAATCACGCGTGATCAGTGCCAGAGGGCCCCGAAATTCGCTACGGTTTCGGGTAACCACTGGCCCACAGGAGGAATCGACATGAGCGACTCCACTCCCCCGCCCGTCCCCGGCGACGGGTTCCCTCCCCGCCGGCCGTGCAGCCGCCCACCACCGGGGGCTACCCCGCGCGGCTCGCCGTCGACCTCCCGACACGATCGCCCGCTGGCGGGTCATCGGCAACATCATCCTGGCGATCCCGCACTTCTTGATCCTGTACGTGCTGGCGATCGTGGCCGAGGTCGTCGTGATCGCCGCCTGGTTCGTCGGACTCGTCACGGGTCGGATACCCGAGGGCATGCTCAGCATCGTCGCGATGTTCCTGCGGTACCAGGCCCGCGTCGGGGTGTACGCATCGTTCCTGAACGAGGACTACCCGCCCTTCGCGTTCTCCAGCTCGTTCGCCGACCCGGGCGACTACCCGAACGTGCGGGTCGACCTGCAGGCCCAGGTCGAGAACCGCAGCCGACTGACGATCTTCTTCCCGGCTGATCCTGGCGATCCCGCACCTGATCGTGATCAGCATCCTGAGCGTCATCGCCTACGTCTTCTACATCATCGCCTGGTTCGCCGTGCTGATCACCGGTTCGTGGCCTGCACCTCTGCGCCGCTTCATCATCGGCTACCTGCAGTGGAACGTGCGACTCTCGGCCTACCTGATGCTGGCGACCGACCAGTACCCGCCGCTGAGCTTCGAGGACTAGCAGCACGCAACGGCCCCCGACCCGCTGATCGCGGGTCGGGGGCCGTTGTCGTGAGGTCAGCTCAGCTGACGAAGGCGCATCGTCTCGGGCAGCGCAGCCAGCTCCCGCAGCACCTCGGTGCCGAGTCGTCGGCGACGTCGGTCAGCACGTAGCCGATCTCGCCGCGGGTCGACAGTGACTGCGCCTCGATGTTGACATCGTGCTCACCCAGGAGGCCGTTGATCGTCGCCAGGACCCCCGGAGCGTTGCGGTGCACCAGTGCCAGACGATGCTTCGAGGCATCGGACGGCAGGTTGATCTCCGGCATGTTCACGCTCAGCGAGGTGCCGCCGTACGAGGCGTACGACCGCAGCTTGGAGGCCACGAAACGTCCGATGTCCTGCTGCGCCTCTTCGGTCGAGCCACCCACGTGCGGCGTGAGGATGACGTTCTTGAGCCCACGCAGGTCGGACTCGAACTGGTCGCCCTGCCGCTTCGGCTCGACCGGGAAGACGTCGACCGCAGCGCCGGCGATGTGCCCCGACTCGAGGTGCTTGCGCAGGGCGGCCGTGTCGACCGCGATGCCGCGCGACAGGTTGAGGAACAGCGAACGCGGCTTCATCTGCGACATCTCTTCATCACCGAACAGCCCGGCGTTGCCGGGACGTCCGTCGACGTGCAGGGTCACGACGTCGGAGATCGCGAGCAGCTCTTCGAGCGTCGAGCAGCGCTTGGCGTTGCCCAGCGCCAGCTTGTCGTCGATGTCGTAGAACACGACCGACAAGCCCAGCGCCTCGGCGATGACCGAGAGCTGGCTGCCGATGTTGCCGTAGCCGATGATGCCGAGCGTGCGTCCGCGCACTTCGTGGCTGCCGGCGGCCGACTTGTTCCACACACCGTTGTGCATGTCGGTCGACTTCTCGTGCAGACGACGTGCCAGCGAGATGATCTCGGCGATCGCGAGCTCCACGACGCTGCGCGTGTTGGAGTACGGGGCGTTGAACACCGCGACACCCTGACGGGTCGTGGCAGCCAGGTCGATCTGGTTGGTGCCGATGCAGAAGGCACCGATCGCGAGCAGGTCGGGCGCCGCAGCCAGCACCTTCTCGGTCACATACGTCGTCGAGCGGATGCCGAGCAGGTGCACGCCCTGGATGGCCTCGATCAGGTCGTCCTCGCCGAGCGCTCCGTCACGCGTCTCGACCTGGAAGCCCTTGCCCCGCAAGAAGTCCGCACCGTCGGTGTGGATGTTCTCGAGCAGCAGGACGCGGATGTCACCGTCGTTGAGCAGTGAGGTGGGGTACGGGGCAGTGTTCGTCATGGTCATCATCATCGCGGATGCCTCCAGTCAGCAGAAAATTGGCTGACGTGGGGCCCAGGCGAACGGTCCCGATGTCGTTGATTTCACAAGGGCTCCCCGGTGGTATCCACCTCAACGCCAGTCGCACTTGCTTGCCATCAGCGTACCGGCTGGTGCCAGCCCCTGGTCACACGACGCCGAACCGGGCCTTGATCTCGTCCGGCAGCTCCTGCTCGATGTTGGCGAGGCGCACCTGACCCTGCGCGATGAGCCGGTCGTCCTGGTCGACCGAGTCGAGGTGCCACAGCTGCTGGGTGCGGCCGCGGTGGATCGGCGTCGCGGTCGTCGTGATCGTGTCGCCGACCTTGGCCTGACGCAGGAAGTCGGTCGAGTTGTTGGTGCCCACCACGACGCCCTTGCCGCCGAACCACAGGAAGCCGGCATAGCTGGCCGTCGACTCGTGCACGGCGCAGTAGATGCCTCCGTGGGGGATGCCGAACGGCTGCAGGTGGTTCGTGGTGATCGTGAACCGCACGACGACCTTGTCGGGGGTCATCTCGAGGTGCTCGACGCCGAGCAGGCCGTCCAGGCCGGGATGTCAGTCATGTGCCCAGCGTAGGTGCCCCGAGAACGCGGCTATCGGCAGAGTTCGTCGATCAGGGACGCTGCCTGACCAGGCTGCTCCGGCAGCCGCTCGATCCAGCACCAGACCCGTGGACCCCCACCTCGTTCGATCCGACGGATCCCCCACCGGCGCTCGATGCGCTCGACGACATCCACGGCGCTCCTGCCCGGGACTGTCACCGCCAACCGCCGCAGGGTCAGTCGTGCCACGACCTGCGCGTCCAGCAGCCGCGGTCGACGACCCTCGCCACCTCGGAGAGCCCGAACGACTCGAGCAGTCCTGCGGGGACGTTCGGATCGTCCTGACCGCGACGACCCACCTCGACCACGACGAGCGACCAGTCACGCGACGTCCCGCGACGGCACAGACCCGCCACCTCGGTCTGCAGGTGCTGGACCGTGGCAAGCCCGGTCATCGGGTCGGTGCACCTCAGCTGCGAGTAGCGACCCAGCGCAGCCTCCGACCAGGCGACAGCCAGCGACCGCTCGAGAGCACGATCTGCCCCCGTCAGACCCAGCGCTGCGGACGCGCCGTCGAGATCGTCCAAGAGCGACTGCAAGCTCCTGCCGTCCAATGCGTAGAGGCTCGCCACCTGCCACACGGCATCGGCCAGATCGCCGTCACCGCACCAGGCAGCCACCAACGGTCCGAGCTCGGCCGCCACGGGCCCACCTCGACCTGCTGGTGCCTTGGCCGGACGGCCTCTTCCTCGAATCTGCACTGCGTTCTCCCGCCCGGGCCTCCCAGCCGCCTACCCGTTGGACCCTCGATCGGCCGATCCATCACGCAAGCCCACAAAAGATTCACAAAAATATTTCGCTGAACCTTCGTCACAGGACACACTCCTTTGGGTCTTATGTGCGGAGGGATCAATGCACACCGACGACCAAGCCGGCGACGCCGAGCTCATCACGCGCTACCGCGCCGGTGATGACGATGCCGCGACTGAGCTGTTCGAACGCCATCACGCGCCAGCGCGCCGCTTCGCCTCACGGCTGGCCGGACGCTCAGCGGCTGACGACCTCGCCGCCGAGGCCTTCAGCCGGGTTCTTGCGGCCCTGCGCAACGGTCGAGGGCCAGACGTGGCGTTCCGTCCCTACCTCATGACCTCGGTGCGCAATGCCCACATCAAGACGGGCCAGCGAGACAACAAGATCGTCTGGGTCGACGAGTACGAGCCCCTGGGCAACCAGGCGGCAGCCGAGGACGAGACCGATCTGCGGTCGGAGTCCTCCTTGCTCGCCCAGGCGTTCTCGAGCCTGCCCGAACGCTGGCAGACCGTCCTGTGGCACACCAGCGTCGAGGACGAGCCCCGCGAGGAGGTCGCCCGGTTGCTCGGCATCACTCCCGCAGCGGTCGGAGCACTCGCCTACCGCGCCAGAGAGGGACTGCGGCAGGCCTACCTGTCGGCGCACATCTCGACCACCGACGACGCCGTGTGCCAAGGCGTTCGCGAGAAGCTCGCGGCCTACTCGCGCGGCCAGCTGGGTCCCAGGGACACCGCGACGGTCGAGCAGCACGTCGACGACTGTCGGGACTGCGCACTGGTGCTGGCCGATCTGCGCGGCATCACGAGCGATCTTCCTGCCCTGCTGGTCCCGGCCCTCCTCGGTGGATCCGGCGCGGCGTGGTGGGGCGGTCGAGCCCGAGGGCGGTCCAGCCAGAGCCGTCCGCGCGGCACGTCATCGTCAGCCGGGCGACGAGCGATCGCCGGGACACGCACCCGGTTGGCTGCCGCGGTGTCGTCGCCAGCGGGCGCGATCGCGACCCTGGCGACCGGCGTCGCGGCAGCGGCGGTCATCGCGGTGATGCTGGTCCGGCCATCGGACCCCGGCACACCCTCGGAGGGCTTCGCCGACGCCGGGCCTGTTCGCACTCCCGTCGAGCAGCCACGTGTGCGCAGCGAGTCGCCGACCGCGGCACCCGTGCCCGATCCTGTGCCCGAGCTGCCGGTTCGACCCGAACCCGTCCCGGTGGTCCCGCCAGCCGCGCCCGCTCCGCAAGCCGAGCCGCCGTCTGAACCAGAGTCGAAGCCGCCGCCGCGGCCCAGCCCGGAGCCGACACCAGAACCATCGCCGGAACCAGAGCCCGAACCGGAACCCGAGCCCACGGGCACGACGTACGACCTCGCCGTCGGCCTGGCCAATCTCGCCGAAGGCGTTGACTGGACGACGTTCGACCTCGTGGTGTCCTCCCCCGACGGGCCGTCGACGCTCGTCATCGACGTCACCTCGGCCGGCGGCTGGAACTTCGGCTCAGCCCCGCCCGTCGGCGCCGACTGCACCGCACCATCGGGCGACACACCAGTCCAGATCACCTGCACGTTCGCCGATGCCTTCGACGGAACGCTCAGCTTCATGCTGCTCGACCAGGTGGCAGGCTCTGCCTTCACCGCCTCGATCAGCGCGGCGGACAACACCGATCCCACGCCGGGCGACGCGACGGTCTCGTACACTCGTGACACGCGGCTCGCTCACGTCCGAAGATCGGCCAGCAGCTTCAGCTCGTCCGCCCTGGTCAGACCTGCGCGACGTGGACGGTCGAGTCCTCGAGTGCGCTCGTCGACGAGGACATCGCGCAGGGTCGAGTCGACGGGCCGGCGCGCCAGGCCGAGGTCGAGCGCCCGGCGGTCGTCCATCATCCCCATCCCGCGGTGGCTGAACGGCAGCCACAGTGGCAGCGACCGTGGACCCATCCACTCCTCGACGCGGTGCGACCGCAACCAGCCCGGATCGGCCTCGACGCAGCGTCCGGTGAATCCCGCGGCCTCGGCCGACCTCCGCACGAGCTCGCCGACCGTGGTCTGCTCGCCCACACCGTGCACGACTCCGGTCGCGCCGGACTCAGCGGCGTGCAGGACGAAGGCGGCGAGATCACGCACGTCGACGACCTGCATGGGCTGGGCGACGTCGCCAGGCACGAGCACCGGATCGGCACCGGCCGACGCGAACCTCGACACGTAGTAGCCCAACCGGTCGGACGGATCGCCCGGACCGCCGATCAAGCCGGCACGGACGATCAGGTGATGCCGCAGCGCACTGACTGCCTGCTCGCACGCGACCTTGGCCTCGCCGTAGTGCTCGGGGTCGGCGTCGTCGTGCGGGTGCGGCGCCAGCACGGGTGACTCCTCGGTCAACGCAACACTCTGATCGGCGTACACCGATCCGGTCGACACGAACGTCCAGTGCGACGACACACCGCCGAGCGCCTCGACGGCCGACCGCACGTGCCCCGGCTGCCGGGACACGTCGATGACCAGGTCCCAACGCCGGTCGAGGACATCGTCATAGGCACCGCGCCTGGACCGGTCAGCCTCCACGAACGTCACGTTCGCTGGCGCGTGACCAGACTCGCCTCTCGCCAGGCACGTGACGTCATGTCCGCGGACGACAGCGTCATGCGCGATCAAGCCTCCCAACCAGGAGGTCCCACCCAGCACCAGAACCGAAGCCATAGGCCCAATCAACCACGATGTCGTCGATCGCGCGTCCCGACGACCGACATAAAACCGTCGGCGCGGTTGTTGACCACGTCATGACGATTGCATTGACCGGTTCCACCGGCACCGTCGGAGGCATTGCCGCCCATCTGCTCGACGACGCGCAGGTGCCCGTGCGACTCCTCGTGCGCGATCCGTCCCGGGCTCCTCGCCTGGCTCACGCAGACGTGCGGTCCGCCTCGTACGGCGACCCCGCCTGTGTCGAGGCGCTGTCCGGTGTCGACACGGTGTTCATGGTGTCGGCGCACGAGAGCGCCGACCGCCTCGACCAGCACCGCTCATTCATCGACGCCGCCGTCGCTGCCGGGGTGCGCCACGTCGTGTACCTGTCGTTCGTGGGAGCCTCTGCGACCTCCGGCTTCACCCTGGCCCGCGACCACGGGGCCACCGAGGACTACCTGCGCGCATCCGGTCTCGACTGGACCTTCTTGCGCGACAACTTCTACGCCGAGGTCCTCGTGCAGTTCGCCGACGAGCAGGGCGTCATCCGCGGACCGGCCGGCACCGGCCGCGTCGCCGCAGTGTCACAGCGAGACGTCGGCGCGGTCATCGCCCACGTGCTGGCTGAATCGCGCGAGCACATCTTCCAGACCTACGACCTGACCGGACCCGAGGCTCTGACCCTGTCGGACGTCGCCGCCATCGCGCACCGGATCACCGGACGCCCGTTCTTCTTCGTCGACGAGACGATCGACGAGGCCCGGGCCAGCCGCGCCCACTACGGTGCACCCGACTGGCAGGTGGACGCGTGGATCAGCACCTACACAGCCATCCGCGACGGCGAGCTCCAGCACGTCGACGGTGACATCAGTCGCCTGCTCGGGCGGCCCGCCACCTCGTTTCGACGAAGCTGTCGCCGAACAGGCATAGGGTTGGTCCATGTCTTCTGAGCTGCTCACCCTCACCGGCGCCGTCACGATCCGCGAGCGGATCGCCCTGCCGCCGGGCGCCATCGCCACGATCAAGCTCGTCGACGCCGAGGGCGAGGTGCTTGCCGGCACGGCCGTCGACGTCACGGGCATCCCCACCGAGTTCACGGTGAGCGCCGACCCCGAGTTCATCGCCGATCCCGACGGCTGTTCATCTGGGCCGCGCTGCGCTCCGAGGTCGGGGTCTGGGGCACCACCGATCTCGTGCCCGTCGATGGCGACTCGGTCGAGGTGCTCCTCACCAAGATCGAGGACTGATGCCCCGGGGCGATCGCGGACCCAGCGTCACGCATCTCACCGACGCTGAGATCAGCGCCGGAGGTGCCCCGATCCTGGGCCGCATCGCTCACATGCTGAGGCCCTACCGCACCAAGATGATCTTCGTGGCGGTCGCCGTCGTGGCGTCCGCGATCCTCACCTCGGTCGTCCCGTTCCTGACCAAGGCCGCCTTCGACAAGGCCCTGTTCCCGCCCGGCGGCGGGGTCGACCTGCCCCTGCTGGCCTGGCTCGTCGCCGGCATGTGCGTCATCCCGATCGTGACAGCCCTGATCGGCATCGGCCAGAACTGGTTGACGTCCACGATCGGCAACTCGGCGATGGCCGATCTTCGCAGCGACCTGTTCGCCCACCTGCAGAAGATGGAGCTCGCCTTCTTCACGGCGACCAAGACCGGAGCGATCCAGTCCCGTCTGGCCAATGACGTCGCAGGGGTCCGCACGGTGCTCACCGACACCGCGACCTCGATCCTGCAGAACAGCGTCACGGTCGCTGCGGCCTTCGTGTCGATGCTGATCCTGTCGTGGCAGCTGACCCTGCTGACGCTCGTCGTGATGCCGCTGTTCGTGTACATCCAGCTGCAGGTCGGCAAGCGCCGCCAGCGGCTCGCCCGCAAGACCCAGGAGTCGCTGTCAGAGATGACCGCGATCACCGAGGAGGCGCTCAGCGTCTCGGGCATCCTGCTGTCCAAGGTGTTCAACCGCGCCGACTCCGAAGTCGCCCGCTACCGCGAGGCCAACCGCAACCAGACCCGTCTGCAGGTCGAGCAGGCCATGACCGGTCGGGCCTTCTTCGCCACGGTGCAGACCTTCTTCGCCATCACGCCAGCGATCATCTACCTGGTCGCCGGGTACATGATCGACGGCGGCACGGGGCTGACCGCCGGAACCCTCGTCGCCTTCACGACGCTGCAAGCCCGGTTGCAGATGCCGCTGCTGCAGCTCATGCGGGTCACGCTCGACGTCCAGACCTCCCTGGCGCTGTTCCGTCGGCTGTTCGAGTACCTCGACCTCAAGCCGGCGATCACCGAACGGCCGGGGGCGGTCGCCCTCGACACCGAGAACGTGCGCGGCGAGATCGAGTTCCGCAACGTGTTCTTCCGGTATCCCGAGCCCCGTGCCCTCAGCGGCACCGTCAACCACGACCGGTTCGGCGACTCAGGCGTACGGATCGACCGAGTCAGTCCGGCCCCCGAGCCGAGCTGGGCGCTCGAGAACATCTCGCTGACCGTCAAGCCCGGCCAGCTCGCGGCAATCGTCGGGCCATCGGGTTCTGGCAAGACCACCATGACGTACCTCGTGCCCCGCTTCTACGACGTCAACGAGGGCAGCGTGCTGATCGACGGCACCGACGTCCGTGACCTCACGATGGGCTCGCTCGCCGAGGCCGTCGGCATGGTGACGCAGGAGCCGTACCTCTTCCACGGCTCGATCCGCGACAACATCGCCTACGCCAAGCCCGATGCCACCGCCGACGAGATCGAGCAGGCGGCGCGCGATGCCAACATCCACGACCGCATCCTGTCGTTCGCCGAAGGCTACGAGACCATCACGGGCGAGCGGGGCTACCGGCTCAGCGGCGGTGAGAAGCAGCGTCTGGCAATCGCACGGGTGCTGCTGATGGACCCGCGGATCCTGATCCTCGACGAGGCCACCTCGGCTCTCGACACCGAGACCGAGCGGCTCGTGCAGGATGCGTTGGAGCGCGCCACCCACAACCGCACGACCATCGCGATCGCGCACCGCCTGTCGACGATCCACAACGCCGACGTCATCTTCGGCCTCGAGGACGGTCACCTGGTCGAGCAGGGCACGCACGACGAGCTGCTCGAGCCTCGGTGGGCTCTACTCGCGGCTGTACGTCGAGCAGTTCGGCGCCGGCCAGATCGAGGCCAGGTTCACCGACGGGGTGCGGTTCGTCAACGGGTCCACGTTCTGCGACCGGCCCCGCGACGACGAGCGACGCGCCGACGTCTCGCTCTAGCGGGTCAGTCGACGTCGCTGGTGCCCTGGACGGCCGCCTCGTGAGCGAGGTCGAGCGCTGTCAGGGCGGCATCCTGCTCAGCGGGCGACCCGGCGACGTCGGGCCCGCTCAGCACCACCGACGTCACGCGTTGGTCCGTGCAGGTCTGAGCGCTGACGGCCGAGACGCCCGGCGACACCTCGACCACGCTGACCACCCGCGACGCGTCGTCGGTCGCTCCATTGGCGGCCGCGACGTTGACGAAGATGTCGCAGGCGATCGCCGGATCGACGTCGGTGCCGTCGCCCACCAGACGCAGCGCGGCGTCGAGCTTGTCCTTCTGGGTCGTGGCCAACGGGTTGCCACTGCTGCGCAGCTGGTCGATCAACTTCGGCACCTCGCTCGCCCAGCGTTCGGCGGGCAGTGACTGCACCTGCACGAGCGGCCCCCGTGCCAGGTTGGGCTCGGTGCCGAACCGGCACGAGTAGTCTGCCGTGGCACCCTCGACGTCCACCCGGGTGTTGACCGTGGTGCCGGCAAGATCGCGCCGCGCCGGCTCTGTCGAGCAGCTTGCAGACATCGACGCCTGCCGCGGCAGTGCTGGAGCTGCCCGTGTTGTCAGAGTCCGATCCTCCGCACGCAGCGGTCGTCACCGCGACGAGCACGGCGATACTGGCAAGGCGACGACGCATGTGGGCCTCCCGAGTCCGTCCTGCAACGACGGGGCCAGCCTACTGCCGAGCGACTGCTCGCGCGTGTGCGGCTTTGAGTGCTGCGGCCACTTTTCGCTCGTACGCCTTCGACTCCTTGCAGCTTCGGCGTCGAGAACACCAACGAGGTCAACCGACCGCTCGAACAGGTCTGGGCCGAGATGCCGACGGCCTCCTCGCTGATCGGCAGGTACGACAGGGTCGTGGTGGTCCCGGGCTTGTCGCCACCGATCTCGGCCAGCGTCGTGAACGCCTCGCAAGCCTGCTTGCCCGTGAACGAGTCAGCCCCTGAGAGGAGCTTCTTGGCCTTCGCCAGCTGGGCCTTGCCATCAGCGTCCTGCACCTCGGCCGACTGCTCCATCTGGGCGACGATCTCGGGCAAGGTCTTGGCCCAGGCCTCAGCGGCCAGGTCGGTGACCTGGATCAGGCCCTTGTCGCTGGCCCAACGGCACTGGACGGCACCTTCGCGGGCGTCCGCCGCCGCCACGGCATTCAAGTTGCTGCCCAGCAGCGCAGCGCGATCGTCAGCATCTAGCAGCTCGCAGCCGGCGTTCTCGTCCAACGACTCGTCGACGACCTCGTCGGTGGCGGTCGGCGTCGGGTCGGCCTTCGGCTCGTCGTCCGACGACGTGCACCCCACCACGGTCAGCAGCGCAGTCACCGCGAGGGCCGTGGCCTTCCAGCGGACGCTCATACGGCACCAGGGCGGCGCAGCTCGCGCACGCGCACGACGACGAAGACCGCGATGACCAGCAGCACGGCCACGATCACGAGCTTTTGGAACACGTCGGCGTACGGCTCGACCTTGTCCCAGTTCTCGCCGAGCCGGTAGCCAGCGATGACGAAGATCGAGTTCCATATCAGGCTGCCGAGCGTCGTCAGCGCGAAGAACAGCGCGAAGTTCATCTTCTCCACCCCGGCCGGCAACGAGATCAGGCTCCGGAAGATCGGCACCATGCGGCCGAAGAACACCGCCTTGCCGCCGTGCTTGGCGAACCACGCCTCGGTCTTCTCCAAGTCGCTGACCTTGAGCAGCGGCACCTTCTCGAAGACCAGGACCGCCCGATCGCGACCGAAGATCGCACCGAGCCAGTACAGGAGCACGGCGCCTGCGACTGAGCCGACCGTCGTCGCGATCAGCGCGCCGGTCAGGCTGAACGTTCCTTGACTCGCAGCGAAACCGGCCAACGGCAGGATGATCTCGCTGGGGATCGGCGGGAAAGATGTTGTCCATGCCGACCGCCAGCGCGGCACCGACCAGACCGAGCTTGTCCATCAGGTCGACGACCCAGCCCGCAAGCCCCGAGTCGGGGGCGTTGGCGGCTTGAGCTGTGAGGGTGGTCAGTAAGGTCACGGGAGTGAGCGTATCCGCCAGGATCAATCCGTTCGTCGCCGTCGGCTGTCTGGGGGCTGTGACCCTCGTTGCGGTCCTCGCACTGGCCGGTCGCGACGACGAGACGATCGTCGACCGCGCTGCAGAAGCGCCCGCAGCGCGCACCCCGGCCAAGGCGGTCGACGTGATCGACTCGACGACCCCGGCACGGTCCGCGTCGGCCATCTCGGAACGGCTCTTCCCGACCTCGCCCGTCGCGGTGCTGGTCGACCGACGCGGAGGTGTCGCGCAGAGCATCGCCATCGAGTCCGCCAAGACGCTGCGCGTGCCCGTGCTGGTCGACGACGCATCGGCACCCGCGGAGCTGCGCCGGCTCAAGGCGACGACCGTGCTGGCCTTCGGTCGAACTCGCGCCGTGGCGGGCGCACGGGCAGTTCCCCTCGAACCTGACCGCGCCGCCGCCGAGGTAGCGACGCTGACGCCCGGACCGGCCGTCCAGCCCGCCGACCTCATCGTCGTGACCCGATCGCTCAAGGCCAATGCCGCAGCCGTCGCGACGGCGACGAACGCGGGGGCGACCGTGATCGAAATACCCGATGCGGATCCCCGAACCTCCCCCGCCGTGGCGCGGCAGCTGCGAGACCGGGCCACCACGCCCGTCATCGCGCTGGGCCGACCATTCGTCCAGGGGTTCGCCTACTCCCTCGACATCGTCCGTCGCCAGATCGAGCAACCGACCGGCGGCCTCCTGGCCTTGCCCGGCAAGCACTACACCGCGATGTACGGCCATCCCGGTGCGCCGCAGCTCGGAGTGCTCGGCGAGCAGGGGGTGCGCGCTTCGATCAAGCGAGTCGAACGCCTCGCCGCCAAGTACCGCCGGGTCAGCAAGCCCGAGTTCGTCCCCGACGTTCGAGATCATCGCGACGGTCGCCTCCGCGGGAGCGGGCAAGGACAAGAACTACTCGACCGAGGCGTCCGTCAAGACCTTGAAGCCGCTGGTCGATGCCGCTGAGAAGGCTGGCGTGTACGTGATCCTCGACCTGCAGCCGGGTCGAACGGACTTCCTCACCCAGGCCAAGCTCTACCGCTCGCTGCTCGCCCGGCCACACGTCGGACTCGCTCTCGATCCAGAGTGGCGACTCAAGCCGAAGCAGAAGCACCTGCGACAGATCGGCTCGGTCAAGGCCTCGGAGATCAACCGCACCGCGTCCTGGCTGGCGGCCCTGACCCGTACCAAGCACCTTCCCCAAAAGCTGTTCGTGGTGCACCAGTTCTCGACATCGATGATCAAGGACCGCAAGCGGCTCGACACCGGCCACGCCGAGCTGGCGACCGTGATCCACGTCGACGGCTCCGGGCCCCAAGGGGCCAAGCAGGGCACCTGGTCGGTGCTGCGGAAGAACGCACCGCCCGTCGACGGCTGGGGGTGGAAGAACTTCGTCGACGAGGACGAGCCGATGCTGTCGGTGCCGCAGACCTGGCGCCAGGTCCGACCGCGCCCCGACCTGATCACGTATCAGTGACATCGCGGGCTTGACCTTGACGCATGGTCAAGGTTGCACGATGTTTCCATGTCTCGCTCGTCCTCTGCCGTCCCGCTCTACATCGGCGGTGCCTCGCTCTCCCTGTTCGGCAACTCGGCCATCGGGATCGTGCTGCCCTGGCTGGTCCTGACGACGACCGGCAGCCTGTCGTCGGCGGGGGTCATCGCCGCCGTGGCGGGTCTCGCAGCGGTGCCGGCAACGTTCGCCGGCGGCCGCCTCATCGACCGGTTCGGCGCCCGCAACGTTGCTGTGGTGGCCGACGTCGGCAGCGCGACCGCGGTGCTGGGGCTCGTCGTGGTCCACTACACCGTGGGGCTGTCCGTCCCGTGGTTCATGGTGCTCGGTGCCGCTGGCGCAGTCTTCGACGTTCCCGGCATGACGGCTCGCCAAGCCATGCTCGCCGGGGTCTCGTCGGTGTCGGGCACCTCGGTCGAGAAGGTCGCCGGGCTGTTCCAGGCCGGGTTCTCGCTCGCCTTTCTCGCCGGGCCGGGCATCGCGGGCGTCCTGCTGAGCGTCATGGACCCGATCGACGTCGTGTGGGTCACTGCTGCCTGTTCGGGCGGCGCTGCTCTGGCCACGGCGCTCGTCCCGGTCATGGGCCAGTCGTTCGACCACGGGCCGCCAACTCCGGGCGGCAGCCTCGGCTGATCCGTCGCACGCCCGCTCTTCGTGCGATGCTCGTCATCGCCTTCGCCGCCAGCCTGGTGACACTGCCCATGATCAGCCTGCTCATGCCTGGTCATTTCAACCTGATCGGCGAGCCCGACCAGTTCGGTCTGACGATGTCCGGGTTCGCGGTGGGCACCCTCGTCGGATCGGTGCTCTTCGCCGTGCTGGCCAAGCGGTCGCGTCGCACCGCGTACGTCGCGGGCATCCTCGCGATGTCGGGTGGCATGTGGCTGTTCGCTCCCTTGGGCAGCTTCTGGCTCATCCTGACCGGGATGGTCGTGATGGGGACAGGGTCCGGCCTGTTCGGACCCATCTGGAACGTGTATGTCGCCGACCAGGTGCCCGATGACGTGCGAGGCCGGGTGCTCGGGTGGCTCAACGCTGGAAGCCTCGTCGCCGGTCCGCTGGGACTCGGCCTCATGTCGCTGGTGCTGCTCGGCGGTAATCTCGGTCTTGGCGCAGTGCTGGTCGCTGCGGGATGGTCGGCCGTCGCGGTGTTCGCGATCGCCAGTCGCGGGGCCCGAGAACTCACGGCGCCGGTGCCGCCGGTTGCGGAGTCGCTCACAGTTCCGGAGTGATCCGGCACGATGGTGGGCATGCTGCGGATCGGAGAGCTCGCGTCCTACGTCGGCGTGTCGACCCGGACCGTGCGGTTCTACCACCAGCGCGGCCTGCTGCCAGAGCCTGAGCGGACTCCCGCCGGCTATCGCTTGTACGACGCTGACGCGATCTTGCGCCTGTCGCGCATCGTCGCCCTGGCGTCTGCCGGGGTTCCCCTGGCCCGCATCCACGACCTGCTCGAGGCATCTGAGGACGACTTCGCCGCCGCATTGACGCAGATCGACACAGATCTCGGTCACCGCATCCGCCAGCTGAAAGATGATCGGGCCCGGCTGAAGCGGCTGCGCGCCGGAGATGCGCTGACTCTGCCCGACGTCATCGTGCGATTCATCGAGCAGCTTCGTCGACTCGGGCTCGACCCAGTCGTCGTGGACCACTACCGGGACTCGTGAATCCTGTCGCATGCGCTGTACACCGCACCGATCGAGGCCTGGCTGGACAAGCTCGGCGACTCCATGTTCGGTGACCCGGAGTACCTCGACCTCATGGTGCGGATGTTCCAGCACGTCGACGCCGATCCTGAGTCGCCCGAGATCTCCCGCCTGGCCGATGACACCGTCGACTGGATGGCCTCGCGGTGGGACTCGACCCTTGATGCCTGGTACTTCGACCAAGGTCTGGACGATCCCGCCGCCAATGCCCTGCTCGACGCCCAGTGGGACCACAAGCCGGCCTGGATCAGGCTGAGCGAGCTGATCCTGGACCGTCTGCGCGATCGCGGGCTGCACCACCCCGCGATGGAGCCCGAGCAGTAGCCTGCTCGCAGTCGTCAGCCGAAGAAGTCGCCGGCCGCGGGAGCGCCCGGAGGTGGCTCGGCGTCGCGAGCCATCGGCGTGAAGCGCGAGTAGTGGCCCTGGAAGCTGACCGCGATCTTGTTGGTGGGTCCAGAACGGTTCTTGGCGATGATGATGTCGGCCTCACCGGGACGTTCGGACTCACCTGCGCCCGTCGCATCGGGACGGTTGAGCAGCAGCACGATGTCGGCATCCTGCTCGATCGAACCGGATTCACGCAGATCGGAGATCTGCGGCGTCTTGTCGGTGCGCTGCTCCGAACCACGGTTGAGCTGGCTGATCGCCACCACCGGGACTTCGAGCTCTTTGGCCAGCAGCTTGATGTTTCGGGAGAACTCCGAGACCTCGACCTGGCGGCTCTCGACCCGCTTGCCCGACGTCATCGGCTGCAGGTAGTCGAGGACCACGAAGCCCAGACCGTGCTGCTTCTTGATGCGCCGCGCCTTCGAGCGGATCTCGGGCATCGTCATGTTGGGGCTGTCGTCGATGATGATCGGCGCGCTGTTGACGCGAGGCATCGCCTTGGTGATGGCATCCCAGTCACGCTGGTGCATGCCGCCGCCACGCATGTGGCCGATGCTGACCCGGGCTTCGGCCGAGAGCATGCGCATCGCGATCTCGGCGCCGGTCATCTCGAGCGAGAAGATCGCGCACGGGATCTGGTGGCGGATCGCGGCGGACCGGACGAAGTCGAGGCCCAGGGTCGACTTGCCGACACCCGGCCTGGCCGCGACGACGATCATCTGACCGGCCTTGAAGCCCGTCGTGAACTTGTCGAGGTCGGGGGAAGCCGGACGGGACACCCGACATGCTGCCGTCACGGCCCTGGATCTCTTCGATCTCGTCGATCGTGAGTGGCATCAGCTCGGAGACCAGGCGGTAGTCATCGGCCTGGCTCGTGCCGTCGACGTCGAGCACCTCGGCCTGGGCCCGGTCGACGATCTCAGCGACCTCGCCCTCACCGGCCTGGCCGAGCTGCGCGATGCGCTGGCCGACCTCGACGAGGCGACGCAAGATGGCCTTCTCGCGGACGATCTCGGCGTAGAAGTCGACATTGGACGCGATCGGAACAGCCTGGACCAGATCGTGCAGGTAGGGCGCCCCGCCGATGCGTCCGATCTCACCGCGCCGGGTCAGCCGGCCGCGACGGTGATGGCATCGGCCGGTTCACCGCGGTTGGCCAGATCGGTGATCATGTCGAAGATCAGCTCGTGGGCAGGCCGGTAGAAGTCACGCCCCTGCACGATGTCGGCCGCGGGGTCGATCGCATTCTTGCTGATCAGCATCGCGCCGAGAACGCTCTGCTCAGCTGCCATGTCTTGTGGCGGAACTCGTCCCGAGCTGGGATCGTCACCGGGCCCGGGGCCCGACTCGTAGAGGTCCGTCACACTCACAGATGAGCCCCTTCTGTCGTCACGATTCACCTTAGACATCGGCGCTGACACAACTGCCGACCCGTCACCTTAGGCCTCCTGAACCTGAGGTGAAAGCCGGGCTACCCACAGGGGCTGTGCGCAACTGCCCGGCACCTGTGGAAAACGCCGCCAGCGGTGTGCACAGCCAGTGGATGAACTTGTGGACAAGAAGTTTCTTTTGCCAGCAAGTGGTGTCTGACCTGCTGAAATACAAGTTTTTTCGTGTGGAGACAAAGTTTCTTCGGCCGCCCACCTATCCACGGGTGCCTGTTCATAGACTTGTCGACAAAACCCGTCACTTTGTTCCCACGTCACCCAATAGTCACTTTCCGGAAGGCCTCGATGGCACTGTTCAAGGCACTTCGCACGAGGCTTTGCACGACGCTCCAGAGCCCGTTCGACCGCCAGATCCTCGCCGTCGCAGTGCCGGCCTTCTTCGCCCTCATCACCGAGCCGCTGATGCTGCTCGCGGACACCGCGATCATCGGCCATCTCGGCACCCCCGAGCTCGGCGGTCTCGCGGCGGCATCGGTCGTCCTGTCGACCGTCGTGGGACTGTGCGTGTTCCTGGCCTACGGAAGCACCGCGTCCGTCGCGCGGCACCACGGGGCCGGTGACAGTCGAGGCGCCTACGCCCTCGCCATCAGCAGCCTGTGGCTCGCGACCGGGCTCGGCATCCTGCTCGGACTGCTGCTGGCGGTGAGCAGCGGATCCCTGGCACAGGCGCTGTCGAGCTCGACACCCGTCGCAGGATTCGCCCGCGACTACCTCCTGGTGTCCACGCTCGCGATACCGGCCATGCTCGTGATCCTCGCCGCAACCGGTGCGCTGCGCGGAAGCCTCGACCTCCGCACGCCGCTGCACGCCATGATCGTGGCCAACATCGCGAACGTCGTTCTCAACGTCCTGTTCGTCTACGGCTTCGACTGGGGAGTGCGTGGGGCCGCAGCCGGGACGGTCGTCGCGCAGTGGTGGGCGGCGATCTGGCTCGCCACCGTGATCGTGCGTCGTTCGCGACAGGCCCGTGCGTCGACACGACCGCGGATCGGTGAGATCCTCGACGCCGCTCGTCAAGGCGTCCCGCTCCTGGTCCGCACGGCCACGCTGCGGGCGTCGATCATTCTCGGCACCCTGGTCGCCGCCGACCTGGGAGACGCGTCGTTGGCAGCCCACCAGGTGGCCGGGACGATCGTGCTGTTCCTCGCCTTCGCGCTCGACGCCATCGCGATCGCCGGCCAGACCCTCACCGGCCATGCCCTCGGCGCAGGTGACGCCACCACGACGCGTGCACTCACCCGCCGGATGATCTGGTGGGGGCTGTGGACCGGGCTGCTCGCCGGTGCGGCTCTCGCCGCCGTATCCCCCTGGGTCTCGCACCTGTTCACGACTGATCCTGCCGTGCGGGACGCGCTGGTCCCCGCCCTCGTGGTCGTGGCCGCGATCCAGCCCCTGTCCGGCATCGTGTTCGTGCTCGACGGCGTGCTGATCGGTGCCGGCGACGGCGTCTACCTCGCGGTTGCCGGACTCTTCGTGCTCGCCGCCTATGCGCCGCTCGCACTAGCCGTCGGCTGGACTCACGCCGGATTCACCTGGTTGTGGGTCGCGTACGGAGGATTCATCGCGGCCAGGCTGGCCACCCTGTGGCACCGCCAGCGCGGGGATGCCTGGATGGTCCTCGGCGCGACCAGCACGTCAGACTGAGATCATGGCGATCCACGAGTACGCGCCCGGGCGGCACCTCCAGGCGTTCGGGCAGCCCGACCAGGCCGTCACTCTGCTGTGGCACGGACGGGGCGTCGACCACGGCTCCTCGATGACCTCGCTGGGTCGGCGCATCGCGCAGCACGGCGTGCTCGCCCTGTGCGTCGACTGGAACTCCGAGTCCGCAGACGGCGGACGTACCGACTTGCTGACGTCGGTGCGCTTCGCCCGCGATCTCGCCACCGAGCACGACCTCGATCCCGATCGACTCGTCGTGGCCGGATGGTCCCTAGGAGGCAGCGCCGCCCTCAGCCTCGCCACGCACGCCAAACGCCTCGGCATCGGTCTCGGAGGCGTCGTCATGATCGCCCCCGGCGACGGTGAACGAGTCGTCGAGCCGATCACTGCCGCCGCGCTGCCCGCTGTGTTCCCGCCGGGTACTGGCCGCTGCCGCATCGATCTCGTCTACGGCGAGCGCGATCCGCTCGCGACGCCCGACCTGGTGGCCGGGCTCGAGCTGCGGCTGAGGGCGTCAGACTGGAGGACGTCGATGCACTCGGTCGACGCCGATCACGCCGGTGTCGTCGGAACCCGGTTCGAGCCGCGCACCGAGCGGTACCTGCCGTCACGGGCTGCCGACGCTACCCGTGCGGCCGACACCGTCGCCGAGCTGGTCGTCGCGGCTACTCGTCCTTCTTCGTGAGGTAGCCGACCGTCGTCCAGTCGGGCTGCTCGAACTGGGCTGCGCCGTAGTTGACCAGTCGGTCACCCACAGCCGTCGCCAGAGGCGTCACCGCCAACGGGACGACGGCAACCTCGTCGAACAGCCATTCGTCGAGCTTGGCGATTCGCTTCAACCGCAGCTCGTCGTCGAGGGTTCCGATCACGGTGTCGAATCCTTGACCGATCCGTGCCGGCCCCAGACCGGTGAAGTTCTGCGCCGAGTCGAGAGGGAAGAACCGCGGAGCCGCCGACGTGAGCGGGAACGGCGACGCCCGCCTGACGAAGGTCACCAAGTCGAAGTCGAGCGGCACGACGACCTGGTTGTAGAAGTCGACCCCCGTGGGTGCGTCGCGGACCTCGACGGTGATGCCGACCTTCGCGAGGTCGGCCACGATGAGCTTGGCGCGCGCCGCATTGGTCGGAGTCTCACGGGGCACCGGCAGGCGCAGCGTCAGTGGCTTGCCCTTGCGCTCGAGCAGCCCGCTCGCGTTCTTGGTGTATCCGGCCTTGGCCAGCAGCTTCTCCGCCGCGGCCGGGTCGTAGGCGATCGAGGCCGAGGAGTCGCGGTAACCCTTCTGGCCCGGGACGAGAAGCAGGCTGCCCAGCGGTGCAGCGGGTGCCTTGAGACCGGCCGCGGCCTGCTGGGCGATCGGCTGCCGGTTGATCGCCATCGCGACCGCGCGACGAACATCCTCGTCGGCCAACGGTCCGCGACCGCCGTTGAGCGTGATCTGCGACCACTCCGCGCCGGCCGCCTTCTGCACCGTGCCGACGTCCTTGACGGCGCTGACCGCGTCGGGCGTCGTGGCGTCGAGGTCGACCGCGTCGAGCTCACCGTTCGCGAAGGCCTTGGCCTGCAACGCAGAGTCGGCGATGTTCCAGGTGATCTTGGCCAGCTTGGGCGGCGCGCCCCACCACCGTGGGTTGCGGGTCAGGGTGATGACGCCCTTGCGGGTGTCGATCGACCGCACGATGTACGGTCCGTTCGACGAGATGGCACGCTTGCGGAATCCGGTGTTGAACAGCTTGGCCGATGACGACGCGTTCGCCGCGAGACGCGGGTAGATGTACTGGGGCCAGTCGGCCGTGGGCTTCTTGAAGGTGACCGTGTAGGTGAACTTGCTCTTGCTCGGCGTCACTGCCGAGATCGCGTCATAGCCTGCCGTCGAGGTGACCTCGTAGGCGTCGTCGCTGCCGTTCTGCGCCTTCCAGAAAGCCACCATGTCGGCGGCCGTGATGGACGTCCCGCCCTGCCAGACAGCGTCGCGGTTGAGCCGGACCTCGATCGTCAGAGGGTCCTCGTCGACGACCTTGACCGATCGGGCGTAGTCTGGGTCGACCGTCCACCCGCCGTCCGCCGTGATGCGCACCGCACCACCGGTGGTCGGTGCGAGGATCCGCGCGGCATCGGAGTTGGCCGAGTCTGCCTGCAGCGGATTGAAGTTGGTGGGCAGCATCGTGGCCGCCAACCGCAAGGTGCCGCCCTGCGCGACATCCGCAGCAGGGGCCGGGCTCCAGGCGGTGCTGGGCAGTGCCGTGCTCACGGGCTTGGTCGAGCTGGGCGTCGGATCTGGGGCGGCGTCATCGCTTCCGGACAGGAGCGAGCAGCCGGAAAGCGCCAGGCTCCCGGCCAGGAGGAAGGACGCGGCCGCTGTGACGTGGAAACGCATGACCATGAGAGTGTGCCACCGACAACGGGCCGACACCCTGGCCGTGAAGGCTCAGCGGTGTCGGCCCGTCAGTGGACTACTTGGCGGCGACCACGTTGGCTTGACCTGCGCGCTCACTTCGGGGTGCACGCGCACGGAGACCGTGTGGGCTCCGAGCGACTTGATCGGGTTACCGACCTCGATGCGACGCTTGTCGACCTTGGCGCCGGAAGCAACCAGGGCCTCGGCGATGTCGGCGACAGTGACGGCACCGAAGAGACGACCGCCCGCACCGGCGCGAACCGGGACGTTGATCGGCGAAGCCTCAAGGTTGCCCTTGATGCTCTTGGCCTCTTCGAGGTCGTGGATCGCGTGTGCGGCACGAGCTGCCTTGATCGACTCGACCTGCTTGGCAGCGCCCTTCGACCAACGGATGGCGAAGTTGCGCGGCAGCAGGAAGTTACGGCCGTAGCCGTCCTTGACCTCGACGATGTCGCCGGGGGATCCGAGGTTCGTGACCTCGTTCGTCAGGATGAGCTTCATCTCAATACCCCTTAACGGCCGGTGGTCGTGTAGGGAAGCAGCGCCATCTCACGGGCGTTCTTGATCGCCTTGGCGATCAGACGCTGCTCCTGAACGGTGACACCTGTGACCCGGCGGGCGCGGATCTTGCCGCGGTCCGAGATGAACTTGCGCAGCAGCGCGGTGTCCTTGTAGTTGATTTCGGTGACCTTGGCCGCAGCGAGCGGGTTGCTCTTCTTCTTCGGCTTGCGGACGACTGGCTTAGCCATGTTGCTCCTGGTTTTCTATGTCTGACGTGAGTGGTTAGAAAGGTGGCTCTTCGGGCATTCCCGAGTTGCCGCCCCAGCCAGATCCACCCTGCGCTCCACCCTGCTGGGGCTGCGTCGACCATGGGTCGTTGCCGCCCTGCTGGGGTGCGTTGCCGCCGGAGTTGCCTCCGCCGAAACCGCCGCCACCTGAGTTGCCACCACCGCCGCCGAAGCCTCCGCCTCCACCGCCGGAGCGGTTGGCGCGGGTGACCTTGGCCGTGGCGAAGCGCAGCGAGGGACCGATCTCGTCGACGTTGAGCTCGACGCTCGTGCCGCGGGATCCGTCCTGACGCTCGTAGTTGCGGACCTTGAGGGCACCGGTGACGATGACCTGCTGACCCTTCTGCAACGACTCTGCGACGTTCTCGGGCGAGCTGACGCCATGCGGCACAGCGAATGAACAGCGCGTCGCCGTCCTTCCACTCGTTCGTCTGACGATCAAACGTACGAGGCGTGGAAGCGACGGTGAAGTTGGCAACTGCCGCGCCCGACGGAGTGAACTTGAGCTCCGGGTCGTCGGTGAGGTTGCCAATCAGCGTGATGTTTGTTTCGCCTGCCATGACTCAGCCTTTCAGGTGTGTGGGTGTCTGACTCGAGTGTTCCTCAGCCGGGTGACAACTCGAGGAGTTGTCCACAGCGGGAACGGATCAGGCCTACTTCACGTCGGGACGTGTGACCTTGGTACGCACGACGGACTCGTTGAGTCCGAGCTGGCGATCGAGCTCCTTGACCGTGGCCGGCTCCGCCTGGAGCTGGACGACGGCGTAGATGCCCTCGGTCTTCTTGTTGATTTCGTAGGCAAGACGACGCTTGCCCCACACGTCGACGTTGTCGACGGAGCCGCCGTCCTGGCGCACGACGTTGAGGTACGTGTCCAGGCTGGGGGCGACGGTACGTTCTTCGAGATCACCGTCGAGGATGATCATGACTTCATACGGACGCAAAGACATTCAGTCTCCTTCGGACTAAACGGCTACAGGATCCCTGTAGCAGGAGAAAACGTTGCCAAACAGCAACCGGTGAAGTCTACGGGACACCACCCACCGGAGGGAAATCCTTCCCCACCCCCATCGTTACCGCGAGTGGTGCGGTTTGGTCGTTCTGGGACGGCGTGTCTGGCCAAGGCGCACCACTCGGCGCACTACTAGCACCACTCGCGCTCCTCGGTTCGTTTCCCCGACGAGATCGGCGTGATGCTGGCTGCTCCATCCGGCGGAGTCGTCGCATGAGGGCCGCCCGTCCTGCGGCGGTGACGCTGGCCAGATTCGCCTCGGCCACCCAGAGGTCGGCCCGCCCCTGAAGATGAGCCACGCCAAGCGCGTCCTCCGCATCGCGGACGATCTGGCGAGGAGAGTGGATGATCTCGGTCGCGATGTATCCGTACCGCTCCAGACCTTGCCGGTTCAGCGCCTTCTCACGGCGAAGATCGTCCTGGTGCCGAACCCGGTCACGATGGTCACTCCCGTCGTACTCGGCAACGCGCGTACTCCCCCGGATGCGCAGATCGACGCGCGCAACCTCGACGCCCGCCGCATTGACCACGTGCTCCTGCGGATCGACGGCGACTCCCGAGAGGACGTGCACGAGACGCAGCATCGTCTCCCACCACGACTCGCTGCGTTCGTCCACGAGGTCGAGCGCGCGCCGAAGAACCCGAACGCCGCGCCGACCTTTGCGCATCGTCGAACGGATCGCGGTCACCGTGGTGTGTCCCAGGTGGACCGCACCGTCGATCACGGCGACGAGATCCAGCAGAGCCAGATGCTCGGCCAGCTCGACGATCGTCCACTCCGGCGACGCCACCGCGATGTCACCCAGTCGGTGTCGATGACCCGGCGGGATGTCACACCGTCGGACATAGACCCCGCGACGGTCATGATGTGTCGTCTCGCCGGACGTGCAGGCAACGATCGGATAGGCGTCGGCCATGGGCATCCACCACCCACGAAGGAGTGCGCTCGTCACATGCGTGAACACCGCGTCGGCCGGCAGGACCACCGCGATGGCACGGCAGGTCGAGGCCAGGTCGTCGGCGCTCGCGGCGAGCTGGGCCACACCAGCGACGGGGTGGACGAAGTGTGGTGACCGACGGAGCATCCTGGAGGTGAAGCCGTGCGCCTCGGCCTCTCGATGAACGATGGGATCCATCCGTCCACGCTGAGCACTGGCGGATCCCGCCGAAAGGTGGATCTGATCGCCTGTGGACGGAAGGTCGCTGTCCACAGCCCCGCGAGTGGTGCAAACACCGCCCCGAGTGGTGCACCTTGGCCAGACACGCCGTGGCAAAGTCAATGGGTGGTGGCAACGGGTTGGTTTCACGCGGCCTCTTTGAGGAGCGTGTTCAGCGCTTGGGCTGGGGTCTTGAGGTTCAGCGTCGGGCGGGGACGGCGGTTCAGGATCGCTGCGACGCGGGCGAGGTCCTCAGCGCTATGGACGGACAGGTCGCTTCCCTTCTCGAACCAGAACCGCAGCAGACGGTTGGTGTTCTCGTTCGTGCCGCGCTGCCAGGGCGAGTGCGGGTCACAGAAGAACAACTTCGTGTCCAACGCGAGCTGGATGTCTTCATAGGCCGCGAGCTCGGACCCGCGGTCCCAGGTGATCGACTGCCGCAAATGTTTGGGCAGGTCACGCATCGCGTCGATCATCGCCGCCGCGACGGTCTGCGAGTCATGGCGATCTGGCAGGTACAGCAAGATCGTGAACCGGGTTGTGCGCTCGACCAACGTCCCGATCGCGGACTTCGAAGCCGGTCCAACGATCAGGTCACCTTCCCAATGACCCGGAACAGCACGGTCGTCGACCTCAGCGGGCCGGTCGCTGATCGTGAAGGCCTCCTTGTAGGGACTGCTGGCCTTGCGATCACGGGTCTGTGGTCGCCGGTTCGCGCGTTTCAGGCTGAGGTTGCGGTGCAGGTCAGCGCGCAGCTCGCCACGGGTCTGGACGTAGAGGGCCTGATAGATCGTCTCGTGGGACACCCTCCAAGTGTGATCGTCACCGAACGTCTTCGTGAGCATCCCGGCGATCAAGCCCGGCGACCAGCCCTCGTCCATCGCGGCCTCGATGAACCGGCACAACGGCCCGTTCGTAGCGAGCTTGAAGGCCTTGGGCCGGCGCCGCAGCTCGGCTGCCAACCGGTGAGCGACCGACGCGTAATAGACCCCGTCCGGGCTCGACGACCGGTTGACCTCACGCCAGACCACCGACTTGTCCCGGCCGATGAAGATCCCGATCTGCGCGTACGACATCTGCAAACACCGACCGGCCTGAATCAACGACCTATCCATCATCGACAACGATCGACGGCAAGACGATGAGGGCTTTCCTGGCAATGACGGTGGGATCGGGGCCACCAGACCGCCGCCATCTTTGCGACCGACAACGAGAGCAAGTTCCATCCGCCCAGACTGGCGCCACCAACGCGTCGCGGATCCAACCGACGCGCCGACACTCTGAGCCGCCGCCAGCAGCGACATCCCGCCACACACCGAATCAACGAAACGCTCACGCGTCCCAGGTTCGAACAACTTCACCATGACAACACTCCAATTCAACAAGCGTTGTCACGACCATATGAATCTGCCACGGCGTGTTCGTCCAGACCGCACCACTCGCGGAAAAGAGAGGGGGGAAGGTGGGGTCAGGGGGTCGTGGGGTCCTCCGGCCACGCGTGCTTGGGGTACCGGCCGCGCAGCTCGGCGCGCACCTGGCGGTAGGGCCCGGCCCAGAAGGACTCGAGGTCGGCTGTGACCGCGGCGGGCCGACGGGCCGGGGTCAACAGGTGCAGCAGCAGCGGGACCCGGCCATCGGCGATCCGCGGTGCGGCCGACCAGCCGAAGGCGTCCTGAAGACGGAGCGCCAGCACGGGCTGCTCGTCGCCGGAGGGCCCGTACTCGACGCGCACCGCCTGCCCCTTCGGGGTGGTCACCCGTTCCGGGGCAAGCTCGTCGAGCCGACCCGCAGCCGGCCAGGGCAGCAGCCGGCGCAACGCTCCGAGCACATCGAGCCGAGCGAGGTCACGGCTGCCGCGCACCCGCGACAGGTCGGACCCGAGCCAGCCATCGATGCCGGTCAGCAAGGCTTCGTCGCTGACATCAGGCCACGGATCGCCCAGGGCGTGGTGCAGGAAGGCCAGCCGACGGCGAAATGCGCTGGCCGCCTCGCTCCACGGCAGTGCCGCGAGGCCATCACACGACAGGCCCTCGGCCACCGCCGCCGCAACCGCCGCCGGCGCCGGATCGGGCAACGTGACGGCAGACAGCTCGATCGCCCCGAGCCGGGTGACCCGGCGGGCCACGATCCGGCCATCTGCCCAGACGACCTCGTCGGCCTCGTGCCACGAGCCCGAGGCGGCATCGAGCGCGATGTCCTCGTCGACGGGCGCTGCCGCGCGGATCGTGGCATCACGCGCGCCCGAGCGTCGCTCGGCATCAGCGATCGCGATCCACGGCAGACCCGCCAGAGCCGGATCGGCGGCGCGGAACGACGCACCGGTGCCCGACACCATCAGGTAGGACGTACCGCTCGACCGCCGCCGCGCGATGCGTCCCGGATGGGCCAGGGCCACGACGGCACCCACGGCGAGGTCATCGGTCAGGGCCGTCCGGGGCGGGCGGGACGGCAGCAACGACTCCAGCCTGGCGACGCTGTCCGACCACGACCGGGTGGCCGGGCCGCCCCGTCGCATCTCACGCAGCGCCGCGACCAGGTCACCGCCGGGCGCTCGGACGTCGTCATCCATCAGTGCCACGACTTCGGCTGCACGCCGAGCGCCCACGGTCGCGGCACCGTCGAGCAGAGCCCGAGCGAGCCGCGGATCGGCCGGCACCTGCGCCATCGCCCGACCCCGACCCGTGATCGCACCGGTGTCGTCGATCGCCGAGCTCGACGAGCGTCTGCCGGGCCGTCTCGACAGCGGCCGGAGGCGGTCGATCGAGGAGGGCCAGGTTGGTGCCGTCGACGGCACCCCACGCAGCCAGCTCGAGGCAGAAGCCGGTCAGGTCGGCGACCGCGATCTCTGGGGCCGGATGAGCGGCGAGATGGACATGATCGACACGGGCCCAGCACCGGTACACCGCGCCGACCGCCTCACGGCCCGCACGTCCGGCCCGTTGCTCCGCCGCCGAACGACTGACCCGCACCGTGACGAGGGAGGGAAGGCCGCGAGCCTGGTCGGTGCGCGGCTCGCGGGACAGTCCCGCGTCGACCACGATCCGCACGCCCGGAACGGTCAAGGACGACTCGGCAACCGCCGTCGACACCACGACGCGACGCCGCAGTCCTCGGGAGAGGGCAAGATCCTGCTCCCGCGCAGGAAGCCGGCCGTGCAGCGCCAGCACGTCGACGCCAGCGAGTCCGGACAACCGGCGCATCACGCCGTCGACCTCACCGACGCCGGGCACGAACACCAGTACATCGCCGGGATCGGCCGCGAGGGCCTGGCGCACCGTGGCAGCGACATGGTCGAGGAACCGCGGCGGCACCCCGCGCTCGTCGGTCGGCAGCACCCCGGGTGGAGGGGGCGCCCAGTGCTGCGTCACCGGATGCAGCGCACCGGGCACGTCGATGACCGGCGCCTCGACCGCGGCCGCAACTCCCAGTGTCGCAGCGGTGCGCTCGGCCTCGACCGTCGCCGACATCGCGACGAGCAGCAGATCGTCACGCACTGTCGCGCGCACGTCGACCAAGAAGGCCAACGTCAGGTCGGCGTCGGCTGACGCTCGTGCACCTCGTCGAGGACGACCGCCGCAGCCCGGGCAGCTAGGATCGCGTTGGAGCCGTCGCAGCAGAACGCCCGTGGTCACGAACTCGATGCGGGTGCCAGGCCCGACGCGCCGATCACCGCGCACCGTGTGGCCGACAGTCTCGCCGACGCGCTCGCCCAGCAGATCAGCGAGACGCCGGGCTGCCGCCCTGGCAGCGATACGTCGCGGCTGGGTCACCACGACCACACCGTCCCCGGCGACCAACGACGCCACGGCCGGCGGCACCAGCGTCGTCTTGCCGGTGCCGGGGGGAGCCAGCATCACGGCCATTCCACGCTCCCGCAGCGCTGTGGTCAGCGCCGACAGCCCGCCCAGGACCGGAAGGTCAGGCGGGCTGTCGAGCAGCGTGCGGATCGGATCAGAGATCAGCCGAGACCTTCCACAGGTCGACGCCCTCGGTGTCGCCCGCGAGACGGTCGATTGCTGCGAGCTCGTCATCGGTGAAGTCGGTGTTGGCCGCCGCAGCGAGGTTCTCGTCGAGCCTGCTCGGTCGATGATGCGCCGATCAGCGCGGACGTCACACCGCCCGGTCGCAGGATCCACGAGATGGCGAGCTGCGCCAGCGACTGGCCGCGCTGCTGTGCGATGTCGGCCAGCCCCTTGAGCCGCTCGACGTTCTCCTTCGTCAGGACGCCTTCGTCGAGGCTGCCACGGTCGCCCTGGCGCTCGACCGGCTCGTCACCGAGGTAACGATCGGTGAGCAAGCCCTGCGCCAGGGGCGAGAAGCCGATCGAGCCGAGACCGTGCTCACCGAGCACCGTCAGCAGGCCGCGCTCGACCCAGCGGTTGAGCATCGAGTACGACGGCTGGTGGATGATCAGCGGGGTGCCCAGGTCGCGGGCGATCGCGATCGCCTCGGCAGTCTTCTCCGGCGAGTACGACGAGATGCCCGCATACAGCGCCTTGCCTTGGCCGACCGCGGTGTCGAGCGCCATGATCGTCTCTTCCAGCGGCGTTCCGGGGTCGACCCGGTGCGAGTAGAAGATGTCGACGTAGTCGACGCTCATCCGCTCCAATGAGGCATCGAGGCTCGACAGCAGGTACTTGCGCGAACCGAGCTTGCCGTACGGTCCGGGCCACATGTCCCAGCCAGCCTTGCTCGAGAGGATCAGCCGTCACGGTAGGGCTTGAAGTCAGTCCGCATCATGCGGCCGAAGTTCTCCTCAGCCGATCCGTACGGCGGGCCGTAGTTGTTGGCCAGGTCGAAGTGGGTGATGCCCCTGTCGAAGGCATGGCGCAGCACCTCACGCTGGGTGTCGAACGGCCGGTTGTCGCCGAAGTTCCACCACAAGCCCAGCGAGATCGGCGGGAGCAGCAGCCCCGACGTGCCTACCCGGCGGTAGTCGAGATGCTGGTAGCGATCCTCGGCGGCGACGTACGGACGATGGGTCTCGGGCACTCGGTCGGCGTAGAAGCGTTCTTCGGTCATGCCTCCACGCTAGCCGCACCGTCCAGTCAGCGCGCAGCGGCCGAGCAGCACCGGATCGCTCTGACCGTCCCACGTGCCGGTGAGGGTGTCGCCGGTGATCGCCCACGACTCTCCGACGATGCGCCAGCACCTCGATGTCGGCGACCGACGTCGCCACGATCGTCGCGGCATCGACGTCGCGGACGTCGACGAGGCCGACCGAGCCCACGTCGGCGGTGGACCCGCTGCCGGTGACGCGCACGCTCGGCTCGACCGGCGATCGCACGCCGTCGGCCTCGCGTTCGAGCGGCGCCTCGCTGCCGCCGCCGAGGATCGTGGTCGCCAACGCCGCAGCGTAGACCGGGTCGCCGCAGGCGTCGTACACCCACCGCTGGCCCAGGACCGTGTGCTCCATCGTGGTGATGAGCCACTCGTCGGCACCGGCCAGCGGTGCGCCTCGGTAGGTCAACGGGATCTGCAGGATCGGGCCGCCCTCGGCCCGGACCAGGATCGTCTCGATGCCGACCTCGCCGTCCGGGTCGTCGAATCGGTAGGCACCGATGGCCTCGAGCCCGTCGGCGTCCCGACGAACCAGGGTTGGGTCGGTGCCCATGACCGGATCAGCTCGATCTTGGACGGGCGGATGTCAGCGGCGTGCAGGAGTGCCATCTGTCCACACTAACCCTGCCGCCGCCGACCCTGCTGGGCTCAGCTCAGTGACGCGACGGCGGAGTCGTAGTCAGGCTCCTGGCCGATCTCGGGGACGAGTGCCGAGTGCAGCACCGAACCATCGCGGTCGAGGACGACGACCAAGCGGGCCAGCAGTCCGGAGAAGGCGCCTTCGGCGAGCGTCACGCCGTAGTCCTGGCCGAAGCTCGACCGGAACGCCGAGCCGACCTTGGCGTTCTCGATGCCCTCGGCGCCGCAGAACCGCGCCATCGCGAACGGGAGGTCGACCGAGACGTTGATGACGTCGGTCTCGTCGAGTCCGGCGGCCAGCTCGTTGAACTTGCGCACGCTCGCGGCGCACACCCCGGTGTCGACGCTGGGGAAGATGTTCAGGACGGTGCGGCGTCCATCGGTGCGCTCGAGGTCGCTGAGGTCGGGTGCTGTGAGGGTGAAGGCAGGAGCAGCCGAGCCGACCGTGGGCAGGTCACCGGACAGAGCAACGGGCGTGCCGCCGAATGCAGTTGAAGTCATGTCCCATTCCTAGCAGCCGAGTGGTGCGAACCGTGCTCCGAGTGGTGCAAGTCGGTACGACTCGCCGTCCCGGAACGTCCAAACCGCACCGCTCGCGGAAGTTGGCGGGGGTCAGCGGAGACGGGTGATCTCGACCTCGACGAACAGCTCGGATCCGCCTGACGTCGAGAAGATGCCCCGCAACGGCGGACTGTCGGCATAGTCACGGCCCTTCGCGACCACGACGTGCCGTGGCCCCGGGGCGATCGCATTGGTCGGGTCCCAGCCGACCCACTCGCCGTCCCACCACTCGATCCACGCGTGCGACTCCCCCGCCACGGGTTCACCGACGACCGGATCGATCGACGGGTGCAGATAGCCCGAGACGTACCGCGCCGGAACTCCCGCTGCGCGCAAGGCGCCCAACGTGAGGTGCGCGAAGTCCTGGCACACGCCCGTGCGGGCCTCCCACGCATCGGCGGCTGTCGTCGTCACCTCGGTGCTGCCGGGGACGTACGCGACCTGCTCGTGGATGAACCCCATGACGGCCGATGCGTAGTCACGCGGGTTGACGGACTGCGCTCGCATGCGGTCGAGCTCACCTTCGAGCGTCGGCGACGGCGCTACCCAGCTGCCGAGGGTCAGGTACTCGCACCACTCGTCGCGCACGTCGTCGGTCAGCTCGTCCCACGCGATCGCGTGCGCCTTCTCGGCACCTTCTTGCGTGTCGACGATCGACGTGGCGACGACGGTCAGGTCGACGTGCGGCTCCTGCACCTCGAACGACGTGACGGTCGTGCCCCAGTAGTCGCGGTACTCGTACGACCACGGCGTCGGCGTGATGTCGAGCTTCGAGCGCAGGACGTACTGCTCCGACGTCGTCATCGGCGTCATCCGGGCCTCGTTGAACGACGCCATCGCGCCCTTCTCGTAGTGGTAGCCCGTGGTGTGCCTGATCCGCATCTGCATCTCGGTCACGGTTCGGTCGTCCACAGCTCGCTCGCTCACAGCAGCACCCCTCCGCGCCAGGTGTGGAACTCCGACTCGGCGAAGTAGCGGGCCGAGACCGCATCGCTCGCCGCCGCGCAGCTTCGCTGGAGTCGCTCCATCTCGGTCGGCAGGTCGAACACGATGTCGGTGAGCGGACGGTACTCCAGCTCGGTGCGGGCCCGGCCCAGCAACCGTTGCGCCTCATCGCTGAACCCTGACCGTTGACCCGAGGACTGCAGGTGGCCCAGCGCCCGTTCGGCCTCGGCCAACGACGACACGATCGAGCGCGGGAACCACCGGTCGAGCAGCAAGAACTCTGCGGCCTGCCGGTCGGCCTCGATACCGCGGTAGGCCCGGATGAAGCTCTCGTACGCACCGCACGCCCGCAACGTCGTCGGCCACGCCACCTGGGGTCCCGACGCCAGGGCGGCGGTCGAGAGCAGGCGCGCCGTCATGTCGACGCGTTCGATGCTGCGGCCCAGGATGTAGAAGTGCCAGCCGTCGTCCCGCGACATCGTGGAGTCGGCGATGCCCGAGATCATGGCCGTGCGGTTGCGGACCCAGTTGAACATGTCGGGCGGACGCATCGCGCGGGCCGATCCGAGACCCCGCCACGTCGTGTTGATGGCGGCCCAGATGTCGGTCGACAAGGTCTCGCGCGCCCGGCGGGCGCTCTCGCGGGCCGCACCGATCGCGGCGGCGATCGACGTCGGCGAGTCGTGGTTGTGCGCCAGCAGGTCGAGCATCATCCACCGGTTGGGCTGGCCCGTGTAGTGCTCGACGCCCATGACGGACAGCAGCTGCTCGCACGACGTGCGCTCGTCCATGCCGGGTCCTCGACCAGCACCTGCATCTGGACGTCGAGGATGCGCGCGGTGTCGTCGGCCCGTTCGAGGTAGCGGCCGATCCAGAACAGCGACTGCGCGATGCGGCTCAGCATGTGCTTTCTCCCCCGGTAGACCCACTGCTTGAGCTTGTCGAAAAAGCTCCTTGCTGCTGCTCCTGCTCCTGGACGTGCAGGTCAGGGGTGTCGCCGTCGAGCGCGGGTCCGGCCGACTGCGCGATACCGCCGACCAACGTCGCCGTCGGGGCGATCTCGCCCTCGTCCTCGGGGTCGCTGGGTCGGGCCAGCACCCAGGTGTCCTTGGAGCCTCCGCCACGGCTGGAGTTCACGATCAGCTCACCTTCCGGCAGGGCGACACGTGTCAGGCCACCCGGCAGCACGAAGACGTCGTCGCCGTCGTGCACCGCGAACGGCCGCAGGTCGACGTGTCGGGGCCTGATGCCGTCCTCCACGAGCGTGGGGACGGTCGACAGCGACACGACCGGCTGGGCGATCCAGGCGCGCGGGTCGATCAGGATCTTGGCCCGCAGCTCGTCGAGCCGGGACGGACGCGGCCGGTCCGATCACGATGCCCTTGCCGCCGGAGCCGTCGACCGGCTTGAGGACGAGCTCGTCGAGCCGGTCGAGCACCTCCTCGCGCTGATCGGCCTCACCCATGCGCCAGGTGTCGACGTTGCGCAGGATCGGCTCCTCCGACAGGTAGTAGCGGATCAGGTCGGGAACGTAGGTGTAGAGCAAGCTTGTCGTCCGCGACGCCGTTGCCGACCGCGTTGGCGATCGTCACGTGACCGGCGCGGGCCGCATTGATGATGCCCGGCACACCGAGCGCAGAGTCGGGGCGAAACTGCACCGGGTCGAGGAACTCGTCGTCGATGCGCCGGTAGATCACGTGCACGGGTTCGAGACCCTGGGTCGTGCGCATCATGACCCGGCCCGATCGGCACACCAGGTCGCGGCCCTCGACGAGCTCGACGCCCATCGTGCGCGCCAGCAGGGTGTGCTCGAAGTAGGCCGAGTTGTAGACGCCGGGCGTGAGCACCACGACCGTCGGATCGCTCACGCCGGCCGGTGCTGCCTTGCGCAGTGCTGCCAGCAGGTGCTGCGAGTAGTGGCCCACCGGGCGGATCCGGTGGTCGGCGAACACCTCGGGCAGAGCCGCCGACAGCGCTCGCCGGTTGGTCATGACGTACGAGACTCCTGAAGGAACCCGGACGTTGTCCTCGAGCACCCGGAAGTCGCCGTTGCCGTCACGGATCAGGTCGACGCCGGCGACGTGCACCCGGACGCCGTTCGCGGGTTCGAGACCCGCCACGACCCGGTGGTAGTGCGGGGACGTGACGACGGTCGAGCGGGGCACGACGCCGTCGGCGAACAGCTCGCCCGGACCGTAGGCATCGGCGAGGAACGCCTCGAGCGCCAAGACGCGTTGACGCACACCCGTCTCGACGTGGTCCCAGTCCTCGGCCTCGATCAGTCGCGGCGCGATGTCGAGCGGGAAGGGTCTTTCTTCGCCCTCGACGCCGAACGTGACGCCCTGCTCCAGGTAGGACGAGGCGAGTGACTCCGAGCGCAGGCGAACCTCGTCGGCGCCCATCTTCTCGAACGACTCGTGCACCCGGCTGTAGCTGTCGCGAACCTCGGCCCCGTCGAACATCTCGTCAAACCCGGAAACCGGGCCGTAGCCGTCGAAGAGGTCTGAGGTGTCCACGTGCCCACCGTAGGACAGATTTGCTAACTGCATGTTTCGAGCGATGGGGCGCACGAACCGTTCGCGCGGTATTTGCCTGACTTTCAGGGCGAACTGCCGCCGCAGGGACTACGCTCTGCCACAAGGCTCTCCCTCACAGAAGGCGGCCCGCGATGTCGGATTCGTACGTCCTCGTGCTCAACGCGAGCTACGTGCCCCTGCAACGCGTCTCGATGAGGCACGCGATCAAGATGTTGGTCCGCGAGGTCGCGGTGATCGAGGAAGAAGCCGACGGCACCTTTGGTCCGTTCCCGGTGCCGAAGGTGCTGCGCCTGGTCCGCTACGTCGTGACCCGGTGGATGCACCGGCGTGCGAAGGTCTGCACGAAGTCGGCGATCAAGGCCCGCGACAAGATGTGCGCCTACTGCGGTGGGCTCGCCGAGACGGTCGACCACATCATTCCCCGCAGCCGCGGTGGTGGGCTGACCTGGGAGAACGCAGTCGCCGCGTGCGTCCGGTGCAATCACCGCAAGGCCGATCGCACGCCAGCCGAGGCCGGCATGCTGCTGCTGATCACACCGCGTCAGCCGACCTTCAGCGTCGTGGCCTGAGATCGTCTCGGGGCGGCAACCGCCTCGTCAGAGGGCAGCAACCACCCCGTCACGGGGCGACAAGTGCCTCGTCAGCGGCTAGAGGCCGACGGACTCGTAGATGTCGTCGAGCGCGTCGAGGTAGGCGCCTTCGTCCTCACCGATCTGCTGCTGCGCCTCGGTGGACTTCTGCATCACCACGTCGGCGACCTCTTCGTAGCGGGCATTCCACTTCTCGGCCTCGATCTGCCAGTAGCCGCACGTGTAGAAGTCGCTCTGGGGCCACTTCAGCTCGCGCCGCAGGTGCCGGCGGACCGCGCGGCTGGCCCGGGCCTCGCCGGCCAGCCAGACGTAACGGTCCGACGTCGGCAGCTCGCGGGACGTGACAGCCTCGGACATCGCATCGCAGATGTCGGTGTCCTTGGCCACGACCTGCCACGTGATGTCGACGTCGGCGGCGCTCGGCAGGACGATCTTGTCGCCCTCGTCGGTCAGCACCATGTGGACCACGGCACGCTGTCCCGGCGACAGCTCGCGCAGGATGCGGGCCACCGCGGGAAGACCGGTGATGTCGGCGACCAACAGCCGCCAGCCACGTCGTCGGGAGCCGCGTAGAGACCGTGCGGCTCGATGAGCCCGACCTGGTCGCCAGGCTGGCACCGCTTGGCCCAGTCTGAACCGACGCCCTCGTCGTGCAGTGCGATGTCGAGGTCGATCTGGGTGTCGCCCTCGACGATGCGGTGGTCGGAGATCGTGTACACCCGGAAGTCGGGCTCGACCGCCCCCTCGGGATAGGTGATGGTCCACTTGTCGTCGATCTGCGGCAGCGCCAGATCAGCACCGACCGGCGGGATCAGGACGCGGATGTACTCGTCGGGGATACGGGTGGACGCGTAGTGACCGTCCACCTGCAGCGTCACTCGGACGAGGTGGGCTGAGATCTTGATGCGGCCAAGCACTTGTGCGGCGTACGCCTTCACGGTCGAGCCCCTACAGGTAGATGACTTAGGCAAGCCTAACTCATGACGGAAGCCGGGATCCTCGTGCTCAGTTGGTAGCGTGGTGCGGTGACGCCAGCGACCTCTCCTCGACGACTCAGTGTCCGGACCATCAGCGACGTCGAGCATCTCGACTTCGTGCGCACCCGCTCGTCCGTCAGCTTCTTGCAGACGCCCGCCTGGGCCAAGGTCAAGAACGACTGGCGCGGCGAGTCGATCGGCTGGTTCGACGACACCGATCCTGATGCATCCGTGATCGTCGGTGCGGCCCTCGTGCTCTACCGCAAGGTGCCCAGCTTAAGCGCTACCTCGCCTATCTGCCCGAAGGTCCCGACATCGAGTGGCGCGACGCCGACCTGGCCGCCTGGCTGAACCCCATGGTCGGCCACCTCAAGAAGCAGGGCGCCTTCGGCATCCGGATGGGTCCGCCCGTCGTGACCCGTCGCTGGCACGCCAGCACCATCAAGCAGGCCATCGCCGACCCGGTGCTCGGCACCCTCTCGGCCGTACCCGCCGACGTCAGCGACGACTCCGCGCTCGCCGTGGCGTCTGCGCTGACCGAGCTGGGCTGGAAGGAGATCCCGACCGAGAACGGATTCTCTGCCGGGCAGCCCAAGTTCAACTTCCAGATCCCGTTGGCCGGCCGCAGCACCGACGACCTGCTCGCCGGGATGAACCAGCTGTGGCGTCGCAACATCAAGAAGGCCGCCAAGGCTGGGGTCGAGGTCACGACGGGCACCCGTGCCGACCTGGCCGCCTTCCATGAGGTCTACGCCGAGACCGCCGAACGCGATCACTTCACCCCGCGACCCTTGTCGTACTTCGAGCGCATGTGGGACGCCCTCGCAGCCGAAGAGGCCGACCGCCTGGTGCTCTACCTGGCCCGCCACGAGGGCGATCTCGTCGCTGCGACCACGATGGTCCGGGTCGGCGAGCACGCCTGGTACTCCTACGGCGCGTCGACGACCGCCAAGCGCGACGTGCGTGGCTCCAACGCGATCCAGTGGCAGATGATCCAGGACGCCCACGCAGCAGGCGCTGCGACATATGACATGCGCGGCATCACCGAGACGCTCGACCCGAGCGACTCTCACGTCGGCCTGATCCAGTTCAAGGTCGGCACCGGCGGTGAAGCCGTCGAGTACCTCGGCGAGTGGGACCTGCCGCTCAACCGCGCCCTCCACCTCGGCTTCACCCACTACATGAAGAGGCGATGATCATGAGCTTCGAGCTGCAGGTCCACGCCGCCCGTTGGCGCGCGGGTCTGGCCACTGTCGTCGAGGCGACGCCCGGCATCGTGCCGGTCATCAAGGGCAATGGCTACGGTCTCGGCCGCAACCTGCTGGCCCGCGAGTCCACGTCGTTGGGTGCCGACACGATCGCGGTCGGCACCTACGCCGAGGTTCCTGAGGCACTTGCGACGTTCCCCGGTGACGTCATGGTGCTCACCCCGTGGCGGCCGTTCTTCACCGACGTCACCCTCGACCCCCGGGTCATCCACACGCTCGGCCGCGTCGACGACATCGCCGACCTGGCCCGACGCACCCCCACCGCCCGCATCGTCCTCGAGGGCGAGACCTCGATGGCCCGACACGGACTCGACCGGCACGCAGCCGCGGCCGCCGTCGCGGCACTCGGCGAGCTCACGGTCGAAGGATTCGCGATCCACCTGCCGATGGCTGGCGGCAACTTCGCCGAGGCCCAGCTCTGGGCGGCGGCGCTGGAAGCCTCCCAGGTCGAGACGTCGACGCTGTACGTCTCGCACCTCACCCCCGCCGAGCTCGTCGCGCTGCGCACGCACCGACCGAATCTCGACGTCCGACCCCGCATCGGCACCTCCCTGTGGCTCGGTGACCTCGGTGCCCTCTCGGTGAAGGCGACCGTCCTCGACTCGCACCTGGTCAGCCGTGGCGAGCGGGTCGGCTACCGTCAGCGGCCGATGCCTCGCGACGGCTCGTTGCTCATCATCGCCGGCGGAACCAGCCACGGCATCGGTCTCGAGGCGCCCAAGGCGAGCTCAGGTGTCGTGCAGCGCGGCAAGTCACTGGCCAAGGGCGGCCTCGAAGCCGCTGGCTTCTCGTTGTCGCCGTTCACGATCGACGGCAAGCAGCGCTGGTTCGCCGAACCGCCGCACATGCAGGCCAGCATGATCTTCATGCCGACGTCGGCCGAGGTGCCGGCGGTCGGCGACGCCGTCGACGTCGCGGTGCGCTACACCACCGCGACGTTCGACGACATCGTCCTGCTCTAGTCGGCCGTCTCGCCGTCCGGGCACGGCGGTCCGAGCGGATCCGGGGTGCAGACCGGTGTGGTCGGCTCCGGAGGCGCAGGAGTCGTCGGAGCCGGCGTGGTCGGCGCGGGAGTCGTCGGAGCTGGCCGGGTCGTGCGCGTCGGCTTGGGGGTCGGCTTCTTCGTCTTCTTCGGCTTCGGCTTGGGCGCGACGTACACCGTGCCCTTGTCACCCTTGATGTTGGCTGCCGGAGGGAACGTTCCGCAGTCGCTCGGGTCGAGGGAGGCATTCATGTAGGCCTGGAACGTCTTGGCCGGGATCTGACCGCCGAAGAATGCCGGCAACATGTAGCCCTCAAGGTCGGCATTGCCGTTCTTGCCGCGGTTGTACATCACCGCTGTTGCGGCCTTGGGCGTGAAGCCTGCGAACCACGACGACGACACGTGCTGAGTCTTGGTCTCGCCGGCAGTAGCCGTGCCCGTTTTGCCAGCAGTCGCCGAGCACACTGTTCGTGCATTGGTGCCTGAACCAGTACGAATCACGGTCTGCATCGCGGCAATGGTGTCGGCCGCGACGTCCTCAGGGATAGCCTGCTTGGTCCTGACCTTATGTTTGTACTGCGTCGCGCCTTGGCGGTCGGTGACCTTCTGGATGACGTACCAGTCGGCCCGTTTTCCCTCAGCGGCGATCGTCGCGTAGGCATTGGCCATGTCGACCGGCGCAACCTTGACGTACCCCAACGGAGTGACGAGCGGCAGTCCGTCAGCCTTGATCTCGTTGAGAGGACCATTCGGCACGCCCGCCTGACGCGCCGCATCCAGGACCTTCTGCGGTCCGTCATCCATCTGCTGGACCAGATCGACGAAGGCCGTGTTGATCGACTTCTCCGTCGCCTTCGTCAAGGAGACATTGCCAAATGACGCGCCACCACTGTCGCCTTGATTCGTGGTCAGCATCTTGCCGCTGTCGTCATACAGTGGCGAGTTGCCGTTGAGCTTGGTGTTCAGGCTGTAACCATTCTCCAACGCTGCGATCACTGCGAACGGCTTGAACGTCGACCCCGGCTGGGTGCCGTTCGTCGCCCAGTTGAACTGATTCTTCAGGTAGTCACGCCCGGCATACATTGCGCGGACCGCGCCGGTGCCCGGCTCGACCGAAACAAGTGACTGGTTGAGTTCCTTGGCGCCTTCTGGCCGGAACTGCTTGATCGCCGCGATGGCGTCCATCTGGTCGTCGTAGTCGAAGGTCGTGACGATGCGCAGACCGCCGCCATCGATCTCGCTCGGGTCGAACTTCAGCTCGCTGACCATCTTGTCCTTGACGAGCTGCAGCAGGTAGCCCTTCGAGCCGCTGAAGCGGTTGATGTTCTTCTTGTCGACGACCTTGGGCAGCCGGTCGGCGAACTTCGCGGCCTCGTCGGCGGTGATCGCGCCAGCCTTGGCCATGCCGGCCAGGACGTAGTTGAAGCGCGGCTGGATGCGGTCGCGCGCGCCCTCGGCGTACGGATCGTCGTCAGCTGGGGCTGTTGATGATGGTGGCCAGCAACGCCGACTGGGCGTAGTTCAGCTTGGACGCCGGCTTGTTGAAGTAGGTCTGCGCGGCGACCTCGACACCGTAGGCGCCGTTGCCGAAGTAGATCGTGTTGAGGTAGCCCTCGAGGATCTCCGACTTGGTCAGCTGGTTGTGGATCTTGATCGACAAGATCGCTTCCTTGACCTTGCGCGTGTAGGAGCGCTCCTGGGTCAGGTAGAGGATCTTGACGTACTGCTGGGTGATCGTCGAGCCACCGCCCTGGATCGATCCGGACGTCGTGTTGTCGCGCACGGCGCGCAGGATGCCCTTGAAGTCGAGTCCACGGTTCGTGTAGAACGACCGGTCCTCCGCCGCGATCGCCGCAGCCTGCATCGAGGCCGGGATGTCGTCGAGCGGGATGCTCTCGCGATCTTGCGTCGCGAACTCGCCGGCTTGTGCTTGCCGTCGGAGTAGAAGACCTGCGTCGTCTGGGTCTGGAACTCCGCATTCGCGTCGGGGATCGCGATCGCGCGATAGAGGATGAAGAACGTCAGCGCCAGCATCAAGATGCCCGCGACTCCGAGGAAGGCGAACCACCGGATCGTGCGGACCCACCAGCGTCCACGACCACCGATCTTGCGACCGAGAGTCTTGAATCCGTTGCCGAGCTTGGAACCTCCACGTGCCGTCGACTTCTTCGTGCTCGTGCTCTTTCGCTGTGCTGCCAAGGGTCCGTCTACCTCCGTCGGGATCCCTGAGGCGGACCCACCGTCGATCAAGTGTGCCGAACCTACCTGAAAGAACGGTAATCGCGTGCCCACTCTGTGGGCTGCTTCACATCGAGTCGCTGGTTTGCACACGTCGCGAATCGATGTATCGTCTCGATATAACAAATGACACACTTTGTCTGGACGGATCAATGACACGACGCGGCGCGGCACTCGAGGTGGCAGTTCTCGGACTGCTCCACGATGCCCCGATGCACGGGTACGAGCTGCGCAAGCAGGTCAACGCCCTGCTGGGCTGGGGTCGGATCTTGTCCTACGGCACGCTCTACCCCGCCTTGAAGGCTCTCGGAAAGTCCGGCTACATCGTGGCCGACGAAACCGTGGATCCCGAGAGCCGGAGCCGACGCGCCCGCATCGTCTACAAGCTCACCGCCGAGGGCAAGGACTACTTCGCCCAGGCACTCGAGGACTCCGGTCCATCGACGTGGGACGACGAAGCGTTCGGTGTGCGGTTCGCCTTCTTCTCACGCACCGACGCCGCTTCGAGGGTTCGCATCCTCGAAGGTCGCCGCAGCCGACTGGAAGAGCGACTGGAGAACGTCCGCAAGTCCGGGCAACGCAAGCGTGACCGCGTCGACTCCTACACCTTGGAGCTGCAGCGACACGGCCTGGAATCGGTCGAACGTGAAGTGAAGTGGCTGACCGACCTGATCGACCGTGAACGTTCGGGCGGATATCCCGCCGCGGACGCCACAGACAACAAACCAACCGAGTAATGAACACGAAGGAGAACCCATGGGTTCGGTACGCGTAGCAATTGTGGGTGTGGGCAACTGCGCCACGTCCCTGATTCAAGGCGTCGAGTACTACAAGGACGCTGACCCCGCGGGAACCGTCCCGGGGCTCATGCACGTCAAGTTCGGCGAGTACCACGTCAGCGACATCGAGTTCGTCGCCGCGTTCGACGTCGACGCCAAGAAGGTCGGCTTCGATCTTTCGGAGGCCACGCAGGCCAGCGAGAACAACACGATCAAGATCATCGACGTGCCGCCGACCGGCATCATCGTCCAGAAGGGCAACACCCTCGACGGCCTCGGCAAGTACTACCGCCAGACCATCGAAGAGTCCGACGCTCCTGCCGTCGACGTCGTGCAGGTCCTGAAGGACACCAAGGCCGACGTGCTCGTGTCGTACCTGCCGGTCGGTTCCGAAGAGGCTGACAAGTTCTTGACGCCCAGTGCGCGATCGACGCCAAGGTGGCCTTCGTCAACGCACTGCCCGTGTTCATCGCCTCCGACCCCGAGTGGGCCAAGAAGTTCGAGGACGCCGGCGTCGCGATCATCGGCGACGACATCAAGAGCCAGGTCGGCGCGACCATCACGCACCGCGTCATGGCCAAGCTGTTCGAAGACCGTGGCGTCACGCTGGACCGCACCTACCAGCTCAACGTCGGCGGCAACATGGACTTCAAGAACATGCTCGAGCGCGAGCGCCTGGAGAGCAAGAAGGTCTCCAAGACGCAGGCCGTGACGTCGAACCTGACGGGCCCGCTGGCTGGTCTGATCGACAGCAAGAACGTCCACATCGGCCCCAGCGACTACGTCGCCTGGCTCGACGACCGCAAGTGGGCGTACGTCCGCCTCGAAGGTCGCGCCTTCGGTGACGTTCCGCTGAACCTCGAGTACAAGCTCGAGGTCTGGGACTCGCCGAACTCCGCCGGCATCATCATCGACGCGATCCGTGCGGCGAAGATCGCCAAGGACCGCGGCGTCGGTGGCGCACTGCTGTCGGCCTCGTCCTACCTGATGAAGTCGCCGCCCGAGCAGCGTCCCGACGACCTCGGTCGCCTGAAGCTCGAGGCGTTCATCAGCGGCGAAGAAGAGCGCTGAGCCAGAGCCACAAGACTGCGGCCCCGAAGATCCGACTGGATCTTCGGGGCCGCGGTCTTTGCCCACGCTCCGGTTTCCCGGCGAGGCTAGTGCTTCTTGGCCTTGCGGGGAATCAGGTGCATCACCGTGACGACGACCGCGCCGACCAAGGTGCCGATCACGGCGGAGAAGCCGGTGTTGACGAACCAACCGGCCGCACCACCGCCGACCTGCTCCTCGAGGTGGTGGACCTTCTCGTACGGCCAGTGCCAGCCCAGCTCGTCGATGCCGACCAGCAAGATGTGGCCGCCGACCCAGAGCATCGCCACGATGCCGACCGAGGCGAGGACACGCAGGAAGATCGGCATCGCCACGACCAGGCCGCGACCGACCTTCTGCGAGATCGTCGACTTCTGCTTGGCCAGGTGCAGGCCGATGTCGTCCATCTTGACGATCAGGCCGACGGCACCGTAGACGAGCGCCGTGATCGCGACGGCGACGACCGCAAGGATTGCGGCGCGGGAGAAGAACGGCTCCTCGGAGACCTCGTTCAGGGCGATGACCATGATCTCGGCCGACAAGATGAAGTCGGTGCGGATCGCGCTGGCGACCATGGTCTTCTCGTGATCGGCGCCGACCTCGGTGGCCACGGGGGCCTGCTCGTGGTGCTCACCGGGTCCGAACTTCTCCCACAGCTTCTCCGCACCCTCGAAGCACAGGTACGTTCCGCCGAGCATCAGGATCGGCGTCAGCAGCCACGGCACGAACTGGCTCAGCAGCAGCGCTGCAGGCAGGATGAAGACGAGCTTGTTGCGCAGCGAGCCGACCGCGATCCGCTTGATGACCGAGAGCCACGCGCCGGATCGAAGCCCTGCACGTAGCGAGGTGTCACGGCCGCATCGTCGACGACGACACCGGCGGCCTTGGTGGCTGCTCGGCCCGAGGCCGCAGCGATGTCGTCGACAGAGGCGGCAGCCATCTTGGCCAAGGCCGCGACGTCGTCGAGGAGGGCGACCAGTCCGCCGGCCATCAGCGCCGGCCCAGCACGTGTGCGTTCACGGCATCAGCGTAGATGCTGACCGCAATCCCTGTGACGATCAGCCCCGCAGCAGGCGCAGCAAAGACTCACGCATCGTGGCCCTCGCGGCTTCCACGTCGAGACCGAGGTCATCGCGCAGTGACGACCAGGTGGGCCAGCTCGACGCGATGAACAGCGCTGGGGCGAGGACGGTGCGCAGATCGCCGGCCGCCGCGAGCCAGGCGCGAACACTGCTTCGAGATCGTGCTGCACCCGCTCGACGTGCTGGCGGCGACTGTCCTGCAGCGCCACGGAGAACGGCTCACCCAGGGCCGCGGACCGGGCCGCCGGGGCCAGGTGCTCGAGCCGGCGCACACGCATGTCGAGGTACTGCTCGATCCGGGCCTCGAGGGAAAGCGTCGCATCGACGTCGACCCGCAGGGCTGCGTCGGCTTCGAGCCAGTAGGCCGTCGTGGCGGCCAGGAGCGTCTCGGTGTCCTTGTAGTTGAGCCACAGCGTTCGCAGCGAGACACCTGCGCGTTCGGCGACGACCTTGCCGGTCGGCTTGAGGACTCCCTCCCGCAACAGCGCTGCGTGAGCCTCGACGATCGCGTCACGTGTGCGCTGCCCGCGGGCGACCCTGCCGTCGGTGTGACGCTGTCCGGCCATGTTGTGTCGTTCTTTTCTGCCAAGGTCTCGGCCGCTCACGATACGCCTCGACATCCGGTGGAGGGTTGACGCCCACCAGAGAAACATACACTCTGTGTGCATGAACATTGAGATGCCCATCACACCCGATGAGTCGCGGGATGGCCCGCCCAGCTCGGGCGCGCACCTCCTGGTCGAAGGCGTCACCGTGCGCTTCGGGGGCCTGACCGCCCTGTCGGACGTAGGGTTCGAGGCGCCCGAAGGTCAGATCCTCGGGGTGATCGGCCCCAACGGCGCAGGCAAGACCACCCTGTTCAACGTGATCTGCGGATTCACCCGTTCGACGGGCGGACGCATGAGCCTCGACGGCGCCCCCTACCGGCCACGCCCACACCTGCTGACCCGCATGGGAGTCTCGCGCAGCCTGCAAGGACTCGGCCTCTTCCCGGGCCTCAGCGTCCTGGAGAACATCACGGCCGGCGCCGGCCACCTGTCACGCTCGGGCTTCCTGTCGGGGCTGCTGGCGCTCCCCCGGTCCAGGAAGGAGCGAGCCGAGCCTGCGCGACCGAGCGACCGAGTTGATCGACGAGCTCGGGCTCGGTGCCTATGCCTACGCCCCACCGGCGACCTTGCCCTACGCCATCAGCAAGCGGGTCGCCCTCGCCCGCACCCTGGTCAGCGAACCACGGCTCGTCCTGCTCGACGAACCGGCGGGCGGTCTCGGCCGTGAGGACGTCGAGGAGTCGCCGAGCCGTCATCAGCCTTCCCCGGCGCGGCAACGGCTGCTCGGTGATGCTCGTCGAGCATCACGTCGATCTCGTCATGCAGGTGTGCGACTCGCTCGTCGTCCTCGACTTCGGCAAGGTCATCGCCCACGGCACGCCGACCGAGATCCGGGACGATCCGGCCGTCGCCGAGGCCTACCTCGGCGCGCAGGTCGTGGCCTGATGACCTCGGCGACCACCGGCACGCTCTCGATCCAGAGGCTGACTGCCGGATACGGAGCGGCGCCCGTGCTGCACTCGGTCGACCTGGAGGTCCGTTCCGGCACGATCGTCGCCGTCGTCGGCGCGAACGGCGCCGGCAAGACGACCCTGCTGCGCGCCCTCTCCGGCATCGTCGCACCGAGCGCCGGGAGCATCCTCTGGGACGGCGTCGAGCTGCGCGGCACGCGCATCGAGGACCTGGTCCGCCGCGGCATCGCCCACGTGCCCGAAGGGCGTGGCGTCATCACCGAGCTGACGGTCGAGGAGAACCTGCGACTCGGACATGTCTGGCGCCGGGACAAGTCTGACGCTCGTCGAGCCACCACCGAGGTCTACGGCTGTTCGAGCCCCTGGCACGACGACGCAAGAGCCACGGCCATCAGCTGTCGGGCGGTGAACGGCAGATGCTGGCCATCGGTCGGGCCCTGGTCGGACGTCCCCGCCTCCTGCTGCTCGATGAACCGTCCCTCGGCCTGGCGCCGAAGGTCACGGCGCAGATCATGGCGCTGCTGCGACGCCTGACCGATCAGACGGGCCTGACGGTCCTGCTCGCCGAGCAGAACGTCCGCAGCGCGATGTCGGTCGCCGACCGCGGAGTCGTCCTGTCGGTCGGACATGTCGTGGCCGACGACGACGCGCGACGCATCAACGCCGACGACGACCTTCGACACGCCTACCTGGGGTTCTGAGACATGGATCGATTCATCTTCCTGACCATCGACGGCGTGACCCGCGGCGCCGTGTTCGCCGCCTTCGCGCTGGCACTGGTGCTGATCTGGCGGGGCGCACGCCTCATCAACTTCTCGCAAGGCGCCATGGCCGCCGCGACGACCTACCTGGCCTACAGCGTCACGGTGGCGAGTGGCTCCTACTGGCTGGGACTCGTCGCCGCGATCCTCGGCGGACTCACGATCGGCGCCCTGGCCGAACGTCTGGTGATCCGGTTCGTCGACACGACCCAGCCCCTCAACACCGTGATCGTGGCTCTTGGACTCGTCCTGGTCATCCAGGCCGTGCTGGGCATCATCTACGGCAGCGAGTACCGGCCCATGAAGGTGCCGTTCAGCCGCAGCCCCCTGTCGGTCGGCGGCCAGCCGCTGCTGTCGCCGTACGACGTGTTCGTGTTCTCAGCGGTCGTCGCGGTCATGGTGGGACTCGGCTTCTTGTTCACCCGGACCGACATCGGCCTGAAGATGCGCGCCGCCGCCTTCGCTCCTGACATGGCCAGGCTGCTGGGCGTCAACGTCTCACGCATGCTGACCCTGAGCTGGGCGCTAGCCGGTGCCGTGGGCGCTCTCGCCGCGCTGCTCGTCGTGCCGACCGAGCTCGGAGCCCACCCCCACGCCACCGACCTGGTCTTCGTCTATGCCTTCACCGCAGCCGTCGTCGGGGGGCTCGACAGCCCGGCCGGTGCTGTCGTCGGCGGCTTGGGGGTCGGACTCGTCCTGTCGTACGTCAGCGGCTACTCCGGCAGCGACATCTCGGCGGTCGTGATCCTCGGACTGCTGACCGGGGTGCTCCTGATCAGACCTTCCGGCCTGTTCAGCCGACGGTCGGCACGGGTGGTGTGACGATGACCGGCTTCCTGGCACGTCACACGCTCGGTCGAGAACTGCTGCTCCTCGCCGCAGCCGCAGCGGCGCTCGTCGCCCTGACGTATGCCCTCTCGCCCTACCGCAACTACCAGCCGCCACCGTCGCGGCCTATGCCTGCGCGACGGCTGGGCTGACGGTGCTCGTCGGCCTCTCAGGTCAGCTGTCGTTGGGACATGGTGCGTTGATGGCCACCGGCGCCTACGCCTGCGCGCTGATGTCCGCCGAGCTCGGCGACCGCGGCACGACCGGCCCGTTGCTGCTGGTGCTGCCCCTGGTCACCTCGGTCGTCGCCGCCGGAGTCGTCGGCGGCATCATCGGGCTCGCGGGAGCACGCCTGCACGGCCCGTACCTCGCCGGCCTCACGCTGACGTTGACGATCGTCGTCCCGGCGATCACCACGACGTTCGCCGGTCAGCCGGCGGCGACCAAGGTCTCTCGGTGCTGGTCGAGCCCCCACCAGTCGGCCTCGGTGTCACGTTCCCGATCGAGCGCTGGCAGGCGTGGATCGCCTGCGGGTGCGCGCTCATCACCGTGTTCCTGCTGGGCAACCTGGTGAACAGCCGGTTCGGCCGCGAGCTGCGGGCCGTCCGCGACGACGAGGTGGCCGCCAAGCTGGCCGGCATCAACATCGCGCGCACCAAGGTCGTGGTCTTCGTCGTCAGCGCGGCATCGGCCGGTCTCGGTGGCGGAGTGCTCGCGATCTTGACCCAGTCGGTGTCGCCCGGAGCCTTCTCCCTCGCCTTCAGCCTGTTCCTGCTCATGGCGGTCGTGATCGGCGGCATCGGTCATCTCGCGGGTGCGTTGTGGGGCGCGATCCTGCTCGTGGCACTGCCCGAGCTCACGGGGACCCTGGCCGACAACGTCGGCGCATCACCCCAGCTCGCCGAACGGCTGGACGGCAACCTCGCGCTCGCGGTCTTCGGGATCGTCCTGATCCTGGTCACGATCATGCTGCCGCACGGACTGCACGGCATCCTCCGGTCGGTCGGGAGACGACTCACGCCGACCCGCGCAGCTCCCTCCCATCCACGTCCTCCCAGCGCCGAACATCAACCCACCACCAGTACGGAGTCTGCTCATGTCTAGCTCACTGCCATCCCTTCGACGATCCGTCACCGCGGTCGCCTCGCTCAGCCTGATCGGCGCCCTCGCGGCCTGCGGCGGTGGCGATGATGCCTCCGGCACGAGCCCCGGGGTCACGAAAGACTCGATCCTGATCGGCACTCATCATCCGCTGACCGGGCCGGCCGCGGCTGGCTACTCGACGATCTCTCCGGCGACCAAGGCGTACTTCGACTACGTCAACGCACAAGGGGGCGTCCACGGCCGCACGATCACCTACAAGGTCGAGGACGACGGCTACAACCCCGCCAACACCCAGACCGTGGTGCGTGAGCTCGTCCTGAAGGACAAGGTGTTCGCGATCGTCAACGGCCTCGGCACCCCGACTCATACCGGCGTGCTCGACTTCCTGAAGACCAACAAGGTGCCCGACTTGTTCGTCGCTTCGGGCAGTCGCTGGAACCAGCCCGAGAAGTACCCCACGACGTTCGGTTTCCAGGCCGACTACACGACCGAGACGAAGGTGCAGGCCACCTACATCAAGGAGAACCTGGCCGAGAAGAAGGTGTGCTTCCTGGGTCAGGACGACGACTTCGGCGAGGACGCCCTCAAGGGCCTGACCCAGGTGCTCGGCGAGGAGGGCGTAGCCGAACGACAGAAGTACGTCACGAGCAACACCAATGTCGCCCCGCAGATCGGCAAGCTGAAGGCCGCCGGGTGCGAGGTCGTCTCGCTGGCCACCGTCCCGGGCTTCACGGCGCTGGCGGTCGGCACCGCCGCCCGACTGAAGTTCGCACCGCAGTGGATCAGCACCTCGGTCGGGGCCGACTACACGACGGTCGCCGGTGCGTTGGGAGATGCGGCACCGTTGCTCGAAGGATTCTTGAGCACCAACTACCTGCCGTCGCAGTTCGATGACGAGAACCCGTGGATCCAGCTGTTCAAGAAGATCAATGCCGAGCACAACGACGACGCACCGTTTACCGGCAACACGGTCTACGGGATGACGGTGGGCTACCTGTTCGTGCAGGCGCTCGAGCAGAGCGGCGAAGACCTGACGCGCGAGTCGCTGCTGGAGACCATGACCAGCGGCAACCTCGACGGTCCGGGTCTCACCGGTCTGCGATTCTCGAAGGACGACCATTCGGGCTACGGCGGCGCGCAGATGGCGAAGGTCACCGGTGGGACGCAGGACTACTTCGGCCCGGTCTACGCGACCGACGACACCGACTCCCCCGTCGAGGAGTACACCGAGGCGGCGACGGTGCCTCCGACCGGCGGGATCCCGACCGAGTAGCCGTCATGTCCGGCGTGGGTCCAGGGCGAACGGCCCTGCGACCCGCGCCGGAGCACGGGCGTCAGTCGCGCGCTGCCCAGAAGGACTTCAGTGCCTCGGTAGCGTCGGCCTCGCTGAGCGGCCCGCGGTCCATGCGCAGGTCGAGCAGGAACCGGTACGCCTCGCCGACCAACGGGCCTGGCTCGAGCCCGAGGATCGACATGATCTGTGCACCGTCGAGATCGGGCCGGATCGAGCCGAGCTCTTCCTGCTCGGCGAGCACGGCGATGCGCTGCTCGAGCTCGTCGTAGGTGCGCTGCAGCCGCAAGGCCTTCTTGTGGTTGCGGGTCGTGCAGTCAGCGCGCGTCAAGATGTGCAGGCGTTCGAGCTGGTCACCGGCGTTCGCGGACGTAGCGCCGCACCGCCGAGTCGGTCCACTCCCCTGACCCGTAGCCGTGGAAGCGCAGGTGCAGCTCGACGAGCGAGGCGACGTCGTTGATCGTCTCGTTGCTGTACCGCAGGGCGCGCATCCGCTTGCGGGACGGCTTGGCGCCGACGACGTCGTGGTGGTGGAACGTCACCGTGCCGCCCTCGACGAACCGGCGCGTCTTGGGCTTGCCGATGTCGTGGAGCAGTGCGGCCAGACGGATCGTCAGATCAGGCACCTGGTCGAGACGGTCCTCGAGCGCGATGGCCTGTTCCAGCACCGTGAGCGAGTGCTCGTAGACGTCCTTGTGGCGGTGGTGCTCGTCGCGCTCCAGCATCAGCGCCGGAAGCTCGGGCAGCACCAGCGCGGCCAGACCAGTGTCGACCAGGACCCGCAGGCCGTCGACCGGGTGCTGGCTGATGAGCAGCTTGTTGAGCCGTCGCGCACCCGCTCGGCCGACACGATCTCGATGCGGTCAGCCATCGACGTCATCGCCGCCACGACGTCGGGCGCGGCGGTGAATCCGAGCTGGGCGACGAACCGTGCCGCCCGCATCATCCGCAACGGATCGTCGCTGAAGGACTGCTCGGGGGTGACGGGGGTGCGGATCAGCCGGTTGTCGATGTCGTCGAGCCCACCGAACAGGTCGATGAACTCTAGCGAGGGCAGCCGGATCGCCATCGCGTTGACTGCGAAGTCGCGACGCGCGAGGTCGCCTTCGATCGAGTCGCCGAACTGCACCTCTGGCTTGCGGGACGTCGCGTCGTACTCGTCGCTGCGGTAGGTCGTGATCTCCAGCTGGTGATCGCCCTTGCGCAGACCGATCGTGCCGAACTCACGTCCGACGTCCCAGATCGCGTCGGCCCAGCCCTTCGCGATGCGTTCGATGTCGTCGGGTCGCGCGGACGTCGTGAAGTCCCAGTCATTGCCCGGACGCCCCAGCACCGCGTCGCGCACCGGACCGCCGACGATCGCGAGCCCGTGGCCGGCTTCGTCGAACAGCACGCCGAGCTCGGCCAGGAACGGATTCGCGGCAAGCTCGGTATCGATCCTGGCCCGGCGGTCGGGGGTCAACGAGGACATAGGCACGGGGACATAGTCTATCCGCCAGACCGGCGTCCCCTGTCGCTGCCGACCGGACGTCTAGCATGTTCGGGTGAGCAGCCGCCGTCGAACGATCGTGATGATGCTGCTCGCGACGGTTCTGGGTGCCTTGCTGCTGCCCGTCCCTTCGGCGTCGGCGGCTGATGAGGCCGACGTACAGGTGTCGATCTCGTCCGTGAGCCCGAGCCTGTTGAGCACCGGTTCGACCGTCCGGCTCCGAGGGGTGGTCGTCAACCGCAACGACCATGCCTGGTCCAACGTCCAGGCCTACCTGGTGATCCCGGCCTCGCCGTTCAGGACTCGTGCCCAGGTCGACGAGGCCGTCGACAACCCCCGGGCGTACACCGGTGACCGGGTCGTCGAGGTCGGGGCGTTCGACGAGCTGGGCGATCTGGCCCCGGGCGAACGGCGACGTTTCCAGCTGTCCGTGCCCTACGACAAGCTCGGCATCACCGGCGAAGAGGGCGTGTACCCCGTCGGCGTGCAGATCCTGGCGACCGATGTCGACGGAACTCGCAGCGTCGATGCCATTGCTCGGGCGACGACGTTCCTGCCGCTGGTCTCGGATGACGCGACCGCCGTGCCGACCTCGGTCGTGTGGCCGTTCATCATGCCCGACGACCGGGGCGTCGACGGCACCTACCAGGCACCCGACGAGCTCATGGCCTCGGTGAGCACGGGCGGACAGCTGCGAAATCTGCTCGACCTGGCAGCAGGGTCGTCCACGGTCGGCGGCACCGCGCTCATCGACCCCGCCCTGCTCGTCGGCGTCGACGACCTTGCCAAGCAGCGTCACCTGCCGAAGGACATGACGTTCACCGCAGACCAGGTCGAGCAGGCCGAACGATTCTTGTCCGACCTGCTGGTGTTCGCGCGGGGACACAGCCCGTGGATCCTCGACTTCGACCGTCCCGATGATCTCGCGCTCTCCCAGAATCCCGACCTGCGGCGGCCCCTGCAAGAAGCTGTCGACACGGCGACCGAAGCCGTCCTGACGACCTTCCAGCTCAGCGGCCGGCGCATCTCCTGGCCGACCCGCGAGGGGGTGACCAAGAGCTTGCTCAGCGACCTGCGCGACACCGGCGACAGTCCCGTCGTGGTCAGCCCGGTCGCGGTGCCCGACTGGGAGTCCCGCCTCGGCTCACTCGTGCAGTACAACTCGTCGACCGGTCCGGTGCCCCTACTGGTCAACACGATGCAGCAGATCCGCGGCGGCGGTCAGGACACCGTCGTCGCGCTGCGACAAAGGGTGCTGACCGACGCCGCCCTGGCGGTGCTCGAGCGGGGCCTCGATCCGGCATCGCGCGCTGACGCCGTCGTCATGGTCGATCCCCAGTGGAATCCCGGCACCAGCCTGGGCCGCCGCCCAGCTCTCGTCGGTCTTCAGCGCGCCGTTCACCCGGGGGGTGAGCCTCGACTCGATCCTCACCCGCCCGTTGGCGGTGTACGACGGCACCGTGCCGAGCAGCGCCAAGGCAACCGCGCTCTCCCGCAAGCAGCTGTCGACGGCATCCGAGATCGTGGCTCAAGGCAAGATCCTCAGCTCCGTCGTCTCGCAGTCCGCCGAGGTCGACGCCGAGCTGGCCCAGACCGTCGCCGGTGTCCTGGGCGTGCGGTGGCGCTCCGAGCGAGCCACGGGCCAGGCCGTCGCCGAGGCTCGGTTGCGCGAGACGACCAAGCAGCTCGACAAGATCTCGATCGAGGCGCCTCCGTCGGTGACCCTGTCGAGCTCGAAGGGCGGCTTCCCGTTGACGGTCCTGAACGACACCGAGGCGGCCATCACGATCGGCGTCGATCTCGACTCGAGCAATCCTGCTCTCTCGGTCCCGGCGGTCGAGCCCATCACGGTCGGCGCAGGTGAACGCCGCACCCTCACGGTGACGGTCGACCTGGGTGGCCAGCGCACCGCGTACCTGACGGCGCACCTCGTCACGGCCGACGGACACGACGTCGGACAGCCCGCGACGTTCCAGGTGAGGTCGAGCAGCATCGGCGTCGTGCTGTGGGTCGCGATGGGCCTGGCCGGCGGCTTGGTGCTCCTGGCACTGGCCCGCCGCTTCCACCGGCGCCGCAAGGGCATGAGCGCCGACCAGCTGCCGGATGACGATGACTGACCAGTCGGTGGCGCGCGCCAGCGCCTGGATGGCGCTCGGCACGATCGTGTCGCGCGCGACGGGCTTCCTGCGCGCCGGCCTGCTGGCCATGGTGATCGGCACCTCGCTGAACGCCGACCTGTTCGACGTCGCCAACACGATTCCCAACACGCTCTACATCCTGGTGGCCGGCGGCATCTTCAACGTCGTGCTCGTCCCGCAGCTGGTCAGAGCCATGAAGAACGATGCGGACGGGGGTGACGCGTACGCCAACCGGATCGTGACACTCGGCCTGCTGGTGCTCGGCGTCGGCACGATCCTGCTGATGTTCGCCGTGCCATGGCTGCTGCACATCGTCTTCGACGGCGACATCTTCCTCGACACCAACGCAGATATCCGCTCATCCGCGACGCTGCTGATGCTGCTGTGCATGCCACAGGTGTTCTTCTACGGCGCGTTCGTGCTGGTCGGCCAGATCTTGAACGCCCGGCGACGGTTCGGGCCCATGATGTGGGCACCTATCGTCAACAACGTCGTGGCCTGCCTCGTGATCATCGTGTACTTCTTGATCTTCGGGGCCAGCAATGGCGTCGGCGGATTCGATACCGACGAGGCGGTGTTGCTGGGTCTCGGCTCGACCATCGCGATCGCCCTGCAGGCACTCGTGCTGGTGCCCTATCTGCGTCAGGCAGGATTCTCCTACCGTCCACGCTTCGACTTCCGCGGTGTCGGTCTGCGCAAGACCCTGAAGCTCGGTGCCTGGACGTTCTTGTTCATCATCGTCAACCAGATCGCCTTCGTCGTCATCACGCGCATCGCCACAGGTGCCACCTTCGACGGTGCCAGGGATGCCAAGGCCGCCGCAGGATCGACCGTCTACGGTCTGGGCTACCTCGTCAGTCAGCTGCCGCACAGCGTCGTGACGGTCTCGTTGGCCACCGCGATCATCCCGACGTTGGCTGCTCTGGCAGCCGATCGCAACTACACCCGGTTCCGGCTCGAGCTCGCCCGGACCGTCCGCATCGCGCTGGTGCTCGTCGTGCCCATCGCCGTCGCCCTGCTGTGCCTGGGGCAGCCGCTGACCGCGATCGCCGGCGGCCTTGGATCGCTGGGCGGCAGCACTTCCGTGATCGGGCACACGGTGCAAGCGTTCTCGCTGGCCATGGTGACGTTCACGATCCACTACCTGATGCTGCGTGGCTTCTACGCCAACGAGGACAACCGCTCGCCGTTCTTCATCCAGATCGTCATCGCGGCAGTCAACATCGGTCTGGCACTGACGCTGACCCAGCTCGTCGACCCGGCCGGTGTCGCCGCGATGCTCGCGCTGTCGTACGGCATCGCCTACCTGGTCGGCTCGATCATCTCGATCACCTGGCTGTCGCGCTCGATCGGGCCGATCATCGACCGCGAGATGATCCTGTTCGCGATCAGGCTGGTGTACGCCACGGGACTGGCTGCCTTCGTGGCGCTCGGCGTGGCCCACGGTCTCGACGCAGCCGGTCTCGAGCCGGCGCGTGCCGTGGGCGGGCTGATCACGACGACTGTCGCGGGCACCGCCGCCGTGGTCACGTACGTCGCAGCGGCCAAGGTCGTCGGCCTGACCCAGCTGACGTATCTCGTGGACGCGGTGCTCCGCCGGGCACGTTGAGCTCGTCGCCGCCCAGCTGCGGTCTAGCATTGGCTCAAGGTTCGCAACAGGTTCAGACAAGGGGCGTGGAATGAGCGGCAGGCGGTCTCTGGCCTCCGGCGACGTGCTCAGCAACCGCTATGAGCTGCAGGACCTCGTCAGCGAGAAGCTCGGGCGAGCACGTGGCGGGCCCACGACCGGATCCTCAACCGCAATGTCGGCATCGAGCTGCTCAGCAGCACCGACCCCCGTGCCGACCACTACCTGGCGGCAGCACGCGAGTCGACTGCCGTCACCGATCCGCGGTTCCTGCGCGTGCTCGACCTGATCGAGTTCGAGCAGGGATACCACCTGGTGGTGCGGGAGTGGGCCAGAGCCTTCCCGCTCGATCAGCTGCTTGCCCAGTCATCGTTGCCGAACCGTCGGGCCGCGACCGTCGTCGCCGAGGTCGCCGAGGCGCTCGCCCACGCCCACGAGCACGGCGTCTACCACCGCCGCCTGAGTCCCCACCAGGTGCTGCTCAAGCAGTCGGGTGCCGTGCGCGTCGTCGGCCTCGGGGTGGCGACGGCTCTCGCCCCTGTCGGTCGTCAAGACACCATCGCCGATCTGCAGCACTACGAGCAGGTCGACGTGCAGGCGCTCGGCAAGCTTGCTGTACGCGTGCTTGACCAGCAGATGGCCCGGAGCCGACGTCGACGGCTTGCAAGCAGCTCCCCACCGAGCACGGCCGTCTGCTGCGTCCGCGACAGGTTCGGGCTGGTGTCGCGCGCGACGTCGACACGATCGCCGACCGCATCCTGGGTCGCCCACCCCGCAACCATGAGCGTCCCTTGCGCAATGCAGCCGAGATTGCCCGCACGCTGCGACTCTCGGGCGAGGACGACGATCTCGTCGACGACCAACCGAGCCTGATGGGCGTCTCGTCGCCTGACCTGCTCCGCCTCGACCCGGTCATCGTGCCTGACGGGCCTCCCCCGGGGCTCGAGCCCCCTCGACGTCGTCCGAAGGCCTTCGAACCGGCACCTCCGACGACCTTCGAACGGGGTCGCGCGCGGGCCCGGCGCGCAGCACGCGGCGACCGCGGCTTGGTGCTGATCGGTGTCGTAGGCGCGCTCGTGCTCGTCTCGCTCATCGGCTTCCTGGTCAGTCGATCGGGCCGGCACACCGTCGACCGCGTCGACGAGACATCGGCTGTGCGCGTGCTGCCCATCCAACGGGCGTTCGACTTCGATCCGCAGGGCGAGGATCGCGAGGAGAACCCCAAGCTCGTGGCCAAGGCCATCGACGGCAAGACCGGAACAGGGTGGCTCACAGCGACGTACTTCGGGTCTCCCGAGCTGGGCGGGCTGAAGGAAGGTGTCGGGCTGGTCCTCGACCTCGGTGGCGTCCGCGAGGTCGACTCCCTGCGGATCAAGCTGCACGGTTCTCCCACCGATCTCGAGATCTACTCCTCGCCCGAGACATCGTCCGACCCTCCCGAGGACGTCACCGAGCTGACCCAGGTCGCTTCGCTGGGCGGTTCGGGCGTCGACGCCAGCCTGTCCCTGCCCAGCGGGGTCGAGACCCGGTACGTCGTGATCTGGCTGACCTCGTTGCCGCGCATCGCCGACGGCTCGTTCCGTGGAGAGATTCGCGAAGTCGTCATCCGTGGACGCTCGTGAGCGTCGTCGTGCTGTTCGGGAATTCCGACCGCCTAGAATTCGTTGACACCGGCAACACGATCAAAGGGACCTCATGAGCGAGACCGTTCGCAACCTCATCATCATCGGATCGGGCCCGTCGGGCTACACGTCCGCGATCTATGCAGCCCGGGCCAACCTGGAGCCTCTCGTCTTCGAAGGCGCCGTCACTGCCGGTGGCGCGCTGATGAACACGACCGACGTCGAGAACTTCCCCGGTTACCCCGACGGCATCATGGGCCCCGACCTGATGGACAAGCTGCGGGCACAGGCTGAGCGCTTCGGCGCCAGCTCGTCACCGACGACGTCACCGAGGTCGACCTGACCGGCGACATCAAGGTCGTCACGGCCAGCGACGGCACGGTTCACCGCGCCAAGGCAGTCGTCCTGGCGATGGGCTCGGGCTACCGCAAACTGGGCGTCGAAGGCGAAGATCGCCTGTCCGGACACGGCGTGGGCCGGTGCGCGACCTGCGACGGCTTCTTCTTCCGCGAGCAGAACATCCTCGTGGTGGGCGGCGGCGACTCCGCCCTCGAGGAGGCGACGTTCCTGACCCGCTTCGCGAGCAAGGTGACGCTCGTGCACCGTCGCGATCAGCTGCGCGGCTCCAAGATCATGCAGGACCGCGCGCTGGCGAACGAGAAGATCGACATCGCGTGGAACAGTGAGATCGCCGAGATCATCGGTGACGACAAGCTCGAGGCGGTGACGCTGCGTGACACGGTCACCGGCGAGACCCGTCGTCTCGACGCAACCGGCCTGTTCATCGCGATCGGCCACGATCCTCGCTCCGAGCTGCTGACCGGCCAGGTCGACCTCGATGACGAGGGCTACGTCCTGGTCAAGCCGGGCTCCACTGCCACCAACCTCACCGGCGTCTTCGCTGCCGGCGACCTCGTCGACCACACCTACCGTCAGGCGATCACCGCTGCCGGCACCGGCTGCGCGGCAGCTCTCGACGCCGAGCGCTACCTGGCCGACATCGAGGCCGCGGGCGAGCCGGCCCCGGCCGCCGCACTGGTCGACTGATTCCCCCTCCCACATCCCGCGACACTGAACCTGAAGGAGATAACCATGGCTGAATCCACACTTGGTGCCGTCACCGACGCCGACTTCCAGCAGCCGTCCTCGACGCCGAGGGTCCTGTGCTGGTCGACTTCTGGGCCAGCTGGTGCGCACCGTGCCGGCCGCTCGCTCCCATTCTCGAGGAGATCGCTCAGGAGAAGGGCGAGAAGCTGACGATCCTGAAGATGGATGCTGATGCCAACCCCTCGACGCCGGCTCAGTACCGCGTCACGGGCCTGCCGACCATGAACCTGTACTACAAGGGCGAGGTCGTCCGGTCGATCGTCGGCGTCCGTCCCAAGAGCGCCATCCTCAAGGAGCCGAGGAGCACACCGTCTAGGCACCATCTAGACGCTGAGGAGGCTGTTACGGCCCCTCGACGAGTCCTGCGAAACCCGAACTTTCGGGCCAGCGCAAGGCTTGTCGAGGGGCCGTAACTGCCTCTTCGGCCTATGTAGCATCGTGGGAGATATAGCAATAAGTCGACTTATCGACTAATCACTTCTCAGTGGGATCCATAGCTCGATGATCCGCTCGAGATCCTCGACCGTCGCGAACTCGATCGTGACCTTGCCCTTGGTCCTACCGAGGTCGACCTTGACCCGCGTGTCGTAGCGTTCAGACAACCGGGCGGCCAGATCGGCCAGCCGAGGAGCTGACACCTTGGCCGACTGCTTGGCGGCTGGCCGCTTGGCACCTTCGGGTCCGACCGTGACGATCTCCTCGAGGGCACGGACCGACAGTCCCTCGGCCACCACCCGTGTGGCGAGACGATCCTGGATCTCTGGGTTGGCGATACTGACGAGTGCACGAGCATGGCCAGCAGACAAGACACCAGCCGCAACGCGTCGCTGCACCGTGGGCGTCAGCTTGAGCAGTCGCAGCGTGTTACTGATCTGCGGGCGAGACCGACCGATGCGCTCAGCCAGCTCCTCATGGGTGCAGCCGAAGTCGTCGAGGAGCTGCTGGTACGCCGCAGCCTCTTCCAACGGGTTGAGCGCGAACGATGCAAGTTCTCCAGCAGGGCATCACGCAGGAGGTCTTCGTCAGAGGTGTCCCGGACGATCGCACCGATCGTGGCGAGGCCCGCCTTGCCCGTCGCGCGCCAACGGCGCTCGCCCATGATTAGCTCATAGCGATCCTTGCCGACCTCCCGGACGACGACCGGCTGGAGCAGGCCCACTTCCTTGATGGAGTGGACCAGCTCTGCCATGTGATCCTCGTCGAACACATGACGAGGCTGTCGGGGGTTGGGAAACGATCTGCTCGAGCGGGATCTCGGCGAATCGTGCACCCTCGATCTCCTGCAGTCCACTCGCCTTCGCATCAGCAGGGCTGGAGGGGATCAACGACTCCAGACCGCGTCCGAGTCCGCGACGTGTGCTCATCGTGCCTTCATTCCGGCCTGGGCGATCTCCCGCGCGGCCTCGAGATAGGACAGGGCGCCAGAAGACGTCCCGTCGTACGTGATGACTGACTGCTGATAGCTGGGCGCCTCGGAGATGCGCACCGATCGCGGGATCGGCGTGGGCAGCACCTTCTCGGCGAAGTGGCCCCGCACCTCTTCGGCCACACCCGCTGACAGACGCGTTCGCGCGTCGTACATCGTCAGCAGGATCGTGGTGACCTCGAGCTTCGGGTTCAGGTGCGACCGGATCAGATCGATGTTGCGGATCAGCTGCCCCAAACCCTCAAGGGCGTAGTACTCGCACTGGATCGGGATCAGCACCTCACGTCCGGCGACCATCGCATTGACGGTCAGCAGACCCAGTGACGGCGGGCAGTCGATCAGCACGTAGTCGATGCGATCGCCAGCTGCCGCACTCGCGGCGAGGTAGTTCTGCAGCGCCCGATCGAGTCTGGATTCACGTGCCACCAGCGAGACGAGCTCGATCTCGGCCCCCGCCAGGTCGATCGACGCCGGCAGCACCGTCAGTCCGGGAATGTCTGGGCACGGCTTCACCAGCTCGTCCAGATCCGTCCCGTCGACGATCGCCTCGTACACGCCAGGTGTGCCCTCGGTGTGCGGGATGTTGAGCGCCGTCGACGCATTCCCTTGAGGATCGAGGTCGACGACCAGGACGCGCAGACCACGCAGTGCGAGCGCGGCTGCGATGTTGACCGTCGTCGTCGTCTTGCCGACTCCGCCCTTCTGGTTGGCGACCACGAAGATGCGGGTCTGCAGCGGAGCGGAAAGCGCGTGACCGATCGGGCTCGCTGAAGAAGTGAGACGTGCTCCTCAGCCTCTGCGGCGAGGGGCGTCGAGTCATCACTCGACGGGACGGGACGCTGTAGGTCGATGCGGCAGCCATGGTCGGCGGCCGCAGCCCTCCCGGACCAGGGTCGGGAGACTGGTTCATGCGATCCCTTTCATGGTTTCACGTGAAACACGCTTCACTTGGACACCTCGACGACAGTCGTGGGGACCTCGCCGTTCTCGTACGTCTTCACCACGATAGACGTGGCGCCCGAGACGGTGGAGAGTCGCGGTCGCCGCAGCAATCTCATCGGCAGCGGTGCGTCCCTTCATCGCGAGGAGCACTCCCCCGGGCCTCACCAGAGGCATGCACCAGCGGCCCAGCTTGTCGAGCGCTGCGACGGCGCGAGCGGTCACCACGTCGAAGGTCTGGTTCACCTCTTCGGCCCGTGCGCGGACGACCTCCACGTTGTCGAGCTGGAGATCACGCACCACCTCGTCGAGGAAGCTCGTGCGACGAAGCAGTGGCTCGACGAGGGTCATCTGGATGTCTGGACGGGCGATCGCCGAGACCAGACCAGGCAGGCCTGCGCCTGTGCCGATGTCAGCCACTGTCGCGCCATTAGGGAGGCTCGGCGCCACGACGGCGGAGTTCATCATGTGACGGTCCCAGATGCGCGGGACCTCCCGTGGACCGATCAAGCCACGGACGACGGCATGGGTAGCCAGCCGGTAGGCGAACTCCTCGGCGAGAGGCAGGCGGGAAGCAAACACCCCCCGCCGCGTGCGGCGGGGGTGTTTCACGTGAAACATCGGGGGTCTCCGACATCGCGGCGACTACTCCCCCGCGCCGTGCACGACGACGTACCGGTGCGGCTCCGCACCATCGGACGAGCTGTTTCAGACCCGCAGCTGCCACGGCATCGTGGACGACCTTGCGCTCGAACGGGTTCATCGGATCAAGAGCCACCGAGGTCTCCCCTGCCTGCACCTTGGCAATAGCCACCTGAGCGACGTCGACCAGGGCGAAGCTTGCGCGCCGCTCGGTATCCGGCCACATCGAGCATCAACCGGCTGCGCTCACCCGTTCTCGCGGTAGACCGCCAGTCGAGTCAGCTCCTGCAGGGCGTCCAGCACTTCGCCATCACGCCCGACCAGGTGGTCGAGATTCCCGCCGACCACCTCGACCGCCGCGCGATCTCCTTCGACATCCATGTCGATGTCGCCGTCGAGGTCGGCGATGTCGAGCAGTCCTTCGAGGAAGTCGGCAGCGATGTCACCCTCGTGCTCGAAGCTTGGAAGCGTCAGTCATGAAGTACCGCCCTTCTTTCCGTTGTCGCGCTTGTCGGTCGGACCGGAGCCCGGATCTTGAGCCGTGATGTCAGGCCGCTTCTTGGCCTGCTTGGGGGCCGGCTTCTGCTGCGGCCCGCCCTTGGGAGCCTGCTTCGCAGGCGGGGTCGCCTTCTTGCGCTGGCTGCGTGGCTGGTTCTTCGGCTGCACGCGTGGCGCCGGCTTCGGCGCAAGCTCTTCCTGAACAGCCTTCAGTGGGTCCTCGACCGCAACCTTGCCACGCTTCACATCACGGTCCTGCTTGGCCTTGAAGGCCGGAGTACCGGGAGCGGGGTTGTTACGAATGACGTAGAACTGCTGTCCCATGGTCCAGAAGTTCGAGGTGGTCCAGTAGAAGAGGACACCCAGAGGGAAGGCCACGCCGCCCACCGCGAACACGATCGGCAAGATGTACAGCAGCAGCTTCTGCTGCTGCGCGTACTGACCGGTCATCGCGTCGGCCGGCATGTTCTTGCTCATCAGCTGACGCTGGGTCGTGAACTGCGTGATGCACATGATGATGACGAGCGACATCGTCAGGATGCGCGTCTGCGTCAGATCGGTGTTCATGAAGGTGTCAGCGATACGCGCACCGAGCAGCTCGGCGTTCTGCAGCTGGACAGCATTGGCTTCAGTCATGAAGCCGCGAGCACCGCTAGCGCCGTTGCGCGCCGCCTGGTCGATCACGCGGAACAGGGCGAAGAAGATCGGCATCTGCAGGATCAGCGGCAGACACGAGGCGAACGGGTTGGTGCCGGTCTCCTTCCAGAGCTTCATCTGCTCCTGCGTCAGACGCTCGCGGTCATGCTTGTACTTCTGCTGCAGCGCCTTGATCTGAGGCTGCAGAAGCTGCATGTTCCGGCTCGACTTGATCTGCTTGACGAACAGCGGGATCAGGAGCGTACGAATCGTGACCGTCAGACCGACGATCGACAGCATCCACGTCCACCCCGAGTCACCGGAGAGACCGATCGCCTCGAAGAAGCTTGTGCCAGACCAGCAAGATGCCTGACACGGCGTAGTACAGCGGCGTCATGATGGCGCCGCCGATATCGCCTAGGAAGCCGAACATTCTTCTCCTCTATGTGACTGTGGAACCGGGTCATACCCGCCCGCGCTCCAGGGATGGCATCGCAGAACGCGACGACCAGCAAGCCAGGTGCCCCGCAACGCTCCATGCGTCTCGACGGCCTGCAGTGCGTAGGCCGAACAGGTCGGATGGTAGCGACACACTTGACCGTACAGGGGGCTGATGGCGAATCTGTACGCCTTCAACGCCCAGATCAAGAGTCTTCTCATCGAGAGGCCGCCGTCATGAGTGCGCTGCCGTCACCGAGCGCCAGCGCGACGAAGCGCCTGGTCAAGGTGGGTCGAGAGCGTCTCTGAACCGGCCTCCTTGGAGGGCGGGAGCGCTCGCACGACAACCCGTGAACCAGGCGGCAGGTCGGCCACGCGATCTCTCATCAGGTGGCGCAGCGGCGCTTCACCCGATTACGATCTACAGCCGAACCAACTGCCTTGCTCACGACGAAACCGACGGACGTGTGTCCGCCGGTTCCGGAAACGCTAGATCTGAGAAGGACGTGAGTGACGAGCGTGGGCTGCGCCGCCCTCCGACCACGACGAATCGTGTGGCGGAAGTCCTCCCCGCTGCGCATGCGTTGACTGCGCGCGAGCAAGGGATCAGGCAGACAGCTTGGCGCGACCCTTGCGGCGACGGTCACCGAGGATCGCGCGGCCGGCGCGGGTGCGCATACGGAGGCGGAAGCCGTGCTTCTTGGCACGACGACGGTTGTTCGGCTGGAAAGTGCGCTTGCTCACGATGCTGTCCTTAAATGTGTGCGAATCTCACAACTCGCAGGTCAGAGGGCCGGTCGACGGCCACCGCTCGCCCACGACCAGTGAATTCGTGTCATGGGCACGCGGCGGAAGTCGTTCAGAAACGACTAACCAAAGATACGTGGGCGTCTTGAGCGCGGTCAAACCGACCCTCATACGCCTCAACGATCGCCAGGTCCAGACGACACGCCGCAGAGGCTTCGGACCATGGGGACAATCGCTTGTATGCCGTGGATAACGCTGCTAGCGTCACCGCGGTACCGACTTTTCCACAAGGCTGCCTCAACCCTCGAGTTCGCATTCACATACTGTGGAAAACCATGTGGACGTATCGGGAGACAGTAGATGAGTGAAGGTCAGAACGGCAGCCCGGACGAACAGCTGCGAGGAGATGTGGCAGCGCGCTGTCGACACCCTCTCGCCAGGCGCCAAGGTATGGGTCTACTCGGCCAAGCCACTGACTCTGCACAACAACATCCTGATCGTCGCGGTCCAGGACGACCTGACGCGTGCGCAGCTGGAGTCCCGCGTCCGGCCGGCACTCGAGCACGCCATCAGCACCAGTCTCCAGCAGGAGACCCGCCTGGTCGTGACGATCGAGCCGACGCTCACCGAGTTCACAACAAGTCCACAAGACGACTTGTCGACAAATAGACTTACACCCTTCGTCCAGGAGGACCTCGACGAAGACGACGAGGACGACAGCGACGAGTTCGTCCCCAGCTGGGCAGAGCGGACCACGACGCCCCCGCGCATCGGCAGCGTCGCCGAGGCCAGGCTCAACCCCCGCTACCTGTTCGAGAACTTCGTCATCGGCTCGTCGAACCGGTTCGCCCACGCAGCAGCCGTGGCAGTGGCCGAAGCGCCCGGCAAGGCCTACAACCCTCTTGTCATCCACGGCGAGTCAGGTCTCGGAAAGACACACCTGCTCCACGCGATCGGGCACTACGTGCTCAACCTGTACCCCTCGTCCCGCGTCAGGTACGTCAACAGCGAAGAGTTCACCAACGACGTCATCAACGCGATCCGCGAGAACCGGACTGCCGCGCTCAAGCGCAAGTACCGAGAGATCGACGTCCTGCTCGTCGACGACATCCAGTTCCTCGAGGGCAAGGAATCGACTCAGACCGAGTTCTTCCACACGTTCAACGCCCTGCACAACGAGAACAAGCAGATCGTGATGACGTCGGATCGCCCGCCCAAGAACCTGACGACGCTCGAGGACCGGTTGCGGAACCGGTTCGAGTGGGGACTGACGACCGACGTCCAGCCGCCCGATCTCGAGACCCGCATCGCGATCCTGCGCAAGAAGGCCGCCAACGAGAAGCTCACGGCCCCGGCCGACGTGCTCGAGTTCATCGCCAGCAAGGTGCAGACGAACATCCGCGAGCTCGAGGGTGCCCTCATCCGAGCGACGGCGTTCGCCAACCTCAACGGGACGACGGTCGATCTCCAGCTCGCCCAGATCGTGCTCAAGGACCTGATCGCCGAGGGTGAGGAACCCGATATCACCGTCGGGATGATCATGGCGCAGACCGCCGGCTACTCCGAGTTCTCGATCGACGACCTCTGCAGCACCAACCGCAGCCGTGATCTCGTGCTGGCCCGCCAGATCGCGATGTACCTGTGCCGTGAGCTCACCGAGATGTCGCTGCCGAAGATCGGGCAGGAGTTCGGCAACCGCGATCACACCACCGTGATGCACGCCGATCGAAAGATCCGCAAGCTGATGGCCGAGAAGCACGCGGTCTACAACCAGGTCACTGAGCTCACGGCGCGCATCAAGCAGCAGGCTCGACAACCATGACCTCGACGGGATCGTTCACCATTCACACCTGGGGACGATCCTGTGGGAAACCTCATGAGACCCGTGGACATCAGCCGCCTCAATGTGAACGTGTTGTGAACGCACGGCAAGGATCCACAAGCTTTGTAGTTTCAAGGCGTCGCACCGCACAGGTTGTCCACTGGACGATCTTCGGCCGTTCCAGCACAAAAGCCAGTTATCCACCGAATCCACACAGGCTACGACTACTACTACTCTTCTTAACTTCGAAAACTCCAGCGGAAGTCACTTCGCGGCGTATCTGTGGATGACAAGTTTTGTCATTCACCTGGCTACCTCCCCGCGCACCTTCCGTGGCAGGATTCATCACCACGGACCCCGTCCTCGGAAAGGCACCAACTCGTGAAGTTCCGCATCGAGCGCGACACCCTCGCCGACGCTGTCGCATGGACAGCACGCAGCCTTCCTCACCGACCCAGCGTCCCGGTCCTGGCCGGACTGCTCATCGAGACGGCGGCCGACGGTCTGACCTTGTCCGGATTCGACTACGAGACCTCCACCCGCGCGACCCTGCCGGCCGAGGTCAGCGCTGACGGCCGCGCCCTCGTGTCCGGGCGACTCCTCGCAGAGATCGTCAAGTCGCTCCCCGCCAAGCCGGTCGACATCACTCTCGAGGGCACCAAGGTCCAGGTCGTGTGCGGCAGCGCCAGGTTCAGCCTGCAGACCATGCCGGTCGAGGAGTACCCGATGCTCCCCGAGATGCCCACGGCTTCGGGCACCGTGAAGTCCGAGGACTTCTCCACGGCAGTGGCCCAGGCCAGTGCGGCGGCCGGCCGGGACGAGATGCTCCCGTTGCTCACGGGCGTACGCCTCGAGCTCGAGGGCTCGACCATCTCGCTGATGGCGACCGACCGTTTCCGTGCCAGCCTCCGCGACCTTCAGTGGTACCCCGAGGTCAGCGACCTGTCGGCCAATGCCTTGGTCCCGGCTCGGGTCCTCAACGACACGGCACGATCCTTGACCGGCGGCAGCGATGTCACGATCGCCGTGTCGTCGGGCGAGTCCGGCGACGGACTGATCGGCTTCGAGGGCGTTGTCGGCAACGGCACGCGGCGCACCACGACCCGTCTGCTCGAAGGCGACTTCCCGCGGGTCCGCCAGCTGTTCCAGGCGGCCGCCGAGACGGTTGCCTACGTCGAGACCCAGGCGTTCGTCGACTCGGTCAAGCGCGTGGCGCTCGTCGCCGAGCGCAGACCCCCGTGCGACTGACCTTCGCCGACGGCCGCTGCTGCTCGAAGCAGGCAGCGGCGACGAGGCCCAGGCCTCGGAGTCGATCGAGGCGACCATCAACGGCGCAGACATCTCGATCGGCTTCAACCCCACCTACCTGCTCGAAGGGCTCGCGGTCATGTCGGATCCCGTCGTGCACCTGTCCTTCACGCAACACACCAAGCCAGCAGCCATCTCGGGAGTTCAGGAGATCGGCGCCGATCCGGACGTCGCATTCCGCTATCTGATCATGCCCGTCCGGTTGCAAGGCTGACGACAATGATCGAGGGGAACGGCATGGACATCGGGCTGGTTGGTCTGGGCAAGATGGGCGGCAACATGCGCACGCGCATGCGCAACGGCGGCATCAACGTCGTCGGATACGACCGGAATCCCGAGGTCAGCGACGTAGAGTCGCTTTCTCGACTTGTCGACAAATTGCCTTCTCCCAAGGTCGTGTGGGTCATGGTGCCCGCCGGCGAGATCACGCGATCCACGGTCACCGAGCTGATCGAGCTTGCCGGGCCCGGGAGACGTCATCGTCGACGGCGGCAACTCCCGCTGGACCGATGACGAGAAGCACGCGGCTCTCGCGGCCGACAAGCAGATCGGCTACATCGACTGCGGTGTCAGCGGCGGGGTCTGGGGTCTCGAGAACGGCTATGCCCTGATGGCCGGCGGTTCAGCTGACGACATCGCCAAGGTCCAGCCAGCCTTCGATGCGCTGCGTCCCGAAGGCGAGTCCGGTTTCGTCCACGCCGGACGTGTCGGCGCGGGACACTTCTCCAAGATGGTCCACAACGGCATCGAGTACGCCATGATGCAGGCCTACGCCGAGGGCTACGAGCTTCTCGAGAAGGTCGACATGGTCGACAACGTCACCGCCGTGTTCGACTCGTGGCGCGAGGGCACCGTCGTTCGTTCGTGGTTGCTCGACCTGCTGGTCAAGGCACTCGAAGACGATCCAGGACTCTCCAAGATTCGCGGCTACGCCGAAGACTCGGGCGAAGGACGCTGGACGGTCGAGGCGGCGATCGACAACGCCGTGCCGATGCACACCATCGCAGCATCGCTCTTCGCTCGCTTCACCTCGCGCCAGGACGAGTCGCCGGCGATGCAGGCCGTCGCTGCGATGCGCCAGCAGTTCGGCGGTCACGCCGTCCAGGCTGCGGCCGAGGCGGGGCACGACCCCAAGGACGCCTGACCCTTGAGAGTGTGTCCGGCGTGCACGTAGCACGACTCGTCCTGCACGACTTCCGCTCCTACGCCGAGGTCGAGCTCGGCTTCGAACCCGGCGGCACCGCGTTCATCGGCTCCAACGGCCAGGGCAAGACCAACCTGGTCGAGGCGATCGACTATCTCTCACGGCTCGACTCGCACCGGGTCTCCAGCGATGCGCCGCTGATCCGTGCCGGAGCCGAGCAGGCCATCGTCCGGGCCGAGGTGGTCAAGGGCGATCGAACGGCACTGCTCGAGCTCGAGATCACGCCGGGCCGCGCGAACCGGGCCCGGATCAATCGAGCGGCCCTGCCCCGCACCCGTGATCTGGTCGGAGTGCTTCGCACCGTCATCTTCTCCCCCGAGGACCTCGCCCTGGTCAAGGGTGATCCATCTGACCGGCGCAAGTTCCTCGACTCGCTCCTGGTGCTGCGGACGCCGCGGCTCGCTGGAGTCAAGGCCGACTACGAGCGCGTCCTCAAGCAGCGCAACACCTTGTTGAAGTCGGCACGAGGTCGCCGCAACGTCGAGATCGCAACGCTCGACATCTGGGACGAGAACCTCGCACGAACCGGCGCCGCAGCCGTCGCCGCTCGGCTCGTCCTGCTCGACGACTGGCACCGCATCTCGGGGACGCATATCGCCGAGTCGCCGCGGACTCGGCCGACCACCGACGCGAGGTGACCGCGACCTACAAGGCATCGCTCGACCTCGACCCCCAGCTGCGTGATCAGTCCCAGATCGAGCAGCTGCTGCTGGCCGAGATCGACAGTCGACGCGGCGACGAGATCGACCGCGGCATCAGCCTCGTCGGACCCCACCGCGACGAGGTCGTCCTCACGATCGGCGAGCTTGCCGGCCAAGGGGTACGCGAGCCACGGCGAGTCGTGGTCGTTCGCACTGGCGCTGAAGCTCGCTTCCTTCGAGCTCTTGCGCGACGATGGAGACGACCCGGTGCTGATCCTCGACGACGTCTTCGCCGAGCTCGACCAAGGTCGACGTCAACAGCTCGCCGAGCTGGTGGGCGATGCTGAACAGGTGCTCGTCACAGCAGCTGTCGCCGACGATGTGCCGGCAGCGCTCAAAGGACACCGATTCCATGTGTCAGGAGGGAAGGTCACCCGTGACTGAACCGGACGATGGCCTCGACCTGGCGCGACAGATCGCCAACTCCTACCGTGGCAACGGTCCCCTGCGGCCCGCGAGCTCACGCAGACGAACCCGGCCGGTGCAGCCGGCCCGCGGCAAGAACGAGAACCGTCGACGATCGGCGACCTGCTGGGCCAGGTCGTGCGCAACCAAGGATGGGCCGACAAGCTCGACGACCAACGCATCTTCACCGACTGGGCCAAGATCGTCGGCCCTGAGGTCGCTCAGCATGCGCAGATCGACGGCTTCGAAGACGGAATCGTGCACGTGCGGGCCGACAAGACGGCCTGGGCCAAAGAGCTCACCCTGCTGGCGCCGCGCATCGTGGCCAAGCTGAACCAGGCCCTCGGCGACGGCACTGTGATGCGCATCGAGGTGCGCGGGCCGCAGGCCCCGTCGTGGAAGAGCGGCCCCCGGTCCATCCGCGGTGCGAGAGGTCCGAGGGACACGTACGGATAAACAGCCGTCACTCCCCTGGGGAGATTGCTGCGCAGGCCGTGACGAAGGCCGCCGTGGCCGCCGACACTGCGCCGAGCACCAGCGCCGCGTCGGTGAAACCATCCCAACCCGTCACGGGGCGTACCCCGATCAGCACGAGGAAAGCCAGTGCTGCACCGCACCCGACCAGTGCAGCGAATGCGTTGGACGCCACGGGCAGCGCCGGCCCGGACAAGAAGAAGGCGACCGCTGCGGTCCACACCAGGCTGACGGCGAGAGCCGCCACGACATCGGACGGGCGGTGCCAGCCGGCCACGACCGTCGAGGCGCCCGTCAACGTCGTCACGAGTCCCCCAGCTGCCGCGCGATCAGGGGGCGGGCCAACCGCGGCGCGACGAGCAGCGCCGCTCCTACGGCACTGGCAGCGACGGTGGTGTGACCGCTCGGCAGGCTGTCGAGCGTCCCGAGACCGAGTCGGGACGATCGAGAAATGACTGCTTCAACAGCGGGTCGTCACGTTGGATCCCGCGATCACGATCGCGGCACCGACGGCCAGCGGACCTTGCCCCGCAGCAGCGCGACGGCCGCGCAGCCAGCCACGACAACGATGATCGCCCCGATCGAGATGTAGCCCAGGACGCTCAGCACCGTGAGCTTGGTGTCGCGCCCCGCAACCACGGTGCGCATCGCCGAGTCGTCCCACTGCTGCCCCGACGCCGAGTGGAGGCACACGACCACCAGACCGATCAGGACGGCGAGGCCGCCAAGACCTGCTGCAAGCGCAGCGGGAGCCGTGGTTCGGCGCACAGTCAACGTGGTCATGACATCTACGATGCCGGACCCCTCCACATCCTGGAGGGTCGGTACGGGCGAGGCGACGTCCTGCGGCGCTGGGCGATGTGGGAGCGGGTCGGCCTGACCGGGGATTGACCGATGAGGTCTCATGACGCCAAAGGTGCCGTTCTGTGTCTCTCAGGGGCACCCCTGGGCGGCGACTCGCGGTCGTCCAGGACCTACTTGTCCGTCAGACGCACACAATGGCCCGTATACTGATTAGGTGAGCCAAACTCCAGATCCTGCGGCTTCCGTACGACGCCAGCAATATCCAGGTTCTCGAAGGTTTGGAGGCGGTGCGCAAGCGTCCAGGCATGTACATCGGGTCCACCGGGCGAGCGCGGTCTGCACCACCTCGTCTACGAGGTCGTCGACAACTCGGTCGACGAGGCACTGGCCGGCTACGCCTCCCACATCAAGGTCGTCATGCAGGCCGATGGCGGTATCCGGGTCGAGGACGACGGCCGAGGCATCCCGGTCGACGAGCACCCGACCGAGAAGATGCCGGCGGTGACCTTGGTCCTCACCTCGCTGCACGCGGGAGGCAAGTTCGGCGGCGGCGGCTACAAGGTGTCCGGCGGTCTGCACGGCGTCGGCGTGTCGGTGGTCAACGCTTTGTCGACAAAGCTCTATGTCGAGGTCAAGCGTGATGGCTACCGCTGGACCCAGTCGTTCACGTATGGCGAGCCCGATGCGCCGCTCGAGCGCCACGAGGCGACCGACGAGACCGGCACCACGACGACGTTCTACGCGAGCGCCGACATCTTCGAGACGGTCAACTACAGAGCACGACACGCTCGAGAAGCGCTTCCGCGAGATGGCCTTCCTCAACAAGGGCCTCGAGCCGTCCTGCGTGACGACCGCCCCGACGTCGAGGGCACCGAAGGTCCCAAGGGCGACGATCGCATCCGCGACGCCCGCTTCCGGTTCGACCGTGGCCTGGTCGACTACGTCGACCACATCAACGTCGGCAGCAAGTCACCCATCCACAAGGACGTCATCTCGATCGAGGCCGAGGACGAGTCCAAGGGCCTGTCGCTCGAGATCGCGATGCAGTGGAACGACAGCTTCATCGAGTCGGTCCACTCCTTCGCCAACACGATCAACACCCACGAGGGGGGCACGCACGAAGAAGGTTTCCGTGCAGCGCTGACCACGACGGTCAACAAGTTCGCGACGGCCCAAGGGCTCATCAAGAAGGCGACCGACAACCTGTCGGGCGAAGACATCCGTGAAGGCCTCACGGCCATCATCTCGATCAAGCTCGAAGAACCCCAGTTCGAGGGCAGACCAAGACCAAGCTCGGCAACAGCGAGGCAAAGTCGTTCGTGCAGTCGGTCTTCAACGACGCTCGGTGCCTGGTTCGAGCAGAACCCTGCTGAGGGCAAGACGATCGTCCGCAAGTCGATCGACGCCGCGACCGCCCGCATGGCCGCCCGCAAGGCGCGCGACCTGGCCCGCAACCGCAAGGGTCTGATGGGCGGCGGCGGTCTTCCGGGCAAGCTGGCCGACTGCCAGTCCCGCAATCCCGAAGAGTGCGAGATCTTCATCGTCGAGGGCAACTCGGCCGGTGGATCCGCCAAGGGCGGACGCGATCCGTACGCCCAGGCGATCCTGCCGCTGCGAGGCAAGATCCTCAACGTCGAGAAGGCCCGGATCGACAAGATCCTGCAGAACGCCGAGGTACAGGCGATCATCTCCGCCCTGGGCACCGGCGTCCACGACGACTTCGACATTGCCAAGCTGCGCTATCACAAGATCGTCCTGATGGCCGATGCCGACGTCGACGGCCAGCACATCTCCACGCTGCTGCTGACCCTGTTGTTCCGGTTCATGAAGCCGCTGATCGATGCCGGTCACGTCTACCTCGCGCAGCCGCCGCTCTACAAGATCAAGTGGACCAACGCGCCAGCCGAGCTGGCCTACTCCGACAGCGAGCGCGACGGACTCCTCGCCGCCGGAGCCGAAGCGGGTCGCCGACTGCCCAAGGAAGCACCGGTCCAGCGCTACAAGGGTCTCGGTGAGATGAACGACTCCGAGCTGTCGGGACACCACGATGGATCCGGCCCAGCGCGTCCTGCGTCAGGTCACCCTCGAGGACGGCGCGGTCGCGGACGAGATGTTCACGATCTTGATGGGCGAGGACGTCGAGCAGCGACGCTCCTTCATCCAGCGCAATGCCAAAGACGTTCGCTTCCTCGACATCTAAGGGACACAGACTCACATGACTGAAACGACTCCCCCCGAGTTCGACCGCATCCAGCACGTCGAGCTGCAGGTCGAGATGCAGCGCTCCTACATCGACTACGCCATGAGCGTCATCGTGTCGCGTGCACTGCCCGACGTCCGCGACGGCCTCAAGCCGGTGCACCGCCGCGTCCTCTACGCGATGTACGACGGCGGCTACCGACCCGATCGCGGTTTCTCCAAGTGCTCGCGCATCGTCGGAGACGTGATGGGCCAGTACCACCCGCACGGCGACACCGCGATCTACGACACCTTGGTGCGCCTCGCGCAGCCCTGGGGTCATGCGCGCACCGATGATCTCGGGCCAGGGCAACTTCGGCTCGCCGGGCAACGACGGCGCGGCCGCGATGCGTTACACCGAGTGCAAGCTTGCGCCTATCGCGATGGAGATGGTGCGTGACATCGACAAGAACACCGTCGACTTCCGCCCCAACTACGACGGTCGCTCGCTCGAGCCGACCGTGCTGCCCGCCCGCTTCCCCAACCTGCTGGTCAACGGATCGGCCGGTATCGCGGTCGGCATGGCGACCAACATCCCGCCGCACAACCTGCGTGAGGTCGCCGACGGCGCCCAGTGGTCGTTGGCCAACCCCGAAGCCTCCAAGGAAGAAGCTGCTCGAGGCGCTGATGGAGCGCATCAAGGGCCCTGACTTCCCGACCAACGGCCTGATCGTCGGCACGACCGGCATCGAGAACATGTACCGCACGGGTCGAGGCTCGATCCAGATGCGCGGCATCGTCGACATCGAGGAAGACACCAAGGGCGGCCTCAGCCTGGTCATCAAGGAAGCTCCCCTACCAGGTCAACCCCGACAACCTCGCCGAGAAGATCGCCGACCTTGCGATGTCGGGCCGGGTGCAGGGCATCGCCGACGTCAACGACGAGTCGTCGTCGCGCGTCGGTCGCCGCCTGGTGGTCAAGTCCGTCGTGACGCGGTCGCGCGGGTCGTGCTCAACAACCTCTACAAGCACACCGAGCTGCAGTCGAACTTCAGCGCCAACATGCTCGCGATCGTCGACGACGTTCCGCGCACGTTGACTCTCGACGGCTTCATCAGCAACTGGATCAACCACCAGATCGAGGTCATCCAGCGTCGTACCCAGTACTTGCTCGACGCCGCCGAAGAACGCGCCCACATCCAGCGCGGACTGGTCAAGGCGCTCGATGCGCTTGACGACGTCATCGCCCTGATCCGCCGCAGCCCCACGGCCGACGAGGCGCGCGAAGGACTCAAGTCTCTGCTCGACATCGACGACATCCAGGCCACGGCGATCCTCGACGTGCAGCTGCGCAAGCTGGCTGCCCTCGAACGGCAGCGCATCATCGACCTGCTGGCTCAGCTGGAGCCGAGATCGCCGACTACAAGGACATCCTGGCCAAGCCCGAGCGTCAGCGCACGATCGTCTCCGAAGAGCGCAGAGATTGCCGAGAAGTACGGCGACGACCGACGTTCGCCGATCATCCCGGCCGATGGCGACCTGTCGATGGAAGATCTCATCCCCGATGAGGAAGTCGTCGTCACGATCACCAAGGGCGGCTACGCCAAGCGCACCAAGACCGACCTCTACCGGGTGCAGAACCGCGGCGGCAAGGGCGTTCGTGGTGCGGCGCTGCGCGGAGACGACATGGTCGATCACATGTTCTCGACCACGAGCCATCACTGGATCCTGTTCTTCACGACCGCCGGTCGGGTCTACCGGGCCAAGGCCTATCAGCTGCCCGAGGCCGGCCGCGACGCCAAGGGCGGACACGTCGCCGGGCTGCTGTCGTTCCAGCCCGACGAGCAGATCGCCCAGGTCTTGGCGATCCGCGACTACGAGCAGGCGCCCTACCTGGTGCTGGCCACCAAGAAGGGACTGGTCAAGAAGACCCGCCTGGCCGACTACAACAGCCCGCGTCAGGCCGGCGTCATCGCGATCAACTTCCGTGATGACGACGATGAGCTGATCGGTGCAGAGCCTGGTGACGCCTGAAGACGATCTGCTGCTCATCTCCCGCAAGGCACAGGCGATCCGGTTCCAGGCCGATGACGAGCAGCTGCGTCCCATGGGACGCGCGACGTCGGGTGTCACGGGCATGAAGTTCCGTGACGGTGACTCGATGCTGTCGTTGTCCGTCATCCGCCACTCGGCCGATGCGCTCGAGGACGTCGAGGTGCCGGCCGAGGACCAGCTCTACGTGTTCACGGTCACCGATGGCGGGTACGCCAAGAAGACGCCGGTCGACCAGTACCGTTTGCAGGGCCGTGGTGGACTGGGCATCAAAGCCATGCAGATCACCGAGAACCGGGGTGAGCTGGTGGGCGGGCTCGTCCTTGTCGACAGCGATGACGTCATCTCGGTCACCGCGAGTGGGCAGGTCACCCGCAGCCTCGTCTCCGGGGTCAATCCCACCGGACGTGGCACGATGGGGGTGAGCTTCGTGAAGTTCAAGGGGGACGACCGAGTGGTGACGATTGCGCGCAACACCGAAGTTCTCCAGGACGAGGCCTCCACCGAGGAGACGACGACCGACGAGGCTTCTACCGATGAGGGCGGGGATCAGTGACCGACAAATCCGAAGGCGCAAAGGCTACTCCGGGCTCGGGGGCCGGTGATGCTGCGCCGACGCAGGCGATCCCCCGGATCCCCAAGCCCAAGCCTGAAGACAAGGCTGCTGCCAAACCTGCGGCGCCCAAGACTCCGGTGAAGAAGCCGTCAGCTCCGGCCTCAGAGGCCAAGACCGACAAGGGACGTCCGCGCCAGGTGACGGCACCGTCGAAGGCCGCAGCACCTGCGCCAGAGAAGAAGCGCACCGTCGAGCCGATCGGTGGTCCTCCGGGCCGTCCGATCACGGCGGCCGAGTACGCCCGCACGACCAAGCCGACTGCAGCGACCACTGCTGTGATCCCTGCGGTCAAGGACGTCGGTCCCACGACCCCGCGTCCTGCTGGTCCTGGCTCGAGCAAGCCGGCGAAGGCCGAGCCCTCTGGCAGCGGGCGTCAGGCCAGCCTGCGGCTGACCCATGTGGAGCCGTGGTCGGTGACGCGTCTGACGTTCTCGATCTCGGTCGCGCTGATGATCGTCGCGGTCGTCGCGGCAGCGATCTTCTGGATCGTGCTCAACGTCATCGGTGTGTGGGGCCAGATCAATGACGCGCTGACCTCGGTGCTGAGCGATGACAGCTCGAGCTTCGACGTCAAGGACTACTTCGGCTTCGGCCGGTTCGTCGGACTCACCCTGGTGCTGTCGTCGATCAACGTCGTCCTGATGACGATGTTTGCCACGATTGGAGCCCATATCGTACAACCTCGCGGCCCGCCATGGGCGGCGTGGAGGTCACCTTCTCCGAGGAGAAGTAGCCGGAATCAGCCGGTGACCGACCCGTGCTCAGACCCCGAAACAGGGTGCGGTAAAGTTACCTGCTGTTGCGGGCGTATAGCTCAGCTTGGTTAGAGCGCTTCCCTGATAAGGAAGAGGTCCCAGGTTCAAGTCCTGGTACGCCCACTCAACAAGGAGGTCAGATGAAGAAGATAGTAGCCCTCGGGCTGGCTGTTGCAGGCGTCTTCTGGGTCCTTGGCAAGAAGAAGTCCGAGAAGTCGTCGGACACCTGGGCGGTTGGCACCGACACGGTGTGAACACCCTCCGGGGCCGTGGCGCAATTGGTAGCGCACCTGCTTTGCAAGCAGGGGGTTAGGGGTTCGAGTCCCCTCGGCTCCACACTGAGAAGCTCCCATCCGTGATCGGATGGGAAGCTTTTCGTGTTTCCTGAGCCAACTGCGCCGCAGGGGCTCCGGTGCGGTGACCTAGCGACCTGTCCGGACCCTCGATGGGTCGGCTAGGCACCGCTTCTTCGCGGTCCACTGCCCGTGGGTCTACTTGTGCACATCTGTGTACACACCTGTGGATAAATAACATGCATGTCATTTCTGGAATCACAGGAATTTTCAGGCCGTCTGAGCAGCGTTCGCAGCGGCCAGATACCGTCGTGTTGATCGCCATCACGACTAGGGAGCCGACATGCCGCAGATCGTCCGAGGAGTCATTGCCCGTGCCAAGGGTGAGCCCGTCACGGTGGAGAACATCGTGATCCCTGATCCGGGTCCCGGTGAGGTGGTGGTTGATATCGCAGCGTGCGGTGTGTGCCACACCGACCTGCACTACCGCGAGGGTGGGATCAACGACGAGTTCCCGTTCCTGCTGGGTCATGAGGCCGCTGGTGTGGTCGAGACGGTCGGTGAAGGGGTCACTGATGTGGCGCCCGGTGATTTCGTGGTGCTGAACTGGCGTGCGGTGTGTGGCAACTGCCGCGCGTGTCTGCGGGGACGTCCGTGGTACTGCTTCAACACTCACAACGCGAAGCAGAAGATGACGTTGGAGGACGGTACGGAGCTGTCGCCGGCGTTGGGTATTGGCGCGTTTGCGGACAAGACGTTGGTGGCTGCTGGGCAGTGCACCAAGGTTGATCCGACGGCGTCTCCTGCTGCGGTGGGTCTGCTGGGTTGTGGTGTGATGGCTGGTCTGGGTGCGGCGATCAACACTGGCAACGTGCAGCGCGGTGACTCGGTGGCTGTGATTGGTTGTGGTGGTGTGGGTTCGGCCGCGATCGCCGGGGCACGTCTGGCGAATGCGGCGAAGATCATCGCGATCGACCTGGATGACCGCAAGCTGGAGTGGGCCAAGGGCATGGGTGCTACCCACACGATCAATGCCGGCGCAGCCGTCGCTGATGGGGGCAGTGTCGTGGAGGCGATCCAGGCTCTGACCGACGGACATGGTGCCGATGTCGTGATCGATGCGGTGGGACGTCCTGAGACGTGGAAGCAGGCGTTCTACGGGCGTGACCTGGCTGGCACGGTCGTGCTGGTGGGTGTCCCGACCCCGGAGATGCAGCTCGAGGTGCCGTTGCTGGACGTGTTCGGTCGTGGCGGGTCGTTGAAATCCAGCTGGTACGGCGACTGCTTGCCGTCGCGGGACTTCCCGATGCTGGTCGACCTGTATCAGCAGGGACGTCTTGATCTGGACGCGTTCGTGACCGAGAAGATCGGTATCGACGATGTCGAGGCCGCGTTCACCAAGATGCACCACGGTGAGGTTCTGCGATCGGTGATGAAGCTGTGACCGCCCGGGTACAGAAGGTTGTGACGTCGGGCCAGTTCTGTCTTGATGGCGGGTCGTGGGACGTCGACAACAACGTGTGGCTGGTGGGTGATGATGCCGAGGTGCTGGTGATCGATGCACCTCATGACGCCGCGAAGATCCTGGACGCGATCGACGGGCGCACGGTTGTTGCGGTCGTGCTGACGCACGGGCACAACGATCACATCAACGCCGCTGTCGAGCTCGGCCAGGCGACAGGGGCGCAGGTGTGGTTCCCGCCGGCTGACCGGATGCTGTGGGACGCCGAGCACGACACCGCACCCGACCAGGCAGCTGCACGCCGGTGTCACGTTCGAGGTTGCTGGGACCACGTTGCGCGCGATCCACACGCCGGGTCACTCACCGGGCAGCACGTGCTTGTACGCGCCGGACTTGGGTGTCGTGTTCACCGGTGACACGTTGTTCAACGGTGGCCCCGGTGCCACCGGCCGGTCGTACTCGGACTTTGGCACGATCATCGAATCGATACGTGAACGGCTCCTGCCGTTGCCAGGCGAGACCATCGTCCACACTGGCCACGGCGACGACACCACGATCGGCGCCGAAGCACCCCACCTCGACGAGTGGATCACCCGCGGATCCTGAACCTCGCTGCGCCGACCAATCAGCACTGCAACGATGACGCCAGTCGCAAGGACGCCGATCGCCGCGCCGATTCGTTGCTTGTCGGCCGCAGCGAAGGACGCCTGAGCGCGAGACTTCACGTCGAGCTTGGCGGCTAAGGCGTCGACGGTCTCACCGAGGTGCTCACGTGTCTCGGCGATCTCGGCCTCAAGGTCGTTCGTCATGAGCGTCTCCATCCGTCCAACCCGTTCCGTGGCGTGCGGCGGCAACATCGGCCTTGACGCTGTCGCTGCGTTCGTGGGGTGCGTCGGTGACATGGCTGATGCGGCCCTTGCCGACGACCGCCGCGATTCCGGCAGCGATGAACAGCACCAGGGTCACGATCCCGGCGGCAATCCAGGGAGCCACTCCCTCGGCGATGCCAAGGATCGCCGTGGCGATCAGCGCAGCGAGGCCGTACAGCGCGAGGGTGCCAGCGAGCCCGAACATGCCCACTCCCACGCCGACCTTCTTGCCACTCTCGGCGAGGTCACGCTTCGCCAGCCGGCTGCGTCGCGGATGAGGGTCGAGATGTCCTCAGTCGCCTGCGCCAAGAGCTGGCCGGTCGACGCCTCCTCGGGGCGCGTGGCGCCGCCTGTCACAGCGGCCCACCGCCCGGAGACGTCGGGGGCACCGGCGGAGCGGGTGGAGCGGGCGACGTGCCCGGCGGGGGAACGACGGGGGGCTCGGCGTCAGAGTCTTCATGGTCGTCCGAGCTGAGATCTTCTCGGAGACCTTGGCCTTCACGTCGCTGGCCGTGTGGGCGACCTTCGCTCCCACGGTCGATGCGACGTCGGCGCCGGCGTGCTTGGCCTGCTCCTGCACCCCTTCGACGGTGTCCTGCACCTTGGGGTTGTTCCAGGCCTTGGTTGCCTTGTCCTTGATCTGTTCGTAGCGCTCGCGTCCGGCCCGGGTTCCGAGAACGTATCCGGCGGCTGCGGCGACAAGTACGGTCAGCTTCTTCATGTCGTCCACTCCTTCGTTCGGCGTGCTGCTGAACCGTGGACGTACCCCATCTGCCGGGACTGACACGCCTGTGTCGCCGCTGCCGCCAGGCGAATCAGGCCAGCGCGTGCAGCTTGACCGTGACCGAGCGACCTGTCGTGCGGGCGGTCTCGTGCGACTCGGCGAGCTGAGCGTGTGCGAGATCGCGCAGCTCGGCCATCTGCGGGGTGACGTCTGCGAGAGTCAGCTCGGTCTCGATGACGTCGAGGTCGAGTCCCCAGACGTCTTCGAGGTAGCGGCGCATCCAGCCGGTTGCGTGGTCCCAGCCGGCGCGAGGGGTTCCTTCGCCGTAGCCACCGCCACGTGCGGTGACCAGGAAGGCGGGGCGCCCCTTGATGGTCTCGCTGCCGGGTCCGAAGCGAGGATCGGCTGCGACGGTGTCGACCCAGGTCTTGAAGTGGTGCGAGACGCCGAAGTTGTACATCGGGACGGCGAAGATCAGGACGTCCGCCGACTCGAGCTCGTCGGCGAGCTGGGCTGCGGTACCCAGGGCGGCGATCTGCTCGGGGGTGCGCTGGTCCTCGGGCGTGTAGCCGGCGAAGGCCGCGGTCGCCCACACGCTCGGGTCGACCGGAGCGAACGCGACGTCGCGACGGATGGTCGTGGCAGTGTCGAGCTCGTCGACGATTGCGGACTCGAGCGTGTCAGCGACGCCTCGGGTGACCGAGCCCTCACGGCGGATGCTGGCGTCCAGTCGGAAGATCGTGCTCATGTCATGTGCTCCTGGTGTCGGTGGTGTGCGGTTTGTCTACCGAAGATAGTCTTACACACAGATCATATTGACAACAGACGATCTTGAAATGTGATGATCGTCATGACCCTGGGCGGATAGAGTGGCAACCATGACCGAGACGACCGCAGCGCAGGAGCAGGCCGCAGTCGACTTCGGCCAGGCGCTCAGCACCCTGCTGCGTCGTTATCTGGACGGCGCGCGCGAGGTTGTCGACGACGTGCCGGGTGGTCCTCGTGGCTTCCAGGTCCTGTCGGTGTCGTCCGAAGGGGCTTGCAGCAACCAGGCGACCATCGCCCAGCGCCTGGGCATCGACCGTACGGTGATGACCTACCTGGTCGACGATCTCGAGAAGGCCGGACTGGTCGAGCGGCGTCCTGACCCGGCCGATCGACGGGCCCGCCAAGTCGTGCTGACCCCTCGCGGCGAGAAGATCCTCGCGGAGGCCTCCGACCGGCTCCACGACATCGAGCGCACCGTGCTCGGCGCCCTCAGCGAGGATGAGGCCGCCGTGTTCCGCACGCTGCTCGGTCGTACCGTCGTCGACTCCGCGATCGACCACTCCATCTGCGCGGGCCCAGACGTCACGCCGTGCTGATCGCCCAGCGGATCCCTTTCGTCACGGCGGTGCCGCTGGCCCGCACGGCCGTCGCCTCGGTCACCGGCAGGTAGGGAAGCCGCAGGGGCAGCCGTGCCCACCTGGGCATCAGTCCGACAGCGGCCGCCGACAGCAGCCCGTACGGCGCGCGCATCACGAGTGGCACCGGCGGATGCACCAGGATGAAGCGCGCTGCGCGCCGCGCAGCCGGGGTGCTGGTCAGCTCTGGACGGTACGACGCCAACAGCTCGTCGAGCTCGTCGACGGACTCTGGGACGTCTTGTGCCCCCAGCCCTCGGGCGACGTGCGCGGTCTCGGCCACGTAGGCGTCACGACCGCTGGCGTCCAGGCGGGTGGCGCCATACCGGTCGTGTGCCCGCAAGAAGCTGTCGATCTCGGCGATGTGGACCCACGTCAGCAGATGCGGATCCGACGCGGCGTAGGCACGGCCATCGGGCGCGGTCCCGCTGATGTGCTCGTGCACCGAACGGACGATCGACACGGCCCGATCGGCGTCCTCGATCGTGCCGAACGTCGTCTCGGCCAGGAACGTGCTGGTGCGTTGCAGACGCCCCCACGGATCTCCGCGGAACCCGGAGTGCTGGTCGACGGCGGCCATCGCGAGCGGGTGCAGCGACTGCAGCAGCAGCGCTCGTAGACCGCCGACGAACATCGACGCATCGCCGTGGACCTGGTGGATCGCCGAGCCGGGTGGATACCGGCGTGGTCCCTCGGAGAAGTGGATCCGCTCCCGTCGAGCCGGACCCTCGTCGCCTGCGATGCGGGCGAAGATCGAGTCGCCGACCCGTGCACGTAAGGACTTCACCTATCCAGTCTGCCTCAGGTGATGTTGGTCAGCAGGGCGCCGCGTTCTGCTCTCCTCCTGGCCTGCTCGTCGGGATCAGGCACGGGGACCGCAGCGATGAGCCGCTTGGTGTACTCCTCCTGCGGGTTGCCGAGCACCTGTTCACGCGGTCCGATCTCGACGAGCTTGCCGTGCTGCATGACCGCGACCCGGTTGGCGAGGCTGTCGACCACGGCGAGATCGTGGCTGATGAACAGGCACGCGAACTGCAGCCGCTGCTGCAGCTCGGTGAACAGCTCGAGCACCCGAGCCTGCACCGACACGTCGAGAGCTGAAGTCGGCTCGTCGGCGATCAACAGATCGGGTCCAGTGCCAGGGCACGGGCCAGGCTGACCCGCTGGCGTTGGCCGCCCGAGAGCTCGTGGGGGAAGCGTTCGGCGTACGCGCCGCCCAGCTCGACGCTGTCGAGCAGGCTCTTGACCTTGGCATCGATCTCCGGACCGCTCAGATCGGTCTGGACGTGCAATGGCTCGGCCACGCACTGCCCGATCGACATCCGGGGATTGAGCGACGACGCCGGATCCTGGAACACGAAGCCGAAGCGTGACCGCAGCGGACGCACTGGCGGTCGCTGAGTCCTGAGATGGTGTTGCCCGAGACGTGGATCGTCCCGCTCGTCGGCTGCTGCAGGCCCACCGTCGTGCGACCGATGGTCGACTTGCCCGATCCGGACTCCCCCACCAGACCCAGCACCTCGCCCTTGCGGACCTGCAGCGAGACATGATCGACGGCGCGGAAAGCGGGACGGCCAAAGGCACCGGGGAACTCCACGACGAGATCGTCGACGGACAGCACGACCTCGTTGTCGTCGACGAGCCCCGGACCGTGCTCCTTGCCCAGGTGCGGCACCGCAGTCAGCAGGGCCCGCGTGTACGGATGCGCGGGCGCGCTGAACAGCTGACGAGCCGGAGCCTGCTCGACGATCGTGCCGCGATACATCACCACGACCCGGTCAGCCATGTCGGCGACGACACCCATGTTGTGGGTGATCAGGACGATCGCGGTGCCGAGCCGGTCACGCAACGACAGCAACAGTCTCGAGGATCGCGGCCTGGACGGTCACGTCGAGTGCCGTGGTCGGCTCGTCGGCGATGATCACGTCGGGATCGCACGCGATCGCCATCGCGATGACGACGCGTTGCTTCTGCCCGCCGGAGAGCTGGTGAGGGTAGTAGTTGACCCGCTCGGCCGGATCGGGCATGCCGACCAGGTCGAGCAGCTCGACGGCGCGGGCCCGGGCGGCCTTCTTCGAGATCTTCTGGTGGGCCTGGAGGCCCTCGATGATCTGCCAGCCGACGGTGTAGACGGGGTTGAGCGCAGTCGACGGTTCTTGGAACACCATCGAGACCTGGTCGCCGCGGATGGGACGCAGGTCGTTGGCGCGCATCCCGAGCAGCTCCTGGCTGCCGAGTCGCGCCGAGCCGGTGACCTCGGCCGTCGACGGAAGCAGCCCCAGCACAGCGCGAGAGCTCACCGACTTGCCCGATCCGGACTCGCCGACGACCGCCACGACCTCGCCGGGGGCGACGTCGAGCTGCACGCCGTTGACGGCCTTGACCTGCCCGGCGTCGGTGCGGAAGGTGACTGCCAGGTCGCTGAGCGACAACGCCGCGACCCGCTTCTCCCCCTGAGCCACTTGTTCCCCCGGAGCCCCTTGAGCTCGCGAAAGGGCGTCTCGACAGGATCGACGAGCGGCCCAGCACCAGCCGGCGAATCGGCCTGGTCGACGACTTCGGCGAACTCGTGCTCGATCTCGGCCTGGTCGGCCTCGCTCGTGTCGGCTCCACGCGTCCGCAGCATCGGGTTGAGGATGTCGTTGAGGCTCTCGCCGACCAGCGTCGCGCCCAGCACGATCAGGACGATCGCCAGACCAGGGAAGACCCCCGTCCACCAGATGCCCGAGGAGGCATCGGGCAGAGCCTTGTTCAGGTCGTACCCCCACTCGGCGGCGGCCGAGGGCTCGATGCCGAAGCCGAGGAAGCCCAGGCCCGCCAACGTCAGGATCGCCTCGGACGCGTTCAGGGTGCCGATGACCGGCAGGGACGACGAGACGTTGGAGAAGATGTGCTTGCGCAGGATGCGCGGTGTGCGCACGCCCACGACCTTGGCCGCGTCGACGTACGGCTCGGCCTTGACCGCCAGCGTGGCATTGCGGATGACGCGGTAGTACTGCGGCACGAAGACGACCGTGATCGACAGAGCCGCGGCGAGGATGCCGCCCAGCGCCCCGCTGTCGCCGCCAGAGACCACGATCGACACCACGATCGCGAGCAGGAGGGACGGGAAGGCGTACAGCGCATCCATGATCAGCACCAGGACCCGGTCGAGCCAACCGCCCAGGTAGCCCGAGACCAAGCCGATCGGCACGCCGATGAGCCCCGACAAGACGACGGCCAGGACGATGACCTCCACGGAAGTACGGGCCCCGTAGATGACCCGCGACAGCACGTCCGTGCCACCGACGGTCGTGCCGAACCAGTGATCGGCCGATGGCGGCTGCTGGGTACCGAAGATGACCCCGTTCGCCCGGTCGGCGTTGAAGTCGTACGGCGCGAGCCAGGGCGCGAAGATCGCCACGAAGATGAACAGCCCGACCAGCCCGAAGCCGAGCAGGAGCATGAACCGTTGCAGCCCGTGCGACTGCTTGAAGATCGTTCGCATGTCAGAACCTCACCCTCGGGTCGACGAACGCGATGATGACGTCGATCAGGAAGCTCATGGCTCCCACGATCAGCGCGATGACGGTCACGATGCCCTGGACCGCGAGGAAGTCACGTCGGATCAGGTACTCCGACAGCCGTAGCCCAGACCCTTCCACTCGAAGGTCGTCTCGGTGAGGATCGCGCCGCCGAGCAGCAGAGCGACCTGCATGCCCATGACCGTCACGACCGGGACGAGCGCATTGCGGAAGGCGTGCTTGTTCATGACCCGACGCTCCGAGACCCCCCGGGCCCTCGCGGCGGTCACGTAGTCCATGCGCAGCGTCTGCAGCAGGTTGACCCGGACGAGGCGCAGAAAGACCCCGCCGGTCAACAATCCCAGCGCGATGGCCGGCAGCATCGCATGCTCGAGCACATCGCCGATGAGGGCCGGATCGCCCCACAGCAGAGCATCCACGATCATGATGTTGGTGTGCGGGTTCACGTCCTGCAGCGTCAGCTCGGTCGAGATGCTGGCCCGGCCAGATGACGGCCAGCCGAACGGAGTGAACGCGAGCTTCAACAGGAGTCCGACGAAGAAGACCGGTGCGGCGTAGACCAGGATCGAGAACAGTCGCAGCAGGACGTCCGGCAACCGGTCGCGGTAGCGGGCGGCCAGGCGACCCAGGGGGATGCCGACAGCGAACGCCACGATGAGCGACCAGAAGGCGAGCTCCAACGTGGCGGCGCCGTTGACGAGCAGGATGTCCGAGACCTTGCGGTTGTCGGTCAGGGTCGTGCCGAAGTCGCCCTTGAACAACCCGGGAGATGTACTCCCAGTACTGCGTGAGGATCGGCCGGTCGAGACCGGCTTCGGCCTTGCGCTCGGCGATCTGCTCAGAGGTGAGCCGGCCACCCAGTGCTGCCTGGATCGGGTCGCCGATGACCCGCATCAGGACGAACACCATCGTCACGAGGACCCAGATCATCGGCAGCAGCAAGGCAAGCCGTACGAGCAGGTAGCGGGTGAGCGGGCTCAGCCTGCCCCGGGAGCGGCGTGGCTCTCCTGCGGGCGGTTCGAGTGGGGCGAGGACTTCAGCGGTGGACATGGGTTCCTCTGTTCAGGGCACCTTGAGCTTGTCGAAAGGAGGTGTCCTTTCGACAAGCTCAAGGTGCGGTCAGCGGCCAGACCTACTTGGACAACGACGTGAAGCGGAACTTGAACGACGCGTCCAGCGTCTTGTCGAGTCCGTCGACGCCATCGACACCGATCGCGACCTGCGCGCCGGTCAGCAGCGGCAGGTACGGCACCTCGGCCGCGATCCGGTCCTGGATCTTGCCGAGGGTCGCCTCACGCGAAGCCTTGTCGCCGTCGACGCGCTCGCTGTCGAGCAGCTTGGTCATCTCCGCGTCCTCGTACTCCGTGCCCAGCCGTTGTAGTGCGAGTTGGTGAAGTTGCCGGGCTGCTTGTCGTCGTACGGGCTCATGAACGGCGACAGGTAGTTGTCGGCATCGGGGAAGTCGGGGAACCAGCCGAGCTGGAACACCGGGTACCCGTCGGCGTTGTACTCCTCGGAGTACGTGACCACTCGGTCGACTGCAGGTCGACCTTGAACAGCCCGGACTCCTCGAGCTGACGCTTCACCGCGTTGTACTCCTGGTCGGAGCTGGAACCGTAGTGGTCGGGGTTGTACTGCAGCTTGATCGTGACCGGAGTCTTGACGCCGGCGTCGTCGAGGAACTTCTGGGGCGGCAGCCTTGTCCGGCTTCTCGCCGTAGGCGTCCTTGAAGGCCTCGGTGGCGCCGGCCTGTCCGTCGGGAACCATCGAGTAGGCCGGGGTGTACGTGTCCTTGTAGACCTGCGTCGCGATCTCGGCACGGTCGAGCGAGGACGCCATGGCCTTGCGGATCGCGCTTCTGCTCGAGGTCGTCGCCGGGCATCGTCTTGAGGTTGAACGTGATGTAGCGCAAGCTCGCCGCCGGCACCGGTCACGACGTTGATGCCGTCGGTCTTGTCGAGGTCGGCGATGTCGGTCGGCGTCAACGAGCGGTAAGCGACGTCGATGGCCTTGTTCTTGATGTCGAGCTTGAGGTTCTCCGGCTTGGCGTAGTACTTCATCGTGACCTCGCCGGTCTTGGCCTTGCCGTACGTGCCGTCGTAGTCGGGGTTGGCCTTGAACTCTGCGAGCTGGTTCTTGGAGTACTTGGCGATCGTGTAAGGACCGGAGAAGCCATTGGCCTTGACGGCGGCGTCGTCATCGAGAACCTTGTCCGCCGGATACGTGTCCTCATCGACGATCGGTCCGGCCGACGTCACCAGGATCTGCGGGAACGTCTGGTCGTTCGGGGCGTTGAGCGTGAATGTCACGGTCGAGTCGTCGGTGGCCTCGACGCTCTTCATGGCACCGAGCAGCGACGAAGGACCGTTCGGGTCCTTGATCGTCACGATCCGGTTGAACGAGAAGGCCACGTCAGAGGCAGTCAGCGCATTGCCGTTCGCGAACTTCAGGCCGGGCTTGATCGTGCAGACGTACGTCGTAGGGGTGTCGAAGTCACACTTCTCGGCGGCGTCGGGGGTCAGCTGGTGCTGCCCTCGGGAAAGTTCAACAGGTACTGGTACACCTGGGTCTGGACGTTCAGCGAGCCGTTGTCGTACGAGCCGGCCGGATCGATCGAGACGACCTTGTCGGTCGTGCCGACCACCAGCGCGCCGCCATTCGCGGAGTCGTTGTCCTTGTCCTTGCTCTGACCGCAGGCGCTCAGGGCGAGGACCGCCGTGACGGTCACCGCCACGAACCTGGTCCCCCGACGGAATCTGTTCATCTTGCTCCTCCAACTCGAGCACGCGCACAGGCGCGGCTGTGGCCTTTTTCGGCACGCTACACGCGCAGGAGCGTCCCTGCCGGTCTGGACGATTGCAGTTTGATTACCGCGATTTACGTGCAGGAGGGATGGAAAAACGCTCGAACGAGGCGCGACGAGGCGGGGTCCGCCGCTGCTGGAAGGAGGGAAAGCAAGAGGCCCCGATCACGCAATGCGTGGTCGGGGCCTTGACCTGGTGCGCCGTCAGTTGCGTCCAGTCTGAGCTCGCGGGTTCAAGATCTGGCCGGGAGAGGCTGAATCTAGAACATTCTGTGCGGGGGGAGACCCGCAGTGGAATCGGACAGGGAGTGTCCGTGATCCACGAAGCCGTACCTCATGATCTCCTGTCTGCGCGTCGCTTGGCAGGGACCAAGGTCCCTGACATGATCGCCGAAGGTCGCAAATGCAGGTCATACTGATTGCGAACACCCGCTGAGAGGAGCGGCATGGCAGGCAGCGCCAAGATCGCGGCGGTGCGGCTTCGTAACGTGCTCGACGCGGTGACGACGCTGTCGTCCGACCTGTCGCTCGACGGGCTGCTCGAGCGGATCCTCCGAGAGGCCGGCGGGCTCGTCGACGCCGAGCGCGGCTACTTCGACGTCCTCGATCGGCGGTCCGACCGGCGCATCGGGACGTACGCGGCCTACGGGATAGACGACATCCACGCAGACGGCCCGCCCGGTCGCCAGGTGCTGGTCGACCTGCTCGAGAAGGGCGAGCCGCGCTCGGGACGCGGCAGTGGCGGCGGTCGCAAGGACCGCATGTCCTTCATCGGCGTGCCGATCCGGATCCACGACTTCCTGTTCGGCAACGTCTACCTGTTCGACAAGCGCTCCGGACATGGTTTCAGCCGTGAGGACGAGGAGGACGCCAACGCCCTCGCCTCGGCCGCCGGGGTCGTGATCGAGAACGCCCGGCTCTACGAGGAGGGCGAGCGTCAGCGCATGTGGCTTGAAGCCGCTGCCGAGATCACGACGTCCTTGCTGTCGCCGATCACCCGCGACAGCGCACTGCAGCTCGTCACCGACCGGGCACGGGAGGTGTCGTCGGCCGACTTCGTCGCGCTGTTGATGCCGCAACGTGACCAGATGCTGATCGTCGAAGCAGTGTCGGGCATCCCGGCCGAAGGTGTCCTGGGCGAAGTGATCGACTCGCGGCGGAGCTTGGCCGGCGATGCGGTGCGCACGGGTGAGACCGTCGTCGTGCCCGACACCGACTTCGAGCCCAGGTACGAGCCCAAGAAGACGCCGCAGTGGCCCGATCTGGGCTCGCTCATGGTGCTCCCGCTCAACAGCGGGGACGACGTCGGCGCCTTGATCGTCGGCTGGCTCAAGGGACACCAGACCGATCGCTGGGAGCTGGACCCGGCCGTCCCCCAGCAGTTCGCCGACCAGGCAGCGCTCGTCCTGCAGGTCGTCCGCGCCCAGGCCGATCAGGCGCGGCTCGCGGTCTTCGAAGATCGCGACCGCATCGGTCGTGATCTGCACGACCTGGTGATCCAGCGGCTGTTCGGCATCGGCCTGATGCTCGACAACACGACCAAGCTCATCAGCCGCCGGTGGCAGTCGAACGTCTGTCGGTGGCCATCGACGACATCGACGAGACGATCAAGGACATCCGTCGCACGATCTTCGCGCTCAGCGCCGCGTCGGAGGCGACCGATCTGCGCGCCGAGCTGGAGCAGGTGCTGCAGAACACCGCGAAGCTGCTCGGCTTCAAGCCCGAGCTGCGGCTGACCGGACCGGTCCACACGCTGGTCTCCGACGACGTCCGAGAACATCTCCTGGCGGTGCTGGCCGAGGCGCTGTCGAACATCGTCCGGCACGCCGGCGCCAGCCATGTTGCCGTAGCGGTCGACGTCAGCGACGACATTGCCCTGACCGTGCGAGACGATGGACGTGGCATTGCCGCGGGACGTCCCGGAAATGGCTTGCGCAACATCCGCGAGCGCGCCGTCCTCATGGGCGGCACGAGCGAGGTTGTCAGCGAAGCACCCGGCGGCACCCTGATCAGGTGGCGCGTACCGAGGAGAGAAATATGACGAAGACACCCATCCGGCTCTTCCTGCTCGACGATCACGAGCTCGTGCGGCGTGGACTCAAGGACCTGCTCGAGCAGGAAGAGGACATCGAGGTCGTCGGAGAGTCCAGCCTGGCCAAGGACGCTGCCGCTCGCATCCCGACGATCCGTCCTGACGTCGCAGTGCTCGACGGTCGTCTTCCCGACGGTTCGGGCATCGAGGTGTGCCGCGACGTCCGATCGACCAACCCCGAGATCGCCGTCATCATCCTGACGTCCTACGACGACGATGATGCGCTGTTCGCCGCGATCATGGCCGGCGCTGCCGGCTACGTGCTCAAGCAGGTGCGCGGCACCGACCTGGTCGACGCCGTCCGGCGGGTGGCCAGCGGACAGTCGTTGCTCGATCCGGCCGTGACCCAGCGCGTTCTCAACCGCATTCGCGAAGGTGGCGCCGGCGACGACCCGCTGAGCGCCCTGACCAAGCAAGAACGACGCATCCTGACTCTGATCGGCGAAGGACTGACGAATCGGCAGATCGCCGCCGAGATGTTCCTGGCCGAGAAGACGGTCAAGAACTACGTGACCCAGCTGCTCTCGAAGCTCGGCCTCGAACGTCGGACGCAGGCCGCCGTCCTGGTGACGCGCCAAGCCGCAGGCAAGGCACGCGACCTCTGACTCTGCAGGCCATATCGGTCGGCGGTCGCTGAAAGCCGACCGTTACTCTTGGGGCATGAGCCACAACCAGCCTCTCGCTGCTTTCGACCCCGACATCGCTGCGCTTCTCGACGCTGCAGCTGCACCGTCAGCAGTCGACGCTCGAGATGATCGCGTCGGAGAACTTCGCCCCCGTGGCGGCGTTGGAGGCGCAGGGCAGCGTGCTGACCAACAAGTACGCCGAGGGTTACCCGGGCAAGCGGTACTACGGCGGTTGTGAGTTCGTCGATCAGGTCGAGACGATCGCGATCGATCGGCTCAAGCAGCTGTTCGACGCGGGCTACGCCAACGTCCAGCCACACTCGGGTGCCACGGCCAACGCGGCCGCGCTGCACGCGATCGCGACGGTCGGCGACACGATCTTGGGTCTTGACCTCGCCAACGGTGGTCACCTGACGCACGGCATGAAGCTCAACTTCTCGGGCAAGCTGCACAACCCGATCGCCTACCACGTCGTGCCCGAGACCGGCCTGGTCGACATGGACGAAGTCCGCTCCCTGGCGCACGAGCACAAGCCCACGGTGATCATCGCCGGCTGGTCGGCATACCCCCGTCAGCTCGACTTCGCGGCGTTCCGCGAGATCGCCGACGAGGTCGGCGCCAAGCTGTGGGTCGACATGGCGCACTTCGCCGGACTCGTGGCGGCCGGCCTGCACCCCAGCCCGCTCCCCCACGCTCACATCGTGACGACCACGACGCACAAGACCCTGGGTGGTCCGCGCGGCGGCGCGATCTTGACCAATGACGACGAGGTCGCCAAGAAGATGCGTTCGGCGGTGTTCCCCGGTCAGCAGGGCGGACCGCTCGAGCACGTCATCGCCGCAAAGGCCGTGGCGTTCAAGATGGCGCTGGAGCCCGGCTTCAAGGAGCGCCAGGAGCGCACCATCGAGGGAGCCAAGATCCTCGCCGACCGGCTCCTCGCCGATGACATGACATCCGCCGGGGTCAAGGTGCTCAGCGGCGGAACCGACGTGCACCTGGTCCTGGTCGATCTGCGCGACTCCGAGCTCGACGGCCAGCAGGCCGAGGACCGCCTCCACGAGGCCGGTATCACCGTCAACCGCAATGCGGTGCCCAATGACCCGCGTCCGCCGATGGTGACGTCGGGTCTGCGCATCGGCACGCCGGCGCTCGCGACCCGAGGATTCGGTGCCGACGAGTTCACCGAGGTCGCCGACATCATTGCGGCCGCACTGCAGCCCGGCGAGGTCGATCTCGACGGTCTGCGCAAGCGAGTCACGGTTCTGGCCGAACGTTTCCCGCTCTACCCGGACGTCGCGCCCTTCACCGCGTGACGGGCAAGCCCGCGCTGCGATCCTGGTTCTCCCCCGGGCTGATCGGGCTGCACGTCTTCGCGATCGTCGCGGTCGTGTTCTGCGTCGTGATGGGGTTGTGGCAGGCCGGGGCGTACGACGACCGTCAGCACCACGAGCAGGCCGACAAGCGAGTGGTTCCCACTGTGGCGTTCGAGAGCCTGTGGGTGGCCGGCGACCCGTTCCTGACGAAGTTCAACCACCGGCCGGTCACGGTCGACGGCGAGTTCGCGCCGGCCGACCAGCAGGTCTGGGTCAGTGGCAAGGAGCTCGACGGTCGCACGGGGGCCTGGTTGCTGGCGCCGTTCATGGTCGACGGGACCGACGACGCCGTCATGGTGCTGCGGGGATGGGCGCCCGAGACCGGCGACCTGCCCGACGTCCCGTCTGGCGCGCTGACGGTCGACGGCGTGCTGGAGCCCGGCGAGTCCGCCGACTCCGGCTTCGACGACACGACGCGCACGATCGGCTCGGTGCGGATCCCGGCACTGATCAACGTGATGTCCTTCGACCTGTACTCGGGATTCGTGATCAGCACTGACGAGAACCTCGCTGCCGGTCTCGAGCTCGTGCCGCCACCTCAGCCCGACGATGTCTCGTGGACCGTGGGTCTGCGCAATCTGGCCTACGCGCTCCAGTGGTGGGTCTTCGGCCTGTTCGCGGCGTTCATGTGGTGGCGGATGACGGTCGAGACGGCTCGGGCTTCGGAGCGAAAGGTAGCCTGAGGCGGTGAGCAAAGTAGGAATCGCGTACCGAGTCATCGCCTACATCGTGGGCATCAACCTGATCTTCGTGATCGGCGCCTGGATCGCCCAGATGTCCACCGACGAGCTGTCGTGGTGGAACCGCAACTCAGGCCTGATCGGCACGATCGACATGATCCACGGCTACTTGTTCATGGCGCTGCTCGTGCTGATCGCGGTGCTGGCGCGCCGACTGCGTTGGAAGCCGCCGTTCGTCATCACCACGATGCTGCTGGCGACCGTCCCGTTCGTGAGCTTCTGGGCCGAGCACCGGGCCGCCAACGCCATCAAGCGCGACGAGGCCACCGCCCTCTCCCCCCAACCCTGACGAGGTTGTTGTCGCCCCTCGAGGAGGTACTTGTCGCCCTTCGACGAGGGACTTGGTGCCTCGGCGAGGGGCAGTAACCACCTCGTCAAGGGGCGGTAAGTACCTCGTCAGCGGCCGGTGAAGGTGGCCTTGCCGGGGCCGTCGGCCAGGAACGACTCCATGCCATCTTGCAGGTCGGCGGTGTCGAACAGCCGGCGGCGATCTCTGTGGTGTGGGCGTTGGCCTGGGGCACTCCCCCGGTCTCGAAGTGGCGAAGGATCTGCTTGGCAGCACCGAACGCCTGCGTGGGGCCGATCGCGATCTGGCGGACGAACGTCAGCACCGCCTCGTCGAAGTCTTCTGCGGGCAGCACCCGGTTGACGACGTTCCAGCGCTCGAGGGTCGCGGCGTCGTACAGGTCGCCGGTGAACACGAACTCCTTGGCCCGCCCGACACCTGCGCGTGCTGCGAGGCGCTGAGTCCCGCCCATCGTCGGTGTCAGACCGATGACGCGCTCCACCAGGCCGAACCGGGCCTTCTCCGAGGCCAAGATCAGGTCGCAGGCAACTGCGACCTCGAAGGCCCAGGTCAACGTCAGCCCATGGGCGGCGAAGAACGTGGGGATGTCGAGGGCTTCGATGCGGTTGGGGAGCTCGAGCATGCGGTCGTACAGCGCCTTGGTCGCGGACTTGGCCTTCTGCGCGTGGAACTGCGACACGTCGACACCCCCGGAGACGATCTTGCCCTCGGCCCGGACCAGCAGGGCGCGCGGCAGATCGGCTACGACCTGGTCGAGGGCCCGATCGAAGTCGGCATGCATCTGCAGGGAGTACAGGTTGACCGGCGGATCGCTGAACGTCAGGACCGCGATGCCGTCGTCGGTCCGGTCGACGCGGACGGTCATGCGCCGCCGCCGGGCTTGGCCGGATCGTAGGAACCGCCCTTGTTGGCGGAGGCGTTGCGGAAGGCGAGCACGGCAGCGATCACCGCAGCGATCAGGACGAGCTTGCGGACCGGGTGGGCGGAGCTGGTCTTCGACATGGCTCCACGATAGCGAGCGGTGGTCGCCGCGGCGCTGAAATGACCGCCGTGAGCCGGGTCTTGGTCGCTCGTGGGATGATGCGTACAGCACATTCGAAAGGAATACCCTGTGGCCTCGCAGCCCATCGCGACCTTCACGACCAATCACGGCGACATCGTCGTCGAGCCTTTCCCCGACCACGCACCCGAGACGGTGAACAACTTCGTCGGCCTCGCCGAGGGCACCAAGGAATTCCTTGACCCCGAGACGCGCAAGCCGATCTCCAAGCCGTTCTACGACGGACTGGTGTTCCACCGCATCATCAAGGACTTCATGCTCCAGGGTGGTGACCCGCTCGGTACCGGCACGGGCGGACCGGGATACACGTTCAAGGACGAGTTCCACCCCGACCTGCAGTTCGACCGTCCCTACCTGCTCGCGATGGCGAATGCCGGACCGGGCACGAACGGCTCGCAGTTCTTCATCACGCTGGTGCCGACGGCGTGGCTGACCCGCAAGCACACGATCTTCGGCGAGGTCGTCGACGAGGCCAGCAAGGCCGTTGTCGACAAGATCGGCGTGGTCAGCACTGACCGCTTCGACAAGCCGACCGAGCCCGTCGTCATCGAGAAGCTGACGATCTCCCGCACTGAGGGATGAACCACCCTGCTTCGGACTATCGCTGCTACCGCCACCCTGACCGCGAGGCGTACATCGCGTGCCAGCGTTGTGAGCGGCTGATCTGTCCGGAGTGCATGCAGGAGGCTTCGGTGGGCTTCCAGTGCTCGTCCTGCGTGGCCGAGGGCGCCAAGACGGTCCGTGCACCACGCACGGCCGCCGGTGGCGTCATCTCGGCGCACGCAGGACGTGTCACGACGATCATTATCGCGATCAATGCGATCGCCTTCGTGCTGAGCCAGTTCTCTGACGAGTTCTTCGAGCGCGGCGCGCTGGCCGGATTCAAGGTCGCTGACGGCGGCTGTGGCGGATGGTCACCTCGGCGTTCCTGCACGCCGACCTGTGGCACCTGCTGTCCAACCTCATCGTGCTGTTCTTGTTCGGGCCCTTCGTCGAGCGGGCCTTGGGCACGACGCGCTACATCGCGGCCTATCTGACGTCCGCTGTCGTCGCGTCCGCCTTCGTGTACGTGCTCACGGGACCTTTTGTGGCGACGATCGGCGCGTCCGGAGCAGTGTTCGGCCTGTTCGGCATGGCGTTGCTGCTCCTGCTGCGTGCCAAGGAGGACGTCCGCACGCTGCTGGCGTTGCTGGCCATCAACGCCGTCGTCAGCGTGACGAATGCCTCCATCAGCTGGCAGGGCCACCTGGGCGGCTTCGTCGCGGGTGTCGTGCTGGGCGCGGCTTTCGCCTACGCACCACGCGACCGCAAGAGCTGGCCCAGGTCGCCGCGTTCGCCGGCCTGTGGATAGCTGTCGTCGTCGCCGTCGCGCTGAGGACGAACTACCTGGTCTGACGGGTCATTGCCTGCAACGGCAGGAAATGACATCCATGTGATTATCCACCACTGTGCACACAGCTGTGGATAACTACACCGGTGTGATTCACTCCCACTTCATGGCGAAGCCGAAGGCCGCCACGATGAAGCCCATGCCGATCACGAGGTTCCAGTTGCCCAGGTCGGAGTACCACTGCAGGAACGACGGGTAGTCGACGTCCTGACCGTTCAGCACGTAGAACACCACGATCCAGACCAGGCCGATGATCGCCGAGATCAGCATGGCCGGGCCAGCCCAACGGTTGCCGATCTTCTGGGGCTTGGGGCCCGGGGGGTCTTGTCTCTCGCCACAACGTCTCCGGATGGTCGGTGCGACTTTCTGGCCGCATCGGTAGGTGGTCTCCGATAGCCTAGTCGTCGTCCGATCAGGGAGGTATACGGCATGGCGAAGCGAGGCACTCATGCCCGTCAGCACTCGCCCCTGATCGTGCTGCTGCTGTTCGTCCTGACGGGCTTCGTCTTCGTCACGGCGTCGATCAGTGCCGACGGCGACGATCTGCGGCCGGCCGGTGGCGACGTCTCGTCGCTGCTGCAAGAACGCGCCCAGCGGATCGAAGATCTGCGTGACGAGGCCGAAGGAGCTGCGGTCCGAGATCGACGCCTTGTCACTCGGTGTCTCCGGCGCCGATCTGGAGAAGTCGCGCAAGAAGGTCGCCGCGCTCGAGCCGGCCACGGGTCTGACGCCCGTCGAGGGTCCCGGGCTCCGGGTCACCCTGACCGATGCGCCCGATGCCGGCAAGGATCCCGACATCGACCCCAACATCCAGATCGTCCACCAGCAGGACATCCAGGCCTACGTCAACGCCTTGTGGGCTGGCGGCGCCGAGGCGATGTCGCTGCAGGGTCAGCGCCTGATGACGACCACTGGCATCGTGTGTGTCGGCAACGTCGTGATCCTCGACGGCGTCCCGTACTCGCCGCCCTACGTCATCGAGGCGATCGGCAACGTCGCCGGCATGGAGCAGGCCATGGCCAAGTCACCCGACACCATCAGCTACGCCCGCTACTCGCAGGACTATCAGCTGGGTCTCGAGATCGAACAGCTCGCGCAGGTCAAGGTCAAGGCGTACGGCAACCCGGTGTCCTTGGCCCACGCGACCATCCCGTCCTCTTAGGGGTTGAGGTCGCCGCCCAGGTCGTCGACCCCGCCACCGCCTGGATCAGTCGGATCGGTCGGGATCTCTCCGCCGTCGCCGTCACCGTCGTCGGTGCCCGGGTTGGTCGAGTAGGTCAGCGCGATCGTGGTGCCGGGGGAGACCTGCGTCCCAGCGGCGACGGACTGGGCCGTGACCTGGTTCTCGGGGCTCGTCGAGTTGGGATCCTCGGTCTCGGTGTACTTCAGTCCGAGATCGTCGAGGGCGCCCTTGGCTGCTTCGATGTCCATGCCGACGAGATTGGGCACCTGCACCTGGCCCTTCGACACGAACACGGTCACCTCGGCGCCGACCTGGACGTCGGCGCCGGGAGTCGGGGTCGTGTTGATGACCTCGCCCTTGGCCGCGGTGTTGTCGACGTTCTTGCGGACGACCTTGAAGTTGTAGGGCGCGCCTTCGAGCGTGGACTTCGCGTTGTTGTACGGCAAGCCGCGGACGTCGGGCATGCTCTGTGTCTCGGGTCCGCTGCTGACGACGATGTTGACGGCAGAGCCTTCGTCGGCCTTGGTGCCACCCGGCGGGTCGGTCTCGATGACGTCGTCCTTCTCGACATCGGCGCTGGCCTGCTCGGTGACCTCGCCGATCGTGAATCCATCGCGTGTCAGGGTGCGTTGCGCATCGTCGAGGCTCATGCCGGACACATCCTCGATCGTGACCTGCGTCGGAGCCGGGTCTTCCTTGCTGTCGAAGGCGCCGGTCATCCACAGGACGCCGACGATGGCTGCGATCAGCACCGCCACGAGTGCGCCGATGGCCCACCACATGCCCGACTTGTCGTCTGACTCGTCCTCTGGGGGAGTCGTGGCGCCCGCTGCTGCAGCAGCCGCCGGGGCGACGGCGGTGCCACCGGGGACGACGGCGGTCGTCGAGGTCGGAGCATCGACGTGGTGGCCGGCCAGCACGCGCTCGATGTCTTTACGCATCTCGGCGGCGCTCTGGTAGCGGTCCTCGACCCGCTTGGCCAACGACTTGGCGACGATGTGGTCGATCGCCAGGCTGACGTCGGGGTTGAGCGGCGACGGAGGACGTGCCTCTTCGCGGACGTGCTGGTAGGCCACCGAGACGGGGCTGTCGCCGACGAACGGGGGACGCCCGGTCAGCAGCGTACAGCAGGCAGCCGGTCGAGTAGATGTCGCTGCGTGCGTCGACGGTCTCGCCGCGTGCCTGCTCGGGGGAGAGGTACTGCGCGGTGCCGATGACCGCAGCGGTCTGCGTCATCGCGGACGAGGTGTCGGCGATCGCGCGGGCGATGCCGAAGTCCATGACCTTGACCTGGCCGGACGGCGTCAGCATGACGTTGGCCGGCTTGATGTCGCGGTGGATGATGCCGGAGCGGTGGCTGTAGTCGAGCGCACTGAGCACGTCGGCGGTGATCGACAGGGCGCGCTCGGGCAGGATCTTGCGGCCGTTCTCGGCTCCGCGCAGGATGTCGCGCAGGGTCTGGCCCTCGACGTACTCCATCACGATGTACGGGACGTGGCTGCCGTGCTTGTCGATCGACTCGCCGGTGTCGTACACCGCGACGATCGACGGGTGGTTGAGCGCCGCGGAGGACTGCGCCTCGCGCCGGAACCGGGCCTGGAACGTGTCGTCTGCCGACAGGTCGCCGCGCAGCTGCTTGACGGCAACCGTGCGGCCGAGGCGCAGGTCTCGGCCGACGCGCACATCGGCCATGCCGCCGCGGCCCAGCAGACCGCCGAGCCGTAGCGGTCGCCCAGGCGGATCACGTCGTCGTGTGCGCCAGTGTCGCCGGATTCGGTCATGGTGTCAGTCTCCCAGAACGTGAGGTGAATCGAAGGGGCGATGGCATGGCGTCGGAGCGCTCACCGTCGCCGGTGCAGGTGGTGGAGTGTGTGAGGTCGTGGATCATTTGCCCAGCACCGCTTCCATGACGGACTTCGCGATGGGACCGGCCAGGCGTCCGCCGGCGATCTCGTCGCGCGCGGTGTCGCTGGACTCGACGAGCACCGCGACGGCTACCTCGCGGTCGCCGTCCTTGGCGTACGAGACGAACCAGGCGTAGGGCGGTCGGTCTTGCGTGGACTGGGCGGTGCCGGTCTTGGCGCCGACCTCGACGCCGGGGATCTGGGCCGAGGTCGCGGTGCCGACGTCGACGGTGCTGATCATCATCTCGCGCAGCTTGCGGGCCGTGCTGGAGCTGACGGCCTCGCTGAGGCGGGACGGCTCGGCCTTCTCGAGCACCCGCAGGTTGGGTGCCCGGACGGTGTCGACGACGTAGGGCTTCATGACGTCGCCGCCGTTGGCGATGCCGGCGGCCACCATGGCCATCTGCAGGGGAGTGGCTGCGACCTCGAACTGGCCGATGCCGGACTGCGCCAGCTGCGGCTGGTTGAGCTCTTCACCGCTGGCGGTGAAGCGGCTCGCGTTCATCGGCAGCTCGTCGAGGGGGTCGGTGGTGAAGCCGAACTTCGCGGCCTGGTCGGCGAGATCTTCCTGCCCGATCTTCAGTGCGAGAGCACCGAAGGCCACGTTGCAGGAGACGTTCATGGCGCGTTCGAGGGTGATCCGGTCGCCGCCGCAGTTGCCGCCGCCCTCGTTGGGCAGCGTGTACGAGCCGGCCGCGCCGCCGAAGCCGGCTTGGAGCCGGCCTTGACCTTGTCGTCGATGTTGTCGACGACGCCGGTCTCGAGGGCCGCAGCGGCCGTGACGGCTTGAACGTCGAGCCGGGCGGCAGGATCTGCTGGGTCACCCGGTTGAGCATCGGCTGGTCGTCGTCGGTGGTGAGCTTGTTCCACGACTTCTGCACGGCGGCGAAGTCGTGGCTCGCGGCTTGTTGGGGTCGTACGACGGCTGGTTGACCATCGCCAGGATCGCGCCGGTCTTGGGGTCGATCGCCGCGACGGCGCCCTTGGTGTTCTTGCCGAGCGCCTCGAGGCCGTCGGCGGCGGTCTTCTGGGCGAGCGGGTCGATCGTGGCTCGACGCTGCCGCCCTTGCGCTGACGGTTGGACAGCAGGTCGACGACCTGGTTGACGAACAGCCGGTCGTCGCTGCCCGACAGCACTGGGTTCTGGGAGTTCTCGAGCCCGCCACGTCCGAACACGTACGAGAAGTAGCCGGTGAGCGGAGCATAGAGCCCGCCTTCGGGGTACTCGCGCTGGAACTTGTACTCGTCATCGGACTTGACGCTCTCGGCGATCGCCTTGCCGTCGACCAGGATCGCTCCGCGGTCGCGGGAGAACTGCTCGTTGATGACGCGCTTGTTGCCGTTCTTGGCGTTCAGGCTGTCGGCGTTGACGAACTGCACGTAGTTGATGTTGACGAGCAGCGCCACGAACATGACGAGGCACACGATGGCGATGTTGCGGATCGGACGGTTCATGACAAGCTTCACCACCTGGGTGTCCTCATCGCTCTGGAAGGTCGAGATCTCGGGGGCCGGACGTCTGGTCTGGTCGCTGATGCGCAGCAGCAGCGCGATGATCGCCCAGTTCATGACCACTGATGAGCCGCCTTGGGCCAGGAACGGGGTCGTGAGGCCGGTCAGCGGGATCAGCCGCGTCACTCCGCCGACCACGACGAAGACCTGCAGGGCGAAGGAGAAGGCCAGGCCGGCGGCGAGGAGCTTGCCGAAGGCGTCACGGCAGGTCAGCGAGATGCGCAGACCGCGCTCGACGATGAGTCCGTAGATCAGCAGGATCGCCATGAGGCCGGTGAGGCCGAGCTCTTCGCCCATCGACGCAGCGATGTAGTCGGAGAACGAGTAGGGCGTCAGCTGGGGGCTGCCCTGTCCGAGGCCTTGGCCGAGGACGCCGCCGTGCGCGAGCCCGAACAGTCCGCTGATGACCTGGAAGTTGTCGTCGGGGTTGGAGAACGGGTCGAGCCAGGCGTCGAAGCGCGTGCGGACGTGGCCGAAGGCGGTGTAGCCGAAGTAGGCCCCGACGGCGAAGAGTCCGGCGCCGACGACGATCCAGCCGGGACGCTCGGTCGCGACGTACAGCATCACGACGAACAGTCCGAAGAACAGCAGCGACGAACCGAGGTCGCGCTGGAGCACCAGGATGCCGACGCTGACCAGCCAGCACGCCAGGATGGGACCGAGGTCGCGGCCGCGCGGCAGGTCGATGCCCATGACGCGGCGTCCGGCCAGAGCGAGGGCATCACGCTTGACCACGAGGTAGCCCGCGAAGAAGATCGCGAGACACACCTTCGCAGCCTCGCCGGGCTGGAAGCTGAAACCGGCGAAGGTCACCCAGATGCGGGCGCCGTTGATGGTCTGGCCGAGGCCCGGGATCAGCGGCAGCACGAGCAGCGCGATCGCGACGAAGCCGAACGTGTAGGTCAGCGACTGCAGCCGGCGATGGTCGTGGACGACGATCAGGATGCCTGCGAACACCGCGACGCCGATCGTGGTCCAGATCAGCTGCGAGTTGGCGAAGGCGGCCCGGTCGGGGTTGATCTGCTGGCGACCGAGGTCGAGCCGGTAGATCATCGCCAGGCCGAGGCCGTTGAGGGCGATGACGAGGGGGAGGAGGACAGGATCGGCGTATGGCGCGACCTTGCGGACGATGAGGTGCGTCGCGATCGCCAGGACGATCAGCGCACCGCCGACTTGTACGTGTCGGCGGGGATCGTGCCTTCGACCCCGAGCCCGACCGATGCGTACGCGAAGATGCCGATGAACACGGCCAGCACCGTCAGGAAGAACTCGGCTCCCCGGCGCTTGCGGGGAACCCAGACCGGCGTCGTCATGGTCGCCACACCACGTTGGCCGCGGTGGGGGTCCGGCTGGCCTTCGTGGAAGGTGTCGTCTTGGTGGGCGTCGGCGTCGCGGTGGGCGCCGGTGGGGTGATGTCGAGCTCGGCGACGGTCTTGTAGGCGTCGGCCCTGCTGGAGGCCTCGACGCCTGACTCGATCTGTCGGCGCTGGAAGTCGCTCAGCGACGTCAGCGAGATGTCGGTTAGCTCTTCGACGTGCTGCAGGGTCAGGCCTGGGATGTCGACCTGGACGCCGCGGAAGATCGCGACCTTGCCGTCCTGCGCGGCCACGAAGTACTGGTCTTGAGTCCACTTGTAGGCGTACGTGCCCGCTGCGGCCAGGATCGCGGCCACGACGACGAGCGCGGCCGTCCAGCGCAGCCACCGACGTCGACTGGGTTCGCGCGGCGCGTACCGCAGCTCTTCGGGATCGAAGTTCACCGGCTCGTCGTGGCCGCTCGCGGCATTGCCGGTGCGGGGACGGGCCTGCTGGCTGGCTGCACCGACCAGCTGCGGCTGACCGTCGGCGCACGACAGGTGCTCGTCAGGATCGGTGCCGGCCTCGACGAACTCGGCGATCACGACGGTGACGTTGTCGACGCCGCCGGCTTCGAGGGCGAGGCGCACGAGCTCGGTCGCCGCCATGTCGATCGTCTCCGACGCCATGGCCCTGGCGATGACGTCGTCGGTGACCATGTCGGTCAGGCCGTCGCTGCACAGCAGGTAGCGGTCGCCGAGGTGGGGCTGGAGCCAGCTGAGGTCGGCCTCGTTGTCGTCGCGGCCGAGCAAGGCGCGCAGCAGCAGTGACCGATGCGGGTGGACGCGGGCCTCGTCGCGCGAGATCCGTCCCTCGTCGACGAGGCTCTGCACGAACGTGTGGTCGTCGCTGATCTGTGTCAGCACGCCCTCGCGCAGTCGGTAGGCGCGTGAGTCGCCGAGGTGGGCCACGGCGAACTTCTCGCCGTCCCACAGCATGACCTCGAGCGTCGTGCCCATGCCTTCGACGGCGGGGTCGCGGCGGATCAGCTCGCCGAGGCGGGCGTTGGCGAGCTTGACCGCCTGAGCCAGGGCATCGAGGGCGTCGACGTCGAGGTCACGGTCGAGCTCGCGGATGATGTTCATGGCCTCGGACGAGGCGAGATCGCCTGCCGCCGCACCGCCCATGCCGTCGGCGATGGCCAGCAGGCGACTGCTCGCATAGCCGGAATCCTGGTTGCTGGAACGGCGCAGACCGGTGTCGGTCAGCGCGACATAGCGAAAAGCTCAGGGCAGTCATGGATTACTTCTGCAGCTCGACGATGGTCTTGCCGAGGCGGACCTGGATGCCGAGGCCGATCGGGACAGGGGCCGTGATGCGCTGGCTGCCGAGATAGGTGCCGTTGGTGGAGCCGAGGTCTTCGACGAACCACTGCTCGCCGTTCGTGGCGAAGCGTGCGTGCCGGGTCGAGACGTAGTCGTCGTCGAGCCGGATCGCCGCATCGGTGCCGCGGCCCAGCAGGATCGGGGCGTCACCCAGCGGCACGCTCTGGCCGCTGTTGGGCCCCGACACGACCTGCAGCTTGGTGGGATTGCCGCGCGGCGGCTTGCGCGTCTTGGTCGACGGCGCCTTCTGCTTGGCCGGCTTGGGGGCCTTGGTCGACGGCGCCTTGGTGCCGAAGATGTCGGAGCGGATCACCGACACGGCGGACAGGACGAAGAGCCACAGCACGGCCAGGAAGCCGAGCTTGATCAACGTCAGGGTGAGCAACATCAGACGGCCTCACTCATGCGGATGACAATGATGGTGTTGCCCAGCCGGATCTCGGACCCGTCGCCGACGACGCCCGTTGCGACCTTGTGACCGTTGAGCACGACGCCGTTGGTCGAGTCGAGGTCGATGATCGTCACAGTCGTCTCGGTTCCGCTCTGGTGGATCTTGATCTGCGCGTGACGCCTGGAGATGCCCGGATCGTCGATCTTGAGGTCGGCGTCGTTGCCGCGACCGATCACGACACCGGGAGGGCTCAACGGGTGCTTCATCCCGTTGACCTCGATCACGACGTTGGAGGAGCGGACGGCGGTCTCGGTCATCCGCTGGCCGGCGACCGGGGTGACCGATGCGGTCGTGCGGCTGCGCACCCGGAAACGTCCGGTGCTCAGGTCGGCGGTCATCTTGAAGGAGATCTCGAGCGGACCGGTCATCGTGTAGCGCTGCTCGGCTACATGCTCCTTGACGAGCGTCGAGAGCCGTCTGCCAGCGTCGTGCTGAACGGGTTGAGGCGTTCGAAGTCGGACGGTGACAGCTCGACCGTGAAGTCATTGGGCACGAGCATGCGTTCGCGCGACAAGATGTGAGCGGAGTTGTCGACCTCTCGCTGCAGTGCTGCGGCGATCTCGACTGGCTGCACGGCGCTGCGGAATGCGCGCGCGGAATGCGCCGGTGACGGCTCCTTCGAGTCGTTGCTCGAAACGTTGCAGCACCCCCGCCATCTGCCCTCACCTCTTCTCTCGTCAATGGTGTTCCAAATGATCGTATCGGCAGAGGGAGAACCGGCGAGTCCTCCGGCATGAGGTAGCCGGGCGGAAGACTCATTGTCGGAGCCTGTTAGACTCACTTCTCGGTCCTTGAGTTGTTGTTTTCGAGGGTCATGCGCGGGTGGCGGAATGGTAGACGCGCTGGCTTCAGGTGCCAGTGTCCGCAAGGGCGTGGGGGTTCAAATCCCCCCTCGCGCACACATGAAGGATGGGCTCCGACAGTTTCTGTCGGAGCCCATCCTTTTTTGTAGGTGGCTGAGGGTGTCGCCCATGGAATGCGTTCCAGTGCGGTCGGATCTTTGCGTGGTAACGCTGCTTGGAGGCCAGCCGCCAGCTGGCGACACCGCTACCACCACCTTCAGCGACGCTCGAGGCAGATCACGTCGACTGACGCCCGTGGCGCCACGCTGTGGACCCAGTACGACGCGCTGGGGCGTGAGATCAAGACACGTGACGACAACGCTGATGGAACGCTGCGGACCAGCCGTGTCTACGACACGGTCGTCCCCGGCATGGCGACATCATCGACCAGGCACACCGCCGCTGGCGACTACACGTCCTCAGTGATTGGCTACGACTCCGCCGGTCGTCCTACCGGCAGCAAGTTGATGTTGCCGTCATCCGAGTCCGCGCTGTACAAGGCGGCTGGCTACGTCACCAACCTGACGTACAACGTCGATGGTTCGGTCAAGACGGTTCAACTGCCCTCAACCACGGGACTTCCGTCAGAAACTCTGCAGTACGGCTACGACGCGCTTGGCAAGCAGACCCAACTCGCCGGGTACTCGTCAATCGTCCCCGAGACGATCTTGTCACCGTTCGGCGAAGTGCTGCAGCGAACGTTCAAGTCGGCGCTACAAAAAGGTGTCTACGAGACCCGTGACTACCAAGTGGGCACGCGGCGTCTCGAACGCAGGATGGGGTGACTCGAAGGTTCCGGAACGACCGCCATACTCGATCAGCGCTACAGCTACGACCCAGCCGGCAACGTCAAGACTCTGAACGACATTGCTCCGGGCGACACGACGGGCGCAGGAGCTGACAGCTTCCGGCAGTGCTTCACGTACGACCACCTTCGACGCATGACACAAGCCTGGACGAGCGCGACCACGAACTGTGCTGCGCCCACCAAGGAGACACTTGGCGAGAAGGACTCGTACTGGGACTCGTATGAGTTCGACTCGGCAGGCAACCGGACCCAGTGGGACAAGGTTCGAAGAAGCGGTCCGAACCAGACTTCGACCACATTCCAGTGCCGAGTCGGCTGAGTACGTCTACGACGCCAATGGAAACCGCCTGATTGCGCGGGACAGCGCATCAAATTCCACGACGCTGTTCGCCGGCATGGTGGAGGTGAAGGCGACCGGATCCGCGGTCACATCGACTCGTCACTACACGCTGGGCGGCGAGAAGGTCGCAACGCGTATTTCGGGATCGATCAACTTCTTGATTGCGGACCACCAGGGCACCCCACAGGTGTCGGTTTTCGGGGCTAGCCAGCAAGTCACGAAGCGTCGCTTCTCACCCTATGGTGATCCGCTGGCCGAGCCAGCTTCGTGGCCTAGTGACAAGGGATTTCTGGGGAAGACGACGGATCGAGCCTTGGGCACGACCCATCTGGAGGCGCGTGAGTACGACACGGCCTTGGGTCGGTTCCTCACGGTTGACCCGGTTATCGATCCGATGGATCCACAGCAGCTGAATGGCTACGCCTACGCCAACAACAGCCCAGTGACGATGATGGATCCCGACGGTCTGTGGCCGTGGTCGAGGCCGTCCTGGGGTGGGATCAAGCGCGCGGCGAGCGGCACTTTCCGGGCCGTGGTGTTCGACTACAGGGCCTGCTCAGGCATGTCCTGGGGATGCGCTCTGGAGGTCGGCTCTGCGACCCCGTGGGGCAAGGCAGCGAAGGTCGGCAAATTCGTGATGAAGGCGAACCCGCGCACTGCGGTGTTCACGAAGACGTTCTCGCCCAAACCGACTCCAAAGGTGCCGGTTGCGAACAAGACCGTCCGGAAGGTGCAGACGACGCCGAAGTCTCGGAAGGCTCCGGACCCTGCACCGAAGGCCAAGCCGGACACCGAGGCACCAAAGACCGCCAAGGCGAGCGCCTGCTCGTTTGCCGGGGCGACGACAGTGCTGATGGCCGACGGATCACGCAAACCGATCCGGAAAGTCAGGATCGGGGACAAGGTTCTGGCCACAGACCCGGCCAACGGCCGCAAGGTCGTTCGGAAGGTGCTGACGGTCTTCAAGCACCGCGATGCAGTCGTGGACCTCGAGCTGTCCAGCGGGTCTGTACTGACTACGACGCCGGACCACCCGTTCTGGAATGAGTCCGAGGGCGAGTTCCAGCGCGCGGACGCGCTTGCCCAGTCCGACGAACTGCTCACACCAGAGGGTGCTGCGGTGAATGCTGTTGGACTGCAGCGCAGCACCGTCAGGTGGGCAGAGGCCTACAACCTCGAGATCGACGACGTCCACACGTACTTCGTGGGCGAAGACGAAATCTTGGTACACAACCAGAACACCTGCGACGTTGGCAGTGGCGGCGCGAAGCGCGGCCCGAAACCATTCGGCGAGGGCCCTCACAACGTGAAGATCAAAGAGGTGGCGGACTCGGTTACTGACGGCGACGTCGTCGGAGGTGGTCAACGGTTCGGCCAGAAGGAGAGCGTCGTAGATACGACGGGCGGATTGAAGTCCTCCCGTCGTCCGGACGTCACAGTTCGTCGGCCCGATGGCAGCCGTTACGGAATAAACATCGGCAAGCAGAGCCGGAGGTCAGGTGCGCCGATCAAGCGGGAAGCCGAGGCCCTCAACGATCTAGAAGAGTACGGCGGATGGGAGATGTACTTTGTCCCTTACAACTAGGATCATCCCGTGACAGAACCCCAATTCCGCCGGCTTGGTGCGCAATTCCACGCCACGCCATCCGAGCTCTGCGATCTGATTGTTGCATTCGCGGAGGTTCACGAACTCGACTTGATTGCTGAACGCTTCTTCCCAAAAAGGGTTGTGGACCTGTCTGAAAGGGGCCAGCTTTTCAGTTGACCTCCGAGTCGGATGATCCGGTACGTCGGGTCCTGATGTATCCGGCTGGCGGGGAGGTGCCGGGCGAAGAGAAACCGGGTGGGTGCTTCGTGACCTTTGGGTTGATCGAGGACTGGGGTCTGGAGCAGACGATGATCAGCGCGTCGTGGGATGTTGCGGATCTCGATCGGACGCGGCTGTGGAAAAAGTTCAAGCGCACGATCTACAACCAAGCGAGGGCCGGGGCGATTTTTGTCGGTCCGCGCGCATCTGCTTACGACAAGTCTTATCGAATTCTGCCCGAAGCAGAGGAATACGCACGTGGTGGTGGAAGACTCGTAGCGTTTAAGGACGGGCCGGAGTACCGGCTTCCAGCGACAGGCTGACGGTCATCTAAGGGTCGTCTTGGAGGTTGGCCATGACCAGGCGCAGGCGCAAAGTTGGCGATGTCTACCAGTTTCAACTGTCTGAAGGTAGATATGCTTACGGTCGTGTGCTGGAAGACGCATGCGTGGCTTTTTACCGCGAAATCACAGCTTCGCCGGCTGAACCACCCATAGGTTCTCGTGACTATCAGTTCGTTGTGGGGGTCTACCGGCATGTCTTTAGGGCCGACGGAGTTACTTTTGTCGGTCACGACAAGAGCCGAGATGAGACGGATGACTGGCCTCCGCCCATGAAGATTACTGACCCGCTCACGGGATCGTTGAGTATCTACGAGCGTGGTCAGATTCGTCCCGCAGGCACCGAAAATTGTGACGAGTTGGAGCCTGCGGGCGTATGGGACCTGCCGCAACTCTTGTCGAGGCTTGAAGGGCAGGGCTCCGCCCAGCAGTGAGCTCCGTGCCTGTGCCTGCCCGCAGATCTCCGTCATCCAGCGCATCGATCTGGAGGCGGAGCCCGCCCTGGCATTCATCGGTTCGGCGCTACACACGCTTGTTCGGCGAACTAAGCGGATTCAGGGCGATGCTGAGGTCGTTTCGCCTCCGTCAGTATTTCGGGGGGAAGGGTAAGTTCTCGGGAATCTTCGACGTAAACGGCAGCCCTCCGCAAGCTTGCGTTGCCCGGACCTCATCTTCTCGAATGACTACGTCCCAACCCAAAACCCGCTCAAAAAACTTCACGTGCTGACACGGATATATCCTCATAACAACGACATTGTTCGGGTCGGGAACGTTTAGAGGTTCCCGGACTGGGTGGGCCTTGTGTGGATTGTTCTTATTGGGTCTGACCTAGTCTCCGCCAAGCTGACCGAACAGGCGGCCAGAGGTTGGTCCCGCTGTGTTGGACAGGTCGTCATCGGGTAAGAAATCGATTCGGGGCGTCAGCAACAGTTTATCGAGGCTCAGCGGAACCAAGGAATCTCCGCCAATGCCATTAACGGCATCAGTCCCACCAACAAGAAGAAGGGCGAGGCACATTGAGGCCGCTATTGGAGAATTCGGTGTGATGCCATGACCGGGCGCAGGCGCAAGGTTGGCGACGTCTACCAGTTTCAACTGTCTGATGGTAGATATGCCTACGGTCGAGTGCTGAAAGACTCTTGTGTGGCCTTTTACCGAGAGATCACGGTTTCGCCGGACCAACCTCCGATAGGTTCTCGCGACTATCAGTTCGTTGTGGGGGTCTACCGGCATATCTTTGGCGCCGATGGAGTTACTTTTGTCGGTCACGACAAGAGCCGAGATGAGGCGGATGACTGGCCCCCACCAATGAAGGTTGTTGACGCCCTCACAGGCGAGGCGAGTCTCTACGAACATGGTGAGATTCGTCCCGCAGGCACCGTCGATTGTGACGAGTTGGAGCCTGTCGCCGCGTGGGATCTACCGCACCTCCTGCCGAGGCTTGAAGAGCTGGGATCGGTCTAGCCCGGGCACGGACCATCTTCCTGACGCCAGGAGGTTCGGCTCTCAGAACAGGTGGTCCTCGCGGGAGTCGAGCCGGGCACCTGGTCACTGTCGTGTCGAAATGTTGAGGGGAATTGGATGTATCAGCGTTTCAAGGCCGAGTGCGCGTCCCGCAGGGACTCGCGCGTTCTGCCGCGTTCGCCGTGGATCGATGATCGTTTGAGTCGTGCCGCTGGGTATGGGGAGTTTGCTGCAGAGTTCGCGGGGGCATCCTTCGAGTCGGGCCTGTACCGGGTACATGACGATTCAGACTGGGCCGTTGGCCATGGCTCTTATCACCGCTGCGTTCCCCGAGTTTTCGACCCGTGTATGCCCATTCGGCTACGACTGGCTCGGTAGACAGTTCGCTCTGGACAGCAGTCGAGAACGAAATGAGCCGCAGGTTCTGTTGTTGGAGCCAGGCACTGGTGAAGCGTTGGAAATCCCTGTCTCACTGGCCCAGTTTCACAACGAGGAGCTGACGGAGCACGCTGATGCAGCCCTAGCAAGCAAGCTTTTACCAATCGTGGTCACGGGCTAACAGAGAGTCGCTGCCGTTAGGTCGGGAACAATGTGTGGGCTATGGAGTGCCGCTCTTTCTCGGCGGAAGCGACGACTTCGAAAACCTTGAGGTCATAGACTTGGACGTGTACTGGACTTTGTTGGGCCAGCTGCGTCGGGGCATAGTCCAACTTCTGCCAGGCGCTTCGATCAGCGGAGTCTCCGGTCGCTAGCTGGCCTCGAACTTGAAGAGGTCAGGACGTGACAGAACCCCAGTTCCGCCGGCTTGGTGCGCAATTCCATGCCACGCCATCCGAGCTCTGCGATCTGATTGTTGCATTCGCGGAGGTTCACGAACTTGGCTGATTGCTGAGCGCTTCTTCCCCACGAGGGTTGTGAACGTGTCTGAAAGGGGTCAGCTCTTTCAGCTGACGTCCGAGGCGGACAACCCGGTGCGGCGAGTCTTGATGTATCCGGCTGGTGGGGAGGTGCCGGGCGAAGAGAAGCCGGGTGGGTGCTTCGTGACCTTTGGGTTGATCGAGGACTGGGGTCTGGAGCAGACGATGATCAGCGCGTCGTGGGATGTTGCTGATCTCGATCGGGCTCGGCTGTGGAAGAGGTTCAAGCGCACGATCCACAACCAGGCGAGGGCCGGGGCGACCTTCGTCAGCCCGCGCGCATCCGCATACGACAAGTCCTACCGAATTCTGCCCGAAGCAGAGGAATACGCACGGAGGGGCGGAAAGCCGTCACCTTCAAGGACGGGCCGGAGTACCGGCTTCCTGCGACAGCCTGACGGCCCAGCTGGGTCAGGCACATCACTTCCTGGCCGCATGATGAACACCTCGGGTACCTCGGTCTACAGCACGACCATCCACGTCGGGCCTGGTCAGCGGACCGGGACGCCTGCTCAGCACGTCAGGTCGAGTGCGAGCTGCTCCCAGTGGCTGACGTCACGGCGCAGCTGTCTGTCGTGCGTCGCGATGACGACGGCCGCCAGCGTGACCTCGAGCGCTTCTGTCAGCTCGTCCACCAAGGCGATCGACAGATGATTGGTGGGCTCGTCGAGCAGCAGGATGTGAGGTCTCGCCGCAATGACCTTCGCCAGGTCGAGGCGGCGTTGCTGGCCCATCGACAGGTCGCGCATCCGCCTGTTCAGGTCGGCGGAGGACACCAGTCCCATGCTGGTGAGCGATGGCACCTCGTCGTTGCTCGGGCCATCGCGGCGAGCCAGCTCCTGCACATGGGCCGTGAAGTCAGCGCGGACTGTCCGGTCTCGGTGCCCCGTGGACTCCTGTCGCAGCAGCCCGACTCGGACGTTGCGCGATGTGCGCACCGACCCGCGGTCTGGACTGATCTGTCCGGCCAGCACCGCGAGGAGGGTCGACTTTCCGGAGCCGTTCTCTCCGGTGATGACGAGCCGAGATCGCGAGTCCAGTGTGACCGTGACGCTGCGCTGCATCCTGTCGTCGACCCGAACCTCGTCAGCGACGAGGAGGGTGCCGGACCTCACGGGAAGATCGGGCATCGTGAGACGCAGGGGCGGGACAGGGGCAGTGACCGCATGCTTCTCGAGGTCGTCACGTCGTCGATGGACGGACCTGACCAACGCTGGTGCGCGGGTGGCGCGCTGGTGCTTGCCCGTGCCTTTGTCGGGCCGCCACCCGGTGGTCAGACGATTCTGGGCCTCGGAGAGGTTCTGCGTCAGACGGGCGTGCTCGGACCTCTGATGGTCGAACTCGGTCTCCCAGCGGCTCAGCTCGGCCTCCCGTCCCTCCCGGTACCCCTGGAATCCGTTGCCGTAGGTACGCGGCAGCCCGTCCCGGCTGGGGTCGAGGTCGAGGATCAGGGTGGCGGCGTCGGTCAGCAACGCCCGGTCGTGACTCACGACGACAGCGCCTCCCGGGTGATCTTGGAGGCGCCGGGTCAGGAAGTCGAGTCCAGCAGCGTCGAGGTGGTTGGTCGGCTCGTCGAACAGCAGGAAGTCGTACTCGGCTCCGAGCAGGCAGCCGAGCCTGACGCGGTAGCGCTGACCGACTGAGAGCTCGTCGAGCCGCCGGGAACGGTCGGTGATGGCGCCGAGGTTCTCCAGCGCGATGTCGACACGACGGTCGGCGTCCCACGCGCCAAGACTCTCCGCAGCGTCGAGGGCTGCCGCGTAGGCGTCATCGCTGCCGGGGGCACCGACCGCGAGGGCTTGGGTGGCGTCGTCGAGTGCCCGCAGGGCTGAGCGTGCGTCCGCCAGCTCGACGTCGATCGCGTCGCCGACGGTGGCGTCTGCGCGCACAGCCATCTCCTGCTCGGCCAGCCCGAGGGTGCCGGTGCGGTGGACGGTCCCGTCGTCGGGCTCGAGCACCCCGGCGAGGATGTGGAGCAAGGTGGACTTGCCGCGTCCGTTCTCGCCGACGACACCGACCCGGATACGGGGACCCACGGCGAGGTCGACGCTGGTCAGGACGGGTCTTCCGCCTCGCAGGATGCTGATCTGCTCGGCGGTGAGCTGGGCGCGGGCGCGCGCGGGTAGGGCGATATGCGTGGTCATGGGTGTTCTCTTCTCCGGACAGGAGGCGCACGTCCAGCGCACGACGACGTGAACGGCGCACTTCTCGATGACTCGACCGTCGAGGGTCGAAGGCAACATCAGCGGGCCCGCAGGCTCACGTGTCGTGAGAGGCGGGTCCGTCCGGGAGCGGGACTACGAGAAGAGCAGAGGTCGCATGGGTCCAGGTTAGCGAGGCGGAGGCGTCAGGGTGACGTCAAGGTCGCAGGCCGGAGATCACGAAGTCGTGGAATCGTGCGCTCGGGGGTGACAGGGGGCGGTCGGCGCGCCAGATGAGTCCGATCGATCGCCGGGCGGATGCTGAGGTGATGGCAACGCCGTGGGTGCCGGACAGCCCCACGAAGGCCTGCGGCACGATCGCGACGCCGAGGCCGGCAGACACGAGGCCTTCGATCGTGGCGAGGTCCTGGCTCTCGAACGAGATGGTCGGTGAGACACCGGCATCTCGCAGCAGGCTGTCGACCAATGTGCGGTACCCGAAGGCGGCGGGGGTCGTGATGAGCTCTTCGTCCTTCAGCTTCCGACAGCTTGATGGTCTCGCGTCCGGCCCACCGGTGGCTGTGTGGCACCACCAGCACGAGGCGCTCCTCCTGGAGGGTGTGCCAGCCGTACCGCTCGTCCTCCGGTCGGGACGACGTGATGGCCAGGTCGACCGCTGATCTGTCGAGATCGGTGAGGATGTCGTGCGCGGCTTCCTGGCTAGGCTGGACGCGTACCCGCGGGGCGAGCTGGTGGAACTCTCTTCAGCAGCTGAGGCACCAGCGAGGTTGCCATGGAGTCCAGGAAGGCGAGGCGCACGAGACCTGCGTCCGGATCGGCGACGGCGGCAAGTGACGAGCGGAGCTCGTCGTAGCGGCTCGTGATGTCGCGCGCTGCCGCGACGACCATCTCGCCGCCGGGCGTCAGCTGCACTCCTCCACTCGTCCGATCGAGCACGCGCATCCCGAGCTCGTCCTCGAGCCGCGCGATGGTGCGCGACAACGTCGGCTGGCTCGTGCCCAGCACGGCCGCCGCATCGGTGAGCGGCCGATCTCGGCCGACGTCACGAGCCAGGACAGATCGCGGATGCGCATACCTGAATCATACGGAAGACGTATTAGATAGTGCCATTTTGGACATTGGACGTATGGGAGAGTTCTCGCGATAGTCGGAAGGGAAGGTGTTACAGCAAGAGGGGGCACCATGAAGGCGCTGGCGCTGAAGACGATCGAAGCCGTCGTGGACCAGGTGGACGTCGCGGTCTCGGCGATGACCCGGCCGGGGGACAGGGCACCGGTCGTGTTCCTGCACGGATTCGGTTCGACCAAGGAGGACTACGCCGACACCGCCCGGCAGGAACCTTTGCCCGACGCGGACTCCTGGCCTACGACGCACCGGGCTGTGGAGCCTCGACGTGCGCCGACCTGGGCGCCCTGTCGATCGACTTTCTGGTCGCGACTGCCGAGAGCGTCCTGGACAGCGAAGGAGTCGATCGGTTTCATCTCGTCGGACGCTCGATGGGCGGGCTGACGGCGCTGCTGCTGGCGGAGCGGATGCCCGACCGCGTGCTGAGCCTGACAGACATCGAAGGCAATCTCGCGCCCGAGGACTGCTTCCTCAGCCGCCAGGTGCTGACCCATCCCGAGGAGACCGACGAAGCATTCCTCGAGGCCTTCGCCAGACGCGTCGCTCGCTCTGCTGAAAGGTCGAGCGCCCTGTACGCGACGAGCGTCCAGCACAAGGTGCGTCCGGGAGCCGTCCCCGGCATCTTCTCGTCGATGGTCGAGCTCTCCGACCACGGGAGGCTGCTGGAGCGGTTCCTGGCGCTGCCCATGGCGACGTCCTTCGTGCACGGTGAGCAGAGCTCTGCGCTGACGTACCTGCCTCGACTCGCACGCGCCGGAGTCTCGCTGATGGAGATCTCGCACAGCGGCCACTGGCCGATGTACGCCAACCCCGTCGAGCTGTGGCAACGGGTCGCTGCGTTCGTCGAAGAAGCTGATCCGCGGTGACCGCCACGACCCGCGAGGGCATGCAGGCGAGATCTGATGGACATCTGCCAGGCACGGCCCCCTACAGGCGTGTCTCGGCGGCGCTGTTCCTGGCCGGCATCGCCACCTTCGCGCTGCTCTACAGCACGCAGGCGATCCTGCCCGAGCTGGCGACACGCTTCGACGTCTCCACCGGCTCGACCACGTGGACGGTCTCGTTGACGACCCTGGGCCTCGGGATCGCGCTGCTCGTTGCTGGTCCGGCCTCGGACCGGTTCGGGCGCACGCAGTTCATCCATGGTTCGTTGGCCGCCTCGACCCTGCTCGCTGCAGCCTGCGCGATTGCGCCCAGCTGGCCGCTGCTGCTGGGCCTCAGGTTCGCCGAAGGGGTTGCCCTCGCGGGCCTGCCGGCTGTTGCCACGGCCTATCTGCGCGAAGGCTGCACGCCTCGTCGCACGGACGGGCTGCCGGCGTCTACATCGGCGGCACGGCTCTCGGCGGCATGATGGGGCGGCTCGTGACAGGCGGTGTCGGAGAGGCCGCCGGATGGCGGTGGGCGCTACTGGCCACAGCCCTCCTCGGATTGCTGTGCGCCATCGGCGTGCGGCTGCTGCTTCCGCCGTCACGACAGTTCGTCCCCGGGCCTGCCGGTGTGCGGCCGCTGCTCGACATGAGTCGCCGCGCGGTGTCGGACCCTGCCTTGCTGGCCCTGTACGGGATCGGCGCATGCTCGGTCGGTGCTCTTGTCGCGGTGTTCAACACGATCAGCTTCAGGCTCGAGAGCCCGCCCTTCAGCCTCGGCCTCGCCGCGGCGAGTCTCGTCTTCCTCGTCTACCCGGGAGGCACCGTCTCGTCGGTGATCTTCGGGCGGCTGGCCGATCGGCACGGTCGTCGCGCAGTCGTGCCACTGGGATGTGTGCTGGCGATCGCGGGAGGACTCGTGTCGCTGACCGGATCGCTGACACTCGTCGTCGTGGGAGTCGGTCTCCTGACGTGTGGATTCTTCGCGGTTCACGGTGTGGCAAGCGGATGGGTTCCGGCGCGCGCCCATGCAGGAGGTGTCGCGACGGGCCAGGCCGCCTCGCTCTACCTCTTCTCCTACTACCTGGGGTCGTCCGTCTTCGGCAGGCTACGGAGGTCACCTGTGGTCGACCTCGGGCTGGCCAGGAGTCATCGGACTGACCACGGCTCTCCTCGGGGTGTCCCTGATGCTCGCGCTGTTCCTGCGCCGCACGCCGACGCTGCTCGAACCAGCGCAGCCACGAGCGTCGTCGCGCTAACCCACCCGACCGAAGTCGCGCCGGAACATCGTGGCCCGCCACCCGTAGGCCAGGCCGGCGAGCAGCACGGCCGACATGGCCGCGACGCCGACAGTGACGTCGGTGACCTCGGTCAGCAGCCCTCCCGCGACGGCACCGAGGGGCGTGCCGCCCCAGGCCACCATGCGACCTGTGGTGTTGACGCGAGCCTGCAAGTGGTCGGGAGTCAGGGTCTGTCGCAGGGTGATGCCGTTCAGGATGACGACGGTGTTGCCGATGCTCCACAGCAGCAGCGCGGCGCCCGCCGTGAACATCGACGTCGAGATCGACAGCACCAGGACAGCGGGGACGCACAGACTCAGGCCGCCGACGCTGATCCATCCCGTCGGAAGCAGACGAGTGAGCCGTGGGAGAGCCGTCGCTGCCACGAAGCCACCGACAGCGACCGTGGTCGAGCAGCCCGCCGAGACCGCCGCCGTCCGAGGACACACCGATCTGTTCGACGGCGAGCACGAGCAGGAGTCCGGTGACGCCGCCGGCGGCGATCGAGTTCGCGACCCCCAGCAGGGTCAACGGTCGGATGACGTCGTGCTGCCAGAGGAATCGCACGCCTTCGCCGATGTCGGCTGCAATGGAGGGCTGAAGCTCGGTGGTGGCCGCCCGCGCCGGACCCATCGGCCGGGCGATGCCCAGCAGGCAGCCAGCCGCCACCAGGTAGCAGGCCGCGTCGACCGCCAGCACCTCGTGGGCGCCGACGAGCGCGACCAGCAGGCCGCCCGCGGCCGGACCTGCGACGCCGACCACCGTGGACGCGGTCCACAGTGCGCTGTTGGCGCGAGCGATGCCGTCGCGGCCGACGATGGCTGGCAGCGCACCGAACGCGGCTGCGTCGAACCACACGAAGGCCGACGACACCACGGCCGTGACGACCAGGACGTGCCCGACGTGGAGCGCATCGAGATGTTCGGCGACCGGGATGCTGAGCAATCCTGTCGAGCAGACGACCTGGGCGCCGAGCATGACCCGACGGCGAGGCAGCCGGTCGGCCATCGCACCGGCCAGGAGCCCGAAGACCAGGTAGGGCGCCACTTGCAGCGCGGTGACGGTCGAGGTGAGGGCGGCCGACCGGGTCAGGTCGTAGACCACCACGGGGAGGGCGACCGCCGTGAACGCAGAGCCCACGACGGCCACCATGCGGGCGGCCCAGAACCAGCGGAAGTCGGGCCCCAGGCCGCCGGAGCTCACCCCGTGCAGGCCCTCGGCCACGATCCGAGCGCCCTCGATGGCCGACAGGGTGCCGGGCTGGACGTACGTGTTGTCGACCGCGACGAGCCGGTCGTCCTTGACCGCCGGGGTGTCGGCCAGGTGCTTGGTCAGGTAGGCGCGCGTCTCCGCCTCGTGTGCCTTGCTGTTCACGGCGAACACGAGGGCGTCCGGGGCCTTGCCGAGTACGACCTCGGGGTTGACCTCGGCGGCGAAGAAGTCGGCGAACCGACCGTCGTCGGCGAACAGGTTCTCGCCGCCACCGAGACGCAGCACGTCGATCTCGACGGCTCCGCCGATGGCGTAAGCTTGCCGCCCTCGACGTACACCTGGGCGGCGCGGACGGGCGCGGCGTCGCCGACGATCGCAGCGATGTCGGCCAGGTCTGCGCGGGCCTCCTTCTCGACAGCGGCGGCTCGGTCCTGGACCCCGAATGCCTCGCCGAGGAACTCCAGGTCGGTGAAGGTGTCCTCCACCGTTCCGGCGGAGCGACGGTCCTTGCAGCCAGCCGTGGCGACATACGGACTGAGCACCGGCGGCTTCGAGGTCGTCGTAGCCGGCGAAGCCCATGTCGGTGGTGAACTCGTACTCGGTGCCGCTGAGCACCAGGTCGGGAGTCTTCGCGAGCAGGACCTCGCGGTTCGGCGGCGTGTCGGCGCTGATGGACGGGATGGCCTCGACCTGTTGGGCCAGCTCGGGCGAGGGCTGTCCGAGCGCGTCCTGTGCCTGGGCGACGACCTTGTCGCCGAGACCCAGCTGGATCAGGAGCCGGTGATGCTGGGATGCATGCTGACGACCCGTTCGGGCGCACTGGCGACCGCGATCTTCCGGCCGCAGTTCTCGGTGGTGACGGGGTAAGCTGCTGTCAGCTGCGAACGCCGACTCGTCGGTGTCGTTGGTGACGGTGCCGCACGCGGCCAGGCCTGCGAGCAGGGCGGCTGTGGTGACGGCCCACCGGGCGGTGGTGAGGGTGGGGGGCTTCATGGATCTCCTGGGTTCAGGTGGTCGAGGAGCGGACACGATGCCCGCCCCGATGGGTGAGGGCGACCACGTGCCGCCCGGTTCGGGGGTGGCTCAGCAGATCGCAGTCGACGCCGTAGACGTCCTCGATCCGAGCCGCGGTGAGCACCTCCTGCGGGGTTCCGGCCACCTCGAGCCGGCCGTCCCGCAGCAGTGCGATGCGATCGCAGTACGTGCTCGCCAGGGTCAGGTCATGCAGCGCGACCACGCAGGTCAGGCCCAAGGACGTCACGAGCTCCAGCAGGCCGAGCTGGTGCGACGCGTCGAGGTGGTTGGTCGGCTCGTCGAGCAGCAGGACCTCCGGCTCCTGGCACAAGGCACGTGCCAGCAGCACTCGTTGTCTCTCGCCGCCGGACAGCGTCGGGAAGGCGCGTCCAGACAGGTGCTCGGCGTCGGCGCGCCGCAGGCTCTCGGCGGCCAGGGCCAGGTCGGCGGCGGCACCCGATGACCGCCGGTGCGGGATGCGGCCGAGCATCACGACGTCCAGCACCGACAGCTCGATGTCGGTCGCATGGTCCTGGGTCAGGACGGCGCAGCGTCGCGCGATCGTCGCCCGCCCGGCTGTGGCGACGTCCAGTCCCGCGAGCGTGATGCGGCCGTTCGTCAGGGGCAGGATGCCGCTGACGGCCCGCAGGAGGGTCGACTTGCCGCTGCCGTTCGGGCCGAGCAGCCCGAGCACCTCGCCCCGCTGGGCGGACAGGCTGATGTCGTGGAGGATGCTCGTGCCGCCGATGACGACGGAGACGCCGTCGACCTCGAGATCGCGGGTCATCGTTCCTGGCCCATCGGGCGCCTGCGCATGAGCCACAGGAAGAAGGGCGCCCGACCAAGGCGGTCACGACGCCCAAGGGGATCTCGCGCGGTGTCGCCGCGGTGCGGGCAATGGTGTCGACGAGCACCAGCAGGACGGCGCCGGTGACGGCTGAGAGCGGGATCAACGCGCGGTGCCCGGCTCCGATCAGGAGGCGGCACACGTGCGGCACCACCATGCCGACGAAGCCGATGCCGCCGGCGACGGCCACGACTGCACCGGTCAGCAAGGACGTCACCACCAGGGTCTCGACACGCAACCGGGTCATGTCGACGCCCAAGGAGGCGGCCGTCTCTTCGCCGGTCATCGCAGCATCGAGGTGGTCGGAGCGCCAGACGGCGTAGGCGACACCGAGAGCCAGGGCGGCCGCCGGGATGGCGAGCAGGCTCCATGACGCCGAGCTGATGCTGCCGAGCAGGAAGAACATCAGCCGGGGGAGCTTGCCGTGCTCTGCGGTCACGGTGATCCATCCGGTGACGGCGCTGAACAGGTACGACAGTGCGACGCCGGCCAGGACGAGCCGCAGCGGTTCGAGTCGACGGCCTCGGACGGTCAGCAGGTAGACCGCGATCCCAGCTGCGGCGGCACCGCCGAAGGCTGAGCCGGTCACGAGGAGGCCGGGCACCGAGGCCCCCAGCACCAGCGCACCGACGGCACCGAGGGCGGCACCCGACGACGCGCCGAGCACGTACGGGTCGGCCAGCGGGTTGCGGATGATGGCCTGCAGGATCGCGCCGACGACCGCAAGCGCAGCGCCGACGAGGGCGGCCAGCAGGACACGTGGCACCCGGAACGTCCAGACGATCTGGTCGTCGACCTGCGACCACGTGGCGGTGGTCGAGCCGGGGCCGATGTGCGCCCAGAGGATGCGCAGGGTGGTCAGGGGGTCGACTGCGACTGGTCCGATCCCCACGCTGAGGGTCGCGACGAGCAGGAGGACGACCAGCATCGTGGTGACGGCGGTTCTCCGTCGCCGCACGGTGGTCTGTCGGACCTGCGCCGCTGTCGGCGCGGTCAAGGAGGAGGCGATCACATCGGAATGATAACCATTCTCATTTAGATGGACGCCAAGGGGCCGGACCGGTGACGACGCCGGGCGCCGCTCAGGCCGACAAGAACGCCACGACGTGCGGCGTCACGGTGCTGCTGAACTCGTCGAAGAAGCCGTGACGGCCACCGGGAGTGATCTCGACCGAGCAGTCGGAAATGCGTGCGGCGATCGCCGTCGCGTTCTCGACCGGCGCCATCTCGTCGTCGCTGCCGTGGAGGACCAGCGTCGGAGCGACGATGTTGCCGAGGCGGTGAGAGGCGTCGTGCTGGGCGCTGACCCGAAGGTGCAGCTGCTGCGCCTTCGCCGACATCGAGCTGTCGCCGAACAACGTGCTGCGCTCATGGGTCGACGCCCAGGCAGGCGTGTAGAACAGGTCGACCAAGGCGCGATGGCGGGCCTGGCGATCGGGGTCGGCGAGCCGTCGGCGCACATCCTGCGACCGTTCGACAGCCAGCTCTCCACCGGGGGAGGTGCAGGCCAGCACGAGCCGGTCCACGAGGTGCGGATGCTCGATCGCGAGCATCTGCGCGACCCGTCCGCCCATCGACGTCCCGTAGACGTGCGCCGTCGGGATCTCGAGCTCGTCGAGGACGTGCGCCGCGTCGCGGGCGAACGATGCGGTCGACCACGGGCCGAGCTCGGAGCGGGTCTCGCCGGTGCCTCGGTAGTCGAAGCCGCGGTCCGGAAGGTCTGCGAGATCAGAGGCTCGATGGGGACCCACCAGTGGTGGGAGTTCGCCTGGCCCTGCAGGAGCAGCACCGCCGGAGCCGTGCTCGGGCCTGCGATCTGGCAGGCGATCTGAGCGCCGTCGGGCATGGTCGCAATCGTCGTGACGGACACCTTCGCATCCTAGGCGGCCTGCCCCGGACGTACTGCAGACGCAGTACCTCGGACGCCTGCTCCGGGCTGACGCCAACAGCCGACGATTCGGGTCTACTGGGACGGACGGGGGTGGTGACGATGGCGACGGTGCTGACGCGCGGGTCGTGGGTGTGCCGGCTCCGGCCGCAGCGGCGAGACGTCGTGCAGCCGTCGTCGGCGCCTTCGCGCTGAGGGCGGCGAACGTGCCGTGATCGGTGCACCCCAAAGTTTAACTACGCAACGTAGCGTATTGACGTTACGCGGGAACGGATCTACTGTGATGGGCGCCACTAGTTAAATCGATCCAATCTGAGAGTCCCCATGGCTCCACCACTGCTCGTCCCATCCCGCTCGAGGCGCCGCAACGCACTAGCCGCGGCGGTTGCCACGCTGAGCCTTGCCGCGGCGAGTCTGACCCTGCTGCCCATGGCGGGCGGAGCGGCGGGCGCCGCCACCCCCGGCCCGGGTGCGAATCTGAGCCCAGCAGCCAGCGCAGCCTCGTTCGCCGAACCGCCTACCGCCACTCGGCCCATGTATCGCTACTGGATGCCGCTCGCGTTCACCGATGACGACGTGATCCGCAGCCAGATCCAGCAGCTGTCAGAGGCCGGTGCAGGCGGCATCGAGGTTGTCCCCTTTTACGTTCCCGGTGCCGGGCACCAGGACAACGCCTTCCTGGCCGACTACGGCTGGGGGACCCCAGAGTGGGCCCACAAGATGGAGGTCATCACCGATCAGGCCGCCAAGTACGGGCTGATCGTCGACCAGAACCTGGGACCGCAGTATCCGCCGACAGTTCCGACCCTCAACAGCTTCAACCAGCCAGAGGCTGAGCAGCAGCTGATCTACGGACGTGAGTTCAACGCCGCCGGCACGAGTCGCACCGGGATGCTGCCCGCGACCCTCACCGCACCACCCAGCGTCACGACCAAGCTGTGCCGGGACGCCGCCGTCGGCGACACCACAGTCGGAGTTGCGGCGCTCAGTGGCCTGGCGGCGGGCGACGTCATCACGATCGGCACGGCCGGCGAGGCCGAAAAGGTCGAGGTCGTCAAGCTGGGCAACCGCCTGGCGGCCTGCGGAGATCTCACCGTCAAGCCGTTGGTCAAGCCCCACGCCAATGCGGCTGCCGTGGTGAACGTCGCCACGGTCAAGCGGATCGGCACCGTCATCGCACAATGTGAGGACGAGTGCGGTGCCGGGACGACCGGGCCGATCAAGCTCGACCCGGAGTCGGTCAAGGACGTCACCGATCAAGTCACCCAGGACGGGCAGCTCGACCACACGTTCTCGCAGGGCAACGGGCATCCGTGGGTCGTCATCGACTTCAAGCAGACGGCCTCAGGTCTGATCGCCCAGCGCGGGGGTTACACGGCGACCCAGCCCAACTACGTCGTCGACCACTGGAGCACGGGAGGTGCCACGATCCAGGCTGACTTCTGGGACGAGAACATCCTGACGCCGCAGGTGCGCGCGAACCTCGAGAAGATCGGCGGAGGCGCCATCTTCGAGGACTCCCTCGAGCTCGGCGAGACCCAGAAGTGGACGACGGACCTGATGTCGCAGTTCGAAGATCTGCGAGGGTACGACCTCACGACCCGGCTGCCCGCCCTGGCAGGTGCTGGCATCCAGGGCACCCACGCGCCAGCCTTCGAGATCGAGGGCGTCGGACCCCAGGTGCGCGAGGACTACCGCCAGACGATGAGCGACCTCTACAACACCCGGTACGTGCGAACCATGCAGAGCTGGGCCCAGGGGCACGGGCTCAACTTCCGTGCACAGTCGTACGGCACGCCGATCTCGACCCCCGAAGCATCCGCTGAGGCAGGTATTCCGGAGGGCGAGTCGCTGAACTTCGGCAGCCCCAACCCCCTCGGTGCGGAACAGGACTATCGGGCGGTCTCGACGGGAGCGCACGTGACAGGCAAGAACATCGTGTCCGTCGAGTGTTGTGCCAACTTCCAGGGCGGCTACCGGTCCACGGTCTCTGGCCCCAATGTCGCCGGCCAGTACGGTGACGGCGGTGACGGATCGAACCTTGCAGGCAAGTATGGGCAGGGTCTCGTCGACAGCATCCACAAGGCTTACGCCGGTGGGGTCAACCAGCTCGTCTGGCACGGATTCCCCTACCGCGACGCGCCGGCCGGGGTCGGAACGGCCGGACGTGACGGCCAGTGGCCGGGCTACAACCCGTGGGACATCTTCGGTGCGCTCAACGCTTCGGAGAACTTCGGGCCACGACTGCCCAGCTGGCCCGACTACGCTGCGCTCAACGACAGCCTGGGGCGAACCCAGCTCGCGTTGCGTCAAGGACGCGCGACGCTCGACCTCGCGGTCTACTACGAGGATCTCGGCCTGATCGGCTCGAGCGTGAGCCCGCAGCAGGCCACCCAGCACATGCTCGGCACCGACTCGGCGACCTCGAAGGCCGGCTACACGTACGGCTACCTGGCGCCAGGTCTGATCAAGGACCCCGCGGTCAAGGCCGACCCCGACGGCGGCATCTTCGGGTCGAAGGCCGACTACGACGCCCTGATCTTGAACGACCAGAAGACGATGTCGACGGCCAGTGCGAAGCGGCTGCTGCAGCTGGCCAAGCAGGGGCTGCGGATCTACGTCGTCGGTGAGGCACCGTCGCGACGACGGGCGCCGAAGCAGACCAGACCGAGCTTCGGGGCGTCGTGACCGACCTCCTGAATCAGTCCTCGGTCAGGAAGGTCGTCAACGAGGCGGCGCTGCCGGCCGCGCTCGCCGATGCGGGCATCAAGCCCGACGTGACGCCCGCGGAGCCGAGTGCCGACCTCGGCCTGGTGCGCCGTGAGGCGAACGGTGCGACGTACGACTTCGTCTACAACCGGTCGAAGAAGACAGCTTCCGTGACACTTGACATCACGGGTACCGGCACGCCGTACCTGCTCGACACGTGGTCGGGAAGGATCACCCCGGTCACGAGCTTACGTGCGCACGAGCAGGGGCATCTCAACCCAGGTGCGCGTCGGGCCGCACGACAGCACCATCGTGATGATGGCCAAGTCGACCACGGGCCTGCCCGCAGCGACGAAGAATCCAGCCAAGCCTGGTGCCGTCTCGACGGTCGCGCAAGGCAGCGGAGCTGCGCTCCGCGCCACGAGCAACGGGACGATCGTGACCTCGCTGGCTGATGGCCAGAAGATCACGACCAGCGTCACCGGCCTGGCCGATTCGCAGGGGCTGGACACCTGGAAGCTCAAGGCCCAGACCTGGACGCCTGGCGCCACGCAGTGGACGTCCAAGAAGACGAACCAGGACGAGATCAGCCTGACGGCCGACCAGGACGGCCGACTGCCGTCGTGGCTCGACATCGCGAGTCCGGTCGACCTGACCAAGCAGTCAGGCACCGGTGTCTACACGACGTCATTCAGCCTGCCGCTGGCTGGGCCACCACCGACGGCGCCTACCTCGACCTCGGAGACGTCGTCGACACCGTCCGGGTCAAGGTCAACGGTGAGAGCGTCTTGGTCAACCAGGCCGACAAGAGCCGGATCGACCTGGGCGGGCACCTGCGTGCGGGAACCAACGAGCTCGAGGTCAGGGTCGCGACGACGTTGTTCAACGCGGTCAAGACGTCCGGTGACAGCAACTACCAGATGCCGGCGCTGCAACGGACCGGTCTGATGGGACCGATCACGGTCACGCCGTACCGTGACGTCGCGCTGGTCGGCAAGGTCACGCCGCCCGCTGCTGCGAAGAAGGCGACTCGCACCTCCTTCAAGCTCAGCAGGGCGACCTATCGCAAGGGCGGCCGTCCGACGGTGAGCATCGTGGTCACCGCAGACCGGAAGGTGAGCGGCGTTGTCGAGGTCCGCGTCGACGGTCGTCGCCGCCATGTGGCCAAGGTCGTCAACGGAAGGGCGAAGGTCAAGCTGACGTCGAAGATCGGTCGCGGACGACACAAGGTGCAGGTCGTCTTCCGGGCGAACGGCACGTTCAAGGGCTCGAAGTCCCCACCAGGAACATCCGAGTCAAGTGACGTCATCTGGGTGGTGCGCGTTGGCGCACCACCCAGATGCGAGCTCAGGCGCTCTGCCGAAGAGCGGGGAGCCAGAGCGAGTCGACGAGCGTCACGAGATCCTCGTGCGACGGTGGCTCGTGGACTTGCAAGAACTCCCACATGACGATGGCGTGGCCCAGGTTGACCGCGGCTACGGAGGGAGCCGTGACAAGCTCACCGCGCGCTCGCGCGTGCTCGATGATCTCGTGGACGCCGTGGACGACAGGTGTCTCGGCGAACATGCTCGTCCGGGTGGCGGGGTCACCCTCGCTTACCACCCCGCGGGCCGCGTCGCCGAAAGCACCTCGGAGGAACTCCGACATGTTGGTCACGAAGGTCAGCAAGTCGGTCCGGAGGTCTCCGGTCGAGTCCACGGGCCGCTGGTGCTCCGCAGCGGCACGCCGCAGCATCTCTTGCGCGAGCTCGGCACGGTTCTTCCATCGCCGATAGATCACGGTCTTGGCCACGCCGGAGCGTGCGGCAACGCCTTCCATCGTGAATCCAGACCAGCCCCGCTCGCCGATCTCGCGCCAACCGGCATCGAGGATGGCGCGCTCGAGGACGGCGCCGCTACGACGGGTGGGTTTGTCGGGCACGAGCCGAAGTCTACAAACTGACTGCCTGCCTCAGCTGGTGGTCAGACCGTTCAGCACCCTGACCATGTCGTCCTCGGTGTCGTTGCCGATCTTCTCGAACACCAGCTTGATGACCGGGGTGGCGACCTTCGCCGCGCCCTTCAGCTCGATGTCGGCGTCATAGGTGATCTCGCTGCCGGTGCCAGAAGGCATGACGGCGATCGTGTCGGTGCTCGTCGCGGTGTCGTTGCTGCCGACGAAGACGACCTCGGTGTCGGTCAGCTTCTTCAGCTCGTACTGGAGCTCGGTGGAGATACCAGCGATCTTGGACGTGTTGTGCCAACGGCTCCCGACGGCGATGGGCCCGTCGTCGAGGCGGATGCACTTCTCGGTGCCCGGGTCCCACTCCTCGGCGTGGGAGAAGTCCTTGAGGTAGTCGAGCACCACGGACGGTGCGGGATCGACGGTGAACGTCCTGCTGATCTTGGTCATGGTGGGCAGGTACCCGAGGTCTGCCGGGTTCAACCGGGTCAGGGGGCGGATGAGCCTCCGGAAGAAACCCACAGAATTGGAGGTTCCGTTCTCCTAAATCTACAATCATTATAGATTTAGGAGAAGCTGACGAGAAAATCTACAATAGGTTTGTAAGTTTGGGGGACGGTGATGGCAGGATCCGACGCGCTCGTCTCCATCGGTGCCGTTGCGCGTGCCTTGGGAGTCTCCCTGAGCCAAGTCCGACTGTTGACCGATGCCGGGGTGCTGCCCGAAGCCACTCGTACCGGGGGCGGGCATCGCCGATACGAGCTCGGAGCCGTTCAGGAGGCATGGCGCAAGCGCGACGCCGTGACGCACGTCGATCCGACCGGGTTGCCGCAACGTCTTGTTCCGATCGACCCGGTGATCGATCGGACGGTCGACCTTCAGGGACTTGACGAGTCCCTGGTCTGGCGAGACGCGGTGGACTTCCTCGATCTCGACGGGGCCCCGCGCGCGAAAGCGATTGCCCAGTATGCGTTCACCGAGATGCTCAACAACGCCATCGACCATTCCAAGGGCGTGACCGCACGCATCCGGGCATGGAGGCACGGAGATCGGATTCAGCTGGAGGTTGTTGACGACGGTGTGGGCGTGTATCGAAACCTCCGTGAGGGCAAGGACCTTCCAGACCTCTACTCGGCCATTGCCGAGCTGACGAAGGGCAAGCAGACGACGGCGCCTGCGGCACATTCGGGCGAGGGCATCTTCTTCACTTCCAAGGCAGTCGACGTCTTCACGCTGGAGGCCAACGGCATCTCCTGGATCGTGGACAACCAGCGCTCCGATCATGCCGTCGGCATCTCGCACGTCGTGAGGGGCACGTCCGTGCGACTGACCATCGACCTGGCCACCGGTCGAAGCCTGGGAGACCTGTTTCGTGAGTTCAGCGACGACCACGAGTTCACGCGTACCCGTCCGGTGATCAAGCTCTTTGCCATCGGCGTCGATTTCGTGAGCCGCAGTGAGGCCAAGCGGCTCTTGGTGGACATGGACAAGTTCTCCGACATCGAGCTCGACTTCTCGGGAGTCGACAGTGTCGGTCAGGGTTTCGTCGACGACTCTTTCGGGTCTGGCCGCAGAACCATCCGGGAACGACCTTGACCCCGACGAACATGAACTCGGCCGTCGACTTCATGGTCACGCGAGGCCTTTCTCGCAGGTGATGGCGGCGGCATACCTGACGGGATGCTGCCGTGCAGTGTCGATGACAAAACTGCTGGAACGCCAGTATTGATTGGCCAGTACTGGCCGTTCTTCGCCGACACATTGACTCGATTCAATCGCGCGTCCTACGGTGTGACGACCATCACCGGACCCGCGTAGATCGGCGGTCGGCGGAGCCATCTCGGCACGCCCCCAGCACGCGTGGGTCCGCTCGCACAACCAAGGAGTACCCATGTCACGACGAGTCGTCCCTGCGCACCCCGGCGCGACGCCATGAGGCGCACCAGCAAGCGGTCGTTGTCCTTCGTCTCGATCGCCGCACTGGCGGTGTCGTCGTTCGCGGTGGCGACGGTGCAGGGCTCCGGCCCAGCCGGTGCGGCCGCGACGAGCAGCATCTCGGCGTCCGAGTTCGCCTCGCCGAGCACGCAGTTCCGTCCCGGCGTTCGGTGGTGGTGGTCTGGCGGTGCCGTCGAGACCGATGTGCTCGGCGAGCAGCTCGACTACATCGCGAAGTCCGGCTTCGGATACGTCGAGATCAACCCCTTCGGCGTCGACCCGCTTCCGGGTGACGAGGAGAAGGTCAAGGACATCTACACCGCCTCGTTCTACGACAAGCTCGAGTGGACGGTCGCGAAGGCCGAGGACCTCGGCATCACGGTCGACCTCAACATGGGTTCGGGCTGGAACGCCAACAGCCAGTACGTCACGATCGACGACGGCGAGCGCAATCTCGCCCTCGGCCGGACGACGCTCTCTGGCGCCGACCTGACGGCAGGGGCCGTGAGCGTTCCTGCCCTCGCCAAGAGCAAGCTCTACAAAGACCCGATGCCGAAGTTCGACGCATCCAAGGCCCGGCTGCAAGGCGTGCTGGTCGCCCAGAAGACCGGTTCTGCCGGCGCACTGACCGGCGACGCCACGAAGTTCGACGACGGCGCGACGACATGGGACCAGCGCATCTCGCTGGACGCCGAGGACAGCCACTACATCGACGCTGCCGACGTCATGGGCGGGACGTTCCACCTCGACGCCGACACGGCCGCCGCGATCGACGCCGGCAAGGACTACGAGGTCGTCGGCGTCTACTCGCTGCCCACCGGCACGGGCGGCGTCGACTCGGCGCGGCCCGACTGGTTCGTCGTCGACCACATGGACGCCGCCAAGACCATCGACTACGTCAACCAGTGGGTCGGCGACGAGAACCTGCGCCGCATCATCGACCGGCACGACAACGTGCGGGCGCTGTTCAACGACAGCGAGCTCAGCACCGACCTGTACTACACCGACGGTCTCGCCGACCTGGCGAAGGACGCCAAAAACAACGGCATCGGTTACGACTTCAGCAAGTACCTGCCGACGATCTACAAGCAGAACCTCGGTGCGCCGGCCTACATGCCGACCAACACGATGTCGGGATCGAACACGTCGTACCTGACCTATGGCACGAGCGCCGACGAGACCAACCGCATCCTCGCCGACTACCGGACGCTCGCCGGGCAGAAGTTCGCCGAAGGGCTCAAGGGCTTCAAGCGCGGCACGAATGCGGCCGGCCTGCAGTTCCGTCAGCAGGCGTACAACCCGCCGATGGACATCATCGGTGGCGCGAAGTACGTCGACATCCCCGAGGACGAGCAGCACGACGAGTTCCGGCTCATCACGACGTCGTCGGGTGCGCACCTGTACGGACGCAACCTGGTCTCGGCCGAGCAGTTCACGCTGGGCCTGACGCCGATGCAGAACTCGCTCGACAGCCTCAAGGTCGGCATCGACATGATGGCCACGAGCGGCGTCAACAACTTCTTCTACCACGGGCTGAACTACCCGTACGGCAAGGGAACCACGCAGTACGGCGAGAACGGCTGGGCCGGATTCCCGACCATCGGCGTCAACATGTCGGCGACCAACACGCTGTCGAAGTACTTCCCGCAGCTCAACGCGTACTCCGCGCGCCTCAACTACCTGACGCAGCAGGGTGCACCGAGCAAGGACGTCGCCGTCTACGCGCCGTTCAACACGCGCGCCGTGGCAACGGGTGCGACGCCCACGCTGAATCGCAACGGCTACGCCTGGGACGTCATCAACGATGACAGCATCCAGGCCGCCAGCACGGAGTGGAAGAACGGAAAAGCTGAGCGTCAACGGTGGCAAGGTCGAGTACGAGGCCTTGGTCGTCCACACGCAGACGGTTCCGGTCGCGACGATGAAGCGGCTGCTCGCCCTCGCCGAGCAGGGCGCACCGATTGTGTTCTTCGGCAAGCTGCCGAATGCGCAGGCCGGCTATGCGGATGGAGAGTACGCGTCGGAGGACAAGAAGGTCGCGAATCTGGCGACGAAGGTGCTGACCGACACCGATGCGGGCTACAACCCGACGTCGGCTGCGGCGCTGGCCAGCACGCTCAAGAAGGTCGTCACGCCCGAGGTCACGTACGACGCGAACGACGACGTCCGTTTCGTCCGCCGCAGCCTGACCGACGGCGGCGAGGTGACCTACCTCCGCAACACGGCCGCGACCGCCAACACCATCACGGTGCGCGCCGACGACCAGTTCAAGAACTTCTACTGGCTCGACCAGAAGACCGGCAAGATCTACCCGGCATCGGTCAAGGACGGTGCCGTCACGTTCAGGCTCGACGCCGGCGGCGACGCTCTCGGTCGTGGCGCGACTCCGGCCAAGCCCAGCAACGGCATCGCGCTGCTCGCGGAGCCTGCCGGTGTCACGATTCCGCAGTCCGATCTGAGCAAGGGTCTTCCTGCAGGCGTTGACCGGGTCGCACCTGAGACGACCGTGCCGGTCAGTCCACGTCGTTGACGGTGACCGCTGACAACCTCGACGGGGTCATCGGCGGCGAGGTCACGACCCAGACGTTCACCGACGACGTCCTCGGCAACTGGAAGGATGCCGACTTCCAGGCTGGCGCGTTGCGGTCCGTCGTGGAGGACGGGGTCTACCGGGCCACCGTCGACGTCACTCCGGTCAAGGGCAAGAGGTACCTGCTCAACCTGGGCCAGGTGTTCACGGCCGCCAGCGTGAAGGTCAACGGCGCACAGGCGGGCAAGGTGCTGTTCGCTCCCTACGAGGTCGACGTCACCGATCAGCTGAAGGCGGGGGTCAACCAGATCGAGATCGCGGTCACGCCTCGGAAGAAGAACCGCTACTTCCCGGCCGCGACCAACACCAACGGCCAGTACTCGATGGCCAGCCCGCAGGACGCCGGTCTGGTGGGTCCGATCACCTTGCAGAGCGCCAAGGATGCCTTCTACGTGGCACCGGCCAAGCCGCCGGTGGCCCCTCCGGCCAAGATCAAGCCGTCGGTGTCGTTCAAGCTCTCTGCAAGCTCGGTGAAGGCCAGCAAGAAGGTCAGGGCGACGGTGCTCGTCAAGGCCAAGGGGGTCGCCGCGCCGACCGGGACGATCCGGGTCATGAAGGGCAGCAAGACGATCAAGGTCGTCACGTTGCGCGCCAAGGACAAGGGCAAGCGGGTCTTCACCCTGCCGAAGCTGGCCAAGGGCAAGCACACGCTCAAGATCGTCTACTCCGGTGGAGGGAAGGTCAACGGCAAGAGCTCGGTGACGCGGACACTCCGAGTCAAGTAGGAGGCAGCTGACGACGCGGTGGCGGGGACGAACGGTTCCCCGCCACCGCGTCGTGTCATCTACCGGCGCGTTTCGTGCGGGGGATAAGCCGTGGCTATAGGGGACCAGAAGCCAGAGTTGGTCGCCGAGTCATTGTCTGCTGATGGCGCTCTGGGCAAGACTGGATACGACCTGTTAAATCGATTTAGAGGAGTGATGGTGAACGCCTGCGCCACTCCGAGATCATGGCTCGTCACTACGTGGGACGCGCGACTCCAGGGACCGAGCGACCGTCTCGACAGCGTCGAGGAACCACCTGACCGCAGGGTCCTGCGCACGTGTCTTGTCGTAGAACATGACCATCGGCACGGCGGGCGGTGCCCACGGGGTTGGCACGATCGTCACGCCTGCTGGTCCGGCGAGCTGATCGGCCAGCCGGCGGTGAAGAAGTCCCACGCGCGGGGTCCCCGCCACGAGGTAGGGGACGGCCGAGAACGTCGGGGCGGTGACTGCGACGACGATCTCGACGCCGGCCCGTCGCAGGTACTCCTGTGCCGGAACGGCGGTGTTGACGTGGGTCGCGACCCAGCCGCGCGAGGTGAAGTCGGACTCGGTCCAAGCAGCGGCCTCCGCCGCAAGATGGTCAGACACGACGCAGCACCACGAGTCGGTGAACAGCTCGATGGTCTCTCCGGGCGGAGTGACGGCGGTGGGGACGACGATGCCATCCAGGTGGCGGAGTGCCTCGCGGAACGAGTCGAATCCCGAGATCGGCGCGGTGTCGAGGCGCAGCCGCGCGCCTGGCGCTGCCGCGGCGAGGTGAGCCACCAGTGGGCCTCCGAACACGGCGGCGACGTAGTCGCTCATCGACACCACGAACTCACGCTCGGTCGTGCTCGGATCGAATGCGCCTCCCCCGGCGAGCACCTGCCCGAGCTCGTGGACGAGGTCGTGGACGCGCGGCTGGAGCCCCGCGGCCAGGGCGGTCAGGTCGTACTGATGACCGACGCGGATCAACAGCCGTCGTCGAAGTGACGCCGGAAGCTTGGCCAGCGACTGGCTAGCGGCCGGCTGGGACACGCCGAGCCGGCGGGCCGCGGCGCTGACGTTGCGTTCTTCGAGCAGGGCGTTCAACGCGATCACGAGGTTGAGGTCGAGCCGGCGGAGATCGAACGCAGTCATCGGTCGAGCGTACGACGACGAGCGCCCCTCGAGCGGGCACTCGCTGAGCAACGAGGCAACCTGGCCGAAACTGGCCGAGAACGGACCACGCATGAATAGCGCAGGCAGCACCGCACCGGAGCTGACGACGGAGGACGACTTCGTCCCGGACGTCCAGACGCTCGAGATCCTGGCCGCCCTGGCCGAGGGCAAGAACAAGGAGGAGGCAGCGATCTGCTCGCACGTGTCGGGCCGGACCATGCGGCGCAAGCTGGCCGAGCTGCGAGTGACCTGGAACGTGGACTCCAACGTCGAGGCCGTCGTGCTGGCGGTGCGGCGCGGACTCATCTGAGCGGAGCCGTCGGGCTCAAGAACGTACGATCATCAGCGCATACACTGGCAGGGTGAGTGAGGCGCCGTCTCGCACGTGAAAGGACTGCTCTGATGGTCAGGTACGACAAGCAGCACAAGGAGGCCACTCGGTCCCGCATCGTGGAGTCGGCTGGGCGCCGTCTCAAGCAGGACGGCATTGACGGATCGGGCGTCGCCGTGCTGATGAAGGACGCCGGGCTGACCAACGGGGCGTTCTACGCCCATTTCGACTCCAAGGACAGCTTGGTGGCCGAAGTCGTGGCGAGCGAGCTCGCGGCGCAGCTCGATCGGTATGACTCGCTGCCACAGGGGCGAGAGGGAGTCGAGGAGATGATCCGGCAATACCTGTCGGTCGAGCATCGGGACAACCCTTCGGAGGGTTGCCCTTCGGCCTCGTTGCTCGACGAGATCGCGCGCAGCACGCCTGCGACCCGTCAGGCCTATACCGACGGCGCGACAGCATTGGTCGATGCTCTGACCCGTCGGCTTTCGGGCGATGACGGCTCGGGCGAACCGTGCCTGCAAGCGCGGGCGAGGGCCTTCAGTGCCTATGCCCTCATGGTGGGCACGATGCAGTTCGCCCGGGCCCTGACCGACGACGAGCTCTCGCGTGCAGTGATCGCTCAGGGTCTGGCCGATGTGCTGGCGATGCTCGACCGGTAGTCCTGGCTTCTTCGTCTTTGGCGTATGGTCATAATATCAAGGTGACTGCATGACGCACGTGCCGTCGCCATCGGCCAGGAGGCACATATGACCAGTTTGAAAAATCAGACAGTTCTCGTCACCGGGGCCAACCGGGGTGTCGGGCGCGAGTTCGTCGAGCAAGCTTCTCGATCGGGGAGTTGCCAAGGTGTATGCCGCAGCACGCGACCCGCGTTCGGTCTCGGCGACCGACTCACGAGTCCACCCGCTTCAGCTCGACGTCACGGATGCGCGATCCGTCGCCGAGGCAGCCGCTGCGGCCAGCGATGTCAGCATCCTGGTCAACAATGCCGGTATCTCGCTGGTCGCCTCGCCGCTCGAGGGTGACGACTCGGCCTTGCGCCGCGAGTTCGAGACCAACTTCTTCGGGCCACTGGCACTCGCGTCCGCGTTCCGTGACGGGCTGGTCGAGCGTTCGGGCGCCGTCGTCAACGTCGCGTCGGCGCTGGCCTGGCTGGCGCTCGGCGGCAGCTACAGCGCTTCCAAGGCGGCCCTGTGGTCGGCGACCGACTCGATGCGTGTCGAGCTTGCACCCCACGGCGTGCAGGTCGTCGGCGTCTATATGGGCTACGTCGACACCGACATGGCAACAGGCGTCGACGCGCCCAAGGCTGATCCGGCCGACATCGTCCGCCAGGTGCTCGACGGAGTCGAGTCGGGGCACACCGAGGTGCTCGCCGACGAGACCGCACGTCAGGTCAGGAGCAGCCTCCATCTTCCTGCCTCCGAGCGCTATGCCTCGTTCCTGCCCGTCGTCTGACATCCCTCCTGAGCGCCACGCTGTGCATGAGTGCTGAAGCGCCCCATCCCTTGGCTACCCGAGCATGTGCTCCGGTAGCACCTCGACCGAAAGAAGCTCCCCTGACATGTCCCTCGCCTTCACACCCGCCACGATCGGCCCGTGGCGCCTTCCCCAGTCGTTCGTCATGGCACCCATGACCCGCAGTCGCGCAGGAGAGGGGAATGCCCCCACGGCGCTCAACGCGGAGTACTACGCCCAACGGGCCGGTGCCGGACTGATCATCACCGAAGGTATTGCGCCCAGCGCAGTGGGTCAGGGTTATCCGTTCGTGCCGGGGCTGTACACCGAGGCCCAGGTGGCGGGCTGGCGTGACGTCGCCGATGCGGTGCACGCGGCCGGTGGCACGATTGTCGCGCGCTGATGCACGTCGGTCGGATCGCGGCGGCCGACAACAAGCATGGCTTCGAGACGATCGCCCCGAGTGTCGTCCAGGCACCGGGACAGATGTTCACCCCGACCGGGCCTCAGGCTCACGACGTGCCGCGAGCCATCGGCCGCGACGAGCTGGCGGGCATCATGGACGACTACGTCGAGGCTGCCCGAAACGCCATCCGTGCCGGGCTCGACGGCGTCGAGGTGCACGCCGCCAACGGCTATCTGCTGCACCAGTTCCTCGATCCCACGGTCAACGTGCGTGACGACGAGTACGGCGGCACACCGCAGCAGCGTGCACGCTTCGTCGTCGAGGTCATCTCAGCTGTGGCTGAGGCCATCGGCGCCGAGCGGGTCGGCGTGCGCCTCTCGCCGGGCAATCCGTTGAACGGCATGGGCGAGCAGCCCGGCCCCGACCTGCAGGACACGTACCGCAGCGTCGTCGACGGCATCAGCGGGCTGGGACTGGCCTACCTGAGCGTCTTGTCGGTGTCGCAAGAACATCTTGGCGCGCTGGTCGCTGACCTGCGGGATCGTTTCGCGGGTCCGCTGGTGCTCGACACCCCCGGCGCCTCGCCGACGTCGCTGGAGGTCGTCGAGCGCATCCTGGCCGACGGTGTTGCGGACGTCGTCGCTGTCGGCCAGGCCTTCGTGGCCAACCCCGATCTGGCCGAGCGCTGGAGGCTGGGCGCCGACCTCAATGCCGGTGACCCGAGCACCTACTACGGCGGCGACGCTCGCGGCTACACCGACTACCCCACGTTGTCCGCGGCCAGCTGACCGAACCGGTCGGCTGCAAGGGTCGTCGTCGCGGTGATCACCTCATCGTGACGACGACCTTGCCCTTTGCTCGGCCGGAGTCGACATGGGCCAGCGCCTCGAGGGTCTGGTCGAACGCGAAGACGCTGTCGACCACAGGACGGATGACGCCGTCGTCGACGAGACGTGCAAGGATCTCGAGCTGCTCGCCGCTCGCCCTCATGAACAGGAACGAATAGCGCACGTCGAGACGGCGCGCGGTCTTGCGCACCTTGCGGCTGATCAGTCCGGTGGCGAGCTGCATGATCGGGTTGGCGCCGATGGATCGGGAAAATGTCGGATCGGGTGGGCCGCCGAGGCCGATCACGATGCCGCCCGGCTTCAGCACGGTCAGCGACTTTGCGACGCTGTCAGGACCGAGTGAGTCGAGGACGAGGTCGTAGCCGCTGAGGACGTCTTCGAAGGCATCGGTCTTGTAGTCGACGACGACGTCGGCGCCCAGGCTCTTGACCAGCGATGTTCGCGGTGCTCGTCGTGACCGCCACTGTTGCACCGAGGTGCTTGGCTAGCTGGATGGCGACCGTGCCGACCCCGCCTGATCCCGCGTGGATGAGAACCTTCTGCCCCGGCTTCACGCCACCTCGTTCGACGAGAAGCTTGCCATGCGGTCAGGGCGACGAGCGGGAGCGACGCGGCTTCTGTCGCCGTCGTCGACGCGGGGGCGAGGGCGAGGTCGTGCTCGTCGACCGAGACGGCTCGGCGAACGTGCCGATGCGGAAGTCGGTGGGTCGGCCGAACACCACGTCGCCGACGGCGAACCTGGTCACGGCGGACCCGATGCGGATCACCACGCCGGCCAGGTCGTGCCCTAGGACGAAGGGCGGCTTGTACGGAAGGATCAGCTTGAACTCGCCCTGGGCGATCTTGGAGTCGAGGGGATTTGCTCCGGCGGCCTCGACTCGCACGAGGACGTCGTGGGGCGCCACTGTGGGCTCGGGACGCTCGACTGCGCGCACGGCCCCGGTCTTGGCGTACTTCTCGACGATGAAGGCCAACATGACGCATCTTCTCCCGGAGCTCGGTGTGGCACGAGGTGTGCTTGACCTGCACGAGACTATAAGAGTACGGTCGTAATATCAAAGGGCGGTCCCGCTCGTTCGTCCAAGGAGAGACATGACCACGACCTACCGCTCTGCGCCCGGCAAGACTGTCGATGTCGGCGGCTCGACCTACTCCTACCGAGAGCTGGGTCCCGAGGGCGGTGTGCCGGTGATCTTCCTCAATCACCTCGCGGCCAATCTCGACAACTGGGATCCGCGCGTCGTCGACGGCTTTGCCGCCCAGCGGCATGTCATCGCGATCGACTACCGCGGTGTCGGTCGCTCCACGTCGAGGGCGCGGACCGCAGTCGACGACATGGCCAGAGACATGATCGACGTGATCCGCGCGCTCGGTCACCAGAGCGTCGACCTGCACGGCTTCTCGCTCGGTGGAATGGTGTCGCAGGCCATCGTCGTCCTCGATCCGCAGCTGGTCCGTCGGCTGATCCTCACTGGCACGGGGCCTGCTGGCGGCACCGGCATCGACCGGGTCACCCGCATCTCGATCATCGACATCCTGCACGGCCTGGTGACGTTCAAGGACCCCAAGACGTACCTGTTCTTCACCCGGACGCCGCGCGGCAAGCAGGCGGCGGCGGCCTTTCTCGACCGGCTCGGCGAGCGCACGGATGATCGCGACGCCGCCGTGTCGTTGACGACGTTCCGCGCCCAGCTCAAGGCGATCCACGGCTGGGGAGTCCGGCCCCCGGCCGATCTGTCGACCATCACGATCCCGGTGTTCATCGCCAATGGCGACGCCGACCGCATGGTTCCGACCGTCAACTCCGAGAACCTGGCCGCCCGTCTTCCGGACAGTCGCCTCAGGATCTATCCCGACGCCGGACATGGTGGTGTCTTCCAGTTCCACGACGAGTTCGTCCGAGAAGCGCTGGAGTTTCTGGCGCGCTAGGAGCCCTGATCGACGCCGTCAGGCCAGACCGTTGCTTCGCAGGTACAGCCACAGCTCGGCGGCCACATCGGGATCGTCAAGGTCGGCGCCCAGCAGCCACGGCATCGGGTGATGCGGTGACGCAGGGTGTTGCGGTGGACGCCGAGGTCGCGGGCGGCCGGATCCCACTGGCCGCGATGGCGTAGATAGGCCACGAGTGCAGGGACCAGGTCGGCACGGGTGTAGTCGAGCACCCGACCGATGCCCTCGCGGACGACGTCTGGCGCGAGTGCGGCCTGGCGCGGTCCGGCGACCGACCCGTCTGGTGCGGTGGCGACCGTCGCCAGCAACCCGACCCGGACCTCGTGCAGCGTCGCCACGGGCACGACGTCCGACAGTGCTGCCGCCGCACGCGGGTCGACATCCTTCAGCAGGGGGACCAGCGCAGCGATATCTGTCTGCGCCGCGGGGAGCACGAACCAGCACTGATCTGCGTCGGCGGGAGCGGGGATGGCACCACGGTTCCACTGCAGCACCGCGGTGACGACGTCGACCGGACGCGACGAGCGCACCGCCAGCACGCGGGCGCTGTCCCCGATGTCTGCGAGCCTCAGGCGCGAGGACAGCCGGTGTGCGGCGTCGGTGAAACCCATGTCGAGCAGCGTCGCGACGGCCTGCAGCTGCGACTGTGCACCGGCGTCGGCCCGCTGTCGTTGCACCGCGTTCAGGCTCAACAGGGCACTGGCGGTCAGCACGAGCCGCCGGTCGGTCGACGTCAGGCTCGCGGGGGAGCCGACCGCGATGTAGCCGACGACGCGTTCCTCCAACGGCAGGGGGAAGACGGCGACGACCTCGTCGCCGGACGGGAACGTCGCCGTGGAGTGGATGCCGGCGACGCGCAGATCCTTGATCTGGTCGGCGACTGCGATGGCGTCGGCGACCCGGCCGCTGGGGTACACGTGCTCGACCTGCCCGGACGGGTCGAGGGTCGCCACCCACGCACCGATGGCCCCGGACAGGCTCTTGAGCGTCTCGGCGACCGGATTGCTGGAGACGACGGCATTGACGAGCGAACGGTGTGCCGTGATCGCATCGCTGAGCTGCTGCTGGGTCGAGCGCGACCGGCTCGTCCAATACGTCTTGGTGACGGTCAGGAAGGCGGACTCCGGCGGGACGACCAGCAGGCACAGGCCGTGCTTGCGGCAGCTGGCGGCGAGGTTCGACGGGATCTCGGTGACGGTCGGGCCCAGCCCCAGGCCCAGGGCGCTGACTCCGACGCCGAGGAGTCGGGAGACGTACCGGTCGCAGCCCATCGCCGAGTCGGGCAGCGAGAGTCCGGTCGTGAGCAGCAGCTCGCCGCCGCTGAGATAGGACGTCGGGTCTGACAGCTCGCTCACGTGCACCGCCGTCACTGGCGCGTCCGGGGCATCGAAACCGTCGGCCACGAGCAGATCTCTGGGCAGCGCGGCGCACAGCTCGGCGACGGTTGGCAGATCCATCTGTACAGATTATCCAACATCTACAAGAGATGGATGAAGTGACCGAGGAATCGGCATCCTCGCGACGAGATGATCGTCCTGATCGTCCCCGACCCCTGCACCGAGGAGCACCCTGATGGCCCAACCGACCCAGCAACGGATCATCAAGACGGCTCTTCCCGGTCCGCGGTCGGTCGAGCTGCAGGCCACCCGCGACAGCAACCTGGCCGGCGGCCTCGGCAAGACGCTGCCGATCTTCGTCGAGGAGGCCGGCGGCGCCATCATCGTCGACGTCGACGGCAACCACCTGATCGACCTGGCCTCCGGTATCGCGGTGACCAGCGTGGGCGCATCGCACCCCCGCGTCGTGGCTCGCATCCAGGAGCAGGCCGAGAAGTTCACCCACACGTGCTTCCTCGTCACCCAGTACGACGTCTTCACCGAGGTCGCGGCAGCGCTCAACCGGATCACGCCGGGCGATCACGCCAAGAAGACCGCGCTGTTCTCGACCGGCGCCGAAGCCGTCGAGAACGCGATCAAGATCGCCCGCGTCGCGACCGGTCGCCAGGCCGTCGTGGTGCTGGGTCACGCCTATCACGGCCGCAGCCTGCTGACGATGTCGATGACGGCCAAGAACGTCCCGTACAAGGAGGGCTTCGGGCCGTTCGCGCCCGAGGTCTACCGGGCGCCGTCTCCTACCCGTACCGCTGGACCGGCGGCGCCGACCAGGCCGCCACCGAAGGCTTCGACGCCCTGCGCGAGCTGATCCAGACGCAGGTCGGCGCCACGAACGTCGCCGCGATCGTGATCGAGCCCATCCAGGGCGAAGGTGGGTTCATCGTCCCGCCGCCGGGCTACCTCGCGATGGTCCAGGAGTTCGCCCGCGAGAACGGCATCGTGTTCGTCGCCGACGAGATCCAGACCGGCATCGGACGCACCGGCGAGTGGTTCGCCTGCGATCACGAGGGCATCGTGCCCGACCTGATCACCACCGCGAAGGCACTCGGCGGTGGCATGCCGATCTCTGCGGTCACCGGCCGCGCCGAGATCATGGATGCCGTCCCCGCCGGTGGGCTCGGCGGAACGTACGCCGGCAACCCGGTGGCCTGCGCGGCTGCGCTGGGTGCCATCGAGGCCATCGAGGCCGAAGGTCTGATCGAGCGGGCCCGCGCGATCGAGGCGACGGTCATGCCGCGACTTGGTGCGCTCGCAGGCACGGACTCGCCGGTCGGCGAGGTACGCGGCCGCGGCGCGATGATCGCCGTCGAGTTCGTCCGACCGGGCACGAAGGAACCTGCCCCGGAGGTCGCCAAGGCCGTCGCCGCCCAGTGTCATGCCGAGGGCGTCCTGGTGCTGGTCTGCGGAACGTTCGGCAACGTCATCCGGCTGCTGCCCCCGCTCGTCATCGACGACGAGCTGCTCGAGGACGCGCTCACGGTCATCGAGGCAGCGATCACTGCGCAGCGACTGGACGGACAGGCATGAGCGTCGACACGAGCTTCGATCCCCGCACGGGTGCCGTCGCCGCGACCGTTGCCCACACGACGGACGCCGAGCTCGATGCTGCTGTGGCGCGCGCGGCGGCGGCCGCCGACGTGGTTGCACGCACGTCGCCAGCCGAACGGCGCACGTGGCTGCACGCCGCTGCGCAGGCGCTCGAAGATCACCTCGACGACTGGCTGGCGCCGCGGACTGGGAGACTGCGCTCGGTCGCACCCGTCTCGACGGCGAGGTGCTCCGCACCGCGAACCAGATCCGCTTCTACGCCGACGTCGCCGTCGAGGGCAGCTACCTCGGCGCGGTCCGCGACGAGGCTGCTCCGCACCTTGCCCGTGTCCAGGTGCCGATCGGCCCGGTCGCGGTGTTCGGCGCGAGCAACTTCCCGTTCGCGTTCAGCGTCTTCGGCAACGACACCGCCTCGGCGATCGCGGCTGGCTGCAGCGTCGTGGTCAAGGCCCACCCGGCCCACCTCCAGGTCGGTCAGCGGGTCTTCGAGATCACGCGGGACGCCATGGTCGGTGCGGGTGCGCCGCGCGGACTGCTCGAGATGGTCTACGGGTTCGAAGCGGGTCGCACGCTCGTGCAGCACCCCAGCATCGCCGCGGTCGCCTTCACCGGATCGCAGGCCGGCGGCATACGGCTTGTGGCGGGCCGCGAACGAACGTGCTTGCGTCATCCCGGTGTTCGCCGAGATGGGTACTGTCAATCCTGTGGTCGTCACTCCAGCCGCAGCCGCCGACATCGCGACGATCGCCAAGGGCTTCGTCGCCTCGTTCACGCTCGGCAACGGACAGTTCTGCACCAAGCCGGGACTCGTGCTGGTTCCCCGCGGGGTCGACGCGACGCGCATCATCGCCGGTGCGCTCGAGGACGCCTATCCACAGCCGGTCATGCTGACCCAGGGGATCGCCGAGGCCGTCGAGCGCGGTGTCGCCGAGCTGCAGGAAGCCGGTGCGACGGTCGTCGCCCAGACCTCGATGCCCGGACCCGGGTGGTCGGCATCGGCCACGGTGCTCGCGGCGCCGTTGAATCTGCTCCGCGAGGGCAACCGGGTGCTCGAAGAGTGCTTCGGCGCCGTCGCGGTCGTCGTCGAGTACGACGATGTCGACGAGATGCTTCGCGCCGTCGGCGCGCTCCAGGGTGCGTTGGCCGCGAGCGTCATGATCGCTGATGACGATGAGGATGCGTCCGCGGTGCTCGACCACGTGCAGCGCAAGGTCGGCCGGGTCATCGTCAACGAATGGCCGACCGGTGTCGCGTTCACCTGGGCGCAGCAGCACGGCGGTCCGTGGCCGTCGACCTCGAACGCGGCCTCGACGTCGGTGGGTGCAGCCGCGCTCGACCGGTTCGTGCGCCCCGTCGCGTTCCAGGGCTTGCCTGACTCGCTGCTCCCGGCGCCCCTGCAGAAGGCCAACCCGTGGGGCATCCCGGTGCGCATCGACGGAGTTCTCGTCCAGCCGGAGCCGGTGTGACCGGCCCCCTCGACGGAGTCGTCGTCGCCGACTTCAGCCGGGTGCTGGCCGGCCCGCTGGCCACGTCGACGCTGGCTGATCTCGGCGCGACCGTCATTAAGGTCGAACGTCCGGGAGTCGGCGACGATACCCGGCACTGGGGTCCGCCGTGGACCGCGACGACCAGCGCCTACTTCGAGAGCGCCAATCGCTCCAAGCAGAGCGTCGAGCTCGACCTCGGCCTCGACGAAGATCGGCAGATCGCCCTCGAGCTCGCCGGCAGCGCCGACGTCCTGGTCGAGAACTTTCGGCCGGGCGCTCTGGCGGCGAAGGGGCTGGGCTACGAGGCACTGTCGGCCGTGAACCCGCGTCTCGTGTACTGCTCGATCAGCGGCTTCGGCAGCGGCGCCGGGCGCACCTGCCGGGCTACGACTTCTTGGTGCAGGCGGTCGGCGGGCTCATGAGCATCACCGGTGATGCGGACGGCGAGCCGACCAAGGTCGGCGTCGCGCTGGTCGACGTCCTGACGTCCAAGGATGCCGTCTCCGGCATCTTGGCCGCCCTGCTCGAACGTGAGAAGTCGGGCCTTGGACAGCATGTCGAGGTCAACCTGCTGTCGAGCCTGCTGGCGTCGATGGCCAACCAGGCCTCGTCCTTCCTGGCGACTGGTGTGTCGCCAGGAAGGATGGCAATCAGCATCCGTCGATCGCGCCCTACGAGACCCTGCGCTGCGCCGACGGTGCGATGGCGGTGTGCTGCGGCAACGACGGCCAGTTCGCCAAGCCGCCGGTGCTGTCGGATCCCCCCACCTGATCGATGACGCCCGGTTCCGTACTAACGCCGACCGCGTCGCGCATCGGCTTCAGCTGGTCCCGCTGCTGGAAGCCGCCCTGGCCGCCGCACCCGTGGCCCACTGGGTCGCCGCCCTGACCGCGTGCGGCGTGCCGGCCGGGCCGTCGGCGACATCGGCTCGGCGTTCGCTCTGGCGGGCGACCTCGGACTCGACCCGCGCATCGCAGTGGGTGACGAGTTCGTCGACCAGGTCGCCCATCCGGTGACGTACTCCCGCACACCTGTCGACCACTACGGCCCACCACCGCTGCTGGGCCAGCACAACGACTCTGTACGAGCCACCTACTCCAACAAGACGAGGACATCATGAGCACCCACAGCAAGCGCATCAAGCTGGACCCGCTGGACCTGGCCGGGATCGACGACCTCCTCAGCGTCGAGGAGAAGGCCGTCCGCGACTCGGTCCGCCAGATGTCGCAGGAGCGGATCCAGCCCTACGTCGCCGACTGGTTCGAGAACGGCGCGATCGACGATCCGCACGGTCTCGCCAAGGAGCTCGGCACCCTCGGCGTGCTCGGGATGCACCTCGACGGCTACGGATGTGCTGGCATGAGCGCCACCGACTACGGCCTGGCGTGCGTCGAGCTGGAGGCCGTCGACTCCGGCATCCGCTCGCTCGTGTCGGTGCAGGGCTCGTTGGCGATGTTCGCGATCTGGAAGTGGGCCAGCGAGGACGTCAAGCAGCAGTGGCTGCCGTCGATGGCTGCCGGCGAGGCCATCGGTTGCTTCGGACTCACCGCAGCCCGACCGCGGATCCGACCCGGGCGACATGCGCACCGTGGCTCGCCGCGACGGTGGCGACTGGGTCATCAACGGCCGCAAGATGTGGATCACGAACGGCTCGATCGCCGACGTGGCGGTTGTCTGGGGCGCAGACCGACGAGGGAATCCGCGGATTCGCGGTGCCGACCAACACCCCCGGGTTCAGCGCTCCCGAGATCAAGCACAAGATGTCGTTGCGGGCGTCGGTGACCAGCGAGCTGGTCCTCGACGACGTGCGGGTGCCCGACGCGTACGCCTTCCCCGAGGTGCGGGGACTCCGCGGCCCGCTGAGCTGCCTCAACGAGGCTCGCTACGGCATCGTCTGGGTGCGATGGGCGCTGCCCGGTCTTCGCTCGCCGCGGCACTGTCGTACTCGATCGACCGCGAGCAGTTCGGCAAGCCGATCGCCGGCTTCCAGCTGACGCAGCAGAAGCTCGCCGACATGAACCTCGAGTACACCAAGGGCATGCTGCTCGCGCTGCACCTCGGTCGCCGTAAGGACGCCGGCACCCTGCAGCCCGAGCAGGTCAGCCTCGGCAAGCTCAACAACGTCCGCGAGGCCATCGAGATCTGCCGGACGTCACGCACGATCCTCGGCGCGAACGGGATCTCGCTGGAGTACCCCGTCATCCGACACATGAACAACCTCGAGTCGGTGCTGACATATGAGGGAACTGTCGAGATGCACACCCTCGTGATCGGCCAGGCGATGACGGGCATCCCCCGCCTTCCGCTGATCGCGTTCACACTCAGCACGCCACGTCTCCCTCAGTGGGAGATGTGGCGTGCTGACGTTCCTGTGTCGACCCCGCGAGGGCTAGTTCAGGTTGTCCGTGCTCGTGCTTCATCGACCAGTGCTCGGGCAGCGCGTAGCGCGGCGGTGCGCTGGCGTGATGTGAGAAGCGCGTTTCCGTAGTGGGCGCCTGGCTTGAGGGCTATGAGCGAACGGGAGCTTGTTGCCCAGGCTCTTGTCGACGCGCTCGAGCAAGGCTGCCGCTGCGGCATGGTCGTTGCCGGAGTAGTACTCGCCGAGGGCTGTGGCGCAGATGACGTCGCCTGCCGCGATTCCGGCCAGCACGGCCGTGCCGACGCACACATTGATCGCCTCACCGTCTTCAGCCTCGACGAGCTCGGCGACTTCGAGGTACTTGCGCCCGACGTCTCGACGTCCGAGGGCCCAGGCGCGGTCGGCAGCTCGGGTGGTCAGCCTTTTGGGAGTCATGAGCTTCAGACCTTGATGGGTCCGGCGTCTGTCAGGACCTTGATGTCTGAGCCGGACAGGGTGACGGCATCGGCACGTAGTTCGTCGATGATGCGCTCGCCGGCGGCGACCGCCCGATCAAAACGCTCAACGTCGAGGTGCAAGACTTCCAGGTGATTGCCCGTCCAGGCCCGGACCTGGTTTTCCAGGCCTCGGATCTGCGCCTGCCAGCTCGAATCTGGATCGACGTCAATGCCGCCGGGGGTGATGATGAACAGGTCGATATCGCTCTCGGGGCCGCCGTCGCCTCGGCGAAGGACCCGAACACCGAGGCATGAATCGGGGCGGGATCAAGCGCTTCGACTGCGAGGGTGAGGCGCGCGAAGAGCTCATGCCTGACAGCGATGGCTGACAGCAGCGCTGGCATCAGTAGATGGTCTCGGTTGAGCCGGTACATGTAGCCCCGGTTGATGGGATCGGCGATGACGAGGCCGTGCTCGGCCAGTCGATCCAGCACTTTCCTGGTCCCCGAGCGAGAGCCCCGCTGTGTCAGGCGGGCGACCTGCGTAGCCCCGAATGCTGACTCGCTGCGCGAGAGCACGAGCAGGACATCGGCGTCCAGGCTAGGAATCAGCGACCGGAGTGGAAGAGAAACGTCCATGTCTTCACTATGTCACTTTTGTGCCTTTAAGTCACTAAAGTGCCTTGAAGGCACAAAAGTGACATCGGGGGACGCGTGCGCCTGCGGCAGGCGTCGGCCGATATCGTCGCGGCATGTCTCTTGTTCTGCTCGCCTCGGACGGCCCGATCCGCATCATCACGCTCGAACGCCCCCGAGCGGCTCAACGCGCTCGACTGGCCGCTGCTCGACGAGCTGAAGGCAGCGGTGCAGACGGTCGCGGACGATGCGGAGGCGCGAGCACTCGTCATCACGGGCGCCGGCCGGGGATTCTGTGCGGGAGCGAACCTGTCGAACCTGTTCGGCGACCTCGACCGGCCGACCGACGAGATGCGCGATCACCTCATGAAGGTCTACGACTCGTTCTTGGGCATCCGCGACCTGACGATCCCGACGATCGCGGCGGTCAACGGTGCCGCGATCGGCGCCGGGCTCAACGTCGCCCTGGCCTGTGACGTCGTCGTGGCCGGTCCGCACGCGGGCTTCGGGCCGACCTTCGCCGAGATTGGACTGCACCCCGGCGGCGGGTGTAGCTGGATGATGACCGAGCGCATGGGCCGAGCCAGGGCGACAGCGGCACTGCTGTCGGGCGCGATCATCCGGTCGGGGGAGGCGTACGCAATCGGTCTGGCTGATGAGGTCGCCGACGACGCCTTGGTGGCCGCGACCGAGCGGGCCCGGCTCTATGCCGCTCGTGAGCCCAAGCTGATGGCTGACATCAAGCAGTCAGTACGCATCGCCGCGACGTCAGATCTCGCGACGTCCTTGGACTTCGAGGCATGGGCGCAGGCATCGTCGATGCGCAACGAGCGGTTCCGCACGTTCATGCAGCGCTTCGCCGACTCCGACTGACCTCAACCGACCGGCATCCCGGCAATGAACTGATCGCCTCGCAGATCGCGATGCCGCGAGAGCTTTTCCGCGTCGGTGGCGGTGTTCGACACCGCTCGCGTTCGGCGTGTCTCGCAACTGGCTCGATCGGTTCAACGAGCACGGTGAAGTGATGGGGCGTGGAGCTGCAAGGGGCCCCTTGCCGGCGGCAGCGCAACGCGAAGGGCTACCGGCTGACGCTCGGCGCGCGGGGTGCTCTACGCCGCCAAATAGGTCATAGGCGGGGATAAGACGCAGGTTTGGATTCGCGAGGGGACGCGATCAGGTGAACACAGGCATCACCCTCGAACTGGCCGTTCCTGCTGAGGAGTCTCGTCGAAGGCGCGGGCGACGTGATCGTATGCAATGTGCTCCTGCTCGAGGCGAAGCGCTGGCGCTCGACCCGCGTGAAGCACCTCGTAGAGCCTCTGCTCGGCTTCGGTCAGGTGCGCCAGAGTCCCAGTCCATGGCTTTGGTTCGGTTCGCCAGAAAGGCTTGTGTGCATCGAAGGTTGCCAAGTCCATCAGCACGCTCCGCACGTGGGGTGTGGTTGCGCGAACGGCGTCGAGGATGCGAAGGCCGTGCGTGTCAAGGTCGCCCCAATAAGTCACCGCGACCAGGCTTCGCCACTTGATGGCCGCCAGGAGTTCGTGGGCGCCATAACCTGCGCCCCAAAGCACGAGCCTGCCTTCTTGGTGGGGCGTGGTGAGGAAGGAGATCTTGTTTTCGACCACCACCACTTCGCGCACTCCTGCCGCTGGTGCGTCCAATTTCGCAAGCTCGGCGATGGGCCACGTGACGTCCCCAACCGAGAGGTCGGCGAGTGGAACGTTGAGCGTCGGGTGAAAGCGAGCGGTTACGGTCTTCGGTTGCGGCATCGCTGCCGCTCCTGAACGCTCGTCGTGCTCGGAACCAGCGTCGGCCTCCGCCCACTGTGTGGGAAGCCCGAGCATGGCGCGGTTACCGCGGACGCGTACCGAGCGCTGTTCGGAGATGAAGCCGAACCGCTCCGCGAAGTCGGCTCGGAACCCCCGAGTAGGCCCGTCGGTCAAAGGTTCTGGGCCTTCGATTCTGTGCGTGGTGGGGAGCACGGCGTCCAAGATGTGGGTCAGGAGCGTCCTGTGCTGCTCCACGACCTTTGTGTGCAGCCCGGGCAGCGGGACTTGGCGGACGTAGATGCCGGGGCGCGGGTTCTCCATGAGCCACTGCGCGAAGGCGACTAACAGTGGCCATTGGTCTCCGGCCTCCAGGACCTCGAAGGGGCGGCGCAATGCCACGCCGACACATGCCTCTCCCAGACTGGATGCATCTGCAAGAAGAGTCTTGAAAGTCGCAGCTTGAGCGGCTTGCTGACGGCCGAGCAGCCCGAGAGCCGCGACCGGGGTGGTGATGACGGCGCTGGCGGGGATGGTCTGCATCCCAAGGACCCCGGCGCGCCTTCGTTTTGTGACGAGTACCCAACCCGGAAGAGGTTTCGATGGCGTTGCTGAGTAGTAGTCGCTGCTTCCTACGCAGTCGGACGAAGCTGCAGCGGCGGAGCCTTGGACGGCGGCAGCGGCGTCACGAAGATCTCTGCTCCATGCCTGTACCTCGGTTCGATTCTCGATGAGGTCGTTCCCGCTAGGCCCAGGCAGGCGAACCCGCAGAGGAAACGCTGTCCACTGCTCGGCTGGGACATTGAGTTCACGTAGGACGTTGCCGTTGTCCCAGTGCTTGCGTGCCGCGTTCGTGACGGTGGCAGGCGTTGCCCAGGTCCCCGAGCCTGTCGCCAACTTCTTGTGCCCTGCCTGCGCGGATGTCATGCCAAGTCTCCAGCGATGCTCTGATCGTCGTCGCCAAACTCGATGACTTGAACTCTGCCTGCACCAGCTCGGGACCCCTGACGACGCCTCGCGCGGTACTCCTCGATCGGCATGCTGATGAGCTGGCCGCGAGTCCCAACGGGGCGGACGTAGGCGAGCGCATTGACGTATTGCTCGATGATGTGAATCTTCTGCAGCGGGGTCACAGTCAGGAGTTGCAGACCAAGTCGGTCGAACAGTTCCAGGCCGAACCGAGTCGAATCTTCGGATCCTCGGCCAAACGCTTCGTCGATCATCACGAATCGGAACGCGTCGGTGCGACCACCCGCGAGCCCGTACTGGTATGACAGGGAAGCAGCAAGCACGGTGTAGGCGAGCTTCTCCTTCTGCCCGCCCGATTTGCCGCCCGAGTCTTGGTAGTGCTCGACTTCGGTATTGTCCAGGCGGGCGCGCTCGGAGGCAGAGAACTCGAACCAGTTCCGTACGTCGGTAACTTTGGCGGTCCAGTTTGCGTCTGCCGTCGTGAACCCTTCGCGGCCGGCGAAGCGGTCGAGCAGTTCCTTCACACGCAGGAACCGGATCTCGGCGTACGCCTCGTCATCACCGAGCATGGTGTCGCCGGTGATGGCCTCGAGTTGGGCGCGAAACTCGCGAACCATCGAATCTGGGCTGAGGTCCCGCTCGAGACAAATAAAGGTCCCGGGTCGGTAGTCGATACCGCGCAGCGCGCTGTTAATGACGTCAATACGTTCGGCGATAGCACGTGAGTCTTGCTCGAGTCCAACGCTGAAACGTGCAAGATGGTGGATGGCGTTCGTCTCGAGCTCGGTGCGAAATTCGTCCTCGAAGCGAGGCAGGTCGTCGCGCGCAATTCGATCCCGCATAGCGAGGAATTCGATCCGTGATTCGGGATCAGTAGTGACGATCTCGCCGACCCTGAGTGGCCATTCTTTGGTGAAGTCCTTCATGTGACCTACCAGTTCGCGTCCAGCACGCTCGCGGGTCGCCTGGGCACTGGTGGCACGGTCGGCCAGTTGCCTGCTGACGTCTCGTTGCCACGCCCCGATTGCCCCCAAAGTGCGCGGCGCGGGTACTTGCTCAAGCGCCTCGGCGAGCGCCTCTGCAGCGTGCTTGTCGAGATCGGGACCGACCAGCCGATCGAGCCGTTGACGAACTTCGGTGAGCGCGTCGTGGTGGTCGGACTCGGTCTTCTCCGCGGCCCCGACCTCAGATTCAGCTCTTGATCGTCGGTGGTCGAGGTCGTGCAACTCGTTCGCAAGGCGCTGCTTGACGGTGAGGTAGTGCGCGAGATCAGCATCCGAGGCGAATGAGGCGACCATTTCCTCGGCTGCGGTGACGCGATCGTGAGCGGATCCGAGGTCGATGTGGTTAAGGTCGGCGGTCTTCTGTCGTAAGAGGTTCACCGCGTTGACGCGTTCGCCGTGTTGGTTCTGTGCGATGCGACTTGCGTCAGCTATTCGTTTCGCTGCGATCGCGACCGCCTCAAGGCCGGGTAGGAGAGTTTCAAGAGCTTCGCGGCGAGCTGCGGTGTTCCATCCGAGGACGTAGTTAGCGGGTCCGGTGAGGTGCCGCCGGTCGTCTTTGATGTGCCGCGTGCCGTCCTTAATTTGGCCCGATGGGGTCACCGCCTTGCGGTGCTGGCGTAGCTCGGCTGCGGCTTCAACTCGGATGTGGTCGTAGCGGCGGTTGATGTCGGCGGTCAGCCATGCCGTCGCGAAGGTGTTAGGTCGGACCTCAACGACGGCGGCGATGGAGCGCGGATCTGTCGGCGTTGGGACTGGGGTGCCGGCCGGTACCGGGTGGTACTCCAACCGCCCACGCAGGTCGTTGTCATCCACCCAGGCTGAGACGCGGTCGTAGTCTTGTTGCGCCACGAGCAGGGACAGGGCGAACGGTCGCATTAATCGCTCGGCGGCCGGCTCCCAGTCGGTCGGCTTGCGGGGTTCGCCTGATCTAGTCCGGAACCCGTGAACGTCATGTTCCTGGTTGATGGTGAGCAGTTCGGCAACGTAGGGCAGGTCGGTGACCTTCAAGCCGAGTTCGGCGCACAGACGGTCTCGCAGCATGCGCTGGTCACGCGGAACGTTGCTTGCGGCAGTCCTTGCGGACCTGTGCTCTTCTCGGTTTCGCGCCACCGCCGAGGTCGCCTCGCGGAAGGACCTTTCGGTCTCCCACGCTTGGTTGCGCATTGCGACCTCACCCCCGGCAAGATCGGCATCGGCGCGGACCAAGGCATCCGCAAACCTCGGATAGTCGCTAACGCTGTCGAGGGGAGCGATGTCGAGGAGCGCGGCCAGCCGTTGTACTTCGGCTGCGGCTTCAGTGACGGTCAGTCGATTCGAGCGAGCCAGTTCCAACTCGTGCTCGGCTTCTTTGAGGACGGCGCCTCCGTGTGTGGCGATCGCGATCTCGTTTTGGGTGACGCGTGTCTGAGCCTGGCGCACATGATCGGTGAGACGGCCTCGATCTGCCCGCAGGCCAGGAAGCGTTCCGCGGACCTCGGCGAGCGCTGCTTCAAGGAGGCGTGCTCGCAGTTGCTCGGCCTCGTGAGCCATCGCGTCTTCGGCGGCGCGAGAGGACTCGATGCGTGCCAGGGCGCGGTCGTATGATTCAGCGTCGCGACGTAGCGCTTCAAGCTTGTCGAGTTGGCGACGTGCTTCTTGCACTAACTCGTGGGCACGAAGTAGATCGGCGTAGTGATCGAGAATCTTCGCGATGTCCAGAGGAGCGCTTGTTTCATCAAGCATGTGCTCGCGAACGAACTCAGTCAGATTCCCGACCTGCTTCATCGAGATCGTCTGCACCAAGAGTTTCAGCGCGTTCGACGTTAGGTTGAGATCGCGGCACAAGTTCCGCTGGTACTTACGGAAGTTATTCTCGAATAGTTCCGCACCCACGTCGTGGAGCGCGGCGCGTACGGCGCGGTGGTCGCGATGCCCAGTGAGATGGTCGCTGATGTCGAGATGGGTCCTGCAGGTGAAGTACAGGCTTGTTGGGGTTGGTCCCGTTTTCGGGGAACCAGAACACCACGCCGGCAGTCATTACGCCGGTGTCGCTGGCGAGGCCCGTGAAGCGTGCGAGTAAGACGCTGTAGGCGTTCCTGGTGTTGCGCAGGGTCTCAGGCTTGTCTGCCCCAGTTTCAGGGTCGCGGGTGCGACCGTATGTGCCGAGAACATAAGAGGCGAGAGTGCGTTCGCGGCGGTCGGCTCCGGCGGCCAGGTTGAAGGTGACGCGGCTTGTGTCGGCGAACAGCGTAGTGAGGCCGTCTACGACAGTGGATTTGCCGGCCCCGATCTGGCCAGTTAGCAGCGCGTTGCCAGAGAACATCCGTAGCCGCTGCACAACTCGGTCGAATGTGCCCCAGTTCAGCATCTGAAACTGTTCGAGCCGCACACCCTCCCGGTCCGTACCGGTCGTAGGCTGGTCGGCCTGCATATTAAGACTCGCGCTGCCGGTGTCTTCGAGCTCTGCGGACTTGGTCAGTGGCAGGGCTTCGAGATCCGCCAACACGCCGAACGCTTCAACGCCGTCATTGGTGCTTGTCACGGATGCTCCCCGTCCCTCGAGGCTAAGGGGCAGGTCGTCAGCGGGAGAATTCGTTACCACCCGCTCGGCCAGGCCGTCCGTCTCGGCCAACTGGGTGCTGCCGCGGATGGAGCGCGCCATCAGGCGGTCGCCGAAGGCGGCAATCCAGTCCGACGTCACCACCGCTTTGACAATCCGCCGGATCTCGAAGGTGTCCTCGTGGCCGCGAAGTTTGCGTAGATAGCCAAGGCGCTCGACGCTGGCAACATGCATCCCAATCTTGTCCGGGGATGTTCCTTCAGGATGGTAAAGCGTCAGCCATTCGACCATCTCGGAAGTGGTGACTACGACACGAAAAGCGACGGCGTCGGACTCTGCGCTGGTGAGGTGCCGGCGCAGCAGGATGAGCAGGACGGTCGGCTCCGAAGGTGAGCTTGTGCCGCCTGAACAAGCGCGGCATTCCTTCAGGGAGTTCGTCGAGTGTTCGCAGATAGGCATAGTTCTCGACATCGTCGACCAGTAGTCGCAGTCCGAATGGTGCGAGGTGGTCGCGCAAATGTGCGGTCTTCGTGGAAACGGTCGTCCACACGGCAGGATGATCTTCGGCGTACACCGTCCCGCCAAGCAGGTGGGCGAGCGCCACGGAGACCTCGATTTCAGCCATCGTGAGTCTCTTTTCCACTGGCCGAAGGGTGGGCGCCAAGGGGGTCAGCTTGGTCGGTCAAGCCATAGAGGACCAGAGGTACTTGAGCTCGGCGACGGCGACCGCTTCGATCGGTCCAGTCGATCATTTCGTCGCGGTCGGCAATGATGCGAGCGTCGGTGTCGGCGACTTGGAGATAGCCGACAAGCTCCGCGAGACCGTCTGCGAGCGGATGGTTCTCCACTACTTGCCGCAGGGAGGCCGTGCCGCCGTAGCGATCGCGGACGCTCGCGATGCGGACGCGTAGACCCTCGACGTCGATCCAGGTCAGGTCGAGCAAGTCCTCCAGCCCGTCCAGGCCGGTCAGTAGGTCCTCGTTCGTGTCATCCAGGTCCTCGTCGGTGTTGATCTCGACTGCCTCGCGGAGCGTGTAAAGAGGACGCTCGATTGGCATCGAGATGTCGGGACTCAGGTCAGCTACGTGATGTCCGGGCCGGGCGAGCTCGTCTCGAATGTCGAGAGCAGCGGCGAGAGTGGTGCGCATTGCGTTGTTAATGCGGCGTCCTTCGCTCCAGGTCTGTTCGTCGAGGAAGCGACGAAGTTGCGCTGACAAGGATGCAACGGTGGATTGAGTGGAATCGGCAGCGACCATGAGGTCGATGCGGAGAAGGTTGTCTGCCTGCCCAGCCCGGAAGTTGCCGTCCTCGGTAAGCGCATCGAGAGTGGGCAGCAGCTTCAGGAGATCGCGTAGTTCAGCCTGCTGACGTGCTGACAACAAATGCTCCCAGAAGGCCTTCCATGACCTTCCTTGGTCGGAGGCGCCAATCTCCGTCGTAGAACCAAAGACGCTTTCGAGAACTCGCCGCGGGGACCGTCCCAAGTGGTGGCGCGACGGCGGACGTCACGGTCAAGGCTACGAAAGTTCTCTTCGACCTCGCGCAGGTCTGTTAGGAGTTCACGAGCCGTCCCGACCGCCTGTGCGTAGCGCTCACGAATTGCCGTCGGGTCGAGGCTGGGTTGGTTGCCGGTCTCGACTGCGGCGATTTGAGCATCAATTTCTGCTCGCTGCCTCATCAACGCAGCGAGCCTGACCGCGGGATCGGTTGCGGCGCCGGCCGCGATCTGTCTGAGCAGGTCGCGCACCGTCATGAGCCGACTCGCGGTGCCGAGGAACTCACGTCGCCCGAGGCTATGCAAGAATTCTGCCGCAGTCTCGAGCGCGGCCGTCGGCTCATAGTGTGGGACGTCCGCATCGGCGGCATCGTGGGTCCCCGCCTTCGAGCCCAGCCCGGGGGAGCGGGTAGGACGGGTTGGATAGGTCCGACGCAGCCACCCTGTCTGCGGATCGCACCAATCTGCGATGTACGCCTCGGCCGAACGCGGGTAGGTGCCAGGCACACTCTCGCCCCCGGTGATCTCAAGTTGCCTATCGAATCTGCGGAGTTCGTCCAGGTGGTCTTCGAGTTTCTCTGTGAGCATCGGCCCCGGAAGCCGGCGTATGTTCGGCTCGAGGAAGACCTGCTGACAGAACCCGAGGATAAGACTCGCGTTGTCTGCGGCCAGCAGCCGCCACGCGGGATGATTGCGCCGCAGGTTGAGGAGTTCGTCGTGGCGCTGGCGGATGCTCACGGCGAGTTCCTCTCTAGCGCTCTGCGTAGTCACGGGTCGGGCGACCCAACGGCAAGTGAACATGCCCGTTGCGGAAACCTGGTATCAGTCTGACCCGCTTCGCGGACACTTAGTCCCGGTTTCGCAAATTCGGTTGAAAGCGGTTGTGCTGCGGTGGGCCATGCCGTACTTGAGGCGCGGGCCTTGTGCGCTGTCGTTCACGTCGGCCACGCGGTGCAGCCGTGCGCTAATGGGCTGCAGCCCGGTTGAAGTCGGCTCGGCCGGGTTCACATGCGGGGAATGACGTATTGGCGCGAAACCTAGTGAACCCAAACTCTCAGCCCGCTACTGTTACGCGATGTCGCCCGATGGTCTCTCCCGAACTCCTCTGACCTGGGCGGACTATCTCGCCGACGTGCTTCCAGCGATCCTCCCCGAGGCGGGCCTCACCTCAGATAGTGTCTTGGCCATAATTAAGGATGTCGGTAGTCGTGCTCAGGGCTACGCGGCAGGGGGACGCTCCGCTCGTCGTGCTCTACGGACGCCCTTTCTCGACGATGTCGTCGACTTCAATCCTGCCGAGGCGCCCCTTCCCGTTCGCGCGGACGTAGCCGTTGTCGTCCGGAACAGCATTCTCGAAGACCAACATGCCGCGGGCCTCGTGGTCGACAACCACCTCGCGGAGGCCACCCATCTTGCTTGCGCGCCGCTCAATACTTGGCTGCGCGAGCACTCGAACTCGAGCGAGCACGATCCACCAAGCGGCCCGTTCTCTGCCATGGTTGATTTTCCGCGCGCCTACGCGGCGCTCCAAGCCTTGGCACTGGCAGCCGAGGCTGGGGGGCGCAGGGCGTTCAGATCACCAGTGGGTGCGGTAGTGCCCAAGCTTCCGACCGCTCACCAGGGCGAAGTGGAGCGCACCGCGACAGGCTTCGTCCGGAGGTCAGCCATATCGGACCTTGATCAGGGGCTGGTTCAGATACTCAGAGGTGTCGCGGATGGCGAGATCGATTGCCTGTTCGTTAGCCTCTCTCGAGATATAGCCGTGACAGCGTTCTTCTGGCTCAGACTATTGAAGTAGCGCTGGCCTACGGCGCGACCGTCCTCACCACCAATATGATGCTGCGGCCGGCGGAGGCCTTCGCTAGGCGCGCGCCGTTCGCCGCCTCTCACTCGCGAAGACCCTTTGCCGATGTCGATTACAAAGGACTTTCAGGCGTGCATGCGAAGTGCCTACGGAAAGTCGTCGATCAGAACGAGTTGTCCCGGGAACACTGACCCCCACGGCCCACGGCCCTTACCTAATCAATGGCGCCAACTCGCAGCGCAATCGGTCAGGAGCCGGACAGATGGACACATAGATCTAGGCTTTCGCGGTGGAATGATGTGCCTTCTAGTCCTCATCCTCGCGCAGATCGGTATCGGGCAGGTCGTCGTCTTCGACACCGAAGAACTCTCGGTCCTCCGCATCGAGTTCCGCTACATCCTCGACCCAGAATTCGAGATTCCACTTATCGTCTGCGGACTCCCAGGGGTCCATACCCGGGTGAGCCGCACGAGTTCTTCGATGGGAAGCCAGAGCTTGCACACGAAGCATCGGAAGTCGATGGCCGTCCACCCACGCTGAGTCTTCGGCCGACGACGTTCGACCACCATTCGCTTCAATGCCTGAACCTTGGAAATTCCTTGAGCGCCGCATACAGGGCAGGTTCGCCGATCATGGTCATGCCGTTCAAAGAGCACCCGACCGGAAAGACGACTCTCGAAGCGTCCGCCGCCCATGACCTAGAGAGGCGCCGCGACGCTCCCCAAGAACGCCGAGACAGGCGCGAGGCCAATTGACGGCATCGATACGCCCATTCCGGACGGCCGACGTATCAGCAACGACGGGGGCGCGAATGACTCCCTCCCGCCCGCCGGCGCGAGTGAGTAGAGCTTCCAATCTGCGTACGCTGCTGCCATGAAAGCCATCACGCTCGCCGCGCTGATCCCCACCGCCCTTGATCCTGCCACTTGCAAACTCCACTGCGCGGTGTGGAACGGTGAGGAGTACCCCATCGACGTGTTGAGCAACGACCCCGAGGCCTGGGAGGGGTGGAACAGCGACCGGAGCAACAAGGACGACTTCAACCGGCAGTTCATTTTCTCCCTTGCGCAGGACCGACACGACTTGACACTGTGGCTCTTCGGCGGGATCTGGGAGGTCCTTGAGCGAGGCGGTGAGCAATACGCGCGGTCATACAAGATTGCCCTTCGAGAGGACCTAATGGGTCCCTACGTTCGTCGCCTCTACGTGCGGCTCGCGCTCGGAGGCCGCCAACGCCGTCGCAAGATGGAGTCGATTCTCGACGAGATGACCGTCGCTGCCATCCTTGAGGAGCCGTTCCTTGGCGACCCATTCCCGGGCCACGACAAAATCAACCATGCCCTCGCCGACCTTCAAATGGTCGTGAAGCAAAACCGGCCCGACTGGCGAATCGCCTTAGAGCAAATGAAGGGCGTATACGTCATTCACGACCAGGTCACCGGGTCGCGCTACGTCGGCTCGGCCACCGGTGACACCGGGATATGGGCACGTTGGAGTTCGTACGCGCAGACCCTTCACGGGGGCAACAGGGGGCTCGTTGATCTCGTGGCTGAGAAAGGCGAGGAGTACTTTCGCACCAACATGAAATTCGCACTTCTGGAGTTCTGGTCAATGCGCACGGATGACGGGCATGTTCTCGGCCGCGAGTCCTACTGGAAGGAAGTTCTCCACGCCCGATCACTCGGGCACAACAAGAATTGAGCGGCTACGTCCGCCCACCGCCGCTCGCGAATCACGGCACCAACGGCACCACTACGCACGCCACCAAAACTCCCGGAATGGCAACCGACCTTGTGCGGGGCAGACAGCGGTTTGTCGCTTTCTGAGCCAGAAGTTGGATCAGCCAGGGTTGACGAGCAGGTCACTCGGTTTACAGCTGACATGGATCCAGCCCTCCCGGCGCCCAGCCGCGAGTTCGCCCTCAGGCGGGGCAATGGTCAGATCGAGGTCACGGGCTCGGGCGATTAGGGCACATACGACGGCGTCGCAAACGTCGTCGCTAGCAAACTGGCCGATTAGGCTCTGGTCGGCGGAGAGGAACGCAAAATTGGATTGCAACTCGGGCCACGTCTGCTTCGCTTTCCCGAAGCCCCACGCAGCCAGAGCCGCTGAGGGATAGGTCTCACACACCGTTCCGTTAATACCGGCCCGGTCGACTGAGAGTCCAAGAGCGGCCAACTGTGCCTCGACTAATACCCACATGGCCGCAGTCGCGCCGAGAAGCTGGAACGATGCTGGAAGAGGGCGGGTCTTGATTCTGGGGTCGTCGGTGAGAAACCGTCCGTTAGCCGCTGCGCAACCTCTCGGGTCCGCCACTTCTCCCAGGCCGCTCCTGCTGGAATGGAACGGGAAGTCAGCGGGCCATGATGCCGATCGGCCATCAGGGCGACGAACTGGTCTGGCCAACCGAAAGGAACGTCGACCGCCCAAGTGCTCGCGCTGTGAGCGGCGATCAGCGGTGCGATGTCGTTTGCGGGCAACGGGTTGCGCACGTCAACGATGTGCGCTTCGCCCGGCGTTGACCAATCGATCGCGACGGCAGCTGTCTTAGCCTTGTTTGTCGAGACGTCGAGTCCCCAGGTGATCGTGTTCACGACTACATTCTCCCAACCTCGGGCGCAAGGCGCTTGGCTACACGCCGACGTGACGTGGCGTCCGAAACAGCAAACCCTTCTTGCAATTTCTGCCGGCCTCAATGGTCGGCGGGGAGACGCGGTCCCGTGGTGGCAGACTATGCGCGTGCCGCGCAAAATTCTGGTTACTGGAGGCCCCTCAGGGCCGGTGGACTTCGTCGAAGTTCCTGCGGTCAACGAGCTTGAGCTTCAGGAGATGCTGCGTGCCCATCCACAGTTGATCCCGTCCGAGGACTTGGGCCTTTCTGGAGACTTGCTTGTCGTCGGCCGAGAGACTCAGCTCGCATCCGGCGCCATCGACCTGCTCTGCCTGTCAAAGTCGGGCGAACTTGTCATCATCGAGTTCAAGACGGGTCCGAAGAACCCTGACTTCAGGCACGCACTTGCTCAAGTCATCGACTACGGCTCGGACATCTGGAAGCTGGGCGATTGGGCCGCGTTCGATCAGGGAGTCGTTCACCGCTACCTCAACAGTAGGTGGGTCGAGCCGACCTACGCTGGTTGTGAGGACCTACAGGCTGCTGCCACTAAGGCGTGGGCGCTTACTTCCGAGGAATGGGAGGTGCTCGCCGATCGACTCGATCAAGTCATCAAGAGTGGCGACTTCCATTTCGTAATCGCGGCGCAGCGCTTCGTCGACCCAATGAAGGTATCGGTCAGTTACCTGAACGAGACCACTCAGGCTGGTCGGTACTTCCTCGTCGAGGTGGTCCGGCTCGACGGCGCCGGACTGATGGCGTATGCCGCGCAAGTGGTCCACAAGCCCGAAGCTCGCGGAGGCGCGGGGTCAAGTCCGGCAGCGAAAGCATCAGAGGCGGCGTTCCTGGTTGCGATCGCAGATCCTCCCTACCGCGAGGCAATGAGTGAACTGTTCGCGTCCGTGAAGGCGCTAGGGCTGACGTTGGCGTGGGGTTCGAAGGGAGCGTCCATTCGGTTGAAGTCACCAGACCAGCAAGAGCCCATCTCAGTTGGTTGGGTCTTTCTCGAAGGAGACCAGTGGACCTGGGCCAAGCATGTGACGCTTGGCGTCGACCCGGCACGTTGAAAAAGCATCCAAGTGTCGAGCCAGCCATTCTCGAGTTCTGCCGACAGGTCACTCTGGTAGCCGGAGGCAAGCCAGCCGGGGGCAAGTCCAACGCAGTCATATTCGAACCATCAGTGTTCGTCGACAAGCGCGACGAGTTGATCGCACTCGTCGGCGACCTGGCGGCTGGCCTACTCAGGGTGCGAAATTGGGTCAGGACCAACTGGGCACGAAGCCGTCCGGCGGCAATCAGAACAGAACACGCGCACCGCAACGACGGACGCCCTAATGCGGTGGTAAGACGCGCCGTGGGGAGCGCGCGCACCGCGGCACGAGCAATCGATCGCTCAGGTGAGAGATACGCGTCAAAGCCCGACGCTCGATCACACCGACCTGCGACCGCTCCTCCTCCCTCACCTAGGGCCTTGCCAGCCGGAACTTGACGCGTGGGTGCATGTTCGCGGGAAGCGTCCCAGCACCCCACTTGCGAGATGATGTATACCCACGTCTCTCGTTGTCCGGCGGGGAACCCACGAGCTTGTTGTAACCTCCTCCCGTGCCACCTCATGCCAAAACCCTCGGCCAAGCTTCGCCGGTCCCCTTGAGCCGAATTTGGAGCGGCGGCGCTGGACCGACGCGGTCCGGCATCGAAAGCGCTCTTTCGACTGCCGCGGTCGAGGTAGAAGGCGTCGGAGGGAACAGGAGAATCTGGTTCGAGCTGCGCTCGCCAGTGCTGACGACGTCACTGCTCGCCGCGCAGTAGAAGTACTGATTGACCTGCTCGAAGCCGAGGGATTCTTTGAAAGTGAAGATCCCGGCTCAGTAAAGTTCAAACGGCGCTTGAGCCGTTTGGGGAATTGAGCATCTTCGGCCGCCTGAGTTGGGACGAAGAACTTGTGGTTCCGGCCGCTCCCGGTCTGCCCTCACCCGTGGCGAGCGCGCCACCTACGCCAACTGTCCCGTCGATTGGCTCGGGTGCGGCCGTCCCTGCGCCCTCCCTCGCCGCGCCGATTGGGGCACCAGGTCGAGGAACGCAGACGGAGCCAAGCCCAAGCCCGGCCTTCCTTGTGGACATCTTGCGTAAGGTGCCGCACGCGGCACGGCCACTCGTCGGGCCGCGGCGGAAGGGACAAACCTCGGTCATCGTTCACGATGAGTACGACGCCCAGGACTTCGTACATCAGGCCCTCCGGCTGGTATATCCGGACACGCGACTCGAAGAGGTGGTTCCGAGTTTTGCAGGTGCGTCGACCAGAACGAATTTTCCTATCAAGGTCGAAAGCACCGTCATTGAAGTCAAGGTGACCCGAAAAGGCAGGTCCGAGAAGGCTATCCGCGACGAAATTATCGTGGAACAGCGCGCCTACGGAGAGCATCCCAGCGTTAAGCGGCTAATCGCGGTTGTTTATGACCTCGTTGGCAACTTCTCGAACATTGCCGGGTTCGAAGCGGACCTCTCCAAGCCATCAGCCGGGAATTTGGAGAACATCGTGATCGTCGAGCGTTGGCCGGAGGCGACCTAGGACCTCGGATGCAATGAGGGCGCATGCGCACGATCCGGCACGCGACTGAGGTCGCTCTCTCGACGACCCGTGGCGGACCTACAGCTGTTCTCACGAGGCGCGAGTCGATGTTTGCTTTCGCAGAATGAGGAGCGACGTTCTGGAGGCTGTGCAGCAGTTTCGACACGCCGCCTCCCGGGGTGCGCCCGCGGCTAACTAGACGATTCCCGTGGGACCGGCGTCCGGCCAGACTCGGTCCGGTATGACGTCGTAGCAGTGAGCCTCGCATCGTTGGCTGCCCCGGACGAACGCCCGGACCATGAGTTTTCTCAACCCCGCAGCGCCGCCCCTGAGAACGAAGCTTCCGGCCTCAGCAGGTGATGCCCTCTCGCAAAATGGGCGACGCACCGACGCGTATTCCACCCCCAGTGTCGCCCTGATGAGGCAGGATTCGTGCTGCGCCTGTCAGGCCGACGCGAACGGGGAGATAAATGCGAGTAACCAAGGTTGCCTTTCGTGGGTATCAGCGACTTGTGGAGACCTCCTGCAGCACAGCAGGAAAGATGATCGCCTTCTTGGGACCGAACGAGGCCGGGAAAACGACAGTGCTGCGCGCGCTCGATTGGTACAGCAATGGGGAAGGCGCACTGCCGTCGCGATTCCACAGCGAGGCAGGCCGCCGACACAAGAAGAAGCGGTCGTGCAGGTCACCTATTGGCTGGATGAGGACGATCGTGCAGCGATCTCTGACCTCGGATTAGCCGAGTTGCCTCGCTTCTACCGTCGTGGGCGCCGCGCAAACGGCAACTACTTCAGTGCGCTCGAGCCAACATCTGGCTTGCGCGATCGCGCGCCGTTTGATGTAGCTCGCGGGCGGCTTGCGGTAGCGCTTGAGTCCGAGCCGGAGATCGATCCCGACGAATCGGAGCCGAACCTGAGGCTGTCCGACGAATTGCTGTCCGAGTTGCTTGAGGACCCTGACGGGACGTGGAACGACACATGGGACGAGCCGTTCCAAGCCGCGCTTGAAAGGCTCGAGGGCATTGGCGACGAGGAGACACTCGATGCCTTCACGCGTATTCGCGGCCTCCTGAAAGGGCCGCATCCTGATGAGACGGCCCGAACTCGACTCCGCGGCCGTATGCCTCAGTTCGCCCTATTCGCTGAGGAAGACCGTGCGATCCGTTCGTCGTATGACCTCTCGAACGACGCGCTGCGGGACGATCCGCCGAGCGCACTTGCCAACCTCGCCTGGGTGGCTGATCTCGACCTTCAGGGCCTGTGGGAGGCAGTAGAGGCTGGGGATCAGCGCAAGATCGGCACCGCGGAGCGCAGAGCCAACGAACGGCTCGACGCCCGCCTGAGCACTCGTTGGAGTCAGCGAGATTTGGATGTCATGTTCAACGTCAGTGGAAGCGAACTGCAGGTGCAGATCTTCGAAGACGTCGAGGATGGTGCCGTAACCCCCGTCGACGAGCGGAGTGATGGTTTACGAACCTTCATCGCATTAGTTGCCTTTCTGGCTCGACACGATTTCTCTACGCCGCCAGTCCTGTTGGTTGACGAAGCAGAGACGCATCTTCACTACGACGCTCAGGCAGACCTTGTCGAGGTTCTGACAAAAGATGTTCAGGCCACGCAGGTGTTCTACACGACGCACTCGCCCGGATGTTTGCCAAGGGACCTTGGTACAGGGGTCCGACTCGTTGCCCCCGTCCCAGGCAAGGCGGATGAAAGTCGACTTCGCAACGACTTCTGGACGAGTGAACATCCGGGTTTCACGCCGTTGCTCTTCGCGATGGGCGCGGGCGCCGCAGCCTTCTCGGCGTTCCGTAAAGCAGTGCTGACCGAGGGTGCAGGCGACATGATTTTGTTGCCAAGCCTCCTGCGAAAGGCGACGGGCAAGGACGATTTGGACTTTCAAGTTGCTCCGGGGATCGCGAACTATCACGGTTCTGGACTGGAACTCGAGGAAGTGGCAGCGCGAGTTGTCTACTTAGTGGACGGCGATAGGGGCGGCGACGATCACAAGGCACGCCTGCTGGACATGGCAGTTCCGGAAGAGCGCATTCTGCAGTTCGACGCTCCTACTGCGGTTGAAGACTACGTGCATCCCGATCGGTACCTCGGCCTGGTCAACGATCTCCTTAGCCTTGCGGGGCAGCCAGTAACAGTGTCGATCGACGAACTTGATCGCAGCGTGTCCATCGGTAAGGCGGTCGAACTCTGGTGCGATGCGCAAGGGTTTCCCCCACCGGGAAAGACTGTTGTCGCTGCGTTGCTCATCGACGACCCGGATGACTTGGCGCTCGCTGACGGCGCTCAAGAGAAGCTCAAGGCGCTCCATGCACGAATTCAAAGGTCACTCGCGGCGCAGCCCGAGAAGCGATCGCATTAGCCGTCAAGGGACCTGGCAGTCACGTCTGAGACGCCCAAGCAAGCCACCTTAATGTCAAAAGCGCGTAGTCCAATCTGGGCGGTATGCCGCTGGCTAGCGATGCAAGAGCGCGGAAGCGCGAGATGTTCGATGAGTCAAGGCGTGGTCGGCGCCGGTCGATCCTCGGCCTGCACAAGGCGCGGACACCAGCTCACGAGATCGTTCACGAGGGCAGCGCAGTTGTATCGGGGACGAAGTCAACAAGAATTGCGTGGCGACCTCGTCTGACGGGGCCGAACTTCTCACCGCCCCGACATGGTCCAGGCGTTCGCGACCAGGTCGATTACGACACCCTCCGGCCCGGTGAACTGCCCCAGGATCTCCGGGTCCAACATCGCGTGCATTGCGATGCCGTCGGCGAGGCCGACTAGCTCGGTCGACAGGTGCATCGGATCGATCGGACGGGATCTGTCCGGCGGCCTGGGCTTCGATGACGATGCGGGCGACGACCCGACGCCAGTTGTGCAGGTAGTCGATGACTTCTTCTCGTGCCTCGACGTTGGCACCAGCTTCGGCGTAGAAGACCAAGAAGATGCGAGTCATGGCGACGCGTCGGTCGTCCAGGGGCAGGATGCTCTCGATCAACCGGCCGAGGCGCTGCATGGGGTCGGTTGTGGCGTCGAGGCGCAGTTCGCGGAACATCCGGCCCTGGATCTCGGCGGCCCTTCGCAGTGCTCCGACCAGCAGATCGTGCCGTGAGGTGAAGTAGTGGTTGATGACGCCGGTCGACCATCCGGACCGCTCGGCGACCGCCCGCGTCGTGACCGCCTTGATGCCTTCTTCGGCGATCAGGCTGAGTGCAGCATCGGCCAGCTAGCGCGACGAACCTCGTGGTCGACGACTTTGGGCATGGGCACTCCTTTGTTGGACCACGGCAGGGTAACTGATCACGTGGCATAGATCTAGAGCATTTGACGCTTGAAACGTGCTTGAAATCTATTGGGAACATACCATCCCGCTCGCCTGGATACAGCGAAAAATGATCCTTGACACACTCCGGGGCGACGATTACCGTTCTTATATCAGTTGGTTGAAATAAGAAGCGGAGAGCACGTGACGAGTACGAACGGGACGCAGCCTGGAGTCATTCGGGTTCCGCTGCGCTGGCGCGACCTGGACCACCAGGCGCACGTCTATCACGCCACGATGCTGACGCTGCTGGACGAAGCCCGCACCCACTGGCTGCGCGACGTCATCGGCGTCGACTTCCCGGATGAGTACGTCGTGGTCCGCATCGAGATCGACTACGTCGCCGAGCTGCTGATCGATGCCGGCGCAGTCGACGTGGAGTTCAAGGTCTCGCGAGTCGGTCAACGAAGCCTGACCACCGCAGAAGTCGTGCGCACCCCGCAAGGCGTCGAAGTCGCTCGCACCGCGGTCACGATGGTCATGTGGGACCGGGACGAGCGGCGCTCGCGGCTGCTCACCGACGCCGAGCGGGCGGCAGCCGCAACGATGATGGCTCCGGGAGTGACCCATGCCTGAGGCAGTCATCGTCGCCTCGGCACGCACGCCGATCGGCCGCGCATTCAAGGGTTCGCTGAAGGACGAGCGTCCTGACGACATGGTCGCCCAGGTCGTCCGGCAGGCACTCGCGGCAGTTCCCGAGCTCGACGTCGCCGAGGTCGAAGACCTGCTGCTCGGTTGCGGCTCACCCGGCGGGGAACAGGGCTTCAACATGGCCCGAGTCGCGGCCATCCTGCTCGGTCACGACCACCTGCCTGGCGTCACGCTGACCCGCTACTGCGCCTCCAGCCTGCAGACCACCCGCATGGCGATGCACGCGATCCGTGCGGGAGAGGGCCATGCCTTCATCTCGGCCGGCGTCGAGTCGTGCTCCTCCTACGTCAAGGGCGAGTCCGACTCGATCCCCGGCACCATGAATCCGCTGTTCGACTCCGCACGAGCCCGCTCGGCCGCCGCGAGTGATCCCGGCGCCGACACCTGGGCCGACCCTCGCGCACTCGGTGACCTGCCCGACGTCTACATCGACATGGGTCAGACCGCCGAGAACGTGGCCCTGCAGTTCGACGTCAGCCGCGAAGACATGGACGTCTACGCCGCACGCTCCCAAGAACGAGCCCGCCTAGCGGTGGAGAACGGCTTCTGGGCCTCCGACATCACGCCGTACACCCGCGCTGACGGCACCGTGCTGACCGCCGACGAATCACCCCGCCCGAGCACGACGCTCGACGGCCTCGCCGATCTTCGCCCGGTGTTCCGGCCCAACGGCCGGGTCACGGCGGGCAATGCCTGCCCGCTCAACGACGGTGCCTCCGCCCTGATCGTCATGAGCGACACCCGGGCCCGCGAGCTGGGACTGCGTCCCTTGGCGCGCATCGTCTCGACGGCGGTATCGGCGCTCTCCCCAGAGATCATGGGCATGGGCCCCGTCGAGGCGACCCGCAAGGCCCTCGCGCTGGCCGGCATGACGGTCAATGACATCGACCAGTTCGAGATCAACGAGGCGTTCGCCGCTCAGGTCATCGCGAGCCAACGTGAACTCGGCATCGCCGACGACCGGCTCAACATCAACGGCGGAGCCATCGCGGTCGGACACCCGTTCGGCTCCACCGGCGCACGGATCACGAGCACGCTCGTGAACTCGCTGCGCTTCGCAGACCACCAGCTCGGCGTCGAGACGATGTGCGTCGCCGGTGGACAAGGCATGGCCATGGTCGTCGAACGGCTCGACTGAACGACCAGAGACAACAACCAGAACACACAGATTTCGGGGACAGACCCGGTATTCGGGGACCAATCAATTTCGGGAAACCAAGTTCAACGCAGGAAACAAGGAAGGTAAGAGACATGAAGCCTTCAAGAAGCGAGCGGGTATCTCCGCCGCCGTGCTCGGCCTCGGCGCGGCTCTCGTGCTCTCCGCCTGTGGCGGCGACAGCGGCGGTGGCTCGGCAACGGACCAGAAGGAGATCCGCATCCTGGTCTCCGCTCCGCTCACCGGCGACTCCGCAGAGACCGGCAAAGATCTGGTCGACGGTGCGAAGCTGGCCGCCGAGTACCTCAACGACAAGGGCGGCGTGCAGTCTGGCCCGCTCAAGGGCAAGAAGTTCGTCATCGAGTCGGCCGACGACCAGCTGGAGACCGAGGCTGCGACGACGATCGCCGCCAAGTTCGCGGGCGACGACAAGCTCTTCGCCCTCACCGGATTCCTCAGCAGCGGCCAGGCCCAGGCGGCCGGCGTCGTGCTCCAGAAGTACAAGCTCCCCGCCGTCGTCTCGTTCGCCTCGGCAGACTTCCTGACCACGGACGCCGACAACCTCGTCGTCGTGTCGGCGGCGGTGTCGAACTTCGCCCGGGTCGCAGCCGACTTCGCGTCGACCGACCTGGGTGCCAAGTCGGTCGGCAGCATCGCCGGCGACTACTCGTTCCTCGACTCCTACTACAAGGGGCTCGATGCGGCGCTGAAGACCAACGGCGCCAAGAACGTCTCCAAGCAGACGTACGCCGAGGGCACAGCCGACTTCGCGACGCTGCTGACCCGCATCAACAAGTCCAAGCCCGACGTCGTCATGAGCGGCGCCTTCCAGGCTGATGCGGGCAAGATCGTCTCGCAGATGCGCCGCACCGGCATGGAGCAGCCGTTCGTCGACTTCCTCGGCGAGGGCTGGGGACAGACCTTCTCGGACGCCGCCGGCTCGGCGCTCACGCAGGGCGACGTCTACCAGATGGACCCCGCCAACGTGTTCCCCGAGAAGGGCTCGCTGCTGGAGCAGATGGACATCAAGTTCAAGGCTGCGAACGGCAAGAACATCCCGACCGCCAGCATGCACAGCTTCGACAGCGTCCTGACGATCGCCGCTGCGATCGAAGCTGGCGCGACGTCGAAGACCGATCTGCTGGAGTTCATCACGCAGACCAAGGGCGAGGGCCTGCTGGGGCCGATCGACTTCACGAAGGACCTGACTCCCAAGGAGCGGTTCGGCACGATGTCGAAGGTCACCGGTTCCGATCCGCAGGATCGTGAGAAGGCCGCCGACTACACCATGAAGTCGGACGGGACGGTCGAGCGCACCGATGCCCCGTAACGACGTGTCTGTGGCCGGGGCATCCGCCCCGGCCGCGGGCCCCCCGCTCCCGGACTACCGGGCGCTCGCGTCGCGGTACCTGAGCAAGGTGGCCACGATCGGCGTCCCGGTGGTGCTGGCCCTCGCCTTCCTCCTCCCGCAGATCGTGACGTCCCCGTTCCGTCTGCAGATCTTCACGGTCGCCTTCCTCAACGCCGCCGTCGTCGCACCCCTGGTCCTGTCGTTGGGCTATGCCGGGATGCTCAACTTGTCGCAAGGCACGTTCTACGGCCTCGGCGCCTACACGACGGCGATCCTCGTCACCGACCACGGCTGGTCGTTCGAGGCCGCGATCGTCGCCTCGGCTCTCGTCGCCGGCGTCGCCGGTGGACTTCTGGCGCTGGCCACGGCGCGGGTCAAGGGCGACTACTTCGTCCTGATCTCGCTGGGGCTGACGATCGCGGTCGCCCAGCTGTTGGCCAACCTGCCAGACCTGACCCGCGGACGGGAAGGCTTCTTCGGCATCCCGACGCTCGACTTCTTCGGCCTGTCGTTCGGCGACCCGGTCACCGGCTACTACCTGTGCCTCGGCCTGCTGGTCGTGCTCTACCTCGTCGTCAGCCGGATCGCGTCGGGCTTCCTCGGACGTTCGATGCTCGTGGTGCGGTACGACGACGTCGCCGCCCGCAGCATGGGCATCAAGCCGCTGAAGATCCGCGTCACCGCGATGGTGCTGAGCTCGGCCCTGGTGGGCGTCGCTGGTGCGTTCCTGACCGCGACGCTGCAGTTCATCAGCCCCGCCGACTTCAACTTCGACGCCTCGTTCATGCTCAGCCTGTACGTCATCATCGGCGGCATGGCGAGCCTGCCGGGTGCGGTCGCCGTCGCCGTGATCTTCACGCTCCTCAACGAGGAGTTCCGCGGCATCAGCGACTACAGCGTCGGCCTGATCGGCATCGCCGTGATCATCGCGGTGTTCCTGCGCGGAGGGGTCTTCAAGGACGCCCTCGGCGAACGACGTTCCCGACGCGGAAAGCAGGTGCGCGATGCTTCGCGTTGATGGGGTCGGGATGACCTTCGGCGGTGTCGTCGCGGTCAAGGACGTGTCGTTCTCGGTCGCCCCCGGCGAGATCGTCGGCGTGATCGGCCCGAACGGATCGGGCAAGTCGACGCTGATCAACGTCATGACGGGCTTCTACCGACCGACCCACGGCTCGGTCAGCCTCGACGGCGAGACGCTGTCGGGCCTGTCGCCCGAGGCGATCCGGCGCGCCGGCATTGCCCGCACGTTCCAGAACCTGCGCCTCGTGCAGGAGATGTCGGTGCGCGAGAACGCCGTCGCCGGCCTCTACCTGCAGATCACCGGCGGTCGCTCGCTGACCCAGCGCTGGCTCGCCGACATGTTCGCCACCCCTGCCGCGCGTCGCCGTGCCGCCGCTGCCAGGGACGCCGCCGAGCTCGCACTCGCTCAGGTCGGCCTGCAGGACAAGCTCGACCAGACCGTGAGCGCCCTGTCGTACGCCGACCAGAAGCGGCTCGAGCTGGCCCGCGCGATCGCGCTGCGCCCCAAGGTCCTGGTGCTCGACGAGCCCACGGCCGGTATGTCGGTCGACGAGGCCGACGAGCTGATCCGCATGGTCACCGCACTGGTGGAGTCCGACGGCGAGCCGATGAGCCTGTTCCTGGTCGAGCACCGGCTCGAGCTGGTGCTCGACGTCTCGCACCGTGCCGTCGTCATGGACGGCGGCCAAGTCATCGCGGACGGACTGCCCGATGACGTGGCCCGCGACCCGCACGTCCGCAGCATCTACGTGGGAGGCGAATGACATGCTCGAAGTCAAGGACGTGAGCGCCGGTTACGGCGTGACGGAGGTGCTGCACTCCCTGTCGCTGCGGGTCGAGCCCGGTGAGGTGCTGGCGGTGTGCGGCCCCAACGGCGCCGGCAAGTCGACGCTGCTGAAGGTGCTGTCGCGTCAGCTGCGGGCGACCGAAGGCAGCGTGACGTTCCAGGGCGACTCCCTGCTCAAGGACTCACCGGCCCGGGTCGTCGAGCGCGGCATGGCACTGTGCCCCGAGGGACGCCGGGTCTTCCCGCGCATGACGACCGAGGCCAACCTGCAGCTCGGCGCCTACAGCCGCAAGGACCGCTCCGCGATCGACGCCGAGATCGAGGCGTACCTCGACGCCTGGCCCGTCATCAAGCGTCGTCGCAGCTCGCCGGCCGGACTACTCAGCGGTGGCGAGCAGCAGATCCTCGCGATCGGCCGCGCCATGATGTCCAACCCGTCCCTGCTGCTGCTCGACGAACCCTCGCTCGGGCTGGCCCCGGTGCTGATCGACCAGGTCTACGAAGGACTCAAGTCGCTCGTGCAGTCGACCGGCATCAGCGTGCTCCTCGTCGAGCAGAACGTCGTCAAGGCTCTCGAGCTGTGCGACCGCATCGCAGTGCTCACCGACGGCGAGATCGTCTTCGAGGCCGATGCCGCTGACGTCACCGCCGACGAGGTGGGTTCGCACTACTTCGAGCACCACGGAGAGGCACACGCATGACCTACTTCCTGCAGCAGCTCGTCAACGGCATCGCGATCGGGGCGCAGTACTCCCTGTGGTGCGTCGGTTACGGGCTCGTCTACCAGGTGCTCGGCCTGATGCACTTCGCCCACGGTGACACGTTGATCTTCTCGGCGTTCTTCGCCAGCACCCTGATGCTCCTCGGTGCACCGTTCTGGGTCGCGGTGCTGTTCGCGATGATGCTCGCGGCGATCCTGGCGATCGGCATCGAGCGGGTCATCTACCGGCCACTGATGTCGCGCAAGCAGCTCTTCATGGCGTTCATCGCCGCGATGGCCGCCGGCTTCGTCCTGCGCAACCTGGTCCAGCTGTTCTGGGGCGTGCAGCCCCGGACGTTCCCCGAAGGGTTGCTGCCATCGGGATCGATCGCGATCGGCGAGGTGCGCATCACCTACCTGGCGCTCATGAACCTGGTCGTCGCCCTCGGCATCGTCGCGATCTTCCAGATCTTCCTGACCCGAAGTCGGCACGGTCAGGCGATCGTCGCGGTGTCGCAAGACCGGGCCACGGCCGGCTCATGGGCATCCGGGTCAACCGCATCGTCGCGCTGGTCTACGGGCTCAGCGGTGCGATCGGCATGATCGGCGTGTTCATGTACATCACGAACTTCCGCACCATCACGATCGGCCTCGGCTTCCTCATCACCCTCAAGGCCTTCATCGCCGCGATCATCGGCGGCATCGGCTCGATCCGCGGCGCGGTGCTGGGCGGAATGGTCCTCGGCATCCTGGAGGCGATGGTCTCGTCGTACCTGTCGAGCACGTTGCTCGAAGCCATCGTCGTCTCGTGCCTGGTGGTGTTCCTGATCTTCAGACCCAACGGCATCATCGGCATCAAGGAGAACCTCAAGCTGTGACGCTCTACTTCAACCAACTCGAGCAGGGGACGTCGTACACGTCCTCAGGCCGGACTGTCACCGAGGCCGACATCGTGGCCTTCGCGGGGCTGTCGGGTGACTTCAACCCGCTGCACATGGACGCCGAATGGGTCAGGGAGAACACAGGTTTCGGCGCCCGGATCGCGCACGGACTGCTGATCCTGTCGATCTCGAGCGGGCTCCGCACGCCGGGACTCGACGACCTGGCGATCCAGGCCTACCTCAACGTCGACCGCCGGATGTCGGCTCCGACGTTCGCCGGCGACACGGTGCACGTCGTCCAGACCATCAGCGGGCTCAAGGCCAGCTCGTCGAAGCCCGGCATGGGCGTCGTGACGCTCGACGTCGCCGTCCACAAGCACGACGGCACCGTCGTCCAGCAGGGCACCGACGTCCTTCTCGTGGCAGGAGATCCCGATGCATGAACGCGGACACTCGGGTCGTCGCTACGTCGTGACGGGCGGCGCCTCGGGCATCGGCCGGGCGGTCAGCGAGGTGCTGATCCGTGACGGCGCCTACGTCGCCGTCGCCGACCGCGACGTCGACGCGGCGCAGCAGGTCGCCGATACGTTGGGCGAGCGGTGCCTCGCGGTCCGGCTCGACGTCAGCAGCCGTTCGTCGTGGGACGAGGCGTCCCGTCAGGTGCGCGACGAGCTCGGCGGCGTCGACGGACTCGTCAACAACGCCGGCATCACCCGCGACCGGACCATGAAGCGGATGAGCGACGACGAGTGGCAGCAGGTCATCGACGTCCACCTGCGCGGCACGTGGTTGGGCTGCCAGATCCTGGCCGACGACCTCGGCGCCTCGTCGACGGGGTCGATCGTCAACATCTCGTCGTCGGGACGGCACGGCTCGTACGGTCAGACCAACTATGCCGCCGCGAAGGCCGGCATCGTGGGGCTGACGAAGTCGGTCGCGCTCGAGCTCGCGAAGCACGGCGTGCGGTGCAATGCCGTCGCACCCGGCGCCGTCGAGACCCCGATGCTCGCGGACGTGCCCGAGACGGTCAAGCAGGGCTGGATGGATGCGACCGCACTGGGCCGCCTCGCCCAGCCCGAGGAGATCGCCGAGGCGGTCGCGTTCTTGCTGTCGCCGGCCTCGTCGTACGTCACGGCGCACGTGCTCGATGTCAACGGAGGTGAGATGCACCTGTGAGGGGACACGTCATCGAGGGGGCCGACATCCACCGGCAGGGTCCCGTCATCGATCTGCTGGAGGCCGAGCGGCTGCGCCCGTCACGGCCGCTGCTGCGCTGGCCCGACGGCGAGTGGACCGTCAGCGAGCTTCGCTGGCGCTGCTCGCCGGTGTGCCCAGCACCTGCTCGGCATCGGTGTCGCCGAGGGCGATCGGGTGGCTCTCGTCAGCGGCAACTCCGAGTGGCGTCTGGCCTGGCAGTTCGGCATCTGGTGGATCGGTGCCGTCGAGGTCTCGGTCAACGCCGAGCTACGTGGACCGATGCTGGAGTTCGTGCTCAGCGACTGCGATCCCACGGTGATCCTGGCCGAGCGCGAGATGGCCGACGGTCTTCCTCCGGTCGACGGCGTTCCGCTGGCCGTCACCGACGGCTCGTGCTCACCGACATCAGCGCCGACCAGGCTGCCGCGCTGGACGCGGTCGCCGTCCGGCTCGCAGCGTCGGCGCTCGGCACGATCCTCTACACGAGCGGCACGACGGGCGCGTCCAAGGGCGTCATGCTGCCGCGCGCCTACTTCTCCAACCTCGGCTCGGTCGTCGGCCGGGTGCTCGACCTCGACGAGGGAGACGTCGGCTACTTCGTCCTGCCGTTCTTCCACGTCGACGCGCACATCGTCCTGCCAGCGGTGATCCAGTCGGGCTCGGTGCTCTCGTTCGACCGCCGGTTCAGCGCCCGCAAGTGGTGGCCGCAGATCCGCGAGCTCGAGGTCACGTGGGCGTTCGTGATCGGCGCCGTGCTGTCGGTCGTCATGACGACCGACCCGGGGTCCGGCGGGCAGCACCCGGCTGACCCGGTTCCTCGGTGCGCCCATCCCCGGCTGAGGCCTACGAGTACTTCGAGGACGGTCTCGGCATCTCGATCCTCAGCATGTTCGGCCAGACCGAGGCCGACGGCCCGACGTTCGAGTCACGCGGCCACCAGCGCCGTGGCAGCGCCGGTTGGCCGTGCGCGGGCTTCGACATCGAGATCCACGACCCCGCCGGAGTGCCGGTCGAGACCGGTCAGGTCGGCGAGATCGTGATCCGTCCGCAGGCCGCGAACATGATGACGCTCGGCTACTGGCGTCGCGACGACGCGACCGTCGAGGCATGGCGGGGTCTGTGGTTCCACAGCGGCGACCTCGGTCGCCTCGACGCCGACGGCTACTTGACGTTCGTGGGCCGGCTTACCGACAGCCTGCGCCGCCGCGGCGAGAACATCTCGGCCTACGAGCTGGAGTCGGTCATCGGCACTGCGCCGGGCGTCGTCGAGTGCGCCGTGATCGGCGTCCTCGACGAGATGGGCGGCGAGGACGAGATCAAGGTCTTCGTGGTCCCCGACGAGGGCACGGACTTCGACGTCGACGACTTCTTCGCCTACTGCGAGCAGAGCCTGCCCCGCTACGCGGTGCCCCAGATCCTGCAGCTCACGCAGGCCTCGACGTTCGTGCGCAGCGTCGGCACCGGCGTGATCCAGAAGCGGCGGCTGTCCGTCGACATCGAAGGACCAGACATCTACCAGCGGGGAGCGACACGAGCCCCCGCGACGACAGAGAGGTTGCTCGGTGAGCTTCACGTGGAAGAACGCCCTGGAGGAGCTCGACAAGCGTCGCGCCGAGGCCCGCAAGCTCGGTGGCGAGCGCCGGATCGATCGCGCTCACCAGCAGGGCAGGTACACGATCCGTGAGCGCATCGAGCGGGCCTCGAGCGCGTTCTACGAGATCGGCGAGTTCACGACGTATGACGACGTCGACGTCAACGGCAACCTGATCGGGCAGCTCCCGGCCAGCGACGTCATGGGCCTTCGCGGAGTTCGCCGGACGTCCCGTCGCGCTGGGCGGCGAGGACTTCACGGTGCGCGGCGGTGCCCCGCAGACCTACCTCGACCGGCTCAAGGGCGGACTCGGCGGATTCGTCGAGGACCTCGCCCACGAGTACCGCATCCCGCTCGTGATGTTCATGGAAGGCATCGGCGGTGACGTCGCCGCCCAGGCCGAGAAGGGCCACTCCTACCTGGTCAGCCGCTCAGCTGGAAGCGGTCGTACGAGCTGCTCGCCGAGGTACCGGTGCTCGCGATGGTCAGCGGCGCGGCCGTCGGCGGCACCGCAGGCCGCACCGTCCTGAGCCACTTCTCGGTCATGACCAAGGACTCGGTGATGTTCGCCGGCGGCCCGCCGCTGGTCAAGCGAGCCCTCGGCCTCGACATCGACAAGTTCGAGCTCGGCGGCGCGAAGATCCACACCTCCGGCTCGGGCGCGATCGACAACATCGCCGAGGACGAGGACGATGCGATCCGCCAGATGCAGACCGTGCTGAGCTACCTGCCGCAGAACGTCTGGGAGCTTGCCCCCCGCGCGGCGAGCGCACCGACCCGGTAACCCGCCGCGGCGACGAGCTGCTCGAGATCATCCCCGAGAACCGGCGCCAGCCGTATCACGCGTCGAAGGTCATCAAGACTGTCGTCGACGCCGACTCGTTCTTCGAGGTCGGTCCCAAGTGGGGCAAGAGCGTCACGACCGGCTTCGCCCGCATGGACGGCATCCCGGTCGGCGTCGTCGCGAGCAATCCGCGTCACCTGGGCGGAGCACTCGACGCGGCCGCCGCCGAGAAGCAGGTGCGCTTCGTCGACACGTGCAGCACCTTCCACCTGCCGATCGTCTACTTTGTCGACGTCCCGGGCTTCATGGTCGGCCCCAACGCCGAGCGCGGCAACGTCGTCCGCTGGGGCATGCGGGCCATCCAGTCGATCATCGAGGCCGAGGTCCCGGTCGTGACGATCCAGGTGCGCAAGGCCTACGGCATGGCGGTCTCGGCGACCTCGAGCCCCGACAGCCTGAGCCTGCGCATCGCCTGGCCCACCGCCGAGTGGGGCGACCTGCCGATCGAGGGCGGCGTCGAGGCCGGCTTCAAGCGCGAGATCGAGGCGGCCGACGATCCCGTCGAGTACCGCCGCCTCGCCGAGCAGCGGATGCTCGAGCTCTCCGATCCGTGGAAGACCGCCGAGGCCTTCGGTGTCGAGAACATGATCGACCCGCGCGACACCCGCGAGATCGTCTGCGCCTTCCTCAACGCGTCGATGCACAAGGTCGCGACCAACCTGGGACCGCAGAAGAGGCAGTGGAGCCTGCGCCCGTGACGCTCCGTCCGACACCCAGCACGACACCCCGTACGACCGAAGCCCGTATCAACGAAAGGCAGAACCCATGACTGACATCGAGTCCGACACCACCGCCGTGGTCTGGAAGGTCCTGGTCAAGGAGGGCGACGAGGTGGCCGAGGGCGACGCCGTCGTGATCCTGGAGTCCATGAAGATGGAGATCCCGGTCGAGGCTGAGACCGCCGGCACCGTCACGAAGGTCCACGTCGGCGAAGGCGATGCGGTCGACGACGGCGACGTCGTCGTGACGCTGGACTGAGGCGCCGTGTTCACCCGGATACTGGTCGCCAACCGCGGCGAGATCGCGGTCCGTGTCATGCGGACGTTGCGCGAGCTCGGCATCGAGTCGGTCGCGGTGCACTCCGACGTCGAGGCCGATGCGCTGCACGTCAAGGCTGCCGATCACGCTGTGGCGATCGGCGGAGCGCCGGTGGCTGAGAGCTATCTGCGCATCGACGCCGTGATCGAGGCCGCGCTCAGCAGCGGCGCCCAGGCCATCCACCCCGGATACGGCCTGCTGTCGGAGAATCCCGACTTCGTCGACGCGTGCGAGGCCGCCGGGCTGGTCTTCATCGGCCCGTCGGCGGCGTCGATGCGGGCGATGGGTTCCAAGATCGCGGCCCGCAACACGATGTCCGCGGCTGGCGTCCCGGTTGTGCCCGGATCGCTCGACGCCATCACGTCGTTGGAGCAGGCGACCGCGATGGCGGCCGACATCGGCTACCCCATCGCGGTCAAGGCATCCGGTGCAGGCGGCGGCAAGGGCTTCCGGGTCGCCTCATCGCCAGATCAGCTCGAAGCCGCGATCGAAGGAGCCAGCGGGGAGGGTCAGCGCTTCTTCGGTGACGCGACGGTCTACCTCGAGCGCTACCTCGAAGATCCGCGTCACGTCGAGGTGCAGGTCCTGGCCGACTCGCAGGGCTCGGTCGTCCATCTCTTCGAGCGCGACTGCTCGATCCAGCGACGGCACCGAGAAGCCATCGAGGAGTCACCGGCCCCGCAGGTCACGCCGCAGCGCGCGAACGCATCGGCGCGATCGCGATCGAGGCCGCTCGTGCGGTGGGCTACCGCTCGGCTGGCACGGTCGAGGGGCTGCTGGTCGGCGACGAGTTCTTCTTCCTCGAGATGAACACGCGCATCCAGGTCGAGCACTGCGTCACCGAGATGGTCACGGGCGTCGACATCGTCGCCGAGCAGGTGCGCATCGCCGCGGGCGAACCGCTGTCGTTCGCGCAGGACGATCTGGTGATCAACGGGCATGCGATCGAGTGCCGGATCAACGCCGAGAACGCCGCCAAGCGGTTCTTGCCGAACCCCGGCACGATCGACGAGTACGTCGAGCCGACCGGCGAGCACGTGCGCGTCGACTCGGGCGTCACGTCCGGCACCCCAGGTGCTGCCCTACTACGACCCGATGCTGGCCAAGCGTCGTCTGGGGACCCGACCGCGAGTCGGCGACCCAGGCGATGCTCGAAGCCCTCGACGCGTACACCGTCACGGGCATCGCGACCCTGCTGCCGTTCCACCGGGCGCTCCTGGCGACCGACCAGTGGGCCAAGGCCAGACGTGCCGCGACATCCTCGACGATCCGGCCAGGCTCAAGGCGTTGCTCGCCGATGCCTGACGGCTACGCTTACACCACACGTCGGTCGCGGTGACCGACATCGCCGCGACGGGACGCTGGCTGCGGCGCGAAGCTGGGAGCCACCCCGATCGCGGGCGAGGTGCTCGACGACTTCCGGTACGTGCTGTTCCACGTCGGTGACGCGGACGGCGGCGGACGTCTGGAGCCGATGGAGCCCGAGGCGCCCGGAGGATTCCTCGACCGGTTCGTCGCGACGCACGGCGAGTCGCCGCGACCACCTCACGTTCACGGTCCCGACCTCGTCGAGGCGGTCGCGCAGGTGCGGGCGCTGGGACTCGAGGTCGTCGGCGAGGACTACTCGTACGGCAAGTGGCGAGAAGCCTTCCTCATGCCCGAGGTCACGCACCGCGTCGTGATCCAGCTGGCCGACACGACCGCAGCGTTTCCGCCGCCGGCCGAGCTGATGGCGACCCGCGAGCGCGACGTCGACAACTTCCCGGCAACCGGGTGCCAAGAACCCCGGTGGTGGGAGTTCATGTGGAGGAAGAGCCCACGCGGCAGGCGAAGCTGGTCTCCACTACCCTGCGGTCGCGCGACCTGGCCCTGACCGATGCCTTGCTCGGTGGCATCCTGCACGGCGAGCGGACGACCGAGGGCACCGATGTGCGCTACACCTGGGCGCACGCCTCGGTGCTGGTCCGACCGGCCGACCAGGCCGGGGTCGCCAGCATCCAGTGCCGTGGGCCACTTCCTGAGTCCGTCCACGTCGGGCTCCTGCCGATCGAGGAGCTGTCATGATCGCCTCACCCGTCGTCGGCACCGAGGTGTTCGGCAAGCACGTCCTGGTCATCACGATCGATCGGCCGCAGGCGCGCAACTCGATCAACGACGCCGTCGCCGAGCAGCTGGCCGGGCCATGGAACGGCTCGACGAGACCCCGACCCTGCGAGTCGCCGTGCTGACCGGTGCCGGCTCGGGCTTCTGCGCCGGGCTCGACCTCAAGGCATTCCTCGACGGGGAGCTCGGTGAGCATCCCGAGTACGGTTTCGCCGGGCTGACCCGGCGTCCGCCTCGCAAGCCGCTGATCGCTGCCGTCGAGGGCTTCGCCCTGGCCGGCGGGCTCGAGATCGCCTTGGCCTGCGACCTGATGGTTGTCGCCGACGACGCCCGGCTCGGCATCCCCGAGGTCAAGCGTGGCCTCGTCGCCGACGGCGGCGCACTGCTGAGGTTGCCCGAGCGGCTGCCGGGCAACATCGCGATGCACTGGCGTTGACGGGCAGCGAGATCTCGGCCGCCCGGCTCCACGCGAGCCGGCCTCGTCAACGTGCTGACCGCTCCGGGCGAGGCATTGCGCGCTGCGCTCGACCTCGCCGAAGAGATCGCCGCCAACAGCCCGGCGGCGGTCCAGGTCAGCAAGCAGGTGCTGCGCACCGCGCCGTCGTGGACGCCGGATGAGCAGTGGGAGCGCCAGCAGGTCATGGTCGAGCCGGTCTGGTCGTCGAATGACGCCCGAGAAGGTGCGACAGCGTTTGCCGAGAAACGGGCGCCACGGTTCACCGACGTCTCGCTCGCCGTGTGTCTTGGCGCCTGGCGACCACGCGTCCACGAGCCTCAGGGTTCCAGAGCCTCAAGGAGATCTTGCGCCAGCAGTGTCACACTTTCGGATACAGCAGTCGGGTCCCCCACCAGCCTCAGCGGCGCCAGCCATGAGGGACCCACGGGCACTTGATCCTTGGGCGAACAGCTCGCGGAGCTGGTCGAGTGCCTCGCGCGTTACCGCCCTGCTGGACTCTTCGCTCAGCAGACGATCGATTGCTTCAACGAACACCTGGGTATCGATTGCCCTCAGCAGACGGTAGACGTCGTGAGCGTCCTTGTTGTCCTGCCTTGACGGGGTCTCGAGTCGATCGTCGATCTTGTGTAGTTTGGCCACCAACAGGGCCGCCGGCCCAGCCACCAAGACCTCGATCTCTCGAGATTCGGCTGCAGGATCGAGCGCTCGGATGACCATCGTGGACTTGTCGATCAAGGTTGCCTCGATACCTCGCGCCCTCCGCATCGCCTTCGAGCCGTGCGGCGGCACACGGACCCCGCGGCGTCCGGCTCCGGCGACGGCGTGGGCACCATCAAGTCGACCGGTACTCCGCGCGGCGAGATCCACGACCCAATCGCGCTCGGCCGTGAATCCGGCATAAAGCCTGCAGCGCTCATCGCATCCTCGATCAGCGGATCGGGAGCCCAGCAGGTCGGGGTCGACCGCGACGTCGCCGTCAGTGGTGAACTCGGCAAGGGCGATCTCCGTCCCTCCGGTGTGCAGGTAGACGGCTTGGGCACCGATGATGACAAGCGCATCGAGGTGTGATTTCAACGCCGTCAGGGCGTCGAGAAGGCCCGTCCGCGCCATGGCCACTTCGTCAGTCACGACGCCAGCTTTTCCTCGTTCGCCTTCATCCACTCGATCAGGTAGTCGCCTTCGGCAGGTTCGCGCCCTGGCCCATTCAAGAGGTCGGCGGCAACCTGCGCAGGCGCTGCCACCGGGTAGCCGCCTTCGGTCAGCACGGTGTTCTGGAACGGCACATCGCCAACAGTCTTCGGTTCGAGCAAGATGATGTTGGGCGCGGCAGTGTTGGGCCGTAGACCCCACTGCTCCGAAGCCTCCTGGATCGACGAAACGTAGACGTAGGCGGCCTTCGCCGGCGCATAGGTCGCCCACTGCCTCGCAGCAATTGACCCCGTCACAGCGACAGGAAAGGCCGACCCCTTGCCGATCTTGCTCGAGAAGCTTATCCACTCCCCGCGGGTCGATAAACGCCATCACCCGCGTCGTTGACTGAAAGGCGGCGTCCGCGCTCCACGAGCGCAGCAACCGCTCCCAGTCGGTCACTCGCGATCGTTTGTCGTCCTTGACAACGAGGTCCTCGCGTTCCAGGTACTCCAAGACCCGGTACGTTGCGCCAGTGGACGCACCTGAAGCGGCGATGAGTTCACGGACGGTCCAGTCGCGGTCGTAGTCCAATAGCGCGCGCGCAACACGTGCCGCGGGTTCACCCTTGAGCGTGCCGCGCGGGCGTCCTTTGCGCCATGGATCTCGGTCCTCTCCTCGGTCAGCGATGAAGATAGCCGGAGAGTCGAGAGCGATGCGCATATTGCCGGTAGCGTCCACGTAAGCGAGCCCGACCTCTGCGAGAGCCTCACGCACCGACATCGATAGGTAGCGAGCCGCCACGACCGGAACCTCTCCGGATTCCGCGAACATGGAGCGAGCCCGCTCAGCGATGCGTGCGACGTCTCGGCGCTCGATGACCTGCTTGACCTCCACAAGAAGTTTCGCTGCCCTCCCGTCGGGAGCCTCGCTCGATAGACAAGTCGGGCCGAGGCAAACCCTTCTGCGGCTCAACGGCGTCCGTGGCCTTCCAGCTGTCGGGCAGGCGGTCGCGTACTGGCTTGACGATGCGACGCTCCAACTCGCTAGCCGTCAGCATCTCTTCATGTGTCATGAGCTCACACCTCCCGTTCGGGTAACATCGCTATTTCGTTGGCGGCGAAATCACTGACTTACCCGAACAATCTAGCATCTGCTCAGAAGTAGGCCGTTCTCGCCGACAGCCAGAACTCGACAATCATCGGCCAATTCCAGCTCGATGAGCGCCTCGCGCGATCTGGTCTTCGCGATGGTCACGAGACCGGAGGCTGCGCGCGGGTCCAAGCATCGACGTTGAACGGTCCCGCCTCGGCCGGTACGGCGTCGACGCCCAAGGCTAGATCGACGACCTCCGGGGGCGCTGGCCCTCGCTCATCCGCAGACGATCGCGGTAGTCGGCGGCAAACGCGGCGGCGACGTCCTCGGAGTTCAACGACGGCTCGAAGTCGGCGAGCCCCGCGATCGAGTCGGTTCGCAGGCGTACCCCAGGGCCTCCGAGACGGCGATGATGACAGCGCGCACGTCGTCGGACATCGCGACCTGGACGACGGTGCTGAACAGTGAGCCCGTGCCGGTGATGCGTTGCGCCGATCCGACGACCTTGGCCTGACCTGCGACGTTGATGCTGAACTCGCCGGGGCAGTACTCGCCGTCGACCGGACCGACGCGCGCATCGAGGTCTCCCCAGCGACCGCAGGACGTCGCGATGGCTCGCGGCGTTGTCGGCGAACGTCGATGCACCGGCCTGCCGCAGGTCTGAGCTGCGGGTCACGTGGTCGATCACGACGGCACCGCTGTCGTACGCGACCATCTGCCCGCCGGCCGAGCGGATCACCGGCTCGAAGCCGGCAGACCGCGCCAGGTCGGCGGCCGCGAGGATTCCGGGACGCCGCAGGTCGCGCGAGCTGAACGCGACGGTCGGGCCCTGAGGCACGTAGACGCGCACGAGCCCCGACCAGTCGCTGCGTGTGCTCCGCAGCAGCAGGAACGCGAGCGTCAGCTCGACCGCCGCCGACCGGCCGGCCCGGGCGTCATGGCCGGCGACCAGGACGCGGGGAGATGCCGGATCCATGACGGGTCCGGTTCTCAGTCGCGGTCGATCTGCAGCTCACCCATGAGACCCCAGTCCTCGTCGGGGACCACGGTGTTGATGATGTGCGGAGTCGACTCGAGCCACTGCGGGAAGTCGGCCATGGCCTTGACGAAGTGCGCCGACTTCACGTGCGCCTCGGCAGCGTCGTCCTTGAACGCCTCGAGCAGGACGTACTCGTTCGGGTCGTCGAGGCTGCGTGACCAGCGGAACCAGAGGTTGCCCGGTTCGGCGCGGGTGGCCTCGGTGAACTCACGTGACAGCTGGGCCACTGCTCGGCGTGCTCGGGCAGCACGTGGAAGCGGACGTTGATGATGATCATGGCTACTGATCCTAGTTCTGTCGCGGCGGGTGCGCCTGCTCGTGCAGGGCGATCAGGACGTCGGGGGTCGTACGGCGGATCGTCGCGGCGACGGCTTCGGTCGCCAGGTCGTCGAAGCGCTTGAACCGCACGCAGCTCTGCCCATGTCGAGCTTCTTGCCGGACGCACGCCAGTCGGCCCGGAACGTCTCCAGCTCGTCGGGCTGGGCGTAGCAGCCCTGCAGGTACAACGAGGTGTAGTTCTTCTGTGCGGCGAGCGCGGCGACCCCGAGCGGGTGGCCGTTGTACGTGTCGGGGTACGTCTCGAGCGGGACGACCCACGTGGGCATGCCGAAGTCCATCTGGCGGACGTATCCGGCGGGCAGCGCGCTCTCGACCAGGTCGATGACATCGCGCAGGACGTCAGCGCGGTCAGGAGGCAGTGCGTCGAGGTAGTCGTCGAACACCGGGACGGGGTGCATGCTGCGAGACTACGACGCGAGATGCTGGTAGCCCACCCCCGGCGACCCAGGAGATCACGATGACTGACCTTCGACCCGTGCTGGTCGGCGTTGCCGATCGACAGTCGACGATCCTCGACTACGCCGCGCGCGAGGCCGTGCGGGCGCAGTGCGCGCTGCGACTCGTGCGGTCGTACGCCGTGCCCCCGTCGCCGCCCGTCGCGGTGGCCGGGGTCGACATCCCGGCCTCGTACCGTGCTGGCGCGCAGGACGTCCTGGACGACGCGGTCGGCCTGGTCGAGCAGGGACACCCTGGGCTGCAGGTCGAAACCGTGCTCGCCAAGGGGCACACTCCCGGCGTGCTGGAGCAGGAGTCGCACCAGGCCCGACTGATCGTCATCGGTCCGCCCGCGCGCAAGCCCTGGTACGTCAGATGTTCGAGGGCGAGGTCACGCACCACCTCGTCCAGCACGCCGGCTGTCCTGTCGTCGTGGTGCCCGACGAGTGGCACGACTCGTCTGACCAGGGGCCGGTCGTGGTCGTGGTCGACGAGGAGTCGTCGGCACAGGTCGCGGTGGAGTTCGCTCGGCAGGTGGCGCAGAGCCGCGGAGCCGCAGCTGCAGGTCGTGCAGAGCGAGGGCGACGCACGTGAGGTTGCCTTGGCGGCCGCCGAGCAGGCGGGTCTCCTGGTGCTGACCGACTCGTTCGCGCAGAAGGTCGTCGGGGTCGCGACGTGCCCCGTCGCTGTCGTCCCGGCGTCCTTCCGCGGGCAGGACGTCTAGCGCAGCACCTTCGTCAGAGCCTCGCGGTGCTCGTCGAGCGGGAACGTGAAGTCCGATCGGTAGGCGTCGACGGAGTTCCCGTGCTCGGGACGCTCGACCTGCGGGCAGGCCCAGAAGTAGTGGATCTCGTTGCCGGTCGCCGAGGCGAACAGGTACTCGTTGGCGGCGACGTAGTTCTGGCTCGTCAGGATCACGATCCGCGCGCTGGGGCTGAACATCATGTTGAACAGGCCGCTGCCGGCGAACCCGGCGATGACCTTCGCGGCGCTGAACGTGTGGGCCTGCTCGGTGTACGGCATCTTCTCGGGGAGTACGACGGTGTACCCCTGCGCCTGCATGAACGCCTCGACCTCCGGGGCGTTGGTGCAGTATCGCTGCGACTTCGCCCGACGTGACACGAAGATCTTCTCGGGACGGCTGTCGCGATCGGGGTCGGCGCCGAGACCGTCGTACAGCCGCGCCCATGTCGCCGTCAGGTCGCGGTCGACGTAGAACGGGTTCTCGAGCTGTGGCATCGCAGCCACCAGCGACTCGGCTTGCACAGCCTCGTGCTCGGTGACCCACTCGATGGAGTCGGTCGGCACGCCGAGCGCCTGCAGGATCGCCGCCTTCCACGACGGGAGCGCCTTCTTGCCGGCCTGGTGGGTCATGACGACCCGCAGATCGGGGTTCGCGGCCACGGCGTGCTCCCAGCCCCAGAGGTGCGAGATCGTCTCGGTCGTCAGGTGACCGAAATGGGTCGGGAACGCCGAGTCGAAGGAGAAGAGCCCACCGTCGACCCTCCGCACGGGCGTGTGCTCGACCTCGTCGACGAGGCGACCGAAGTGCTTCGACATCGCGATGACCTGCTTGTGGAACAGCTGTGGGCTGTTCCAGTGCCGGAAGGAGTCGGGCAGGATCAGGTTGTCGCGGGTGACGATCTCGCGCACTCGACACGTCGCTTCGGCATACCGGCGCACCGACAGGGCCGGAACCTCGATGATCGGCTGCTTCTCGCGAGGTGCGGGCTCGCCGTGCATCACGAGGTCGGCTCGAGAGTCGTACCGGTAGGCGTCCCGCGTCACCATGACGTCGCCCCAGTCGTCGCCGTACCGCTGGGCGAGGGTCGCCTCGACCTCGTCGTGTCGCAGAGTGAAGTAGTGCCCGCGAAGCTTGCGGACCGCGCCGAGACCGTGGCTGGTCGGCAGCGTCTCGACGCTCGTGACCAGCTCGGTCCTCGTCGTGCGGCGGCGGTTTTGTCTCCGGGCTTCGCGGAGGCCAGGGCAGCCAGCTGGTCGACCAGGCGCGGTCGCCCGTGGCGGCCACGTAGACGCCGCCTTCAACGACGGCCCCCACGACCTGCTTGAAGGTCGCGAATCCGTCGCTGTCAGAGCGGGTGTCGATGATCGCACCGGGAGCCGGCCCGCCACGCAAGGCACCGAGGACGTCGACATCGGTCACGATGCGGGCGTCGATGCCGTCAAGGTGGCCGACCAGCGCCTCGGCCGTCGTGCGGTCGCAGTCGTCGGCCAGCACCACGACGGGCTCGGCCGGGGTGGGCCCGAGCATCTGCAGGATCGACCGTGCGCGCACGTGCAGGCGACGGGATCGCCACGTGCGGCGCGCTGCCGCGACCCAGGAGTCGGTTGCCACCGCCCGAGTCTAGGAGCAACAGGGCGCAGGCTCGGGGACCTCAGGCGTGGTGGACGCGCCGTCCGTCGATGCTGCGGGGCTGCACCTCGACGATGACGGTGCGGTCGCCACCGGCCCAGGCCGTGCGCCGATGGGCGTGGTCAGCTGCTCGCGGAGCGTGTCGTCATCGACCCGTCGGCTGCTGCCGCGGACCGTCACGTTCCACCCGTTGCCGTACATCGTGTCGGCGTGGGTGGCAGACATCGCGACGTCGTCGTGCCCCTCGGCGAGCACCCCCAAGGAGGTCGTGTCGTCGATGCGGAAGTACACCCGGCGGTCGAGCGCCTGGATGTTGACCGGCATCAGCTGCTGCCCGTCGGTGTTCACGAAGGCGACCATGCCGACGACGGCCGACTGCAGGAGCTCCCCAGCACTCGGTCTCGTCGAGGATCGACAGATGGCGGTTGGCGTCGTCCATGGCTTGCCTCCTGTAGTGGCTCGCGCCCGGGCCACTCGCCCGTCGCCCGCTGAAAGCCCTTGGCACCCTGCCGCTGGATCACGGCCTTGACGACAGCGTAGATCGCACCCTGCAGCACCGCTGCGAGCAGGATCTCCTTGAACGGATATTCCGACTGCAGCGGCCCGGGCGGATCGTCGCCGTCGGTCGGACTGACGCGCTTCCACACCTGCTTGAACAGCAGGCTGGCCACGAGCCCGCCGATGACGGAGCTTGACGACGCCCACGGGCCGGTAGAGAATCTTCGCCGAGGTGCTCGGCTTCTTGGCAGATGTCACGGTGCAGCTCCTAGGGGCAGCCAACATGGACGCCGTGCCCCCGAGACATGGCGTCCACGCTGGTGGTCATGGGTGAATCAGCTGGCGATCTTGGCGATGCGGGCCAGCGCCGCGCGTTCGCCTTCGGTCATGCCGCCCCAGACGCCATAGGGCTCGCGCACGGCCAGAGCGTGCTCGCGGCACCGTTCGATCACGGGACAGCGGCGGCACAGCTTCTTGGCGGCCTCTTCGCGGCGTTCGCGTTTCGCGCCGCGCTCGGCTTCGGGAGAGAAGAACACGGAACTGTCGACGCCCTTGCAGAGGCCTTCGTACTGCCACTCGTACGCGTCGATCATGGGACCGGGTAGTCGATTGACATTCACCATAGGAGGGCTGTGCCCCCCTGTTGCGGTTTCAAACATGTGTGCTCGCTGCCTACTCGCGGGTAACATAGCGGCATGACCGAATCGAGAGTCCTGACCGAGATCGACGGCAACGTCGCCTATGTGACGCTCAACCGCCCCGACAAGCTCAACGGGGTCGACCTGGAGACCATCGCCGAGGCTGGTGGCGGCCGCCAAGAGCCTGCGGGGCAACCGAGACATCCGGGCCGTCGTGCTGCAGGGCAAGGGCCGATCGTTCTGCGCCGGCCTCGACTTCGCGGCCGCGTTCAAGGACAAGAAGAGGGTGGCGCGCTACTTCTTCGCCGGGCCGCGGACCGTCAACCAGTTCCAGCAGGTCAACCAGATCTGGCGGACGCTCCCGGTGCCGGTCATCGCCGTCATCCAGGGCCATTGCTACGGCGCAGGGCTCCAGCTCGCGGCGTGCGCCGACTTCCGGTTCACGACCCCTGACGCCACCTGGGCGATCCTCGAGGCCAAGTGGGGCCTGGTTCCCGACATGGGCGGGACGGTCCCGTTCAGCGAGCTGCTGCCCGCCGACGTCGCGATGCGGCTGTCGATGACCGGCGAGACGTTCAGCGGCGAACGCGCCGGTGAGCCGGACTGGCCACCGAGGTGAGCGAAGATCCGCTGCAGGCGGCGCTCGCGCTCGTCGAGCAGATCGTCGAACGGTCGCCCGACTCGGTCGCCGCCACCGAGCAGCTGATCTACGGGACCAGGCACGCGAGCCTGCGCGGCGCCTACCGGCTCGAGCGACGTCTGCAGGCCGCGATGTTCAAGGCCCGCAACACCTCGATCGCGCGCAAGGCCGGTGCCGCCAAGGAGAAGCCGGTTTTTCGGGCCCCGGACCTTCGGCTGATTCGGGTCCTAGCCGGTTGGTTGCTAGGGTTCTGGGCGTGACTGACGAGAATCCCGGCAAGAAGGTTGCCAACCAGTACGAGCGCAACTACGACTACACCAAGTACTGGGACAACCGCGACTACGAGAACGCAGCCGAGCACATCGCGATCCGGCGCCTGCTGAAGGGCAACCGCTACTCCAAGGCGGCTGACATCGGCGGCGGATTCGGTCGGCTGTGCCTGTTGCTGCGCTCGTTCGCGAACGAGGTGACCCTTGCCGAGCCGGCGGCCACGCAGCTCGAAGCGGCCAAAGAAGGTGCTCGAAGGCACTGACATCAAGCAGGTCCAGATGCAGGCCGACGACCTCAAGTTCGCCGACGGCGAGCTCGACCTGATCACGATGGTGCGGGTCATGCACCACATCCCCGAGCCGACCGCCGAGTTTGCCGAGATCGCCCGCGTCCTGGCTCCCGGTGGCACCGCGATCATCGAGGTCGCCAACTACGGTCACTACAAGAACCGTCGCCGGCACAAGAAGGAAGGCCGCGCGCTGCCGACCACGCCGGTCGACATCCGCCAGACCAAGGCCGACGAGCCCGACGCCATCGCGTTCGTCAACCACAACGTCGACACCGTCGTCGGTCAGCTCTCCGCTGCGGGTCTGCAGCTCGAGAGCAAGCTTGTCGGTGTCCAACCTGCGCAGCCAGCGGCTCAAGCGGGCGCTGCCGACCAGCGTCATGCTGGCCGCAGAGCGGGTCACGCAGGCGCGCCTGGCCAAGAGCAACTTCGGTCCGAGCATCTTCCTGAAGCCCGCAAGTCCTGACGTCCTACCGCACGATCGCCGGTCCGGCCTCGGCTGAGCTCGAGGTCAAGCGGTCGCGCTTCCTGGGACAGGTGCGCCGGGTCGAGTCCGAGGCCGAGGCGCGGGAGCTCATCGATGCCGTGCGGCGTGAGCACCACGACGCACGGCATCACTGCACGGCGTTCGTGATCGGTCACGACGCGATGCTGCAGCGCTCCAACGACGACGGCGAGCCGTCCGGGACCGCCGGGGCGCCGATGCTCGAGGTGCTCACCCGCCGCGAGATCAGCGATGTCGTCGCGGTCGTCTCACGCTGGTTCGGCGGGACGCTGCTGGGTGCGGGCGGTCTCGTGCGGGCGTACGGGGATGCGGTGGCAGCGGCGCTCGACGTGGCCGGTGTGCAGGAGCGCGGGCTGCGCCACGTCATGTCGGTCGTGGCGATGCCGGCTGACGCTGGTCCGCTCGACAACAGGCTGCGTGCGCTGGGGCGCGGTGACCGCCGTCGACTACGGCTCGCGGGTCACCTTCACCGTCAACGTCATCGATCCTGTGCTGTTCGAGCGTCAGGTCGCCGAAGCGACGGCTGGGCGCGGTGCAGTCACTGCGCTCGGGACCACCTGGCACGACCTCGAGACGTGACGGGATCGACCGTCAGGACGCGAAGCGCTTGGCTGACCGCTCCTTGGCCTTGATGGCCTCGACCTCGCGGTCCTTGGGCGGCGCGTTGGTCACCAGGTCGTCGAGAAGGTGCCCCGTGATGTGGGCGATCTCGTCGACGGCACGCCAGAAGGTCTCTTCGTTGGCCTTCGACGGCTTGGTCGATCCGCTGATCTTGCGGACGTACTGGAGAGCGGCGGCACGGATCTCGTCATCGTTGGCGGCCGGCTCGAAATTGTGGAGAGTTCGAATGTTTCGGCACATGCTTGCAGGCTAACCCCACGCACCCCGTCCCCGCGAGTGGTGCAATCCGGTCCGCGAGTGGTGCGTCCTGGACCGACACGCCGTCTCGAAAAAGACCAACCCGCACCACTCGCGGAGATGGTGGGGGGGTGGGTTAGAGGGCGTTGAGCCTTTTCAGGACGTTCTTGACGTGCTTGATGGCGTTCTTCTCGCTGAGGCCGGTCGTGTCGTCGAAGTAGAGGCCGTCGCCGATCAGCTGGATCGTGCGGGCGAGGGGCTCGTCGTCGATGTGGTCGCGCAGCACCGCGAACCAGTCGTCGCGCAGGTCGGCGAGCGCGGCCGAGGCGCGGGAGTCGTTCTCCTGGGCGATGCGGCCCGTCGCGATCAGGGCGCGGTCGAAGTCGCTCCCGGTGTTGATCGACGTCGTCAGGTAGAACTCGACCGGCCCCTCAGGCGCGGTACGCATCTTCTCGACGTCTGCCTTGCCCTGCTCGCGCAGTCGGTCGAGCATGCCGTCGACCAGCTCGTCCTTGCTGTGGAAGTGGTAGAGCAGCCCGCCTTTGGACACCTCGGCCGCGGATGCCACGGCGTCGAGGGTGGCCGAGCGGCTGCCGGCGGTCACGAGCAGGGTCTCGAAGGCGTCGAGGAGACGGTCTCGGGTCGAACGCTCCTGGGGTGGCATGGCCTCACTGTACCGAGGCGCAGATCACCCCCCAGATGGTCGTGACTGTACCGTCTGGACGGTATAGTTGAAAGGTAGCCACAAAACCGTGAGGAGGACGACATGACCATGCTCGACAACACCAGCACCACGAACACCAGCACCATGAACGACACCAGGGCCGGGGCCCGCGAATGGGCGGCGCTGGCCGTGCTCATGCTCCCCGTCCTCATGGTCTCGGTCGACAACACCGTCCTGAGCTTCGCGCTCCCGGCGGTCAGCGTCGACCTCAAGCCCAGCGGCACACAGCTGCTGTGGATCGTCGACCTGTACGCGATCATGCTGGCTGGCCTGCTCATCGCGATGGGCAGCATCGGCGACCGCTTCGGACGCCGCCGGCTGCTGCTGATCGGCGCGATCGGCTTCGGCTTCGCCTCGTTGCTCGCGGCCTACAGCACGAGCGCCGAGATGCTGATGGGCGCGCGGTTCCTGCAGGGCGTCTTCGGTGCCACGTTGATGCCGTCGACGCTGTCGCTGATCCGCAACGTGTTCCCCGACGTCCGCGACCGTCGCATCGCGATCGCGACCTGGGCGGCGATGTTCTCCGGCGGCGCCGCACTGGGTCCCGTCCTGGGCGGCTGGCTGCTCGGCCACTTCTGGTGGGGCTCGGTGTTCTTCATCAACGCCCCCATCATCCTGGCCCTCATCCCGTTGGCGCTCGTGCTCCTGCCGGAGTCGCGCGACCCCGATCCGGGACCGCTCGACCTCTGGGCCATCTCGTTGTCGCTGTTCGCGATGCTCCCGACGGTCTTCGCGATCAAGAACGTCGCCGAGCACGGTCTGGACGACCTGACGCTGACGGCCTTCGCGATCGGCATCGTGTCGGCCTGGGCCTTCATCCGTCGCCTGCGCCGCAGCGCCGCACCGATGATCGACCTGACGCTGTTCCACAACCGGGTCTTCACCGGCGCGATCATCGCGAACCTGCTGAGCCTCATGGGCCTGACCGGATTCCTGTTCCTCGGCGCCCAGCTGTCGCAGCTCGTGATGGGGCTGAGCCCCATGGACTCGGCGCTGGTGCTGCTGCCGGGCCTCGCGGCCACGGTACTCGCCGGGTTCGCAGCGGTGCGGCTCGTGCAGTTCATCTCTGCGCGAGTCCTGGTCACGGTGAGCTTCGCGGCGTCGGCCGCCGGGTACGCCGTCACGGCGCTGACCGGCACGCCGACCGTCGTCTCCGTCGCGGTCGCCTTTGCCGTCATGGGCATCGGCATCGGCATGGCCGAGACGTTGACCAACGACCTGATGCTGTCGGCGGTCAAGCCGTCGAAGGCCGGTGCGGCGTCGGCGATCTCGGAGACTGCCTACGAGATCGGCGCCGTGCTGGGGACGGCCGTGCTGGGCACGGTCCTGACGTCGACCTACCGCACGCACCTGACCTACCCGGCGATGCTGGAGTGGGGCGAGCGCCAGGGCGCCTTCGAGACGCTCGGCGGCACCGTCGAGGCGGCGAAGTTCTACCCCAACGAGGTCGGCGAGGGCCTGTTGGAGTCGGCGCGGTCGGCCTTCGACCTCGGCGTGCAGTACACGTCGGCGGTCGCCATCGGCCTGGCCCTGATGGCCGCGATCGTGTCGTGGCGGACGCTCAAGAACGCCTGATCCCGACGCCGGTCACGGTCGCAGGGCGGTTCAGGGGCCGGTGAGAGGGAGGGCCGGGTCGGCGGACCACTCCTCCAGGGAGCCGTCGTAGACCAGGACGTCGTGGACGCCGGCCTCGGCCAGGGCGAAGGCGTTCAAGGTCGCCGAGATCCCGCCGCCGCAGTACAGGACGAGTGGGCGCTGGTCGAGCTCGGCGTACGGTGCGCCGAGCTCGGCTGCAGCGCGCAACCGGCCGTCTGCGCCGATGTGGTCCCTGGCCGGCACGTTGACGCTGCCGGGGATGTGACCCCGGCGGCTGTAGCGGGTCGGGGCCGCTCCCGTGAACGCGTCACGGCCCAGACCGCAGACCAGGGTCGCGACGGTGCGGCCTTCGACGATGTCGAGGACGTCGTCGTGGCTCGCCCAGAACCCCGAGCGGACCACGGGTTCCCAGGTGGGAACCGCGTCTCGCTCAGTCCGATCGGGCACCTGTGGTGAGGCGTCCTGCCAGGCCGGCAGCCCGCCGTCGAGCACCCGGACGTCGACCCCGATCCAAGCTCAGCAGCCACCAGAGACGGGTCGCCCACAAGAAGTCACCCCGGTCGTACGCGATGACCGTCGTGGACCGACCGATGCCGTGGGCGGCCAGCGCCGCGACCACGGTCGAGGGGTCAGGCAGGGCGAAGTGCAGGGGACTGTCGGGATCGGCGGCTCGCCGTCGAGGTCGAGGTGGATCGATCCGGCGATGCGGTCGTCGCGCCAGGCCTCGGCCCCCGACAGGGCACGATGATCGCCGTCGTGCCGGGCTGACGCAAGCTGCACGGTCGCGTCGACGACGATGACGTCGGCGCTCGGATCGGTCAGCAACGAGGCGGCGTCGGCGACGCTGATCAGGGCGCTGATGCCTGCACCGCCCGACGGCAGGAACTGCGAGGTGATCGCGGGACGCCAGACCTCGGCATCGGTGATGATGTCGTGATCGGCCATCCACCGCGTGTACGGCGCGATGAGCTCGTCGCGCATCGTGCCCCACTGGCCGTCGTGCAGCCAGGTGTCCGAGATCAGGTGCGCCGACTCGGCGATGAGCTCGCGCGGGAAGTACGACAGCACCTTCTCGTACAGCGGTGCAATCGCAGCCGGGTCGGCGGCCGCGGCGGCGAAACCGCGGGCCGTCGCCGACACGAAGGCCGTGACGAGCTCGGGATCGTTCGCGGCGATCGCCTCGTGGGTGCCCAGCAGATAGCTGTGATAACCGACGCCGAGGTGCTCGTCGACGTTCCACGCCAGCTGCTCCTCGCGTGGGAAGTCGTCGATCAGGTTGTCCCAGGCCCGAGTACGAGCCATAGGTCGCGTCGACCTCGCCGCGGGCGATCTCGTGCGCCCCCAGCTCGCGGGTCCCGGCGTCGACGATCTCGACCAGGTCGGGATCACCGCCGTCGCGCCGCACCAGGTCGGCGACGATCGCGAGCCCCCGAGGCGTCGGGTTCAGGGCGATGCGGCGTCCTTCGAGGTCGCGCAGCCGGGTGATCCCGGTGCTGCGGGTGGTGCGCACCGTCTCCAGCCCGCGCTGGTTGATCGCGGCCACGCCGACCAGGGGCTGACCGGCATCCCGTCGCTGGAACAGGCGGCTGCTGGGGAAGACCGCGAACTCCACGTCGCGACGGTTGAGGTAGTGCAGCCCGTCGCCGACACCCGGGTCGACGAGGGTGAACTCGAGGTCGATGCCGGCGTCGGCGTACCAGCCGCGCTCGCGGGCGAGGTAGAACCCGGCGGAGTTGGGCCAGGGGTGGAAGTACTCGTGCACCAGGCGGACCGTGCGGCTCATGGTGCCTCCTTGACTGTCGTGGCGTCGATGATGATGTCGGCGAGCTGGGCGAGCCCTCCCGGGCCAGCAGCTTCGTCCTCCTGGTCGGCCCACCGTTGCCAGTGCGGCCGATAGATGTCTCCGTCGCGGGCGAACGCTCGGCTCTGCCTGAACTCCTCGTCGGCCTCGACCCAGATCGTGAAGGTCGCGAGGGCCGCGCCGGCCCGGGTCAGCGCGCCGGTGCCCTCGACGATCAACGCCGATCCGGCATCGGCGTGCAGGAGCGGGCCGGGGGCCGTGGCATGCCAGTCGTAGGTCTGCCAGGTGGCGCGGTCGCCCGCGTGCAAGGGGCGGAGGATGTCGGTGACGACGATGCCCGCTGCGGCGTCCAGGCCGTCCCAGCCCGGGTAGATGTCTTCGAGGTGCACGCACCGCACCGGCGTGCCGTGGTCGCTGGCGAGGGCCACGACTCGGCGGCCAGGGTCGACTTGCCGGAGCCCGATCGGCCGTCGATCAGCACCCGGGCTCCCGGCGTCGTCACCTGCGGCAACAACGTCGTGGCCCAGTCGACCCACGTCCGCGAACCCGTCATCGCAGTGATGCCGGCACCGCCGGTCCGTTGACCGAGAGGGTCAGGTGTGTGGCGACGTGCTGGACGCTGCGACCGGCCACGACCCAGGCGGCGCCGACGGTCTGCAGCACCTCGGCGAGGTCGCCCTCAAGGGTCGTCACGTAGTTGAGCACCTCGCGGACGATCCCGCGCTCCTGGGCGAGCTCGAGCACGGCATAGATGTCGCGCATGTGGTCGGCGCCGCGCTCGGCACCGCCGTCGTCGAGGGGGTAGAGCGCCCACTGGCCACGCACGGCGATGCCGGCGGGATCCAGCTCGGGCACCTCCGACCGGAACACTGCACCGCCCGGGGGCAGTGCGCACACTACGCCGCCAGGGCATCCGCGGCTCAGCATCAGCGTCGCGACCACCGGGGCGCCCGCCGCGCTGGCAGCCCCGATGACGTCGACGAGCCACTGCAGGATGTCCTGGTCGGGCCCGGTCACGTGGATGCTGACCTCGTCGGGCGTCACCAGCAGCGCGCGCGCGGATCGGCGTGCCGGACGGCATCGGCCACGATCGTCGCGGCATCGGCATGCGCGACCGCCAGGGTCAGCCGGGCGCCGATGCCGAACTCGCGGGGCTCGACGCCCTCGAGGGCGGGCAGTGCTGCGGAAGTCGTGGACATCGTGCTCCTGGTCAGCCGTGGTCGTGGTCAACGTGGGGTGGGTCAACGGGGTGTGGGTTCTGCGGTCAGTGCCCGCAGGGCGGCGTCGCGCCCGGCTTCGAGGTGCGTGCGCATCAGCGACTGGCGCCGGAGGCGTCCTGGCTCCGGATCGCCTCGGTCAGCTCGCGGTGCCCGTCGAGCGAGACCCGCCACTGCGTGAGGCCGAGCACCGGGGCGGGGATGCTGAACAGCTGGGCTGAGAGCGTGTGCAGCAGCTGGCTGAGGCTGTCGTTGTAGGCCGACCTCCACACCGCGACGTGCCACTCGTCCATGAAGGGCTGGACGCTGGTCTCGCCGGCGTTGATGGCCTGCTCGGTCGTGTCGAGGACGTTGTCGAGCACCGCCAAGTCTTGCGGGCGGCGGCGCAGCGCGGCCAGGCCGGCGACCGCAGGCTCGACCAGGATGCAGGCTTCGTACACGTCGCTCGGCTCGTCGACGGTGCGCTGGCGTACGCGCAGCCCGCGGCTGGTCCGCTCGAGCAGCCCGTTCTCCGTGAGTCGGATCAGTGCTTCGCGGACGGGCGTGCGTGAGACGCCGAGGTCGTCCGCGACGGGTGCTTCGCGCATGACCTGGCCGGGTCGGTAGTGGGACTGCAGGATGCGATCGCGCAGCAGTCCGTAGACGCCGGTCGTGGCGTCGGTCTGTCCGAGGTCGCCGTCATGCGTCGTCGGCGATCGCCGAGGGGCTGTTGATCGCGATCGTCACGTGGGTGGCAGGCCAGGAGTCGTCGCGTCCAGTCAGGAGCCAGCCACAGGCGACGGTCTCCAGGACAGCGGCCAGGTCGCCGTCGAGACGAGTCACGTGCGGGTCGTCGCCGGAGTACGTGCCGTGGGAGCGGGCCAGCCGACGGCGGCTGCCGCGTCGTCGGTCGCAGGCAGGCTCCAGTGCGCCCGGGCCCCGGACGCCGGTCGGCTCGAGAGTCGGTGCTGTGGCGCCGACGGGGTCGCCGACGAGCGAGAGCGCCACCGAGATGTGCACGCCACCACGGGCTGCCCCTGCGGTGACGTCGCGCACGTAGTGCAGGACGTCCTGCAGGTCGCCGCTCAGGAACGTGCTGATGTCGCCGGTCGTGACGTCGATCTGCGAGCTGTCGGCCTCGGCCAGGGAACCCAGGATGATGTCGATGAAGGCCGAGTCGAGCACCGAGACCGTGAAGCGGGCACCGGCGGGGGAGTCGGTCATCGAGATTCCTTTCGAGGTGAGGCAGGGACAGAAAAGCGACGGTCTCATGACCTGCGGTGTACAGACGTCGATGTTTACATACTGAGACGGGCACTCGGTATACCGAACGGGGTGTGAGTATTCATCGACGCACTCAGTACAGCTCGAAGGACTTCGCATGACACACCTCTCGCGGCGGACCCGGATCGTCGCCTCCGCCCTGCTCGCCGGCCTGCTGACGATGACCGCCGCCTGCGGATCGAGCTCCGACGACTCCGCATCGGCAGGGACCGAGAAGGTCCGCTTCGCGCTCGACTGGACGCCGAACACCAACCACCTGGGCGTCTTCGTCGCCGACGAGCTCGGCTACTACGACGAGGCCGGCATCGATCTCGAGATCATCCCGTTCGCCTCGACCGGCGCACCCGACTTGGTCTCGGCGGGATCGGCCGACTTCGGCATCGCCGGGCAGCCCGAGGTGCAGGTCGCCCGCTCGGCCGGCAAGGACCTCGTCACGGTCTACAACATCTTGCAGCGCGAGAGCGGACGCCTGATCGCCCTGGGCGACAACGACAAGATCACCTCACCCCGCGACTTCGACGGCACGATCTACGGCGGCTTCAACGTCCCGCTCTACACGAGCCTGGCGCGGGAGACGGTCAAGGGCGACGGCGGCAAGGGCGACTTCAAGGAGGTCTCGCTCAGCACCGGTGCCTACGAGGCGATGAAGGCCGGCAAGGTCGACTTCACGATGTCGGTCGCCACCTGGCAGGACGTCGAGGCCGAGATCGCGGGCAAGCCGTACAAGGCGTTCAACCTGACCGACTTCGGCGTCCCCGACGAGCAGACCACGGGCATCGCCTCCAGCGACGCCTACCTGAAGGCACACCCCGAGACGGCCAAGGCCTTCGTCACCGCGACCCAGAAGGGCTACCAGTACGCGATCGACAACCCCGACAAGGCCGCCGACCTGCTGATCAAGGCCAATCCGGACGTGCTCGGCACGACCAAAGGAGCTGGTCCACCGCAGCACCAAGCTCATGGTCGAGGACGGCTACTTCGCCAAGGACGGGGTCCCGCTCGGCGCGGCGATCCCCGAGGTGTGGGAGAAGTTCGGTCAGTTCCTGATCGACAACAAGCTGGTCACCGACAAGGCCGGCAAGACCGTCACGACGGCCCCCGACTGGTCGGCCTACTACACCAACGACTACCTGGGCTGACATGAGCACACACAGCGTGCGGCGCACCGGGCTGGTCCCGGTCGTCGCGCCGCCGGTCATCGCGCTGGTGGCGGTGCTCGGCCTCTGGCAGCTGGCATCTGCCCTCGGCTGGGTGCCCGAAGACATGCTGCCGACGCCGACCAGGATCCTCGACCAGGCCTGGCTCAACCGCGAGGCGCTGGCGTCCAACACGTGGCCGACGCTGCGTGCGACCGTCCTGGGATTCGTGCTCTCGGTCGTCGTCGCCTTGCTGGTCGCCTCGCTGATCGACTTCTTCGTGGTGATCCGCCGTGCGCTGCTGCCGATCCTGATCGTCAGCCAGACGATCCCGCTCATCGCGTTGGCGCCGTTGATGGTCCTGTGGTTCGGGTTCGGCCTGCTGCCCAAGATCTTGTTGGTCGCGTTCGTGACGTTCTTCCCGATGGTCGTCAGCCTGCTGCAGGGCTTCGGCTCGGCCGATCCGGACGCCGAGCGGCTGCTGCGCACGATGGGGGCGTCGCGGTGGCAGGTGTTCGCCTCGATCCGTTTCCACGCCGCGATGCCGTACTTCTTCGGCGGGATGCGCGTCTCGATCACGTATGCCGTGGTCAGTGCGATCTTCGCGGAGTACGCCGGCGCGACGAGCGGTCTGGGCGTCTACATGCTCGCGGCCAAGAACGCGTTCCGCACCGACCTGGTGCTCGCCGCCGTGGTGATCAGCTCGCTGCTGACACTGGTGCTGTTCGCGGTCGTCGCCCTGATCGGCCGGATCACCCTGCCGTGGGTGCGGATCGAGCAAGGAAAGGAGCGATGAGCGTGGAACCAGCACACGTGGAGCTGCGTGGGGTCGGCAAGTCATACGGCTCGACCCACGTCCTCGACGGGATCGACCTCGACCTGCCGACCGGACAGATCGTCAGTGTCGTCGGGCCCAGCGGCAGCGGGAAGTCGACGCTGCTGTCGATCCTGACGGGCGCCACGTCGGCGGACGAGGGGTCGGTCGTGGTCGACGGGGCGCCCCTGGACGCGACGACGCGTCCGTTCGCCTTCATGCCGCAGCGTGATGTGCTGCTGCCCTGGCGACGGATCATCGACAACGCCGCGATCGGCCTGCAGATCGCCGGCACCTTCCAAGCGCGAGGCCCGGCAGACCGCCGGCGCACTGTTCGAGGACTTCGGGCTGGTCGGCACCGAGCAGCTCTACCCCGCGCCAGCTCTCGGGCGGGATGCGGCAACGGGTGTCGCTGCTGCGCACGGTCGTGCAGGGCCGCCCGGTCATGCTGCTCGACGAGCCCTTCGGCGCACTCGATGCGATCACGCGCGACGAGCTGCAGCAGTGGCTGCTGGAGATGTGGCGCAGGCACGGTTGGACGATCCTGCTGATCACCCACGACATCCGCGAGGCGGTCCTGCTGTCGGACGTCGTGCACGTCTTCTCGCCGCGTCCCGCTCGCATCTTGGCGTCGGTGCACGTCGACCGCGACATCGACCGGGGCGCCGACTTCGGCCTCGATCCGCGGGTACCTCCCCTGGAGGCGCAGCTGCACGCCGAGCTGACCAAGGGGATGGCCGGGGCCTGAGCGCTAGCGGGTGCGGCTCACCGCCCCAGCGTCCCGTTCCCGGTGGCCAAGGCGCGGATCTTCAGCGCGAGGTGCAACATGAGCCGGTCCGACCCGGACGCGAGATCGCAACCCGTGACCTCCTCGATGCGCTTGAGACGTTGGTAGAACGTGGCGCGGTGCACGAAGGCGATGCTGGCCGCTCGGCGCACGTCGCCGGCGTTGTCGAGGTAGCACTCCAGGGAGTCGAGCAGGATGTCGTGGTGATCGGCCGCCTCGAGAGCCTGGAGGGCCGGGACCGACGACACCGCGGCGATGTCGCTGCTGTTCATCCGCAGGAGCAGCTGGTACGGCCCGAGGTCGACCCACTTCGCGAACGGCGAGAAGGACGACACGAGGTCGGCGGCGCGAGCCGCCATCAGGGCCTGGCGGTAGGAGAGGTGCAGATCGTCCAGCTCGGTGACGACCCCGCCCAGTCCGAACGTCACGCCTGGTTCGTCGGACGTCCCGCCGTCCAGCCGTTCGGAGATCTGGCCGCGCAGCGACGCGACGCGCTGGTCGGACCACGGCTCTGCCCCGGCGAGCACCGAGCCAGGCCCGAGCGGGGCCTGCAACGGCCATGACCGTTCCGGACGGTAGTCGTCCTGCGGCCTCCTGAACCGCTAGGAGGAGCTCGGGATCGCCCGTCGTGGTGCTGGCCAGGGTCGTCGTCCGCACGGCGAGCACCTGGTACGGCTGAGCGTGCTCGGGGAAGACCTGCTCGGCCCGCAAGTCCTCGACTGCCTGCGCACGTGCCGCTTCGTCCGAGGAGACCAGCTCCCGCAGCACGGACTCGTGGCGGTTCCTCAACCGTTCGCGGGTGAGTCGACCGCGATACAGGAGGACACCGGCCTGAGCGGCCGCGACGACGGCGCGTTCGATGTCCTGGGTGGTGATGGGGTGGTCAGGCCACTCGATGAGCCACAAGTACCCCAGCAGCAGACCGTGGTACCGGACGGGCACGCACAATCGTCGTGTCACGCCCAGCTCGGCCTCCTCGACCCAGCCTGGCTCCGTCCAGTCCGCGATGCCGACGTCGAGGATGCGCTCGACAACCTGACCGGGGACCTCGCGATTGAGGATGGAGCTGGAACGCAAGCTCGTCCTCCTCGCCGAAGTGGCGGCTGGAAGCCATGAGACGGATGGAGGTGTCGTCCACGGCGACCGACCTCTGAAGACGGTTGGCCAGGTCATCCACGATGGCCTGCAAGGTGTCGAAGTCCATGGTCGTCAATGCCGCCGACCCGTGACGTCGGTCGGGTCGGCCGAGGTCCTCTCGGGTGCGATGCCCCACGGTACCTCTGCCGGTCTCGGCCATGACAGTCCTTCCCGCCGGGCACGCGCCACCTGCTTGGCGGTCAGCGTTCGTCGGGCGAGTCCACTCACGCTATGCGACCAGGGCGCTCTTTGTGACCCGGCAGATGTCGTGTCAGAGGGGCGGAACTCGCGACGGATGTCACTGGTTGACGGTCGGCGAGCTGGGCGACGATTCGGGGAACGTTCGACCAGCGCCGATTCGCGGCAGCCAGGTCTCACGTCTCACGTCGCGCGCCGCCGGCCTGCGATCCCACGGACGAAGAGGTGTACTCATGCGTGTAACCGAGAACCGGCCGATGGACGGCCAGGTAGCCCGCCGACGCCAGCGCGGCCGGGTCGCCGTGACCGCGGCCCTGCTCCTCACCGCCACCGGGCTGGCTGCCTGTGGCGGCTCCAGCGACTCGACCAAGACGGGTGACTACGTGGAGGGCGGCACGTTCACGCTGGCCACGCTGGCCGATCCGGGGAACCTCGATCCGCAGGCCTCGTTCGCCGCCACCGAGATCGCCACCTTTGCCTACGACACGCTCGTCGCAGCCGACGCGAGCGGGACCGTCAAGCCGCAGCTCGCCTCGTCGTGGGAGGTCACCAAGGATGCCGTCACCTTCGAGATCCGTGACGGCGTCACCTGCTCGGACGGATCGGCGTTCGACGCCCAGACCGTCGTCGACAACATCGACTACGTCGCAGACGTCAAGAACGCCAGCCCCTTCCGCGGTGTGTACGTCCCGGCCGATGCCACCGCCAGCGCATCGGGGTCGACGGTCACTGTCTCGCTCCCCTCGCCCGCGCCATTCGTCCTCGAAGGCTTCACCCGCCTTCCGATGGTGTGCGAATCGGGGATGAAGGATCGGGGCAGTCTCAAGGCCGGCACCGCCGGGACGGGACCGTTCACCGTGACTGAGTCCGTGCCGGGCGACCGCTACACGCTCGAGGTCCGCAAGGACTACGCGTGGGGACCGGACGGCGCTGCCACCTCTGAGCCGGGGACGCCGGCGAAGGTCGTCTTCAAGATCGTCGCCAACGAGAGCACGGCCGCCAACCTGATCCTTGGCGGGCAGGCCAACGCCGCGTCCTTCTTCGGCCCTGACGGGGACCGGCTCGAGAAGGAGGGCATCGACTCCGCGAAGAACGAAGTTGCCTACGCGCACCAGTGGTACAACCAGGCTCCCGGCCGCGTCGGCAGCGACCCGGTCGTCCGCAAGGCGCTCACCCAGGCGCTCGACCTGGCTGAGCTGCGCACCGTGATCGCCTCGGGCCGGGGCTCGGCCCCCACCGCCGTGGCCGTCTACGACCCCGGCGTCTGCGGCGACGACACTGTCAAGGGCAACGTGCCGGCCACCGATCCCGCGGCAGCCGCGAAGGCCCTTGCCGAGGACGGCTGGACCAAGGGCAGCGATGGCGTCCTCGTCAAGGACGGCGAGAAGCTGGCGGTGAAGTTCATCTACAGCAGCCAGGGCCCCGGCCAGACCGCTGCCGCCGAGCTGACTGCTGCGGCGTGGAAGAAGCTGGGCGTCAAGGTCGACGCCACGGCCTTGGACATCACCGAGCAGACGGCCGCCCTGTTCCAGACCGGTGACTGGGACGTCACCTGGTCGTCGCCGAAGGCGCCTAACCCCTTGGTGCTGGTGCCCTTCTTCTCCGGGCCCTCACCCGCCAAGGGCGGCAACAACCTCGCGTCGGTCGCCAACGCCGACTACGACGCCCAGGTGAAGTCGGCGATGACCAAGGTCGGCAACGACAGCTGTTCGGCCTGGAAGGCCGCCGAGACGGCCCTCCTGCGCGACGCCGACATCGTCCCGTTCGCGAACATCACGACCCTGACGTTCCACAAGAACGCAGAGCTCCAGCGCGCCGGTGTCCTCACGGTGCCGACGAGCATCAGAATGCTGGGCTGACGCGCCGGTGGAGGTTCAGCAAGTGGCTTCCCCCGCGGAGGTCCAGCAAGCGGTGAACCGGCCGCGCGGACGGTGGTGGACGTTCGCCGGTCGACGGGTCAGGCGACTGCTGATCTCGTTGTGGATCTTGGTGACGGCGTCATTCCTGATGATCCAGCTCGTGCCCGGTGATCCTGTGCGGGCCGCGCTGGGCACCAGCGCTCCAGCCGAGCTCGTCGCGAGCAGGCGAGCACAGCTGGGCCTCGACGACCCCCTGCTGAGCCAGTACCTGCGCTACCTGAAGGACCTGTTCACGGGAGATCTGGGCGAGTCGATCCTCACCCAGCTTCCGGTGGCGGACACGATCGTGCAACGACTGCTGGGGACGCTCTCGCTGGCGCTGCCAGCCTTCCTGCTCACGTTCGCGGTCGCCATCCCCGTCGGCGTGGCCATGGCCGTGGTCACGCGACGGGGGAGGCGGCGCCGTGCGGAGCTCACCTTCGTCGGCACGAGCATCGTGCTCAGCCGATCCCGGAGTTCGTCATCTCCGTCGCACTGGTCGCGGTGGTCGCGGTGAACCTCGGGATCTTCCCAGCGGCCGGCCGGGACGGCATCGGGTCGTTCGTGCTGCCGGTGCTGGCCCTGTCCATCGGATCGGCCGCCGTGATGTCACGGATCGTCCGCGTCGAGATGCTGGCCGTGCTGGACGCCGACTACGTCCGCACCGCCCGGTCGAAGAGGCTGAGCTCGCTGCGGATCAACCTGCGCCATGCGCTGCCCAACGCCGTGACGGCCACCCTCACGCTGAGCGGCATCCTGTTCGCGGCCATGGTCGCGGGCACGGTGCTGGTGGAGAACGTCTTCGCCTGGCCGGGACTGGGGAGCACGATTGTCTCCTCGATCCGGAGCAGGGACTATCCGCTGGTGCAGGGCGCCGTCCTCGTCTATGGCGCGATCGCGCTCCTGGCCAACACCCTCGTCGACGTGGCTGTGGCAGCCCTCGATCCGCGCTCGACGATCGGAGATTCATGATGCGACGCAACTGGCCCCAGGTGCTGCGCACCCCCGTCGGCATCGTCGGGGTCGCGCTGCTCACGATCCTCGTGGTGCTCGCCGTGGTCGCGCCGATCCTGTGGGGCGACCGCGCGACAGCGACCGACACGCAAGACATCCTCTCGGGCCCGTCGGCCGAGCACTGGGCTGGCACCGACAATCTTGGCCGTGACATCTTCTTCCGCACCCTCGTCGCGACACGTCTGTCGATCGTCCTGACGCTGCTGGCCACCGGTCTTGGCGTCGGGCTCGGCTTGTTGCTCGGCCTGGCGCCGCTCCTGCTCCCTCGGCGGCTGGGCCGGCTCATGGTGGCGTTCTTCAACGTGCTGCTGGGCTTCCCGAGCCTGCTGATGGTGCTGTTCCTCGCGGTCATCCTCGGCGTGAGCACGTCGAGCGCCGTGCTTGCCATCGGCGTGGCGATCGCGGCTCCCTTCGCCCGACTCGCGCACGCGCTCGCTGCGGGCATCGCCGAGCGGGACTATGTCGCAGCCGCGCGCATCTCCGGTGTCCACCCGGTGCGGATCATCGTGCGCCATGTCCTGCCCAACGTTGCCGAGCCTCTGGTCGTCAACGCCACGGTCACGGCCAGCAGCGTGCTCCTGGCCTTCGGCGGCCTGTCGTTCCTCGGCATCGGCGTGCAGCCGCCGCAGTACGACTGGGGTCGGCTCATGCAGGACGGCCTCCTGAGCATCTACACGAACCCGCTCGCCGTGCTCCTTCCAGGCATCGCTTTCGTCCTCACCGGGTTGGCGTTCAACCTGACGGGCGAGGCCGCCGCCGGCACCTTCGGCGCGAAGTCTCGCAGCACGGCGACGTGGTCGTCGACGGCCATGGCACCGGCCATCGTGCGACCGGAACCTGCTGCTGACGCGGGCAACGCTCGCGACGCTGACGTGCTCGACGTCCGCGACCTGCACGTCTCCTTCCCAGGGCCGGACGGCCCGATCTCACCGGTACGCGGCGTCTCGATCACCCTGCGGACCGGCGAGGCTGTCGGGATCGTCGGCGAGTCCGGCTCCGGCAAGTCGATGACGGCACTGGCCATCGCGCAGCTGGTCGAGGAGCCTGGACGAGTCGCCGCCGAACGACTCACGTTCTGCGAGACAGATCTGCAGTCCGGCGCGCCCTCCAGCCACGACGCTCTCCTCGGGACCTCGCTCGCCGTCGTGTTCCAGGACCCGATGACGTCGCTGAACCCCGTCATGCGCGTCGGGACCCAGCTCGCCGAGGGAGCACGGCGCCACCAAGGTCTCACCCGGCAGGAGGCGTCCGCCCGCGCGGTGGACCGGCTTCGTGCCGTGCACCTGGACGATCCTGAGCGTCGCGCCCGCCAGCATCCGCACGAGTTCTCCGGCGGCATGCGGCAGCGCACCATGATCGGGATGGGGCTCATGGGCACTCCGCGACTGATCGTCGCCGACGAGCCGACCACCGCGCTCGACATGACGGTTCAGCGACAGGTGCTCGATCTGCTGCAGGAGACCCGCCGTGACCACGGCACCGCGGTCCTGCTGATCAGCCACGACATCTCGGTCGTCTCGAGCGTCTGCGACCGCGTGCTCGTGATGTACGCCGGGCGCATCGTGGAGGACCTGCCATCGGCAGATCTGCGCACCAGGGCCCGCCATCCCTACACGCGGGCCCTGATCGGCGCGGTTCCAGACATGACGACCGATCTCGACGCCCCGCTCGCCACGATTCCGGGACAACCTGTGGATCCGAGGCACGTACCGGAGGGTTGCGCGTACGCCGCCCGCTGCCCCCTGGCGTCAGAACGCTGTCGGCAGGAGGACCCCGCGCTGGAGTCCGACGCGATCGGCAGCGTGGCGTGCTGGCACGCCGGTGTCACGCTCGAGGCTCGGACCGAGGAGATGAGCAGATGAGCAGACTCGACTTCGAGGGCGTCACGGTCCGTTACGGGCACCACACGGTGCTGGACGGTGTCGACCTGACCGTGCCCGAGGGGCAGATCATGGGCTTGGTGGGCGAGTCGGGATCGGGAAAGTCGACGCTCGCCAGAGCGGCCGTCGGGCTTGCGCCTCTGGATGGCGGACGGATCCTGCTGGACGGTCAGCCGGTCCGGCACCGAGGGCGTCGCCGGCCGCTCCAGATGGTCTTCCAGGACCCGTTCTCCTCGCTCGACCCACGGATGAGCATCGGCCAGAGCATCGCCGAGGCGCTTCCCGAACGGCTCCGGGGAGCCTCGCGAGCCGCCGAGATCGCTCGTCTCCTCCAGCTCGTCCACCTGGACCCAGACCGGGCTGCCGACGCGCCGAGCCGGCTCTCCGGGGGGCAGCGACAGCGGGTCGCCATCGCCAGGGCCCTGGCCGGACGCCCTTCGGTGATCCTGGCCGACGAGATCACGTCGGCCTTGGACGTCTCCGTCCAGGGCGCCATCTTGAACCTCGTCAGGGAGATGCAGCGCGAGACCGGCCTGACGGTGCTCTTCATCTCGCACAACCTCGCCGTGGTCCGCTACGTGGCAACCCACGTCGCGGTCATGGCTGGTGGGCGCATCGTCGAGCAGGGCCCCACGGATCGTGTCTTCGCTCGTCCCGCCAACGCCTACACACGGGAAGCTTCTCGCGTCGATTCCCGGCCAGACGAGCGAAGGTCCGGCACGCGACCTGGAGCGAGCATGACGTTGGTCAAGCAGCTTCGGCTGAAGTCCCGACTGATGACTACTGACTCGCCCGGCAGGTTCAGGCCATGCTGGTTCGATCACGGCACGGCGGGCTTTCGTCCTGCCGTCCCGGACTGTGTCGCATCGATGGGGATACTGGCGTTCTCCGTGGTGCTGGTGTGGTGCCGCGAGCCGGAGGCTGATCTGGCATTGACCGAGATGGGAAGGCAGTGACGACGATGACTCAGATCATCTTGGAAAATGCGCGAATCTTCGACGGGGTGTCCGAGGAGTGCCCAGACGGTATGGCGGTCCTCATCGAGGACGGGACGATCCGCGAGATCTCCGATCGTCCGATCCGGTCGAGCGAGGCCCGCAGGATCGACGTCGCCGGCAAGACCCTGATGCCGGGGCTGATCGACATGCACGTCCACTCCTACTTCTCCGATCTCGATCCACGCGTCCTCAACGACCGTGATGCGCCCTACCGAACCGCTTATGCGATCAAGAGCTTGGGCACGCGCTCGACAGCGGATTCACCACGGTGCGCGATGTCGGCGGCGGCGACTACCCCCTCGCGGCCGCGATCGCGGACGGGCTGATCCGTGCGCCACGCTTCTTCTACGCAGGCAAGATCCTGTCGATGACCGGCGGCCACGTCGACTACCGCACGCCCAACGAGAAGCACCACACGCACGGATACTGCTCGTGCGACGCGATGAACTGGGCCGGCGTGATCGCGGACGGTGTCGACGAGTGCATCAAGGCGGCACGCGAGGAGCTGCGCCGCGGTGCCCACTGCATCAAGATCGTGGCATCTGGTGGCGTGATGTCACCAAGTGATCCGATCTGGATGAACCAGTTCCGCGAGGACGAGATCCGCGCCATCGTCCAGGAGTGCGCCGAGCGGCGCACCTATGTCGCCGCACACTGCCTGTCGAGCGAGTCGACCCGCAGGGCGGTCGACTTCGGTGTGCGCTGCATCGAGCATGCGGCTCAGATCGACGCCGAGACGGCCGCATTCGTCGCAGAGCGTGGCGCCTACGTCGTCCCCACGATGGTCTGTCTCTTCTCGCTGGTCGAGCAGGGCCTGGAGATGGGGCTGCCCGGCGACCGCATGGACAAGCCTGCGCACGGTCTACGACGACTCGATGGCCGGACTCGACGTGATGCGCAGCGCCGGCGTCGAGCCGCCTTCGGCACGGACCTGCTTGCTGGCTTCTACCCGCAGCAGACGCGGGAGTTCGAGCTGCGACGCGAAGTCTTCTCGCCCGTGGAGGTGCTGCGCCAGGCCACGTCGGTCGGCGCGGAGATCCTGATGCAGACGGACAAGCTGGGCTGCGTGCAGCCCGATGCGCATGCCGACCTGATCGTCGTCGACGGCGACCCGCTCGAGGACATCGGTCTTCTCGCGGCGGAGGGCCGGAAGCTGGACCTCATCATGCGCGGCGGAGAAATCATCAAGAACCGGCTGAACTAGGACGGACGACAGACGTCCACCAGCAACAACCCAGGAGGAATGCATGTCCGAGGAGATCAACACCGGCGATCAGCACGAGAGCGCGACCGTCGCCACCATGGCCGTCGACCAGGTGTTCGGCTCGACGCAGTACTTCGAGCTGGACTCGACGTCGGTGGGCGCCCGTTTCGCGATCTGGGTGACGACGTCGCCGACCTACGCCCAGGACGAGCAGGTGGACTACCCGGTGCTCTACGTGACCGACGGCAACTTCAGCCTCGGCCAGACGGCCCCGCTGGCCGTGATGCAAAGCGATCTGTTGCTCCCGATCACCCCGTACCTCCAGGTGACGATCGGCTACGCCGGCGCCGATGCCCAGGACTGGGGACGGGTGCGCAACCGCGATCTCGTGCCGCCGGGTGAGCCGATCCCGCCCGCGATGCGGGGCTCATTGGAGGCGGCGGTGGAGAACCAGCTGATGACCAGGGCGGACGCCGACGCCTATCTCGAGGAGCTCTCGAACACGCGGGCCGACGCATTCTTGTCCTTCATCACCGATGGCTCCACCCGGAGATCAGCCGTCGCTACCGGGTCGCTTCGGAGGGTCACGGCTTGTTCGGCTACTCCTACGGTGGCTTGTTCACCCTGTACGCCCTGCTGACCGGATGTTCCCTGTTCACCGCCTACGGCGCAGGGAGCCCGGGCATCGGATCCTCGGAGAGCCTGGCGCTCACGCTCGCCGATAAGCCTCTCGACCTCAACGGCAAGCGGCTCCACCTCACGATCAACGGGCCGGAGATGACCGGCGAGCTGCCCATCTACCGCCAGCTCGGCCGTGGATTCACCCTCTTCGTCGAGTCGCTGCGCTCCGGCGACTCAGGCCTCGCTCTGACGACGCAGGTGCTGGGCGAGACCCACGTCACGGGCCTCCAGCCTTCGTTCCTCAGCTTCATGCGCACCTGCTGGACGAGTCCTGCGTGATGCTGATCGAACGTCTGCAGGAGCGGATCCCCGCTGATCGCATCCAGCTCGATCCTGCGGTGACGGCGAGCTATGCCCATGACGAGGCCGAGTGGGCGCCGCACGGGACACCGCTCGTCCTGGTCAGGCCGCGCACCGCCGAGGAGGTCCAGGAGGTCGTGCGCGCGTGCATCGAGCTCGGCGTGCCCGTGGTGCCCCGCGGGGCCGGCACCGGCCTGTCGGGCGGGGCGAATGCCATTGACGGATGTGTCGTCCTGTCGACCGAGGCGATGACGACCATCGCCGAGATCGACCCGGTGGAACGGCTGGCCGTCGTGCAGCCCGGTGTCGTCAACGACCACCTGCGCGAGGCGGTCGCCGAGCACGGCCTCTGGTACCCACCCGACCCTGCCTCGGCGCCGTGGTCGACGATCGGCGGCAACGTCGCGACGAACGCGGGCGGCCTCTGCTGCGTGAAGTACGGCGTCACCGCCGACTACGTGCTCGGACTGCAGGTCGTCACCGGAACCGGCGAGCTGGTCCGACTCGGCCGACGTACCGCGAAGGGCGTTGCGGGATACGACCTCGCCAGGCTGCTCGTCGGCTCCGAGGGCACGCTGGGCGTCATCACCGAGGTCACTCTCAAGCTGCGCCCTCAGAGGGCGCCGGAACGCACCGTCGCCGGCTACTTCTCCTCCATCGTGGATGCCGGTCGTGCTGTCACGGCCGTGGGCGCGGCGGGCATCGTGCCATCCGCCCTGGAACTGATCGACCGGCACTGCCTCGAGGCCGTCGACCAGTGGAAGAACATGGGTCTGGCTGTCGAGGCCGACGTCGTCCTGCTGGCGCGGTGCGACGTCCCAGGCGTGGCAGGCGACGACGAGGCCGAGGCGATCCGAGAGTGCTTCGAGCAGGCAGGTGCCACCTGGGCGGCTCGATCGACCGACCAGGCCGAGGCGGACGCGCTGTTCGACGCCCGGCGGCTGGCCTATCCGGCCCTCGAGCGGCTGGGGCCGGTGCTGACCGAGGACGTCTGCGTGCCCAAGGCTGCGGTTCCAGAGATGCTCGCCCGGATCGAGGCGATCGGCAAGAAGCACAACACCCTGATCGCCAACATCGCTCACGCCGGCGACGGCAACCTGCATCCCTTGCTGGTCACGCCGCGTGACGACGACGGAGACAGGGCACGCGCGCAGCGAGCCTTCGAGGAGATCATCGACGAGGCACTCGCCCTCGGCGGAACGGTCACCGGCGAGCACGGCGTCGGCCTGCTCAAGATGGACGGACTCGCCCAGGAGCTGTCTGCGGAGGTCATGGACCTGCACCGCGCGGTGAAGGCAGCCCTGGATCCGCACGGCATCCTCAATCCCGGCAAGGTCATCGCCGCCGCCGAGTAGGGCCGCCCAGCCGCGTCGGGCCCTCCTCGCCGGCAAGACAACGGCCCCCGACCCGCGCTGGTGCGTGGGTCGGGGGCCGTCTGGTGATCGGCTAGCCCATCACGGTTCCGCTGGACTCGGCATTGACCGGGCGCCGGCGGGAGTACGACCCGAGGTCGACCGTGAGCCCGGTCCGTTCGCCGCGGTACTGGACCGGATCGGCGTCGTGGTCGTGACCGTCTTCGACGGCCAGGACGATGTCACGCATGAACTGGCCGGCCACCGGCGCATTCTTGAACTGGTTGCCGCTCGTGCCGATCGCGACGTAGAAGCCGTCGAGGGAGGTGCGGTCGTAGATGGGCGTCCAGTCCGAGGACACGTCGTAGACGCCCGCAATGCCCAGCGGACGGGGCGGTACGCCCAGCTCACCGAAGCGACGCGCGGCACGAGTCACCTGCGCCTCGTACGCGGTGCGCGTGGGGGTGAGATCGGCTGCGTCCGGATCGTCGATCCACGGCAGGGGATCGCACTCAGGCTCGGTGCCCCCCGACGTAGAAACCATCGCCAGGAGCACCTCGCATGTACGTGCCGAGGTCGAGGTCTGCGATGACCGGACCGATCTGGTCGCCGTCGTTGAAGCCCGGAGGCGCCTTCACGTGATGCACCTCCTGACGCATCGGCCGGGTCGTGATCGTGAAGTCGTCCCCCACACCGGCCATCTGGTTGAACGCCGGCGACCACGGGCCGGCCACGTTGACGACCACGGGGGCACTCACCCGGTCGCCGTTGGCCAGATCGACACCTGCGACGCGGCCGCCAAACTGCCTCACTGCCGTGACCTCGCTGCGGAAGAGGAACTGAGCGCCGGCCGCGCGCGCCGCAGTGGCCAGATTGGCGGCCGCCAGCATCGGGTCGTCCACGTAGCCGCCGTCGGGGGTCCACAGTGCACCGAGCCGCCCCACCGGATCGGCCCAGAACGCCTCGTCGTCGAGTCGCTTGGGCGGCCAGAAGCGGCCCGGATCGAGGCCGGGGACACGGGCGGCGAGGGCCGCTGCGTCCCACAGCCGTACTGGCACGCCGGCCCGGTCGAACAGGGGCATGACCTTCTTGGTCGGAGCCACCTCGACGTCCAGGAAGACCATCCCGGTGCGGCGGAAGCCAGCCATGCCGGCGGGGTCGACCAGGCCGAGGTGGCCGGCCCAGTCCTCCCAGCAGTGCTTGGACTCCCAGGCCGCTGCGACGCTTGGAAAGATCGAGTAGTTGAACCGGATCACGGCGCTGGAGGCGCTCGTCGACCCTTGGCCGGGGCCGTGGAGACGGTCGACGACGACGACCCGGAGGCCGGCGCGAGCGAGTTCGAGGGCAGTTGAGGAGCCGATGACACCGGCACCGACGACGATAGCGTCCGCACTGAGATTCACCCGACCATCGTTGGCCGGACGGAGCGCTCGGCGACATGGTCACGTGTCGCGCAAATGCGTGGTGGACCGCGACCACCGTCTGTAGACGCAGAGATGCAGAACTTTCCATCATGGGTACAAGAAATGCCCCGTGTGATCCACGGGACAGTCGCCCCGTGAGCCGACGAGCCACCAGCTAGACGGTCACTCGAAGAAAGTTGCGTCGTCATGAGCTCAAGCGTTCTCGACCACACCGCCTCCCCCTTTGCCGTCTTCGAACGGGCCGACGCTGCGCGAGGCCGCCCACGAGCAGATCGTCTTCTGCCGAGACGAGCAGACGGGGCTCCGGGCGATCATCGCGATCCACGACACGACTCTCGGTCCCGGACTTGGGGGTACGCGGTTCTATCCGTACCCGCACGAGTCACTGGCACTTACCGACGCGCTTCGGCTGTCCGAGGGGATGACGTACAAGGCGGCAGCTGCAGGCCTACCGCTCGGTGGTGCCAAGGCCGTGATCATCGGCGACCCGGCAACCCAGCGCACCGAAGGTCTGCTCGAGGCCTATGGCAGGTTCGTCGAGTCCCTGGGCGGCCGGTACTACACGGCGGCCGACGTGGGAACCACCTCTGAAGACCTCGACGTCATCGGCCGGACCAGCACACACGTCGTGGGACGAACCACGGCTGCCGGCGGCTCAGGTGACAGCGGCTACGCGACGGCCCTCGGCGTCTTCTCGGCCATGCAGGCGGCCGCCGCCGCGACGTGGGGCGGCAACGGCATCGCCGACAAGGTCGTCGGGGTGGAGGGCGTCGGCAAGGTCGGACGGCACCTCGTGGACTTCCTCCTGGCGGTCGGCGCTCGCGTCGTGGTCTCCGACCCTCGGCCCGCTGCGTTGACCGACCTCGGCGAGTCCGCATCGCGGGTGCAGCGGTCGGAGTCGGTGCTGACGGAGCAGGTGGACGTCTACGCGCCGTGCGCGCTCGGTGCGAGCCTGACGGCGACTGCCGTCGACCAGCTGAGCGCGCGGGTCGTCTGCGGTGCCGCCAACAACCAGCTCGCCGACGGCACCGTCGCCCAGCTACTCAAGGACAAGTCGATCCTCTGGGTCCCGGACTACATGGCCAATGCCGGCGGGCTCATCCAGGTCGCCGGTGGCTCACGGAGGAGCGGCGCGAGAACGTGCTGGCCCAGGTGCGTCGTATCGAGCACACGGTCGGCGAGGTGATCCATGCCGCGATCGATGCTGACGTCACGACGTCTGAGGCTGCCCGCCGCATCGTCGACGAGCGCCTCGCCGCCGGACGGGCGGCCTGAGATGTCAGCGCACCCGATGACGCTCGCCGTCGAACCGACCACCAGCACCTTCGAAGGGACTCCATCCGTGACCACGACCTCGGCCGTCGGAACGTATCTCGCGGCCCGTCAGGACGATCCGACCTCGACGGCGCCGTTCCAGCTGGTCGACGAGAACGGCGAGCTCACTCCGGCCGGTCTCGGCTGGGTGTCGACCTCGATCTGGCGAAGGACCTCCACGCCGACATGGTGCTGGCCCGCCGACTGGACCACGAGGCGCTGGCCCTTCAACGACAGGGCGAGCTGCACCTGTGGGTCATGAGCTGGGGACAGGAAGCCGCGCAGGTCGGTTCGGTGCGTGCCCTCCAGAGCACCGACCACGTGTTCCCGAGCTACCGCGAGCACGCTGTCACCTTGTGCCGAGGCATCTCGCCAGCCGACATCCTGCGTCAGTGGCGGGGAGCGGCGCACTCCGGCTGGGACCCGGCCGAATCGAACGTGCACATCAACTCGCTCGTCCTCGGCACCCAGACGCTGCACGCGACCGGGTACGCCGCCGGCGTCCGGCTCGACCGTTCCGACGAGGTCGTCATGACCTACTTCGGCGACGGCGCGGCGAGCCAGGGTGACGTCAACGAGGCGTTCAACTGGGCAGCGGCCGGTTCTCTGCCCGTCGTGTTCTTCTGCCAGAACAACCAGTGGGCGATCTCGACCCCGACGAGCACGCAGATGCGGACGCCGCTGCACGTGCGGGCCGCCGGCTTCGGACTGGCGGGCTATCACGTGGACGGCAACGACGTTCTCGCCGTGCACGCCGTCACCCAGCACGCGACCGCTCGGGTCCGTGCCGGCGAGGGTGCAGCGCTGATCGAGGCACAGACCTACCGGCTCGCCGGGCACTCGAGCTCGGACGACCCCAAGCGCTATCGCACCGACGACGGCTGGCCGGCTGGCAGTCGAAGGACCCCATCACCCGGCTCGAACGGCTCCTGCGCAGCCCCCGGCGTCGCCGACGACTACTTCAGCGACCTCGAGTCTCGCGAGGAGGCACTCGCGGTCGAGGTCAGGGAGCAGTGCAAGGCGTTGCACGGCGACGACCTCGCCGTCGTCTTCGAGCAGACGTACGCCGAGCCGCACCCCGTCATGGATCACGAGCTCGCGCAGTACCTCGCCCGTCACGAACGGACGGTGGCCTGACATGGGTGCTCGCTACGCCCTCGGCGCTGCGATCAACGCGGGGCTGCACGCCGCGATGGCCCGCGACGAGAAGGTCCTGGTCATGGGCGAGGACATCGCGACCCTCGGCGGCGTGTTCCGCGTGACCGACGGACTCGCTGCCGAGTTCGGCACCGAGCGCGTCGTCGACACCCCGCTGGCCGAGTCCGGCATCGTCGGCACCGCGATCGGTCTGGCCCTGCGCGGGTACCGCCCCGTCTGCGAGATCCAGTTCGACGGCTTCGTGTACCCGGCGTTCGACCAGATCGTCAGCCAGCTCGCCAAGATGCGCGCCCGATCGCAGGGACGTCTGTCGTTGCCGATCGTCATCCGGATCCCCGTGGGCGGCGGCATCGGCGCCGTCGAGCACCACTCGGAGTCGAACGAGGCCTACTTCGCCCACACGGCGGGCCTGCGGGTCGTGTCGTGCTCCAACCCTGATGACGCATTCCACATGATCCAGCAGGCCATCGAGTCGGACGATCCCGTCATCTTCTACGAGCCCAAGCGGCGTTACTGGGACAAGGGCGAGGTGCTCGACGAGCCGACCCGGTCGTTGCACGAGGCAGCGGTCCTCCGCGAGGGGACGGACTGCACCCTCGTCGCACATGGTCCCAGCGTGGCCACGGCCCTGGCTGCAGCCGATGCCGCCCGTGAGGACGGGTTCTCGGTCGGCGTGGTCGACCTGCGCACGATCTCGCCGCTCGACGTCGCGACGCTGCGCAAGGTCGCCACGGAGTCACACCGCGTCGTGGTGGTCCATGAGGCGTCGACCTTCCTCGGGATCGGCGCGGAGATCGCGGCGGCCATCACCCAGGAGTGCTTCTACGAGCTGGAGGCGCCCGTCCTGCGGGTCGGCGCCTACAACCTCCCCTATCCGCCTGCCCACATGGAGGACCGTTTCCTCCCCGACGTCGACCGGATCCTCGAGGCCGTCGACGCCAGCCTGAAACTACTAGGAGATCCCGCGTGTTCGAGTTCAAGCTCCCCGACGTCGGCGAGGGTCTCACCGAGGCCGAGATCCTCGAGTGGCAGGTCGCCGCAGGTGATGCAGTCGAGGTCAATCAGACGCTTCTCGAGATCGAGACGGCCAAGTCCGTCGTCGAGCTCCCGTCTCCGGTAGCGGGCACGGTCTCGGTCCTGCACGTCGAGCCGGGCCAGACCGTCCCGGTCGGCACCGTCATCATCACGATCGACGACGGCAGCGCCTCGCCGGCGCCGACCGGCGACGTCGGGGTCGACTCGAGCCCTGAGCCGCAGGTGGAGGATGCGCCCGACGAGAAGCCGCTGGTGCTGGTCGGGACGGGCCCCACGGCCGCGGTTCCCCGCACTCGTCGGCTGGCGCGAAGGGTCGACCCCGACACGTCAGGGGCTGCGGTGGTGCTGCCCCGGCGCGAGGCCGCCGTGCGTGCGGGCGCGACCCGCGCCAAGCCTCCGGTTCGCCTCCTGGCCAAGCAAGCCGGTGTTGACCTGACCTCGATCGTTGCCTCGAACGGCGACGTCATCTCGCGCCGGGACGTCGAGGACGCAGCCGGCGCCCCGCCACAGACCCCCGAGTCGTCGCAGGCGGTGGGCGCGACGATCGGCGAGCGCGAGACGAGGACGCCGATCAAGGGCGTGCGCAAGGCCATCGCCGCGGCCATGACGAGCTCGGCGTTCACCGCGCCGCACGTGACGCTGTTCCTCACCGTGGACGTGACCCGCACGATGGACCTGCTCGCCAGGCTCAAGGCGCATCGCGACTGGTCCGACGTGCGCCTCACGCCGCTGGTCCTGGTGGCCCGCGCCCTGCTGATGGCCATCCGCCGCTACCCCGGCATCAACGCTCGCTGGGACGAGACCGCCCAGGAGATCGTCGAGCCGCACTACGTCAACCTCGGACTGGCGGCAGCGACCCCCCGTGGTCTCATCGTCCCGAACGTCAAGGGCGCCGACGAGCTCGACCTGCGCGGGCTCGCCGCTGCTGTTGCTGAGCTGGTGGCCACGGCCCGTGCCGGCAAGACCTCGCCTGAGCAGATGTCTCGGGGCACCATCACGATCACCAACATCGGCGCTCTCGGCGTCGATGCAGGTACGCCCATCCTGAACCCCGGCGAGGCTGCGATCCTCGCCTTCGGCAACGTCCGAGACATGCCGTGGGTCGTCGAGGGTGAGCTTCAGGTCCGCAAGGTCACTCAGCTCGCGCTGTCGTTCGACCATCGGCTGGTGGACGGCGAGCTCGGCTCGAACGTGCTGGCGACGCTGGGCCGACTGCTCGAGGATCCCAGTGAGGCCTTCGTGCTCGCATGACGTTCGCCATGGGTCTGGTCCGCGACGACGAACAGGTCGCCGGCCTCATCGTCCTGACGGTCTACGCCCGAGGAGACGTCGCTGTCTGCGGCAGGGTGCTGCAGGGATTCACGCTGCGGCGCTTCGCGGTCGAGCGGTTCATCGCGGACTTCAGCGGCTTCGACCACCGCTTGGTCAGAGGACTCGAGGATGTGCGGGGTGAGGTGCTGCGGATGACGATCGTCGTGTCGCTGCCGAGCCATGACGTGCTGGAGCGGATCAGCAAGTTCCTCAACCGAGTCGTCGACGTCTACAAGGTCGAGCACACCTTCAGGATCTGAGCTGATGACATCACTGCCACGCATGTCCCGACCGCACGCGAGCCCATCGTGGTTTGCCACCGCCGCGCAGAAAGTTCGAGCCAAGAGCGGGCATCCCCGGGACGGCGCTCTCGTGCCGTGGGGGACCGTTCACGGGCGACGCCTCGGCTCGTCCCGGACAGCCTGCGGAGTCGCCTGCCTGACGTGGCCGATCTTCTTCGACGTCGACGTGCGTCAGGAACGCTCGTTCGACATCTGCGCCGATTGTCAGCGACTTGTCTTCGTCGACCCGGCGCCAACTCGTGACACCCGAAAGGAACCAGAGTGACCACCTCTTCGTATGACCTCGTGATCTTGGGCGGCGGGAGTGGCGGTTACGCCGCTGCGCTGCGCGCCAGTCAGCTGGGCCTCACCGTCGCGCTCGTCGAGAAGGGCAAGCTCGGCGGTACCTGCCTGCACAACGGCTGCATCCCCACCAAGGCGCTTCTGCACTCGGCGGAGGTCGCTGATGCGGCCCGCGAGTCCGAGAAGTTCGGTGTCAGCGCCTCGTTCGACGGCGTCGACATGGTGGGTGTCAACGCCTTCAAGGCCGGCGTGGTCGACAAGCTTTACAAGGGTCTGCAGGGGCTGATTGCGTCGTCCCCGAACATCACCGTGGTCGCGGGCGAAGGCCGGCTCGACTCCACGGACCCCGCCGGCGGGGGCGTCGTCGAGGTCAACGGTGAGAGGTACGCCGGCCGAAACGTGATCCTTGCGACCGGCTCGACCCCCCGCACCTTGGGCCTCGACATCGGTGGGCGGATCATCACCTCCGACGAGGCGCTCGCGATGACCGAGGTCCCTGAGCGCGTCGTCATCGTCGGTGGCTCCGTCATCGGCGTCGAGTTCGCCAGCGTCTGGAAGTCGTTCGGCGCCGACGTCACGATCATCGAGGGCCTGGAGACGCTCGTGCCGCTGGAGGATCCGGCCCTGAGCAAGCAGCTCGAGCGCGCGTTCCGCAAGCGCAAGATCGCCTTCAAGACCGGCGTGAAGTTCACGAGCGTCGAGCAGTCCGATGATGGTGTCACCGTCTCGCTCGAGAACGGCGACACGATCGAGACCGATCTCGTGCTCGTGGCCGTGGGCCGCGGCCCACGCAGTGAGGGCATGGGCTTCGAGGACGCTGGCATCACCGTCGACCGCGGCTGGGTGCCTACCGATGAGCGCCTCGCCACCAACGTCAAGGGCGTCTTTGCGGTCGGCGATCTGGTCCCCGGACTGCAGCTGGCCCACCGCGGCTTCGCCCACGGCATCTTCGTCGCCGAGGAGATCGCTGGTCTTGATCCGGCCCCGGTCACGGATGCCGGCATCCCGCGCGTCACTTACTGCGAGCCCGAGATCGCCTCGGTCGGCATCACGGAGCCCCAGGCCCGGCAGAAGCTCGGCGACGACAAGGTCGAGATCGTCGAGTACAACCTCGGCGGCAATGGCAAGAGCCAGATCCTCCAGACCACAGGGAGCGTCAAGCTGGTCCGTGAGAAGGACGGCCCGATCGTCGGCGTGCACATGATCGGCACCCGGCTGGGCGAGCAGGTCGGCGAGGCCTCCCTGATCGTCAACTGGGAGGCCTATCCCGAGGACGTCGCGCAGTTCCTGCACGCGCACCCGACCCAGAACGAGTCCCTCGGCGAGGCCGCTCTGGCGTTGGCCGGCAAGCCACTTCACTCGCACGCCTGAGACCGTTGCTTGCCGGGGTGACCAAGGGATGGCCGGGGCCTGAGCGCTAGCGGCTCCGGCTGCGCTCGGGCTGGCTGATCTCGGCCCACACGGTGTCGAGCGAGAGCCCGACAACGTCGGCAATCGCGGCGATGGTCGAGAAGGCGGGAGTGGCGACGCGGCCCGACTCGATCTTGCGCAGGGTCTCGGGCGAGACGCGGGCGTCGAGCGCGGTCTGGAGCATCGACCGGTCGCCTCTGGCGCGGCGGAGCAGGGCGCCGAGACGCTGTCCGCGTTCGATCTCTTCGGGGGTGAGTGGCAGCCTGACCATGATGCCAATGATAGTACCGGGATAGCATTACCGGTATAGTTATTGGTCATCGAGAAAGGTGCCCCATGATCGAGATCCTCACCCCCGCCCAGCTGCTCCGAGCGCGAGAGACCGGCGCGCTGGTCGCCGACATCTTGCAGACCTTGAAGGCTGGCAGCACAGTCGGCACGAATCTCCTCGAGATCGACCAGTGGGCCCAGGCCATGATCGTGGAGGCGGGGGCGCAGTCCTGCTACGTCGACTACGCGCCGTCGTTCGGTCGCGGACCGTTCGGTCACTACATCTGCACCGGCGTCAACGACGCGGTGCTCCACGGACTGCCGCGTGACTACGCGCTGCGCGACGGAGACCTGCTGACGCTCGACCTCGCTGTGTCACTGCGCGGTGTCGCAGCCGACTCCGCGATCAGCTTCATCGTGGGCGAGCCGAGAACGGTGGCCGACGTCGCGATGATCGACGCGACCGAACGTGCGCTGCGCGCCGGCATCGCAGTCGCCCGTCCGGGCAACCGGATCGGCGACATCTCGCACGCCATCGGTTCCGTGCTCAGCGAGGCGGGCTATCCCATCAACACCGAGTTCGGCGGGCACGGGATCGGGTCGACGATGCACCAGGATCCCCACATCTCGAACACCGGACGTCCGGGCCGCGGCTAGCAGCTGCGCCCGGGTCTCCTGCTGGCCCTCGAGCCCTGGGTCATGGCTGACACCGCAGAGCTCGTCACCGACGCCGACGGGTGGACGCTGCGCAGCGTGACCGGCTGCCAGACCGCCCACAGCGAGCACACGATCGCCATCACCGACGGCGGAGCCGAGATCCTCACCGCGCCCCGCTAGCTCCAGGGGGCTCCGGGAGAGGATGGACCCATGTCTCCCAAGCACAGCCTGCTGGCCGTCGTCGTCGCAGTGCTGTGGGGCGCCAACTTCGTGGTCATCGACAAGGGGCTCGGTGACGTGCCGCCGCTCGTGCTGCTGGCGATGAGATTCGTCTTGGTGGCGTTCCCGCTGGTGTTCTTCGTGCCGCGTCCGAAGGCCAGGTGGCAGGCGGTCGTGGCGGTCGGGACGTTCATGAGCCTGGGCCAGTTCAGCCTGTTGTACATCTCGCTCGACCTCGGCATGCCGGCCGGTCTGGCCTCGTTGGTGCTGCAGGCCCAGGTGATCTTCACGATCGTGATCGCCGCCGTGGTCCTCAAGGAGCCACCGACCCGCAAGCAGCCGTCGGCGCGACGATCGGCACGGTCGGCCTGGCGGTCGTCGTCGGTGCCCACGGTGCGACGGCGCCGGTCGTGCCAGTCATCGTGATCCTCGCCGCCGCCCTCTCGTGGGCCACCGGCAACGTCATCGCCCGCCGCGCGGGTGTCTCGTCAGGCTTCTCGATGGTCGTCTGGTCGGCGCTCGTGGTCCCGGTCCCGGCCTTCGCCCTCGCGCTGCTGGTCGACGGCCGCTCGGCGGTCGAGCAGTCACTGACCGACCTGTCGGGCACGGCGATCGCCGCGACGGTCTACACCGCGGTCGGGGCGTCCTTGATCGGCTACGGGATCTGGAACTCGCTGCTCGCCCGGTACCCGGCCAGCGCGGTCGTGCCATTCGTCCTGCTGGTGCCGGTCATCGGCATCGCGACGGCCTGGATCGTCCAGGACGAGGTGCCGAGCGTCCTCGAAGCCGTCGGGGGCGCGGTGATGCTGGCGGGGGTCGCCTGGGCGACGATCTCGCTCCGCCGCGCACCGGCACCTGCACCGGAGGCCGCTGCTCAGTCGTCGTAGTCAGAGGTGCAGTCAGGCGAGGAGTGCGGCGCGCGCCATCTTGGTCGACCTTGTCCGCATCGCGGTCTCGCTGATGCGTGCGCTGTGGGGCGTCGAGTTGAGCAGGCCGAAGGTGGCCTGGACGACGGCGCGGGCCTCCGCAGCATCGAGGTCGCCGCGCAGCTGCCGCACGGTGTCGACCCAGATGTCGATGTAGGCCAGCTGCAGCCTGCGAACCGCGGTGCGGCCCTCGACCCCGAGATTCGTCCACTCGCTGACCTGGATCGTGATGAGCGCCGGGTCGGCGAGCGCGAACTCGATATGCCAGTCGATCAGCGCCTCGAGCGCGACGGACGGATCAGCGTTGGTGGCCGCCCGTTTTTGCCCTTCGGCCAGCAGGCGTTCGCTGATCCCGACCAGGGACTGGTTGAGGACGTCGTCCTTGCTGGCGAAGTGCTTGTAGATCGCCGGGCCGGAGATGCCGCAGGCGCTCCCGATGTCATGCATCGACACCCCGTGGAATCCGCGCTGCGCAAAGAGCGTCGCCGCAGTATCGAGGATCTGGTCGCGGCGTGTCATTGTCACAACCCCAGTATAGCGGCCCTAGGTTAATAGGTGTTAACCTTGACCTTATGCGAGAACTCGTCCAACAGTTGCGCGACCGGCTCGCCGTCGTGCGCCAAGGCGGCAGCGAAGCAGCCCGCACCAAGCACGTCCAGCGCGGCGAGCTGCTGCCCCGTGACCGGATCGACCACCTCCTTGACCCCGGCTCGCCCTTCCTCGAGATCGGTGCACTCGCCGCCCACGGCATGTACGGGGCGCCCGAGGGCGAGTCCAGCGTGCCCAGCGCCGGAATCATCGCCGGCATCGGCCGGGTCAGCGGGCGTGAGTGCATGATCGTGGCCAATGACGCGACGGTCAAAGGGGGCACCTACTTCCCGATGACGGTCAAGAAGCACCTGCGCGCCCAGACCATCGCGCAGGAGAACCACCTGCCGTGCGTGTACCTCGTCGAGTCAGGCGGGGCCTTCCTGCCCATGCAGGACGAGGTCTTCCCCGACCGCGAGCACTTCGGCCGGATCTTCTACAACCAGGCCCAGATGTCTGCCCTGCGGATCCCGCAGATCTCGGCGGTGCTCGGCTCCAGCACCGCCGGCGGAGCGTACGTCCCGCGATGAGCGACGAGACCGTCATCGTCAAGGAGCAGGGCACGATCTTCCTCGCCGGCCCCCCGCTCGTGAAGGCTGCGACCGGCGAGGTCGTCACCGCCGAGGACCTGGGCGGCGGTGACGTGCACGCACGCACCTCAGGCGTCGTCGACCACCTCGCCGACGACGACGAGCACGCCTTGCAGATCGTCCGGTCGATGATCGCGACCCTCGAACGTCCCACCAGCACGCCACCACCCCACGAGCCGTGCCGCCGCGCGAAGATCCGCACGAGCTGTACGACGTCGTCCCGACCGACGGGCGCACGCCCTACGACGTCCGCGAGGTCATCCGCCGGATCGTCGACGATTCACGGCTGCACGAGTTCAAGCCGCTCTACGGCGAGACCCTCGTCTGTGGCTTCGCCCGCATCGAGGGCTATCCGGTCGCGATCGTGGCCAACAACGGCATCCTGTTCAGCGAGTCGGCCCTCAAGGGCGCCCACTTCATCGAGCTCGCCAACCAGCGCGGCATTCCCCTGGTCTTCCTGCAGAACATCACCGGGTTCATGGTCGGCCAGGAGTACGAGAACCGCGGTATCGCCAAGGACGGCGCCAAGCCGTCACCGCCGTCGCCTCGTCGGTCGTGCCGAAGTTCACCGTCGTCATCGGCGGCTCGTACGGGGCAGGCAACTACGGGATGTGCGGACGGGCCTACGATCCGCGCTTCCTCTGGATGTGGCCCAACGCCAAGATCTCGGTGATGGGTGGCGAGCAGGCCGCAGCGGTGCTCGCGACCGTCAAGCGCGACGGCATGGAGAAGCGGGGCGAGGAGTGGTCGGCCGACGACGAGGCCGAGTTCCGCGCACCGATCCGTGAGAAGTTCGACGACCAGGGATCGGCCTACTACTCGACTGCGCGGCTGTGGGACGACGGGATCATCGACCCGGTCGACACCCGCCGCGTCCTCGCGATGGGCCTGCAGGTCTCCACGGCAGTTCCGATCCCGGAGCCTCGCTTCGGCCTCTTCAGGATGTAGCGATGACTTTTTCCTCTGTTCTGGTTGCCAACCGCGGCGAGATCGCCCGCCGGGTCATCCTGGCGTGCCGCGAGGCAGGACTGCGCAGCGTCGCGGTCTACTCCGACGCCGATGCCGACGCCCCCTACGTCCAGCTGGCCGACGACGCGGTCCACATCGGGCCGACCTCTGCCGCTGAGTCGTACCTGTCGATCGACCGCATCCTGCTCGCCGCCAAGGCCAAGGGTGCCGAGGCGATCCACCCGGGCTACGGCTTCTTGTCCCGAGCGAGCCGAGTTCGCCCGGGCGGTCGTCGACGCAGGACTCGTGTTCATCGGACCCACGGCCGACGTCATGGACGCGATGGGCCGCAAGGATCGCGCCCGGACGATCGCCGAGAAGGCCGGCGTCCCGGTCACTCCGCAGTACGACGCTGCTGCGGTGCCGGCGGACGCCTACCCCGTGCTGGTCAAGGCGGCGGCCGGCGGAGGCGGCAAGGGCATGCGGATCGTGCGTGAGGCCGCAGGTCTGGCCGACGCGATCGAGGCCGCGCGTCGCGAAGCTGCCGCCTCCTTCGGTGACGACACGTTGCTGGTCGAGGCGTACGTCGAAGGTGGCAGGCACGTCGAGGTGCAGATCTTCGGCGACACCCAGGGCCATGTCGTCCACCTGTTCGAGCGCGACTGCTCGGCCCAGCGGCGGCACCAGAAGGTCGTCGAGGAGGCGCCGGCACCTGGGCTCAGCGACGAGCTGCGGCGCACCCTCCACGACTCGTCCGTCGCGCTGTGCCGCGAGGTGGGCTACACGGGTGCGGGCACCGTCGAGTTCCTCGTCGCCGACGGTCGTGCCTACTTCCTCGAGATGAACACCCGCCTCCAGGTCGAGCATCCGGTGACCGAGGCGATCACCGGCCTCGACCTCGTCCAGTGGCAGCTGGCGGTCGCCGCCGGCGAGCCGCTGCCGCTGGAGCAGCACGAGATCACCGCATCGGGGCACGCCTTCGAGGTGCGGGTCTACGCCGAGGACCCGTACGAGGGCTTCATCCCGCAGGCAGGCCACGTGATCGACGTCGCCTGGCCGCTCGACGCGCGGGTCGAGACCGACCTGGTCGGGGGGGCCGAGGTCTCGACGGCATACGACCCGATGCTCGGCAAGATCATCGTGGCCGGCGCCGATCGTGAGGGTGCTCGGCGACAGCTCGTCGAGGCACTGGACGAGACCGGCATCTTCGGCATCACGACGAACCTGGGCTTCGTCCGCCGGCTCGTCGCGAGCGAGGAGTTCGCCGTCGGGCAGGTGCACACCGGATGGCTCGACAGCGAAGCGGCGACCGAGCTCCTCACCTCCCCGGACGTGCCCGCGGAGGCGGCCGAGGCGGCGGCGGCACGGCTCTGGGGACGAGTCGACGTCGTCGAGACGGCCGGTCCGTTCGGCACGGTCGACGGATGGCGGTCGGGCGCCGACCCGGCACCCGTCACGATCGCCTTGGTCGACGAGAACGATCACCGGTGGTCGTTTGGCTTCGATGCCGCCGAGCTGGAGACGGCCGGGGCGTTGGCGGTCGTCGACCGGGATGCCGTGACGATCGCGTGGCAGGCGCAGACGTGGACGTTCGAGCTGCCCGATCCGATGCGCGGCGGCCATCGCCGCGGGGCGTCGACCGACGCCGACCTCGTCTCGCCGATGCCAGGGACGGTGCTGCGGGTCGACGTCGCCGAGGGTGAGGCGGTGGCGCTGGGCCAGCAGCGGCGTCGTCGAGGCGATGAAGATGGAGCTGGCGCTGACGGCCCCGTACGACGGTGTGGTCTCGTACGTCGGCGCGGTGCAGGGAGATCAGGTGCCCATCAAGCACCTCCTGTTCACGGTGGACCCCGCATGACCACCGCCCTTCACCGCGAGCGGTGCGGTGTGGTCTTTCTGGGACGGCGTGTCTGTCCAGGACGCACCGATCGGGGTCCGGTTTGCACCACTCGGGGAGCTGTTTCATGACCGGGCCGATGGTCGTCCGCGATCCCGGCGCTGCCACCGGCCGTCACGATCTACGAGGTCGGCCCCCGCGACGGCTTGCAGAACGAGTCGGCGATCGTGCCGCTCGACGTCAAGGTCGAGTTCATCGAGCGGCTGATCGCAGCGGGCCTGCCGGTCGTCGAGGCGACGAGCTTCGTCCATCCCCGCTGGGTCCCGCAGCTGGCCGATGCGGCCGACCTGGTTGCGCGGCTGCCCCAGGGCGGTGCCGTTCCGTTGCCGGTGCTGGTGCCCAATCAACGTGGTCTCGACCGGGCGCTCGAGGCCGGAGTCACCCACATCGCCGTCTTCGCGAGTGCCACCGAGACGTTCGCGACCAAGAACTTGAACTCGACGCTCGACGGCCAGTTCGAGATGTTCGAGCCGGTCGTCGAACGCGCGCGAGCCGCCGGGCTCGATGTCCGCGCCTACGTCTCGATGTGCTTCGGTGACCCGTGGGAGGGCGCGGTACCGATCGAGCAGGTCGTCGCCACGGGTCGGCGGCTGCTCGACCTGGGGGCGTCCCAGCTGTCGCTCGGCGACACGATCGGCGTCGGCACGACGGGTCACGTGCGATCACTGGTCGACCAGTTCATCGCCGCCGGGACCCCGGTCAACCAGCTGGCGATGCACTTCCACGACACGTACGGTCAGGCGCTCGCCAACACCCATGCGGCGTTGCAGGCCGGCATCACGACCTTCGACGCGTCCGCCGGGGGTCTCGGTGGCTGCCCGTACGCCGAGAGTGCGACTGGCAACCTCGCGACAGAAGATCTCGTGTGGATGCTCGACGGTCTCGGGATCGTGCACGGCGTCGACCTGCTGTCGCTGGTGGAGACGAGCCGTTGGATGGCCGTGCATCTCGGAAAGGAACCGGCCAGTGCCGTCGTCCGCGCCCTGGCGTAGCCGTCTGCCGAGTGGTGCAAACCTGTCGCCGAGTGATGCGTCTTGGACAGACTCGCCGTCCCGATAAGACCAAACCGCACCACTCGCGGGATCTTGGCGCCGGGACGGATCAGCGGCGGCGGTCCTTCAGCTCCTGTGCGGCGTACGTGCCGATCTGCCAGGTGGCCCAGGCGTCGCTGGACGCGCCGACCGCACCACCGAAGAACGGGATCCGTCGACCGATCAACGTCACGGCCCGGCGACCGGCCGTCCGGCCGACGAGCCGGACGTGACCTCGCGCGACAAGGTCTCGTCGAGCACCGGGTCGTGCACCGGCGATGTCGCCAGAGCCATGGGAGACGACGGCAACCGGTGCGACTTGATCAGCGACCGGACCTCGTCCTCGCCCAGCATGCAGGCCAGGATCGCGTTGCGGACCCGCGGATCTTCGAGGTCGTACCCGCGCAGGTGGGCGATGCCGGCGACGAGATGGCACTGCACGATCGTCACCCCGGCGACATTGGCCGGCACGGTCACGGCGATCGTGCTCACGCCACCGAGGTTGGTGACGAATCCCTGCACGCCGGCCAGAGACGAGTGCATCCGCACCAGCGCAGCCAGGGCCTTCTCGACGTCACCGCCGGCGTCGACGAGCTTGGTGTCGGCCGACGCTGCAGCGCTGCGCAGCGGACCGACGCCGTCGATCGCCTTGTCGAGCACGACGCGCACGTAGCCGGATGCAACCGTGGGGGCCAGCTCGCCCCTGCGGTGACGGCCATCGTGCGTCGAACTCCCATTGCTCCAGCATAGGTCGGTCTCCCACATGCGTCATGGCACCAGGTGCGCCCCTCGGCGGGCCTACGCTGGGCGCATGAGTCGTCCGTTCTCCGAGCGCGTCGCGCACGACGACTGGCGTCGTGACGTCACGGAATGGGGCCGTGGGGTGTCTCGACCGGACGGGCCACGGCTCACCGGGCCGCTCGAACAGCTCCGCGTCCGCCGTGGTCGACCCAGCCAGCGGTCCCGACCGCGCAGGGCCGGGTGTGGTTCAAGGCGAACTGCGCCGCCCTCGCCTCGAGCCCCGGTTGCAGGTCGAGCTGGCCCAGCTGGCCCCGCGAAGCCGTCGACCCGCCGCTCGCGATCGACGCCGGACGCGGCTGGATGCTGACGGTCGACCGTGGTCCGACCCTGGCGGACGCCGAGGTCGTCGACGTGACGGACTGGCGCCGCGTCCTCGTCCGTGCGGCCGAGCTGCAGCAGGCGACGGCGCAGCACCGCACGGTCCTGCTCGACGCGGGACTGCCTGACTGCGGAACCGAGACCGTGTCGACCGGTTCGACCCGGCTCGTGGAGATCTTCGCCGAGCTGCCCTACGCGCACCCCTCGCACGTGCCGCCGCACCTACGGGCCCGTCTTGTCGCCCAACGGAGCGAGATCGCGGACGCTGCCGCGCAGCTCGCGGCGTCCACGATGCCGGCCACCTGGCAGCACGGCGACCTGCACCCCAACAACGTCTTCGCCCGCGACGGACGCGTTTTCGACTTCGCGGATGGTCAGTGGGCACGTGCGGTCGAAGTGCTCAGCGTCCCGTACGGCTGGATCACGAACCAGACCGATCGGCTGGTCGGACGTGCTCGGGGCCTACTGCGAGGCGTGGGCGTGCCGGTCGCCGAGGTCACGGCACTTGCCGCGGCCACGACGCTGACCCAGCCGGTCAACCGCACGCTGTTGTGGTGGACGTGCCTGCAGGAGGCGACGGCCGCCGAATGGTCCGAGTGGGGCTCCGCGCCATTGCACCACCTGACACGGGTGCTCGACCCGTGATGCGTCGGCAGGTCTCACCGTCGGTGTGGGTCTTCGACCCCGTCGACTGGCCGGACGACGACTGCGTTGCGGTGGGCGCCGACCTCTCCCGCCCACCGTCGTCGAGGCCTACCGCCGCGGGGCGTTCCCGATGCCGCACGGCTCGGGTTGTCTGTGGTGGTCGCCGATGGAGCGCGGGGTGCTGGTCCCGTCACAGATCAAGGTGAGTCGGTCGTTGCGCCGTTCCATGCGGAGCTTCACCGTGACGGTCGACGAGTCGTTCGAGGAGGTCATCGATGCCTGCGCCGATCCGAGCCGCCCGGGATGGTGGATCGATGCGCCGATCCGTGAGGCGTATGTACGCCTGCATCGGCTGGGCTGGGGCGCACTTGGTCGAGACCGAGATGCCGACGGCCAGCTCGTCGGCGGGCTGTACGGATTGAGCATTGGTGCTCTGTTTGCAGGCGAATCGATGTTTCACCGGGCCACCGACGCCTCCAGGTCGTGCTGGTCGCGCTGGCCGAAGATCGCTTCGGCGACGCAGGGTCTGATCGACACCCAGTGGAGCACGCTGCACCTGGGGGAGCCCTGGGGGTCGAGCAGCGGCCGTGCGCCAACGCTACCTGGGTGTCCTCGAGACGCTTGTCGACCGGCCTCCACCTGTGATCTGGCCCTGACATCAGGTGGAATCTTCGCCCTTCGACGCCGGGCGCCGACAAAATCGTTGCGAAGGAGTCCCTAGACTGGACAGCGAAAACATCACCACTCACTAGGCTTTTGGTGGCTATCTCACGCAATCGATCCTCGTCGCCGCCCTCGTCTTCGAAGGCCGGCACCAGCAAGGCCGAAGCCGACGCGGTTCTTTCGTCCTTCACAGCGAGATCCTTCTTGATTCACTTCGCCAGGGGCGAGCAAGGTCGATCCCCGGATTCTCTCCGTTCGAGCGCGTGCACGGTGCTGCGCGCACGGGCCGCAACCCCTCGACCGGCGAAACATCTTACATCCCCGCCGGCTTCGGCGTCAAGGTAAGCGTTCGGCTCGCGCCTCGAAGGCTGCCGCCAAGTAGGTCAGCACCCAGTAGTTCAGTACTCAGACAGCAGCGCCACCAGGCCTCGGCCCGGTGGCGCTGTTGCGTGTGCGCTGGCTGATCGCGCGAGTGCGGTGGCCCGTCAGCGCGCGATCGGCAGGCCAGCCTCTTCCCAGGCCTCCATGCCACCGGCAACGTTCGTGGCGTCGAATCCCTGGCCTCTGGAAGCCACTGCGTGGCCCGCGCCGAACTCCGCCGAGATGGCAGATGACGAGCGTCGGCTTTTGTGGGTCGAGCTCGGCCAGGCGGGCCGGCCGCTCGCCCAACGGGATGTGGATCGCGCCCTCGATGCGCCCGGCGGCCCATTCGTGAGGTTCACGCACGTCGAGCACGGGGGTGGCGTCGGTCAAGGGCTGCGGGACGCCTTGGACCTCGATGGTCGGGGATGTGTGTGTCGGGACATGATCCCATCGTCTCCTGAGTCGGTTTGTTGCTTGCGGAGGGAGGCTGGCGAAAAAAACTGGCGTGTGACCCCCTCGTATAGTTACTTTGGACCATAGACAAGCCGTCACGGCGCACCGCCGGCGGCTTTCTTCACGCCAAAGTCCCAAGGTGGTGAACGAAGTGAAGAACCGAGATGTCATCAGTCTTCCCTTCGTGATGTCGACCCCTGGGGTGGCGCGCACTCGTCCGGCGGCCTTCCTGACCGTGCATCGCGCGTCGTCGGTCGTCATCGACGACGCCTTGATCGTGATCAGCGAGATGATCGCGAATGCCGTGCGGCACGGCGAGCCCAACTCGGCTGGCGCGATCGAGATCTCGTGCGCCATCAACGGCGACCTGCTCGCTCAGCGTCCAGGATGCCGGCGTCGGCGGCTCGCTCGAACCGATCGACTTCGACGAAGACTCGCTCAGCGGCCGGGGACTGTCGATCATCAACCGGGTTGCTGACCGTTGGTGGGTCGACATGTCGGCCGGAACCCGGGTCAACGCCGAGCTCGGTCTCACTCCCCACTGACTGTGCACCGCGGTCACGACGACACTCGCCCGTCATGGGCAAGAAGTCGCGAATCAAGACCAAGGCCGCCAAGAAGGAACGCATGCCGTTCGTGGCGCGCACCTTCGAAGGGCTCCCGGGAGAGGCTGACTGGATCGCTCTGCGCGAGTTCGTGCCGTCGGCCTCCGGCACGATCACCCTGAAGACGGGTGAGACGGTCCGGATCTGCTCGTTGCTGCCAGGCAACGGTGCCGGTATCCGTCGACCTGACGGCGAGATCTGGGTCGGCCTGCAGGTCGCGCACAACTTCGGCGACATCAGTCGCGATCTGGCTCATGTCATCGAGCTGGCTCTGGAGACCGAGCCCGGCAACCCGGTCAAGATCACTGATCCGGGCGTCGGGTCCCCGCGTCCAGGACCTGATCGATCCGGCCAGCGGCTTCGACGTGGAGGTGCACGACGGCTTCGACTACTGGCTCGAAGGCGTCGAGACTGACGGCGACACTGCCGAGATGCTCGAGGAAGCCAATGACACGATCGACCCGACGGTGCAGCTGTCGTCGGTCGAGGGTGCCTACTGGACCGAGATGGGTCCGCAGCGGTTCCTGCGATGGATCATGACGGTCGACGAGACCGAGCTGCTCGATGCGCTGGCCCGCTTGCGTGCGGCCGACGAGGACACCCTCGGTGAGGGCACCGAGCTCATCGGGCACTTCCGGGCACACGGCCTGCTGGTGCCGGTGTGGGAGTTCTCGCACGATGCGGCCGACCTCGAGCAGCCGGCGGTCGAGTTCAAGGCTCGTCTCGATGCGGCCCTGGCCGACGACAGTCCGCTGACGTCGGAGCAGCGTTCGGCTCGCGGTGCGTTGATCAGCCGCCAGGTCTCGGTCTGAGCTCTCTGACGTAGGGGTGTCACGTCTGGCACCCCTGCGTCGTCTGAGGGGTGAGCGGCGCATCGGCGTCGCAGGACTGGAGATCCTCATGCCCCGTATCCCCGCCGTCGCACCTCAGGACGCCTCCTTGCTGGTCAAGGTCGGCTACAAGATCGCGGGCCGGCGTTTCGGCGTCGTGCCTGAGCCGTTCACGGTTCTGGCCCACCATCCGAAGCTGTTCCTGGCCTCCGCCCGGCACGAGCTGGCGGTGGAGAAGGCGACCCGTGTCGTGCCGTCGTCGTTGATCCAGCTCGCGGTCTATCGCACGGCGTGGACGGTCGGCTGCTCGTGGTGCGTCGACTTCGGCGCGATGCTGCAGCGGCTCGACGGGCTGGATGTCGAACGACTTCGCGAGATCGGCGACTTCGAGACATCGGATGCGTTCACCGACGCTGAACGCGACGTCCTCCGCTACGCCGACGCGATGACGTCGACGCCGATGACCGTCACCGACGATCAGGTCGCGGCGCTCGTCCGGACGTACGGTGATGCGGGTGTCGTCGAGCTGACCTACCAGATCGCTCTCGAGAACCAGCGTGCACGGATGAACCACGCCCTCGGCATCGTCGACCAGGGGTTCAGCTCGGGTGATTCCTGTCGGGTCCCGTGGGCGGTGGAGGCCATTCAGGAAGCCTGACACCGCCGAGCTTCTCGGGATTGGCGATGTCGTACGTGGCCCAGACCAGGCCGTCGCGCACCGTGAAACCAGCGACCCGCGGCGGCGAGCTGAGCCGTGTGGTCTCGCCGGTGAAGCCCGTGGTCATCAGGCCGAGCTGGCCGTTGACGAGCACCGGGAGCAGGCGATCGAGCGCCGCTGCGCCGTAGCGCCGCATCAGACCCAGGTAGAACCTGGCGAACTTCTCGGGTCCGCGGATCACGTTGACGGCGGTGCTGGTCGTGCCGTTGGCGTCGCCGATCACGAGCGCGTCGGGGTGCAGAGTCGCCAGGATCGCCGCCAGGTCACCTGCGGCCATCGCAGCGAGGAACCGCCCGACCGCCTCGTTGTGCACGTCATCGCTCACGGGCGGCGGTGGATTCGCGACGGTGGCGCGTGCCCGGGAGGCGAGCTTGCGCGCATGGGCCGCGGTGATGTCGAGGGTCGTGGCGATCTCGTCGAACGGCACGCCGAAGGCATCGTGCAGGACGAAGGCGACGCGCTGCGCCGGCGCGAGGGCATCGAGCACGATGAGTGCTGCCAAGCGGTTCTCGTCGTGCGTGATCACCGCTGAGAGCGGATCGGCTGCATCTGGGTCGAATGACGTCACGATCGGCTCGGGCAGCCACTGTCCGACGTACGTCTCGCGGCGGGCGGCCGCCGAGGTCAACCGGTCGAGGCACAGCCGGCTGACGGTCGTGGTGAGCCAGGCCTGGAGGTTGCGGATCTCGTCGGACCCGCCCGGCGAGGTGGCGCGGTCGAGGCGCAGCCAGGCCTCCTGCACGGCGTCCTCCGCGTCGGCGACGCTGCCGGTCAACCGGTAGGCGACGTTGAGCAGCCGAGGACGTTCGGACTCGAACCGGGCGAGCAGATCAGCGTCCACGGCTCAGTCGCGATCGATCGGGCACGACATGCACCGCGGCCCGCCACGGCCCGAGCCGAGCTGGTCGCCGCTGATCGCGATGACCTCGATCCCGTGGGCCTCGAGCCGGGCGTTGGTCTGCTCGTTGCGCTGCGTACGCCACCGCGAGCCGTGCCCCGATCGCGAGCGTGTTGTTGCCGTCGTCCCACTGCTCGCGCTCGGCCGTGACGGGGTCGAGGCCAGTGTCGATCTGGTGGAGGGTGTCGATGCCCATGGCCTCGGCGGCTGCCGAGAAGAACGACCGTGGTGGCGCGACGACGAGGCCGTCGTCCGATCGGGTCGCAGCGAAGGCCTGCAGCGTGTCGGCCATGTTGGGGTAGATCACGACGGTGTCGACGTCGACCATCGTCACGATCGTGTCGAGGTGCATCGTGGCGCGGTCCTGGGCGATCGGGACAGCCAGGACGGTGTGGGCGAGACCGTCAGCAAGGACCGTGCCGGCGAACCGTTCGAAGCCCGCCGGGGTCGTGCGCTCGCCCACGCCGACGGCGATGACGCCCGGCGCGAGCTCGAGCACGTCGCCACCTTCGAGGTGCTCCAGCTCGGGGCCGTGCATGATCGGCGTCCCGGCGAAGCGAGGGTGGTGCGCGTAGATCAGACCGGTCAGCTGGGTCTCTCGCACGCGCGCGGGCATCGCGAGGCTCGTGACCGCGACCCGGTCGCGCAGCCACACCGAGGAGTCACGGGTGAACAGCAGGTTCGGCAACGGGTCGATCAAGAAGTCTTCGGCGCCGAGCAGACCGGTGACGATCGACCTGAACCCGGTGACCTCGTCATTGCGCAGACCTGCCGTGAGCACCTGCGCGAGCCGTGCAGGATGGAGGTCGGCGAGCGAGCGACGCAGGTACGTGCGGAGGCTGTCGCCGAGCCGCAGGCTGCTGGTCGTGGCGTCGATGACCGAGGCGCGGGCATCGGGCCGCGAGGGTCTCGGTCAGGAGGTCGGCGAGGTACAGCACCTCGACGTCGTGATCGCGCAAAGCCTGCGCGAAGGCGTCGTGCTCGTTCTGGGCGCGACCGACCCACGGGATCCCGTCGAACAGCAAGCTGATCGTTGTTGCGCGGTGTCAGCCTGGCGAGCTCAGGACCGGGACGGTGCAACATGACCGTGCGCAGTCGGCCGACTTCACTGTCCGCTCCAAGGGGCATGACTCACCCGTCACCATTCCGGGACGTCATCCCCGCCGTTTGTGCATCAGCACTGCGAGGATGACGTCCCGGGAAGGTTCGATCAGGGCGCGGGCGGAACTGGGAATCCTGCGGCCTGGACGTCGAAGGGCGTCGGCGTCTTCTTGACGGTGGTCACCTTGATGACCTTCTGGGTGGCGACCCGCTTCTTGTAGGTGGCCTTGGCCGAAGCCTTCTTCTTGTCGTACGCCTTCTTGGCGGCGGCCTTCTTGCTCTTGTTGCTGCCAGCCTTCTTCAGCGCCTTCTCGTAGGACTTCTTGGCCGAGGCCAGCGCCTGGCTGTACTTCTTCTTGGCCGACTTCAGCTGGGCCTTGGTCTTCGGCGTCTTGACCGTCTTGGTCGTGGTGATCTTGGTGCTGGTCGTCGCGTTGCCGGTGGCCGAGAAAGCAAGATCGGCCTGGTCGAACGGCGGACTGGGGTTCGCGGTGCTGATGGAGAAAGAACGCCCGGGCGTCACGTAGGCGTCACCGGAGAGTGCATAGCCTTCGTCGAGGCCGTCGTGAGCTTGGCAGTACCGGAGAGGGTCGCGGACGAACCGGTGGCCGCGAGCGCACCGAAGAAGCAGTACCGTCCGGACATCTCGGCCGATGGCGACCCGCCGATCATGGAAAGAATCGAGGACGGATCGGCGATCATCGACATGACGAGCAAGCCGTCCGCAGAGTCGCCTGGCGCGACCGGAAGTCCGACGGAGGCGAACACGACTTCCTTGTCATGGTTGACCGAGCAGGCACGGTTCGCAAGCACCCGCAGGGCCCGGTTCGTGGCAGGTGACGCGGCGTAGGGATTGCCTCCTGAGACGGCCGGGTCATCACGCACCATGTCGAGGGCATGAAGGATCTGGGAACGGCTGATGTCGGACGCTGCGGCCGACGCAGGCACGGCAAGCGCCGCCGAGGCGAGCGCGAGCGACGCGAGGGCGATGAGGGATCGGGACATGACAGACGTACGCATGAATCTCCTGGAAGCTGGGCCTGCTGGCGAGTGCCTTCATTATGGGCGACAGGTTGTTCAGGTGTGGTCGTTTTGGCACATCTGCAAACTGGCCGAAGCCGTGACGCGTGACCCGGCTTCTCACTATGTTGCGGCATGAGTGCCGTGGTGACAAGCCGTCAGAAATCAGCGGGTCGCTGGCGAGTCGCGGACGGTGCCGGTGTCGGTAGCGACCGAGGTCACGGCGGCGAAGAAGCCTCCCTCGGCCAAGGCTCAGCGCAAGCAGCTGCTGCGCGTGCACCGGATTGCCAAGAAGTCGTCGAACTACACGTCGTGGCGCCGGATCACGGCCAAGAAGAATCCTCGCGCGGTGTTCTACGGCGTGGGAAAGCCGACCAATAAGGTCCGTCAGGCTATTCGGGTCGCTCGCAAGAAGACCGGTCTGAAGATCTTGTGGAACTCCAAGGCTCGACACACTCGGTCTGAGCTACGGGCTGCTGGCAAGATCGTGCGGCGCGACAAGCAGGTCGCCTTCACGGGCATCTTCCTGCCCCGGGGCTGCCTGGACATCATCTTCTGGGACGGCGACCTGTCGTCGTTGTCGCCGTCCGAGCTTAGGAGCACTACGGCCTGGACGTCTGCGTCAGAGCCGTGATGCTGGCTGAGCCCACGTGACTGTCTGACCTTGAGAGCTTCGGTGTGGCCAGTGTCGCGCCAAGGGATTTACGCACAAGCCGTCGCACCTGCGTACGCTCGTCACGTGGACTGGAATGACTACGACGCAGCCCTGTTCGATCTCGACGGTGTCATCACACCGACCGCCGAGGTTCACATGCGGGCCTGGGACCAGATGTTCAACGACTTCCTGCGCGAGCGCGGTGTCGCTGAGCCGTACACCTCTGACGACTACTTCACGTACGTCGACGGCAAGCCGCGCTATGACGGCGTCCGATCGTTCCTCGCCTCGCGCGACATCACGCTGCCCGACGGCGACGCCTCCGATGCGGCGACGGCGCAGACCGTCGCCGGACTCGGCAACCGCAAGAACGACGACTTCGAGCAGATCCTGGCCGACGAGGGCGTCAAGCCCTACCCGGGTTCTGTCGCGCTCGTGAAGGCGCTGGCCGAGCGCGGCACCACGATGGCGATCGTGTCGAGCTCGCGCAATGCTGCTGCCGTCCTGCGTGCGGCCGGAGTGGCCGACTACTTCCCGGTCGTCGTGAGCGGGAAAGAGGCCGCCGAGCGCGGACTCGCGGGCAAGCCCGCCCCTGACACGTTCCTCGACGCCGCGGACCAGCTCGGCGTCTCGAAGGAACGAGCCGTCGTGTTCGAAGATGCGCTGTCCGGCGTGCAGGCGGGCGCTGCCGGCGACTTCGGTCTCGTCATCGGCGTCGACAGAGGCGTCGGCGCGGACGCCTTGATGGAGCACGGCGCAGATGTCGTGATCGCCGACCTCGCGGAGGTCGTCGCATGAGCGAGCGCCAGCGAGTGAATCAGGCGGCGGCACTCGTGCCGTCACCTTCCCACCATTCCTCCTCCATCGAGGTGACGGCATCAGCCCCTCGCACATCGCACCGGAGATCCAGGACTTCCTCGACCGGTCGCGCTATCCCGTCGACGAGTGGGCGCTGGTCGAGAACCACATCGACAACGACGACCTCGGCGCGACCGAGACGCTGTTCTCGGTCGGCAACGGCTATCTCGGTCTGCGTGGCAACGTCGACGAGGGCCGCGACTCGTTCTCGCACGGCACGTTCATCAACGGCTTCCACGAGACCTGGCCGATCCAGCATGCCGAGGAGGCCTTCGGCTTCGCCCGGGTGGGTCAGACGATCGTCAACGCACCCGACGCCAAGGTCATCCGGCTCTACATCGACGACGAACCGCTGCTGCTGCCGATCGCCGACCTGGTGGAGTACGAGCGTCGGCTCGACTTCCGCACCGGCGTGATGTCGCGTGACATCTTGTGGCGCACGCCCGGCGGCAAGCGGGTGCAGATCAGGTCGCGGCGGATGGTCTCGTTCACCCAGCGTCACCTGATGGTGCTGACGTTCGAGGTCACGATGCTCGACGATCACGCGCCGATCGCGATCTCGTCGCAGATCCTGAATCGTCAGGACGGCGAGGACGAGTATCACGTCCGGTCCAAGTCGATGGGTGAAGGCGTCGACCCTCGCAAGGCCGGTCAGCTGCGCCACCGGGTGCTGATCCCACAGAGCAACTCGGGTGAGTCCGAGTCGGGACGGGTCTCGCTGGGCTACCAGTGCGCCGAGAGCGGCATGACGATCGGCGTCGCAGCCGAGCACCTGATGGAGACGGCCAACAACTTCACGCAGCGTGTGCAGACCGGTGACGACCTCGCGAAGGTCACCTACCGGATCGATGCGCAGCCGGGTGAGCCCATCACATTGACCAAGCTCGTCAGCTATCACACGTCCCGTGGAGTCCCGTCGCGTGAGCTGATCGACCGTTGTCGACGCACGATCGACCGCGCCCTCGACGCCGGGATCGAGCAGCAGTTCGACGACCAGCGCACGTGGATGGACGACTTCTGGGCTCGCTCTGACGTCGAGATCACGGGTCAGCCGAAGGTGCAGCAGGCGACGCGGTGGAACCTCTTCCAGATCGCACAGGCCGCAGCACGCGCCGAGGGCACCGGTATTCCGGCGAAGGGCGTGACCGGCTCGGGCTACGGCGGTCACTACTTCTGGGACACCGAGGTCTACGTCCTGCCGTTCCTGACCTACACGACCCCGCGTGCGGCCCGCAACGCTCTGCGTTTCCGCTACACCTTGCTCGATGCGGCTCGTATGCGTGCAGAGCAGCTGGCCCAGCACGGCGCCCTGTTCCCGTGGCGCACGATCAACGGCGAGGAGGCGTCGGCCTACTACGCGGCCGGCACCGCGCAGTACCACATCGACGCCGACATCTCGTACGCGTTCAGCCAGTACCTCGCCGCCACCGGTGACACGGACTTCCTGACCCGAGAAGGTATCGACATCCTGGTCGAGACGGCCCGGATGTGGGTCGACCTCGGCTTCTGGCGCAACGAGGCCGACGGCACGTTCCACATCCATGGCGTGACCGGGCCCGACGAGTACACGACCGTCGTCAACGACAATCTCTTCACGAACGTCATGGCGCGCTTCAACCTGCGCCGGGCTGCTCAGGCCGTGCGTGGAGCTGGCCGAGCGCGACGGGGTCATGTACGACCAGGTCGTGGGTCGGCTCGAGCTCGACGACTCCGAGGTCGCGGACTGGGAACGGGCCGCCGACGACATGGCGATCCCGTACGACGAGCACCTCGGCGTCCATCCCCAGGATCAGCACTTCCTGGAGCGGGAGGTGTGGGACCTGGCCAACACGCCGCTCGACAAGCGTCCGCTGCTGCTCAACTACCACCCGTTGGTGATCTACCGGTTCCAGGTGCTGAAGCAGGCCGATGTCGTGCTGGCGTTGTTCCTGCAGGGCGATCACTTCACGCCCGAGGAGAAGCGCGCCGACTTCGAGTACTACGACCCGATCACGACGGGCGACTCGACGCTCTCGGCGGTCGTGCAGTCGATCATGGCGGCCGAGGTCGGCTACCACGACCTCGCGCTGCGCTACTTCTTGTCGGCGCTGTTCGTCGACCTGGCCGACCGGCACCACAACACGTCCGACGGAGTGCATGTCGCCTCGACGGGCGGCGTGTGGAGCGCATTGGTCAGCGGCTTCGGCGGATTCCGCGACCACGGCGGCCGGTTCACGCTCGATCCGCGGCTGCCCGAGACGTGGGAGTGCCTGACGTTCCGGCTGACCCTGCTGGGCACGCGGGTCAAGGTCACGGTGTGCCAGGACCATGTCGACCTCGAGGTCGAGCACGGTGACGAGGCCACGTTGGTCGTCCGAGGTCAGGAGATCACGGTGCGTGCGCAGGAGCCGGTGACGATTCCGCTGGAGGGCCACGGTCCCCGGCTGGAAGGTGAGCCCGAGCCGGTCCCGGGTCGTCGTCGCGCCGACGGCACGATCATCGCCGCGATCGTCCCCGGTACCTAGCCCCCTCGTCCCCGCTGAGGAGGTACTTACCGCCCTGCGGCGAGGCGGTTGCCGCCCCTGCCCAGGACGACAACCACCTCCTCGGCGGGCGGTAAGTACCTCGTGGCGGGGCGACAACTACCTCGTCAGGGGTGGGGGGTGGGGTCAGCGGGCTTTGGGCCACTTGGTCTTGGTGACGATCTTCTTCCAGGGGCCGTTCGGGACGTTCTTGGCCTCGACGAAGCGCCAGTTGACCTTGTCGTTCTGGCCGTTGAGGCTCGAGAAGCGCAGGCAGCTGTTGAGCGCCGGAGAGACGTCCATGCCGGCGTTGTTGTAGCGCTTGCTGGCCGGACGGGCGTTCTTCTTGCCGAACACGTACTTGGCGTTGTGGTACTCACCGGGGCCGGCGTCCTGGATCTGTCCGTAGCAAACTTTGCCCTTGCGGGAGATGCGCACCCAGCGATCCTTCATGAGGCTGACCCGGCCGTCCTTGATGTACGGCTTGTACTTCGCGTCCTTGGCCCACGGCAGGTGGCGGCCGCGGTTGCGGAAGCCGGTGCGATCGTTCAGGTCGTCATAGGGCAGGTCGAGGTAGAACGGGTTCTGCTTCGGCTTCATGGTGCGTGGGAAGTAGCCGTTGCTGGCCAGCCGCTTCTCGGTCTTGCAGACGCGCTTGACGATGCGGCCGTCGCAGCCTCCGTAGTTGCGGTACCAGTGATCGTCATAGGTCGAGATCATCTGGCTGCCATCAGCTGCGTCGGGGTCGAAGACCTCGCCGACCCAGAACGTCGTCGCGACGATCCCGGTGTGAAGGGGGTACGTCCGGCCCTTGGCCTCGGCGGGTGCGGTGACGGATGCAACAGCCGCCGAGCAGGCAAGAACGAAGGCGGCCACCAGGGCCAGGCTCCGCAATGATTTTTTCGTGGGCATTCAGGAACCGTAGGCACGGCTTTTCCCCGGTCATACCACCCCTGGCGGGTGATGTGACCTAACTCACGGCAATTTCTGCACGAATCACGGTTTGTTCGTGTGCGTCACCACCTTCGTCCATGGCCCCTGTGGTACGTCGATGTCGTCGACGAACCGCCAGTCGACCCGATCGTCCTGCCCGTTCAGCTCGCTGAATCCCAGGCAGCCGTTGATCGCCGGAGAGACGTCGAGCCCCGCATTGTTGAACTTGTGATTGGCCGGACGGCGGTCGTCGTCACCGAACACGTACGCCGCGTCGGTGTACTGCCCGGGACCCGCGTCCTCGATCTGTCCGAAGCACGTGCGGTCGCCGCGGCGCAGCTCGACCCACCGGTCCTTCATGAGGCTGACCGACTGGTCGTCCACGACGTCGGCATAGCGCGCGTCTTGCGCCCACGGGATGACCTGGGCTCGGAATGCGAAGCCCACCAAGTTGTTGAGGTCGTCGTACGGCAGGTCGAGGTAGAACGGATTCTGCTGCGGCACCATGCTGCTGGGGAACCAGTCGTTGGCACCCGTGCGAGGCTCGGTGCGGCAGACGCCGTCCACGACGATCCCATCGCAACCTCCGTAGTTGTCGAACCAGTTGTCGTCGTACGTCGAGATGACCTGGCTCCCGTCAGGGGCGGTGGGGTCGAACAAGCCGCCGACCCAGAACGTCGTGGCCACGATCGACGTGTGCCAGGGATAGCTGCGGCTCACGAGGTCACCCGACCGTCCCCCACCACAAGGGAGACAGTGGTGGAGGACGGCGATCGTGAGGGCCAGTGCTGCTACGAGGCAGCCGGCCAGCGCGAGCCGGCGGGAGGGGCGAACCCTCACCCGCCGGCGACATCGGACTCGGTGGCCTGCGGCTCGGCGACCTTGCTGACCTGCGGGGCGACCGCGGGGGTCGGCAACGGATCGGTCACCGGGTCGGGGGCGCCGACGCTGTCGTACAGCGCCGAGTCATCCGTGGTCAGCGTGCCGTTTCCGAAGACGTTGAGGCCGAAGCTGATCCCGGTCATGCCGGCGGGGATCTCCGGAGTCGTCCAGGTCGCCTGCGTGAACGTGGGCGACGCGGCGAACCACGGGCTCGACGTCCAGTACGCCCAGACTCCTGCCGAGTTCCGCAGGTAGATCGCGAACTGGGTGACACCGGTCGACGTGTACCACTGGCGCATCGAGTAGGTATGTCCTGCCGCGACGCTCGGCGAGCAGCCGCCGAGGTCGAACTGGGGCAACCACTTGGCGTCGCCGTCTGTGTAGCCGGACATCGTGACCCGACCCGCACGGTCACCTGAACGGCCCGGAGTCGCGAGGTCGAGCACGGCGGTGTTGGCGCCGTAGCCGCCCTTCATCCAGCACTGGGGCGTCCCGTCGGAGTTCAGGGTCTCCATGCCGGGGTTCACGACGCCGTTGACACCGGGTCCGGCCGGGGTCGCGACAGGCCCGGTGACTGCGGGGGCGACAGCGCCGCCGATCGTGTCACCAACAGTCTTGACGACCGTGTTGCGCAAGATGCCGCGCAGCGACAGCCACAGGGCGAACTGCTCCAGCGTCGTCGGCGTCACGTTCAGCTCGCACTTGGCCGATGCGGCGCACACGTTGTGGAAGGTGAACTGCACCCAACCGCCCGTGCGTTCGGCCCGGGTGACGGCGCCCTGCAGGTCGCTGAGCTTCCACGTCGACTCCACCTGCGGCAGGGCTTCGGTGGCATAGGGATCGGTCGGCGGAAGCGTCGCAGCGGGCGGGCAGCCGACACACTCGGGATCGCCGGGGATGCCGAGGTCGCCGAGGGCTCGCGCACTGTTGTAGCCGCAGTCCTTGACCGCAGTCTCTACGGCGGGGGAGACGCTCGCGAACGGGTACGCGAAGCTCCGCACCGCGAAGCCCTTGCCGAGCAGCGCCGCTCGGTCGTTGCAGACCTGACGCTTGACCTCGTCGATCGGCAGGTTGGTCAGGTCTGGATGGCTCAGGGAGTGCCCGCCGATCTCCTGGCCGTTGGCCTTGAGCGTGGCCAGGTTGGCATCGGTCAGGTAGCCGGGGGCGCCGACGAACCCGGAGTTGATGAAGAACGTGCCTTTCAACCCGTAGCGCTTGAGGATCGTGGCGGCAGACATCTGGTTGGCGTTGCCGTCGTCGAAGGTCAGGCTGACGGTGGTGGCCCGGCCGATGGCGGCCTCGGCAGGAGCCACGGCGAGGCCGCTGGCTATCGCAGCAGGAAGGATCAGCGCGAGCAACGCGGCGAGTCGCGCGATGCGGGTCAGTCCAGCAGGGGGGTGGGACATGACGAACTCCAGTCTTATTCGACGGTGACGGACTTGGCGAGATTGCGGGGCTTGTCGACATCGCGCCCGAGCGCGACGGCGAGCCGACGGGCGAACACCTGCATCGCGACGACGGACCCGATAGGTCCGCACCATCCGATGCTCGTGACGCCGTGCGGATCAGCAGGCAGTCCGAGTGCCGGGATGTCCGACCCGGGACCGCCGATGCGGATGACGTGGGCGCCGCGCGCCTGGACCTCCGCGATGTTGGAGTCGAGCCGGCCGGCGACGTCGTCGACGACGATGACCGGGGTGCCGAGCTCGACGAGTGCGAGCGGACCGTGCTTGAGCTCTCCGGCGGGATAGCTTTCGGCCCACCGGTAGGTCAGCTCCTCCGCTCGAGCGCGCCTTCGTCGGCGAACACCTGCCCGCAGCCGCGGCCGAGGAAGATGAAGCCGCGGGCGGCGAGGTTGGCGTCGACATGAGGAGGCACGGCGCGCTTGGACGCACCGATGGCCAGGGCCAGCAGGTCGGGGACGTTCGCGAGCTCCCCGGCGTAGCGACGGGCCCGTCGGGGCGAGATGCGGCCGTGGGCTGCGAGCATCGACAGTGCGAGGCACGCGCCGGTCATGACCTGCGCGACGAACGTCTTGGTCGCGGCGACGCCGATCTCGACGCCGGCATGGCAGCACATCACGGCATCGGCCCGGCGGCCGAGCGCCGAGTGCGCGTTGTTGGTGATCGCGAGCAGCGGAGCGCCGCCCCGGGTCAGGTGCTCGATGGCTCTCAGCACGTCGGCGGTCTCACCGGACTGGCTGAGCGCGATCACGAGCGAGCCGGGCTCGACGATCGTGGACGCCGCCTCGCTGGCCACGACCCAGTGGTGGGGCATGCCGCCGATCTGGCTGAGGATCGAGCCGATCGCTCGCCCAGCGTTCAGCGAGGTGCCGCACGCCACGATCACAACCCGTTCGACGTCTGGCAGCCCGAACGACCGCCACAGCTCGGGGTCGCCGGCGGCACCGCCCCAGGCCTGGACGACCCGGTCGGCGACATCGGGTTGCTCGTCGATCTCCTTCGACATGAAGTCGGGGTGCTGGCCGAGGGAGATCTCGGCGGCGGCCACGGTGCACGGGATCGTCGCCGGGGCGTCGATCGTGACGCCGTGCCGGCTCCAGTGCGGAGCCGCGCCGATCGTCACGACGTCGCCGTCCTCGAGCACCCGGAACTCGGTGATCCAGGGGGCGATCGCCGAGACGTCGCTGGCGACGAAGCTGCCTGCCATGGAGTGCGCGACGACCAAGGGTGAGTGGTGGGCCGCGACGACGATCTGGTGGGTCAGGGCGTCGAGGGCGACGATCGCCCAGGAGCCCTCCAGCCGTCCGACGGTCGCCTGGACGGCGGCGTGCAGGTCGTCGTCCACGAGGTGCTCCTCGACCAGGTGGGCGATCACCTCGCTGTCGACGGCGGTGTTGAACCGGTGACCCCGGGCGATCAGCTCGGTGGTCAGTGCGGCCGCGTTGTGGACGATGCCGTTGTGCGCGATGACGATGCGCTCGCTGCAGTCGATGTGCGGGTGGGCATTGCGCTCGGACACCTCACCGTGGGTGGCCCACCGGCTGTGGCCGATCCCGACCCCGCCCGTCGTCATCACGCCGAAGTCGGGCAAGCGGTTCAACAGGTCGCCGACCCGGTTGACCGTGCGCAACGTGTGCACCCGACCGTCCGGGTCGGCGACTGCTATGCCGACAGAGTCATATCCTCGGTACTCGAGTCGTCCCAGGGCCTCGGCGAGGAACGGCGCTGCCGGCAGATCGGTGTCACACGCGACGATGCCGCACATCACGCACCTTGCCGATCCAAGGCAGGCATCGTGCGGACCTGCGCTTCGGTCGAGAGGTGGGCGGCGATCGATGTGATCATGGCGTCGAGCGGTGTCGAGGGCACGAAGCCCACGAGCGCGCCCGCACTGGTGTTGTCGGGGACCCGGCGCCGCATGTCTTCGTAGCCGGGTGCGTACGCCTCTCGAGTACGGCACGAGGGTCACCGGGCTGGAGCTGCCGGTCACCGCGATGATGCGGTCGGCAAGGTCCAGCATGCTGATCTCCTCTGCGCCACCGAGGTTGTACGCATTGCCGTACGACCTCGGATCCTCGGCGAGGTCGATGATCGACGGCACGACGTCGAGGACGTACGAGAAGCAGCGGGTCTGCTGTCCGTCGCCGTAGACCGTCAACGGTTCCTCGCGCAGGGCCTGGCCGACGAGGCGGGGGACCACCATGCCGTAGTGGCCGACCTGACGGGGTCCGACGGTGTTGAACAGGCGGATGATCGTGACGGGCAGGCCCAGCTCGCACCAGTACGCGTGGGCGAAGGCCTCGTCGATGCCCTTGGCAGCGGCATAGCCCCAGCGGGAGAGCAGCGTCGAACCGAGGATCCGGTCAGCCGACTCGTGCAGCGCGTCGGAGGTGTTCTTGCCGTAGACCTCGCTCGTGGAGGCCAGCAGCATCGGCACTCCTCGGCGGTGCGCCTCGGCGAGCACGGTCTCGGTGCCGTGGATGTTGGTCCGCAGCGATGCGAGCGGCGATCCGACGATCAGGTTGACTCCGACGGCAGCGGCCAGGTGGTAGACCCGGCTGGCCGACCGCATCGCACGACGTACCGCCTGCGGGTCGGTGACCGAGCCGATCTGGACCGTGAGCCCCGGGTGGCCTCGCAGCCGGTCCAGGTTGCTGATGCGTCCGGTCGACAGGTCGTCGAGCACGACGACGTCATGTCCTTGGCTCAGCAGCTCCTCGACGAGGTGGCTGCCGATGAACCCGGCGCCGCCCGTGACGACGATGCGTCCGTCGTCCCCGTGCGCGCTCACAGCGTCACTCCGCGTTCGCTGAGATCGGCCTGGTAGGTCGCATCGACCATGAGCTGATCGATCGGCATCCAGCCGAGGTCCTGGGCCGCGTGTGCGGTGTGGAGCAGCACCAGGTGGGGGGCGGAAGGACTTCGGTCCGCGATCGAGTGCAGCTGTTCGCCTTCCCCGATCCGCACGCTGGGAACATGTGGATCGACGTAGGCGACCGACGCCCCCGCCTCCCTCAGCTGTTGCAGGATGTCGAGCGCGGAGACTCTCGTACGTCGGCCACGTTGGGCTTGTACGAGACTCCGACGACCAGGACCCGGCTGCCGGCCAGCGACATGCTGTCGGCGGCGAGCAGGTCGCGCATCCGATCGACGACCCGGCGGGGTCGGCTGGCGATCTGCTGCATCGCCTCGGTGACCAGGGGGGCCTCGACCCGGCTCTTGGCGCAGCTGCCACAGCAGGTAGTGCGGATCGCACGGGATGCAGTGGCCGCCGACGCCAGGACCGGGCCGGAAGGCCATGTAGCCGTACGGCTTGGTCGCGGCGGCGTCGATGACCTCGGATACGTCGACGTCGAGGGTCAGGCAGATGTCCGCAAACTCATTGATGAGGGCGATGTTGACGGCGCGAAACGTGTTCTCCAAGAAGCTTGGTCATCTCGGCCGTCGCGAGCGACTTGACCGGATGCACGTGGCTTGCGTACGACGCCAGCAGCTCGACGGCACGGTGCTCGCAGGCTGCGGTCGCTCCGCCGACGACGCGGGGGACGGCGTCCTGGGTGACCGCGACGCTGCCGGGATCGATCCGTTCGGCGCTGAACGCGACGAACACGTCCTCGCCGACCGACAGGCCGTGCCGGGCGAGCGGATGCACCAGCAGGTCCTGCGTGCATCCGACGTACGTCGTCGAGGTCAGCATCAGCAGCTGACCGGGGGTCGCAGCCGCGACGACGGTCGCGCAGGCTGACCGGAGCGGCCCGAGATCGGGCATCAGGAACTCGTCGACCGGCGTCGGGACGCAGATGATGACCGACCGGGCGGTCCGCAGCCGCGAGGCGTCGAGCGTCAGCTCGAAGCGGTCGTCGGCGAGGGCCTCGTCGAGCCTGGCCGCATCTGCGGGCACCAGGTCGACCGCCCCGGCGGTGATCGCACCGAGACGGTCGGGGGACGCTTCGAGCGCGAGGACTCGGAGGCCGGCTCCGTGGTACTCGAGCGCCGTGGGCAGTCCCACGTAGCCGAGGCCGACGATCGCGACGTCGTAGTCGAAGCTGGGCGGTGGTGTCGGCGCGGGGGTGGGGGCTTCATCGGGGACACGTTGGATGCGAGCGTTCAGCTGGGTCGGCGCTCCTGGGGCGTGCTTGGTGTTCATCGGATCTCCCTGTGCTGGTCGTGTTCGAGTCGTGTTCGAGCACGCGACGACTGCGGCAGCAGTGTCGTGGTGCCTGCGAACGTGGGGGGCTTGCAGGGGTCTGGCATCGGGTGATCGTGGAAGTGACTCGCCGTGACGAGTGGTCACCCGAACGTCACTTTCGTCCGAGTGAAATGGGGGGTCAACCAGAATGGAAAGAGAGTGCGGAGACCGCATGCGGACCGTGCGGACACCCGCATCGGCCTTGGCGGAACGGTGTGGTCAGATGCGGACAGGCTGTTGACACAGCGCCGTAAAGTGACGATCACGACGGTGGTTCCGGCCCAGCGATACCGCAGTCGTGTGGAGGTCGCTGTGTGGTTCGTCATCCTGACGTTCTTGCTGATGATCGGCGTCACGACCCTGTGGTGGTCGTCGATCGGGCTGCTGCGTCTCGTCTCCACCGACCGCAGAAGCGCGCGTCATCTCGTCGGACGACCGCTCGGTCCTGACGACGTCGCGATCCTGGTCGCGGCCCGCAACGAGGAGATGGTGATCGAGGCGACGATCCGCTCGGCGTGCCAGCCGTCCTCGCCGCGACAGGTCTTCATCGTGTCGGACGCGTCGACCGACCGCACCGCCGAGATCGCCAGGTCGTACGGCGCGCGGGTCATGGAGCTCGTGACCAACCGCGGCAAGGCAGGCGCGATCGTGGCTGGTCTGCGGCACTTCGACATCGCCCGTCGGTTCCGGGTCGTGATGCTGCTCGATGCCGACAGCCGTCCGGCGGACGACTACCTCGTCACGGGGCTGCCGCTGTTCCAGCGCCCTGGCGTCGTGGCGGTGGCGGGGCGGGCCACGACCCTGCACGACAGCGGGCAGAGCTGGCGCGGACGCATCCTGACGTCCTACCGGGAGCGGACGTACGTCGCGGTCCAGACGCTGCACAAGTTCGGCCAGGCCGCGTCGCGCGCCAATGCGGTCGCGATCGTGCCGGGCTTCGCCAGCATGTACCGCACCGAGATCCTCGAGCACGTCGACATCGCTGCGCCGGGTCTGGCGATCGAGGACTACAACATGACGTTCGAGATCCACGCCAAACGGTTGGGGCGGGTGGCTTTCGACCCCCGGGCGGCGCGCGCGTACACGCAGGATCCCGACAGCCTCCACGAGTACGTCAAGCAGATGAGCCGGTGGAGCCTTGGCTTCTGGCAGACGGTCCTGCGGCACAGGCTGCAGTTCCAGGTCTTCTGGATCGCGCTGGTGCTGTTCTCGATCGAGGTGTTCGTCAGCAGCATCCTGCTGGTCGTCATGGTGCCGGTCCTGGTCGGCGACCAGCTCCGAGAGCTCGCTGGTCATGGCCGGGGTGACCGAGCTGGAGCAGTTCGCCTTGCCCTTCCCGTCGCTCGCCCTGCTGCTCGGCGTGCTGCTGCCCGACCTGATCCTCACGCTCTACGTCGTGCTGACGTCGCGTCAGCTGCACTTCCTGTGGATGGCACCGGTGTTCCCGGTGCTCCGCATCGTCGATGCGTACGTGTGCCTGCGGGCCCTGTTCAGGGCGTTGCGGCGCTCGTCCAACGGTGTGTGGGCCAGTCCGACCCCGGCGGGTCGAGTCAGGCGTGGTGGCCCGACCGGGGCCCGTTCATGAGGGCGACAGCTTAGCGCGTGAGTGGATGCCGAGGGTCCGGTAGATCCGGGTCAGGCGCAGCTGGACGGTGCGCACCGACAGGTGCAGCGAGTCGGCGATGTCGCGGTTGCGCTCGCCCTCGGAGACCCGGCGGGCGATGTCACGTTCTTCCGTGGTCAGCTGATCCAGGGGCTGGGTCGTGTTCATGACGCCTCGATGGACCGGCAGGTGCCGGGCCCAGGCGTCGGCACCGGCCTGCTCGAAGGCCGAGAGCGCTGAGGTAGGGTGCGGCGGGCCTCGGGGGCCCGGCCAGGGTCGTGAGCCGGTTGGCGTAGGCGAGCTGGGGCGTCGAGCTTGTATGGAGAGTCGTCGGGGCCGAACTCCTTGATCGCGGCGGCGAACAGCTCGGGGCCTCGTCCTCGGCCAGCATCGCGACGATCCGCAGGTGGGCGAGCGTGCCCCACCGGGTGTGGTGCGTCGTGAGACGGCGTTCGAGGGCGCGTCGGGCGGCGCCAGCCTCCTGCAGGCGGCCGGTCAGCAGACATGCCTCGACGTAGTCGGGCCAGTGTCGCAGCAGGCCCGGGTTGCGGAACAGCACCGACATCGACGTCACCTGGCGCAGGTCGGTCACGACGGCTTCGGGCTCGTTGCGCAGCAGGCCGATGGTTCCGCGCAGCGCCAGGGCGCGGGCCCGTGTGCTCTGGCTGACCTCGCGCGATGCCTGGAACACCGCAGCCTCGATGTGCTCGAGGGCAGTGTCGAAGTCGCCGCGCGAGTACGAGAGCCAAGCACGCATCACGTGGTTCTCCGACGACGCCAACATGGCCCGGGGTGCGACGGTCATCCAGGTCTGGATGGCCTCTCGGGCCAGGTGGAGCTCGCCGGCCCCGACCTCGTTGCCGATCATCCCGAACGTCGCGAGATTGCGCCACAGTGGAGCCCAGCTACGGGTGGTTCAGCACGATCGTGAACGTGCGGCGCGCCTCGGCATAGCGTTCTCTCCACGTGAAGGCTCGCCCGCGGAGCAGGAGCAGGTCAGGCGGCAGGCTGGTCTCGTGCGGTCCCACAGCGTCGAGCGGGTCGTCGGGCCGAGCGGGCACCCCGTCGAGCGCGTCGAGCGCCGACTGCAGCATCGCCAGCTTGTGGCGGGTGACGTCGTTGACCTGGCCGTCGAGCTCGATCGCGGGGGCAAGCAGCGCACGCGCCTGGTCGACCTCCCAGCGTTCGGCCCGGTGGATCGCGGCGAGCGACAGGAGGTTGCCGGCGGCATCGTGATTCGCGGCGGCATGGATGCTGACCAGGGTGTGGGCCTCGTCATCGGGCATGCGGCGGGCGCTCAGCAGCCGGGCACTGGCCCGCAGCATCGCGAGACGCAGGTGCTCGTGCGGCGACGCCGCCGAGGGGAGGGCCCGGCCGCTGTACCGCTCCGAGAGGTCGAGCTCGCCGGCCCGCAGCAGGCGTGAGGCTCAGATCGGCGACCCGGGCGCTGTGTCGCGACAGGTCGTGGGCTCGGCCCAGAGATTTCTCGGCCAGCTCGATGGCCTCGTCGATGCGGTGGTGCGAGACGGCTGAGCCGATGCTTCCAGCAGCTCATCTGTCTTGGACGGGTCGGTCAGGCCGCTGCTGCGGCACCAGACCGCCAGGTGCGGGTCGAATGGCTCGGTGAGCTCGGCCAGCTCGGCCAGCCGTTCTCGCCTGGTGCGAGAGGCCAGACCCCAGTGCAGGTGCATGCGGACGCGTGGATCGACGACTGACACGTAGGCGCCATGCACGCGGACGAAGGCGAGGTCGGCCAGGTCGTCCAGCAGGTCGGCAGACTCGGGCGTCAGCTGTCGTAGGGCGGCAACGTGGGTGGCCGGCGACAGCGCGATGGTCTGCAGCAGCGTGGTCTGCCCCTCGTCGAGGTCGCGGATCTGGGCCGTCGCGATCGCGTCGACCGTGGGGGTGGAGCGGGGCGGCAGGGTCAGCCAGTCGACGCCGGGCCGCTGATAGGGCTCGATCTCGGTGAGCAGCTCGGCCAGCACCAGCGGGTTGCCGTGCACGTAACGGGTCAGGATCTGCAACGTCGACAGCCAGGCGCTGGGAGCGAGCTGCACGGCGAGGTCGATCGTGGCTGACCGGCTCAACGGCTTGAGGCTGACGGTCGGCATCGACTTGAGAGGGCTGCGGGTGGGGTCGACTTGGCGGTGGCCACGATGCGCACATTGGTGCCGGCGAGGTGCCCGGACAGGATCGAGATCAGTGACTGGCTGAGCGGGTCCATCTCGTCGATGTCGTCGATGAACACGACCGTGGGTCGCAGGTGGAGTCCCTGGATGAGCTCCGCGAGGTCCTGGGCGGCGGCGAACAGGCGATCGGGCCGGTCCGAGCGCAGCACCAGGTGGTGGCCGAATGCGGCCTGGTGCTCGCCGCGCAGGGCGTCGAAGAAGGCGGCGAAGCCGGACAGCTCGAACGATGCCTCGGCGGGGCGGCCGTAGACGAAGGCAGTGTGCACCGTCTCGCTGGCCGCCGTGGAGGCCTGGGTCAGGAGGTGGGACTTGCCGAGCCCGGGTTCACCCAAGATCAGCAGGGCAGACTCGGAAGTGGCAGCGACCAACGCTGCCACTCGTGTCAGTCCTGCATGTTGGTTGAGATTCTCCATTCGGACGCTCCCGATCCTGACCTCCCGGTGAGTGGGTAGTTGCGGCGTGAGCGTGCGGTGCCACAGCGAGATTCACCAGGTGTCTACCCACCGGTATAGCAGGTGAAACCGTCGAGCGAACCTTGAATAAATACTTTGCCGTGCCGGGGACACCCCCACGAGACGGCGGCGACGACCTGTCTGTGGAAAAGTGGTCCTCGGGAAGGGGAGCCATGATCACCGTGACGTGGAAGACCGCTGAGGGCGAGAGCGGCGAAGTGCAGCTGGTTGGCGACGACAAGTGGACATTCGGTCGGGCCGACGGATCGGAGACCCCGACGGTCAGCGTGGACCACCCGCTGATCAGCCGGTCTGCGCTCGTGATCCGCGACGCGGGCCCCGGTCCCGTCGTGTTCCGCGGCCAGCGTGACAACGGAGCGAAGGTGGCGCTGATCAGCGTCATCGGATCGGTCACCCTGATCGACGAGGGCACGGCGAGCAACCTGTCGGCGGAGGAGAACCGGGTCGAGCTGTCGATGGACGGCGAGGTCCTGGTGACGGTCGACATCGCGTTCGACGACCGCGGCACGGTCGTGGAGCGGCAGCAGGCTGACGACGCCTAGCCAGGTGTCGCGGCGGTAGTCTCCGAACATGTCGTTTGCGTTCGGGCTGCCCAAGGCGGAGCTGCACGTCCATCATGTCGGTTCTGCGTCCCAGCGCACTGTCTCCGAGCTGGCCGCTCGGTACGAAGGCGATTCGCCGGTGCCGGCCGATCCGGGCTGCTGGCCGACTACTTCAGGTTCACCGACTTCGGTCACTTCATCGAGGTCTACCTGTCGGTCGTCGACCTGATCCGCACGCCTGAGGACGTGTGGACGCTGACGCACGAGGTCGCACGTGACCTGGCGGCGCAGAACGTCCGGTACGCCGAGGTGACGTTGACGCCCTACACGTCGATCGTGCGGGGGATCGCGGCGGAGGCCTTCTGCGAGTCGGTCGAGGATGCCCGGCAGCGGGCCCTGCGTGATTTCGGCATCGAGCTGCGGTGGTGCTTCGACATTCCTGGCGAGTCGGGCCTCCCGGCGGCGGAGGTCACTCTCGACGCCGCCCTACGGGTGCGTCCTGAGGGCCTGGTGAGCTTCGGGCTCGGCGGACCCGAGATCGGTGTGCCGCGGCCCCAGTTCGCGCCCTACTTCGAGCAGGCGATCGCGGCGGGGCTCCGCAGCGTCCCGCACTCGGGCGAGTCGACCGGACCTGAGTCGATCTGGGATGCCATCAACTTCTTGGGCGCCGAGCGGATCGGGCACGGCATCGCCGCGGCGCAGGATCCAGCGCTCATGGCCTATCTGGCAGAGCACCAGATCGCGTTGGAGATCAGTCCGACGTCGAATGTGTGCACACGGTCCGTGCCGTCCTTGGCCGAGCACCCCCTGGCCGCCTTGGTCGCTGCTGGAGTGCCGGTCTCGATCAACTCCGACGACCCACCGATGTTCTCGACGACCCTGAGCCACGAGTACGACGTCGCTCGCGCGCTGCTGGGACTCGACGATGCCGGGGTGGCCGAGCCCGCTCGCGCTGCGGTGCGCCAGTCGTTCGCGTCCGCTGAGCTGAAGACCTCGATCCTCGCCGAGATCGACGCGTACGCCCAGTCCTGATCACTGCCGGGGGTCGACGCGTCCATCAGCACATGGTTATCTATAACCAAGAAGTTATATAAAGGAATGGTCATGAGTGAAGAGCAGCTCGATCTCGTGTTCGGGGCACTGGCCGACCGCACCCGGCGTGCGATCCTCGCCCGCCTCGCACAGGACGATGCGAGCGTCGGCGACCTGACGGCGTTGTTCACGATGTCGCAGCCCGCCATCTCCAAGCACCTGAAGGTGCTGGAGAACGCAGGTCTGATCTCGCGCAACCGTCAAGGCACGATGCGGCTCAGTCGGCTCGAGGGCGCACCGCTGAAAGATGCGACCAGCTGGCTCGCCGACTACCGGGGCTACTGGTCCGAGAGCTTACGACCGCCTCGACGAGCTGCTCGACTCGCTCGACTGACCAGTCCGCCCACCAACCAGGACGAGGAGCACGATCATGAACGACGTAGACATCCAGAACGACGGAGCGCACGGCATCACGATCACCCGCGAGTTCGACCACCCGGCGGACAAGGTCTTCCGAGCGCTCAGCGAGCCCGAGCTGATCGCCCGCTGGATCGGTCCGCGCGGCTACGAGAACGTCGAGGTCACCAACGACAGCCAGCACGGCGGCACCTGGACCCTCGTCCAACGCGGTCCTGACGGCGACGAGTTCGCATTCCGAGGGGTCTTCCACGGAGACGCGACGCCCGAGCTGACACTGCGGACGTTCGAGTGGCTCGGCCTGCCGGGGCACGTGTCGTTCGAGTCCCTGCGGGTCGAAGACCTGGGTGACGGACGCAGCCGCGTCCACACGACATCGGTGTTCCTGACCCAGGCCGACCGTGACGGCATCCGCGACAACGGGATGGATCACGGCGTTATCGAGGGCTATCAACGCATGGACGAGGTCCTGGCCACCCTCTGACCTGCTCGCCGCAGGATCAGGAGGCAGCAGCCGGGGGCGACCGGCACGCGCACCAGCAGGACGCCCGGCTGCACCTCGGCAGTGATCATCTGGCCCTCACCGACCGGGTCGCCGTCGAGCGGCATCGGGACCGGCTTCTCGGTCTTGACCACGACCTTCTTGCCCGTCAGTCGGTCAAGGCGTTCGTTGGTCCGCTTCTGCCGTCCCACGACCCGCACGATGATCGCGAGCCAGCCGATGAACCGCTTCGGCGCGATCACGACGACGTCGAGCATGCCGTCGTCGATCTGGGCGTCCGGCAGCAGCGGAATACCGCCTTGCAGGAAGCCCACGTTGCCGACGACCACGGTGCGGGCACGGAACTTCTTGAACTCTTCGTCGTCGACCGAGATCTGCACCTTCATGGCCGGAAAGCGGGCCGCCTTGACGCCGCTGACGAAGTAGGCGAGCCACCCGACCTTGCTCTTGAGCTGGTCGTTGACGCCCGTCATGATCGCCGCGTCCATGCCGAGGCCAGCCATCACGAGGAAGGTCGTGGGGGATGCCGAGTCGGTCTCGAACGTCGACAGGTCGATCGCATGGTCCTGGCCGCCGAACGCGACATCGAGGGCGTCACGGGTGTTGAGCGGGATGCCGAGGTTGCGGGCCAGCAGGTTGCCGGTGCCGTGCGGCAGGACGCCGACCGCGACGCCGGTGCGGGCCACCTCTTCGCACACGTTGCGGACCGTGCCGTCACCGCCGGCGGCGATGATCAGGTCGACCTCTTCGTGCAGCGCGGCCGTGGCCTGTCCGTGACCAGGATCTTCCACCGTCGTCTCGTACCAGAGCGGTTCGGTCCACCCGACTGCTCGGCGACGAGCCGCACGCGGGCCTTGAACTCCTCGACGTCCCCGACCTTGACCGGGTTGAGGACGACGGCCACACGCTTGCGTCCCGAGCCGGTGACGACGGCGAGCCGTGCGGCAGACGGGTGGCATTCGTGACGAGCAGGATCCACAGGCCCAGCGTCACCGACATGCCGAAGCACAGCCCCGCGATGACGTCGCTGAGGTAGTGGACGCCCAGGAAGATACGACTCGCGCCCACCCCGATCGCCAGCAGGCCGAGGATCGTCACCGGGATGCGGCGCTTGAAGCCGCGGCCGGTCAAGATGATCGTCATCAGGATCGCGACGGTGAAGAACATCGCCGCGCCGGCCGAGTGGCCGCTGGGGAACGAGTAGCCGCCGATCTCGTGCAGCGGCTCGACGAACGTGGGTCGGTCCCGCTGGAAGACGAGCTTCAGCAGGGCGTTGCCGCCGATCGCGGCGATGCCGCTCGCCACGATCCAGATCGCGACCATCCGCTCGCGCCGGTACAGCGCGAACGCCGCGAGCAGGGCCAGGGCGATCCCGCAGGCCAGGTTGCTGAAGATCACCGCGACCGCGTCGAGGAAGGAGACGAAGCCTGCATGGCCGGCCGTGACGTCGTACGCCCAGTTGGCCACCTCGTCGTCGAGGTCGAGCACCGGGCCCGCATCGGTCGCGATGAAGATCGCCAGGATGACGAAAATCGCCGCCGGTATCGCAGCCAGCCAACCGAGAACCGATCGTCGACCGGGTTCGGCACGACGCAGGTCAAACGCCACAGGTCCTCCTCAGGGGTCGGTCCAGGGTAATCGACGGCGGGAGGTCGGTCATCCGGACGATAGGCTGAGCTCGTGATTGACGCCCGAATTCTGCGAGATGACCCCGATTCCCTGCGGGCTGCCCAGCAGCGCCGTGGACTTTCGACCGACGTGGTCGACGAGCTCGTCAGTGCTGACGAGTCGCGCAGAGCCGCGATCGTCGCCTTCGAAGCGGTCCGCGCCGAGCAGAAGAACCTCGGCAAGCTGATCGCCAAGGCCCAGGGAGACGAGAAGTCTGAGCTGCTCGCACGGACCAAGCAGCTGAGTGTCGACGTCAAGGACGCCGAAGCGGCGCAGACCGCGACCGCTGCGGCATTCGAGGCGCTGATGAAGTCCCTTCCGAACCTCGCCTCGCCCGACGCCCCACAAGGTGGTGAGGACGACTTCGTCGTGCTCGACACGGTCGGCACGCCGCGCGACTTCGCCGCCGAGGGCTTCGAGCCGCGCGATCACCTCGAGCTCGGCCAGATGCTGGGTGCGATCGACACCGAACGTGGCGCCAAGGTCAGCGGTGCACGGTTCTACTTCCTGACGGGTGTCGGAGCCCAGCTCGAGCTGGCGCTGACCCAGCTCGCGATGAGCAAGGCCGCCGAGTGGGGATTCACGCCGATGATCCCGCCGGCGCTCGTCAACGAGCGCGCGATGGAGGGCACCGGCTTCCTCGGCCAGGCCGCCGACGACGTGTACCACCTCGAGAAGGACGGCCTCTACCTCGTCGGCACCTCCGAGGTGCCGATGGCGGCCTATCACTCCGACGAGATCCTCGACGGTGCGACGCTGCCGAAGCGCTACGCGGCGTTCAGCCCGTGCTACCGGCGGGAGGCCGGTTCGTACGGCAAGGACACGCGCGGCATCTTCCGGGTGCACTGGTTCGACAAGGTCGAGATGTTCGTCTACACGACGATCGAGGAGGCGGCCGCTGAGCACGAGCGCATCCTCGGTTGGGAACGCGCCTGGCTTGATGCGCTGGAAGCTGCCGTACCGGGTCATCGATGTCGCCCTCGGGCGATCTGGGACTCTCGGCGATCCGCAAGTTCGACTGCGAGGCGTGGATCCCGACGCAGGGCAAGTACCGCGAGGTCTCCTCGGCGTCCAACTGCACGCAGTTCCAGAGCCGTCGCCTCGATATCCGGGTCCGCGGTGAGGAGGCAATCACGCCGGCCGCGACGCTCAACGGCACGCTGTGCGCCATGACTCGCACGATCATCGCGATCCTAGAGAACGGCCAGCAGGCTGACGGCTCGGTTCGGCTGCCCGCTGCGCTGCATCCCTTGCTGGGTGAGGTCCTGCGGCCGATCGCGGCTGCCAAGTGAGCTGGCGGCCGCGCCTCATCGCGCTCGACGTCGACGGCACGATCGTCGACGGCTCCAACCAGATGAGCGCGGCCGTGCGCGAGAGCGTGCGGGCCCTGCGTGACTCGGGCATCGAGATCGTCATCTCGACCGGCCGGGCGATTCCGGGGGTGCTCGACACGACGGGCAAGCGGCTTCACCGACGGCTACGCGGTGGCCAGCAACGGCGCGATCGTCTTCGCCTACGACCCGGTCGAGATCTTGCACGCCGTGACGTTCGATGCGAGCGACGCCGTGCGGCGGGTCATGGAGTACGTCCCTGATGCGATCGTCGCGGTCGAGGAGATCGGTGTCGGCTTCCGGGTCAACCGGCCGTTCCCCGAGGGTGAGGTCTCCGGCCAGTTCATCGTCGAGGACGTCGAGTCGTTGATCGCCGAGCCGGTCACGCGGGTCGTCATCCGGTCGACCGATCACACGGCTGAGGAGTTCTCGGCGATCGTCGACGATCTCGGTCTGACGGGCACCAACTACTTCATCGGCTACTCGGCCTGGCTCGACCTCGCGCCGGACGGTGTGTCGAAGGCCTCGGGCCTCGAGATCATCTGCGACCGGCTCGACATCGCCCAGGCAGATGTGCTCGCCGTGGGCGATGGCAACAACGACCTCGAGATGATCGAGTGGGCCGGTCGCGGTGTGGCAATGGGCCACGGCCCAGAAGCCCTCAAGAAGATCGCCGACGCCGTGACAGGCTCGATCGAAGAAGACGGCCTCAAAGAAGAGCTCCAGAAGTACCTGTAACGCCACCCCGCCCGAGATGTCGGCGATTTTAGGTTGTTGAGGTGTTCGCAAGGACGTAAAACCGCCGACATCTCGGGCTAGGCCGGGGTGGTGCGGGGGACGAACCACGTCAACCACATCGTGCTGAAGACGGGATCGGGTCCGGTGTAGCCCCTGTCGACCAGGGCTGTGTGGACGCGCCGGACGATGGCGTGGGGACGCTGCAGGTCTCCGACGGTGACGATGATGAGGCGCCATCCGGCCTGTTCGAGGCGTTCTCGGCGTCCGATGTCGTGCACCCGTTGTTGGGCGTCGCGCTCGTGCTGCCAGCCGTCGTACTCGACCAGCACCAGGTGGGCGGCGTAGACGAGGTCTCCACGTGCCAGGAAGGTGCCGAGCTCGTCGTGGATGTTCAGGTTCGGCTCGCCCTCGGGCAGTCGAGCAAGCACCAGCATCAGCCGCACGAATGTCTCCATCGGCGACTCGACACCGTGACGCGCATACGGGAGCACCCGCCGCATGCGCCTGACGCCGTCGAGGTGTCGGCGCATGGCGTAGTCGGCGAGGGACTGCATGCTGGTGTGCCCGTGATGGACCATGAACTCGATGGCTTGGATCAGCTGGACGAGATCCACCTTGGTCGCGATGTCGACCAAGGTGCGGTTCGCCCCGGTGACCGGGACGCCGTCGATGTGCACGGTCGAGATCGGTGCCTTGCGTTGGTGGAGCTTGATTCCGTCGCGCCGAGTATGCGTCTTGGCGCGGGTCGACAGGTGGAACGGCACCTCATCGCCTAGGTCGAAGCCGTACATCCGCACAGCGGTCATGTGGCTGACGACTGAACCGGGTGGCGCAGCGAGGAGCGCAGCACGCAGCCAGAGGGTGAGAGACAGGTCGACCGTGGCCAGGATGTAGACCCCCTTGAACAGGCGGCGCACCCGACTCCCGCGCAGCACGGTGTCGCTGATGTTGGCCGCCAAGGCGCGCTCGCGGGTGAACGGGAACTGGGCGAAGTCAGGAAGGACGGAGACGTAGGGCATCCCCTCAAAGTCCACCGCACGGGGCCAGGCGAGAACCGCCCGAAGGGGAAGCTGTGGACGACGCACCCGTGAGGCCATCCTGTGGACACCCGCGCGCGCTGAGAATGTCGGCGGTTTTATGTCGTTGCGGGCAGGGTATCGACCTAAAACCGCCGATACCCTCGGCCTGGGGCCTGCGGCCCCCGGGCGTTAGGCTAGGCGGCTGGTTTCTAGCTGGTCGAAGGCGTCTAGGACGGCGTCTACTGTGGGGAGGTTCGACACGGCCTCGGTCTTGTGGGTGGTGGCCTCGATGAGCTTGGCCTCCCGGGCCCGGCGCAGGTGGCGCTTGACGGTCGACGTCGAGCAGCCGAGCCGCTCGGCGAGCTGGTGGCACGTGTCCTTGGGGTAGGCCTGACGGACCGACATGACGGCCTCGTGACTCACTGGCCCGCCACCGACCCGCGGTGCGCCGTACGGTGTCGTCGAGGTCTGGTGCACCTGGATCCCGAGCTGGCGGCGAATCTTCTGCCGGTCGGACTCGGTCGTGCAGGCCACGAAGCCCGAGACGTCGACCTCGACGATCGCCCGGTACAGGCAGTCGATCAGCACCGGGCAGCCGGCGCAGCGCCGGTGCGCCCAGGCGCGCTTGACCTTGAGCTCTTCCCACTGGGCCGCCGTGATGTCGGTGCGCGCAGGAGGGGAATGCAACTGTTCATCGTGATACACCTCGGGCACCGAAGCGCACGAAGGCGTGACTCTCTCGACCGAGATGGTCATGGGCTCCCTCTTCCCAGATGAGAACCACGTCACTCCTGCGTAGTTCTCAGTTACATCTGGGAAAAATACTAGAGGTACATGCCGCCAGAAGTACTCGTTTCACCAGAAGTATCGGAATCGTTACTTTTGGTGTCATGTGGACCCGGCAGGGCCAGTCTCATGTTCTGAAGCTGCGATTGAGCCTGGACCTGCTGCGCGTAGAGCGCCGCCTGGATGCCGTGGAACAGCCCCTCGAGCCAGCCGACGGCTGGGCCTGGGCGATGCGCAGCTCTCCCTCGCTGGGTGCTTCGCCGTCGAATGGCAGGCTCAGCCGCTCGAGCTCGTCGACGAGCTCGGGGGCGAGGCCGTCCTTGAGCTCCTCGATCGACTGCAGGTGGATGGTGCGCAGCCGAGCGCGGCTCGCCTCGTCGAGCGGCGCGGCCTTCACCTCGTCGAGGAGGTGCCGGATCATCCCGCCGATGCGCATGACCTTGGCCGGTTGCGCGACGAGATCGCCGAGCTCGGTCTCCTGAGGTGGCATCGACACGGCCTGGCCGTCGGGGCCGATGATCTGGGTTGCTTCAACCGGGGGCTGCTGGGGCTCGCTCATGGGGTCAAGACTAGTCATCCACCCAGCATGGGTCGTGGGTCGAAGGCGACGCGCACCCGCCGGATGAGGCCATCATCGACCTGGGTCCAGTTGACCGTGGGCATCGCGGCGCTCTGGCCGATCGTGAGATCGAACCACGTGATGGTGTCATCGCCGTCGATCCAGCGCTTGTGCACCGTCAGCGCGGTCGTGGCGTCGAAGAGCCCTTGCAGTGCGACGATCCAGTCGTCGGCGCCCTCGACGTGGGCCAAGGGCCCGTCGAAGACGACGTCGTCGGCGAGGACGGGCCTCAAGATCTGGGGGTCTTTGGCCTGCCAGGCCTCGAAGTACAGCTCGACGGGGGTGGGCATGGCTCTACCCTCGCAGCAGGCACTGACAGAACCCGTTCAGAGCGTCAGCAGCACCTTGCCGATGTGGCTCGATTCCTCGAGCGCCTGATGCGCCTGGCGGACGTCCTCCAATGGCAGGGTCGCGTGGATGATCGGACGCACGGTGCCGTCGGCGATCAGCGGCCACACCTGCGCGACCATCTGCGAGACGATCGCCGCCTTCTCGCCGACGGGGCGGGCCCGCAGCGATGTCGCCATGACGGCGGCGCGCTTCGACAGCAGCGCTGCGAGGTTGAGCTCGGCCTTGATCCCGCCCTGCATGCCGATGATGACGAGACGCCCGGCGGTCGCGAGCACCGACACGTTCGCAGCGAGGTACTTGGCGCCGATGATGTCCAGGATGACGTCGGCCTGGATGCCGGCCTCGGTCATGACCTCGGCGAAGTCTTGCTCGCGGTAGTTGATGACCAGGTCGGCGCCGAGCTCTGTGCAGAACTGAGCCTTCTCGGCCGAGCCGACCGTCACGACGACCTTGGCGCCGAACGCCTTCGCGATCTGGATCGCCATCGTCCCGATGCCGCTGCCGCCGCCGTGGACCAGCAACGTCTCACCGTGCTGGACTTTGCCCATCATGAAGACGTTCGACCAGACCGTCGACGCGACCTCCATGAGTCCGGCAGCCTCGGTCAGCGAGACACCTTGTGGAACGGTGGCGACCTGGCCGACGGGCACGCTGACGTACTCGGCGTACCCGCCACCGGTCAGCAGTGCACACACGTGCGCGCCGGGCTGCAGGTCGGTGACACCCTCGCCGACCGAGACGATGTCGCCGGAGCACTCGAGCCCGAGGATGTCGCTCCCGCCGGGCGGCGGGTCGTAGAAGCCTTGGCGTTGCAGCAGATCGGCACGGTTGACCCCGGCTGCGGTCACCCGGATCAGGACCTCGCCGGCAGCGGGTTCGGGGACGGGGCGATCGACGATGACGAGGGCGTCGATTCCGCCGGGTTCGGGAGCTGTGACAGCGCGCATTCTCATCACGGTAGCGGGGTCGGTAGTGCGATGGGGTCAGGGGTGACTAGTCCTGCTGAGCCATTTCTGTACGAATGGACCACTTTAATTGGCAATTTCTCAAACGTTTCGGTTGGATATCTGCGGGAGCGTGGACATGTATTTCGGAAACACTGTTGCAAATCGCCGTGCGCGGCGTCATTTTTTTCGCCCCGGGCAAGCCAGCTCGTCGGCGGGTGTCGGTCTTGCTGGCAGCCACGATGGCGGCTTCGGGCCTGACTCTCGGCGCGGTCATCGCGCCGGTCGAGGCGGCGCCGGTCAGCATCAGCGTCGCCAAGGACGCGCCTGAGAGCATCCTGGTGGGTGACGCGATCACCTACTCGGTCAGGGCGACCAATCCGACCGACGATGGCGACGCCGACTTCCAGTACAACCTCTCCTTCCGCGACGTCCTGCCCGCAGGTGTCGCCTACGTCTCGACGTCGGCACCCACCGGCGTGGGCGATCCGCAGCAGATCCCCGAGCGGGACGCCCAGAACAACCCCACCGGACGCACGATCCTGATCTGGAACAACGTCGCCGACCTGCCCGACGGCTCCACCGTGACGTTGACCTACAAGGTCCAGCCCGACGCCAACGTCTTCCCGGTCGGCGCAAAGGTCACCAACGACGCAACGGGCTACTCCAGCAGCAACGAACGGCGACTGGCCAAGTTCGACGCCGACGGCGACTTCATCGCAGACCCGCTGATCAGCCAGAGCTCCGATGACGCCGAGACGCTCGTCAGCGCGCTCGAACTCCGGAAGTCCGAGCCCAGCTCAGAGCGTGAGCTCGTCCGCGGTGTGCACGACCACCCGACGGTCTACACGCTCGAAGTCATCAACAACGGCAAGCAGTCGACCAATGGCATCAAGGTCGTCGACTACCTCCCCGCGGGCCTCGAGTTCTTGGGCTGCGGCCAGGTCGACAACAGCGCACCCGGCACCGAGGAGTACCCCGGTGCAGGACGCCTGGACGGAACGCCGGCTGTCGGCGCGAACTGCCTGGCACCGACCTCGGTCACGACCGTCAACAGCGGCCTGCCGACCGGTTATCCCGCGGGCGTCTACACCCGTGTCGAGTGGACGTTGCCGAGCAACCTCGCCGCGAATGGCACCTACACGATCAAGTACGCCGCCGGCATCGCGCTGAAGGCCAATGTCATGCCCAGCGGCGCAGGTTTCGTGTCGACCGCGAACCTCGACAACAACACCGGTGCCTCGACGCGGGAGACCGGTTCAGAGATCCAGTACACCAACCGGGCCATCGCGACGGGCCGCTACCAGGGCCTCCACCTCAACGGTGCGACCGACTTCGAGGTCAGCGCGACCGACGAGGTCAAGGTGACGTCTGAAGACATCGCGGTCGCCAAGTCGATCACGAACGGCAGCAGCTTCGCCCAGGGCCAGCAGATCGACTACTCGCTGCTGGTGCGCACCAGCGAGTACACCGACGGTTCCGACATCGTCCTGGTCGACACGCTGCCCGACGGACTGTGCCCGTCCGATGCGGCGTCGTCGACCTACACCTCGGCTGCGCTGGCCGAGGCCGGCACCGGTGAGTGCCAGCCTCCGGCCACCGGCAACCCGGCGATCGACAAGGTCGACTTCACCGGCGGAGTCTTCGTCATCACGTTCAAGCCGACCGACGTGTCGGCGGCTGAGCGTTCCGCGACAATCACGTTCAAGGCGCGGCTGCGCAGCTTCTACAACAGCACCGACGAAGAGACCTCGGCGGGCGACAGCTACAAGAACACCGTCGACCTCGAGGGCAAGACGACACCGATCGCCAACACCGGCGAGACGGGGGTCAACGAGGTCGAGGACGAGTCGTCGGCGTCGTTCGGCTCGAGCTCGCCGACGCTCGACAAGCGGATCCTGCGCAACACGTCCGCGGTCCACAGCTGCAACGACAGCGACTGGGGCAACCCCGAGACGAGCAACTGGCGCGACAACCAGTCGGCAGCAGCCGACCAGCCGTTCACGGTCGGCTCCCGCGTGTGCTTCCAGGTGCGGGTGACGTTCCCGAACGACAGCTCGACCCGCAACCCGGTCATCACCGACTTCCTGCCCGACAACCTGGCGTACGAGGCGGGCTCGTTCGAGCTCGTCAGCGGCGTCAACACGGCAGCGCTGACGGTCAACCAGCTGGCCATCTCGGCCGACTTCGCCGACGGCACCGCGTCGTTCCGTCCGGGCACCGGCATCTCGCCTAACCGGTACGTCCTGAAGGACCAGGTCTTCGCATTCCGGCTCAGCGCCATCGTGCAGGGCAACGAGAAGTCGGTCGTCGACGTGCAGGGCAACCTGGCCAAGCCGCGGTGGAACAACCGCGCCGGTCAGGTCTCGTCGCTGCGTGACCAGGCTGACTTCCGGGTCCCGCCGATCCCACCGGTGAGCATCGACAAGCGGGTCGCGAAGGCCCCGTACACGGCGTACGCCAATTCACAGAACGTCGTCCAGGGCGATGTGGTCAAGTACGCCGTCCAGTTCACCAACAACGGAACGATCCCGATCAAGGACGTCGAGGTGTGGGACAAGCTGCCTCTGCCGTTCAAGTGTGCGGACGTCTCGCTCATCACGTCCGGTGGAGTCTGTGCGGACTCAGTGCCTGCGGGCGGCCACAGCATCATCCGGGCGACGGTGTCATCGACGTTGGCTCCGAGTGCGACGGGCGGATTCTCCTACCAAGTCACGATTCCGGTCGGTACCTCCGTCGACACTGCGTACGTCAACACTGCTGCCGTGCGCACGTTCAACACCTCGACGAACCTCGGCACCACGAGCCCGCACTTCCCGGCCGACAACATCGACCCGACCGTGACGGACGAGCAGGAAGACGTTCCGGCCGCGGCGGACACCGCGCAGGTCAAGCTGCCCAAGGTCGGTCTGACCAAGACCAACGTCACCGGCATCACCGAGACCAACAACTCGGCAACCCAGGCGGTGCCGGGCGAGGCGGTCACCTACACGATCCGGGCTACGATCCCGGCCCACACGACGGTCTACAACGGCACCTTGAGTGATGTGCTGCCGACCGGCATCGAGCTGGTCGGCCCGGACAGCACGGTCGGCACCTACTCCGCGACGGGAGCCAACCCGGCAACCGGGCCGCTGCCTACCGGCGTGACGATCAGCTCGCAGGGCGTGCTGACGCTGCCGCCGACCTGGACCAATGACACCGATGATCCGCAGGTCTTCCAGCTGAAGCTCAACGCCAGGGTGGCGCCTGGACACGAGGGCACGACGACCCGGACCAACACCGCGACGTTCAAGAGCGACACGACCGAGAATGGCGGCACCGCAGTCACGCCGGTCGAGGCCACGTCGGACGTCACGCCCGTCCAGCCGAACCCGACCCTGACCAAGGCGCTGACGACCCCGCCGGCCCAGAACTCCACGCCGGCGATCGGTGAGACCCGCGAGTTCGTGCTCACCGCGTCGAACGCCACGGGCCGCCCGAACCTGTACGACACCGTCGTCGTCGACTGCGTCCCGGCGGGGCTCGTCGTCACGGCGCTCGGCAGTGGCGCGAGCCAGGCCCCCGGCATCTCCACCGACGCGTGTGGGGCATCGTCCGGCACGACGATCACGTGGGAGGTCGGCACGCTCCAAGCGGGCACGCCCCAGACGCTGAAGTACTCGGTCAAGGTGGGGCCCGGCGCTGCTGGCGGCCAGGCCTACAAGAACGTCGCCACGCTGACGGGAAGCACCCTCAACAACGGCGGCAACACCACGACCAACGAGCGGGTGCTGACGGCGACCGACAACAAGACCCTGACGGTGCCGCCGGCCGGTATCACCAAGGCAATCACGGACAACACGCTGATCGTCGGTGAACGTGCGGAGTACACCCTCAAGGCGACGCTGCCGGCCAACGTCAACTTCTACGACGCGTCGATCACCGATGCGCTCCCGACCGGCCTGAGTGACGTGACCCTGTCCTCGGTGTCCTGCCTCAACGCCGACACCACGGTCTGCACGGTCCCGAGCAACGCGTCGCTGACGCCGAGCGGTCAGAACGTCGGCTGGTTCCTCGGTGACATCGCCGAGAGCACGCAGGGTCGTACCGTCACGCTCATCTTCACGGCGAAGGTCGCACCGGCCACCACCACCAACGTGCTCGGCACGGTCCGCAGCAACACCGCCAAGATCGCCTGGAACAAGACCAACAAGACCAATCCGACGTCGGTCACGGCGACCTTCGACGCCACGGTTTCGTCGGCCGCAGTCACCTACACGATCCAGGAGCCGAAGACCGCGATCACCAAGTCGGTCTCCGACACGACCCCGGCACCTGGTGACACGTTCACGTACACCGTCCGGGCATCCAACCCGGGTGGCACCAACGTCAGCGATGCGCACAACGTCGTCGTCAAGGACGTCGTGCCGACCGGCGTGGTCGTCGACGAGGACACCATCACCGGCGGAGGCACATATGACTCCGGCACCCGGACCATCACCTGGGAGATCAGCGTCCTCACGGTCGCGTCGCCCAACTTCAAGCAGTTCACCTACGACGCGAAGCTCGCTGCGACCAACACCCTGGACGGCACGGCTCGCACCAACACCGCCACGGTGACGCGCTACACCAGCCTTCCCGTGATCGCGGACGGTCGCACCTACGTCGGAGCCGAGGCAACGGCCAAGGTCACGCCCGACTTCCCGCACACGTCGGTTGTCAAGACTGTCGTCGGCAGCCCCGTCTCGTACGTCGGGGAGCCGCAGAACTTCCGCATCACGGTGACCAGCGACGGCAAGTCACCGGCCTACAAGGTCGACGTCACCGACGTGCTGCCCAAGAACTGGGCATATGACGCGGGTACCGCGACAGTCAAGGTCGGCGACGCGGCCGCGATCGCTCTTGCGCCGACCAGCGATGCCGGCAACCCCGAGACGATCAGCGGTCCGACCTGGCCACGACGGGTCTTGCGGTCGGCAAGACCATCGTGATCAACTACACCGCGACACCGAGCGAGGACGCCCTCGACGACGCGGGCGCGGGCTCTGACATCGACCACACCAACACGGTGTCGATCAACGCCGAGGACAAGACCGGCGCGACCGGCATCACGGGTGCACCGTTCTACGGCGGTCCGGACGATGCCTCGGCGCAGATCCACTCCGCCGACCTGCAGGTCACCAAGACCGGTGACGGCACGCCGGTGGCCGGCAAGAGGTACTCGTGGGACATCGCGGTCGAGAACCTCGGCGATGACACCTCGAAGGCCGACATCGTGGTCACCGACGCGATCCCGGACAACGTCACGAGCTTCACCCTCGACGACGGCGACGACTGGGTCTGCGACTCTGACGAGGATCAGTGGACCTGCATCCTCGACGGTGATCTTGCAGCCGGAGACAGCGCGCCGGTCATCACGGCCAGCGGCCTGATCGACTCCGATCTGGCCGACGGCACCGAGATCGTCAACACCGCGCGCGTCAAGGGCCACACGTACGACCCGGAGACCGACAACAACCGCGACACCGAGACCGTCGAGGTCACGACGCGCGCCGACCTGAGGATCGACAAGAACCTCGGCGGCACCATCGTCAAGGCCGGCGAGAGCGCCACCTGGACGATCGACGTGACCAACAACGGTCCCTCGACGTCGCGCGGCACCATCGAGGTCGTCGACACCCTGCCCGCCGGCTCGACGTACGTGTCGGCCACCGGCACGGGCTGGGACTGCTCCGAGGACGAGGGCGTCGTGACGTGCGAACGCGCGGACGATCTCGCCTCCGGCACGGCAGCCAACCAGATCACCGTCGTGGCCAAGATCCCGGCGTCGCAGACGGCGAACGTCGTCAACTCTGCGACGGTCAGCGGTCCGACGACCGATCCGGTCACGACCAACAACACCGACGAGGTCTCGACCGCGCCGACGCGCACCACGACGCTGACGGTCGAGAAGGCGTACACAGGTGCGCAGCCCGCTGTCGCCGGTGACACGTTCGCCTACGACATCACGGTCGACAACGTCGGTCCGTCGACGGCGACCAACGTCCAGGTCACCGACACGCTGCCCGACTACATGTCGTTCGTCCCCGGAGGCACGAGCAACGACGACTGGACGTGCGCGGCCGATGGTCAGCCGTGACCTGCGACTTCGACGGCTCGATCGGCGCCGCCGCCAGTGAGAACTTCAAGATCAAGGTCAAGATCGCCTCCGGCCACACCGGAGCGGTCGAGAACACGGCCAAGGTCACGGCGACCGAGGACCCGACCGGCGACGACGACATCGACATCAACACGCCCGACCTCAAGTCGGACCTCGAGGTCGAGAAGTCGCACGACGAAGACGTCGACGTCATCGCCGGCGAGGCGGTCAAGTACTCGGTCAAGGTCACCAACCACGGTCCGTCCGACACCGACGGCCCGATCGTGGTCAAGGACGTCATCCCCACGGGCATGACCTATGACTCGTTCTCCGGCACGGGATGGGCCTGCGAGCTGGGCGAGGACGACGACGAAGGCAAGGTCGTCTGCACGCACGCTGGCGGTCTCGTCGATGATGCCGACTCGACGTTCAGCCTGACGTTCGACGTGGGTGTCGGCGCTGGTCCGGCGACGGTCAACAACGTCGTGACGGTCGACGGCCCCAACACCGATCCCGACACCGACAACAACAACGACACCGATCCGACGGTCATCGACGACCAGGCGAACATCAAGGTGACCAAGGCGGCTGCGGTCGACACGGTCGATGCGGGCGACAACGTCTCGTGGACCATCAAGGTCACCAACGACGGCCCCTCGACAGCCGACTCGATCTCGGTGATCGACACGCTTCCAGCCGGGCTCAGCATCGTCTCGATCAGCGGTGAGGGCTGGACGTGCTCCGACAGCTCGATCAGCTGCACGCGAGCCACGCTGGCACCGGGCGTCGCTCCGGACATCACCGTGGTCACCAAGGTCGGCAGCGGGGTTGCCGCTGAGACCGAGCTGACCAACGCGGTCGAGGTCTCGACCTCGACCGAAGGAGACGACCCGGACGACAACGAGTCCGAGGACACCGTCGAGGTCACGACCAGCGCTGACATGAGCCTGGTCAAGACCCACAGCGGCACCCCGGTGGCCGGCACGCCCTTCACGTTCACGCTGACTGCGAGCAACGACGGTCCGTCGAACGCGCTGTCGCCGATCACGATCAGCGACACGCTGCCCCCGGGCATGACCTACCTGTCGGCCAATGACGCGTGGTCGTGCGTGGCGGACGCGGTCTCCGAGCTCGGCCAGCAGGTGCTGTGCACCCTGGTCAGCACCGATCCGTTGCTGCCCGAGACCAGTGCTCCTGCGCTGGAGATGAAGGTCGACGTCGCGGCCGATCAGTCGGGCGAGACGCTCGTCAACTCGGCCGTCGTCGAGTCCGACACCCCGGATCCCGACGAGACCAACAACGATGACGACGACACCGTCACGCCGACCGACGAGGTCGACCTGTCGATCACGAAGTCGCATGCGGGACCGGTCGAGGTCGGCACCCAGCTGACGTTCCAGGTCGACGTCAACAACGCCGGACCGTCCGAGGCCCGCGACGTCAAGATCGCCGACACGCTGCCGACCGGCCTGACGTTCGTCAGCGCCGTGGGCGAAGGCTGGACGTGCTCCGACGAGGCCGCGACGTGCGCGCTCGACGAGCCACTGGCTCCGGGAGCCGATGCCGAGCCCATCACAGTGACGGTCGAGGTCACTCCTGAGGCCTACCCCGGTGTCGACAACGTGGTCGACGTCAGCACGTCGTCCAACGACACCGACGAGACCAACGACAAGGCGACTGACTCGGTCGTCGTGCCAGCCAAGGTCAACCTGAGCGTCGACAAGCAAGCTCGACGGCACGCTCCGGGTCGGTCAGCCGGGCGTCTACAAGCTGACGGTCCACAACGACGGACCGACGCCTGATCCCGGCCCGGTCACCGTCACAGACACCCTTCCGGCGGGTCTGACGTTCGCGTCCGGCACGGCCGATGGCTGGGCGTGCGCCGCTGCGGGGACAGCCGTGACGTGTGAACGTGACGGCGACTTCGCGGTCGACGCCACCGACGTCATCACCCTGACGGTCGACGTGGGTGCCAAGGCGTACCCGACGGTCAGCAACACCGCTGAGGTGTCCACCCCGTCGAACGACACCGATCCGGCCGACGACACGTCGACGATCGAGTCGCCCGTCGACGGCAGCGCGGTCCTGACGATCGACAAGTCGCTCGACAGCCAGAAGGGCGACAAGGCGGTCTGGGAGATCACGGTCACCAACGACGGCCCGACCGAGACCACCAAGGCGATCAGGGTCACCGACAAGCTCCCGAAGGGGCTCAAGTACGTCAGCGCCACGGGCGAAGGCTGGGACTGCTCGGCTCGCGGACGCGTCGTGACGTGCGACTACGACGGAGCGCTCGCAGTCGACGAGTCGGCATCGATCAAGATCACGACCACGATCACGGTCGACGACGGATCTGAGATCGTGAACGTCGCGACGGTCGAGGGTGGCAACAAGGCGGTCGACAGCGGCGTGCTCAGCGATGACGCGACGGCGACAGCACCGTCGGCCGAGGACGACAACGGCCTGATTCCCGACACCGGAGGCCCGGCGCTGTGGTTGCTGCTGGCAGGTCTGCTGAGTGTGCTCGGCGGTGGAGTGCTCGTGGCTCGCCGTCGGCCGAAGTCTCCGCAGGTCGTTGGGAAGCACCTCTGACGTGAGCCGACCGTCTTCTCAGGGTTCACCTGAGAAGATGGTCGGCATGCGTATCGCACTCGTCCAGCGCGCCTCAGCCATCGATTCGGCTGCCAACCGAGAGTCCATCTCGGCGCAGCTGTCCGAGCTGTCCGCCGATGACGGCCTCGACCTGGTCGTCCTGCCCGAAGCCGCGATGCACGACTTCGGTTCGGCCGACCACGATCTGGCTGCTGTGGCAGAGCCACTCGACGGACCGTTCGTGTCGCTGGTGGCCGACGAGGCCAGGCGGCTGCACGCGACGGTCATCGCGGGCATGTTCGAGCAGACCGACGGACTGCCGTACAACACGCTCGTCGTCGTCGGACCCGACGGAGCGCTGCGCACCACGTACCGCAAGATCCACCTCTACGACTCGTTCGGCTACCTCGAGTCCGACCGCATGTCGCCCGGTGCGATCGAGCCGGTCGTCGTCGAGATCGCCGGCCAGCAGGTCGGTCTGATGACCTGCTACGACCTCCGATTCCCCGAGCTGGCCCGCGCGCTCGTCGATGCGGGAGCCGAGACGATCGTCCTGCCGGCGGCGTGGGTCGCAGGCGATCGCAAGCTCGACCACTGGCGCACGTTGCTGGCTGCCCGGGCGATCGAGAACACCGTGCACGTCGTGGCGGCGGCACAGGGTGGCGATCGCTACACGGGCCATTCCTTGGTTGCCGATGCCTGGGGCTCTATCGTGGTGGAGGCCTCTTCCGGGCAGGAGATCGTGCGCACGACGCTTGACGCTGCCGAGGTCGCAGAAGCGCGGAAGGTCAATCCGTCGCTGGTCAACCGAAGGATCTGTCAGACTCCATGAGCTTCTCCTGTGCAGGGCGGTCGCCGGCGACTCGACGCATCAGTCGCGCCGGAGTACGACCTGCCGACGCGTGAGCCCCGTCTCGGATCGGCACGTACCGCGCGCCTGGTCATGATCGGCGTCTTCTCGATGTGGGTCGTCGGGACGCTCGGCGCGGCCAGCTCGGTCGTGGCCGTCGACGTCCCAGGCTGGGTCGAAAGGCCATCGGCAGCCTTGCTCATGCTGGTCTTCACGATCGGGCTGATCCACCGCGGCGGCGGTCACATGCGTATCTGGGTGCCGATCGTGACGGCGCTCGGCACAGCGGCCGTCGTGCTGGAGACGTACTTCCTGCTGGCGTCCTCGGCCGTCGTGTGCGCCGTGCTGGCGGCCGTCTGGGCCGTGCTCGTGACCCGACCAGCCGCGTCGGTGCTCGCGGCGATCCGCGAGTACGCGTTGGCGTTGGTCGTGGCACTGAGCGGAACCGTGTCGGTGGCCGCCTGGAACGCTCCGGTGAACTATCAGCGCTTCAACTTCATCGTCGTCATGGTCTCGCTCGTCGTCGCGATCGCCCTGGTCTGGAACCTCGGCGCCGGCCTGCATGGACTGGGGCGGCAGAACCTGGCGATCCTGGCAGGTGTCGCGGCCCTGTTGCTGGTGATCCTGGCGTACAGCAGCTTCGTCCGCACGCACGGTTCGCAGGCTGTCGTCGACCTGTTCAGCGACATCGTGGTGTGGAGCCGGCAGAACTTCGAGGGCGTGCCACGTCCGGTCGAGGTCTTCATCGGCTTCCCGGCGTTGATCGTGGGGGTCTCGATGAGGTCGACCCGGCGCGAAGGCTGGTGGGTCCTGGTGTTCGCCGTCATCGGCACAGCAGTGCTGACGACGTCGCTCGTCACCCCGGGCGCCTTCCCGACGTACGTCGGCCTGTCGACGCTGTACTCGGTGATCCTGGGGCTCGGCGTAGGGCTCATCGTCCGGCACTACGTCATGCGTGAACGCTCGGCCCGGGCGGCGCGGGCCATCGAACCGATCGAGCGAGTCGAACCTCCCCGCTTTGCTGCACTCAAGTGATGCGATACTGGTCTCCGGTGCAGCGCCCCGGCGTTGCCACCCAGGAGGGGTGCCGGAGCGGCCGATCGGAAGCGCCTTGAAAGCGCTCGCTGGCAGCAATGTCAGCCGCGGGTTCGAATCCCGCCCCCTCTGCCATCAGTCCACTTGCACCGACCAGTCCATCCGTACGACGCAGTCCGACCAAGATCTCTCACGATGCCTTCTGAAGTGACGCCGTCCGAAGTGACGAAGTACCGACTCGACCGCCAGTTCGTGCTTCCCGCGATCGGCCTGCACCTCGTGGTGGCCGGCGCTGCGGCGGCCCTGGCGTTCATCGTGTGGGAGCCGCTGGGTGTGCTGGCCGTCCTGCTGCTCCTGAACGCCGTGCGGGTCCTGGCAGTGCCGCCTCATGTCGCGCGCACCGATGCCACGGGAGTTCAGCTCGGCGGACCGATGACGGTCAAGCGAGTCAAGATCGAGTGGTCAGAGGTCGAGGACGTCTCGGTCGAGAACCTGCGGTTGTTCTTCGACCGCGGCAACGAGCGGGTTCTGGTGTTCCCCCTGGCCTATGTCGGCAAGCGGGCGAGCGAGCTGGCAGCCGATGTTCGCGAGCGGCTCAACACCGCCAACGGCTACAGCCGATACGATCCGACGGGACACACCCCCGAGTCGCCGGAGCCACCGGAGCAGGTCTGAACCAGCCCGGGTCACCGGGTGCGGGGAGCGGTCGGTATCCTGTTCCGGTTGCACTTTGCAGGTGCAGCGAGGAGATGTCGCATAGTGGCCTAGTGCGCCCGCCTGCTAAGCGGGTTGAGGTTTAAACCTCTCGCGAGTTCAAATCTCGCCATCTCCGCCAGACCAATGACCAGCGCTTCGGCGCTGGTCATTCTGTGTTCGGGACGATTCTCATCTGGTGTGCTCACGTTTGGGCGTTCAGCCAGTCGAATCAACGATGCCGGATAAACTGGGTCTCCGGGGAGACAAGAGGTGGCTGCACGTGGGACGGGAGACGTTAGGCCTACGCAGTCTTGCCGACATGGTCGACGTCCTCGTGCGCGAGCACCGCATCACCGATCTGCTGGAGCTCGCTGCCGAGCACGCGCGTCGCGCGCTAGGTGCCGCGAGCGTCTCGATCAGTCGGATCGACGAAGAGCACGACTTGGTCCGCACGGCCATCAACGTGGGTGACCTGGGCTCGGGCGAAGTGCGATGGCCCAAGGACGAGGTCTACCCGATCGAAGGCGATGCCCGGCTGATGGGCACGATGCGTCAGCAGCGCAGCCTGGTCGACAGCATCAACGACCCCGACTGCATCCCGGGCGAGCGCGAGCTGTTGAACCGACTCGGCAAGGGCTCGTCCCTCGCGACCCCGATCATCGTGGACGGCGTCGTGTGGGCCGGCTCTATGCGACCCGTTATGTCGACGAGGAAGTCTTCGACGACGAGGCGTTGGCGTACGCCGAGGTGCTGGCCGCGATCTTGGCATCGTCCATCTCGCGGGTGCAGAGGGAGGCCGATCTGGAAGACCTGGCTTTCCACGACCCGTTGACCAGTCTGTTCAACCGGCGCGGGCTCGACGACCGCGCAGCCGAGGTGTTCACGGTTCCCGACGGGGAAGTCCGCACGGTCACGATCGTCGCGGTCGACATCGACGGGCTCAAGAACGTCAACGACACCAAGGGTCACGCCAGTGGCGACCAACAGATCCTGGCCGTGGCCGCTGCACTGACCGCCACGTTCGACCTGCTCGGTCCCAATGCCGTCGCACGGGTGGGCGGCGACGAGTTCACCGTCATCGTGGCTGACCGACCGATGGAGCTCGTCGTCGGCGCGATCGACGATGTGTGCCGGCAGGTGTCGTCGGCGCCGCTCGCGGTCAGCGTCTCAGCCGGTGTCGCTTCGGCTCAGCTGACGAGGGACTCGCCGGTCAAGTCGTCCGAGCTGCTTCGCTGCCGCCGACCGTGCGCAGTATGTTGCCAAGCGGTCACACTCGCCGTGCGCGGTGGTCTCGGAAGAGTTCCAGACCTGACCGACCGACCACGCACAACAGCGCGCCGATCGTGCCGCCCGTCGTGTTGGCGACGATGTCGCTGAGTGCGGCGAAGCGTTCGGGTCGCAGCAAGCTCCTGCAGCAGCTGCGATCACGATCGACAGGGCGCCGGCGAGGAGAGTGGTCTGCCACCAGCGCCACGATGGCTTGAGCAGCATCGTGAAGACGCCCAACGGGATGAACAGCATGACGTTGGCGGTGAACTCGGTGACGTCGTAGCCCTGCTCCACCGTGAGGTGAAGGGTGCGGATCATCCAGGCGACGGGTGGCAGCGAGACGACGTCGATGCCACGGTCGACGGGCGACGACCAGAGCGCGATCAGCGCGAGAGCCAGTGCGTACATGCTCATGGGGACGAGGAGCCACCGCATGCGCATCCAGCGATCCTAGTTGCGCTGGTATGCCGGAAGCACGAGTGTGTCGTAGGCGACATGGCTGCCGCGGTCGGTGCACCCTGTCGGCACTAAAATAAATCAGGTGAAGAAGACTCTCCCGCTGGTGCTGATCGCCGCGTTCGTCATTGTCGACGTGGTCCTGATCATCGGGGCAAGGCGTCACGTCTTCCAGACCCCGCCGGAGTCGGACATCGTGGCGCGTCCGGTGACTCCGGCAGCTGCCACGGCTGCTCCGGACGATGCCCAGGTCAGCTATGACTTCGATGCGACCCGGTCGATCGCGATCTCGTTGGCCAATGATGGCGCGTTGGTGCTCGGTCCACGCACCGCGTGTACCAGCACGGCAGAACGGGCGCCGATCACCACGTCGTTGGATGGCGGTGCGAAGGTCACCCAGGTGGCGACCGGGCTGGTGACGGTGCTGGGTGCCCGAGCTGTCAGCGCAAGTGACCTGCGCATCGTCGGCCTGGACTCGGACTGCACGGTGCGCGAGGCCCGGTCGAGCGATGGTGGTGCCAAGTGGACGGCAAGCGCGGCGGTGTCGCTCTGGTATGCCGACCCGAAGGACGAGCAGCGGGTCGTGTCTCCGACCGGTTCCGGTGACGTGGGGTGCGAGGTCGTCTCGGTCAGCCAGATCACGGCAGAGTCGGCGCGGGTGGGTTGTGCTGATGGCTCGATCAAGGGGACAGGCGACAGCGGCACGACATGGACGCAGCGAGGACGTCTCGACAACCTCCGCGTCGCGACGTTCCTGACTCCGACGGCCGGCTACGCGCTGGCCCGGTACAACGGCTGCGCTGCGAATGCGTTCACGACCAAGGATGCGGGTGTCACGTGGCAGCCAGGTGGCTGCATCACCGGGGAGCCGGCCCAAGGCATCGCAGCCAGCGCCAACGGTCTGGCCGCGGTCGTCAACGACGGTCTCTACGTGAGCAGCAACGGGGCGGACTGGAAGCAGCCCTGAGCCTGGTCGGCGGGCCCTACTCGCCGCGGTGCGACGGCAGGTGCCGGCCGAGGTGGCCGATGTAGATCTTGTGGGTGCGCGCGCAGTCGTCCAGGTAGTGCAGGCGCGGCGCGGGCGAGGTGCGTCCCGGCTCGATGCGTATGTGAGCGCCGAAATAGCTGAATCCATCCGCAGCCACCGTTGGGGGAACCGGGAAGGTCCTGGCTCGGCGGAACTCCAGATCGGCCGCAGTCAACGCCGTCTCGCCGGTCGCCACGTTGTGGGGTGAGATCCGCGGGTGAGGGTGCTGCTCGAGCCACACCCGGAACGCTCCGGTGTCGCCGCCCGCGCGGTAGTCGGCATAGTCCTGCAGCATCAGCAGGGAACCCCAGGTGCGGGCTCGCCACACGGGAGCCTTCGTGTGCTTGTCGAGGGCGGCAGCGGGGGTGACGAGATCGTCGTTGAGAACGAGGCGGTCGAACTGTTGGCGCGCAGCGTCGATGAGGTCGTGAAATGAGTCGAAGACCGGGTCGGGTTCGGCGGGAGGGGCTGGCTCGTCGATCGGAGGCGGTGACAGCTGGACGATCGACGTTGCTGGCCGGGGCTCGTTCTCGGCCACCTGCTGCGTTCAGCTCGTCCAGCGCGTGCTCGAGCTCGCGGATCCGCCGCCGCGACTGGCTCAGCTCGGCGCGCACCTTCGACAGCTGGGCGTTGATCTGTGCCGAGTGAGCACGAGACTGATCGGCCTGCGCCTGCAGGGCCATGGTGTCGTCGTCCTCGAAGAGGGACGCGTCCTCCAAGGTGTCGGCCGTGGCGGTGGTCAGGAAGTCGTGCACGTCGCGTGCTGAGGCCTCGAGGCCGGTCTCGACGGTCCGGGCCAGGCGCCGACCAGCAGCGGCGTCGGTGACATCGGTGACCCGGAGCAGATCGGTCAGCTCGGTCGGGGTGCGCTGCAGGACGCAGATGCTCTCTGCGGCGAGTGGCCCGATGTCGTGTGCCGCCAGGAATGCGTCGAGCTCGGAGGCGACGGCTTCGCTGATGCCCAGCACGCTGACGGCGCTACGCATCGGCAGTGGCACGGCCCGCTCGGCAGCTTTCGTGGTGGCACCGAGTGCGCCGCGGTCGGTCCTGACCAGGATCACGACTGAGGGGACGTTCTGTGCCATCCACTTGTCGAGTGCGGGCCGGACCTCCCACGGCCGGTTGGGGAAGTTGGCCGCATTCAGGATGCGGCAGGCTGGCCGGTGATCAGGTCACGGGCTGTCCCGGTAGGAATTCCAGCCGCTTCGAGGACGTCAGTGCACCGGTGGGTGTCCGGTGGTCATGTCGAGCCCGACGAGGACGACGACGCCGGCGTCTAGCCCACCTCGCGTCGGGCGCCGGGTCATGGTCAGTGCATTGCTGGCGCCGAGCGAGCCCACCTGCGTCCGGATCGTCACGTAGCTGACGGTTGATGGGCTGATCAGTCGCTGTGTCGACGTGCTCACGGCGTCGTTGTCAGGGCGAGACGAATCGAGGGCCGCTATGAAAGCGGCGTGATCGGACGCCGACATCTCAACGGTGCCGCCGTATCTCAGAACAGTGATGTCATATCCCGGGTTAGTCGTAGCCGTCACATGCGCCGGATCGTCGAGCGCATCTGGCAGGTACAACGACAAACTTACCCGAAGGTCACATCGCTTCTCGTGCCGCCTCGACGTTGCTGGAGGTAAGACGTTTTACCCGGCATGCCGGACGATTTGTCTGGTCAGCAGGTGCTCGGAATTGTCAGCGCCTTCGACCCCGGGACGATGCCGGGGGTGGCCAGGACACGAGTGTCGCTCCGCTGCTTCACGCCCGACTTCACGGTGCTCTCCACGGTCACCGTCTTGCCCGGACCCAGCTCGACGGTGACCTGCATGACGCCACGACCGTCGTGGGTGGCGGGGAATGCCACGGTCTTCTTGCCGTCGATCGTCAGGCCCGTGACCTTGCCGCCGTCTGGCGCATAGACGTAGAGGTTCACCAGCATGGTCCCGGGCGAAGCGCCAAATCCGGGCCCTTTGATGGACTCAGGCAGGTCGGCGGCGTCGGCCGGGGCAGTCGAGGCGAGGGTCGTCACGGTCTCGTAGGTCTGCACCCCTTCTGCGGTGCACTTCATGGCCTTGCCGGTCACGTCATAGTCGAGGTAGTACTGCATCTTGGCGCCGGTCGCGTCGTTCAGGTAGAAGCCGAGCGTGGACTGCGCTGCCTTCTGGGTCGGTCAGCTTCCCCCGGCGAGGGCGGTACCGGCTCGCTGTGACTGGGTTGCCTTGTCCTTCGACCAGACGGCGACACGACGCTCGTTGGTAGCCCGCGTCAGGGCCGACAGCACCTTCGTCGGATCGCCGGCTCCGTCGAGCACCTTGGCGAGGATCTGGTCGGTCGCATCGGCGAAGAAGGCATCCTGCTCCTTGCCGTCGGGGTAGTTGACGTACACGCTGTTGAGCAGCACATCGACCGCATTGCTGTCGGTAAGGACGGTGCCGTCCGGCAACGTGATCGGACCAGTGCCCTTGAGGATGTAAGACAGTGTCACCGGATCGAGCGACACGACACCGTCAACGGCGATGTCGCGCTCCTGCTTCAGGATCTTGGTGCCGATCGAGGCCGCCCGCGGGAAGTCGGGGGTGAAGTTGATGTTGCGGAAGTCGCGCACCAGCCCAGGCCCGAACAGCTCGAGCTCTTCGTCGGAGATCGAGGTGACGTCGTCTGGCAGATCCCCCATAGATCCCCCGTTGCCCTGCTCGCCGAGAGCGATCTTGCCGTCGTTGACGGTCAGGATCGCCCACGCGCCGGGGAGTCCGCCGGTGGCGCGGATCTCGGCGTTGTTCTGGAAGAGGAGCAGGTAACGGTGCTTCCCGTTCAGCATGCCCGGCGCGATCGCAGAGGCAATGCTCGCACGCGCGGCGATGTCCGCTGCGGAGCCGATCTTGTCCTGAGCGTCGCGCACTGGCTTCTGCACAGCGCCGAGCAGAGAGTCGGCGTCGATGGAGTTGATCTGCTTGGCCGCAGCGTTGATGACGCCCGACGACTGCTTGACGTTGGGTGCGAGCTTCTCGATGGCGGCCACGTCGATCGTTCCGCCCTGAGGGTTGAACGTCTTGGCATTGAACTCGCTCGCCACGTCGACGAGCGGCGGCAAGCCGTTGTCGGCGATGTCCTTGACCGCAGTGGTCACGGTGCGCACTGCGGCGATGTTCTTGCCCACGAACGGCACCTTGGCGGCGATGGAGAAGATCGGGCTGCCAAGAGTCGAGTCGGCGCTGTCGACGTTCGCCTGCATCGCGGCGAGCGCGGAGGTGGCGCGCGGCCCGTCGCCTGCGGTCAGGGCGTCCTGCAGTGCAGTTGCTTGGGTCGTTGCCGCATTGAGGTCATCTCGGGCAGACGAGAAGCTGGACGTAGGAGTAGGCGCCCACTGCGGCAAGCGCGATGACAGCGATGCCGCTACCGATCCAGAGTTTCTTGCCTGCCACGTGATCTGCTCCCGAGAGTTCAGGCAAGGACGCCTTGCCCGGTGTACTTCACCGCTGGATCTTTCGCATACAGCCGAAAGGGTGGGACCGCCTATGGCGGCCCCACCCTTGTCATGACGGCTGAAGAATGGTGCTACTTCTTCTTGACCGTGATGCTCTTGGACTTGCTGCTGGCCTTGTAGACCGAGTCCTTCTTCGGGGTGTAGGTCGCGGAGATGCTGTACTTCTTGTTCTTCTTGACCTTGGGGGCCTTGAACGACACGCTGGTCGAGCCGTTGGAGATCGACTTGGTGATGGTCTTGCCGTTGAACTTGATCTTGATCGTGCCGGCGACCTTGCCGCTGCTGCCGCTGGTCTTGACCTTCACGGTGAAGCTCTTGCCGCCCTTGACGCTGCCCGGCGCGGAGATAGAAGTCGTGCTCTTCTTCGTGGCGGTGGTGTTCACGACCGTGATGCTCTTCGAACCGCTGCTGTTCTTGTAGACCGAGTCGGTGGCAGCGGTGAAGGAGGCGCTGATCGTGTACTTCGTGTTCTTGGAGACGCTGGGTGCCTTGAAGCTCACGCTGGCCGAGCCGTTGGAGACTGACCTGGTGACGGTCTGACCTGCGAACGTGACCTTGGTGCTTCCGGCGATCGCTGCTGCGTTGCCGCTGGCAGTCGTGACCTTGACGGTGATGGTCGAGCCCTCGTTCGCACTGCTGGGCGCGGAGACGGAGGTCGCTGTGTTCACAGTGCCGGGGTAGGCCGCCTGAGCGGGGCTGGTGAATGCGACAGCGCCGAGCACGAGGCCGAAACGTCGCGAAGAGCGCAGTAGTGGCTTTCTTCATGGCAGGTCCTTTTTCTTGGTGTACGAGCCGAGTCTGTTCAAGAAAATTCGTGAACCGTCTTGAGAAAAAAACAATAGCGACAACCGGGCACGCCAGACGAGTTGGAAACAGAAAAGTTACGAGTCCGGCGGGTGATATGAGTCACATTGACTGCAAGGGCTATCTCTTGCTGGCAGGACTCTTCCGCTTGGTCGGTCCTGCCTCGGGTCCGTAGCCGTAGCCGTAGCCATAACCGTAGGCATCGCCGCCGGTGGCTTTCGCCATCGTCAGGATCACTCCAGCGGTGTGCGCGCCGACAGATTCGAGTCGGTCCTGTGCGGCCGTGACCTGGTCGACGGTCGTCTTCCCGTGACGGACAGCCAGCAGTGCGCCGTCGACCTGGGCAGCGATCAGCGCGCCGTCGGTGACGGGGAGCAGCGGTGGCGAGTCGATGAGGACGATGTCGTAGTCCTCGCGCAGATCGGCCAGCAGCGCTGCCATGGCCTTGGACTTCAACAAGCTCGGCCGGGTTGGGGGGCGTTGCACCGCTGGCCAGGACGGTCAGGTTGGGATGCGCCGTGGGTTGCAGGACATCGGCCAGCTCGGCTCGACCGACAAGCACCGTCGTCAGGCCGACAGCGTTTTCGAGACGGAGGTACTCGCTGACCTTGGGACGGCGGAGGTCAGCCTCGACCAGAACCACTCGCTCGCCGCCTTCGGCCAGCACCAGCGCGAGGTTGATGGCGGTGGTCGTCTTGCCCTCGGCCGGCAACGGCTCGTGACGACAAAGACCTTGTGCGATTGATCGGGGTCGACGAACTGCAGATTGGTACGCAGCACGCGGAATGCTTCGGTGCGGGGTGCATAGGTGTCGAGCGAGGTCACGAGCGGAGTGTCAACTGCTTCGCTGTCGTAGCCGATGGTGCCCAGCACCGGCGCATCGACGAGGTCGTCGAGCTGCTTGGCCGACTTGATGGTCGAGTCGAGTGTCTCCGCAGAACAGCGATACCTGCGCCGACCAGCAGGCCCAGTACGAGACCAAGCGCGATGTTGCGGCCAGGGTTGGGAGAAACTGGGGCCGTCGGCTGAGAAGCAGGGTCAACGACGGTGGCCTTAATGGTCGCTTCGTCCTTGCCTGGCGGTGTCTCAAGTTCGGCGACGTAGGCGACGAACTCTTCCGACACGGCTTCCGCGAGCTTCAGCTCGCGAAGGAGAAGGGTCGGTCACATTGACGGTGAGAATCACAGTGTCGATTGCTGAGCTCGCCGTAATCTGACCTGCAAGAGTGCCCGGGTCCTCGTCGAGGCCGAGCCTTTCGATTGCCTTGCGAGCAATAACCTCGCCAGTCAGCAAGTTTGCGTATGACTTCACCCGTTGCAGCGAGAATTGACCGCCCTGGTTGGCCTGCGCATCGTCGGTTGACCCTTGCGTGGAGACGAAGAGGCGGGCCGACGATGTGTACTGAGGTGTCGCCGTCCACGTAAGAATGGAGGCCGTGCCCACCGCGATGAGACTACACAGGGCGATGAGGATCCAACGGGTTCGCAAGATTCTCAGATAGTCACGCAGGTCCACCGTTTCTCCATCCGAGACTGGATTTCTTGGTTGAGTTCAGTGAGTGTAGCGGGGGGTGATTGCCAGTGCCGACGTCGCGCCGGACTTATTCCGCGAGTAGCGCTAGTAGGTAGTCGCCGTAGCCGCTCTTGGAGAGTTTCGAGGCGCGGTCGCGAAGATCGCTGTCGCTCAGGAACCCAAGACGCCAAGCAACCTCCTCCGGGCAGGACACCTTTAGTCCTTGTCGCTTCTCGAGGCTTCTGACGAAGTTCGACGCGTCGTTCAGGTCATCGAAGGTGCCAGTGTCGAGCCACGCGGCTCCGCGAGGGAGCACGTCGACCTTCAGGAGGCCAGCATCAAGATAGAGCCGGTTTAGGTCCGTGATCTCCAACTCGCCTCGGGAAGATGGTTCGAGCGTGCGTGCAAGTTGGACGACGCTGTTGTCGTAGAAGTACAAACCGGGCACAGCGTAATTGCTCTTGGGCTGTTCGGGCTTCTCTTCTAACGAAAGCGCATTGCCGTCATGGTCGAACTCGACTACGCCGTAGGATCGTGGATCCGACACGCGGTAGCCAAAGACGTACGCTCCCTCTATGTCGGCGAACCGTTGCAGGTCGGTCCCGACGCCGGTTCCGTAGAAGATGTTGTCTCCGAGGACTAGCGCCACGGAGTCCTCACCAATGTGGTCCGCGCCGATGATGAAGGCTTGCGCGAGGCCGTCAGGCGATGGCTGTTGCGCCCAACTGATCGAGATCCCGAACTGCGACCCGTCTCCTAGGAGCCTCTCAAACAGCGGTGCCTCGTGCGGTGTCGTAATGATCAGGATCTCACTAATTCCCGCAGCGATCAGAGTCGAAAGAGGGTAGTAGATCATCGGCTTGTCGTAAACGGGCACGGCTGCTTACTGATTCCATGGGTCACGGGGTGCAAGCGTGAGCCAGTTCCGCCAGCCAGAATGATGCCTTTCATGTGGTGAAGCGTACGGCTCACGGCAGGGCGAAGAGCTACTTCTAAAAGTAACCTCAACCACATGTTCAGTTCCTGTGGCGGCGGTGCCGGGTTTGGTGGATTGAGTTTCGTGCATGACCGTTGACCACGCAGGCTCAACTTTCAGGGTCATCGAGTTTCCCGCAGCAAAACTTGCTCCGATTTGGGCCGGTCGTCCCCATAGTGGTGACTTCGAGACTGGTCCGCGCAACGACCATCGAGTGCCGGGTCAGTGAACCTTGGTGGCAGTCTCAGAAAGCCGCTACTGAGTTCAAGTGCTGCGTGGTAGGTCGCTGAGCAGTCAGGTTTCGCGCTGGAGTTCGGTCGCACGACAAAGCTTCTGGTCTGCTGAGTGACGAGAGCCCGTGAGAGGCGGATGACAGCCGGGCTGGCAGTGACATCTGTCACGGTTGACCAAGAGGCATCAATGATTTTTTCGAACCTCGCGCCCCGTAGGCTGGCTCCGATGACGTGAGGGAGGTGTCTGAAGGGTGCTGAAGCAAATGAAGATTGCAGCCACGCAAGCTCGCGAACGGTGGTCACAGGCACAGTTCATGTGGGCGTCGCTCCGAACGATGAAGTGGTCCAAGAACGCGCCGAAGGCAGTCCTTCTGGGTTCGCCGTTCCACTCAAACCTCGGAGACCAGGCGCAAACACTGTGCACAGAGGATTGGCTGGCGCGTGCGTATCCGAACTTCAACGTGGTCGTATTCGATACTCGGTCCGCAACGGTCGCGCGACGACTCCTGTTGAGAATTGCCAGCAGGTTCATCGGGCCGTCGGATGTGATCTTTCTTCACAGCGGCTACCACACCACTGACATCTACCCGCTCGAGATTGAACTACAGAAATGGACAGCCTCCCGGTTCAGTCTGAATCAGATAGTGGTCCTGCCGCAGACGATCAATTTCGTTGATCCGAAGGAAGAGGCGGCGACAGCCTCGGTGTTCAATGCTCACCCCAACCTCGTGCTTATCTGCCGCGATAGTGAGTCGCATGGTCTGGCGCAGGAAGCTTTCGGCGGCACGACTATCTACAAGTATCCCGACATGGTCACCTCACAGATTGGTACTAGAAGGTTCGAGGGACCGCGCGAGGGTATTCAACTATGCGTTCGAAGCGACGTTGAATCGGTGTATGTTGCGTCAGGTCTGGTCGACGCCTTGACAGAAGGGCTGAACACAATCGGTCCCACTACAGTCACGGACACCAATTCGAAACTTGATGCGATCCATATTCGTAGGAAGCTTCCGGTCAGTCATAGAGGCATCTTGGGCCGATTTCTCCAATTACCAAGTGACGGTGACTGACCGATATCACGGCGTGATCTTCTCACTCATTTCTGGCACGCCAGTGGTCGTGTTGGAGTCGACAGACCACAAACTGCGATCAGGCGTGCAGTGGTTCCCGCCACAGATCTTTGGAAACATGATCCGCTTTGCCGGCTCGGTAGAGGAAGCCGTCCAGGCCGCTGAGCACTTTTACTCGGCGGACTCCCCGGTGCCCTGCCGCCCTACTTCGAAGATGAGTACTTTTCGTCTCTGGCAGATCAACTCGTCGGCGGTCTGGCGCTGGAACCCGGACCGTGAGGTGAGGTCATGAGTTGGCATCTGAATGAAGGAGTCCAATGCGTTTGATGCGCCGGACGCGACGGCAGTCAACGGTCGATCAAGCGGGCTTTCGAGACTCAGTACTTCGTGGCGGATACGACGTGGGGAGCGGAGCTCTGTCGGCCGCAGATCCTTCGGTACGCACGGTGCTAAATGGCGCTGGCTTGTATGAGAGCATGCCTACATCGTCAGCGGACCTCTCGATTATCGAGAGAATCAGCACGATGTCAGACAGACGGTCCTCAGACGAAGACGCGATCGCCAGCCGTCTGTTCAGTGGCGGTGAAGGGGTGACCTACGCGGAAGTTGTTGGACACCACACCGGGCTGTACGCAGGGTACGTGGCCGAAGGGGAGTTTTCGAGCGAACGGCAGTTCTGGCGGATTCGTTACGTGGATTCTGAGTGAACTGCTGACTCAAGGGAAAATTGACGGCGTCGTGCATGTGGGCGAACAGTGGGGCGAGGATGGAATCCTCTTCAGGTATGAGATTTCCCGCACGATCGCCGAAATTAATGCACGGTCTAAATCGCGGTACTACCCGGCCGAATTGAGCGCGGCGCTTGGTGAAATTCTTGAATCGCCGGGCCGGTACGCCGTCGTCGGTATTCCGAGTGTGGTGAGCGAAGTGCGATTGTTGGCTGAGAATCACGCCACCTTCGGGGAACGGATTGCATTTGCAATCGGTCTCATCTGTGGCCACCAGAAGAGTACGAAATACGTTGAGAGCTTCGCTTGGCAATGTGGAATCAAGCCTGGTGATCTACGAGATTTTGACTTTAGGAAGAAGAAGCAGCGGTCCTGCTTGGGACTACGAGATGGAGATGACCGGACTTGTAGGAGGGGAGGTTGTGACTCTCCGGCGGGCCCAAAGCGAACTGTTCGGAAGCAATTGGGGGCACGGCTTCTTCAAAGCGAAGTTCTCAGACTTCACAGATGATGCTCTCAATGAAACAGCCGACGTTGCGGTGGGGGATGCCTGGCTTCGCGACTATGACACCGACAACCTCGGAAACAACGTGGTGATAGTCCGAAACCCCTCGATTCAAGCGATGGTCGACGATGCAGTTGCGGATGGCCGCCTACGTTTTGACGCAATTTCGGTGTCCACGGTCCTTGCCTCGCAGAGGGGCTCGTCCATCACACCCGTGACGAACTTCAGTATCGGCTGGACAGGGTAGAGCGAGCGGGGCGCTGGCGACCGCAACGTCGAGTTGGTGGTGAGGTCAAGATCCCGCGAACACGTCGTCTGATTCAGAATGCGCGGACTCGAATGGCCGAACAGAGTCATCTGCACTACGAAGAAGCGGTAGCGCGAAACGACTGGTCCTATTTCGAGCAACGAATGAAGCCGCACGTTCGGTGGTACGAGTTTCTTTATCGTGTTGTGGCCCTACAGAGACTGCAACAACGCGAGGGTGTCTCGGGTGTCGCCAAGCGCATTGCTCGGAAACTGGTTGCATCCAGATGACGATCCCGATCGGAGACGAGTCAGAGTCTGAACGGGCAGCAGTTGAGATCTCAGTCGTAATCCCATGCCGGAATGGGGCTATGACGCTCAAGGAACAACTGGATTCGCTAGCCGCCCAACAGACTGAGTATGTGTACGAAGTGATCGTTGCGAACAACGGGTCTACGGATTCCACTGCTGACCTGGTTGCCAGATATGCCACGGAGCATCCGCACGTGAAACTGACTGATGCATCGGAGTCGAGCGGTATCAATGTTGCTCGAAATGCGGGGGTCCGATTTTCGCGGGGCAAGTATGTGCTGCTGTGCGACGCAGACGATGTTGTGCATCCTGGTTGGATTCAAGCCTATGGCGAGGCGTTCGCAGAAGGAGCGACTTGTGTTGGGGGCAGGCTTGATCGTGAGTTGCCTGACGGTACGGTTTTGTCACGGCAAAGCGAACTGAGCCGAACAAATTTTTCGGCGATCGCGTATCCCGTCGGCGCCAACTGTGGGTTCACCAGAAGCGTGTTCGAGGAACTCGGCGGGTTCAATGAGAGTTTCGCTGGGGGCAGTGACGAGATCGAGTTTTTCTGGCGTGCTCAAGCTGCAGGTCACCCAACCTTTCTAGTTCCAGGTGCTGTCATTTCCTACCGAGTGCGAGCAGAACCGCGCGAATTGGTGCGTCAGTACTACAGGTACGGGCGAGGCAACGCGCGGTTGATCCGAGAGTTTGGAACGAGTTCGCAACTGCGCCGCGAACTACTCCTCTTCCCGTTTCGATGGCTACGGGCCCTCGCCGCGATGACGCTCAGTAGGCCTCAATCAGCGAGAAGGCGGGGTGGGCTCGAGGGATTCGGATTCCAGCTGGGAATGATCGGTGACTCCGTGAGTCGGTCGCGCACAGTCTGCTCGAACCGTCTCCAGGCCGGAATCGATAGTCGTGCTGGTGAGTAGCGACCCCGAGATTCGCGCGTGAAGTCCCCAACGACCCAGCGTGCGCTAGTCGTCTACACGGCGCTGGCGATGGTGCAGAGGTCGATGTCGCTGTTGCTGTTGCCGTTCGTTACACGGGCAATGTCACCCCATGAGTACGGAATGGTCTCGATCATCGTCGCTCTGGGGATGTTCGCTTCGGTCCTCATGAGCGCAGCCGTGGAGCAGGCGGTCTTCAGGTCCGCTGCACGTGCAGAAATCGATCCCGATCAGCGCTCGACACTAGCGGCTGCTGCCGTTTGGCTAGCGTGGATTGGTCCGTCCATTTGCCTAGCAGTGGCCGTAGCTGTTTTGGTCACAGACCTTCGGATATTTCAGATCCCGGCTGCGTGCATCGCCATCGGCTTGCTTGCTATCGGGATCGGAATGTATCCAGGTGCATACGTACAGACGTGTTTGCGTGCGCAGCAGAGATTGCGTGGATTCGTACTGCTCGCTGGGACGTCGATTCTGATCGGCGTCGCAACAAAGTTTGGTCTGGTCATCGTTGGAGGACACGGAATCTGGGGATGGGTGCTAAGCGATCTGTGTGCCGCGTCGGCGACGCTCGTGGTCGCAGTGTTCCTGTTGAAACCGGAACAGTGGTCACTGTCCCGGGCCGGCTTCCTTCAATTGGCGGCATTTGCGATACCGATAGTCCCTCACGTTATGGCCTTTTGGGCGCTGTCCTCGCTGAGTCGCCCCCTCATGGCCACTGTCCTTCCGCTATCGGAGGTTGGGGAATTTGCCGTGGCATTCAACGCGGCAAATGTTGGAATGCTGCTCGCCGTGGAGGTGAATAGGGCGGTAGCTGTCGACTACGCGGCGGACTCACTGCCGGGTCCTTCGAGGCGGTTGGCCCGAATCGTCCGGTTACAGTTGGCAATCGCAGTAGTAGCACCGGTCTTGATCTGCGGTGCGAGCCGACCGTTCGTGGCCTGGGTTGTCCCCACCAGCGCCTACGGCAGCGTTGTGCCACTGCTCGCGATCCTTTCAGTGGCGCCGTATCTATGGACTGTCTACGTTCTCGCGATCAACTTCGTAACCATGACCGCAGGACGTCCGGCGTGGAACTGGACGGCATCGGTATCGGGCGCAACGGTGATGGCCGTTGGGACGGTCCTGCTCGGCAGCACTATCGGTGTGGAAGGCGTCGCGGTGGCACAAGTTGCCTGCTATGGGGTGATGGCTCTTGTGAGTCATTGGCTGCTCCGACGTATGAGTCTGGAGGTAGATTGGCGGCGTAGTGGGCTGACGCCAGCTTGGCTTCTTGTCGGCTTGGCTGCCATCTCTATAGCCGCGGTTCCCACCTTCTTTGACGCACGGGACGGTGTTTGGTTTGCTGCGGTCGCGACTTCTATCGCTCTTGCAGCTGGACTGCTACTCGCCGCGGTCCGGGAATCCTCGTACGAGACGTCACTAGATACATGAGTGACTAAGTATGGCTTCTTGACGAGTGCAGAGCCGTCATCCGGGACACCTGCTCTTCGACCTTGAGTTTGAGGTTGACCGCGCCACGGATTGAATGCGCCTGCCGCCGCAGGTCGCGTACTTGACGTTCGCTGATCGAGACAGCATCTAAGATAGCGTCCGCAAAGCGTTCAGCGTCGTCTTCTACTGCAAACGGCTCGAACCCACAGAGTTCAAGAATGCCCTCGGCGCCGATAGTCGTAGACACAACAGGCACTCCGAGTGACATTGCCTGGATGGTCTTGAATTTCAATCCGGCACCGCGACGGAGGGGGACGATGACACATGAGGCATCGCGGTATGCATCCGACATGTTCTTCAAGTAGCCGGTGACCTCGAAACCGGCAGCTTTAGAGTTCGCGAGCCAGGTCGGAGGGTGAGAACCCGCAAACCGAATCTTAATCCCAGGAATCGACTCGCGTATCCGGGGAACGATCATGTCTATCAGCCATCTTGCTGCCTCCTCGTTCTCCTGCCGCGCAAACGCAGCAACAAAGACGACGACAGGCGGGGAGCCGGACGCTGACGATGGGAAATCCGAAACGTCCAGTGTCTCGATGACAGGGGACAGTGACACTTGCGTCGGTGTGTATGCCCATCGCACGCATGTAGCCGATGTCGGCAGGCTTGAAAACGGCGACGTGGTCCAACGCGTTGATTGCGCGTCGCTCCCAGTAACAAACTAGGGGCGCCTTTAGGCGACTCTTGGCTCGCATCATGAATGTTGGCCCCAGAGTAGTGGCGCGCCTTACGCTTTGAGTCAGGAGATCATGGGCTGTTCCCACCAGAATTGCGCGAGGGAGGAGGTTGCGGAGCAAGGGGGCGTAGATCAGGCAGTCGTACCACTGAAGGTCAATGACCTCCGCGCTGCGCAGCCAATCGTTGTCGTCGTCGCTTAGACCGTGCAGGAAGGTCGTTCCGCGTACCGCATTGGCGCCGACTCCGTGGAAAAGGAACTGGCATTTGCGCCGGACCCAGGCTGGATTGCTGAATGTGCTCAAAGAAGTGGGTGCTGGCAGTGAACGCGATAGACCCGATACGTTCGCGTCGCTAGTTGGGGCGAATAGGCGCACCTCGTGACCGAGAGACACCAGCGCGGCAAGGTACTTTTCTAGGTAAAGGCCGCCGGCATGGTCGATGCCTTCATACGCCACATATGGGGCAACACAGGCAATCCGAATTCTGAGCACCTCCGTGGTGGCTTCTTACTTCCGCGTCCATCTGCGACTCCCCGGACTAGGCTCCACAATCCCTCGCAAACTTCACCGCGGAACCATCATCTTATCGGTGCAGTCGCACAAACTGGGGAGTTCGCACGCTTGGCCTTGAGAGGCTCGTCATACGGCGTGATCGAGCTACGTCTTAAGCGTTCCTGCAGGGACTCGCGACTGTGTCACCACGAACACGGACGCGAGGACCGTCTAGAATTCGAGAGGTCTGAGATGGACTTAGCGCACCGGCTCGTCGGGGAAGCCCTCCGAAATGAACTTGAGACCTGCGATGCATAGAGTCCCGATTGTCACTACGGCAAGGAGTTGGCAATGGGGTGCGCAACCTCTGATCCCACGAAGGCGAAAAATGGCTTTGGAGTCAGAGCTTCGTCAGTCATCCTTACCGTGTGTCTCGTTGCACTGGGTATCAATGCGGTCTTGATTCAAACGATCTTCTCTGATGATTCGGGTGCTAAGAGCGCGGTGCGAGTAGGTGTAGTCCTCGTAGCGTTCGCCATTCTCTTCCTGACCCGTCAGAAGTTACCTCGGTGGCTCGCGTTGCTGATACTACTTACGATGGTCTTGCTTCTGGCCCGGGGAACCAGGACCAGTTGTCGTACTTGTTTGTTCTGATTCTGGTTCCGGCGCTCGGAGTGCTGCCAGAGAGGCAGGTAGAACTATCGTTGGTGGTGGCTTCTCTCGTCTCGCTTGCATTGATCTTCCTTTTCTTGGTGAGCGGAGTAACCCAAGACGTCGTCCTGATGCCGAGAGAGCGACATACCTTTGGCACAGACGGAGTCCCATTCTTCTATAACGTTGTGTTTGGGGCAGCCTCACTTGTGATCCTGTACGTCTTTAAGTACAGGAAGCGGGGTCGCTGGGTCATTCTTGGGACGGCGCTACTGGTCGCGACCCAGCTCTTCTTCGCAACCGATGCGAGAGGCGGCTACTACGCGCTGCTCGGCTTCGTCGCGTTGCTATTCCTCATACCGACGCTCGCGCGATCAGCCATTGCGAGAACACTAGTGGCGATGTTTCCGCTCGTCGTGCTTGCGACCTCACTCTCACTCGTGAGGTTCTCTGAGGATGTCTCCGTCAATGAGTTCTTCAGCTATCGGCCTGCCTTGTATCAGCGCTTCATCCAGCGCAGCGGACTGGAGGACCTGCTATTAGCAACTCAGTGAAGCGCTTTGATCGTGGGTCAGAGATTGTCGACAATTCCTATCTCCACCTTCTGGTAGGGGGAGGGTTGGTGATGTCTTTGGCTTTCATCGGGATCTTCGCTGTGGCGACTGTTCGACTGTTTGAACGCCACAGACACATCGAGATCGCGTTCTTGGTTGCGGTGTGCGGATACGCAAGTTCTGAGAGCGTACTAGTCAGGATTGAGAATCCGTTCGTCATCTACTTCTGGTACTTGATCATTTCTTTCTCCCAGAAGCCTGCCACCTCTCAGGGCAGTGATGCGGAAGCTCACACCGGACCAGTAGTTAGCGGGCTAAATGATAGGGCCGCTCCAGATGGAAGTGCGGAAGCATGTCTTCAGGATCGCTGAAGGGCGAGTCGCAGTCGGCGCGCTCGACCAACAATGGAACCGAGGGCTAGCCGACCAAGGCTCAGCAACTGCGGACGACTCCATGTGCCGCGTGGCAAGGCAGGCTGGCTGTCTGAACCCAACGGAGCATGCCAGCGGGTGGCCAAGGCGAACTCGTCGCCCCATGTCAGATCAGGTTCTAAGTAGGCGCCCTCGGCCCACTCATTCCAAGCATTAATGAAGACCAGGCCAGAGCCTTCGCGAGCGTCCATTTCCTTCTGCCTGGCATTCGCAAGCCAGGCGCGGTAGGACTCCGGGGATGAGCCCACATAGATCGTCGCACTCTTGCCGCGCCGAGCAGTGTTGTCCCATCCAGGGGCCACGCCGTGATAGCGGGTGAATGAAGCGGGACGTCGATTCATGAACCGCTGCGCCAATCTGTCGTATGACAGAATTCGTCCGGCAAATTCACGACTAACGTTTCGCAGCGGGTGACGCCAAGCAGATGACAGGGTGTTGGACCCTACAGGAGGAAACTCCGTACATGCGTCGAATCCAAGCGGCTCCGGATTCATGCCCCACTTCGTCTCGGCGGCAACGAGGTGGAGTCCGGGAAAGCCGGCTTCCGTCGCAAGTCGACGCCACTGTTCGGCAACTCGTCTGGGCTCAGGTATCTGGTCTGCGCGATGAACCAGAAAGACAGGTTTGTCGTCAACGCGGACATAGGAGGGATGACTGAAGTAGGGGAGGAAGTCGGCGAAGATTTGATCGGCGAATCCATCTGCGTACGTTTGAGGCATTAGCACTTCGTTCTCCTTGCCGTCCCACCTGCGAGTCCAACTCTCGTTGGCCCAAGAGATGGTGAACGGAAAGTCAATGCCTGAACGGATGAACCAGTCGACCGGTGACTCGAGCAAGCGGTGCCCGTCGAACCAATATGTATAGAAGCAAAATCCGTCGACCCCGTTGTCTTGGGCTCTCAAGATCTGGCCCGGCATCGTATCGGTTGGTTCCGTTAGGTCGTAGTATCCCGTTGTTGTTGGTACACGCGGCTGATCGTGGTCTGCGTACTGGGGCTTTGCCTTGCGTACGTTGGTCCACTCAGTGAACCCATTCCCCCACCATCTGTCGTTCTCAGGGATCGCGTGAAACTGGGGCAGATAGAACGCAATTGTTCTGGGCCTACTGGCGGATGTCGTCACAGGTTGTCTTTCGGCGTAAGAGGTGCTGTCAGAGAAGGTGCTCGTTGTTAGACGTCGAGGGCCGTTTGCCAGAGCAGCGGCCCAATGTGATCGAACCTCTCGCTGCGGTTAACTCGACCGCGAGTGATCAACTCTGGATACGTGCGGTAGAACGTCCAAGCGGAGCGCAACTCCGCCTTCCAGGCAGATCGGTTGAGGGTAGTCGTAGCGCGTTGCCAGGTGTGGACCCATTCTGACCGGGGATCAAGGACGAGTTTCAGGTCGGCGTCCCAGGCGCGGAGCCCGATGTCGTGATCCTCGTAGTAAATAAAGTAGCGGTCGTCCCACCCGCCCAGGTGGTTGAAACTCTCGGTGGAGCCAGCGAGCGCCGCACCCATCAACCAGGCCACGTAGGTCGGTGTCTGAAAACCTGAACGTGCGTAGGAGGCGAGGTCGAAACCGGGGATTCTAATGCCGCGGTTTGCAAGCTTCGCCCTAGGAGTTGGCAGCCCGCGCGCATTCTCCTGATGCTCACCGCTTGGGTAGATGAGTTGTGGCGAGACCAGCGCTTGATTCAATTCACTCAGTTTAGCCAAACGAGGCAGTGATCTCGGATCAATCGTGACGTCTGGATTTACGAAGGCGACCCACGGCGACGTAACCTGAGCGAGAGCCAAGTTGTTGGAGGACTGAATCCAGCGTTTATGCTGCGACTTATGACGTCCGCTCCCAGGTCGCGCGCGACTTGGACTGAGTTGTCCTGGGAATTGTTGTCGACGACGATCCAGCGAATCCCTTTTAGGTCAACCCCCGACCAAGCAGAGGTGAGAATCTCCGCGCTGTTGTAAGTGACGGTGATGAGCGTCCAATCGCCCGGATCTGGTCTTGTTCCAGGCAATTGATCGGCTTTCATTCGAAGCTCCGCTTTCTAGTGGTCAGCATCCCAATGAGGTGTGAGATCCCGCGCGAGGGTGGAGTAGTTTTTCGAGCCACGCTTCGAACAATGAGGTAGCTAAGTCTCAAGGAAGGTGTGCCCTGCGCTATTAGCAAGAGGTCCTTCCGCTCGCGGCCGTTCAAATGGGACTCGACGCCGAATCGGTCGATTGAGAGTTGGGCCATGGAGACTCGCCACCGCCAGCGTTGTTCTCGCAGGTACTTGACCTTTTCACCGACGGTTGACCTGGCAGCGCCAACACGTGCCCACTTTTGAATTAGTGGAACGCTCCGAGTCTCCCCGATCACGTTGCTCGCATGTTGCACGTAGTTCTGAAGCGGTATGGAGAGCATTTCAACTCGTCCGTCCATTGCGGCGCAAAGGCCCAACCAATGGTCGTGATATGCGGCATCGGTAGGGCTTGGAAAAGGCACGGCGCGTGATACGACGGAACGCTTGAAGAGCGCAAAGCTTCCTGTGACGACGTTGTTCAGAATGAGATCGATTGGACCGGTGTATCGCCTGCTCGTAGTTCCCAACTGTTTTCCATCTTGGCTGACTACGTACGCCTGCGCGGCTATGAGACTAATCTCCGGAGAGGCCCGGAGTCTGGTCGTAAGTGTCCTGAGCTTATCCTGGGAACCACCAATCGTCCTGGTCCGCCAATGCAACCCATTCCGCGGTTGGGCTGACCTCCTCGACCAATCGTTCAAAGTTTCGGTAGAAGCCCACATTGGTTTCGTACATCGTTATCGAGAACCGAGCGTCTGTGCCGACCAGGCCCGCCAAGTAGTCGGCCACGGAGTCATCGCGCCCATCGATTCCAATGTGGCAGTCCCAGTCGGTTTCTGTCTGCATCGCTAGAGACTCGATCTGGGCGCGCAGCAGATCCCTATCCGGCTGGTAAATCGCTAAGCAAATGGCGCCACTCCTAGACATGATGTGTTGTCCTGTCGTAGTAGGGCTTTTGGCTCGACTTAGCCAGCGGCATCTCGCCGCGATTGCTAGTAAGCACCGTCGGAACCTAGTACGGCCCGCACAGTCCGCCAGAGAATCAATAGGTCAGCGGTCATCGACCAGTTCTCGACGTAGCTCGTGTCGAGACGGATGGCCTCTTCCCATGACAGGTCTGACCGGCCAGACACCTGCCACAGTCCTGTCATTCCGGGGCGGACGTGGAGTCTGCGATGGGCAGCATCGTCGTACAGCTCGACCTCTTCCGCTTGCTGAGGGCGCGGTCCGACAAGACTCATGTCTCCTTTGACGACGTTGATGAGTTGGGGCAGTTCGTCGATCGAGAAGCGTCGGATGAACCCGCCCACGCGGGTGATACGGGGGTCGTTGGTGATCTTGAAGAGGGGAGTGCCAGCAGTGCCCTGCGCATCGAGAAGTGATTGGAGTTGGGCGTCGGACCCAGATCGCATCGAGCGGAACTTGATCATCTTGAACGGCTTGCCGTCTCGACCGATTCGCTCGTGCTTGAAGAAGACAGTTCCAGGGCTAGTCAACTTGACCGCAACTGCGACTCCGAGCATCAGAGGTGAAGCCGCGAGAAGAAATGAATGTAGCGCCGAAGCGGTCGAACAGTGCCTTGGGCCAGCTGCCCGCCGAGGCGTACTGCGGTTCCTCGAGGTGCAGGAAGGACATGCCGGAGATGCCACGCATGTGCAGCCGGGCGCCAGCGACATCGACCATGTTCGGCGAGACCATGAGGTCGATGCCGGCGCTCTCCAGCTGCCACATCAGCTCTCGCAGGCCGTCGTGCCCCAGGTGCTCGGTATCGGTGATGATGACGGTGTTGGCGTTCGAGATCGTCAACGCTTCGGCGAGCGTGCGCTCCGTTCCCAGCACGGGGACGAAACGGTCCGAGACGTCGAGCCACTCCGGCTTTGCGTGTTGCCGGTCGGGCTCCCACACTCCCGTCACACGGAAGCCCGCGGTCTTGTTGGCGTCGAAGGTCTGCGCGACGCGGGTCGAGGATTTCTCGCCACCGATCATGAGCACCCGGGCGAGGCCGATCCCGCGATAACGCTGCTTGCGTAGCCACGTGCGCCAAACCTTCCTGCTGATGAGCAGGCCCACCATGCCGAGTGGGAACGCCAAGGCGAGGTAACCGCGTGAGAAGTCGGCCTTCACCAACAAAGACACGATCGCGAGCAGGCTAAAGGTGAAGACTGTCGCCCGAACGACCCGACGATATTCTTCGGCATCGTCGCCGAACAGGCGCTGGTCGCGGCTTCGGTGCGCGATCAGGCTCAACCACCACACGGCAACGATCACGGCGCCGAGCCGGTTGTAGTTGAGGCCGAAGGGCCCGCGAGCCTGTGCTTCTGCGCCAGCTCCGAACTTCGTGAACACTGCCACCAGGACGGCGAGCGTGAGCACGATCAGATCGGTCACCGCGAGTCTCGCGACGTGGCGCTTCTCCCATGCATCCCGCCCGACACGGATGTCCTCGGCGGCCCCGATGCGGGGGCGTCGACGGTTGGACCGGTGACCAGCGCGGCGGTCAGCGGGAGCGCGGGGGTCGTTCAGCGCAGGCTCCGCTGGATGCGTCACTGATCTCCCCTATGTGCGGCCCGAGATGCCGGAGTAGATGACTCAGGTATCGCGTCACTCCCTGAGCGATACCTGAGAAACAGAGTATTGGCGCGGGGGTGGTGCATGCGAGTGAAAAAAACAATTCATTTCAGGTTTTCCTGTGATGTGTGCCACAAGGATCCGTCGTGCCGGCCGAAATGAAGCGAATGGCTCTCACGATCGACTGAAGAAGTGAGGCGACGGCGCGTCACGAATTTCTGTTCCGCTCGTTAAGAAGGCATGATCGAAATGTTCGGAATCCTCGCCGCGGTAACGGCGGGCAACGTCGTTGCCGTGATCGCGTTGGTCGCAAAGTACCGCCGGAGCAGGCCGAAGCACGTGCCTTCCGCCGCGAGATCGTGGCGCGCAGTTTGACGAAGCGCGACGTGATACTGGCGCGTTGAATGAGCCGTTAGGCTCATCGGGTGACTACGAAGATTGCCGTTGTCGGGCTGGGGTATGTCGGACTCTCGATCGCCGTGCTGCTGTCGCAGCACCACGAGGTCGTCGGGCTCGAGATCGACGCGGCCAAGCTGCGCGACCTCGAAGCGCGCAGAAGCCCCATCCAGGATGCCGAGATCGAGAAGTTTCTCGCACGCGACGACCTGCAGCTGACGTTCACGGACGACCCGGCGGTGGCCTACGCCGATGCTGAGTACGTCGTCATCGCCACGCCGACCGACTACGACGTCGAGAACAACTACTTCAACACCACGACTGTCGAGAGCGTCATCCGCGACGTGACGGCGCGGCAGCCCTCAGCGACGATGGTCATCAAGTCGACGATCCCGGTCGGCTTCGTGCTGGATGCGCGCAAGAGGCTTGGCACCGAGAACGTGATCTTCTCGCCGGAGTTCCTGCGTGAAGGCAAGGCGCTGTATGACAACCTCCATCCCTCCCGCATCGTCGTGGGAGAGCAGAGCGATCGTGCACAGCGATTCGCCGACCTGCTCATGGAGGGCGCTGCTGAGAAGGGCTGCCCGGTCCTGCTGACCGAGCCGACCGAGGCCGAGGCGATCAAGCTGTTCGCCAACACCTACCTGGCCATGCGGGTCGCCTACTTCAACGAGCTCGACTCGTTCTCGATCAGTCACGGGCTTTCCACGCGTCAGATCATCGACGGCGTCGGTCTAGACCCTCGCATCGGCACGCACTACAACAACCCGTCGTTCGGCTACGGCGGCTACTGCCTGCCCAAGGACACCAAGCAGCTGTTGGCGAACTACCAAGACGTCCCGCAGACGTTGATCAGCGCAATCGTGGACGCGAACCGGACCCGCAAGGACTTCATCGCCGACGACATCCTCGCTCGCAAGCCGAAGATCGTCGGCATCCACCGACTGATCATGAAGGCCGGCTCAGACAACTTCCGCGCTAGCAGCGTCCAGGGCATCATGAAGCGGCTCAAGGCCAAGGGCATCGAGGTCGTCCTCTACGAACCCGAGCTCGACGCCGATGAGTTCTTCCACTCGCGCGTCATCAAGGACCTCGACGAGTTCAAGCGGGCGAGTGACGTCATTGTCGCCAACCGTCTCGTCGACGAGCTCGAGGACGTCCGCGACCGGGTCTACACGCGGGACCTGTTCGGGTCTGACTCAGCTGCTACCGCGGCGTGCTGTCCTCTGGTTGGCGCCGCTCGGACTCGGGCTAATCGCGATACTGTTTGTTGCAGCTCCAGAAGCGGAAGACTGACAGAGCTAGAAGCGCAGTCGGCAACTTCCAGATTGTTCCGATGTCTCATCGCAATCAAAAGCCAGGGTTGTGATTGCTTCGATGGCGAGCCATCCGAGGAGCATCAGACCTATAGCTAACGCGATCACCTTCGCCGCACCACGGCTTCTTCCGGCGACTAACACGATTGCCAGAACGATGACAGCGATGACTGGGACGACGACCCACCAAGAGATTGATGAGCTCTCTGTGTAGTCAATCTCAAAGCTGTCCGCACCTGGCCATCATGCCCGAGCGCGATCTCGGTGCGGCAGGTCACGTCCGCTCCGTCATCGCCACCCCCATTTGTAGGTTCCTGCCATGAGCCGCTCATCTATCCCGGTCTGGATTCGCATCCCCTGCGAGGTGGCGTCGCTTTTCGCGATCGGGCTGTTCGTCGCGGACGTGACCGGTCATGTCTGGAGCGGGACCAGAAAGTGACGACAGTGATGCGATGTGAACCCAAAACGGTTCAGGTGGACTAAGCCGGCTAGTCGCAAGGGACTATGGATGGATGTGCTGTGCACCCCGTGCCGTGGTTGCATTGAGGGGACAAAGACAATCGGCCCCCTTCCGTCGAGACGGAAGGAGCCGATTCTGTCCCCTAGAGCTTGGAGCAACTCTTGGAACTCCCGCACGGATGCGGTATGTGGTTATAGGTTATCTGACAGGTCAAAAAAACAATTGAAAAGACGACTAAGAAATGGCTAAGGTGACCAGCGTCACTCGCAGGTCGTCGTCGAGCTGAAATGCCTGCGAAAGCAGACAGCAGTCCGCGAGTATGTCGATCATGCGCGTTCACTCTCTCAACTGCGGCTCGTTCGCACCGCCGATCGCTGGCGGCATCGTGTGCCACGTCCTGCTCTGCGAGACGCCTGACGGTCTGGTCCTGATCGACACGGGTCTGGGGCTCGACGACTATCGCGATCCCCGGCTGCGGATGGGGCCGACGCGCAAGCTCCCTGCGGCCCACCTCGGGGGCGGGGGACACTGCCGTGCGGCAGGTCGAGGCCCGAGGCCACAGCGCGTCCGATGTCACCCACATCGTCCTGACCCATCTCGACTTCGACCACATCGGTGGGTTGTCGGACTTTCCTGACGCGACGGTCCACACGACCGCTGACGAGCACGCCGCCGCGGTGACGGCCCCCGACTTCCTCGACAAACGGCGCTACCGACCGGCGCAGTGGTTGCACGGCCCCCGGTTCGAGCTGCACGGAGGACGGGGAGACCAGTGGATGCACGACCTCACCGGCCATGAGGTCTTGCCGGGCATCACGCTCGTCCCCATGCCGGGTCATTCGCGCGGCCACGCCGCAGTCGCCGTGGACGCGGGGAACGTGGTGTGCTCGTCCACGCTGGTGATGCGGTGTTCGACGCCTCCTCCTACACCGAAACCTCCCCAGCTGGCCGGCCGCTCGAGGCCAAGCGCGCCATGCGGCTCTTCGAATCAGTTGTGGGTCGCGACCGTCGGGCGATCAAGGCGAATCACGTGGCACTGCGCCGGCTCAACGACGTCGACGAAATCACCGTGCTGCCCGCCCACGACAGCCGCATCCTGGACGACTTGAACGAGCAGCGATCCGCCCGGTCGGGGTGAGCCTGGCCACACGATCGGTCAGCTGAGCCAGCTCTCGCCTAACGTGGTTGCACCAAGCAATCGCCTGTTGAACCTGTCAGTGAAAGTTGTGATCGTGCCCTCCGCCGGCCGCCGTACCCATTACTGGTTGACCTTTGCCGTGCTCGCGGTGGCGGTCTCGTCGTACTCGCTGATGCAGTCGCTGACAGTTCCGGTGCTCTCGGAGATCGAGACGCAGATGGACACCGACCAGACCACTGTCACCTGGGTGCTCACGGCCTACCTGTTGTCGGCGTCGGTCTTCACACCTGTCATGGGGCGCCTCGGCGATGCGTACGGCAAGCAGCGGCTGCTCGTCATCTCGCTCGGAGCGCTGGCCATCGGCTCGTTGGTCGCAGCCCTGGCACCGTCGATCGAGGTGCTGATCTTCGCCCGCGTCATCCAGGGGGCCGGCGGTGGCGTCCTGCCGCTGGCATTCGGCGTCATCCGTGACGAGTTCCCCGTCGCGAAGGTCGGGGGAGCCGTCAGCATCATCTCCTCGTTGCTGGCCGTCGGCTTCGGCGCGGGCATCGTCCTGGCCGGCCCGATCACGTCGACCCTCGGCTATCACTGGCTGTTCTGGCTGCCGTTCATCGTCACCGCAGTCGCCGCCGTGGTCTCGATCATCGTCGTCCCGGAGTCGCCGGTCCGCACGCCCGGACGCATCGCCGTGCTGCCGGTCGTGCTGCTGTCGAGCTGGCTGGTCGCCCTGCTGCTCGGCCTCAGCCAGGCACCCAAGTGGGGATGGGGATCGCCTGGGACGATCGGGGCTCCTGGTGGTCGCCGCGATCGCAGCCACAGCCTGGATCTTCGTCGGCTGCGCGTCGACGTGCCGCTCATCGACATGAAGATGATGCGCCTGCCCGGAGTCTGGACGACCAATCTCGTCGCGCTGCTCGTGGGCACCGGGATGTACGCCTCGTTCGGCTTCATCCCGCAGTTCAACCAGACGCCGAGCAGCAACGGCTGACGGCTTCGGCTCATCGATCACCGAGTCGGGGATGTTGATGCTTCCCTCGGCCATCATGAGCTTTCTGGCCGGACCCGTGGGCGGCCCCATCGCCCGCAAGATCGGTCCCAAGACCGTCGTGGTGTTCGGCTGTGCGCTGGGCGCGGCGGGCATGTTCCAGCTGGCCGCCTGGCACGCAGAAGTGGCACGTCGCGGTGTCCAACGGCATCACCGGAACCGGCATCGGACCGGCGTTCGCCTGCCTCGCCGGACGTTATCGTCGCAGCCGTCACTCCGGCGCAGACCGGGGTCGCCAGCGGAATGAATGCCAATATCCGCACGATCGGCGGCTCGATCGGTACGGCCCTCATGGCGAGCATCGTGACGGCGCACTACCTGCCCTCAGGCTTTCCCAAGGAGATCGGCTACACCGCCGGCTTCGTGGTGCTGGGTGCAACTCCTGCTGGCTGCGGCCGTCGCCGGGCTGGCCATACCGCCGGTGTCGGAGCACAAGATCGAAGACACCATCGATCAGGAGCGCAACGACCGCGACCTGGCGATCATGGGTGCCTGAGCGGATGGATCGCCCATGAGCCCAGCTGATCAGAGCGCCTCGAGTGCGCGTTGGACCATCGTGGTCCTCGCGGTCGGAGTCGGATCCTTCGGCCTGCTCCAGTCGCTGATCGTCCCGGTGCTGTCGCAGGTGCAGGACCGGTTCGACACCGACCAGTCGACCGTGACCTGGGTCCTGACGTCCTACTTGCTGGCAGCGGCGGTGGCGACCCCGCTGATCGGCCGGATCGGCGACGCAGTCGGCAAGCAGCGGATGCTCGTCGTGACACTGTGCCTCCTGTCATTCGGCTCGGCGATGGCAGGTCACTCGCACCCAGCATCGAATGGATGATCGCAGCGAGAGTCGTGCAAGGCATCGGCGGAGGAGTGCTGCCGCTGTCGTTCGGGATCGTGCGCGACGAGGTCGCACCAGAACGCTCCGGCACCGTCATCGGCCTGATCGCCTCGTTGCTGTCCGCCGCCTTCGGCATCGGCATCGTGCTGGCCGGCCCGATCGTCGAGGGGCTCGGCTACACCTGGCTGTTCTGGCTGCCGGCGATCGCCACGGGACTTGCTGCTCTCGGCACGGTGCTGTTCGTTCCCGAGTCGCCGGTGCGTCTACCAGGACGCATCAGCGTGCTGCCTGCGGTGCTGCTGTCCGGAGGTCTCGTGGCGCTGCTGGTCGGCATCAGCGAGGGCAACGACCTGGGCTGGGGCTCGGCGACGATCCTCGGGCTGTTCGCGCTGGCGGCAGCGCTGCTGTTCGCCTGGATCCGGTCAGAGCGCCGGGCCGCAGTGCCGTTGATCGACATCGACCTGATGCGAGTGAGGGGCGTGTGGACTGCAAACGTCGTCGCCTTCGTCGCTGGGTTCGGGACCTTCTCGTCGTTCGGGGATTCCTGCCGCAGCTGCTGCAGACCCCCGTCGAGTCCGGCTACGGCTTCGGTGACTCCATCTCGCAGTCGGGTTGGGTGCTGCTGCCCTCGTCGGCCGTCGCCTTCACGATGGGCTTCGTCGCTCCCCGCCTGACCCCGGCGCCTGTCGGCCCGCTACGTCATCTTCGCCGGCCTGATCGCCAACGCGTTGGCCTTCGGCGGCATTGCGTTGTTCCACGAGCAGACCTGGCACCTGACCGTGTGGATGCTGCTGCAGGGCCTGGGCATCGGCTGTGTCGTGTCGACCTTGGCTGGGGTCGTGCTCAGCTCAGTGCCGGCCGAGCAGACCGGGGTCGCGAGCGGGACTAATGCCAACATCCGGCTGATCGGTTGGCTCGATCGGTGCGGCGATGATGGGTGGCATCATCTCGGCTCGCACCGGGCCGGCGGCTTTGCTCTCGAGGCGGGCTACCGGGACGGCTTCCTCGTCCGCTCGTTGCCGCGATCATCGCTGCCGCCACGTCGTTGCTCATCCCACGAGCCATCGGGCAGGTGCCCAAGGTTCAGCTGGACGCGAAGCTCCTTGACCAGCTCGACAAACCTGCGGGCGGGATCTGCACGGTCCGTTCCACCCAGGTAGCGATCGGCCTGGCGCTGACGACTCGCAGCGAGCGGGTCCTTGCCGAGCGCCGCGTCAAGGCTCGCGTCGAGCAGTGTCAGGTCGCGGTCGATGACGTACGCGGCCTCGGCCGACGGGTGCGAGGCACGGAACGCGGCCGGATCTGAGTACTGCGCGGCGTACATGACCAGCGGCTTGGCGCTGGCCATGAAGTCGACGACGATGCCCGAGATGTCGGAGACCATCGCATCGGCAGCGTTGAACGCCTCGATCAGCGGCTGCTCCATCGCTTCGGCACCGAAGGAGTGCTGGGGTCCGGCGGCGGCGCAGCATCTCGTTGACCCGGACGATCATCGCCTCGGCCTCGAGATGGTTTTGGCCCGCGAAGTGACGACGGAAGATGACTCGGCAGCCTCGATCGAGCAGAGCCTGGACGATCTGGTCGGCCACCGCGAGGGACGAGACGTTGAGGGCGTCGTCGGCGTGCCGCCACGTGGGCGCGTACAGCACGGTGGGGTTCTTGCGGACCCGCTTGCCGCCTTGCACGATGCCCTCGGTCTGCGGACGGCCGATGACCCGGATCTTCTCGGCCGGCACGTCGAGACCTGCCGCGGAGAACCGGTCGATCGCGGCCTGGCCGGCGACTGCGATGAGGTCGTACTGCAGCACCCGTTCGGACGCGCTGAGGGGCTTGTCGCTGTCGCCGTGCCCGAGGAACACGTGGGTAGCGGCCGAACCCTCGATGAAGTCGATGTTGGCCTTGGCGCCGTGCGAGTAGAACGCGACCCTGACGCTGGCCGGGAAGCTTGCCCTGCACGATCGGGGTGCCCGGGTACTGCTGGGCGAGCTCGTGGAACAACCCGGGCGTGCGAGCGACGATGACCCACGGGATGCCGGTCCGCTCGATCCACGGCGACCACATGCCGATGTGCACGCCGACCTTGCCGGCGTACGGCATCGCGATGCGCGGCTCGAAGGCGGCGACTGCCCGGCGGGACTCCTCGCATCCGGTGGCGTAGCGGCGCAAGACTGCCGTGACCATGCCGAGCGCCGCAGCGCTGAGGAAGGCGGCGGCGACCTGGAACTCGGGGGCCAGCAGCATCATCGCGACCGTCAACGCGGTCGTCAGTGCCGCGACGATCGCCCACACCCGGAACCGGAACGGCGGGGTGGGGCTGACCCAGCTCGGCTGACCAGGGATGTTCGCCGCGAGCGGAGGCCGAGCCTTCGCGCCAGCCAGCGCCAGGGGGGCGGTCGCCAGACCAGCGAGAAGAACGACAGCCGCCACGAAGATCACAGGACGACTCTATCGACCGGTCAGTGCGCGCGACGAACGTGAAGGGGCGTCGAGTGGAACAGCCGCGCGTCCCGCAGCGTTGCTGTCGACATGAAGAGTGTTGGCTTTCTGTCCTTCGGCCACTACCAGCCGGTCCCGGGTTCGCAGACCCGCACGGCCAGCGACGTGCTCCTGCAGTCGATCGACCTCGCGGTCGCGGCCGAAGAGCTCGGCCTGGACGGTGCGTTCTTCCGGGTGCACCACTTCGCCCGCCAGCTCGCCTCGCCATTTCCTCTGCTCGCCGCAGTCGGTGCGCGCACCAGCACGATCGAGATCGGTACCGGTGTCATCGACATGCGGTACGAGAACCCGCTCTACATGGCCGAGGACGCCGCAGCTGCCGACCTGATCAGCGGCGGCAGGCTGCAGCTCGGCATCAGCCGCGGATCACCGGAGACCGCGATCCGCGGCTATCAGTCGTTCGGGCACGTGCCTCCCGAGGGGATGTCCGACGCTGACATGGCCAGGGCTCACACCGGGGCTGTTCCGGGCCGCGATCGACGGTGCGGGGGTCGTGGACTCCGATCCGCGGATGACCGGCCGGTCGGTTCGGCTTCCGGTCATGCCCCAGGCGCCGGGCCTCAGCGACCGCATCTGGTGGGGGTCAGGCACAAGGGCCACGGCAGCCTGGACCGCGCAGCAGGGGATGAACCTGATGAGCTCGACGCTGCTGACCGAGGACACCGGCGTTCCGTTCGACGAGGCCGCGGCTCGAGCAGATCCAGATCTTCCGTGACGCCTGGACCGAGGCGGGCTGGGAGCGGACTCCACGGGTCTCGGTCAGCCGCAGCGTGATTCCGCTGCTGGACGACCAGGATCGGGCCTACTTCGGTGAGCGTTCGGGTGACGACCAGGTCGGCCATCTCGATGGAGGCTCGGCCCGTTTCGGCAAGTCGTACGTCGGCGCACCGGACGTCCTGGCCGAAGGCTGCCAAGGACGTCGCGGTGCGGGAGGCCGACTCGCTGCTGCTGACCGTGCCCAACCAGCTGGGAGTCGCCTACAACACCCGGCTGCTCTCAGCGCTGGCTGAGCACGTCCTGCCGGCGATCGGCTGGAAGCCCCGCGTCTGACCGGGTTAAAGGCAGTGTTCTGACCGGGTTAAAGGTAGTGTTCGGACCGGGTTAAAGGTAGTGTTTCCTTATGGTCTACCTGCCGAGAAACATCGATCTGGAACTGGATGAGCTGATGCCTCAACTGGCGGCCATCGCGATCGACGGTCCTAAGGGAGTCGGGAAAACTGAAACGGCCGAGCGCCGCGTCTCGACTGTGCTCAAGCTGGACTCGGTCGATCGTCAGACCGCAGTCAGTGCTGACCCTCGGACCGTTCTTCGCTGGCCCACTCCTGTGTTGGTCGACGAATGGCAAATGGTTCCTGCCGTGTGGGACGTGGTGCAGCGTGATGTACGACCGGGACAACGAGCGGAGGTCGGTTCTTGCACACGGTAGTGCTAGCGACGTACCAGGAGTCACGATGCACTCGGGGCGCGGGCAGGTATCGTGCGTCTCCGGATGCGGCCGCTGACATTGCAGAGCGACAGGTCGCGAGCCCGTCGGTAAGTTTGGTGGAGCTTCTGGCAGGTCGAACGACGGCAGCCCGGGACCTGTGATCTCGTGCTCGAAGACTACGTGGGGAGATGTCGCCTCGGGTCTGCCGGGTATCCGATCGCTGCCATCAAGGGCGCGCCGCCGGCGAGCCGATGGTTATCTCCGGGGCGTGGTCGACCGCGACGTTTCCTGACAGCGGTTTGGCGACCCGCAAGCCAGAGGTCCTGCTGGGCTGGATGAGGGCCTACGCTGCGGCGAGCAGCGCCGACTGCTTCGTACGCGTCGATCTTGGACGCAGGCAACGCCGGGCGAGAGCAACAAGCCGGCCAAGACCACCACGATTGCGTACCGCGATGCGTTGACCAGGCTGTGGATGTTGGACCCTGTTGCCGGATGGAGCCCATCGGCAAACCATTTCGCTCGGCTGCAACGCGCGCCGGAAACGCCACCTTGCCGACCCTGCCCTGGCAGCCCGGCTGTTGGGCGCGACCCACGAGTCACTCATGAACGACGGCGCGATGCTGGGTCGGTTGTCGAGTCGCTGGCGACGCTGTGTCAGAGTGCCTGCGCAGGCCGCGGGAGGCGTCGGTTGGACATCTGCGAAACGGCAATGGGACGCGCGAGGTCGACTTGATCGTGACTCGGTACGACGGGCAGGCTGTGGCAATCGAGGTCAAGCTGGGCGGAGTTGTCACCGATGCCGATGTGCGACACCTGGTGTGGCTCAGGGAGCAGATGGGGCCTCGCTGGCCGATGCGATCGTGCTTACGACCGGAGCCGAGGCCTACCGACGCAGCGATGGGATTGGTGTCGTGCCCTTGGGCCTCCTAGGCCCGTGAAGACATTGGTCGTGGGGAGGGGAGTTCGGGCCGCTGGGTGGGCACATGACTTGTCGTAACAAACAGCAGGCAAAATCGTCACATGCCGCCTCAGAGCCAGATGACCACCGAACAGATCCTCGCGTCCGACCGGCGCCGCCCGACGCGGCCTCCTCGGCGGCAGTCTCTCGTCCGACACGACCCACACGGCGCTGCGGGCTTCGGTGCGGCGGCTGAGCGAGCCTGCTGGGAGAAGCCCTCACCCGGCACGAAGGTGCCGAGCTGCTGAAGCCGTCGAACAGGTGCGGCACCTGGCCCGTCAGCCCGATGACGCCGAGCTGCGGCGGGTGCTCGACGGAATCGATCCGGCGACGGCGGTCGTGCTGGCGCGAGCGTCACGGCCTACTTGCAGCTGCGTCGACATCACCGAGCAAGCCACCGGTGGCAGGGCTGTCGGCCGAGGAGAGCCGCTCGGTGCGACGATCGGACGGATCGGTGAGGCGCTCGAGGACGGGAACCTGTCACGCGGAGCTGCTGAGCCGAGGTGCTCGACCGGCTGGAGTACCGTCCAGTCTTCACCGCCCACCCGACCGAGGCGAGCCGCCGCACGGTTCTGCGACTGCTGCGCAAGGTCGCCGAGACGATCCACGAGATGGAAGATCCGCGCCGTCCTGCCTCGCAGGTCCCGGCGGACGAGCGTCGGTTGCCGCCGAGGCTCGTCGACCTCATCTGGCAGACCGATGAGCTGCGCGTGGTCCAGCCAAGCCCGAGGACGAGGCCCGCGCGGCGGTCTACTGCCCTGCGATCGATCGCCTCCGAGGTCGTCCCGAGCTGTTGGCCGAGCTCGACCGGCAGCTGGGTGGTATCTCGACGTCGACCTGCCGGCGACGGCCCGGCCGTTGCGATTCGGCACCTGGGCGGGCGGCGACCGCGACGGAAATCCCAACGTCACCCGCAGGTCACGCTCGACATCCTGCACCTGCAGCACATGTCGGCCTGGCCGAGCTGATCGAGCTCGTCGACGAGGTGCTGACCGAGATGACCGCCTCGACCCGCATCGTGACGGCGACCGATGCCCTGCGCGAGAGCCTCGAAGCCGACGCGGTGGCGCTGCCGATCACCTGGGAGACGATCCGTCGTCTCAACGCCGACGAGCCGTACCGGCTCAAGCCAGCTTCGTCCGGGTGCGCTTGCTGCGGGCCCGCGACCGGCTGGCCAATGGCACGCCGCACGAGCCGGGCCGGGACTACCTGTCGTTCAGCGAGCTCGTCGACGACCTGGTTCTGGTGCGTGACTCGATGCTCTCCGACGGCGACGTGCTGACCGGTGACGGCGCGATCCTGCGTCTGATCCGCACCGCCGTGACTTTCGGGGCCGGATTGGCGACGATGGACGTCCGCGAGCACAGTGCCAAGCATCACGCGGCCTTGGCCGATCTGTACGCCCGCATCGGTGACCTCGACTACGCCGCGCTCGAACGCCAGGCCCGCATCCCGGTGCTGTCGGCCGAGATGGCGTCGGCCCGTCCGCTGACCGGGTTGTCGGCCCTTTCGACAGGCTCAAGGGGCGCGGCAGGTTCAAGGGGAGAGGCGGGCGGACCGGGTGAGGCGGCGACGGCGTCGCTCGGCCTGCTCGGTGTCATCCGCGAGGCGCTCGACACGTACGGCCCCGACGTCATCGAGACCTACATCGTGTCGATGACCCATGACGTCGACGACCTGTTCGCGGTCGTGGTGCTGGCCCGTGAGGCGGGGCTGGTCGACCTGACGGGTGACGAGGCCGTCGCCCGTATCGGATTCGCGCCGTTGTTCGAGACAGTCGCCGAGCTGGAGGCCGCCGGCCCACTGCTCGACGCCCTGCTCGGCGATCCGTCCTACCGGCGGGTCGTGGCGGCGCGCGGCAACGTGCAGGAGATCATGCTGGGCTACTCCGACTCGTCGAAGGATGCCGGTATCGCAGCCTCGCAGTGGCAGGTGCATCGCGCGCAACGAGCGCTGCGCGACATCGCGGCGCGGCACGGCGTCGTGCTGCGGCTGTTTCATGGTCGCGGTGGCTCGACCGGTCGCGGTGGTGGTCCCACGGCCGAGGCGATCATGTCGCAGCCGTACGGAAGTCTCGACGGCCAGATCAAGATCACCGAGCAGGGTGAAGTGATCTCCGACAAGTACGCCCTTCCGGGACTCGGTCGACAGAACCTCGAAGCTGCCCTTGCTGCCGTGCTCGAGGCGTCGGTGCTGCACCGCACGTCACTGCTGCCCGGCGAGGTGCTGGACGGCTGGAACGGCACGATGGACCTGGTGGCCGAGCAGGGCAAGCGGGCCTATCGGGCGCTCGTCGGCGACGAGGCGCTCGTGCCGTTCTTCGTCGCCGCGACACCCGTCGACGAGCTCGGCAAGATGAACATTGGATCGCGTCCTGCCAAGCGCCCTGGCGGTGAGGGTGGACTGGATGACCTGCGCGCCATCCCCTGGGTGTTCGGCTGGACCCAGTCGCGGATCATCCTGCCGGGCTGGTTCGGCGTCGGGTCGGGCCTGGCGGCGGCGTTCGCGGACGGTCGCGGTGACACGCTGCGCGAGATGTACGGCTCGTGGGCGTTCTTCCGCACGTTCGTGTCCAACGTCCAGATGACGCTGGCCAAGACCGATCTCGACATCGCCGCCGAGTACGTCGAGGCGTTGGTGCCGGGCGACGCTCAGCGGATCTTCGAGGTGATCAGGGCCGAGCACGCACTGGCGGTCGAGCAGGTGCTGCTCGTGACAGGGCATGACTCCTTGCTGGAGTCGGCTCCGGTCCTGCAGCGGACGTTGGAGCTGCGCGACCTGTACCTGTCTCCGCTGCATGCTCTGCAGATCTCGCTGTTGCGCAAGACGCGAGCTGTTGCCGAGGGGCAGGAGCCTGACGACGACTTGCAACGAGCCCTGCTGCTGACGATCAACGGAATCTCTGCGGGCCTGCGCAACACCGGATAGGACCCGCAGGCGGCCGAGCGGAGTGAGTCTCCGTTTGTGTGAGGCTCGCCACGATCGATAGGTCGTGGAAGGTGTGTTCACCTAAACTCCTGAAGCAAGGTGATTGCCTTGTGCAACCATCTTGCTGGAGGCCGGCTCATGCCATCGACGGAACAACGCTCTCACTATCAGCTGACCTTCGCGGTGTTGGCGGTGGCGGTGTCTGCGTTCGCCCTCCTGCAGTCGCTCGTCACGCCGGTGCTGTCAGAGATCCAGGTCGATCTCGGCACGGACCAGACGACCGTCACCTGGGTGCTGACTGCTTACCTGCTGTCGGCTTCGGTGTTCACGCCGATCATCGGTCGAGTCGGCGACAAGGTCGGCAAGGAACGCATGCTGCTCGTTGCGCTCGTGGCGTTGACGATCGGCTCCGTGGTTGCGGCCCTGTCGACCAGCATCGGCCCGATGATCGTGGCTCGCGTCATCCAAGGAGTCGGCGGTGGCGTGCTGCCCCTGGCCTTCGGGATCATCCGCGACGAGTTCCCCGAGAAGAAGGTGCCCGGCGCGGTCGGCATCATCGCCTCGCTGGCCGCCGTCGGCGCCGGCATCGGCCTCGTGCTGGCCGGACCGATCGTCGAGACACTCGACTACCACTGGCTGTTCTGGCTCCCGGCCATCGTCACCGCCCTGGCCGCCGTGGCCGCCAAGATCGTAGTTCCCACGTCGCCGGTGCGTACGCCCGGCAAGATCAGCGTCCTGCCCGCCGTGCTGCTGTCGGCGTGGCTGGTCGCGCTGCTGCTTGCGCTGAGCGAGGGGCGGAACTGGGGCTGGACCTCGGGACGTGTCCTGGGCCTGCTGGTCGCCGCCGCGCTGCTCGCGGTCGCCTGGGTCTTCGTCGAGGAGAACTCGGAGTCGCCGCTCATCGACATGAAGATGATGCGCCTGCCGGCCGTGTGGACCACCAACCTGGTCGCCCTGATGGTCGGGTTCGCGATGTATGCGTGCTTCGGCTTCCTCCCGCAGTTCACCCAGACTCCGTCGCAGTCCGGCTACGGTTTCGGCGCCTCGATCACCGAATCTGGTCTGATCCTGCTGCCGTCGTCGGTCACGATGTTCGCGATGGGGCTGCTCTCGGGCACGTTCGTGCGCCTCATCGGTCCGAAGACCGTCGTCGTGATCGGCTCGCTCATCTCAGCGGCATCCATGGCGATCCTGGCCCTGGCGCACGATGAGAAGTGGCAGCTCTACCTCGCGTCCGCCGTGATGGGTGTCGGAATCGGCCTGGTGTTCGCCTGCTTGTCGAACCTCATCGTGGCTGCTGTCCCGCCCGAGCAGACCGGCGTCGCCAGCGGCATGAACGCCAACATCCGCACGATCGGTGGATCGATCGGCGCGGCTGTCATGGCCAGCATCGTCACGGCGTCGGTGTTCCCCAACGGGCTGCCGCACGAGTCGGGCTACCGCAACGGCTTCCTGATGCTGACCGGCGTGTTCATCGTGGCCGCAGCCGTGGCCCTCATCATTCCCAAGGTCGGTCGAGACGTCATCGAGGAGCACCTCGTAGGCGAGGTCGAGCACGCCGAGCTGGGCATGGTCGCGGCCGGAACCCTGGTCGGCGACAAGCCCGAATAGAACGCAAGATGTCGGCGGTTTTACGTCCATCCCGAAGCTGGGACGACGTAAAACCGCCGACATCTGGATGGGTTAGAGGCCCAGGCGGGACTTCAGGCCGTCGAGCGGTCCAGAGGACAGCCGGCAGGGTGTCGCCGAACTTCTCGAACCACTCGTTGATCTGCGGGATCTCGGCTGCCCACTCGTCAGCATTGACCGCGAGGGCCTTCTCCAGCTGCTCATCTGTGAGGTCGAGGCCGTCGGTGTCGATCGACGACGTCGGCGGCACGAGACCGATCGGGGTCTCGTTGGCCGACACCTTGCCCTCTACGCGGTCGATGACGTACTTCAGGATGCGGCTGTTCTCACCGAAGCCGGGCCACAGGAAGCCACCGTCCTCGTCGCGGCGGAACCAGTTGACGTAGAAGACCTTCGGGAACTTCGACTCGTCGTTGTTCTTGGCCATGTTGATCCAGTGACCGAAGTAGTCGCCAGCGTCGTAGCCGATGAACGGCAACATCGCCATGGGATCGCGGCGCACGACGCCGACGGCGCCGGTGGCAGCAGCCGTGGTCTCGGACGACAACGTCGCACCCATGAACGTTCCGTGGGTCCAGTCGCGGGCCTCGGTCACCAGGGGGATCGTCGTCTTGCGACGGCCGCCGAACAGGATCGCGTCGAGCGGGACGCCGTTCGGGTCGTCATACTCCGGCGCAAGCGTCGGGCACTGCTTGATCGGCGTGCAGAACCGGCTGTTGGCGTGGCTTGAGAGCTGATCGCTGTCGGGCGTCCAGTCATTGCCCTTCCAGTCGGTCAGGTGGGCCGGCGGCTCGTCGGTCATGCCCTCCCACCAGATGTCGCCATCGTCGGTCAGCGCGACGTTCGTGAACACCGAGTTGCCCTGGGCGATGGTCTTCATCGCGTTGGAGTTGGTGTCCCAGCCGGTGCCCGGCGCGACGCCGAACAGGCCGAACTCGGGGTTGACGGCATACAGGCGGCCATCGGCACCGACCCGGATCCAGGCGATGTCGTCGCCGATCGTCTCGACCTTCCAGCCCGGGATCGTCGGCTCGACCATCGCAAGGTTGGTCTTGCCGCAGGCGCTCGGGAAGCCCGCGGCGATGTACTTGACGACACCCTCGGGGTTCGTCAGCTTCAGGATCAGCATGTGCTCGGCCATCCAGCCCTCGTCGCGGCCCATGACCGAGGCGATGCGCAGCGCGTAGCACTTCTTGCCGAGCAGGGCGTTTCCGCCGTAGCTCGAGCCGTACGACCAGATCGTCCGCTCCTCAGGGAACTGCACGATGTACTTGGTGTCGTTGCAGGGCCACGCGACATCGGCCTGGCCGTCGGCGAGCGGAGCGCCGAAGGAGTGCAGTGCCGGCACGTAGTCGGCGTTGGTCGACTCGATCTTGTCGAGGACGTCCTTGCCGATGCGGGCCATCACAGTCATCGACGCGACAACGTAGGCCGAGTCGGTGATCTCGATGCCGAACATCGGGTGATCGGAATCGAGGTGACCCATGACGAACGGGATGACGTACATCGTGCGTCCCTGCATGCAGCCGTCGTACAGGTCCGTCATGATCTTCTTCATGTCGGACGGGGCCATCCAGTTGTTGGTCGGCCCGGCGTCCTTCTCGTCGACAGAACAGATGTAGGTGCGGTCCTCGACGCGGGCGACGTCATTCGGATCAGATGCGCAGTAGAAGGAGTTCGGCTTCTTCTCTTCGTTCAGGCGCTTGAACGTGCCTGCCTCGACGAGTCGATCGGTGATGGAGACCCACTCTTCGGGGCTTCCTTCGCACCAGTAGATATCGGCCGGCTTGGTGAGGGCGGCGACTTCGTCGACCCACCCTTGCAGCTTGGCGTAGGTGGACGTGTAGTTGGTGCTGAGGGTGTCTGCAGACATGTGTGAACTTTTCCTTCTCGCGCATCGCGGACCAAGCGCATTGGACCGCACTCCCAGGACGGTAGGGGCCCTGGGCAGCTGATGTGTGATGAAAATCGTCACCGACGGGCGATGACGATTCAGATGACTTTACGCGGCGGTCTCGGCCTTTGACATGAGCAGACGGGTGAACATAGTCACACGTACGTCAGGCCGGGAGCAGTGCTGCTCCCGGCCTGACGAGGTGATCGTGCGGACGCGCTACTTGCGAATGTTGAGCTTGAGGTTAAAGCTGCCCGTCACTGTGGCCGGGACGCGACGCGTGCGGTCGTACGACCGTCCGCTGGCCAGGGTGAAGGACGCGTTGAACTCGTCCTGACGCGGCAGCAGCTTCATCTGCTTGATGAGCTGGTCGAAGGTCTTTGGCGCCGAGTCGTCGTCGAGCATGTAGCACTCGCCGTCGTCATTGCACTCGAACGTGCCGTCGCTGTACGTCTCGTAGTCCTCGAACTCGTCACTGTTCGAGGAGTTGCCTGTCACCGACAGCAAGGAAGCGCCGCGGGCCGACTTGGGCACCCGCCACTTCACGATGCTCGTCTTGGGAGGAAGGTTCGACTTGCGGTCGGCGTTGACCATGTGGACGCGGATCAAGATGTTTCTGCCCGCTCGGGCCTTGACCTTGCTGCCGGACTTGGGCTTGGGCACCCACTTGCCGCCCATGCGCCAGTCGACCGACTTGATCTTGTAGGCCTGGTACTTGGAGCTGACGGCGTTGGAGATCGTGACACCGGTGATCTTCACGTCCTCGAACTGATTGCCCAAGATCGTCTCGATATCGCCTGCGACGCCCATCGTGATCTCGGTGCCGATCGAGTCGCTCGACGAGTACCGCTCGGTGCGCGAGAAGCTCTGCTGCGCGTTGTTGGCTCGCGTGTAGTTGATCTTCCAGGTGACGACTGACGTGCCGCCAGCATCCTGGTCGAGTACCAGGGTGGAGTCGCGGTAGGCCTGCATCGCTGCGGTGAACGACAGTGCGTCAGGGTTGGGAACCGTCGAGATGCTCTGACGACCGTTGGTCGTCGAGGTCACCTTGGGGTAGTTGGGGACGGCCCCGAGCTTGCCGAGGATGCCGTCGAGCCCGTCCTTCAGCAGCGAGCCGCTCGGAGCGCCGAGGTTGGCCAGCTTGAAGGAGAAGGCGCCGGCAGCCTGGACAGCGACGGCCGAAGCGCCGTGGATGGCCTTGGTCGAGGGCGCGAAGCTGTACGGGTGGCCGAAGGCCAGCACCTGGTCGCCGCAGATGGCCGTTGCGGTACCGACCCCGTAGGAGCCGAGCGATCCGTACGAGTCGGACGCGGCGAGGTTGCCACCAGGGACGATCGGGATGTCGCGGCTCTGGGTCGAGCCGCCGGAGCCGGCGATGCGCGGGGTGGGCACGCCTGCCTTGCGGGCGATGGCGGCGACGTTGGAGCCCTTGACGCTCTTGCCGACACTGACCTGGGGGACTGTGTCGAGTCGACGGAGCTGTCCGGCGACCGACGACGGGACGCCCTGCTTGACGACGGCAGATTTCTCGCTCTTGGAGAGCTTGATGGCCTTGGGTGCTGCTGCGGCGCGCGCCACGAGCGGCTGTGCGTCGAACAGCCGTACATGTCGGCTGCGGGGGTGACGCCAGCGAACTCGGAGGCGCCGTCCTCGCCGAACGTGTAGGCGACGGCACCGATCAGGCGACCGTCGGCGGCGTAGACCGGCGAGCCGGACATGCCGGACCAGATGCCGGCGTCGAGGGCACCGCTGGCGGTCGTGATGCGCGAGCCCTTGGTCTGGAAGACGAGGAGATCGCCTGAGTCGTCCTCGATGGTGTTGATGTACTTGCCGGTGAAGGTCTCGGGCGTCTCGCTGGAGTCATGCTGACCGCCGAGGCTGTCGACGTAACGTCCGGCCGTAGTGAGACCGGTCACTTCCTGGAAGGGTTCGAGCTCACTCACCGGGTAGACGTCAGGGCAAGGTGCGCCGATCAGGACCGGCTCTGCTGACGCGGTCGTGGTGGTGGCTGCAATGCCAGCCGCAATCAGTGCAAGTGTGGTTGTTGCGCTCGCTGCGACACGCAGCGTACGGGTACTCATGCAGTGCTCCCCTGGATCGGTGAAAATACGTAATCCACCACAGTACGGGCTGTTGGTTCGCCGCGTGGGTGGTTGACGGAGTTCACCCGATTTTCATTTCTGGAGAGGTCCACGGTAGGGTAGGCGAGGCCCTTCGGGGCGTGCGCCCGTAGCTCAACGGATAGAGCATCTGACTACGGATCAGAAGGTTAGGGGTTCGAATCCCTTCGGGCGCGCAGAGTGCAGGTCGTATGACCGGCGCAAGCTGATGAAGGCCCCTCGATACCTACTGGATCGGGGGGCCTTCTGTCATGTATCTCTCACGAGGTGCACCGGCTTCGTTCATTGAAACTGTCAGCCGCCTGCCCTATCGTCTGAGTTGTGGACGCCCGTGAGGGCCTCCCGCCCTGCCTTAGGCCCCGTAGACGGAATGTCGCCGGGGCCTTCGTGCGTCCTAGGGCGTCCACGTCCACTGGTGCTCGACTTTTGGGGCGATTCTGGCCCAGAGCGACTGGTTCGCTCGAATCGCGCGTCCGTCGGTGTCAACGGCAGTCTTGATGCGGTGGTGCAGGAAGGCGATTAGATCCGCAGCCTGGATCAAGCGACTGTGGTGCGATGGCGCGAAGTGGATCGTGTCAACAATCCGAGGAAGTGTGGAACTCAGGTACCCGGGGGTGCCGTAGTCCTTGAAGTCGGTCAGATCGCGGCGTCGACGGTCGTGCTCGTGTAATTCGTCGGCAATGACCAAGGCGACCTGATCAGTTCCGCAGGCGTAACCGTCGACTCGTTCCAAGAGGTGTTGGAGGCACACGTCATGAGGGTCCGTGGCGCGATCGCCGTAGCGTTCAATCAGACGCTTCCTCATCACGCCACGAAGAAAGATCTTGACGTCGTGTTCGGCGATGACCTGCAACGCGCGGTTGTAGATTGCGATTCGCTGGCGTGGCTTGAGTCCCTGCCAGTCGCCTTCGCCGTGGAAGAGGGGGTGGCCGTGCAGCTCGGCCTTCGAGCTGACGCCTTCGAATTCCCACATGGCGTCGCTGACGACTTTCGCCAAGCCGGTCTCCAGGCCACGGATGGCCTCGTGATGCACGGCGAGACCGCAGACGTAGTAGACGTTCTTCGAGTGAGACTCATCGACGTAGGTCAGCAGCACAGCGTCGAGATTGCCATGACATCCGTCGGTGTGTGGGGATCTAACACAAGAACGCCTCGCGAAGGCTACTTCGCGAGGCGCTCTGCTGACTTGCAGCGGCGTGCCGGACCGCTGCGCGTGCGTGCCGTCGTGAACGCCGCGTCTTACCGGTCGGCGACGATGTCGTCGGGTCACAGGGGTCCCGAGAGCGTCAAGTGCAGTGCAGGAGTAGATCGAAGCAAGAAGTCCCGTCCTCCGCCGAGCTGTTTTCGGAGGAGAACGGGACCTTCTCGTTCGCGTCGAGACTGCCCGACGCGGTCGGTGCTACATGCAGTTGGTGGAGTAGTAGGTCGAGACCTTCCTGCCCGCCGTGGTGAATGCTTCGACGCGCTCGGTCATCTTGGACGTGTCGAGGGTGCTGGGATCGGCCACCGCCTCGAAGTACTCGGCCATGACCCCCACTTCGCTCTTGATCTCTGCGGGCGCCGTCTCGGCGATGTCGCTCATGATGTCGGCAATGCTCCTGACGGTGTCGGAGCCAGGAGCCGCGTCGGTCTGGCCGGCCAGAGCGGTCCGCGCCTCCTGGAAGTCCTCGCAGAACGCCTCGACCGTCGAGTCGTCGCCCTCGGAGTCGGTGTCGGGGCTACCTACGGTGGGCGGGTCGTCCAGCTCGGTGCGTCGACCGTCAGAGCCGACGTGGCCTCGTCCTTGTCGTCGTCTCCGTCGAAGACCTTCGTCGCGCCGAAGGCGACGCCGCCGATCAGGAGCAGGACGACGGCGACCATGCCGCCGACGACCCAGAGGTTCTTGCTGTTTGCGTCGCCGGTAGTCCCGACTGCCGCCGGGGCAGCCTGCGCCGCCACGGTGGGCTCGGTCTGCCCGACTGGTGGTGCCGGCGGAGCGGCAGGCGGGGTGGGCGCGGCTGCAGAAGAACCGGAACGCAATGCCAGCACGGCGTTGACCGTCGGATCACCCTGCTGCCCGAGCCAGTCCAGAAGCGAGGGATAGGCCGCAGGGTGCACGGCGATCGCCGGCCAGAGGCTGCGGTCGATCTGGGCCAGTTCGGCGAGCCGAGCTGGAGTGGTGGAGGGATCTTGTGATTCCCGAACCAGATCTGCAGATGCCATGAGTGTGTTCCTTCCCCGGATGTGCCCGTCCGCTGACGTGCTAGGAGGAGAATATCGGTTTGCGCGCCGCGGCCGAGCGTGCGCCACTTCACGGACGCAACCTCAGGAGATGTCGCAAGCCCCCGCGCATCGCGCCTGACGATTCGCGCCTTTTGTCGGTGTGATGGACTTATTTCTTGGCCCGTTTGCGCTCAGCCGTGTTTCAGCGTGATTAAATTTGGTCGAAGGGATTGAATCATGGATCCAATCTCGGATAGTTTCATTCTCACAGTTCATCGGGGGCAGACCCGCGTGTCTGCGATTGAGAAGAGGAATCACATGTTGAGGAAGACCTCATCGATCAGCTGCTGGCTCCGGTGCTGGCTCTTGGCCTGTCACTGTCCGCCTGCGGGTCATCGGACAGCGAAGGTGCATCGAAGCCGGAAGCCGGCGCAGAGAACACCTACGGCCTGCCAGCCGACTACGTCGGAGGTGAAGTCAAGGTCGGCACCTCCGTCGGACTTGCTCCCTACGAAGTGTTCGGCAAGGACGGCAAGACGATCGAAGGCTACGAGCCCGACATCCTCAACGAGGTCGCCAAGCGTCTCGGCGTCAAGCTCGACTGGACGGCCGCCAAGTTCGAGACGATCATGCCCGGCGTCAACGCGGGTCGCTACGACATCGCCGTCAACGGCATCTTCTACAACGAAGAGCGCGCTGCTGAGTTCGACCTGCTGAACTACTTCGGCGACTCGGCCACATTCCTGGTCAAGAAGGGCAACCCGAGCAACATCGCCTCGTTCGCCGACCTGTGCGGCAAGAACATCGCCGTGCATAGCGGCACGAAGTACGCCGACGACGTCGCAGCCCTGTCGAAGGAGCACTGCGACTCCGCCGACCTGCCGGCCATGAAGGTCGTCAAGTACGGTGACTCGGCCGGCTACGTCCTGCTCATGAACCAGGGACGCGCGGACGCCACGGCCACCGCTCGCCTCGTCGCCGACTACGCAACCCACATCGGCGACTCCGAGCTGGAGACCGTTCCGGGCGTCGACTTCGACAAGTCGACCTACGCGCTGGTCTTCAAGAAGGACAGCGAGCTCGTCCCGGCCTTCCAGAAGGCACTGCAGTCGATGATCGACGACGGCACCTACGGCGAGATCGCCAAGAAGTGGGGCCTCGAGCAGAGCATGGTCGAGACCGCTAGCACCGAAGCGCCCGCGGCTGATCAGTAGATGAACTCCACCACACCACAGCAGCACCCCGTCTCGGCCGACCACGCGTCGGCCGAGCGGGTGCTGCCCCGGCGGCACTATGGACGCTGGTTCTCTGCCGCCCTGATCGTGGCCGTCGCCGCGATCATCGTTCGCCAGTTCGCGAACGCCGAGATCGACTGGGCGATCATCCCCGACTACGTCTTCTCGGGCATCATCCTCGAAGGACTCTGGGGCACGATCTGGCTGACCATCCTGGCCATGGTCGTCGGCGTCACGGTCGGCGTCATCGTGGCGATCATGGGCCTGTCGGACAACATCGTCCTGCGCGCCTCCGCCAACTTCTACCTGTGGTTCTTCCGCGGCATCCCCGCGCTGGTCCAGCTGCTGATCTGGTTCAACATCGCGCTGGTCATCAAGGACGTCAACCTTCCCCGTTCTACGAGGGAACGACCAACGACCTGGTCACCCCGCTCGTCGCGGCCGTGCTGGGTCTCGGCCTGTCCGAAGGCGCCAGCATGGGCGAGATCGTCCGCAGCGGCATCCTGTCGGTCGACAAGGGGCAAGCCGAAGCCGCTCGTGCGCTGGGCTTCACCCAGTCCAAGACCATGCGGCGAGTGATCCTGCCCCAGGCCATGCGCGTCATCGTGCCGCCGACCGGCAACGAGATCATCAACATGACCAAGTACACGTCGCTGGCGTTCGCGGTCTCGTACTCCGAGCTGCTGAGCAATGCGACTGGCGTCTACTCCTCGAACTTCAAGGTCGTCGAGCTTGCTGTTCACGATCACGATCTGGTACCTCGTCCTGACCTCGATCCTGATGTTCATCCAGAGCCGGGTCGAAGAACGCCTCGGCCGCAGCAAGGGCCAGCAGGCCAAGGCCAAGCGCCGGATCCGTCGATTTCGCCCGGAGGTGAAGGCATGAACACGCTCGTCAACGTCACGGGAGTGACCAAGAGCTTCGGTGCCAACCAGGTGCTGAAAGGCATCGACCTGACGATCGAGAACGGCAAGGTCCTGTGCATCATCGGGCCCTCCGGATCGGGCAAGTCGACGTTCCTGCGGTGCCTCAACCACCTCGAGAAGATCGACGGCGGACGCATCGAGATCGGCGGCGAGCTGATCGGCTACGAACGCCACGGCGCCCACCTGCGAGAGATGCGTGAACGCGACATCGCCAAGCAGCGCAAGGCGATCGGCATGGTGTTCCAGAGCTTCAACCTGTTCCAGCACCGCACCGTGCTGGAGAACATCATCGAGGCGCCGATCAAGGTCAAGGGCGAGTCCCGTGCCGCTGCCATCAAGACGGCCAACGAGCTCCTGGCTCAGGTCGGCCTCGCGCACCGTGGCGACGCCTACCCGTCGCGGCTCTCGGGCGGCCAGCAGCAGCGGGTCGCGATCGCGCGAGCCCTGGCGATGAAGCCCGAGCTGATGCTGTTCGACGAGCCGACGTCGGCTCTCGACCCCGAGCTCGTCAGCGAGGTCCTCAACGTCATGAAGGGACTCGCTGTCTCGGGCATGACGATGGTCGTCGTGACGCACGAGATCGGCTTCGCCCGCGAGGTCGCCGACGAGCTGATCTTCATGGACGACGGCTTGATCGTCGAGCGCGGCGTGCCCGAGGACGTCATCTCGTCCCCGCAGCACGAGCGCACGAAAGAGTTCCTCAGCAAGGTCCTGTGACCCGAGCAGATTGGACGACAAGACATGGACGTTGAGGCAAGCTTCCACACCGTGATCATCGGCGGCGGAATCGCCGGGGTCTCGCTGGCCTACTACCTGGCCGAGCTCGAAGGCAATGGCAACGGGATCCTCGTGCTCGAGGCCGACGAGCTGGCCAGCGGCGCCACCGGCGGCTCGCTGGGCGGTGTCCGACAGCAGTTCAGCACGCCGCAGGCGGTCGAGTTCGGCATCCGCGGGCTCGACTTCTGGCGCAGCTTCGAGGACCGGTTCGACTACCCGTGCCCGTTCCACCAGGAGGGCTACCTCCTGATGACGAGCGTCCCCGAGACGTACGCGATGCTCGAAGCCGCCGCTGAGGTGCAACGACAGGCCGGCGCGACCGAGGTCTCGATGCTGACGGCCGACGACATCGCCGACACAGTTCCTTGGATCGGCACCGACGGTCTTGTCGGCGGCTGCTGGACGCCGAACGACGGCCGGGTCAACCCGACCGACGGCGTCTACGGCCTGGCCCGGGCGGCCCGTCGGCTCGGCGTGAAGTTCCAGCTCCACTCGCCGGTGCGCTCGATCTCGCAGGTCGGCAACGGCTGGCGCCCTGGAGGCGACGGAGCCGATGGTGACCCAGCGGGTCGTCGTCGCGGCCGGAGTCAAGACGCCGATGCTGCTCAAGCCCTTCGGCCTCGCCGTGCCTATCACGCCGATGAAGATCCACTCGGGCTTCACGACCCCCGTGCTGACCGACGAGATCTTCCCGATGACGATCGACATGGAGACCGGTTTCTGTGCCGAGCGGGAGCAGGACGGCGCGGTCATCACGGTGACGAGCTCGAATGCGCCGGACTCGTACGGGGTCGACGACATGCTGATGGAGTTCGCCGAGTCGCCGAGGTGCGGGCCCCGATCTTCACCGAGGTCGGCATCCACTCGACGACGACCGCGTACGCCGACGCGACCGGCGGTGACGGCCAGCCGTTCATCGGCGAGGTCGAGCCGGGGCTGTGGGTCCTGGCCGGATCGACGCCCACGGCACGATGATGGCGCCGGTCGTCGCGGAGTTCACGGCCAAGCAGATGTCGGGCATCGCCGATCCGGCGATCGACCCGAGCGTCTACGCGCCGCACCGTACAGCCGGTGCCGGTGAATGGCTGCGCGCGGCCAAGCGCGAATAGCCCGCACCACCTGGTCGACCTGCTCGGCCATCCACGACAAGAAGAGCCCCAGCATGCATGAGGGCCCCAGCATGAACAAGGAGTGGCCATGACGTTCGCCATCGGCACCGCATGTGTCGAGGTACAGGATCGTTCCTGCGTCGATGTGTGTCCGGTCGACTGCATCTACGAGGGTGACAGCAAGCTCTACATCCACCCTGACGAGTGCATCGACTGCGGCGCCTGCATGACCGAGTGCCCGGCGAAGGCCGTCATCCGGATCGAGGATGCGCTCGACGGCGATCAGGAGGTTGTCGTCGACAACGCGCGCTTCTTCCTCGAGGTGCTGCCAGGACGCAGCGAGCCGCTGGGCTCGCCCGGCGACTCGCGCTCAGTCGGCCGGGTCGGCGTCGACACGCCGTTCATCCAGGCCTTCATCGCGCAGAAGACGCAAGCATGACCAGCCTGGTGCGGGTCGTCCTGGTCGGGCTCGGAGGCATGGGGATGCGCCACGTGCGCGCCTATGCTGCGTTGCGCAACCACGGTGTCGCCGACGTCGAGCTGGCTTTCGTGTGCGACCGCGACGAAGGGCGACGGGCGGCTGCGGTGAAGCTGTACGAGTCGCTGACCGGCGTCACGCTCGACGACGTCGCCGACCTTGCCGATCTCGCCACCGGTGACGTCGACGCAGCCCACCTGGCGGTGCCGACCGGCATCCACCGGGTCGTGGCCGAGTCGGCCTTCGCGGCCGGGCTGCACGTGCTGGTCGAGAAGCCCATCGCGATCACGATCGACGATGCTCGCGCGATGCAGTCGGCGGCCGACGCGGCGGGGCTGGTGCTCGCCGTCGCCGAGAACTTCCGTCGCGTCCCGTCCAACCGGGCGGCCCGCGCGATGGTGCGCGACGGCGTGATCGGACGTCCGTACTTCTCGACGTCGCTGCTGTCGCTTCCGGCGGAGTTCGCCCACCCGGACGGTGGCGGTGCGTGGTTCCGCGATCCTGCCGTCGCCGGATCGTTGGCTGCCCTCGAGATGGGCGTGCACGAGATGGATCTGCTGCAGTACTGGTTCGGCGACATCCAGTCGGTGCAGGCCACGGCTCGCGTGCTCGAACCGGCCGTGCCCGGACCGGCGGGCATCGAGCCGGACGACCAGACTGACGACTCGTGCTTCGCCAACGTCAGCCTCGCTGGCGGGGTCGTCGCCCAGTTCGCGTTGACGATGGCAGGTCACGGCGGTACCCAGGCATCGCGTCTGGTCGTCGGTGACCGCGGCAGCATGACATCCGACACCTGGGAGGGCTGGCAGGGCGGATTCGTCACGACCGACGATGGTCAGCGTCGACCCGTGCACGATCATGTCGTCGACTGGATCGCCGGACTGGACGACGAGGAGCGGGCCCAGCTGTTGCCGGCCGGCACTTGGGATCCCGACGACCTGACGATCTCGACTGCCGAGCCGCTGCGGTACGGGCTGGCCTACGAGATCTGGGACTTCGCCCGCAGCATCATCGAGTCACGGCCACCGGAGATCGGAGGTCCCGAGGCCATGACGGCGTTGGCCGGTGGACTCGCGATCCTCGAGTCGTCGTGGGCCGGGCGCGAGGTGTCGATCGCGGAGATCCTCGACGGGACGGTCGACAGCTGGCAGGCGTCGTTCAGGGACCGCCAGTGAACGGCCTGCTGGTACGCGGTGGTCGCATGCACTCGGCCGTCGAGTCCGCGCGACGCGACGTCCTGGTGCTGGGCGGCCGCATCGTGGCGGTGGAGCCGACTATCGCGTCGGTCGACGTGCCGGGGGTCGCGGTGCACGAGCTCGACGCCACGGGCCTCGACGTCTTTGCGGGCCTGGTCGATCAGCACTGTCACCCCACGGGCGGCGGCGGAGGGCAGGGGCCGGCGAGCCAGAACCTGCCGCTGATGTTCGAGGAGTTCACGACCGGTGGCATCACGTCGCTCGTCGGCGTCCTCGGCCACGACACCGTCGTGCGCAACCCCGAGTCGCTGCTCTCGCGGGTCCGTGCGCTGCAGGCGCAAGGCCTGCGAGCGTCGATGCTGACCGGCGAGATCAGTGCCCCGCCCGTCACGCTGACCGGCCAGGTGCGTCGTGACGTCGCGCTGGTCTCCGAGGTGCGCGGCCTGAAGATCGCGATCGGTGAGCTGGGGCGCGGTCAACACGTCCCGCGAGCTGGCCGACCTCTGCGCTGCGGTCGCCGCCGGCTCACGCACGTCCGGCAAGCCCGGCGTCGTGCACATCCACATCGGCGCCGACCCGGCCTGCCTCGACCTGGTCGAGGAGGTGGTGACCCGCCACGGTGTCCCTCCCGGGCTGCTGACCCTGACGCACGTCAACTGGAACCCCGCGGTGCTCGAACGCTCGATCGAGCTGGCCGGTCTCGGGGTCAACCTCGACGTCACGGCCTGCATCACCCCCGACTACTTCGCCGGGACGGTCGCCCCCGAGCTGGCGCTCAAGACCCTGGTCACGCGTGTGCCGCTCGACCAGCCGACCGCGTCGTCGGACTCGGGCGGGTCACATCCCGACGGCGACCGCCTGGTGGTGCACACGCCGGGTCTCCTGCTCGATGTCGCGCTGCGGTGCCTCGCCGACGGCTACCTGACGGCCCAGGAGGTTGCCGGGGTCTTCGCCGAGAACCCGGGCCCGCCGCAACGGCTTCACTGCCGCCGGCCGGGTCGAGCCCGGGGCTCATGGTGATCTTGTCGTGGTCGACCCTGCGGCCGGACGGTCGTCGATGACGGTCGTGCTCGGTGGCCGGGTCGTCGTGTCGGCCGGTCAGCCGACCGTGACTGATGTGCTGAGTCGATGACCGACCAGCCGTCCGTCGTCGACCTGCGCCGCGACCTGCATGCCCACCCAGAGCTGGGCTTCACGGAGTACGCGACGGCAGCCCTCGTGATGCAACGCCTGACCGAGCTGGGCTGGTCGGTCAGCACGGGACCCGAGGTCATGGATCCGGCCCTCCGGATGGGGCTGCCCTCGCAGGAACAGCTCGACACGGCCTGGGCCGATGCGGTCACGTGGGGAGTCCCGGCGACCTTCCTCGAACCGCTGCGGGACGGCATGACGGCTGTCGTCGGGACCCTGACGGGTCGTCGTCCCGGTCGGGTCGTGGCGATCCGAGCCGATCTGGATGCGCTGCCGGTGCAGGAGTCGCGCGCCGCGAGCCATCCGCCCCGTGCGCTCGGATTCGCGTCCACCCGCCCGGGCCTGATGCATGCCTGCGGTCATGACGGCCACGTCGCGATCGCCCTCGACCTCGCTGCGCGTCTCGCCGACCGTGACTTCGCCGGCACCGTCAAGCTCGTGTTCCAGCCAGCCGAGGAGGGGCTTCGCGGGGGCCGCGCCGTGGCGGCTTCGGGCATCCTCGACGATGTCGACGACGTCATCTGCATACATCTCGGCGTGGGAGTTCCGACGGGCGCGATCAGCCCCGACACGCGGGGGCTCGTTGGCGTCCGCGAAGCTGCCGGGCGACGTTCGACGGCACCGCGGCGCACGCCGGGGCGTCCCCCCGAGCGGGGCCGTAGTGCCCTGCTGGCCGCTGCTGCGGCGACGTTGGCGGTGCACACGCTGCCGCAGCATGGCAGCGCTTCGGTGCGGGCCAACGTCGGCTCGTTGCATGCCGAGGGCGCCTCGAACGTCGTGCCCTCGCACGCTGTGATGACGCTCGAGGTGCGGGCCGACGAGTCGCAGGCCTGCGAGGACCTTCGTGCTCGCGTCGTGCAGGCCTTGCAGGGAAGTGCAGCGACGTACGGAGTCGAGTGCACGGTCGACCTGATCGGCCAGGCGCCGGCCGTCGTGTCGGACGAGTCGTTGGCCCAGCAGCTCGCCGACCTCGCTGAGCAGGTTCCGTCGGTGCGCGAGGTGTGGCGAGCCGCTCCCGACAACGGCAGTGACGACGCGTCATGGCTGATCGACCGGGTCCGCGCGCTTGGCGGGCGAGGTGCCTACGTCCTGATCGGGAGCACGCCGGAGATCGGCCATCACGAGTCGACCTTCGACCTCGACGAACATGCGTTGGAGATCGGTTCGGACCTGCTGCTCGCCGCGGTGCAGGTACTGGGCAGGACGGCCCCGAGCGTCGGTCAGTCGGCAGGATCGCTGAGCTGTCGAGCACCGAGCGCCACGGCTTGCGGGCCAGCAGGTCGTCGATGTCGAGCTTGACGTCGAGCGGCTGCGGCAGCAGCTCAGCCAGCTCTCCGTCGCGGTGCAGGTTCTGCAGGTTGATGACGGCGCGCACGTCGCGTGCCTCGGCGGCGTCGGCGATCGCGTGGTGCTCCTGCGCGCTGGCGATCGCGGCTGTGGTGTCGGAGGTGTAGAGCGAGCGGTAGGCATCGGCGTTCCAGGCCTGCTGGATCGCGCCGAGCAGCTGCACGTGGTCGGGGTGGGTGCACAGCGAGAAGTGGAAGTCGCGATTGGCGTACGTCGCAGCGACCCGGTCGCCTGAGGCGAGCGCCGCGTCGGCGGCGTGGCAGGCCGCACGCATCGAGGCGATGTCGGCGTCGGTCAGCTGCGGGACGGTGCGGGCGACTGCCTCGGCCTCGAGCAGCTCGCGGGTGCGGTAGAGGTCGAACAGCGCCTCGAGGCTCAGGCGGGGGACGACGTAGCCGCGGTGCGGCTCGTACTCGACCTGGTGCTCGCCCTCGAGGATGCGCAAGGCGTCGCGCACGGGCGCGCGGCTGACGCCCAGGCTCTTGGAGATCGCATCGACGTTGACGCGTCCGCCCACGGGGAACTCGCCGACCAGCAGCGCCCGCCGCACTTCGTGCAGCACGGCCTCTACCTGGGTCGGCGGTTTCTGGAAGGAGGGCGAAACCGGCATGATGCTCCTATCGAATCCTGGATCCAAGGAGATTAGCAGTGTCAACAGACAGGGTGATGCAGTTCGCGACGGGTCTCACACACCAAGACATCCCCGAGCCGGCCCGCACACGGGCTCATCAGGCGCTCAGGGACACCGTCGCGGTGGCCTTCGGAGGTCAGCGCACGCTGGCGGCTCGCACGGGAATGGCTGCGATGGCAGGCGAGCAGGGTCGGTACGTAGCGTTGGGGAGTCGCGAGCCAGGCAGCTCGCCGGTCAGCGCCACAGCCGCCGCATTCGTCAGCGGGATGCGGGCGAGCGCGCTGGACTATGACGACGGCCACTATCGCGGAGGGGCGATCCATCCCTCGTCGGTCATCGTGCCGACGGTGCTGCTCGCGGCCTCCGACTCCCCGGTGCCGATCGAGGACGTCGTGACGGCGCAGGTCGCCGGCTACGAGGTCGCCGTGCGGCTGGCCCACCTGTTGCTCCCCGAGACGCTTGCCGGCCAGTGGCACTGCACCGGCACGGCTGCGACGGTGGGCGCGGCCGTCGCCGCTGCCAAGGTCCGCGGCGGCGATGCCGACACCGTACGCCGTGCCGCCGTGATCGCCTGGGCTCACGCCCCCATGGCGGCCCTGCAGCTGCCGATGGTCAAGGAGGCGATCGGCTGGTCGGCGGCAACCGGTCTGAATGCGGCCTTGATGGCTGAGCGCGGCCTGATGCGGCTGCCGTCGGGCGTGCCGGTCCCGAAGATGCCGGGGATCTTCCCGGCGACCCCCTTCGACGCGCCGGGTGCCGATGTCCCCTTCGTGCTGTCGCTCGGACGCGAGTTCGAGATCGAGCAGTCCTATCTCAAGCCATACCCCGCCTGCCGCTACACCCACACCGCCGCAGACGTGCTCCTCGAGCAGCTGGGCGCGGGCTTGGAGGCAGCCGACGTGGCGTCGGTCCGGGTCGCGACCCACGCGCAGGCGACGTTCTTGGACTATCAACGCCCGCCGACGCTCGAGCACGCTCAGTACAGCCTTCCGTGGGTCGTCGCGGCTGCGCTGGCCGACGGCGAGGTGACCCCGGCGCAGATGTGCGACGAGCGGCTGGCCGACCCGGCGCTGCTCGACATCGCTGCCCGAGTCACGGTCGTGCACGCCCCCGAGCTGGACGCATTCTTGCCCGATCACTACGCGACCCAGCTGCAGCTGACCTTGCGCGACGGACGGGTGCTCGAGCTGGAGCCGCGGCTGGCTGCGCGCGGCGACGTGTCGAGTCCGCTGACCGAGCAGGACCTCGCCGCCAAGGTCGAGTCGTTGGTCGGACCGGCGTCGACCGACCTGGTCGCGGCCCTGTCTCCGGGCGGTGACACCGAGAGCTTCTGGGCTGCCTTGCCATCCGGGTAGATCGTGACCCTCCTTGTGTGTAGGATTGAATCCTGGATCCAATCTTGACCTGGAGGTGGCATGACAACGCCCGATGCACAAGCGATCGAGCAATTCCGTATTGCGATGGAGCAGTTCTGGCATCCCGTGATCCGCTCTCAGGATCTGTTGGACCAGCCGGTGCGCATCAAGATCCTTGACCAGGAGATCACCGTCGTGCGTCTCGACGACGAGATCGCCGCATTCCCCGACGTGTGCCGCCACCTCGGCGCTGCGCTGTCGCTGGGCGACGTCACCGACGGCGGCAAGGCCCTGCGCTGCCGCTACCACGGCTGGTCGTACGACAAGTCGGGTCGCTGCATCGACATCCCGTTGCGTGCCAGCGACAAGATCCCCGCCCAGGCCCGGGTCCGCAAGTACCACTCGCAGGAGCGCTACGGCCTCGTCTGGGTCTGCCTGGCCGAAGAGCCCGTCGGAGACCTGCCTCCCTACCCCGAGTTCGACGACGAGAACTACTACAAGAACGAGATCCTGCAGCACGACGCCTGGGCTGCCAGTGCCCCGCGCCTCGTCATGGCAGCGCTCGACGACACCCACTTCTCGTGGGTCCACCCCGGAACCCTCGGCGTGGCCGGCGAGCCGCGGCTGCCCGAGCGCGTCGGCGACGTGCCGGTGCGGGTCGAGGACAACGTCCTGTACTCCGACTACCGCACCCGGCTGCCCGCAGGCCCCCTCGCCCACGAAGGCGCCGTCGGCGACGATGCGACGACCGAGGTCGAGTTCACGAGCATCTCGACGATCACGTCGACCAAGAACGTCGTGACCAGTGCCGTCGGCGTCTCGGTGACCTGGAACGTGTACCTGCCGGTCTCCTACAACGAGACGCTCACGTTCACGCAGCTCTCGCGCACGTACGACAAGGATCCGTCGTTCGATGCCGACATCGAAGAGTTCAACATGGGCATCAAGCTCGAGGACAAGGAGATCGTCGAGAGCCAGAAGCCGTGGCTCCTGCCGCCGCTGCGCGCGCAGATGATCCTCTACGTGCGTCCCGAGGACGTGCCCCTGGTCGAGTTCCAGAAGATGGCCGAACGCCTCGGCGTTCCGCAGATCTGACGAGGTCGAGAACATGAGCGGTCACGTCAAGGTCGTCGTGGTGGGAGCCGGTCCGTCCGGCACCTATGTCGCCGGAGAGCTGCTGAGCCGCAGCCCCGTCCCGTGCACGGTCGACGTGCTCGATCGTGACCTGACCCCGTGGGGCCTGGTCCGCAGCGGAGTCGCCCCCGATCATCCGAAGATCAAGTCCGTGACCCGTGTCTTCGACCGCATTGCCGGCCGAGAGGGCTTCGCCTTCTGGGGCGGCGTCAAGGTCGGCTCCGACGTGACCCACGACGATCTCACGCGGCACTTCGACGTCGTGGTCTACGCCACGGGTGCCGAAGTGGATCGTCGGCTCGGCGTGCCGGGCGAAGAGCTGCCCGGCGTGATGGGCGCCGGAACGTTCGTCGGCTGGTACAACGGCCGAGTCGCCGAAGCGGGTCTCGTCCCCGCACTCGACGGCGAACGGGCCGTGGTGGTCGGCAACGGCAACGTCGCGATGGACTGTGCGCGGATGCTGTTGGCGCCGCGTGGCTGATCGCGGCCACCGACATGGCTGACCACGCGATCGAGGCCCTCGCGGCCAGCAGCATCGACGAGGTCGTGCTGCTGGGTCGCCGTGGACCCGACCAGGCAGCGTGCTCACCCCAGAAGCTGCGCGAGCTGTGCTCCCTGCCGGGACTGACGGTGACCGTCGAGGGTGCAGAGCTCGACGGCGACAGCGAGATCAGCGCGATCTTGCGTGACGCGGTCTCGCGTGACCCTGATCCGCTCGCGACCAAGCGGCTCGTGCTCCGCTTCCACGCCGTGCCCACCGAGGTCATCGGCACCGAGGCGGTCACGGGCGTCCGGATCGCCGACGAGGTCGTCGACTGCTCGTTGCTGATCACCGCGATCGGCTTCTCGACGCTCGCCCTGCCTGATGTCCCGTTCGCCGAAGACCTGGGACGGATCCCGCACGAGGACGGCCGGGTCGCACCCGGCGTCTACGTCGCCGGCTGGGCCAAGCGTGGACCACAGGGTGTCATCGGCGAGAACAAGCGCTGCGCGACCGCGACCTCGGCCAGCATCATCGCCGACCTCGAGTCCGGCGCGGTCCCGCACGGCGGCGTGCGCCCCGATTTCGAGGCGCTGCTGGCTGACCGTGCTCCCGACGCCGTGACGATCGAGGGTTGGCGTCGGATCGACGAGGTCGAGGTCGCCCAGGGGGCCGCGCACGCGCGTCCGCGGGTCAAGCTTGTGTCGGTCGACGAACTTCAGGCGGCCGCCCGGGCCGACGAGCAACGCGAGCGCGAGGCAAGCTGATGGGTGCACAGATCCAGATCGACGAGGGCGCGAAGGCCCAGCTGACCGCGATCCTGCAGGCTGGCGCGCGTCTCTACATGCACTTCACCGAAGAGGTTCTGGCGATCGGCGGGCCCACGGCCGAGCCGACGGTCCGTCGTCACCTGCGCGAGTACGGCAGCTGGCGGGGCCGAGAGATGCGTCAGGCGCACAACGCCTTGGGTGGGTCGATCGACATGGAGACCCTGATGCGGCGGTGGGACAGCGCCAGCACCTACGTCGTCGCCGACGAGATGGAGTCGAGCGGCTCGTACGCGCCCTCCGACGTCCAGCACGACGTGCACTACTGCCCGGCGTCCCTCGCCTGGAAGGAAGCCGGCTTCCACCGGTGGGGACGTCTACTGCGACGAGGTGCACCAGTCGATCGCCGGCAGCTATCACCCCGACGGCATCGTGGTGATCCCCACGAACCTGATGAAGGGCGACAGCCACTGCTCGTTCAGGTGGGTGCTGCCCGGCGGGGTCGACGCCTTCGATGCCGGGGAGCCCACCGAGCTGGGTCTGAGGCTCGCACGGATGTACCCCGGAGCCGATACCGACCCGGCCGAGGGTCTGCGCTCGGCGTTGCAGCGCACGAGTCGTCTGGTCGCCGGACGGTTCCTGACCTATGCCCGGTCGATGGAGACCGGCGAGATGCCCGCGGGGGTGCTCGAACGCGCGATCGACGTGTGGGCGACCCAGCGCGGCGAGCTTGCTCGCCGCCCAGCTGCGTGAGGCCGGCACCGAGCTGACTCCCGCCGCGCTGGTCGAGCACCTCGACGTCGCGCCGCTGCGCATCTGGGAAGCGGACATCGAGCAGTGCGACACCGAGAAGTTCGCCGCGACGGTGCACGACACGCCCTTCGACGAGCTGTTCCGCGACGAGCAGGCCGGTCAGCACGCCGCGACGTTCTGGGAGATCTCCCTGCCCGCCATCGTGCGCGGCTTCGCGCCGACGTGGGACTGCCAGGTGACGCTGGAGCCCGGTGACGTCCCGCGCCTGGCACGGCTCGACATCACACGCCAGTGAGTGGGACTCAACAGTGAGTGGGACTCAACAGTGAGTGGGGATGGGCTGAGCTCCCCATCCCCACTCATGGTCATTGTGACCCACCTGACCGACTATTGAGTAATCGGCCGGTCGGTATCAGCTGCTCTTGGCCGCCTGTTCGGCGTGCGCGCCAGCAGTCGGTGTCGTTGATGCCGCGGGAGGCGGCGTCGGAACCGGCGGCGGCGTGTAGGCCGGCGGCGTGTCGCCGCGGCGCTTGAGGATCGCGAAGGCAGCAGCGCCTGCTCCGGTCAGCACCCCGACGATCGCGACCTTGCGGAAGCGCTTGCGCTTGGGCTTGACGCTCTCAGGCAAGCTTCTCTTGCACCTCGGCCGGCAGCTTGTCCGAACAGGTCGTCCCGCAGATCGACCAGCTGATCCTTGTCGGGCAGCGCTGCGATGAGCTGATCGCGCACGCCGGGCGCACGGTCGACGACCTGCTGACGGAGCTCGTCGGTCTGGCTAGCCAGATCTCCGATGTGATCTTCCAGCTTGTCGCGCAGGGTCTGCTTCTTGCGAATGGCCATCTGTTTCTCCTCCGATTGGGCTGAGCGGACACCAGTTCTCACGGTACAGGCCTCGCCGTATGGCCCGATGGAACTAGTTCTCCTAGTTAGTTCTTACCCAATGGGACTTGCTTTCACACACCGATCAGTGACATGTTTGTGGAGTCGGTTGAGCAGAAGCCGCGCCAGGAACGAGACCCAAGGGGGTCGTCGTGAATTCCGAAACAGCGCACAGCACCAGCCGTCACAACGAGACGGCAGCATTGATCGAAGCAGCACTGTCAGCATCACCGGTCGAGCGCGAAACGCTCGAGGACGAGATCGTGCGTCGCCATCTCGGACTTGCTCGGCATCTCGCCGGGGCGATATTCCGGCCGTGGCATCGACCGCGAAGACCTCGTCCAGGTCGCCAACTACGCCTTGGTCAAGGCCATCCGGGGATTCCATCACGACCGGGGAGAGTTCGTCCCGTTCGCGACGGTCACGATCCTCGGTGAGATCAAGAAGTACTTCCGCGATCACGGGTGGGGCGTCCGTCCGCCCCGCCGCATCCAGCAAGCTCCAGGCCGACATCACCAAGCTGGCCGAGCACCGTCTTCAGACGCAGGCCTCGGTACCCCAGCTGACCGACATCGCCGAAGAGCTCGACGCCGACGTCACCGATGTCAGCGAGGCCATGGCGGCGCGGGGCTGCTTCTCGCCGTCCTCGCTCGACCAGCCTGTGGGCGAGTCGAGGCAGCCGCTCGGCGAGACCATCCGGTGGGACGAGCCGGCCTATTCGTTCATCGACGACTGGGTGACCGTGGGTCCGCTGTGCCGCCAGCTCAGCGACGACGACCGCGAGCTGCTGCGACTGCGATTCGTCGAGGACAAGACGCAGCAGGAGATCGCTGACCTCGTCGGCGTCAGCCAGATGCAGGTCTCGCGTCGCCTGGCCAAGGTGCTCGACGGCTTGCGGACGAAGGCTGGCTACGCCGACGCCGCGTGATCCATCGGCGGTTCACGGCGTGATGGCGGCGGGCTCGAAGATCTCGTCGGCAATCGTCGTCACGGCTCGTCGACCGTGGTCTGCAACAGGTCGACGGGCTCGTGCCAGATGAGCGATGCAACATGGTGCTCGCTGCTCGCCGCCCACGCCGCCCGGATGTGCTCCGCCTCGGCATCGTCCGTGGTCGACTGACAGACCCCCACCAGGTGGGCTGCTGGTGTGTCGGTGGTGGCGAGCGCCTCCATCGCCTTGTCGCCGGTGGGAGTCCCCAGTCGGATCACCGCATGGGTCGTCGAGTCCAGCCAGCCGAGCGATGTCGTGATGATGTGGGTGCTGCAGCCGCGGCGCGCCAGCTCGTCCCCGAGCGCCTGGTCGAGGTCGTCGCGATCACCGAAAAGGGTGACGGCGGGACCCGGTAGATGAAGCCCTGTGGACATCGCGCTCTCCCTACATGTCGGAACGTTTGTCAAACCAGGCGTACCCTGCAAGACACCCGTCAAACTGAACTCGGGGGGCGTGTACGGTCCTGTCTGCATACACTCGATTTTTGGCTGTTCTGAACCGGAGGGGAATGCCATGACCAGCTCTTCGTTCTTCGCGCAGATGGCACTGGATCTGCACGAAGCGCCGACCGCCGAGCGGACGGTCGAGAAGATTGCGGAGTACGCCCAGCTGGCCACGAACTGCGACGACGCGGGGATCATGCTCGTGCATGCTCGCCAGCAGATCGAGACGGCCGCAGCAACCTCGCACCGGGTGGGTGAGTCGCACAACCTGCAGATGATCCACGACGAAGGCCCCTGCCTCGACGCCATCGAAGGCGCCGCGCACTACTCGTCGAGTGATGTCAGCATCGACCCGCGCTGGCGCAAGTGGGGTGCGGCAGTCGCCGACCTCGGGATCCGCAGTGTCCTGAGCGTGCGGCTGGAGACCAAGGCCCGGCGGTACGGCTCGCTCAACCTGTACGCCGACCGCCCCGACGCCTTCGACGACGACGACCTGGCCGTCGCGATGATCTTCGTGCGCCATGCGGCCGTGGCCATTGCGAATGCGCACAACGAGGAAGGCCTGCAGATCGCGATCGATGCGCGCAAGCTCATCGGCCAGGCACAAGGCATCCTCATGGAGCGGTTCGACCTCGACGCCGACCGGTCGTTCGAGTTCCTGCGCCGCCAGTCGCAGACCCACAACGTCAAGCTGCGCAACATCGCTGAGTGGGTCGTGGCGAACCGGGCCGATCCCGACGCCGACTTCGCGGTCGGGCCTGACGCCTGATTCACCACCCCTGACTTCTCGGCCGAGACGCCGGGCGCACCTTGTGCATCGTGCACAACGGCGGGGTCGAAGTTCGTGGTGCCGGGACGTGGGCGCGTCCCTCCTGAGTCCCTAGTGTCGTAGATCACATCAACGACGAAGGGTGCCAGCTGTGGACCTCCCCTACCTGCCCTGGCAGCAACCCGCACAGAGGTATGGCCGACCGTGCTTGGCCGACGACCGGTCCGACCTGACGTACGGCCAGGTCGAAGAACGGGTCGAGGCCATCGCCGAACAGCTGGCCGCCCGCGGGTTCGGTCGCGGCGACGTCCTGGCGATCATGCTGCCCAACCGGGTCGAGCTGATCCTGGCGATCTTCGCCGCCTGGCGCCTCGGCGGCTGCGCAACGCCCATCAACCCGGTCTTCACCGCCTCGGAGGCCGATCACCAGATCATCGACTCCGGCGCGGCGCTCGTGATCAACGCCGGACCTGAGGCTCCGACCGCGGGTCGTCCGGCCATCGCGGTCGACGACCTGGCGACCGATGTCACGGCCCCGGCACCCGCGCCGGTCGACCTGGACCTCGACGACACCGCACTGCTGATCTACACGAGCGGCTCGACCGGTCTGCCCAAGGGCGTCATGCTGAGCCACGGAAATCTCGAGGCGATGACGTTCTCGATGGGATCGCACCTGCAGATCACTCCGAACGATCACTGCCTGCTGGTGCTGCCGCTGTTCCACGTCAATGCGATCGTCGTCAGCACCCTGACCCCGCTGGTCGGCGGGGCACGCATGACGATCGTCGGCTCGTTCTCGCCCAGCACGTTCTTCGGTCACGTGGAGCGCCTGCGGCCGACCTACTTCTCGGCAGTCCCGACGATCTACGCCTTGCTGGCCGCGCTGCCCGAAGACGTCCGCCCCGACACCTCGTCGCTGCGCTTCGTCGTCTGCGGTGCCGCACCGGTCTCTGCCGAGCTGCTCCAGCGCTGTCAGGACCGTTTCGGGTTCGTCATGGTCGAGGGCTACGGGCTCACCGAGGGCACCTGCGCCTCAGCCTGCAACCCGGTCGACGGGGTGCGCAAGCTCGGCACCGTCGGGACCGGCACTGCCGGGGCAGCAGATCCGGGTCGTCGACCATGCCGGTTCTGACGTCCCCACTGGCGACACCGGTGAGGTCCTGATCAGTGGGCCGACCGTCATGCGGGGCTACCTCGGCAAGCCCGAGGCGACCGCCGACACCATCGTCGACGGCTGGCTGCACACCGGCGACGTCGGACGACTGGACGAGGACGGCTACCTGTCGATCGTCGACCGGGTCAAGGACATGATCATCCGGGGCGGGGAGAGCATCTATCCCAAGGAGATCGAGACAGTCCTGGCGCAGGTCGACGTCGTGCTGGAGGCAGCAGTGGTCGGCCGGCCCGATCCGATCTTGGGCGAGGTGCCCGTCGCCTACGTGACGGTCTATCCCGGCGCGCACCTCACCGAGACGCACCTGATCGAGCACTGCCGCTCGCACCTGACTCGCGTCAAGGTGCCTGAGAGCATCGCCATCGTCGACGCCCTGCCGAAGAACCCGGTGGGCAAGATCGACAAACCCAGCTTGCGCCGGTCCTGGCACCCACAGCCCGCCTGATCCGCGCAGCACCCGCCACACCACCTAGCGACACCAGCCAGCCGCGACACCGACCCGCGGCACTGCGCCCTGCCCGTATGCCGTGATGAAGGAGATATCTGATGGGACTCAAGACCGCCGACATGCCGCCGGTAGACCCGGCCGAGTTCGGCTCGCTGCCGTTCATGGACCGGATGAAGCTGCTCGCGATCCACTGGTGCGAGTACGGCTTCGGCGGGCCGAAACAGCTGCACCTGCTGTACGTCTTCAAGCTGATCTTCTTCGTCGTGGGAGGGGTCCTCGTCGTGGGGCTGACGACTCCCGGACTGGGCGGCTTCGGCGACTTCACGTCGTGGTGGGACCAGCCGATCGTCTACGAGAAGCTCATGGTCTGGACGATCCTGTTCGAGATCCTGGGTCTCGCCTCGTCGTCGGGACCGTTGGCCTTCAAGTTCAGCCCGTTCATCGGCGGCTGCCTGTACTGGACGCGGCGCCGGACCTTGCGGGTGCCGCCGTGGCCCGGCAAGGTGCCGTTCACGAAGGGTGACGAGCGCACCACGTGGGACGTCGCGGTCTACTGGGCGATCCTCGCGGTGCTGGCCTACCTGCTGGTCGGCCCAGGCGTCACGTCCGACACGTTCCCGGTCGAGCCGGGCCTGCTTCCGGTGTGGGGTGTGGGCGCCTACCTCGTGCTCATCGTGCTGATGGGCTTGCGCGACAAGACCGTGTTCCTGGCCGCCAGGTCGGAGCAGTACATCCTGATCCTGTTCTGCTTCGCGACGTTCAGCTCGCTCGTCGACATCATCGTGGCCGCCAAGATCGCGATGGTCGTGATCTGGATGGGCGCCGGGGTGTCGAAGTTCGGGCACAACTTCACGAGCGTCGTCGCCCCCATGGTCAGCAACACCCCCTGGATCACGTCGCGACGCTTCAAGCGTTCGCTGTACCGCGACTTCCCGCGCGACATCCGGCCGTCGAAGGTCAGCAGCGCCCTGGCGCACATCGGCGGCACCGTCGTCGAGCTCGTGCTGCCCATGGTGCTGCTGTTCTCGACCAACCGCACGATCACGTTTGCTCGCAATCATCGGCATGCTGCTGTTCCACGCCTTCATCACGTCGACGTTCCCGCTGGCCGTGCCGCTGGAGTGGAACATCTTCTTCATGTTCGCGACGCCGTTCCTGTTCTGGAACTTCGATGCCGGCGCGGGCTGGGGTGTCGGCGACATGACGCCTGCCCTGCTGGCGTTCGTGGTCGTGGCGGTGCTGTTCTTCCCGATCCTCGGCAACCTGCGCCCCGATCTCGTCTCGTTCCTGCCGTCGATGCGCCAGTACGCCGGCAACTGGGCCTCGGCGACGTGGGCCTTCCGTGGCCGTGACGTCGAGGAGAAGCTAACACCCACCTCGTCAAGTACAACGCGAACCAGATCGACCAGCCACAGCCGCCTTCGGCGAAGAGGTCGCCGAGATCTTCATGCAGAAGGCCGTCGCGTGGCGCACGATGCACACCCAGGGCCGCGCACTGATGTCGTTGATGATGCGGCACACAGATGCGCTGGAGAACTACGTCATCCGCGAGGCCGAGTTCGTCTGCACCCTACTGATCGGGTGGCAGTTCGGTGACGGCCACCTGCACGACGAACGGACCGTCGCGGCGGTGCAGAAACGCTGCAACTTCGAGCCCGGCGAGGTCGTCATCACGTTCACCGAGTCGCAGCCGATCCACAAGAACTACATCGAGTACCGAGTCATCGACGCGGCTCTAGGCGTCGTCGAGCGGGGCACGTACATCGTCAAGGACGCAGCCGACGCGCACCCATGGCTGCCCGACGGCCCGATCGCCCACCAGGTCACCTGGACCCTCGAGGGATACCACGCACCCGGAGACCTGCCTAAGGTAACTACGTGACTCACGCAGTGGTGGTCGGCAGCGGGCCCGAACGGGCTCGCTGCCGCCGTGACCCTCGCCGCCGAAGGCGTGCAGGTCCGGGTGCTCGAAGCGGCCCCCACGATCGGCGGCGGCACCCGCAGCGGCGAGTACACGGGCGCCGGAGTCCTGCACGACGAGTGCTCCGGCTTCCACCCGCTCTCGGTCGACAGCGCCTTCGCACGCCGTATCGACCTCAGCCGCTACGGCCTGAGCTGGCTGTGGCCCGAGGTGCAGTACTCGCACCCGCTCGACAACGGCGGTGGTTCGGCGGTGCGCCGGTCGGTGGCCGAGACGGCGGCAACGCTCGGTGCTGACGGACGGCCGTGGCAGCGGGTCTTCGGACCACTCGCCGAACGCTTCGGTGACATCACCGAAGACTTCACCCGGCCGATGCTGCACGTCCCGGACCATCCGATCAAGCTCGCCCGGTTCGGCGCCTACGCCGCGATGCCGGCCAGCCTGCTGGCCAAGAAGTGGTCGACCGAACCGGGACGGGCCCTGTTCGGCGGGGTGGCCGCCCACGCGTTCCGACCGTTCGGTGGACCCATGTCGTCGGCGATCGGGGTGGCCCTCGGCACCGCCGCGCACACCTACGGGTGGCCGGTCGCCGCCGGAGGTTCGTCAGCCATCACCACGGCGATGGCCGCGCTGCTGGTCGACCTGGGTGGGACGATCGAGACCGGCGTGCACGTCACCTCGCTCGACGAGCTCGACAGCCCCGATCTCGTCATGCTCGACACTGCTCCGGCGGCCGCCGCTCGCATCATCGGCCCGCGGCTGCCGGGACGGGTCGCCCGGTCGTTCGAGAGGTACCAGCACGGTCCAGGGGCGTTCCAGGTCGCGTTCGCGGTCGACGGCGGCATCCCGTGGACGCATGCCGACTCGCGGCGCGCTGGCACCGTGCACGTCGCCGGATCGTTCCGCGAGATCGCTCAGGCCGAGCGCGACGTCCATCACGGCCGGATGCCCGAGCGGCCGTTCGTCCTGCTGGGCCAGCAGTACCTCGCCGATCCGAGCCGCTCGGCCGGATCGATCCACCCGGTTGACGCCTACGCACATGTACCGGCTGGTTTCACCGGCGATGCGACAGCTGCGATCGAGGCGCAGATCGAACGGTTCGCACCGGGCTTCCGTGACCGCATCGTGGCCCGCCACGTCCGATCGGTCGCCCAGATCGAGGCCTCCAACGCCAACTACGTCGGCGGCGGCATCATCACGGGTGCCAATGCGGCCCTGCGTCTCGTGTTCCGTCCGCGGATCGCGCTCGACCCGTACACGACCGGCGTCCCGGGGGTCTATCTCTGCTCGGCGGCCACTCCTCCCGGTGCCGGCGCCCACGGCATGTGTGGTTTCAACGCCGCCGAATCAGCCCTGAAACGGCTCGAGTGACCACCGGGACCGACCGCGAGGTCGCTGCGCTGGTCGCCGTGATCGGCGATCGGCTGCAGCTGCACTTCGACGAGATCTGCGAGCGGATGACCGACGTCATCGCCCGGGAGGTCGACTTCTTGAACGATCCCGAGCTCATGGCGATGCTGCGGGCCAGCGTCGAGGGCAACATCACCACGATCCTGCGCATCATCCGCCACGACATCCCCTTCGAGCAGGTGCAGCCCATCACGGCGGCCACCGAGTACGCCTTCCGGCTGGCCCAGCGGGGCGTGCCGGGCACCTCGCTGCGGCGGGCCTACCACTTCGGCTCGGACGACCTGCGCGACTGGATGTTCGACGAGGTCGAGGCGCTCGACTGCGAGGCCGGCGTCAAGCTGCGGCTGCTCAACGACCTGTCGCGGTTCCTGCACCGGTACATCGACTGGATCACCCAGATCGTGCTCGAGGCGCACGAGCAGGAACGGCAGCGCTGGCTCGACAAGAGTGCGAGCGTCACCTCGCAGCTGGTCGCCCGGATCCTCGACGGTCACGCCGTCGACCAGGCCGACTTCGCCTCAGGCGCCAGGTATCGGCTCGACCAGGTGCACGTGGGTGCCGTGATCTGGATCGACGGCGCGAACTCCGGGACCGATCACACCGGTGCGCTGCGCGACTTCGCCCGGGGGCTCGCTGAGCCGATCGGCGCGGGGGCGACGCTGTTCACGGCCGTCGACCGGGGCACGGCGTGGGTCTGGTTCGGTCGGGGTCGCAGCACGGCGCCCGTCGACGTGGAGCTGGTCCGTCGCAGCCTGGCCCGGACGCCTGACGCCCGGGTCGCGCTCGGCTGCCCCGTGGCCGGTGTCGACGGCTTCCGGCGGACGCACCAGCAGGCCGAGGCGGCGATGAGCGTGGCGCTGAGGTCGTCGAGCCCCGTGACGCACGCGATCGGCTTCGGGGAGCGCGGCGTCGCGGTCGCGTCGATGCTGGTGCGCGACCTCGAGGCGGCCCGCCACTGGGTCGCTGAGGTGCTGGGTCCGTTGGCCGTCGACGGCGAGGCCGAGGCGCGGACGCGTGAGACGCTGCGGGTCTTCCTCGGCACGGGCGGCGGCTATGCGCAGACGTCCGAACAGCTCTTGCTGCACCGCAACTCGGTCAAGTACCGGATCAGCAAGGTCGAGGCCGAGCGCGGACGACCGCTCGACCCCGACCGTCTCGACCTCGAGCTGGCGGTGCAGGTGTGCCACTACCTGGGGGCGGCGGTCCTGGTGGCGGACCGCCGCTGACACCAGGTCGTCAGTCGACGGGACCCTTGGGGATCGCGAGGGCGATCATTGCCGCGATGACCGAGGCGCCAGCGCACAGGGCGAAGCACCTCGCGGTAGGCGTCGAGGGTCGGGGATGTCGTGGCCGCCGAGACTCATCGTGGTCGCTGCGAGCAGGGCTCCGCCGACGGCGCTGGCCAGCGAGCTGCCGACCGAGCGGACGAGGCTGTTGACACCGTTGGCCGCAGCCAGCTCGGAGACCGGCGTGTGGGCGTTGATGATGGCCGGCATCGTCGCGTAGCCGATCGCGGTGCCGGCGCCGACGATCGTCGCGCCGATGACGACCTGTGTCAGCGAGTCGATGAACACGATGCGGCACAGCCAGCCGACGGCGACGATCAGGGCGCCGAAGGTCAGGATGCGCGGCGCTCCGAACCGGTCGGCCAGCTTGGCCGCGATGGGGGCCAGCACCAGCATCGCCAGGCCGCCGGGCAGCATTGCGAGACCACCGGTCATGATCGACGATCCGAAGCCGTATCCCGTCGCCTCGGGTGCCTGGACGTACGAGGCGGTGCCGATCAGCGAGGCGAACAGGGCGAAGCCGAAGAAGATCGAGGCGATGTTCGTCAGCATGATGGGGCGCCGGCGCAGCGTCACCAGGTCGACCAGTGGCTGGGCGATCCGGGTCTGGGTGAAGGTGAAGATCACGAACAGCACGGCCGACAGGCTCAGCAGGCCGATGACCTTGGTCGACCCCCAGCCCCACGATGCAGTCTGCGACAGCGGGTACAGCAGCGACACCAGTGCTGCGCCGAGCAGGACGGTCCCGACGTAGTCGACCTTGCCGCCTGCGAGCTGGGTGTCCTTCGGGACGACGGTCAGGATGCCGACGAAGGCGAGTGCGCTCGCGCCGGCGGTGACCCAGAACAGCACGTGGTAGTCGGAGTTCTGCGCGATGGCTGCGGCCAGCGGCAGGCCGAGCGCACCGCCGACGCCCAGCATCGCGCTGACCGTGGCGATCGCGGTGCCGGCGCGCTCGCGGGGGACGAGCGAGCTCAGCAGCGAGATGCCGAGCGGGATCGCGGCGGCGGAGATTCCCTGGATCGCACGGCCGAAGATCAGCACGCCGATGCTGCTGGACAGCGCCGTGATGACCGAGCCGATCACGAGTGCGCCGACGGCGACCAGGAGCAGCAGGCGCTTGCCGAACATGTCACCGAGCCGGCCCATCAGAGGAACTGCGACGGCCGCGACGAGGAGGGTCGCGGTCAGGAGCCACTGGACGTTGGCGACGGAGGTGTCGAGCTTGTCGGGCAGCAGGCCGAGGACGGGGATCAGGATCGTCTGGGCGAGCGAGACCACGAGCGCGGCGGTGCCGACGAAGAAGAGCCAGAGACCGACGCGTGGCTCTGCGGCGGTCGAGGTCTCAGGCGGGCTGGGGATCGTGCTGGTCATAGCGGTGGGCTCCGAAAGTCATGGGTGTCAACTTAGTTGACAGCATGATGGTTGCGGGAGTCAACCTGATGTGCTGTGAGGAATACTGCAGGCATGGATCCCCCCGAGGCCGTGCCCCACACCAGAGACCTCATCGCCGCCAGTGCGAAGCGGCTGTTCGAGGCGCACGGGTTCAGCGGAACGTCGGTCCGGGCCATCGCCGCCGAGGCGGGGGCAGACCCCTCGCTGGTGATCCGCCACTTCGGCTCGAAGCAAGCGCTGTTCCTCGAGGTGCTGGGCCTCGACGAGTATGTGCGGCCACCGATCGACGGCCCGCTCGACGACTCGGCCAGCGACTGGCCGGCTTCGTGCTGGCCAAGGAGCACGAGGAGTTCCGCACCCACTACGCCACGATGATCCGGGCGTCTGATCGCGAGGCGATTCGTGTCGGCTTGCGCGAGACTTCGCGCCGGATGTTCCTCGACGACCTCGTCGCGGTGCTGCCCGGACGTGATCGCTACGCCCGGGCGTTGCTGATCGGCACCCAGCTCGGCGGACTTATGCAGTCGGCCCAGTCGATCGAGGAAGAAGTGATCCCGGCGATCGGTCGCGATCGGCTGATCCAGATGTACGGTCGCGCGATCCAGGCTCTCGTCGACCTGGACGGTTGAGCCTGGGGCGGAGTCGGCTCAGCGCCAGCGACGCTTCTTCGCCGCGGGCGCTGCCGGAGCGGACTTGGGGATCTCGATGAATCCCGGATCGTAGGACTCGAGGCCCTCATCGATCCGGGTGCGCAGCTGTCCGGCGGCGGCTGCGGGATCGTCGTACGGGATGCCGCTGAGCTGATTGGGCGAGTGGCGCCACCAGCGCAGGTCGCGCAGCTCGTCGCGCAGCTCGTCGCTGACCCGGGGCCGGATGACCTTGGCCGGAATCCCACCGGCGATCGAGTAGGGCGGAACGTCCTTGGTGACGACTGCGTTTGCCGCGATGATCGAGCCGTCACCGATCGTCACACCGCGCAGCACCACGACGTTCGCGCCCAGCCACACGTCATTGCCGATCGTGGCCTGGTCGGGACCCACGCTGCGAAAGCTCTGCCGTCCGCCGGCCTCGGGGTCGACGATCTGGGTGTCGTCGGCCGACGGATGCCAGCCCCATGTCGACTTCTTGTACTGAAACGCCGAGACGCTGAGCCAGCTGGTGGGATGTCCGGTGGCGCCGATCAGGCTGCCGGGCCCGATCTCGCAGTAGCGGCCGATCGAGCCGGCCTGCACCTCGACCTCGCGGCCGAACTCGGTGAACGCGCCGATGCGGGTATCGGACCGGATGACGAACGCGCCGAGGAAGCGCACGGGCGGCTCGACCAGAAGGCGTGACGAGCCGACGCGCTGCACATGGTGCGCGCCGCGGGTGTGCTGTTCCACCTGACCTCCTCGGGACCAGGTCTTAGGCTATCGACCTTCCCGCGTCGAGCGGGGGAGCACTAGGGTCGACGTGTGAATCGACTCTGGCACGCGATCATTGCCGCGCTTGCAACCTTCGCCCTGATCGCCCAGATCATCATCACGATCGATGGCGGCCGCAGCGTCGTCAACTACCTCAGCTACTTCACGGTCGAGTCGAACCTGCTCGTGGCGATCGCCTGCTGGCTGCTCGTGCTGCGGGAAGATCGCGCCGAGCCCTGGTACCAGGCTCTGCGGCTGGCCAGCCTCGTCGGCATCACCGTCACAGGAGTCGTCTTCGTGACGATCCTGGCCGGCGACGTCGCAGCTGAACGGGCTGTCGTGGTGGCTCGACAAGATCTTCCACTACGTCGTCCCGGCGATGTCGGTCGTCGGCTTCCTCGCCTTCACGCCTCGCACGCGGCTGACGGGCGCGGCCTGGTGGTTCCTGGTCTGGCCGATCGCCTGGCTCGCCTACACGCTGGTGCGCGCCGAGGTGGCCGAGCCGGTCTTCGAGGTCGGTGAAGGTGTCACGAGCGCAGTGCCGTACACGTTCCTCGACATCGCCGAGAACGGCGCCGTGAGCGTCACGATCGCCTGTCTGGTCATCACGGTGCTCGCGGTCGCGATCGCGGCCGGGTACACGTGGGTCAGTCGCCGGGGTGCCGAGATCTGACGACGCTCAACGGCAGTCGGCTGCACGCCACGACCTCGTCGTGGTCGCCGAGGCGCACCAGGCTTCCGGTCGCGATGTGCGGATCGGCGGAGGCGACCGCCCGGCCGTCGTCGTTGACGACGGTCGCGCCGGCGGAACGCAGCGTCGGCAGCAACAGGCGTTCGAGCGTCTCGACGAGCGTGTCTGCACCCACGACGCCGACCATCTGACCGCGGGACACGACGGGGGTGGTCGCGGTCATGACGTACTGGTCGGTGCACACGAAGTCGACGTACGGCCCGGTGACGTGGGGCTGGCCGGTGCGTTCGGGCGTCCTGAACCAGGGGTGGCGGGTGTAGTCGAGCGGTTCGCCGGTGTCGGGTGCCCCCGCCTCGCCGAGCAGGTGCTGGTCGTCTCCCTGCCACCACGCGAGGTACAGCGGGACGTTGCTGCAGCGCGCCGCGCGCGGCGACGAATCCGGCCCCGACGATGTCGGACGAAGCGAGGAAGGCGACGGCGAGCGGCTCGAGGCTGGAGCGGGCCGCCTCGGAATCGACCGGCCCGCTGTCGAACAGCGTCACGAGCCGGGCGCGCATCGTCTCGAGCCGTCAGCAGATGGTGGAAGTGGAGCTCGACGCGCTCGACGCATGCCGCGAGCTCAACGGTCTGGGTGGGCATGCGAAGTACTCCTGTCGAGAGATGCGATTCGTCGATCATTGCACCGCCGCATGCAGATCGGCCAGTCGTTCCAGGGCGTCGCTGACATGCTCCTTGACGCGCCGCCGGGCGGTCTGAGGGTCCTGCTGCTCGATCGCGTCGACCAGCTGGCCGTGGCGCTCGAACGTCGAAGACCGGAAGTCAGCATCGGCCAGGGGTAGGCGCAGCAGCGCGCCGAAGTCGGCTTCGAGGCGGACGACCTCGCGGGTCATCCGGGCCGACTGGGTCAGTGCCGCGATCGACAGGTACAGCCGGCATCGGCATGACGCCAGCGGCCGATGTCGGTGTCGTCGGCATCGACCAGCAGCACGCGCAGACCTTCGACGTCATGAGCGTCGGAGCGCTCGGCAGCGAGCTCGGCGCAGCCGGCCATGATGACGCCGTAGATCGTGCCGCGGTCGCGCAGCTCGACGCGCGACATCGCGGTGAGCCGGTGGTTCAAGTCGGCCGCTCGGCTCGGCGCGGGCCGGCTACGAAGCTGCCGCCGCCGCGTCCGCGGGTCGTGGTGACGAGTCCTTGAGCGCGCAGGGCGACCAGGGCCTCACGAGCCGTGACGGTCGCGACCCCGAGCATCGAGGCGAGCTCGGGCTCGCTGGGCAGGCGTTCGCCATCTGCGAGGACTCCTGACCGGATGGCCTCGGCGAGCCGGTTCTCGACGCGCACCGCGCGCCCCTCGTCGCCGATGGGGGCGAAGATCGCCGATCGGGCTCGGGTCGACGCTCGTCGCACGGTCGCCATCTCCACCTCCTCCAGAACGTAACAAGATCGTTGCAAATAGCACCTAGCCAATTAATATCTGGTCCCATATGATTTTGCCAGCACGTGGCCCAGGTCACACCACCGACCCCGAGGGGACAACCCAACGATGAGCGTGAGCACCATCGACGAACCCGCATCCGATCGCACCGCGCCGCCCGGCACGGCGATCTCGCTGCGGGGCCTCAGCAAGCACTTCGGTGACGTCCGAGCCGTCGACGAGGTCGACCTCGACATCGCCGACGGCGAGTTCTTCTCGATGCTCGGACCTTCTGGATCGGGCAAGACCACCGTGCTGCGGCTCATCGCCGGATTCGAGCAGGCCACCGCAGGGACGATCGAGCTCGCCGGCGAGGACGTCACCTCGCGCGCCCCCTTCGACCGCGACGTCAACACCGTCTTCCAGGACTATGCGCTGTTCCCGCACATGAGCGTGCTCGACAACGTCGCCTACGGTCTGCGCGTCCGTGGCGTCAAGAAGGCCGAGCGCCGCCGACAGGCCGCCGAAGCCCTCGGAACCGTGCAGCTCGCCCACCTCGGAGACCGGCGCCCCGGGCAGCTGTCGGGCGGTCAGCGCCAACGCGTCGCACTCGCCCGCTCGATCGTCGTCCGGCCCAAGGTCCTGCTGCTCGACGAGCCGCTCGGCGCCCTCGACCTCAAGCTGCGCGAGCAGATGCAGGTCGAGCTCAAGCAGCTGCAGCGCGACCTCGGCATCACCTTCGTCTTCGTGACCCACGACCAGGAGGAGGCACTGACCCTCAGCGACCGCGTCGCCGTGTTCAGCGAGGGCAAGATCGTGCACCTCGGCTCCCCGCAGGAGATCTACGAGCAGCCGACGTCGGAGTACGTCGCCTCGTTCGTCGGGACGTCCAACATCTTCGACAGCGCGACCTCGCAGCGGCTCCTGGGACGTCCGGGAACACACGCCCTGCGACCCGAGAAGATCGCGATCGGTCCGGAGGCCTCTACCGGCTCGACGGATGCTTCGACGGGCGTCATCTCAGCACCCGGCGTCATCACCGAGTCGATCTACCTCGGCTCCGGCCACCGCCTCCACGTCCTGCTCGACGACGGCACCCGCCTCGTCGTGCTGGAGCAGAGCACCGGCGCGCAGGCCCAGAAGGAGCAGCGCGGCGAGAAGGTCGTCGCCAGCTGGTCGCTCGACGACCTCGTGCCACTACCTGAGCCCACCCCCTGACACACCACTCCCACCCCGAAGAAGAGATGGAGACACCGATGAGAAGGACGACACACCGGAGGAGGGCCGTCGGCGCCCTGCTCGCCAGCAGCGCGCTCGTCGTGCTCGCAGCCTGCGGGGAAGCGACTCCGACACAGCCGCAGAAGTTCCGACCAGCTCGGTGCCATGGAAGGCAAGGTCTCGATCCTGGCCTGGCCCGGATACGTCGAGGACGGCAGCAACGATCCCGCCGTCGACTGGGTCAGCGACTTCGAGAAGGAGACCAAGTGCGAGGTCACGTCCAAGACGTACGGCACCTCCGACGAGGCCTTCAACCTCGCCAAGACCGGCGACTACGACGTCGTCGTAGCCTCAGGTGACCTCACGGCGCGCATGGTCGCCTCCAAGGAGGCCGTCGAGGTCAACACCGACCTGATCCCCAACTACGCCAAGGTCTTCGACTTCCTCAAGGACCAGGAGTGGAACACCTTCGACGGCAAGCACTACGGCGTGCCGCACGGCTACGGCGCCGACCTGCTGATGTACAACGCCGACGAGGTCTCGCCTGCCCCGACGTCGTGGTCCGCGGTGTTCGAGCCCGACGGCTGGCCAAGTACAAGGGCAAGGTCACGGCCTACGACTCGCCGATCTACATCGCCGACGCTGCGCTGTACCTGATGAAGCACCAGCCCGATCTCGGCATCAAGAACCCGTACGCGCTCGACGACAAGCAGTTCACCGCCGCGGTCGACCTGCTCAAGGGCCAGCGCGCCAACGTCGGCGAGTACTGGTCGGACTACCTCAAGGAGATCTCGGCGTTCGAGACCGGCGACTCGGTCATCGGCACGACGTGGCAGGTCATCGTCAACTCGGTCGACGCCAAGAAGACCAACGTCAAGGCGATCCTGCCCGAGGAAGGCGCGACCGGCTGGTCTGACACGTGGATGATCTCGTCGAAGGCCAAGAGCCCCAACTGCGCGTACGCGTGGCTGAACTACATCGACTCGCCCAAGGCCAATGCTGCGGCGACTGAGTACTTCGGCGAGGCGCCCAACAGCCAGGAAGCCTGCGAGTTTCGCGAGCGATCCCGGATTCTGTGACACGTACAAGGCCGGCGACGAGGAGTTCGCGTCCGAGCTTCTGGTACTGGCGCACACCGGTCGCCGAGTGCCTCGATGGTCGTACCGACGTCGAGTGCAAGGACTACTCGGAGTGGACCAAGGCTGGACAGAGATCAAGGGCTGATCAACCACATGTCGATCGACACCAGTCGTGCGGCCGTCCCTTCGCGGACGGCCGCACGGCGGGCCTCCTCCCTGCTCACCTCCCGGCCGCGGCTGCGGCTGGCCATGCTGCTGACGGCGCCCCTGACCTGGCTCGTGCTCGTGTACATCGTCGCGCTCTGCGGCGCTGCTCGTCACGGCGTTGTGGTCGGTCGACAGCTTCACCGGCGAGCTCAACCGCTCCCTGACGTTCGACAACCTCAAGGAGATCGCGACCGAGCTCGCTGTACCGAACCGTCGCGCTCCGCACGTTGGGCGTCGCGGTCGCCGTACGATCATCGACGTCCTCATCGCTCTGCCGATCGCGTTCTACATGGCCAAGATGGCGTCGAAGCGGATGCAGCGCATCCTCGTCATCGCCGTGCTGACCCCGCTGTGGGCCAGCCACCTGGTCAAGGCCTTTGCCTGGCGCTCGGTGCTGTCGGGACGACGGCATCTTCGAGCTGGGCCACGAGCAAGATCGGCCTGGGCTCGCCCGGGTACGGCATCACCGCCGTCATCATCACGCAGGCCGACATCTGGCTCCCGTACGTCATCCTGCCGATCTTCGCAGGACTCGAACGGGTGCCGGCTCGCCGCCGACGCATCCGGTGACCTGGGCGCCTCGACATGGCAGACGCTGCGGACGATCGTGTTCCCGCTGCTCACGCCGGCGATCATCGCCGGGTCGATCTTCAGCTTCTCGCTGACCCTCGGTGACTACATCACGGTCAACATCGTCGGCGGGGCCAACCAGATGCTCGGCAACCTCGTCTACACCAACGTCGGCGCCGCCAACAACCTGCCGCTCGCGGCAGCCATCGCGCTGATCCCCATCGTCATCATGATCGGCTACCTGACGGCTGTGCGCCGTACGGGTGCCCTCGAGAACCTGTGAGGTCGCCACGATGATCCTCGGCTCCGGCGTTCGCCGTCTCCTCGCGGTGCTCACCGCCGTCATCCTGTTCCTGATGTACCTCCCGCTGATGCTGGTCGTGCTCAACTCCTCGACACCAGCGCATCCTTTGCCTGGCCGCCGACGGGCTTCACGCTCGACTGGTGGCAGCGGGCCTGGAACTCCGACGGCGCGCGTGAAGCGGTGCTGACCAGCGTGCAGGTCGCGCTGGCATCGACCGCGATCGCGCTGGTGCTCGGCACCCTGATGTCATTGGCCTTGCAGCGGTACAGCTTCTTCGGCAAGAACTCGGTCAACCTGCTCGTGATCCTGCCGATCGCACTGCCCGGCATCGTCACCGGTATCGCGCTGAACAACGCCTTCCGCGGCATCATGGGCATCCAGGCCTGTCGATCCTGACCGTCATCGTGGCGCACGCGACGTTCTGCATCGTCACGGTCTTCAACAACGTCCAAGCCCGGCTGCGGCGGATGGGCGGCAGCTTCGAGGAGGCGTCCGCCGATCTCGGCGCCGGGGTCTGGACGACGTTCCGGCTCGTGACGTTCCCGCAGCTGCGCTCGGCCCTGCTGGCCGGTGGGCTGCTGGCCTTCGCGTTGGCTTCGACGCAGATCATCGTGACGACGTTCACGGCCGGCGCGGGAACGACGACGTTGCCGATCTGGATCCTCAACAACCTGTTCCGACCCAATCAGGCGCCGATCGTCAATGTCGTCGCCGTCGTGCTGATCCTGCTGTCGATCATCCCCATCTGGGTGGCGCAGAAGCTCAGCGGCGACACCGAGGCGTTGAAGTGATGACGCACACTGGCAAGACCCCCATGAAAGGCAGGAGCACGACATGACCAGTCCCAGCTATCAGGTGACCGACCCGTCGACGGGGGAGGTGCTCGAGTCGTTCGACACCGCGACCGATGCCGAGATCGAGTCGGCACTCGCGTCGGCGACGGCGGCGTACGCGGCATGGAAGGACGTGCCGATCGCTGAGCGCGCCGTCGCGGTCAAGCGGGTGGCGGCACTGTTCGCCGAGCGGGCCGACGAGCTCGCAGCCATCGCGACCAGCGAGATGGGCAAGCCCGTGGGCGAGGGTGTCGAGGAGGCTGAGTTCTGTCAGGCGATCTTCGACTACTTCGCCGACGAGGGGCCCGAGCTGGCCGCCGACCAGCCGATCAAGTCGTTCTCCGGTGGCAAGGCCGTCGTGCAGAAGCTGCCGGTCGGACCGCTGCTGGGCATCATGCCGTGGAACTTCCCGTTCTACCAGATCGCCCGTTTTGCGGCACCGAACCTGATGCTCGGCAACACGATCATCCTCAAGCACGCCGAGTCGGTGCCGAAGTCGGCGCTGGCCGTCGAGCAGATCATGAAGGACGCAGGTCTGCCCGAAGGGGCGTACGTCAACGTGTTCGCCTCGCACGACCAGATCGAGACGATCATCTCCGATCCGCGGATCCACGGCGTCTCGCTGACCGGCTCGGAGCGGGCCGGTGCGATCGTCGCGGCGCTGGCGGGCAAGAACTTGAAGAAGTGCGTCCTCGAGCTCGGTGGTTCAGATCCGATGGTCGTGCTCGACACCGACGACCTCGACACCGTCGCCGACAACGCGTGGGACTTCCGGATGTACAACACCGGCCAGGCGTGCAACTCCAACAAGCGGATGATCGTGATGGACGACCTGTTCGACGACTTCGTCGGCAAGCTGACCGAGAAGGCGCTGGCGCTCGAGTCGTTCGCGCCGCTGTCATCGCGCAAGGCCGCCGAGACGTTGGCCGAGCAGGTGCAGGACGCGGTCGACAAGGGTGCGACGCTGCACGCTGGCGGCGTGCTCGGCGAAGGGCCGGCGGCGTACTACTCGCCGGCGGTGCTGACCGGCATCACCCAGGACATGCGCGCCTACTCCGAGGCCTGTTCGGCCCGGTGGCAGTGGTCTACAAGGTCGGCTCCGACGACGAGGCTCTGGCGCTGGCCAATGACACGGCGTACGGACTCGGCGGTTCGGTGTTCAGCGCCGACCCGGCTCGCGCCGAGTCGCTGGCCCAGCGGCTCGAGGTCGGCATGGCCAACGTCAACTCGACCGCTGGCGAGGGTGCGGAGATCCCGTTCGGCGGGGTCAAGCGCTCAGGTTTCGGCCGTGGCTCGGCCCGCTGGGCATGGACGAGTTCGTCAACAAGCGGATGTTCTACATCGCCGACTGAGCCCCGTCTTGCTCCTTGGCTTGTCGAAAGGACGTCCTTTCGACAAGCTGCAAGGAGCGGGTGGGCTCAGGCGTCGGGCCAGGCGACGCTCAGGTACTGCGTCTCCTGGAACTCCTCCATGCCGACCCGGGCGCCCTCGCGACCGATTCCGCTTTGCTTCATGCCGCCGAACGGTGCGGCCGGGTCTGAGACGAGACCGCGGTTGACGCCGACCATGCCGGCCTCGATCGACTCGCTCAGCTTGATCGCGCGCTGCAGCTCGCCAGCGAACACATAGGCTGCCAGGCCCATCTCGGTGCCGTTGGCCAGCGCGATGACCTCCTCATCGGTCGTCCAGGTCACGATCGGTGCGATGGGACCGAAGATCTCCTCCTGCACGACGTCGGCGTCGGCGGGCACGTCGACCAGGACGGTGGGCGGGAAGAAGAAGCCCTTGCTGTCGGCCGGGACGGACGCCTGGTGGGCGATCTTGGCTCCTGCCGCGACGGCGCTGTCGAGCAGTGCCGTGGTCTCGTCGACGGCCTTGGCGTTGATCAGCGGGCCGATGTCGGAGCCCTCGCTGGCCGGACCGACGGTCAACGCCTCGACCTTCGCGCCGAGCTTGGCGGTGAACTCGGCCGCCACGTCGGCGTGGACGTACAGCCGGTTGGCTGCGGTGCAGGCCTGACCTCCGCCGCGGAACTTCGCGATCATCGCGCCGTCGACGGCCGCGTCGATGTCGGCGTCCTCGGTGACGACGAACGGGGCGTTGCCACCCAGCTCCATCGACGAGTTGATGACCCGCTCGGCGGCCTGCTTCAGCAGCATCTGGCCGATCCCGGTCGAGCCCGTGAACGAGATCTTGCGGACCCGCTCGTCAGCCATCCAGGTGCCGACGATCTTCGACGCCGACTTGGACGGCACGATGTTGACGACTCCGGCGGGCACGCCGGCCCTCGACCATGAGCTTCGCGATCGCGAACGCCGTCAGCGGGGTCTCCGAGGCCGGCTTGAGCACGACGGTGCAACCCGCCGCGAGCGCCGGAGCGATCTTGCGTGCTGCCATAGCCGCCGGGAAGTTCCACGGGTCACCAGAGCAGCCACGCCGACGGGGTGGTGCGTCACGAGTGTGCGGGTGCCGCCGGCGGGAGCGGTGCCGTAGTCGCCGCCCATGCGGACAGCCTCCTCGGCGAACCAGCGGAAGAACTCCGCCGAGTACGTCACCTCGCCGACGGCGTCGGACAACGACTTCCCGTTCTCGGCGGCGATCAGAGCGCCAGCTTCGTCACGGTCGCGGATCATGGGCTCGAACGTGCGACGCAGGATCTCGGCACGCTCGCGCGGCGCGACCTTGCGCCAAGCCGGAAGTGCGCCCGCGGCGGCATCGACGGCGGCCGTCGCATCGGCCTCGGTGCCGTTGGAGGACTGGGTGATGGTCTCGCCGGTGGCGGGGTCGACGACGTCGAACTCGCCGCCCTCGCTGGACAGCCACTCGTTGTTGATGAACACGTCTGCGGTTGTTGAGCTCGCTGAGTTCGGTGTGGTCACTGTGCGGTCTCCTTGAAGAGGTTGGTCAAGATGTCGAGTGCCTCGGTCAGCAGGTCGTCGCTGATCGCCAGAGGCGGCAGGAATCGCAGGACGTTGCCGTACGTCCCGCACGTCAGCACGATCACGCCTTGCTGGTGGGCGTTGCTCGCGATGGTCTTGGCGAGATCGGCGTCCGGTTCATCAGTACCCGACTTCACGAGTTCCACCGCGATCATCGCGCCACGTCCGCGGACGTCGCCCAGACGGTCGTCGTCGGCCTGCAGGCGGTGCAGGGTGTCGAGCATCAGGTGCTCGATCTCGAGCGCCCGGTCGACCAGGTTGTCAGCCTCGATCGTCTCGATCGTGGCGAGCGCGGCGGCGCAGGCCAGCGGGTTGCCGCCATACGTCCCGCCGAGGCCGCTGACGTGCGAGGCGTTCATGATGTCGGCGCGACCCGTCACCGCCGACAGCGGCAGGCCGCCGGCGATGCCCTTGGCTGTCACGATCAGGTCAGGGACGATGCCCTCGCGGTCACAGGCGAACATCGCACCGGTGCGGGCGAATCCGGTCTGCACCTCGTCGGCCACGAACACGACGCCGTTGGCGGTGCACCAGTCGACGATCGCGGGCAGGAAGCCGTCGGCCGGGACGATGAAGCCGCCCTCGCCCTGGATCGGCTCGATCACGACGGCGGCGAGGTTGTCGGCGCCGACCTGCTTCTCGATGACGCTGATGGCGCGCTGTGCGGCGGCCTGGCCGTCGACGTCCTTGGAGTCGCGGAACGGGTACGACAGCGGGGCCCGGTAGACCTCGGGCGCGAACGGACCGAAGCCGCTCTTGTACGGCATCGACTTGGCGGTCATGGCCATCGTCAGGTTGGTACGACCGTGATAGGCGTGGTCGAACACGACGACGGCCTGCTTCTTGGTGTGCGCGCGGGCGATCTTGATCGCGTTCTCAACGGCTTCGGCGCCGGAGTTGAACAGTGCCGAGACCTTCTCGTGGTCGCCGGGGGTCAACCGGTTCAGCTGTTCGGCGACGGCGACGTAGCCCTCGTAGGGAGTGACCATGAAGCAGGTGTGGGTGAAGGCATCGACCTGGGCCTTGACCGCGTCGACGACGCGCGGGGCGCTGTTGCCGACCGTGGTCACGGCGATGCCGGAGCCGAGGTCGATCAGCGAGTTGCCGTCGACGTCCTTGACGATCCCGCCGCCGGCCTCGACGGCGAAGACCGGCATCGTCGTGCCGATACCGGCTGCCACGGCGGCATTCTTGCGGGCCATCAGCTCGACGGACCGGGGTCCGGGCAGGGCGGTGACGAGGTGGCGGCGTTGTTCGATGTTGGCGCTCATGAGGCCATTCTCGTCGCTCCTCTCTATGCCGTCCAATACTCAGAATTGATGAAGACTATGCTCTTGGAGCATGGAACTGAGAACGCTGGGGTACTTCGTCGCAGTCGCCGACTCGGGGTCGGTCAGCGCGGCGGCCGACGTCGTCCACGTCACCCAGCCGGCGATCTCGCGCCAGCTCCGCCAGCTCGAGCGCGATCTCGGTGTCGACCTGTTCGTGCGATCGAGTGGGCGGCTGCGACTGAGTGCTGCAGGTCGGGCGTTCCTGCCTCACGCGCAAGACGTGCTCCGCCGCGCCAGGGGGGCCCAGGACGCTGCTCGTTCCTATGCGGCAGGCCGGCTTGAACGGCTCACGATCGCCGCGCCGACCACGACCCTGACCGATGTGATCGCGCCGTTCCTGGCCACGCTCGGCCCCGACGATCCCATGCCGACGGTGCTGCAGTCTGACCCCAGCGAGGCCTACGACGCCCTGCAGCGAGGCGCCGACCTGGCGATCGTCACCGAGGCGCCGGCGCGACCGCTCGCGAGCGCCGCCGTCGCCGTGCTGCCCGTGTGGGCGTATGTCCGCAGCGACCACGAGTGGAGCCAGCGCGAGACGGTGACGATCGACGAGCTCGCGACGGGCACGATCCTCGCGCTGACCCGGCCTTTCAAGCCTCGGCAGATCCTCGACACCGCGCTAGAGGCAGTCGGACTCACCGCTGAAGGAGTCGTCGACTGCAGCAACCCGCAGGTCGCCCAGGCGCTCGCGGCAGCAGGGCGCGGAGTTGCCGTCGTCTCGGACGACCCGAGGTTCGACCTGCACCCGCTGGAGATCATCGGCCGCGACGGGCCGCTGCGCATCGAGCTGTTCGCAGCCTGGGAGGCCAGCCACCACGCCGCCGCGACGATGAGTGATCTCGCGGCACGGCTGCAGGCGTTCTGCGTCGTCCGGTACGGCGCCGACGTGGCGCCGTGAGAAGGGTCTAGCCGGCAGCGGGGACGGTCGGACGCTCGAGCAGTCCGTCGCGCTCGGCCTTGCGCTCGAACCAGATCGAGGCGAACGGCGGGATGGCCGCCAGCAGCGCGATGATCGTCGTCTTGAAGCTTCCAGCGGAACGTGAAGTGGCACACGACGCACATCACGACGTACAACAGGAAGAAGCCTGCGCCGTGGATCATGCCGGCGACGGGTACTCCACCTTCTGCGAGCCCGAAGGGTTCGGCGTCCAGAACCCACTTGCAGAACATCGCGCTCAGGAGCAGGAGCCAGGAGACGGCCTCGCCGAAGGCAACGACACGGAACAGGGTGCGGACGATCGAGTGATTCACGCCCACACGCTACCCGGGTAACAGAAACGCAACATGTGCCGGTGACAATGGACGTATGGCCTTCCTGCTCCGTGTCGCGCTGCCCGACGTGCCCGGATCGCTGGGAGCGCTGGCAACTGCCCTCGGTAGTGCGGGCGCCGACATCGAGGCGATCGAGATCGTGGAGCGCCGGTCCGACGGCATGGTCGTCGACGACGTCCTGCTCGAGCCGCCGCCTCAGGTCATGCCGGACGCGTTGATCACGGCATGCCACCGGCTCGACGGCGTCAACGTCGACTGGATCTCCCGGTACACCGCAGGCGCCAACCTGAGCATGGATCTCGAGGCCGTCGAACGGTTCACCGACGATCCGACACGCGCGATCGCCCGGCTCGTCGAGGTCATGCCAGAGACGTTCCGGACTGACTGGGCCATGGCTCTCGACCGCGCCGACGGCGAGCTGCACGTCATGGCCGCATCGTCGACCGCGCCGCAGCTCGTCCCCGAGGCCGCCGACTGGTTGGGGCTTCGCAAGGCGAAGGTGCTGCGCGAGGTGCCGGCCTGGGACTCCACGGTCTTGGCCGCCGCTCCAGCGCGCGACCGCAAGGGCAATGGCTTCGTGGTCGTCGTCGGACGCCATGGGGGTCCGGAGTTCCTGCCGTCCGAGGTGGCCCGTCTCGGTCACATGGTCTCGCTGGCCGCGAGCGTCCAGACCGTCTGATCCGCAACCGGGCCAGACGTCAGCTTCCGGGGTTGACCTGAGAATCGACGACGGGGTGGGGCGTCGGCACGTGCGCGTGGTGGAACCGTCCCAGCGCCTCGACCTCGGTCTCCATCTGCGGGACGGTCTTGACGGCGATCTTGCGCAGGACGGGCCACGCCGCCGGAGAGTTGACGAGGGCCTTGCTCCAGTTGGAGACGCCGACCTTGCCCGGCACGTAGACCCGGCTCTTGCGCTTGGCGAAGCCAGCCAAGATCAGCGCGACGCACTTCTCGACGCTCGTGGTGCCGTTGGCGGGCCAGGGCAGGTGCTTGCGGGTCTCGCGGAAGGACGGCAGATCGTTCTCGGCGTTGCGGACGATGTCGGTGTCGATCCAGGACGGGTGGCAGATGCCGACGCCGATGCCGAGGTGGGCGACTTCCTGCTTGTAGGCGAGCCCGAGGGTCTCGGCCCCGGCCTTGCTCGCGTTGTACGAGGCGAGACCTGCGAGCGGGGTGAACGAGGCCTGGGAGGCGACGACGAGTGCGTAGCCGCGGCTCGCGGCCAGGTGCGGGGTGGCGTGCTTGAGCGTGCGAAAGACGCCATTGATGTCGATGTCGACGACCCGTTCGAAGGCGTCGTCATCGATCTGGCGCACCGTGCCGTACGAGGCGATGCCGGCATTGGCCAGGACGTAGTTGATCTGGCCGAGTGAGCGGCTGCGCTGTCGATCGCCGACTTCACGGCAGCTGAGTCGCGGACGTCGGCCTCCCACCAGGCGGCGCTGTCGCCCAGCCGGTCGCCAGCTCGGCCAGCAGGGCGGGCTCAAGGCCGACGAGGGCGACCTTGCCGCCGCCGGCGACGATCCCGCGCGCGACGCCCGCGCCGATACCGCGTGCCGCGCCGGTGACGAGGGCGACTGAACCGGCAAATGTCTGAGTCATGCCGGTCAACATACCGCCGGTATCTGGAATGCGCCAGTGGCGATGTCACATCGGGGCGCCCGCTCGCGCGCGATACCCTCACGCCCATGACCGTTTCTGACATCTTCGACCCGACCGCCTGGAAAGAGATCCCCGGATTCGAGGGGCTGACCGACCTCACCTACCACCGGGCCGTCGACCACGGAACGGTTCGCATCGCCTTCAACCGGCCCGAGGTGCGCAACGCCTTCCGTCCGCACACGGTCGACGAGCTGCTGTCGGTGCTCGAGCACGCGCGCATGTCGTCCGACGTCGGTTGCGTGCTGCTGACCGGCAACGGTCCCTCGCCCAAGGACGGCGGACACTCGTTCTGCTCCGGCGGCGATCAGCGCATCCGCGGCAAGGTCGGCTACCAGTACGCAGATGGGGTGACGGCCGAGACGGTCGACAAGGGCAAGCTCGGCCGGTTGCACATCCTCGAGTGCCAGCGACTCATCCGGTTCATGCCCAAGATCGTCATCGCGGTCGTCAACGGCTGGGCGGCGGGCGGCGGTCACAGCCTGCACGTCGTCGCCGACCTCACGCTCGCGTCGAAGGAGCACGGCAAGTTCAAGCAGACCGATGCCGACGTCGGCTCGTTCGACGGTGGTTTCGGCTCGGCGTACCTCGCCCGCCAGGTGGGCCAGAAGTTCGCTCGCGAGATCTTCCTGCTCGGTGACGAGTACTCCGCCGAGGACGCTCACCGCATGGGCATGGTCAACAAGGTCGTCCCGCACGCCGAGCTCGAGGCCGAGGCGCTCGAGTGGGGCCGCAAGATCAATGCCAAGTCGCCGACGGCTCAGCGGATGCTCAAGTACTCGTTCAACCTGATCGACGACGGTCTCGTCGGCCAGCAGGTGCTCCTCGGCGAGACGACCCGCTTGGCCTACATGACCGACGAGGCCCAGGAAGGTCGTGACGCCTTCCTCGAGAAGCGTGACCCCGACTTCTCCGAGTACCCCTGGTATTACTGAGATTCGGACGTTTCCGCAGGTCAGCAGGGGTTTAGGGTCGCCCGGGGGCCCTGTAGTCCGCAAAAAGTCCGCAAGGATCTTCCCAGACGCCCGCGTGGCCGTGCGAAGGTGCTTGCTCCACTGCTTACGCTCGCGATGGCTTCGCCACGGCAACGCCGCCCGCTCGGGTCGCCGAGCGTAAGCAGTGGACACGTTCCGGCCCGCAGGCGGCAATCACCGGCTTCACCAAGGGGCGTCTACGGTCATTAGACGGCTTGGGTGTCCGGTGGTATTTTGGTACCCGAGGTCGTTCCAACCGACCTGAAGGAGCATCCACTCATGGCCACAGCAACCGCACCGATCAAGGTCGACGCCGCCACTGATGGGCTTGTGTCGCACGCAGCTCACTTCATGTCGCGCTCGAAGAAGGACATCGTCGATGCTGCCGTGCGCGAGTACATCGACGCGCACCGCGACGAGATCAACGCCGCTGTCAAGGTTGCCCTCGGTCAGCTCAACGGCACCGACGCCGCTGCCGTCTCGATGATGACCGGCCTGACTGCCGACGAACTCGACGATCTCGGCGGTCTGCCGAAGTAGCCTCGCCGTTTGGTCTGCATCCGGCGTCGAACCAGACCGCTAGATTCGCCCTATGGCCTCAGATCCGATCAGCGTGCGCCCTACTCGGCGCTGTCTTGCTGATCCGGCTGTGGATGTACCTGACCTCGGTATGCCTCTTGAGGAGATCGAGGAACCCGTGATTGTGGGCGCCCAGGCGGTCCCGAAGCAGCGTGACGCTGGCGGAGCGGAGCGGAGCGTGTCGTTTCGTTGACCGATCGCGTGTGGTTCAAGGTCAAGACCTCGGACCGTCGGGCCGTCGCGACCGACTGCGCGAGTCCGAACTTCCGGAGTGGATTCCGCCGAGCCGTGGCTCTTGGTGGATCGGCGCCGCGGGGCGACGTCAGAACGACAGCCCGCAGCGTGACTTCTACGCGGTGCTGCAGCGCGAGTGCACGCTGTTTAGGAGGCTAAACAGACTGATACGGCCCTCCACGCGGAACAACGGCTAGCGTTTAACCCATCACCGGACCGACCGGTCGACCAGCAGGGAAGGAGGAGGGAAAGTGGAGCCGCTCGTCACGATGTCTGACATCGCCCGCATCGCAAGCGTCACCCGCCAGGCAGTCACCAACTGGCGCTCGCGGTCTGCCAGCACCCCCTTCCCCTCCCCGAAGTCGGTGGTGGCCGATGTCGAACACTTCGACCGCGACGAGGTGATCGACTGGTTGGAGGCGACTGGTCGAGGACTCAATGCCAGCGCCCGGCTCGACGCGCCGGCTGTGGCTGTTCCCGCGGGCCTCGCCGTTGAGGACGCGGTCGTGCTGCTCGCGCTCCGAGCCAGCGTCGGGCAGGACCTCGCACCTCTGGCGCCCGACGAGCGCATCGCATTGGCACGAGAGGTCGACCCCGACGACACGTTCCTGCTGGACGAAGTGATCCGGCTTTCGACAGCCGACGACCTCGCCGCGTATGTCGACGGCCTGCACGAGGCGTCGTACGGCCCGTCGGACGCACTGGATCGGCTGTACATGACGCGCGCGGCTCAGGGTGGCCGCGGTCTGACGGCGGCTGCCGTCTCCCTCCTTCAGCAGCTTGCCGATGCGTGCCGCACATTCCTTGGGCCCGACGGCGTCGCGGTCGAACTCCGCCTCGACCCGCAGGCCAGGTCGGTGGCAACTGGATTCGAGTCGGCGAGTCCCAACAGCGAGCGCGCAGAGCTTCGGCTCCACGCGATCGACGGACGCCAAGTCGAGTCGATTGCCGGGCCACTGGTCAAGGTGATTGCGTTGACTGGCCTCGACGACCGCGCGACTCTCGATGCTGCCGACGAGATCGCCGTGGGCCTCGACGCCGGCCAGATCGCCGTCATCGTCGGCCCCGCCTCTGCCCTCTGTGATCGGCTCCGCGGAGACCTGTATGACGCGCGTAAGGACACCCTTCGGACCGGAGCGGAGGATCACGGGTGTGCCCTGGTCGCATCCTTCAAACTTCCTCGCGGTCTGTGGCGTGACGCTCACCGACAGAGTTTGGGTCTTTGGGTGCTCCGCGGCGCGACTTCCGCGGCCGCCGCAGTCGTTGGGGATCTGTCCGGCTCTCTGGTCGATGGCCCCGAGCTCGCCGCCGACTTGCTCGGCGCGCTTGAGCAGACAGGTGCGCGGTCGTACCGGTACGGCCGCGCGGTGCGGTACGCCGCCGTGTGGACCGGTGACACCGTCGTTCCGCTCGGTATCGGGGCGCAGCCCGCGACCGCGCGGGAGGCTGCATCAGCATTCGAGCGCTTGTTTCGCTCCCGCGCAGGCCACTCGCGAGCCCATCCCTGGCTTCGACCTCCCTGAAGCCCGACCCGGCACACCGGGGCCGAACGTGACCCGCTCGCTCGGCGAACTGGTCGATGCCGGGCTCATCGTCCGCCAGAGCGGCTCACGCATTTCGGACGAGGATCTCGATCCCGCAGGCTCGGTGCGCGTCATCACCGCAGACCGCGGCGAGCCTCGGTGGATCGACCGCCTGGTCGAAGCTTCTCGCTATCGCTCCGCCGTTCACACCGAGCCGGGCGATGTGGTGTTCTCCACCAACCCGCCGAGGGCCATTGTTGATGGGACCGGTGGCGCGATCGTCGCGTCCCCGAGCCGGATCCTGCGACCCGACTCGGCACGCGCTGGGATCGGCCCGCGAGCGCTCGCCGCCACGATCAATCGCCTGCGCGGCAACGCCGAATGGAAGACCTGGCAGATCCCGAGGCTTCCCGCAGACCAGGTCGAGCGCGTTGAGGCTGCGCTGGGCGCCGTCGACGAGCATCTCTCCGAGATCCGCAAGCACGAGGCGGCAGCCGCCGACCTCGTCACAAGTTTGATTCAGGGCGTCGCCGCAGGGTCAGTGACCCTCGACGAGCCCGACACCGAGAAGAAGGCAGGCTGACATGCCCCCGCGCAAGAAGACCGACACCACGGCACCTTCCACGAGGAAGGAGCCGAGGACACCCTGTGGAAGGCCGCCGACAAGCTCCGTGGGTCTCTCTCGGCGAGCCAGTACAAGGACGTCATCCTCGGTCTCGTCTTCCTCAAGTACGTCTCCGACGCCTACGACGAGCGCCGCGAGGCCATCCGCTCCGATCTGCTCGCGGACGGGTACGACGACGAACAGATCGGCGACCTGATCGACGACCCGGAGGAGTACCAGGGCTACGGCGTCTTCGTCGTTCCAGAGGAGGCCCGCTGGGCCTACCTGTCCGAGAACGCCAAGGGCAGGCCCGCCATCGGTGACGAACCGGCCAAGACGATCGGGGCGCTCATCGACGCGGCGATGGACGCGGTCATGCAGGAGAACCCGACCCTCGTCGGCACCCTGCCGCGCATCTACAACCGCGACAACATCGACCAGCGCCGTCTCGGCGAGCTCGTCGACCTGTTCAACAACGCACGCTTCAGCCGCCAGGGTGAGCATCGTGCCCGCGATTTGATGGGCGAGGTGTACGAATACTTCCTCGGCGCCTTCGCCCGCGCCGAGGGCAAGCGGGGCGGGGAGTTCTTCACGCCGCCCTCCGTCGTGAAGGTCATCGTCGAGCTCCTGGAGCCGAACCACGGCCGTGTCTACGACCCGTGCTGCGGGTCCGGCGGCATGTTCGTCCAGACCGAGAAGTTCATCCACGAACACGACGGGGACCCCAAGGACATCGCGGTCTTCGGTCAGGAGGGCAACGAGGAGACTTGGCGCCTCGCCAAGATGAACCTCGCCATCCACGGCATCGAGAACAAGGGTCTCGGCGCGCGCTGGGGCGACACCTTCGCCCGCGACCAGCACGCCGACCTCCAGATGGACTTCGTGATGGCCAACCCGCCCTTCAACATCAAGGACTGGGCCCGCAACGTCGAGGACCCGCGGTGGAAGTACGGCGTCCCGCCGGCCAACAACGCCAACTACGCCTGGATCCAGCACATCCTGTCCAGCCGCACCGGGCGGTAAGGCCGGCGTCGTCATGGCGAACGGGTCGATGTCGTCCAACTCCAACGGCGAGGGCGACATCCGATCCCAGATCGTCGAGGCCGATCTCGTCTCCTGCATGATTGCCCTGCCGACCCCAGCTCTTCCGCAGCACCGGCATCCCGGTCTGCCTCTGGTTCTTCGCCAAGGACAAGACGAAGGGCAAGCAGGGCTCCATCGACCGCTCCGGTCAGGTGCTCTTCATCGACGCCCGCGAGCTCGGCTACATGGTCGACCGTGCTGAGCGCGACCTCGACGACGAGAACGACATCAAGAAGATCGCCGACACGTTCCACGCCTGGCGCGGGACGAAGTCAGCGACGGCCGAGTACGCCGACGTGCCGGGCTTCTGCAAGTCGGTCACGCTTGCGGAGATCAAGGCCGCCGACTACGCCCTTACGCCTGGACGGTACGTCGGCGCCGCCGAGTCCGATGGCGACGGCGAGGACATCGACACCAAGATCGAACGCCTGTCGGCCGAGCTGCTCGCGGCCTTCGAGGCGTCGGAGCGCGCCGCAGTCGTGGTGCGGACGCAGTTGGGTCGCGTCCATGGCTGAGGTGACGATTGCTGCCCTGTCGGAGGCAGGGGCGCTCACGTTTGGTGATGGGTATCGCACCAAGCGTTCGGAGCACGGAAGGCCTGGCTACCGAATCCTCCGAGTAGCCGATGTGGCTGATGGCCGGGTCGACCTCGACGGTCCGGATTTCGTTAGTGACGAGTACCAGCGCGCCATCGGATCCGAGCTGAGTCAGGCGGGCGATGTTCTCCTCACCACGAAGGGCACGGTTGGTCGGGTTGCGATCTTCCCGGCCGACGTGGAACAGGTCGTCTACAGCCCTCAGCTCTGCTTCTTCCGGGTTACTGACCCCAGCACGATCCATCCGCGGTTCCTGGCGTACTGGTTCAAGTCGGAGGCGTTCGTTCGTCAGGCATCTCACCGAGCAAACAACACCGACATGGCCGCGTACATCAACCTGGGCGACATCGCTTCGCTGAGTCTTGACCTGCCCGGCTCTTCTGAGCAGCAGGCAATTGCCGAGGTGCTTGGCGCGCTCGACGACAAGATCGCCGCCAACGCGGAGGCGATTCGCGTCGCCGACGATCTCAGTCGCGCCCACTTCCAGTCGGCGTCCGCCGATGGTGACGAGGTACCGCTGTCGTCCCTTGCTCGGTTCGTCAACGGCAAGGCCTTCACGAAGGACGCCACCGGGATGGGGCGCGTCGTGATCCGGATCGCAGAACTCAACTCCGGAATCGGTGGGTCGACGGTGCGGAACGACATCGAAGTGCCGGATGACAACACTGCACGATCCGGGGACCTGCTGTTTGCCTGGTCCGGGTCCCTGACCGCTGCGCGCTGGTACCGCCCGGAGGCCATCGTCAACCAGCACATCTTCAAGGTGATCCCTGCTGCGGCGCGGCCGATGTGGCTGGTCAACCAGGCAGTGCACGCCAAGCTAGACGAGTTCAAGTCCATCGCCGCTGACAAGGCGACCACTATGGGCCACATCCAGCGACGTCACCTTGACGAGCCGGTGCTTGTGCCGAGCGCCGAGGACGTCAAGCGATTGGACGCGCTGATGGCAGGGCTGTGGGGTGCCGCTCTCGCGTCCCGAGGTCGAGAACCTCAAACTCATCGAGACTCGCGATGGCTGTTGCCCTTGCTGATGTCCGGCAAGGTCCGCATCAGAGACGCGGAGAAGACTGTGGAAGAGGTGCTGTGATGGTCAGCGAAGCCGAGTGGGAAGAGCAGATGCTTGACGAGCTTTTCCTTCCACGGGTGGCTACCGAGGCAGGGCAAGGATGTCGCGCCCGGCACCGATGGTGGTCGGGAGTCGTGGGACGACATCGTCTTGCCGGGCCGGGCGCTGGCCGCGCTGCGGAAGCTGAACCCAACCGTGCCGGGCGAGTTCCTGATCCAGGCCCTCGCTGAGATCCGGGCGCCGAAGTCGCAGGACCCGCTGGCGGAGAACTTCCGCCTTCACCAGATCCTGGTCGACGGCTACCGGGGCATCGCCTACGTCGATTCCGATGGTGTCGAGCAGAACCCGACCATCCGGTTCATCAGTCACAACGTCGACGACAACGAGTTCCTCGCGGTCAACCAGGTGACGATCCGCTCGGCTGAGGTCGAGCGTCGCTTCGACATCGTGCTCTACGTCAATGGTCTGCCGGTCGTCATCGCGGAACTCAAGCGGGCAGGCGCCGAGGCGGCGGGCATCGCATCGGCTCACGCGCAGTTGGCGACGTACCTCCGCGAGTTCCCGATGGCGTTCCGCTCCGTCGTGCTCACGGTCATCTCGGACGGCATCCACGCCCGCTACGGCACGCCCTTCACGCCGCTGAACCACTACTCGCCGTGGAACGTTGACGACGACGGGAAACCGCTGGGACGCTTGGACCCGGCTGACATGGTCGAGCCGGGCATCGACCCCGACGATGTCTGGCTGCCGGTCACCGTTGAGATGTTTGACCTGGTTCCCGGGATCTTCAACCAGGAGCGCTTCCTCCAACTCCAGCGCGACTTCGTCGCCTTCGACGAGGGCGCCGACGGCTACGCGAAGAGGATCGCGAAGCCGCACCAGTACTTCGCGGTGACCAAGGCGGTCGGCTCCACGGTCGACGCCCTTGAGTCGAACGGCAAGGCCGGCGTGGTGTGGCACACCCAGGGCTCGGGCAAGTCGATGGAGATGGAGCTCTACGCCCACGCCGTCTCTCGCCAGCCGAAGCTGAAGAACCCGACCTTGGTCGTCGTCACCGACCGCACCGAGCTCGACAGCCAGTTGTTCGAAGCGTTCAACCGATCGCAGCTCCTGGCCGAGAGCCCGATCAACGTGACGACCCGCAAGCAGTTGCGCGACGAACTCACCAATCGCGTGACCGGAGGCATCTACTTCACGACGCTGCAAAAGTTCGGCCTCACTGGCAAGGAGCGCGAGGCCGGCCTCGACCACCCGCTGCTCACCGATCGCCGCAACATCATCGTGATCGTCGACGAGGCTCACCGCAGCCACTACGACGACCTCGACGGCTTCGCTCGGCACATCCGGGATGCGCTCCCCAATGCTGCATTCATCGCCTTCACCGGCACGCCGCTCTCGACCGCGGAGCGCGACACCCAGGAGGTGTTCGGGCGCGTCATCGACACCTACGACCTCACGCGCGCCGTGGCCGATGGCGCGACTGTGCCCGTCTACTTCGAGCCCCGCCTTGTCGCCGTCAAGCTCGCGGGCGAGGTGACCGAGGACGGCTTGACGCGGCTGCGGACGAGGCGGTCACCGGCCTCGACGAGGTCGAGCGCGAACGAGTCGAGAAGTCCGTGGCCGTCATCAACGCGATGTACGGCGCACCCGCGCGGCTGGAGGCGCTGGCCAAGGACATCGTTGAGCACTGGGAGAAGCGGTCGGCCGCGATGGTCTCGTTCATCGAATCGCCCGGCAAGGCATTCATCGTCGGTGCAACGCGTGAGATCTGCGCGAACCTCTACGAGGAGATCATCAAGCTGTGGCCCGACTGGCACGACGACTCTGTCGACAAGGGCGTCGTCAAGGTCGTCTACTCAGGCTCTGCGTCTGACAAGGGCGTCGTTGCCAAGCACGTTCGCCGCGAGGCCTTGAACAAGGTCATCCAGAAGCGGCTCAAGGACGCTGAGGACCCGCTCCAGATCGTCATCGTCAAGGACATGATGCTCACGGGCTTCGATGCGCCGCCTCTTCACACGCTCTACCTCGACCGCCCGCTCAAAGGTGCGCTCCTGATGCAGACGTTGGCGCGGGTCAACCGCACCTTCCGCGGCAAGCCCGATGGCCTGCTGGTGGCGTACGCGCCGCTGGTCGAGAACCTGAGCAAGGCACTCGCCGAGTACACCGAGAGCGACCAGGCCAAGAGGCCGGTCGGCCGCAACATCGACGAGGCGGCAGTCCTCGCACGGCAGCTGATCGCTTCGTTGGACGAGGTGTGCGCTGGATACCCGTGGCGTCAGCAGCTCCCAAGGCGATGCACGCAGCCGGATCAAGGCCGCTGTCGGACTGACCAACTACCTCCGCTCGCCCGCGACGCCCGGCAACCAGCCGGGCGAGGGAGAGACAGCGCTGGTTGATCGGTTCCGGAAGTTCGCGAATCAGTTGGCCCGCGCATGGGCGCTGGCCGCGGGCTCGCAGACCCTCGAAGACCTCCGCCCGACGGCGAAGTTCTATGAGGAAGTGCGGGTCTGGATGGGCAAGTTCGATGCCCAGGAGCGGCAGGCACAGGGTCGGCCAGTCCCGGAGGAGATCCAGCGTCTGCTGTCGAGCCTCGTCGCCAGCTCGACCGAGACTGGAGACGTGATCGACATCTACGAGGCGGCTGGGATGCCCAAGCCGTCGCTGTCGCAGCTCGGTCCGGAGTTCGTCGCCAAGACCCTGCAGGCCGAGCACCCGCACCTGGCGATCGAGGCGTTGCGCGATCTATTGACCGAGGAGAGCACGAAGGCGACGAGCCGCAACCTTGTGCGGCACCGCGCGTTCTCCGAGAAGCTCCGCGAGCTGATGAACAAGTACACCAACCAGCAGTTGACCTCGGCGGAGGTCATCGCCGAGCTGATCGAGTTGGCTAAGGAGGTTGCGGCCGAGGGCAACCGCGGAGCGCACTTCACGCCGCCTCTGAACTCCGACGAGCTTGCGTTCTACGACGCGGTGTCATCCAACGAGTCCGCCGTCGAGCTCCAGGGCGAGGACATTCTCGCCGAGATCGCACGCGAGCTGGTCGGCGTCATGCGCCGCGACATCAAGACCGATTGGACCGTCCGCGATGACGTACGCGCCAAGCTCCGCTCGTCGATCAAGCGACTGCTTGTGAAGTACAAGTACCCGCCTGACAAGCAGCCCGAGGCGATCAGGCTCGTCATCGAGCAGATGGAAAGCATGGCACCGAGCTTCGTGGCGGCCCGCGATCTCAAGGGAGGGCTGTGATGGCCGTCGGGTATCGCTCGATCATCCAACTCGACGATCGTGAGGACGCGATCCGGGTTGCGAAGGAACAGTTCCGCAGCTGGCTCGTCGAGATGGTGCGTGACTCGCGTAAGAGCGTCAAGACGGCCGACTGGGATGGCCCAGGCACCTACCGGCTCGGGCCGGGACTCCTTGCTGACGGTGATCGAGCAGGGCGAGGAAGGCCTCCTCCGCCTCCTGCTGGAATACGTCGAGACCAACGAACACGGGACGTGGACGACGAGGCTCTATGCGACGTCCGCCCCAGGTTCGCGTCGGTTGAAGCAGGTGCTCTGGTTCGAGAGCGAGGGCATGCGGCCCGATGGATCTCCGGTCCAACCCGCGACTCCGCGGGTTGTCCGCAGGACGCTACAGGCGGTCGACGCGTTCGACGGGCCGGTACCCGTGCTCAGCGAGCCGCGCACGGTACGGCTGGACGATGTCGACGAACTCATCAGCTTCATCGAAGACGAGGATCGCGACCTGTCTGTTGTTGTCGCGGCGCCGGTGCCTGGCGTCTCCACGGCGAAGTGGGCTCAGGCGATCGGATCGCTCACACGGGACGCCGTCGGCTGCGCGTCGTTCTTCGTGCTCGAACCGGCTGCTGCCGACGCTCTGAACGCGCGGCTTGGCTCCACTCATGCTGTACCGGCCGGCGCCGTCCGCACCTTCGTTCCGCGCGTCGATATGGGCGACTGGGCAGATGCTCGACGGCACCGCATCCTGACGGCGAAAGACGATGAGCGAAGGGCTCAAGCCGAGCCTGAAGTTCACCGAGCGACTGATTCGAGCCGTGGCTACGACTCCGCGGCTGAACCTGCTCGACGCTGACCTTCCTGCGGAACTCACCCGAACGGTCCGGGTTCTCCAGCGTGAGCGGATCAAGCCTGAGTCGATCCGGCTCGACGAACTTGCTCAGGAACCGTCGGCCGAAGTCGTCGCTGCAGATGTCGTTGAGACGCCGATCCCCGAAGACTTCACGCCCTCGTGGCTGGACAAGCTCAAGGGTCTCGTGGGCCGGATCGTGGGCCGCGACACCATCGATGACGCTGCACTTCAGGCGATTGCTGACAAGTTCGAACAGCAGGAGGCCGTCGCCGTGGCGTCCGCCAAGAACGCCGAGAACCTGCAGGCCGAGCGTGAGCGGCTTGAGGACCAGGTCGGTGACTTGCGGCGCCAGCTGGAGGCCGAGCAACTCGAACGAGCTCTTGCAGAGGACAGTCGCCGCGCGGCCGAGAAGAAGACCCGCTCCCTGGAGCGGTGGCGGGCAGAGCGTGCGGACCAGTTCACCTACGTCGACGAAGCGGTCATGCCGTGGGAGACCGATCCGCTGAGTGTCGCGGAGATCGTCGAACGGCTGACGGACGAGGCGAACTTCGGGGACATCCTGCAGTACGTCGAGCTGACCGATGTCGAGAAGGCGATCGATCGCGCGGACCAGATCGATGCCGCCGACCCGAGTGGGACGTACGCGTCGTCGTTCTGGGAGTACGTGCTCGTCCTGCGTGACTACATGATCGAGTGCGTCGAACACGGCTTCAGCGGCAATCTCACATGTACCTCAACTCCTCGGAGGTGCGCGGGCGAAAGTGTCCGACTCAGCGCCACAAGGCTGGCGAGAGCGACACCGTGCAGAACAACGCGAGGATGCGACGCGAGCGGACCTTCCCCGTGCCCGTGGCGTTCGAGCCGTCGGGCGAGGTCTTCATGGCGACCCACTTCGCCCCGACCCACCGCGATCAGAACGCGCCGCGCATGTACTACGCCGCCGACGTCGCCAAGACCAAGAAGGCGTACATCGGCTACATCGGCGTGCATCTGACGAACACCAGGACGAACTGACCCGCCCCGGGCACGGTGCTGGGGGGAACTCGCAGTCGGCTCGGTCCGCAGAAAAGTCCGCAAGAAGTTCAACAGCTGCCAGAATGAGCCAGCGACGGCCAGCGCCGAGCAAGGAGCGTTTGTGCAGGTCAGACCGAGGGTTCACGTCGCAACCGGTAGTCGCCAGCAACTGCCACAACGCCCGTGCCGACTTCCCCTGGTACTACTGAGTCCCCGTCCGCGCCTCGGCTGAGGGGCGAGGGATCAGCGCCGCTTCTTCGGCTCCTTCTTCACCGTGATGGTCTGGATCGCGGTGTTGGACGGGTAGTAGTCGGCCGTGCCGGTCTGCGAGGCCGTCAGCACGCAGGTGCCCGCCTTGCGGAACGTCACCCGGCCCGACGCGTTGACCTTGCACGCCGAGGTCAGGGCCTTGAACGTCACGCGCAGGCCCGCAGCGCTGCCCGTGGTGCGCGCTCGGTACGTCTTGCCCACCGTGGGCTTCTTCGCCTTGGTGCTGAACGTCAACGTGCCGTGCGGTCCGCGGTAGGCCGTCACGGTCTGGCTGACGGACGGTGTGTCGAACAGGTTGGGGATCGGTGCCGCGAGCAGCGGTGATGACACAGCTGCCGGCGAGCTTGACGCCGAGGCCACCGCTGACACCGGTCGCACTGCGAAGTCCGCGTCCGCCGATCGGCACCAAGTCGGACGTCGGCGAGGTGCCGACCAGTGCGAGCCCACCGGGTGCGAGGGCCACGGCGGCGATCCGGGCGACGGAGGGGGCGAGGAACGACAGGGCCATGCGGGCTGCTCCTGGCTGTGCGCCGCGGGAGCGGTCGGCGGATGACGAGATGACGAGTGGAGACAGTTCATCTGTCGAGGGGGTGCAGGAGTACGGGAAATAGCCGAAACCGCAGGGTCGGCCGCCGTGCAGCGAGATTGAGACCTCGTAGTGTGGGGCACGTGAGCAGACTCAGCTTCGTCGTCGGTGGGTCCGAAGGGATCGGGTCGGCTGTCGCGCAGCGCCTCGCGAGCCGGGGCGACGACGTCGTGGTGATGTCACGCTCGGAGAAGAAGCTGGCCGCAGCCTCGAAGCGACTCGACGAGCTGCGACAGAAGCCTGGTCAGACGCTCGTGTCGCGCAGCATCGACATCACCGACGCAGGTGAGACGACGCGGACGATCGACGGCTTGGTGGCGGTCCACGGCACGCCGGATGTCGTCGTGAACACCGCTGGCTATGCGCGTCCGGGCTGGCTGGGCGAGATCCCGCCCGAGGACGTCCGAGGCATGGTCGAGGTCAACCTTCTCGGCACGATCAATCTGGCCCGAGCCGTGGCCCCACATCTGCAGGCTGCCAGGGGCGGGACGATCGTCACGACCTCGTCACGACCTCGTCGCTGGCCGGACTGGCGGGAGTGTTCGGTTACACCGTCTACAGCGCGACGAAGTTCGGGGTGATCGGCTTCTCCGAAGCGCTGCGACGGGAGGTCGAGCCGTACGGGGTGCGGGTGCTGGTCCTTTGCCCGCCGAACACCCTCACACCGGGCTTTGCGACCGAGAATCTCTACAAGCCCGCCGAGGTCCTCGCTGCGGAGGAGAAGGCCAGCACGATGACCGCCGACGAGGTCGCCGATGATCTGCTGCGCGCGTTGCGACGACGCCGGGGCTTCCTCGTCGTGCCGGGTCGCGGCAACCGGTTCGCAGCATTCGCGATCAGGCATCTGCCGCGAGGTGTCGACCGCGAGCCCCGACGCCCCGATCCCGCGCGGTGAGCTGACCATCAGAGCAACCACAGGAGAGCCGCATGACGAACCGTCCGGCGCCGTGGCGACCATCGCGACACGATCTACGTCAACGGCCAGATCCTGACGATGGACGGCGGTGTCCCGAGCTACCGCCGAAGCCGTCGTGGCGCAGCAGGGGCTGATCGCATTCGTCGGCGATCGAGCAGAAGCGCATCGACGGTTCCCTGACGCCGAGGTGCGTGATCTCGACGGACGTGCTCTGCTGCCGGGGTTTGTCGACGCCCACAGCCACCTGGTTGCCGGCTTCGACCTGGTCGACCAGGTCAACGTCGCCGCCCCGCCAGTAGGCACGGTCCGATCCATCGCCGACGTCCTCGACGCACTGGAGGAGTTTCGGGTCGACCGTCGTGTTCCCGCAGGCGGCTGGATCGTCGGTTGGGGCTATGACCAGGACGAGCTGGCCGAACGGCGTCACATCACCGCAGCCGATCTCGACGAGCGGTTTCCGGACCACAAGATCGTGCTGGTCCTGGCTTCCAAGCACGGTGCGGTGCTCGGATCGGCGGCATTGGCGGCGGTAGGCGTCGACGCGTCGACTCCGACGCCTGTCGGTGGGGTCATCGCCCGAGTTGGCGACACGAATCAGCCAGCCGGGTTGTTGATGGAAACGGCCTTCTTGCACTTCGTGGCTGAAGCCGTGCCGCGCCCGAGTGTGGAGGAACGGCTCGGGATGCTCGACGCGGTGCAGCAGCTGTATGCCTCGCAGGGCTACACCCATGCTCAGGACGGCTTCACGACCGGCGAAGATCTCGACTTCTTCGTTCGGGCGGCCTCGGAGGGTCGGCTCTACCTCGATGTGGTCGCGCTCGGCTCCTTCCTGGAGGCCGGCACGTGGATCGCAGATCCTGCCTACCCGACCGACGACTACCAGGACGGATTCCGGGTCGCCGGGGTGAAGGTTATCCACGACGGGTCGCCGCAGGGCAAGACGGCCTATGTCACCGAGCCCTATCTGACCGGTGGGCCGTCGGGTCAGGTCGACTGGGTGGGAGAGCCGACGTTCCCGTACGACGTCCTCGCAGCCGCGGTACAGCAGGCCTTCGACTCCGGGGTGCAGGTCTTCACGCACACCAATGGCGATGCGGCGATCGACGATCTCATCCGCGCGGTGCGGGCGATGGGGACCGCCGCATCGGATGATCGCCGTCCGGTAGCGATCCATTCACAGTTCCAGCGTCCCGATCATCTCGACGACTACGTCGGCTTGGCATCCTCCCGAGCTATTTCACCAACCACGTCTTCTTCTGGGGTGATGTGCATGCCGCCAACATCGGCCTTGGCAAGGCGGCATTCATCAGTCCGATGCGGTCGGCGATCGACAGGGGCTCATGGTGTCGAACCACACCGATTTCTCGGTCACGCCGCTCGACCCGTTCCTGCTCCTGTGGACGTCGATGGCGCGGACGACGCGCAGTGGCGTCACCCTCGGCGACGATCAGCGCGTGGATGCCTACGCGGCATTGCGCGCGTTGACCGTGGGACCGGCGCACCAGGTGTTCGAGGAGCAGCGCAAGGGGCGGATCGCCGTGGGTCTGCTGGCCGATCTGGTCGTGCTGTCGGCCGATCCGCTGAAAGTGTCTCTCGAAGCCGTGCGAGACATCCACGTGCTGGAGACGATCAAGGAGGGCGTCACGGTGTTCCGCAGAATCGTCGGCAAGAGCAACTAGTTACGTACTTCCCGAACGTGGGAGATATCATATATGGTTCGTCCTACCGGCGCTGCGGAGCGCCCCCGAGGAAGAGGATCAACGTGACCCGTCTCTCACCCGCGCTGGCAGCCATGATCATCGGCAGCAGCACAGCGCTCGTCCTTGGAACGGTGGCCGCCCAAGCGGCCCCTCCCACCGACCCGGCAAGCCCGGCCGAGTTCTCCAGGATCAACGTCGACACCAAGGTGGTCGGCGCCGCCTTCAGCGTCGCCGGCGACGTCTTCGGCTCTGGCAAGCAAGATCTGGTGGTGACGGGCTACGGTGCCTTCCTCGGCACGCCGCCGGCCGTGTCGCCGCCAGATGGCGGAACGGTGCAGATTTATCGCCCCGGCGCCGACCTCAAGCGCTGGACCAAGGTGCCGGTCGTGACAGAGAGCGACAACATCACGGTCCCGAACCAGCCCACGCTCGCCGATGTCAACGGTGACGGCAAGACCGACATCATCGTTCCCGCCGGCTACTTCTTCGACACGTACAAGCCCATCCCCAGCTGGGAGCCCGAAGACCCGCGGTTCGCTCACCTGGTGGGAGAACAAGGGCGAAGGCAATGCCTTCGTGCGTCACGACGTCGTGACCGGCAGCCCGTTCTCGTATCACGGAGTCCAGTTCGCCGACCTCGATGGCGACGGAGTCAAGGACTTGATCACGACCGGCGAGCAGGGACACGCGCCGCGCGACAAGGCCGACGACATTGTCGAGCTCCACTACTTCAAGGGCCGGATCACCCCCATCACGGGCGAGCGTACCTTCGATCCTGCTGTCACGTTGGCCACCAACGGTGGCAGCCTGCCGGTCGTCTTCGACGTCGACAAGGACGGCAAGCTCGCACATCGTCTCGGCGCAGTACTTCGGCGACGGTCAGCCGTCCTACCTGTGGCTCAAGCAGAAGGGCAGCCCGACCGACGGCGCCCTGACGTCGGCCAACTTCGAGATGCGTGCGATCTCGTCGGAGCAGGGCCCGGGCTTCCAGATCAAGCTCGTGCCGAACTTCCGTGGTGACGGCGTCGACCGCTGGGTCGGCACCAATCACCTGTCGCACCCTGAGACGACCCCTCCAGGCGGCGTCTTCGAGCTCACCCCGACCTCGAACCTGACCCAGCCGTGGACCGCCAAGACCATCGCCGGACCGTTCAGCCCGCGGGCCGCGAACGGTCAAGCGGCCCCCGGCGTCTTCGGCAGCGGTGACCTCGACGGTGACGGCGACATCGACCTGACGCTGTCAGGTGACGGCGATCGTCGTCTGTTCTGGATCGAGCAGACCGGCACTGGCGCATTCAAGACCCACGTGCTCGAGGACTATGACTCCACGACTACTTCCGCGCCCGGCATGGGTCAGTCGGGCGGCGCTGTCGTCGCCGACTTCGACGGCAACGGCACCAACGAGATGGCATTCGGCTCGTTCGACCAGAACACTGTGGCGATCTACGCACGTCATGGCGGCGGCGCCGCGGCCACCGGCACGCTGAAGGTCTCGGGATCCAGCACGGCAGCGATCGGTGCAAAGACCACGCTCGCGGTCGATCTCACGGGTGTCACCGGAACGACCGCACGCTCGGCGCAGGTCACGTTCAAGACCGCCCGTACGGGCGCGGTCAAGAACGTCGGCAATGTCAGCCTGGTGCCGACCTCGACAGCGGGTCGCTTCGCGGGCTCGATCAAGGTCAGCTCGACTGAGTCCGGCACCTACACGGTGACGTCAGGTGCCGCCAAGGCGTCGACCGTCATCACGACCCGCAGTGCGATCAAGGACTTCTCGACCTCGACCAAGAAGCTCAAGAAGAAGCAGGCGATCAAGAGCACCGTCACGGTCAGCCCGGGCTTCAGCCGCAAGGTCCAGCCGAGAAGTGGACGTGCTCGACGTCCTCGCCGAAGTGCTCCTGGAGGACCGTCTCGACCTACCGGATCAACTCCAAGAACCGTGCGACGGTCACGATCAAGGCACCGAAGGGCAAAACGTTCTGGCGCGTCTCGGCTCCCGCGACGAAGGCCGGATCGGCCGCCGTCACGAAGAGCCGCACCATCAAGCGGTAAGCTTCCGGCTGATCGCGACCCGACCACCCAATGAGACGCAGGTCTCACTGGGTGGTCGGGTCGTGTGACGAGCAGATAACGTTCGCCGAATGAGCATCATCGGAGTGGTTTCGGAGTCGGTTGCGGGTGAGACGCGGGTTGCTGCCACCCCCGCGACGGTCGCCCAGCTGATCGGCCTTGGCTATCAGGTGTCGGTCGAGTCGGGTGCAGGCGTGAAGTCGTCCTTCACGGACGAGGCGTACACCGCTGCCGGCGCAACGATCGGCAGCACGGCTGACGTGTGGCGCAGCGACATCGTGTTCAAGGTCAACGCGCCGAGCACCGACGAGATCGGCCAGCTTGCCGACGGCGCCACCCTGATCAGCCTGATCAGCCCTGCCTTGAACCCCGAGCTCGTCGAGCAGCTCTCGACCCGACCCATCACGGTGCTGGCGATGGACGCGGTGCCCCGCATCTCGCGCGCGCAGTCGATGGACGTGCTCAGCTCGATGGCCAACATCGCCGGCTACCGCGCCGTCGTCGAGGCCGCCAACGTCTTCGGCCGCTTCTTCACCGGTCAGATCACCGCCGCCGGCAAGGTTCCGCCGGCCAAGGTGCTCGTCGCGGGTGTCGGCGTCGCCGGCCTGGCCGCGATCGGCACGGCCAACAGCCTCGGCGCGATCGTCCGCGCCACCGACCCGCGGGCCGAGGTCGCCGACCAGGTCAAGTCGCTGGGCGGTGAGTACCTCGAGGTCGAGGTCGAGACCGAGCAGTCGACCGACGGCTACGCCAAGGCGACGTCCGAGGCCTATGACGCCCGTGCGGCGGAGATCTACTCCGAGCAGGCCGCCGACGTCGACATCATCATCACGACGGCCCTGATCCCGGGCCGCGCCGCTCCGATCCTCATCACCGCCGACGACGTCGCGTCGATGAAGTCGGGCAGCGTCATCGTCGACATGGCCGCGGCCAACGGCGGCAACGTCGTCGGCTCGAAGCCCGGCGAAGCCGTCGTCACGGCCAATGGCGTCACGATCCTGGGCTACACCGACCTCGCGGGTCGTCTGCCCACGCAGGCCTCCCAGCTGTACGGCACCAACCTGGTCAACCTGATGAAGCTTGCTGACCCGGCCAAGGACGGCCAGCTGGTCCTCGACTTCGAGGACGTCGTGCAGCGCACCATCACGGTGGTGCGTGCCGGTGAGACGACGTGGCCGCCCCCGCCAGTACAGGTGTCCGCCGCTCCGGCTGCCGCCCCCGTCGCGGCCGTCGAGCCCAAGCCCGCCAAGCAGCCCATGACGCAGAGCAAGAAGTTGACCCTGGTCGGCATCGGCATCCTCGCGCTGTTCCTGGTCAATGCGTATGCTCCCGCACCGCTGCCGCAGCACTTCACGGTGCTGACGCTCGCGATCGTGATCGGCTACTACGTCATCGGCAAGGTGCACCACGCGCTGCACACGCCACTGATGTCGGTGACCAACGCGATCAGCGGCATCATCGTGGTCGGCGCGATGCTGCAGATCGGAGTCGACGGCACCGAGAACGACACCGTCATCCGGGTGCTGGCGTTCATCGCGATCCTGCTGGCCAGTATCAACGTCTTCGGCGGATTCGCCGTGACCCGTCGCATGCTCAGCATGTTCTCGAAGTAGGGGCTGATCATGGATTCACTGAGTATCTCCACCGCGGCGTACATCGTCGCCTCCCTGCTGTTCATCCTGTCGCTGGCCGGGCTGTCCAAGCACGAGTCGGCCTCGCAGGGCGTCCTGTTCGGCATCGCCGGCATGACGATCGCGCTGGTCGCCACCTTCATCGTCATCGCCGACCTCGCAGACGGCACGGCCGTCGTCCTGCTGCTCGTCGCGGTCGCGATCGGTGCAGCAATCGGTCTGTGGCGGGCGCGCGTCGTCGAGATGACCGGCATGCCCGAGCTGATCGCGCTGCTGCACTCGTTCGTCGGTCTGGCCGCCGTGCTGGTCGGCTGGAACGGCTACCTCGAGCACGGCACGTTCACCTTGCAGTCGCTCGAAGACATCCACAATGCCGAGGTCTTCATCGGCGTGTTCATCGGCGCGGTGACGTTCACCGGCTCGATCGTGGCGTACCTGAAGCTGTCGGCGAAGATCAAGTCCAACCCGCTGATGCTGCCGGGCAAGAACTACATCAACCTCGGTGCCCTCGGCCTCTTCCTGGTCCTGACGATCTGGTTCGTCATCAGCCCCGCCCTGTGGCTGCTCATCGCGGTGACGGTCGTGGCGCTCGCGCTCGGCTGGCACCTCGTGGCCTCGATCGGCGGCGGCGACATGCCGGTCGTCGTCTCGATGCTCAACTCGTACTCCGGTTGGGCCGCTGCGGCTTCGGGCTTCCTGCTCAACAACGACGCGCTCATCGTGACCGGTGCGCTCGTCGGCTCGTCGGGTGCGTACCTGTCGTACATCATGTGCCAGGCCATGAACCGCTCGTTCATCTCGGTCATCGCTGGCGGGTTCGGCATCGAGGCCGGCCCGGCCGACGACAAGGACTACGGCGAGCACCGCGAGATCAACGCCGCCGACACCGCCGAGCTTGCTCAAGAACGCGTCCAGCGTCATCATTACGCCGGGCTATGGCATGGCCGTCGCGCAGGCGCAGTACCCCGTCGCCGAGCTGGTCTCCAGAGCCGCGAACGTGGCGTCGACGTCAAGTTCGGCATCCACCCCGTCGCCGGCCGCCTGCCCGGACACATGAACGTGCTCCTGGCCGAGGCGAAGGTCCCGTACGACATCGTGCTCGAGATGGACGAGATCAACGACGACTTCAAGGACACTTCAGTCGTCCTGGTCATCGGAGCCAACGACACGGTCAACCCGGCCGCGACGGAAGACCCGACCAGCCCGATCGCCGGCATGCCGGTGCTCACGGTCTGGGAAGCAGCCGATGTCGTGGTGTTCAAGCGGTCGATGGCCACGGGCTACGCCGGCGTCCAGAACCCGTTGTTCTTCCGCGAGAACTCGCAGATGCTGTTCGGCGACGCCAAGGATCGCGTCGACGACATCCTCAAGGCGCTGTAACCACGTGACGCCGTCGCCGGTCGATCGTTACTGACAGCAGTAGGGATCGACCGACGACGGAGGACGCCGTGGACAAGCCCGAGTACGACCGACCTGAGGACGACGAGAGCAAGGGCAGCCGGGCGCTGATCTTCCTCGTGCTCGCAGCCGTCGTGATCGGGACCTTCTACTTCGGCTACTTCCGTTGAGCCGCCGAAGATGTCGGCGGTTTTATGCCGATGGCAGTCAGTCTTCGACGTAAAACCGCCGACATCTCGGATGGGGCGGAGCTGAGTCGACGACGCCGTACAACCGGTCGCCGGCGTCGCCGAGACCCGGGACGATGTAGCCCGCTCGTTCAGCTTCTCCGTCGAGTCCGGCCGTCACGAGGGTCACCGGGACGTCGACCTCAGCGAGGTCGCGCTCGAGACGGGCGACGCCTTCGGGCGCGGCGAGGATCGTGATCGCGGTGATGTTGTCGGCGCCGCGCTTGATCAGGAAGTCGAGCGCCGCAGCGAGCGAGCCGCCGGTCGCGAGCATCGGGTCGAGCACGTAGCACTGGCGACCGGTCAGGTCGTCGGGCAGGCGTTCGGCGTAGGTGACGACCTCGAAGGTCTCGTCATTGCGGACCATGCCGAGGAAGCCGACCTCGGCAGTCGGCAGCAGCCGCTGCATCCCTTCGAGCATGCCGAGCCCGGCGCGCAGGATCGGGACGACCAGGGGGCGAGGCTCGGTCAGCCGGACGCCGGTGGCGATCGCGACCGGGGTCTTGACGTCGACGGGCTCGACCCGGACGCCGCGCGTCGCCTCGTACGTCAGGAGCGTCACGGCTCGTCGACAAGACGCCGGAACGTGGGGGAGTCGGTGGTCTCATCGCGCAGAACGGTCAGCTTGTGCGAGATGAGCGGGTGGTTGGCGACGTGTACCTGCATGTCATGAGACTAGTCGCCAGACACAGTGAGATCGTTGTCTGGTGACGAATGACGAGTGGATGGTCGAGGCGCTCGACCTGGCGAGGGCTGCTGTCGCGGACGGCGACGTGCCGGTCGGCGCACTCGTGATCGATCCCGATGGCGTGGTCATCGGCCGCGGACGTAACACCCGTGAGCGCGACGGCGATCCGACGGGGCACGCCGAGATCGTGGCGATCCGTGAGGCGGCAACGGCCCGCGGGGAGTGGCGACTACGAAGGTTGCACCCTCGTCGTGACCCTCGAACCGTGCACGATGTGCGCCGGCGCGATCGTCTCGTCGCGGCTGGCCAGGCTGGTGTTCGGGGCGTTCGACGACAAGGCCGGCGCGGTCGGCTCGTTGTGGGACGTCGTCCCGCGACCGCCGGCTCAACCACCGTCCCGAGGTCGTCAGCGGCGTCCGCGCGGCCGAGTCGACGGCTCTCCTGCAGGAGTTCTTCGCCGCCCACCGCTGATCCCCCACCCGGTGTCGGTTTCCCACGAGGCCTGGGGTCCTTGGCGCGCACCTAGGGTCACAGCGCGAGGTGCGTGCCAGGAACGCTCGGGGAGTGGCGCCGTCGGAGCCAGTGCGGGAAGACCTCGGACGTCGACGGCGTTGACCCAGGCATGAGGCTCTCGCTCCTGGACCGGTCACGGACCCGCGCGAATCGTCCTGAGGCCGAGGGCCTGACCGGGTCGATCGCCCGCGCGGTGCACGCCGAACAGCCGGCTACGACCGGTTCTGGGTGGCAGAGCACCACGCCGTCCCCGGCATCGCGAGCGGCTCCCCGGCGGTGCTGCTGGCCGCGATCGGGGCGCACACCAAGAGCATCCGGCTCGGTTCCGGTGGAGTCATGCTGCCGAACCACCAGCCCCTGGTCGTCGCCGAGCAGTTCTTGATGCTGGAGGGCTTGTACCCGGGCCGCGTCGACCTCGGCATCGGCCGGTCACTGGGATTCACCTCGGCCGTCCGCCAAGCGCTGCGCCACGACCGCGAAAGTCTCGACCTTCGAGGAGGACCTCCACGAGCTGGCCGAGCTGCTCGCCGCGTCCCGGCCGGTCACCGCGCGACCTCAGGCGCCCCGCCCGGTGCCGATGTCGCTGCTCGCCACCGGGCAGGGACTAGCCATTGCCGCTCGTCATGGGCTGCCGGTCGTCGTCGGTGGCCCTGTCCTCGACAGTCCCGAGATCGCCGAAGCGCTCGACACCTATCGCCGCGACTTCCGTCCCAGCAAGCAGGCCGCCGATCCCCATGTGACGGTCTCGCTCGACGTCACGGTCGCCGAAGACGATGCGACGGCCCGTGAGCTGGCGCTGCCAGAGGCTTGGGCCATGGCCCGGTCACGACAGATCGGCGAGTTCCCACCGCTGGAATCGGTCGATGCCATCCGGGCGCAGCCGTGGTCGGCGCAGGTGGCCAAGCGGGTCGAGAGCTCGCTCGCGAGCGCCGTCGCAGGATCTCCGCACACCGTCGCGTCGATGCTCGAGGAGGCTGACCGCCCGCACTGGTGCCGACGAGCTGATGGCGTCGACCTCGACATACGACCGCGACGGGCTCGTTCGAGTCCGACCGTCTGCTGCGCGACCTCTTATCGTAAAGCCATGATCGATGAAGTCGTGATGCCGGAGTCGGTCGGCGGCCCGGGTTGGCGGCTGTTCGAGGAGTACGCCGCAGTCCGCAACGCCGTCGAGGCACACACGCTGGGCACGGCTCTGATGTCGCCGGGGGCGGCCGAGCTCCTGTCGGAGTACCAGAGCAATCCGCACCGCATGCGCCGTCACTTCATCGCACGTGACGGCGCGGAAGTTCTCGGTCGCGGCATGGTCGTGTGGCGCCCCCACACACCGGAGACGGGCGCTTACCTGATGGTCGATGTCCTGCCCGGGAGCCGCGGCAAGGGGCTCGGCACGGCGCTCGCCGAGGTCGTCGAGCAGGTCGCCGTCGAGGTGGGGGCACCGGTTTTGAAGGCAGCGCTGCCTCATGCTGCCAGCCCAGGTGCCGAGCGCCTTGCCCCGCCCACGGGATTCGGTGATGTGTCGGCGAATGACCCGGGTGTGCGGTTCCTGCATGCTCGTGGATTTGCGCTGGAACAGGTGACTCGGATCAGCCTGCTCGAAGTCGCTGGTCTGACTCAGAGATTGGACCTCCTGGAGGCGTCCGCAGCAGCGACAGCGGGCGCCGACTACCGCCTCATCTCGTGGACCGGCCCCACGCCAGAGACCTGGGTAGACGATCTGGCCGAGCTCCGCTCGCGCATGAGCACCGACGCCCCGAGCGGCGGGATGGTCATGGTCGCCGATCCGTGGGGCGCCGCACGCGTCCGTGAGCACGATGAGCGCATGGCAGGCAGCGGACGGCAGGTCATCACGGCCGCCGCAGAGCACACGCCGTCCGGGAGGCTCGCCGGCTACTCCGAGATCGTGGTGTCTGACGAGAGGCCCGTCGCGGTGCAGGAAGACACGCTCGTCCTGCGCGAGCACCGGGGTCACCGGCTCGGCATGCTGCTCAAGCTCGCCGCTGCCGAGCGACTCCGGCAGGCACGCCCCAGCGTGGAGGCGATCGTGACCTGGAACGCGGAGGAGAACCGGCCGATGCTCGACGTCAACGAGGCCATGGGGTTTCGAGCGCTCGGCCAAGAGGGTGCCTGGCAGCGGCGAGTCTGACCGGACGTGACCCCGAACCACTAGGATTCGCAGCGGAAAGGTCACTCCCTGATGCCAGCCGATTCCTCCCGAGAGCCGAGCGCCAGCGCGTTTGCCGCCGTGCTCCGTCGTCAGCGGGAGTCCGCAGGTCTGACGCAGGCCGAGCTCGCCGCGCGCGCTGGCATCGGCGTGCGGACCGTGAGCAATCTCGAGCGGTCGATCAACGTGTCGCCGTATCCGAGCACCGTGCGGCTGCTGGCCGATGCGCTCGACCTGGCGCAGGACGCGCGTCGAGATCTCCTCGCAGCGTCCGGTCGACGTCCAGTCGCCGACAAGGACGGTACGCCGGTGACGGGAGGCTACTTGGGGGGCGAAGCCGTCGACTCGACTCATTGCCCGAGACGAGGAGTGTGGGGCCATCACGGCTGCCCTGAACGCTGCGGCTTCGGGGACGGCGGGGGTCATGCTCCTTCGCGGGGGAACCTGGAGTCGGCAAGACCCGACTTGCCCAGGAGGCCAGTCTCTACGCTGAGGATCGGGGCTTCCTGATCGCGAGCGGCCGTTGCTACGAGCAGCAGCGAGACACGCCGTTCGGCCCGTTGCTCGAGGCCTTCGGAGCACTTCACGAGGCTGCTCCGGCATCCGTACGGGGGAGCCTCGTCGAGCGTTGGCCCTCGTTGGTGACGCTCCTTCCCGATCAGTTCCCGTCGACGGAGCCACGGGTCTGGACGTCGCCTGATGCGGCGCAGCCTGCATCGAGCAGCCACTGGCCTCGTCCGGCAGCTGGCGGAGCATCGCCCGGTCGCGATCCTGCTCGATGATCTCCACTGGGCCGATACCGCGACCCTGGAGCTTGCTGACGCACCTGGCGCGACACACCCCGACCGATCGGGTTCTCCTGCTCGGGACGTACCGTGACGCCGAGGTCGGTCCGACGCATCTAGTGCGAAAAGCTCGCGCATTCGCTGCACCGGGAACGATCGATCCAAGCGCTCGGCGTCAGGCGTTTCGACCGAGACACGACCGCCCGCCTGATCACCCAGCGACTCGACGAGACTCAGGTGTCCGACGAGCTGAGCGATCTCGTCCATCGTCACTCCGAGGGCAATCCCTACTTCACCGTCGAGATCGTGACGGCGCTGATCGAGCGCGGAGATCTCGCACTGATCGACGGTCGATGGACCTGCCGAGGCTGGTCGACGTCGACGTTCCGGCGAGCGTGCGTGAGGCGATCGGCGAACGTGTCTCCCGCCTCTCCTCTGCGACGCGTGACGTCCTGGCGACGGCCAGCGTGCTGGGCACGGTGTTCGATCCGGAGGACGTGTCGATCATCGATGCTGAGGAAGACAGGCTGGAAGAGGCGCTCGACGAGGCGGTGGCTTCTGGGCTGCTCACCGTCGAAGAAGACCGGTACGCCTTCGAGCACAGCCTGACTCGGCAAGCGCTCTATGGAGGTCTTTCGCCGGTGCGCCGTCGGCGTCTGCATCGAGTGGTCGGGGAGCGCCTCGAACAGCGGCCGACTGCCGCGTCCAGGCGCCGTTCGGCGGAGATCGCGCGTCACCTGGAAGCCGGAGGCCTGCCGGATCGGGCGATCCCCTTCGTCCTGCTCGCCGGAGATGTGGCGGCCGGGGTCTACTCGCAGGCAGAGGCGGTGCGGCTCTACGGGCATGCGACGAGATTGGCTGAGGAGGTCGGTGACGAGGTCGCCGTCGCGACGGCTCTCGAGCGGCTCGGGCAGGTCGAGCTGATGATCGCCCGGTACGACGAAGCGGTCGACCACCTGATCGCGGCAGCCGATGGCTATCGGCGGATCAACGATCGTCAGGCGATGCTGCGAGTGGAGGGCCTGATCGCGGAGGGTCAACACCGACGTGGAGAGGGCGAGGCAGCCGCGGTCCGGCTGGACGAGGTCGTTGCGGAGCTGGAGGCAGGCGAGGGTACGGGAGGGCAGCCCTTGGGCGTCGCAGCGCTCGGCACGGGGTTGGCGCGGGTGCGGCTCTCCTTGGGGCAGCATGAGCTCTGCTTGGACGCGACCGAGCGTGCCGCGCGTCTGGCGCGGAAGGAGGGCTCGGTCGCAGTCGAGGCCGACGCCGATGCGGTCCGGGGCACGGCGCTGCTCTTCCTCGATCGGCCCGACGAGGCGGTCGACGTCCTCGAACGGGCCATCTCGCTCGCCGCCGGCGTTGATGCCCTCGCGATCGAGAGCGGTGCGACGCTGGCCTTGCAGTGGTCGGTCACGATGCGCGGCGAGCTCGACCGCGCGCGATCCTTGGGGGAGCGTGGCCTGGCCATCACCCGCCGCGCGGGCAACGCCGACGCTGAGTCACTCCATGCCGCGAACCTCGGTCTGACACTCTTCTACAGCGGCGACTGGGAGCAGGCGCAGAGCCACCTCGAGCGCAGTGTCGAGCTCGCCCGATCGGGATCGCCCACCCTCTTCTCCGGAATTCCGCCGGCCTATCTAGGGGTGCTACGGGCCGGTCAGGGCGACGTCGCCGGTGCCGTCGCATGCTATGACGACGCCGCGACGGCTCCTGACCTGCAGACCTTCGAGTTCGTGCAGCTACCTCGCGGCCCGCCGCGCCGAGCTCGATCTGTCTGACGCCAATCCGTCGGCTGCGCTCGCCCGTCTGGAGCCGTGGCTCGGCGAAGAAGCACCGACTCGCATCCATGACGTGATGTTGCTGTCGACGGCGGCCGAAGCGTGTCTTGCCCTCGGCGATGTCGACCGCGGTGAACATCTCGTGGACAGGGCACTGCGGCGGGCGGCCGCGACGCGGAACCAGATCGACGGGATCGACGCCCAGCGGGTGAAGGCGCGCTGCCACCTGCTCCGTGGACGCCGCAGCGAGGCTCGGGAGTGCTTGGACGAGGCGCTGTCGCGGGCCTCCGCTCTTCCGTACCCGAGTGGGCGAGCGCGGATCCAGCTCGCACTCGACGAGGTCTGAACCACCGAGTACCCACCGACTCCGTCCGCTCGCCACGCGACCTGCTCCCGCCCGTCCATAATCTCGTTGAACAGGCTGCTTGACCCGTGCGCCGCCGGGGCCCGCGTCGGCCTGAGCGAGGGGCTGCATCGTGAAGATCCGACCGAAGCTGCGATCCGCAGGAACCTGTCTGCTGGCCTCGGCCCTGGTGGTGACCCTGACCCAGATCACGACCCAGTCTCCGGCCAGCGCTGATGACCCGGTCACGGTCATCACCTCGCCACCGGTCGATGTGGGTGGCGGCACCCAGCCGCCACCGCTGACGGTCACCGTCGGCAATCCGGTCAACGGCAGCGCATCGGTGATCGTCGACAACCCCGGTGGCACCGCGCCGACGCCGAAGCAGTGCTTCACGATCGAGGTGACGAAGGAGACGGTCTGCACGGGCCTCTCGCACGACACGGTCTACCCCAACGGAACATTCTTCTCGCCCGAGGACGTCAAGATCACGAACGCCCCGACAGCTCCGGGGGGTCTGCCCGGCGACAAGATGGACTGGATCATCGACGAGGCCTACACGGTCCTCGCTGACGTGCACGGCGTCCTCAACGACGACCTCGTCAGGTCGTTCGCGCGTCCGGACGTTCGTGCCTACGTGGAGAAGCGGCTCAACGGCATCGTCAACAAGAAGCTGTACGGCAAGCCCATGACCGATCAGGAGAACGCGGCATTCGAGGCGCTGGAGGAGTACTACAAGACCAACCAGGTCAAGGCCGCCAACGCCGCGCTCGCCGAGTACAACCTGTGGACCAAGAATCCGTGTCTCTACCCCGTGCCGGTCCCGCCAGCGGGCAGCGGTCTGCCGGAGGTGCCGAACCCCGTGATCGGCACCATCAAGTGCAGTGCCGCAGCCAGGGTGCAGGCGGCGTACACGATCACCAACGGCACGCCGCCGTCCGAGACGTTCGAGAAGTGGGCGTCCTACCGCCATCCGAAGGCGCTGGTCCTCCACGCGAATGATGCCAAGGTCCGCTACATGGTCGGCAAGACCCGCGAAGCCGCGATCGCAGTCGGCGTCGTGGGGGGTGGCCGTGGTGGCAGGTATCGGCATCGGCATGGCTCTGGCCGTGTCGGCGACGGTGGTCTCGACAGCCTTGGCTGCCGTGGCTTATGCCGACGTGTCCGCCCTGGCCTTCGGCGCCACGGCCGCTGCGGCCGGCCCGTTGATCATCGTCGCGGCCGCCCTCATCGTCCTGGCGGTCGCGATCTGGCAGGTTGCCGAAGACGCCAAACCAGGCGAGGAGGTCACCGACCGGGCTGCGCAGGCTGCGGCCAACACCGATCCGCTCGGCGTGCGGGGGCGGATCGCCGACTACGCAGGCCTCGACATCGAGCACTCGGTGGACCCGGCGGGGCAGGAACCCGCCATCGTCCACACGACCGCCTTCAAGGGCGGGCTCGAGGCGCTGGTCGCCGAATGGATGATGTTCGACGAGGGAGGCGACCCGATCCTCGACCCGGTGGCCGGTTACACCGTGACCGAGTCGAAGCCGGACGACCTGCACTTCGCGGACGAGGGCACCTCGCTGCCGCGTGTCGACGTCAAGGCACCGTCGGGCGCGCTGAACCGCGACGCCAAGGCGGTCTCCGACTACCGGGTGCTGTTCAGCCGGGGTTGGCTCATGGTCTCGGAGCGACGCAGCGACACCGGTGCCTGGAGCGCCTACCGTCCGCAGCTCGCGCTCACCTATGTCGACCAGACCGGTGAGCTGGCCCAGATGTCGCTGATCCGCCACCAGGAAGGCGATGACCCCGCAGAGCTGCAGTTCTCCGTGACCCGCCCGACCCTCCCGGAGGTAGACCGGGTCACGTTCACCGACGAATGGACGTTCACCAAGACGGGCGGCGGTACCAGGACAGTCACCCTGCTGCCATTCGACCCGATCCTGCTGCCGGTCAACGTCGTGCCGAGCGTCCAAGGGATCTTGGTCGCAGACAATGTCGTGCGCCTCGACGACAACCTGTCCACGCCGGGCCAGAGCCTCACGGGCACCCACTCGTGGACGCTCGAACGGCTCGACGACAAGGGCGCGGTGGCGGAGACGATCTCCCTGCCGGACGGGCAGGTCGTCTCGAAGCGGCTTCTGCACCCCGGTCGCTACCGGGCCGAGGCGACGTTCACGACCACAACTCTTCCGTCGTTGACGAGGACTGGCACGGTGGAGTTCACGATGGACGAGCCGGCGCCGGAGGTCCTCAGTGCCAAGGTGCGCGACGACCGCGTCCTCGACGGCTCGTTGTTCCTCGATCTGCGGCTGCTCCAATCGACGCGGTCCGACACCTTCACGGTCGACGTCGACTGGGCTGATGACGCCCGTGGCAACAAGGTCGAGCAAGACGTACACGGTGCAGTGCGAGGACACCCAGAGCGCTATCGCGTCGTGCGACACGGGGCCGATGATCCTGCCCGACGATGCCCCGACCAACGGCAACTGGTCGGAGTCGCCGACGTTCCGCATCCCCGACGATCAGGACTTCCTGCCGGAGGTGACGGTCAAGATCACCAACAGCTACGGCCACGTGACGACCAAGACGTTCCCCATCGAGGGCGACCATCGACCGAAGTATGCGAGCCAGACGCCGTCTATCGTGATGCCGGCTGGCAAGTTCTCCCGCATCGACGTCGTGGAGGTGTTCCCGTCGCCCCTGCTGACCGAGAGCCAGAACCTGACGATCCTGCCGTACTACGACTCGATCATCGCCCAGCTGCCCGAGGGCGTCCGGCCCGACATCGAGAAGCGCGGCAGCCGCTGGTTCCTGCAGATCACCGGGACGCCTCAGGCCGATGCGATCGGTCCCTACGTGTTCTACTTCCCGTTCGAGCAGGAGCCGCAGGGCAAGGCGCTCCGACCGCCACCGGCACTCGCCTCGGTCGAGATCAAGGCGGCCGCCGAGCCGGGCTACCGCAGCGTCCTGCGCGGCACCCCGACGGAGTTCCTCGACCGGCAGTACCGCAACAAGTACCCCGACTACACCGTGCAGGTCGCGCAGGTGCTCGCCGAGGGGCAGAGCACGTTCGGGACGTTCTCGGGCACCGTGAAGTGCAAGCTCACGGCTGGTCCCACCGTCGTGTTCGACAAGATCTGCGCAGCCGACAAGCCGTTCCCGTGGCCGGCGGAGCGCATCAGCGACACCCTGGTGGCGTCGACGTATCTGCAGTCGTCGAGCCAGCCGGTCTCGGAGGACGGTGCCTATGGGGTCAACCTGTCGACCAAGTTCGTCGATCCGACGGTCAGGCGAGTGTCGGATTCGGGCCTCCTTGCCCGGTTTACGATGGCGTTGCGCGACCTCAACATCGTGCTGCCGCCGTTCAAGGCCAAGGGCTACACCGTGAAGTGCTCGCGCGACCGTGGGGCGTACGCGTCCTGCTTCGACAACGGGGCATTGTCTTTGCCTCGTGTGCCGGGGCGTCACACCCTCGACGTGCGCGTCACCGCTCCCGACGGGGTGAGCACGACGACCCGGCTGCCGTGGGTCGTCACCACACCGAAGGCGTCGTTCAAGGTCAAGGTGACCGACAAGCGCAAGAAGCGCGGCGCGAAGATTCGGGTCGTGGCGTCGAAGCTGCTGCCAGGTGAGGCGTACGTGGTGCGGATCAACGGTCGAAAAGTGGCCTCAGGCAAGGCCTCGCTCGGCGGCAAGATGAGCAAGCTGGTGAAGATCCCGCGCACGACGAAGGTCGGCAAGGTCAGCGTCACGGTGCGTGGGGCGACGGCCAGCCGGTCGGGGAAGGACACGCTGCGAGTGGTGCGGGAATAGATCCCCGCGCCATCTAGTTTAAACTTCAACAAGGCCTACAATCGGTACTTGCTTGAAGGAGACGAGATGACTGGCATGCAGTTCGGACTGTTCACGGTGGGCGACGTCACGACCGACCCCACGGACGGCACGACGCCGACCGAGCACGAGCGCATCAAGAACACGATCACGATCGCCAAGAAGGCAGAAGAGATCGGGCTCGACGTGTTCGCGACCGGCGAGCACCACAACCCGCCGTTCGTCCCGTCCTCGCCGACCACGACGTTGGCGTACATCGCTGCGCAGACCGAGAAGCTCATCCTGTCGACGTCGACGACGCTGATCACGACCAACGACCCGGTCAAGATCGCCGAAGACTATGCGACGCTCCAGCACCTGTCGGACGGCCGCATGGACCTCATGCTCGGCCGCGGCAACACCGCGCCGGTCTACCCGTGGTTCGGCTACGACGGCTCCAAGGCAGTCGAGCTGACCGTCGAGCACTATCACCTGCTGCGCAAGCTCTGGGATGAAGACGTCGTCAACTGGGAGGGCAAGTTCCGTTCGCCGTTGCAGGGATTCACCGCGACACCGCGTCCGCTCGACGGTGTTGCCCCGTTCGTCTGGCACGGCTCGATCCGCACGCCTGAGGTCGCCGAGCTGGCGGCGTACTACGGCGACGGCTACTTCGCGAACAACATCTTCTGGCCCAAGGAGCACTACATCCGGCTGATCGACTTCTACCGGCAGCGTTACGCCCACTACGGCCACGGCGATCCGGAGCAGGCGATCGTCGGTCTCGGCGGACAGTTCTACATCCGCAAGAACAGCCAGGACGCCGTCAACGAGTTCCGGCCCTACTTCGACAACGCCCCCCGTGTACGGTCACGGCCCGTCGTTGGAGGACTTCTCGTCGCAGACCCCTTTGACGGTCGGCAGCCCGCAGCACTTCGTCGAGAAGACGCTCGCGTTCGCGGACTACTTCGGCGACTACCAGCGTCAGCTGTTCCTCGTCGATCATGCGGGCCTGCCGCTCAAGCTCGTGCTGGAACAGCTTGACGAGCTGGGTGAGGTGTTGCCGACGCTGCGCGCTGAGTTCGCAGCCAGGCGACCCGAGAACGTCCCGGATGCACCGACCCACGCTGCCCGCGTGGCCGCCAAGCTCGCCGAGCCTGCCGTAGAGGAGGTGACCGCATGACGCGCATCATCGCCATCTCGTCGGGTCTCAGCGATCCGTCGAGCACCCCGGATGCTGACGGACCGGTTCGTCGCTTCGCTGCAGGAGCAGTCGGGCGATGTCTCGGTCGAGGTCGTGTCGTTGCGCGAGCTGGCCCATGACATCACTGATGCCATGCTCACCGGCTTCGCGGCGCCGCGCCTGCAGGACGTCATCGACAAGGTTGTCGCGGCCGATGGGCTGGTCGTGGTCACGCCGATCTTCAAGGCGTCGTTCCCGGGTCTGTTCAAGTCGTTCATCGACGTGCTCGACGCCGATGCGCTGATCGGCAAACCGGTGCTGCTCGCGGCGACGGGCGGCACGGCTCGCCACTCGTTGGCGATCGACCATTCCCTGCGACCGCTGTTCGCGTACCTGCAGGCGCTCGTGGTGCCGACGGGTGTCTTCGCGTCCTCGCACGACTGGGGAACCGAAGGGGCCAATGCGCTGAACGCGCGTATTGACCGTGCGTCCGGCGAGCGGTCAGCCTGCTCAAGGGCGCCGGCACGGGACGCGCGAAGGACGACGACTTCGACCTGTTCAGCGAGTCGTTCCTGGCAGCGTCCAACCCCGGCGGCTGAGCCTGTCGCAACTGACAGAGCTCTGCTCTCGTGCGGGGTTCAGGGTCGCCAGCGGTGGTTGGTCTGCCAGATGAGTGAGCCTGGTGCGCGGTACTCGATGCGGTCGGTGGCCCGGTTGAGTCTGATTGACCAGTCTTCCGAGTGAACGAGGCGGTGGTGGTGGGGGCAGATCAGCACCCCATCATCGAGCTTCGTGGTCGATCCCTTCGACCAGGGCGTTCGGTAGTGGTGCGCTTCTGATTGCTCGGGTGGCCGGTCGCATCCGGGGAAGGTGCAGCCGTGATCACGGGCTGCGAGTGCCTGCTTTTGGGCTTTGGTGAACAGTCTCTGTTCGTGCCCGTGGTCCAGTGGCAACGATTTGCCGCCGAAGACCTGTGGAATCAGACCCAGATTGCAGGCCATCAGGCGAGCTTGGGAGGCTGAGATGCGGGTGCCGGTCGACAACGTCGCCGCCTTCACACCATGCAGCAGGGTGTCGTAGTCGAGGCGGACCATCAGGGTCGCTCCGAGTCCGCTGCGACCTGGCAGCAGGTGCCCGGGAAGGCGGGAGCAGAGCTCGGCGAAGCCGACGCCCATCCGGGTTCGCCAGTCGAGCTCACGGTCATAGAACTCATGCCCCGACGTGTCAGTGTCTTTACCGGCACCTTCGGCAGTCTGGGTGTTGGTCTTGGCGCCGGGGTGGTCGCGGAGGTGGTCTCGTTTGGGGGCGCAGATCGCCTTGATCGCCGCGTCCAGCATCTCGGCTTGGGCATCAGGGAGTCTGAACCCACCCGAGGTGGTGCCGTCGCCGTTGGCGTTCATCCAGAACTCCGACCGCCGCCACGCCTTCTTCTCCTCGTCTTCGAGGTTCGTGTTCTCGTCTTGGTCGGCGTCAGGTTCGGGTTTGAACTGGTCAGTGATCCGCCTGGACCGTGAACGTAGATCTTTCAGGTTGTACTTGGGGGCGTCGTCGAGCAGCGCCTTTTCGCAGGCCTGCTTCTGCGCTGGTGTCACATCATCGGGCAGGTCGTTGACCGCGTCGGCGATGATCCCGGCCTGCTTGGCACCGATCTGACCGTCAGCCAACGCCTCTTCGGTGGTGGGTGTGGTCTCCAGGGCTTTGCCGCGGTGCACCATCGACTCGGCTTCACGCCGGTCACCACCAAACGCCGTCGCTAACAGAGCAGCCGTTGACGTCGCACCAGCCTCTTTCGCCAGACCCGAAGCCTCCAGCACCCGGGCCGCGGCGAGCTGGTGGGCCTTCAACCTGGCCTCAGCCCGCATCATCCGGGTTGCGAGCTCACGCACCAGACCGGCTTCAAGACCAGCCCACCCACCAACCGGCATCGTGTCGAGGGCGTTCTCGATCGCCATGACCCCACCCGACAACGGATCAGGAAACGAGACAAGAACAGCCGACACGAGGTGCACCTCCGAAAGTGGTTCACGTACCAGAATCACTGCGATTCCGGCTCACAAACCACTCTGCACGAAGGGTCAGACACTCCGATTTCGCCGATCGAAGTTGTCCACAGTGATGCTGCTCGGGCCCAGAACGACGGCACACTCACGTCGTTCTGGGCCCGGCAGAGCACTACTTCTTGCGCACCTTGCCGACCACGTAGGTCTTGCTCGTCGCGATGTAGCCGGACTTGCTGACCGTGACCTGCACCCGGATCTTCTTGCCGACCATCTTCTTGCTCAGCCGCAGCGAACGGGCCTTGCCGACGTACTTGCCGGCGGCTGTCCATCGGTACGAGACCTTCGTGCCAGAGACCTTGCTGCTGCCTGACCGGGTCGTCGTCGTGGCGACCAGAGTGCGTCCGGCCTTCAGAGTCCCCTTGACCTTCGTCGTCGCCGACATCGCCTTAGGGTGGCTGAGCTCGGGCGTCGTCTTCGGTGCCTTGCGCAGGTGGGTGGCCTGCTCGTAGTCGTACGCGTACGACAGCAAGTCAGCCTCAGACCACAGAGCGCCAATCGAGCTGGACGCTGACCGGAAGTCCGGGCCGAGGTCTGACCGACGGGCAGCGCGATGGCCGGAACGCCGAGCCCTGACGCATAGCCCGCGTTGGTCGACGACTCGGAGTAGCCGGCGGGGTCGGCCGTCACGTCGCTCGCGGCGAGAGTGTCGTTGGGCAGGGCGACTGCGTCGGCGTCGTGGGCTTCCAGCAGGGCCTTCCAGGCGGCACGGGCCGAGGTCTCGCGGGCCTGTTGGGTGTCGAGGGTCTGCTGGGTGACGTCGACGGTCGACAGCAACCAGCTCGCATCCGGTGCGATCTGATCGGTGTACCGGCCGTCGGCGACATAGTCGGCGGTCGTCGAGCTCGTCGATCGGCTCGGCCTTCGCCGCCAGGCCCTTGGGCCACACGGCGTCGTTGCCGGCGAAGAACTCGTCGAGGTAGTGGCCGAAACCGACCCAGCCGCGTCCGCTGATGGACGTGATCTGCTCGGGAGTCAGCTCGACCTCCTCGACCGTTGCGCCCTGTGCCTCCATCTCGGCAAGGGCTGCGGCCTGGATGCCGGCCACCTCGGCACGCTCCTCGGGGCGGTTAGTGCTGGTGCCTCCGTGGAAGCGGGCATTCGTGAAGGTGAGGATCTTCTTGCCCTGCAGCGACGTGCTGCTCAGCTCGTCGACGTACGACTCGGGCACCTTTCCGATCGTCTTCTTGGTGTACGGGTCACTGGGGTCGTAGCCGGCGATCGCGTCGAGGATGATCGCGGCGTCCTCGACTGACTTGGTCATGGGTCCGACCGTGTCGAGCGGTGAGATCTGCGCCGTCACGCCGGTCAGGCTGACCAGGCCGTGCGTCGGACGCACGCCGACGAGACCCTGGTTGCCGCTGGGGTTGCGGATCGACCCGTACGTGTCGGTGCCGAGGCCCGCCGTCGCAAAGCTGGCCGCGACGGCCGATGCCGTGCCGCCGCTGGATCCGCTCGAAGTCTTGGCCCGGTCGTAGGGATTACGCACCTCGCCGCCGAGCCCGCTCTTGGCGTCGCTGCCGCTCCAGGCGAACTCCGACAGGTTGGTCTTGGCGATGATGATGGCGCCGGCTGCCCGCAGCTTCTTGACGACGGTGGAGTCGTTCTTGGGCTTGTAGGTCGCAAATGCGACGGCGCCGTTGGTCGTCGGCATTCCCTTGAGGTCGATGTTGTCCTTCACGACGATCGGGACGCCGTGCAGTGGTCCGCGGACCTTGCCAGCGGCGCGTTCCTTGTCGAGTGCGGCGGCATCAGCTGCTGCCGCGGAGTTCGAGGCGATCACGGCATGCAGGCCCCGGCGTTGTGGTCGTGTCGCCGTCGTAGGCAGCGATGCGGGCCAGGTACTCCTTGACCAGCGCGGCCGAGGTGGTCTTGCCGCTCGACAGCAGCTTGGTCGTCTGCGCGATGGTCAGCTCGACGACGTCGGGCCTGACCGTCGTCGACGCTGCCGTGGCGGGCGGGCTCGCGGCCGCGACGACGGTGCTGCCGATGAGGGCTGCCGTTGCGAGTGATGCGACCACCCGTCGGACTGAACGATTTGGTGCTGAGCTTCCTGAGGTACTGATGTGCACGCGTGCTCCCTGTCTCACCAACGTGGATGTTGCTTGAGACAGAAATTAGGTCACGCTTGTGACCTGAGGATTTCGCGTGTATCCACGATGTTTCGTGGAGGGATGAGGTGGCGGAATCGCAGTCATTCTTTGATGACGAGATGTGCCGCCTCGCGCCGTGTGGCGACCCTGATCGCGTTGGGCTCGTCGACGTCGTCGACCCACGCCTGCGCTTCGTCGCGGGACTTGCCGTGCTTGACGTGGCGGTCGACGAGGCGGGAGCGTCGACGGTTGTCGTCGAGGTCGATGAACCAGACTTCGTCGAGCTCGGCAGTCACCTCGGGCCACGGATCGTCGAGGTCGAGCAGGTAGTTGCCCTCGGTGATCACGACGTGCACCGCCGGAGGGATGGTGATCGCTCCGGCGATCGGCTGCTCGATCTCCCGCTCGAACGTCGGGGCCATGACGTCGTTCTGGGTCTCGGTACGGATCCGGCGCAGCAGTGCGAGGTAGCCGTGGGCGTCGAATGTCTCGGGCGCGCCTTTGCGGTCGAGCAGCCGACGTTCGCGCAGGGCGACGTCGGCCAGATGGAATCCGTCCATCGGGACCTGGATGGCGGGAGTGCCGGAGGCGTTCAGCCGGTTGGTCAGTCGCTTCGCGAGGGTCGACTTGCCGGTGCCGGGAGCGCCGCCGATGCCGACGATCGTCCGTCCTTCGGTGTCGAGGTTGCGCGCGCGATCAGCGAGGGCATCGAGGTCGGGCACGGTCATGTGCCCATCGTGCCCGGGAGTCACGACATAGTGCGACTTGCTTATAGTGTGTGTCACACAGTATTGTGTCGCGCATGGACAGAGTGGATCTCCTGAAGACGCACCTCCAGGAGCTGAGGCGTGGCACCGTCGTCGTCGCGAGCCTGACGGCCCTTCGCCGCCCCGGGTACGGGTACGGGCTGTTGCAGACGCTCGCCGACCACGGCTTCACGGTCGACGCCAACACGTTGTACCCCTTGCTGCGGCGCCTCGAGGACCAAGGGCTGCTGACGAGCGAGTGGAGCACCGAAGAGGCGCGTCCCCGCAAGGTCTACCGCACCAGCGCCGCAGGCGAAGAAGTCCTGCAGCTGCTGCTCGACGACCTGGAGGCCGTCCGCTCGTCCATCGCCAGCCTGACTGAAGGAGAGCCGTCATGACCACCCTGACCGAACGCTATGTGTATGCGACCCTCCGCTCGGTGCCCGAGGCTCGGCGCGGAGACATCGGCGCCGAGCTGCGCGGATCGATCGAAGACATGATCGATGCCCGCCGCGACGCCGGCGAAACGGCCGAGGCCGCCGAGCGAGCGGTGCTCACCGAGCTCGGCGAACCCGGACGCCTCGCCAGCGAGTACACCGGCTCGTCGCTGTACCTCATCGGGCCGCGCTACTTCTTGGTCTGGAAGAAGCTGAACCTCAACCTGCTGGCCTGGGTGCCGGCGACCGTCGCTGTCATCGTGGCCGTCATCAAGACGCTCGAGGACGCAGCGCTGGGCGACATCATCGGCGGTGCGATCTCGGCGGCCTTCACCACGGGTTTCCAGATCGCGTTCTGGACGACATTGGTGTTCGCGATCCTCGAACGCGTCGACGTCGAGGACGGCCTCCAGGAGTGGACGGTCGACGAGCTTCCCGAGCTGCCCGGCGCCCGGTCGGTGTCGCTCGGTGACTCGGTCGGCAGCTCTGCGTTCATCATCCTCATGATGGTGGCGCTCGTCGGCCAGCACTTCCGGTCGTGGGTGGACGGCCCGGACGGTGGCGACGTACCGGTTCTCGACCCAGACCTGTGGTCGGGCTGGCTACCGTTCCTGCTCGCTGCCTTGGTGCTGAGTCTTGTCGCGGAGGTGTGGAAGTACCGGGTCGGTCACTGGACCTGGCCTATCGCTTCGCTGGTCATCGTCGCCGGTGCAGCCTTCGCGCTGCCGGTTGCCTGGCTTGCCGATCGAGGCGAGCTGCTGAGCCCGCAGTTCCGCGATGCCGTCGACGTCGGCAACTTCGAGACGGTCGTGGCCTGGGGTGCGATCGCGGTGCTCGCGTGGGAGATCGGCGAGGCGATCTACATGACGTGGCGCGGTCGAAGCCGTGCGGCCGCAGAGCTGACCACCGAGTTCGAGTCGAGAAACGCAGTCCTGTAACGTTCTCGTCGGTGACGTGTCCGAGCGGCCGAAGGTGCAACACTCGAAATGTTGTGTAGGTTCACGCCTACCGTGGGTTCAAATCCCACCGTCACCGCCGTAGAAAACCCCCGATCTTCGCTGGATTTACAGTGAAGATCGGGGGTTTCTTGGTTGGCAGCTGGGTGTTGATCAAGCGATCGATGAAGTCCGATCGTGGAGCAGCGCCCCGGTGTCGGCCTGGAGCGTCTGAAGCGTCTCTCCTGGGGCTAGGTCGACGACGGCCAAGCCGTCCTCAGTCACGTCGATGACGGCGCGGTCGGTGATGATGCGGTTCACGACCCCGAGGCCAGTGAGGGGCAGCGTTGTCTCGGCGACGATCTTGGGGCTGCCGTCCTTGGCGACGTGATCGGTGATGACCACGATGCGCTTGGTGCCGGCGACGAGGTCCATCGCGCCGCCCATGCCCTTGACCAGCGCCCCGGGTACGGCCCAGTTGGCCAGGTCTCCGTTCGCAGCGACCTGCAAGGCGCCGAGGATCGCGATGTCGACCTTGCCGCCGCGGATCATCGCGAACGACTCGGTCGAGTCGAAGAACGCGGCACCGGCGTTGACGGTGACGGTCTGCTTGCCGGCGTTGATGAGGTCGGCGTCCTCTTCACCCTCGAACGGAAACGGCCCCATGCCGAGGATGCCGTTCTCGGACTGCAGGGTCACGTGCACGCCCTCGGGGATGTGGTTGGCCACCAGGGTCGGGATGCCGATGCCGAGATTGACGTAGTCGCCGTCGGCCAGCTCGAGCGCCGCGATCGCAGCCATCTCGTCGCGGGTCCAGCTCATGCGGGGGCTCCTTCGGTCAGTGTGGGACGAGGTCGGGTGGTGCGCTGCTCGATGGGCTTGGGCCGCGCGGCCGGGTGCACGACGTGGGTGACGTAGACGCCGGGCGTGTGGACGAGCTCGGGGTCGACGGCGTCGACGAGGTGCTCGACCTCGGCGATCGTGACCTTGCCGCAGGTCGCGGCGGCCGGGTTGAAGTTGCGGGCCGCGAGACGGTAGCGCAGGTTGCCGAACGGGTCGCCGGTGTGGGCGTGGACAAGCGCCAGGTCGGCGACGATACCGCGTTCCTGCACGTAGGTGATGCCGTCGAACTCGGCGGTCGGCTTGCCCTCGGCTACAGCCGTGCCAACGCCGGTGCGGGTGTAGAACGCCGGGATGCCTGCGCCGCCGGCGCGCGATGCGCTCGGCGAGGGTGCCTTGGGGGTTGAACTCGACGTCGAGCTCCCCGGCCAGGTACTGGCGGGCGAACAGCTTGTTCTCGCCGACGTATGACGCGACGACCTTCGCGACCTGGTTGTTCTCCAGGAGGAGCCCAAGTCCGACACCGTCGATGCCCATGTTGTTGGAGACGATCGTCAACCCGGTGACACCGGAGTCGCGGACGGCCTCGATCAGGTCGGACGGGATCCCGGAGACGCCGAATCCGCCCGCAGCGATCGTCATGCCGTCGCGAAGATGGGGTGCGAGCGCCTCTCGCGGATGGAGAGTCATCGTTCCTCCTGGGAGCGTTCGTAGCGCGCCGCGGTCGGCGAGCAGGTGATTGGAAACTAGCCCACGGCTCGGCTGGCCGAAAGCCTCGTCGACGGCCCATCGGCTCGCCTTCACGCGACCCGAATCGGCGGTGAAAGGTGCGTCTGCAGGTCAGAAATGGCTGTCATTCCAACCTTGTCACGGCGCTGGGCTGGGGGCTGATCCGACGGGTCGCAGCTCTATTCACAACAGATCACGGTGAGAGCGCCCCAAAGTCCTGTTGGAGTTGAGGGCATCGCTGAGCCTAGATTCACTGTGACCGACATCACCGCCCGTGACGGGCCTGATCCGAGGAGAACCCCGATGTCTGTTTCATCCCCCAGCAGGACACACCGAGCAAAGGGCGCGTCCGACATGCTGCGCCAGCCGCGGATCGCCGTCATCGGTGCTGGCTTCTCGGGCATGGGTCTGGGAATCCGCCTGAAGGGCGCCGGACTCACCGATTTCACGATCTTCGAGAAGGCATCGACCGTCGGCGGCACGTGGCGCGACAACACCTATCCGGGGCTCTCCTGCGACATCCCTTCGCGCTACTACAGCTACAGCTTCGCGCCCAACCCCTACTGGTCGAAGTCGTTCTCGCCGGGTCCGGAGATCCAGCGCTACATCGAGAAGGTCGCCAAGAAGGCCGACATCAAGAAGTGGATCAAGTTCGGCACCACGGTGACGTCGGTAAAGTGGGACGGTCGCCACTGGCAGCTCGCTGCCGGTGATCGTGACCTCGGTGAGTTCGACTTCGTCGTCAGCGCCGTGGGCTTCCTGCACCACCCGACGTTCCCGGACATCGATGGGCTGGACTCGTTCGCGGGCACGCTGGTGCACACCGCGCAGTGGGACTCGTCGACTCAATGGGCCGGCAAGCGTGTGGGTGTCATCGGCACCGGTTCATCCGGCACCCAGGTCGTGGGGAGCTGTCGCCGAAGACGCTGCGTCGCTGGTGCACTTCGTGAGGACACCGCAGTGGATGATCCCGATGGACAAGACCCCGTACAGCCTGCGCGAAAAGCTGGTCGAGCGATTCGTCCCCGGGCAGTCGAAGCGCACCTTCGACTTCTGGGAGAAGGCGCAGGACGAGTTCGGCGAGCTCTTCACCGAGCCTGGAGAGGCCCAGGAGGCCTTCAAGCAGGCGCCGCGCGACTACCTCGCCGCAGCCGTGGCCGACCCGAGAGCTGCGTGCCCAGCTGACCCCCGACTACGACGCTGGATGCCGCCGGATGATCGTCTCGTCGGAGTACTACCCGGCCATCCAGAGGCCGACGTCGACGCTGGTGCGCGATGCGATCGTCGAGGTCGTGCCCGAAGGAGTGCGGACTGCGGACGGCACCCTGCACGAGCTCGACCTCTTGGTTGTTGCGACCGGTTATGACGCGAAGGCGTTCGTCACGCGCATCGGCCTGGTCGGTGAGGATCAGCGGACACCCCAGGAAGCCTGGAAGGACGGCTTCCGCACCTACCAGTCTGTCGCCATCGACGGGTTCCCGAACTTCTTCATGCTCGGCGGTCCGCACAGCCCGTTCGGGCATTTCTCCTTCGTCCTGTCCGGTGAGCACCAGAGCAGGTATGCGGTGCGCTGGATGGAAGCGTGGGCACGAGGCGAGTACGAGACGGCAGCGCCCACCACCGCCGCAGTCGACCGGTTCACCGCTGAGCTGCGCGAGAAGGTCAAGGAGACGACGTGGGGCGGCTCGTGCGTCAGCTGGTACCAAGATGCTGCCGGTGTCCCGTCGCTCTACCCGTGGTCCGCAAAGGTCTTCCGCGACATCATGAGCCGTCGTGTCACGGCCGACTTCGAGATCCGCACCAAGGTGTCGTCGTGAAGCTGGCGACCTTCAGCCTGTCCGAGGGTGAACCCAGGGTCGGTGCCGTCGACAGCGATCGCGGTGTCGTCATCGACGTCCAGGCCGTCCACGTCCGACAGCATGGCGCTCCGGCGGCCGAGCTCGTCGACATGCTCGCGGTGATCGACGCCGGTCAGTCGGGACGCGGCTGCTCGAAGCGGCAGTCAGCGCGACATCGACCGCCGAAGAGCTCTCGCTCGAGTCGGTCCGACTCCTGTCCCCGCTACCGCGACCGCGTGGTCTGCGCGACTTCCTGCTCTTCGAGGAGCACGTGCTGAACTGCCTGGCGGAGGAGGCCAAGCTCACCGGCGTCCAGCGTGAAGTACCGAAGGCCTGGTACGACCTGCCCACCTACTACCGAGGCAACACGTCGACGGTCGTAGGGCACGATGCCGAGATCCGTCGGCCGTCCTTCGGTGAACGTCTCGACTTCGAGCTCGAGATCGGCTGCGTCATCGGGCGTCCCGGTCGCGACATCGCGGAGGCCGACGCCCTCGACCACGTCTTCGGGTACACGATCTTCAACGACGTCTCGGCGCGCGCCATGCAGAACCGGATGATGCCGGTGGGCATGGGTCCAGGCAAGGGCAAGGACTTCGACACCGGCAACGTGCTCGGGCCGTGGATCGTCACGGCCGACGAGATCGGCGACCCGCAGACCCTCAACCTGACGGCTCGGGTCAACGGCGAGCGGTGGGGCGGCGGCTCCGAGCCCGGCATGTACTTCACCTGGGCGCAGGTCATCTCGTTCGTCTCCCAGGCCGAGACGTTGGAGGCGGGAGAGGTGTTCGGCTCCGGAACCGTCGGTACGGGGTGTGGGTACGAGCACGGCCGCTACCTCGAAGACGGCGACGTGGTCGAGCTCGAAGCAGATCGAATTGGTGTCCTACGAAACAAGGTGGTCCGATGAGCGCGCTCAGCAACGACGGCAAGATCGTCGATCTTGCCCATGGCAACTACGCCTACCTCCAGGAAGGAGGGTCGTGGGGCTGGAGCAACGCCGGGCTGGTGACCTCCGATGGCGTCTCGCTGCTCGTCGACACCTTGTTCGACGTGCGACTGACCGACGCGATGCTGCAAGCGTTTCGCGCCACGACCCCGGCGGCCCGCCACATCGAGGCGCTGGTCAACACCCACAACGACGGTGATCACACGCATGGCAACCAGCTGCTGACCGGATCGCGGATCATCGCGTCGAAGGCTGCGGCCGAAGCCATGGTCGACGGCGTCAAGCCGGCTGACTTCGAGGCGATGCTCGCTGGTGCCGCCAATCTAGGCGACCTCGGACGGTTCTTGGTCGAGAACTTCGGTCCGCCGTTCCACTTCGGCGGCATCGAGTACGTGCTGCCGACGGAGACGTTCTCCGGGGAGACCACGGTCACGGTCGGTTCGAAGCAGGTGCAGCTGATCGAGGTCGGCCCGGCCCACACCCCCGGCGACGTCATCGCGTACGTCGAGTCGGATCGCACGGTCTTTACCGGCGACATCTTGTTCAACGGTTCGCATCCCGTGATCTGGGCAGGTCCGATCACCAACTGGATCGATGCCTGCGACCGGATCATCGGCTGGAACCCCGAGGTGATCGTGCCCGGACACGGTCCGATGGCGACGCTCGACAGCGTCCGTGAGCTGCGGGCGTACTTCGAGTACCTCATCGAGATCGGACGGGAGTCTCGCGACGCCGGTCTGACCCCGTGGCAGGCGGCACGCAAGGCCCAGGCCGAGGAGCGGTGGATCAACTGGGGCGAGTCGGAGCGGCTCGTCGTCAACTTCGCCTCGGTCTACGAGTACCTGGGTGATGAGCCGTACTTCCCGGTCGCCCTCGAGGGGCTGCGGGAGATGGCACGTTTCGCCTATTCGCACGATGCACGGACACAAGACGCACATTCACAGGACAAGGTGGAGGAAATCGCATGACGCTCGACAACAAGGTCATCGTGCTCACGGGCGCGACCGGCGGAATCGGAACGGCAGTCACTCGCCGCTACTGCCAGCTGGGGGCGTCGTTGGTTGCCAGCGACATCGACGAGGTCGGTGGACTGGAGCTGGAGAAGACGCTGCGGGACGAGGGATATGACGTCACGTTCGTCGCCGGCGACGTGACCCAGTCGTCGACCGCGCGCGCGATCGCCGAGGTCGTCACCGAGCGCCACGGACGGCTCGACGTGCTGCACAACAACGCGGGGGTGCTGATCGGCAAGGGCGTCCTGGACACCACGGACGAGGAGTGGGACCTGATGATCAACGTCTCCTTGCGAGGGACGTTCCTGATGACCCGCGGCTGGTGCCGCTGATGAAGGGCAATGGTGTCGTGACCAACATGGGCTCGTCATTGGGGCTCGTCGGTGGCGCCAACTCGGCCGCCTACTGTGCGGCGAAGGGCGGCATCATCAACTTCACCAAGGCCGCTGCGGTCGACCTCGCCCCGGGTGTTCGGGTCAACGCGATCTGCCCCGGCGCCATCGACACCAACATGCCGCGCGGCGTCGTGGCCGCGATGGATCCGGCTGTCCACGACGCGGCCTGGAAGGGCCTGGAGGCCTTGCACCTGGTCGGCCGGGTCGGTCAGGTCGAGGAGGTCGTGGCAGTCGCTGCCTTCCTCGCGGGTGACAGCGCCAGCTTCATCAACGGCGCCGCGATCCCGGTCGACGGAGGCTGGACCGCCCAGTAGGTCCACCCAGTAGGTCCACGCGCACCATCAGCCGTCTGAGGCGACTCACCTTCTCGGACGGCTGGTCCCGCACACCCATTTTCGAGGAGAACACATGCTGTTGGAGAACAAGGTGGCACTCGTCACCGGAGCAGGTTCGGGCATCGGTCGCGAGACGTCGCGCGTCATGGCTCGCGAGGGGGCGGCTGTCGTCGTCTCGGACGTCGACGAGCAGGGCGGTCAGGACACTGTCGACCTCATCAAGGGTGCCGGCGGTGAGGCGACGTTCGTCCGGACCGACGTCACCGACGAGGCGCAGGTTCGTGCGCTGGTCGCTGCGGCCGTGCAGACCTACGGGACGCTCGACTGTGCACACAACAACGCCGGCATCGGGGGACCACTCACCGATCTGGCCTCGTATCCGCTCGACGGTTTCGACGCTGTCTACCGGGTCAACATCCGTGGCGTGCTCGCCAGCATGCAGGCTGCAGCCGCCCACATGCTGCCGCTCGGCAAAGGCGCGATCGTCAACACGGCCTCGACCTTCGGGCTCGTGGCCTTTCCCAACGCGCCAGGCTACGTGGCTTCCAAGCATGCGGTCATCGGACTGACGAAAGCTGCGGCGATCGAGAACGCCGCACGTGGTGTTCGGGTCAACGCGGTCTGCCCGGGTGCTATCCGGACGGCCATGGTGCAGGGGCAGGCCGAGGAAGCGGTGGCGACAACCCGGGGGCGATCTACGACATGCTCGCGAGCTTGACCCCGATGGGACGACTCGGCGATCCGCACGAGATCGGGGAGGCTGTCGCCTGGCTGCTGTCGGACCGGGCCTCGTACACCACGGGTGCGGCGTTGACCGTCGACGGCGGATGGACCGCCCAATGACCGCGGGGCTGCTGCAGGACAAGATCACTGTCGTCTCGGGTGCCACCGGCGGCATGGGACGGGTCGCGTCCCGGACGTTCTGTGAGAACGGAGCCGTGCTGATCGGCACCGACCTGCACGAGGAGTCAGGCAAGGAGTGGGAGGCAGAGCTGCGCGTCGCGGGGCATGACGCGACGTTCGTCGCGGGCGACGTGTCGAAGGCGGAGACGGGGCAGCGTATTGCCGATCTCGTGCGGGAACGGCACGGTCGCCTCGACGTCCTCTACAACAATGCTGGCATCGTGCTGGGCAAGCATGTCCTCGACATCACCGAGGAAGAGTGGGACCGGGTGCACGACGTCATCGCGAAGGGCACCTTCTTGATGACGAAGGCCTTGGCGCCGTTGATGGGGCCGGGCGGATCCATCGTCAACGTCGCATCGGCCGGAGGTCTCACGGGACAGGCTGGCATGGCTGCCTACTGCGCTGCGAAGGCTGCCGTGGTGCTGTTCACCAAGACATGCGCGATCGATCTGGCACCTGATATCAGGGTCAACGCGATCTGCCCCGGCGCGATCGACACGCCGATGCCCCGGCAGTTCGTGGCCACGATGCCTGACGACATGGCGGCTGCGGTGTGGGACGACCTGGCGAGCGGTCACCTGACGGGCAGGTTCGGCACGTCAGAAGAGGTCGTGTCCGTGGGTCTGTTTCTGGCCAGCGATCAGTCGAGCTTCATGACGGGCTCGGCGCTGTTGGTGGACGGGGGTTACACCGCCAAGTAGGTACTGGGGACGGGCGCGCGACGAGCGCTGCTCTTCGCGCGCTTCGTCGTGCGTCGCGCGGGAGTGCCGCCGGAATGACCTGTGATTGCAAGCAAAAGGTGACCTCTGGATCTACAACGATCGACGGTCAATGCCTCCGCAAAACCTGTTGGAGTAATGCGGCTCGACGGTCTTACTGTCTCTGTGACGCGGGTCACGCGGCCGTTCGTCACCGGGCTCTCGGGGAGTCGGTGCGGACGCACGGCATCACCTCCCGGCGCAGCTCGCATCTCGGCTGCACCTCAACTGAGAAGGAAGACATCATGAAGCTTGGTCTCAAGATCGGAAGCGTCGCGGTCACGGCTGCGATGGCGCTCACGGCCGCTGGCTGTGGTGGCAGCACCTCTGATGCCGGCGCCGACGAGGCCTCGGCGTCCGGCTCGCTCCAGGGCAAGAAGGTTGGATTCCAGTTCTGCACCGAGAGCAACGCCTGGTGCGCGGCCTACATCAAGACACTGACCGAACGGCTCGAGGCCGAGGGCGTCGACGTCACCACGCTCACGTCGGAGTTCAACCAGGCTGACGACTCGCAGCACGTCAATCGAGCTCATCGCGCAAAAGCCCGACGTGCTCGTCGTCGGTCCGTCGGACCCCAACGGCTCGGTGCCCGGCATCTTGCGCGCCAAGGCCGCCAAGATCCCCGTGGTGAGCGTCATCAGCAAGTCTGCCTGAGGCAGCCGAAGCCGGAATCACCGTCGAGGTGCTGGCCGGCACCGATGACCTGGGACGCATTGCGGCCGAGACCCTCGTCGATGGCCTCAAGAAGGCCGGTCACGAGAGCGGCAACATCATCGCCATCACCGGACCGGCGGCGCAGGGCATCGTCACCTTGACTCGCGCGGCGTTCGAGAAGGAGATGGCCAAGTCGCCGGAGTACAAGATCGTCGCGACCGAAGATGGCGCCTGGGACCCCGCGAAGACCCAGAAGATCACCCAGCAGCTGCTGGCGAAGAACGCCTCGTCGGGCGGCATCCAAGGCATCTGGGCGCAGGCCGACTACATGGCGTCCGGTTCGATCCAGGCGGTCAAGCAGGCCGGCCAGAAGCCGGCGTCGACAACAAGGGCATCGTCATCTCATCCTCGAACTGCTCGCCCGCCGGTCTCGCGCAGATCAAGGCCGGTGAGCAGTACGGCACCGGCACCGAGGGTCCGGCCGACGAGGCCAATGCCGCAGCAGACGCGATCATCAAGCTGCTGAAGGGCGAGGACCAGGAGAAGACACAGATCACCAAGGAGTCGACGGTTACCGCAGAGAACCTCGACACCGTCGGCAAGGCCTGCGACTACTGATGATCAGCGTCGAGAACAAGCCGCTGTCGGTGCGGGGTGCTCACGAGCACCCCGCACCGGGGGTGCCGGCTCGTGCAGGCCACCGAGGTCGTCAAGACCTACGGTCCGGTCCAGGCGCTGAAGGGCGTCACGGCCAGCATCGGGGCTGGCGAGGTCGTCGGCATCTGCGGTCAGAACGGGGCCGGCAAGAGCACGTTCGTCAAGATCCTGACCGGTGTCGAGCAGCCCACGAGCGGGAGAAGCTCCCGGATCAACGGTCGGCTGGTCCAGCTGTCAGGGACGCTCGACGGCCAACGCGCCGGCATTTCGATCGTCGATCAGGAGCTGTCGCTCGTTGGCCAGCTCACGATCGAGGAGAACATGTACCTCGGGCATCGCGATGTCGCGATGCTGGGCGGAGCGCGTGCACGAGCCCAACGGGTCACCGAGATCCTGGATGACCTCGGTCTCGGCCATCTCAGCCCCAGCACCCCGCTCCACCAGCTGCGGATCGGTGAGCGGCAGCTCGTCGAGATCGGTCGGGTCATTGCCCGCGACGCACAGCTGCTGATCCTCGACGAGCCGACGGCAACGCTCTCGAACGCCGAGATCGAGCACGTCTTCGCCGCGGTGCGCAAGGTCCGAGCGCAAGGCAGGAGCGTTCTGTACGTCTCGCACCGACTCGGCGAGGTGCTCGACCTGTGCGACCGGGTGATCGTGTTCGGTGATGGATTGATCCGCGGCATGCACGACGTGAGCCAGCTCGACAGGTCGCGTCTGGTGTCGCTGATCCTGGGTGAGTCGGGTGTCGTGCAGACGGCACCGAGCGGTGAGCGGGTGCTGCCCGCCGGGGTCGCGCCCCTCCGGGTGCAGCTGACCGGTCTCGAGATTCCCGGGCAGCTCGAAGCCTTCGACCTCGACGTGACGTCTGGGACGATCGTGGGGCTCGCCGGGCAGGTCGGGTCGGGCGCCGACGACGTCATCCGCGCGCTAGCAGGTCTGGTGCCGGAGGCCCGCGGCCGAGCCGAGGTCGACGACCGGTCCACCTTGGGCAACCCGTCTCGAGCCCGCGACGCCGGGGTGCGTTTCGTCTCCGGAGACCGCCGCGGCGAGGGCCTGTTCTTGGGTGAGACGGTTCGCCGCAACCTGACCGCGTCGAGCCTCGCCCTGGTGTCCCGACTTGGCATCGTCAACCGGCGTCGTCAGCGCAAGCTCGCTGACGAGCTGGCCGGCGTCGTCGGCGTCCATCCGAGCAAGATCGCGGCCGCTGTCGGCGATCTCAGCGGAGGCAACCAGCAGAAGGTCCTCATCGGACGATCGCTCGACCTCGCGCAGCCTCGGCTCATCGTGTTGGACGAGCCGACGCGTGGCGTCGATGTGGCCGGCCGGTCTGAGATCCACCTCCTGCTCAAGGGGGCGGCGGCTGCGGGTTGCGTCGTGATCTTCGCGTCGACCGAGCTCGACGAGGTCTTCGACCTCTCTGACGTCATCGTCACGATGGCGTCCGGTCACACCGTGGCCAGGCACGTCACGGCAGACGTCACACCCGACGAGATCCTTCGCGAGATGTCGAAGGCCGATTCCGTGGAGGACCTCCATGTCTCAGCTGATCGAACGGCCCACGCCCGCTGCCCCGCCGGCGACACCGTCGGACAAGCAGCCGCAGCGGTGGCGTCCCCGCAACCCTCGGATGGCGGCTGCGGTGGCCGTGCTCGGCGTGCTGCTCGTCTACGGCATGGCGACGACCGAAGGTTTCGCCAGCGTCGACAACGGACGCGCCATCATCGCCTCGATGGTCATCACCGGCTTCGCGGCCATTGGCGCCACGATCATCATGATCGGCGGGAACCTGTTTTCGATGTCGCTCAGCGTGACGGCCGCCGGTACCGGGATGATCTTCTTGGCAGCCCTCGACCGGGGCGTGGTCGTCGCGCTCGTGATCGCGGTCGTCGCCGCGGCTCTCGTGCAGGCGCTCCAAGGTTTCGTCATCGGTGCGTGGGAGGCCAATCCGATCATCGTGACGATCGGCGCCGGCTCGCTGCAGATCGCGGCGGCGACGATGCTCACCGACGGCAGCAGCATCCAGGCGCCGGCCGGGGGGACGTCGGGCGACTTCTTGGCCGACACGATCTTCGGCATCCCGTTCGGCGGGTACTTGCTGGCAGTCGTCGCGGTGCTCGTGCACCTGCTCATGACCCGTACCCGGTGGGGACAGGTCCTCTTCCTCACGGGTCAGAGCCGGCGCGCGGCCTACGCGGCTTCGCTGCCGGTGACCGCGACGATCGTGATCGGTTTCGCGATCGCCGGGGCGTGTGTCGCGTTCGCGGGACTGCTGCAGGCTGCGGCTCTGGGCACCGCCTCGATCGGTGACCAGTCGACCTTGACGTTCGACGCGGTCGCTGCCGCGGTCGTCGGCGGCACGGCCATCGTCGGAGGACGCGGGTCGATCGCCCGGACGATGGTCGGGGTCCTCGTGATCGCGACCGTCTCAGATCTCTTGCTCCTGCGCGGGTACTCCGCCGGGGTCCAGCTTCCTGACGAGCGGCCTGCTCGTCCTGACGTTCGTCCTGGCCACCGGCCGGGCCGAGGAGGCACGATGACCACCTTCGTCGTTCGGCGCGGCTCGACGGCATCCACCGTGATGCCCTATGCCCTGCTCGCCTTGTTCCTGGCCTGCTTCTTGATCATTCCTGCCGCCACCGGCCACCCGATCAGCTCGGTGAACGTCTACAACATCGGGCAGACGGTCGCGACGTACGGCACGCTCGCACTGGGCCTGTCGCTGCTGATGATTGCCGGCGAGTTCGACATCTCGCTGGCGGCCGTCTACGGGCTCGGTGCGATGGCCGCCGTCAAGTACGGTGGCGAATCGGCCCTCGTCGGGGTGCTGATCGCGGTGGTCCTGGCTGCTGCCGTGGGACTCGTGAACGGGTTGCTCGTGACGCGGGGGCGGCTCAACTCGGTCTCGGTGACGTTGGGGTCTTTCATCGCCGTGAGTGGAGCGGTCGTGGTGATCTCGAACAACGAGAGCATCCCGTACGAGAACTTCGCCGTCGGTCTCCGCCTGGACGATCCGATTGCCTCGGTTCTGTCGTGGCGTTCGCTCGTCGCATTGGCTGCGTTCGTGCTCATCGGGTCGGCACTCCGGTTCACCCGATGGGGACGCGATCTGCGTGCCGTCGGTGGAGATCGCCGCGCTGCGCGGGTCGCGGGGGTCCGGGTCACTCGACTGGTCACCGGCACGTTTGTCATTGCGGCTGTCCTCGCTGTGGTGCCGGGAGCCCTGCTGGGCTACAGCCTCGCGAGTGCCAGCCCGGCGTACGGCGGTTTCTCCAGTCTTGTCTTCGCCGTCACCGCCGTGCTGATCGGAGGTGTCGCGCTGTCGGGCGGGCAGGGAACTGCTCTCGGCACACTCGTGGGCGTGCTTTCTCTGGCGCTGCTGCGCGAGACGCTGACCGCCATCGCCGCGCCTGCGTACGCCTCGGACCTCGTGACCGGCGGTCTGTTGTTCGCGATCGCCATCGTCGGGGCGCCGTCGGTGATGCGTGGTGCGAAGGCTCGTGGATGGGTCAACGCCCGCAGCGGACTGAGCTCATCCGACGTCCGCGAACGCGAGGTCATTTCGCTATGAGTGATCCGCAGTGAGGCCTACTATGTGGGAAGGCGTCCGCCGTCCTCAGGACGGCCGCGGTGCCCACGGCATGATCCACGTGCCGGTGAGGAGGTCCGTGGTGACTGCGCCCGAGGGTGATGATCCGATTGATGTCGGGCTTCCCCGGGTGGCCGCCTCCACGATCCAGGTTCGCCATCTGTACGCCTTCGTGGTCACGGCGCGCGAGCTGCACTTCACGCGAGCGTCGGTGCGTCTTCACGTTGCGCAGCAGACCCTCAGCCAGCAGATCCGGCAGCTCGAGGTGAGCGTTGGGTGCCAGCTGTTCGACCGTTCGACCCGGCGAGTGGCGCTCACCCGGCCGGCGATCTGCTGCTACGTCGGTGCGAGGGGATGCTGGACGGTATCGAAGCTGCGTTGGGTGACCTCCAGCGTGAGGGAGGCGGGGAGACTGGTCACATCAGGCTCGCCTACACCCCGGCATTCGTCGACATGGCTGTCGGTGTGCGCGACAGGTTTCTGTCGGCGGCACCCGACTTCAGCGTGTCCCTGGTGGAGTGCTGGACCGAGCAGGCGATCCAAGGTGTGCGAGACGGCACCTATCAGGCCGGCATCGTCCATACCCTGCGGAGGCCTGAAGACCTCGAGATCCTCGACCTCGGCACCTTGCAGATCGGTGTCGTCGTCTCGTCCGACGACCCACTGGCTGACCAGGACGTCATCGAGATCGACATGCTGGCCGACAAGACTCTGACGATCTGGCCGCGGCCCCACTCCCCGGTCATGTACGACAACGTGCGCAGCATGTTCGAGGGCCATTTCGTGGCGGGCAAGGTGCACGAGTTCGGCATTTTCGCGCGAGGCTTCTTCCTCGACGACGCGGCCTCGCTCGAGCTGGTCGCGAGCGGCCGCGGGTTCTCGCCGGCCGCTCAGGGAGCGTTGCGGTCGCGGCCTGCCGGGTTCACGTGGCGGCCTGTCTCGCCGCTGTCGTACATCCCGACGAGCCTGATCTATCGCGAGTCGGTGGCGACCGACCCGGGAATCGCCGGTCTTCTTGCCGCCGCACGACGTCACGCCAGGGTGGCCGCATCTGCCGGCCCCCGCAGCTGACCCCTCGCATCCCCCCGATCCCTCTTGCCCCGGTGGTCCCGTGGACCGCCCCTCGGAACAGGACTGACTTTTATGACCAATCTCGCCTCCAATCTCATCGCCACAGCCGCTCGTCACGGCGACAACGTGGCGGTCCGCATGGATGACCACGTGCTGACCTACACCGACCTGCTCGCCTGTGCGAACGCCGTGGCCGGCACCCTCCGTGAGCTCGGGGTTTCCCGTGGCGACCGGGTGGCGGTGTCGATGCCCAACGTCCCCGCGTTCCCGGCCGCGTTCTACGGAGCACTCATGCTCGGCGCGATTGTCGTCCCGATGAACCCCCAGCTGAAGGGCCGCGAGATCGACCACTACTTCGTCGACAGCGGAGCGAGCGTTGCGGTGACTAATCCCGGCAGCGACGACCTCGAAGCGGGAGCGTCACGCCATGACGTCGCACTGGTTGTGCTGGAACCGTTGATCGAGGCGCCCGTCGTCGCGCTAGTGGAGGTGCCGGTCGTTGCCCTTGCCGATGACGACACCGCGGTGATCTTGTACACCTCGGGCACGACAGGGCGGCCCAAGGGCGCTGAGCTCACCCATCGCAACCTCGACAGCAATGCGCGGACGGTCGCCGAGACGTTGATCCAGATCGACGAGACCGACGTCATCATGGGGTGCCTGCCGCTGTTCCACTGCTTCGGGCTGTCCTGCGGGCTCAACGCTGCAGTCACGGTGGGAGCCTGCCTGACGATGATTCCTCGATTCGACGGCGGAAAGGCTCTGGAGGTCGTCGAACGAGACAGCGTCACCGTGTTCGAGGGCGTGCCGACGATGTACTCCGCGATGCTGCATCACCCGGATGCCGGTTCGGCCGATCTCTCCTCGCTGCGTACCTGCATCACCGGTGGGTCGGCGATGCCCGTGGAGATCTTGCACGAGTTCGAGAAGACGTTCTCCTGCGAGATCTTCGAGGGCTACGGCCTGTCGGAGACGTCGCCGGTGGCCTGCTTCAACCAGCCAGGACGTGAACGCAAGGCCGGGACAGTCGGCTTTGAGATCGACGGTTGCTCGATGCGCGTGATCGACGCCCATGGCAAAGAGGTTCCCGTTGGAGAACGGGGCGAGATCGCCATCAGCGGAGTCAACATCATGAAGGGCTACTGGAACCGGCCCGACGCCACAGCCGAGGCCATCCCTGATGGTTGGTTCCGCAGCGGTGACGTCGGCATCAAAGATGCTGATGGTTACTACTCGATCGTAGACCGCAAGAAGGACCTGATCTTGCGCGGCGGATACAACGTCTACCCCCGCGAGATCGAAGAGGTGCTCTACGAGCACGCGGCGGTCGCCGAAGCTGCCGTCGTGGGCGTGCCCCATGCCGAGCTCGGTGAAGAGGTGTCGGCAACCGTGGCGCTCAAGGCTGGCTTCTCGACGACCCCCGACGAGATCCGGACGTTCGTCAAGGAACGGGTCGCGGCCTACAAGTACCCGCGACTCGTCGACGTGGTGAGCGAGCTTGCCCAAGGGGCCGACCGGGAAGATCCTGCGGCGCGAGGTCAGGACGATGCGCGCGGCGGAGCAGCCGAAGGGGTGACGGTGGTCAATGCACGCTTCCTTTGAAGGCCATGTTTCTGTAGGCGAGGCCCTGAGTTCAAATTCCACCGCCAGCGAGGTGGATCCGCTGGTATTTGTCAGCCGTCACGGCAGAGTGATGAGCTTAGAAGAATACGATACGAACCCGTTCCGTATCGTGTTACGCTTCCCGACGTGGAAACCGACATCACCGATGAGCCCCAGCGTGGCCGACCCCGCGACCCGAGTCGCGACGAGGTGATCATCGACGCTGCGATCGACGTCCTCGTGCGCGAGGGCTACGACCGTTTGTCGATGGAAGGCGTTGCCACCGCAGCAGGCGTAGGCAAAGCAACCGTCTACCGTCGGTGGAGCAGCAAGGCCGAGCTGGTCATCGACGCCATGTCATCCCTCAAGCCGGGCATGGGCACCATCGACACTGGCACCCTCGAGGGCGACATCGACCTGATGGTCGCTGCGGCGTGCAGCCCGCGCACGCAACAGCTGCAGCAAGTCATGGTGAGCATCTGCTCGGCCCTCCCGCGTGAACCTCGCTGCTCCAGGCGTTCCGGACCCGCTTCACCGAACCGCGCATCGCGCGCATCACCGAGATGCTCGAACGCGCGCGAGACCGTGGTGAGGTCGGTCCGGCCGTCGACGTTCCCATGGCCGCAAGCCTCGTGCCGTCGCTGATGCTGCAGCGCGCACTCATGACCGGCCAACCCGCCGGCCTCGCCTATGCCCAGCAGATCGTGGGCGGCGTGCTGCTCCCGGTGCTCGGCCACCCCGCACGATCCCTCTTGGACACGACGAAAGACACCCCTTGACATCCCCTCAGACAACCCGCAACGGCGGGACTCGCCCTTGCCGTGATCTGCGTTGCGCAGCTCATGGTCGTGCTCGACGCGACAGTGGTGAACGTCGCGCTGCCAAGCATCCGCGAAGACCTCAACTTCTCGCTCGAGAACCTCACCTGGGTCGTCACGGCCTACTCGCTCACCTTCGGTGGGCTCCTGCTCTTCGGTGGACGCACCGGCGACTTCTTCGGTCGCCGTCGCATGTTCATGATCGGCATCGCGATCTTCGCGGTGGCCTCCCTCGTGGGAGGACTGGCCAACGGCGAGGCGATGCTGATCATCGCTCGCGCCGCACAGGGAGCTTGGCGGCGCGATCGCGGCCCCCACGGCGCTCGCGCTGCTGGCCACGACGTTCACCGAGCCTGCGGCACGTGCTCGTGCCTTCGGTGTCTTCGCCGCGATGGCGGCATCGGGCGGCGCGCTCGGCCTGCTCGTCGGCGGCGTGCTGACCGACTACGCCAGCTGGCGCTGGGCGCTGTTCATCAACGTCCCGATCGGTGCGATCGTGCTGTTCCTGGCGCCGCGTGTGCTCCACGAGTCGCAGGGCTCCGGCACCAAGCTCGACCTGCCCGGCGCGGTCACTGTCACGGCTGGCATGTCGGCATTGGTGTACGGACTGACCGAGGCCGCCAGTGACGGCTGGGGATCCACGACTACCGTCATCTCCCTCGTTGCCGCTGCGGTGCTGCTGATCGCCTTCGTCATCATCGAGCACTTCTCGGAGAGCCCGCTGATGCCGTTCCGGATCTTCGCCAACCGCAACCGCACCGGCACCTACCTGATCATGCTGTTCCTCGCGGCGGCGCTCTTCACGACCTTCTACTTCATGGCGCAGTACCTGCAGAACGTGCACGGATGGAGCCCCATCCGCACGGGCCTCGGCTTCCTGCCCATGCCTGCGCTGATCATGTTCATGTCGATCGTCGTGGTCCGACCGCTGATCCCGAAGATCGGCATCCGTCCGTTCCTGACCGCGGGTCCGATCCTCGCGATCGCCGCGATGGTCGCGTTCACCCAGCTCGACGCGAACAGCAGCTACTGGCCGTTCCTGGGATCGATCCTGCTGCTCGGTGTGGGCATGGGCTGCAGCTTCGTGCCGCTGACCATGACCGCCGTCAACGGTGTCGCTCCTCATGAGACGGGGCTCGCCTCGGCGCTGCTCAGCACCGGCCAGCAGGTCGGCGGCGCGATCGGTCTCGCGGCGTTCGGCACGGTGTTCGCACATGCGGCAGCTGATCGCGCTACCGAGCTCGGTAGCCGTGCAGGCACCGCAGCCGGGCAGGCCGACATCTTCGTGGCCGGTCAGCAGCAGGCGTTCCAGGCGGCGATCGTGGTGACGGTGCTGGCCCTGATCGCGTCGTTGGCGCTCATCCGCGTCAACAAGGTTGCCCCGCCGACCGGGGTCGCCGCTCCGGTGCTCGCCGACTGATCCGGTAGCGGGTCGACTCCGTTGCCTTAATTCTATAAAGGCTTATAGAATTAAGGCAACGGCGTGACAGGTAGAGGTGAGGTGGTCAGTGTGGGTCGGCTGAGCGTGACGGAGGCAGCGGCGCTGCTCGGCGTCCACCCTCAGCGGATTCACCAGCGCATTCGAGTGGGCTCGCTTCCAGCAGAACGCATCGGAAGTCAGTGGGCGATCGACGAAGCTGATCTTGAGCTGGTCAGGTATCGGAGGGCGGCTGGACGGCCGTTGTCGGCGCGGTCCGCGTGGGCCCTGGCTGCTGTGGCATCCGACGATCAGGCGGCGCTTGCTCAATTGAGCCCATCGGAGCGGTCGCGCGCACGCACCCGGTTGCGGGCTCTGATGGCTCTGGGATCTACTAACGAACTCGACTCGGCGTCGGCCACCTTGGCAGTCGCGATGGGCAACCGGGCGCGCCGTGCACTGTTCGTCGCGTCGGTTCGAGACCTGCCCGATATGCGTGAAGACGAGCGGCTGCGGCTCTCGGGAGTCTCGCTTCCTGGCTCGAACATCTCCGCCGGTCAGTTGGTCGAGGGCTATGTCAGAGGCAGCGACTTTGATGGTCTTGTGAGGGACTACTTGCTGGCGCCAGCCGATCGGCATCGGGCGAATGTCATCTTGCACGTCGTCGACATCGACGTGGATGATGCGGTGCTGGATGGTGTGGCCGAGTCGCTGTTGATTCGGGCCGCAGACTTGTCCGAGCACGTCGGCGTGCGAGAGAAGGATGAAGCGATGAAGGCAATCGCTCAACTTCATTCACGGTCCGGCGTGAAGGACGCTACCAATGATTGATCCTGTCGAACTGCCGGTGATGCCGGCACCGCAAGTGCAGTCCTGGCATGCGCTCATGGACCTGTATGAACGTCTAGGCTCGGGCTGGGCGCTCATTGGTGGTCAGCTGGTCCACCTGCATTGCGCCGAGCGCGGGGTGCTGCCGAACCAGATCGACCAACGACATCGACGCCGTGGTCGACATCCGGACCTCGCCGTCCATGCTCGAGAAGTTCACCGGAGAACTCATAGCGATGGGATTTAGGCCAGCCATATCCGGCGAAGGTGTGCAGCATCGTTGGAAGCGCGACCTCGCGCAGATCGACGTCCTCATTCCTGAAGGCGTGGGTGAGCGTGCTCGTCAGCGCCCTGGTGCCGGAGGCGCGCGGAACAATTTCGGCGCCGGGTACGACTCAGGCGCTAAATCGGACAGAGGCCGTCGAGGTCTCCGTCGGAGGGCGCATCGGCGTGGTGCTGCGTCCCAACCTGATTGCGGCCTTGGTCGGGAAAGCGGCGGCGCGCACCGAGATCCCGTTCGATCGCGCAAGCAGGCGCCACAGCTCTGACTTCATCACCCTTGCGTCGCTCATCTCTGGCCGTGACTTTCGGGAAACAGAGTTGACCAAGAAGGACAGGCAACGCCTTCGGTTGATGTTGCTGGAGTGTCGAGGCGAGACCGCGACGATGAACATCGAGGGTGCCGACAGCGCTCTGCACCAGCTAGAACAGGCCGCAGAACTCGACTGACGGCTCACTGTTCGGATGCTCAGAGTCCGAGGTGCAGGGAACGTTAGCCCTGATCCGCCCAGCCTGGACAACCACCGCCCGTGCCACGAGGTGCGGGTGGCTGGCGGCCTCGTCAATCGTCACGACAGGCGGCCCGCCCGCATCGGTCGACTCGAAGACCTCGGTCCACTCTTTCTCGGTGCGGGACGCGAACTGTGTGGCCAGGCAGTCGCGAAGGGCCGGACACCGCGCCCGGTCATCGCGATCGGGCACCCGACCGGTGAGGCCGAGCCCGTCGAGCCGCGAACACACCAACGGGCTGCCACCAAGGAGTGAGGTGGCAGCCCGCTGGCGCGAGGTCGAGCGAGTGCTACGGCGCGCTCGTCACCGTCACAGCGGTGTCAGCCGCGTCGCCCGTCGTGTAGACGTAGTTCGCCGCTGCGGTGTCGCCGAGCTGCGCGCGGAGCCACAGGGCGGCCCAGCGTGCAGTGGTCTCGATGCTGGCAGACTGCGTGCTCGACTGCGTGTTCGTCTCGGCCTGGGCCCCGGGCGGGGTTCTGGCCGTTGGTGATGCCGTAGTGGTTGGCACCCGTGACGCGGACGATCTGCTTGTGGCCGTTCGCGATCTTGTTGTAGGTGCTCTCGGCCTGGGCCGGTTCAGCCATGCCGTCGGACTGACCCTGGACGGCTGGACCGGGATCTGGTTGTCGACGGTGGGGTAGATGCCGAGGATCGCGTTGTTGGTGCCGTAGAACGATCCGGCCTTGACGGCTGACGGCAGGTCGAACGTCAGGGTCGTGCAGAACGGGATCGAGCACTTGTCCTCGGCGATGCTGAGTCCGGTGGCGCCGCCGAAGGAGTGGCCCAGCAGGACCATCGTGTCGGTGTCGATGAGCCCGTGCAGCGGTGAGGAGGTGTTGGCGTTCTCGTCACCCATCCACGTCAGCGTCTCGCCGATCTGGCTGGCCGACGTGTAGTAGTTGAGGTCGAAGAAGTTGAGCCTCTTGTGGTTGGGTGTCACGACGATGAAGCCGTACGACGCGACCTCGGCGGCGTAGTCGCTGTAGTTCTGACGGTGGACCTTGCCGCCCTGGAGCAGCAGCGCGACCGGCAGCTCACCGGTGGCGTTCGTCGGGTAGTAGACGTTGGTGCCGTCGTTCTTGATCTTGCTGTCGTACGACGACACCGCAACGGGCGTGATCGGCGACGTCGGGTCAGCGGTGGCAGTGCTCGGCGCCGCGAGGGCGATCGCCGAGGCGAGTGCGAGCGCACTGATGGCGCGCACGGGCATGGATTTCAGCTTGTTCATGTAAATGCTCTTTCCCGAGATCAGCGGATGGGGGCGGCGAGCGGCAGGGTCAGGTCGACGAGCGCCTTGACCTTGGTGCCACAGGTCGAGATGACGTTGGCGTCGGTGCAGTAGTACGCCGAGGTGTGGCTTCCGGTCGCGAGGTCCTGCGCCCCAGGCCGCGCCGAAGTCACGGAGACGCGCGGTCTGCGTGGCATTGGCGCTGCAACCGGCTCCGACGACGCCGATGAAGTCGGTGTTCTCGCCCTCGACGTCGATGTGACAGCTGCCACCGGACGGAATGCCGGCCGTGTACTTGGTCCAGACGAGCTGGATGCCGACGTAGTCGCTGTCGAGGCCGACCAGGGCACCAGCAGAGTTGTTGAAGAGGTTCGTGACGCTGGGACGCGCGGTGACCGCGAGAACCGGACGGGTGGCGCCGTCCGAGATGGCCTGGAGGTTCGCGGTGAAGTCGCTGCTGGCGACGGGGTCGAACAGGATCGCGCCCGCGAAGTTGCTGTAGCCGTTGGCATCGATGCGCGCGCCGAGCTCGCTGGCGAAGTGTCCGCCGGCGGAGTGGCCGCCGACGATGTAGCGCAGCGGCAGGGTCTTGCCGGCCGGAGGTGTGAGAGCGCGGGTCGTGAGCAGGTCTCCGAGGTCGTCGGCGAGTCGGGGTTGCCGGCTGTCATGTCACCGTTGACGCACAGCACCATGACGCCCTTCTCGGCGATGGCCTTGCTGGTGCCGCGCAAGTTGCCGCAGCCGCGGCTGAACCCGTGGTTGAGGACCATGAGCGCCGAGGCGGTGCCGTTGGGCAGGTACCAGTCAGCGCTGTGGCTTGTCCCGTCGATCACGATCTGCGTGTTGACGCACGCGCTGCTCGAGGACGAGTAGTTGTTGCATGCCACGTCGACAGCCTGGGCGCTGGGCGCCAGGCCGACGAGTCCGCCGAGCGCAGTGCCCGCGGCGAGGATCCCGGCTAGAACAGTCTTGGTGTGTCTCTTCATCATTGCCTCCTTGGGTGGGGGCGCGGCAGGCCCGCGTCCCGCGAGGAGACTGAGGTGACTGCCACGCGAGGATATATTCGATAAGATAGAAGATAGAGATGTGTCTCACACCCGTCAATATTTTTTCTGGGACGACGGGCGCCCGCCTTCGTTCCCTCGCTGTGCAGGGGGAGCGTTCGAGACAGCCTGCGGCAGGGCCGGACAGGCTTTCGCACTGCAACGCCGGGAATTTCCTTATAAACAGCACGTACCCTGGCGGTAGGGAACGCGTGACTTCGACAGGTGATTCCTCGAAAGGTTGCGATGCACATACGGTCCCTCATGCACTCCGTCCTGCACTCACGTGTGGTCCTGGTCCTGACATTGGCCCTGGCCATAGCGATCCCGGCACTGACCCTTCCCCGCCTCCCCGAGGTGACGTGGTGGCCGGTGCTGCTCGGCCTGCTGCCGTGGGTGGTCGGCAAGTACGTGCTGTGTCCGCTGCGGTGGCGGGTCCTGACGACGTCCGATCTCAGCGGCTGGTGGTTCATCCGCGCGAACGCCGAGGCCGAGCTGCTGGGACTGTTCACCCCGGGCCATGTCGGCACCGACCTGTGGCGGATGCGCCGGCTCAACCGCAGCGGGCTCAGCGCCGCCGACACCTTGGCGAGCGTGGGCCTCGACCGGTTGGTCGGCGCAATCGGTCTCACCGCTTTCGTCGCCTTCGCGGGTACTGCCCTGCCGGTGAAGATGATCTCGGTCGCGATCGGGGTCGCCGTGCTGGCCTTGGTGGCGACTCTCGTGCTGCGCCGGGTGCGGCCCGACCTGATGCCGAGCCGTGCGCTGCCGCCGCCCAGACAGCTCGGCCATGCGCTGCTGCTGTCGGCGTTCTACCAGCTTCTCGATCGCGGCGCTGCTGCTCGGAACGGTCTCGGCCACGGGATATCCGGTCTCGCCTCTCGCGTTGCTGGGCGCCTTCGGCGCGAGCCAGCTCGCCGGAGCGGTGCCGGGACCGAATGGTGCGAGCCCCAAGGACGCCGCACTGGTCGTCGCCTTGGTCGCGCTCGGCGTGCCGTGGATGGCCGCAGCGGGTGCAGTCACGTTGAAGGCCTGCTTGGCCTGGCTACCGGCCCTGACCCTGGGTGGGATCAGCCTGATCGGCACCCGCCGGGCACACCGCAAGATCGCTGCCGTTCCCGCATGATCCCGCCGCCGGGGCTGGTGCCTCGGCCAAAGGAGCGGATCATGGAGAGGAGCTGAGGACTGAACGTCCGGCATCCGAGTCGGACGTCTGGCTCTGCTGTCGACACCGGATGGGCATGGCCAACACGACCGTCGTGGATGCTCCCCGGACACCTCTGATCTGGGTCCTGGGGCAGGTCGTCCTGGTCGCCTTGCTGGTGTTCCTGTACTTCGGGGTGCGCGGCCTGACCGTGGGATCGACAGCCGACGCCATCGCGAACGCGCATCAGGTGCTCGACCTGGAGGATCGGCTGCACATCGCGGTCGAAGGCAGGATGCAGGACCACTGGGGGCAGTCGGATGCCGTGGTCGACTTTGCCAACTGGATCTACATCTGGGGGCACTGGCCGGTCATCATCGTCACGATGCTCTGGCTGGCGACCTGGCACACCGACATCTTCCGCCGTCTGCGTGACGCCATGATGATCTCGGGCGCGGTCGGGATGGTCATCTTCGCGACGTTCCCGGTGGCTCCGCCCCGGCTGGCCCAGCTCGGCATGGTCGACACGATCAGCGAACGTTCGCACTCGTACCGGGTGCTGCAGCCGCCGACGTTCGTCAACCAGTACGCCGCGATGCCGAGCCTGCACGTCGGGTGGGACCTGCTGGTCGGGATCGCGATCGTGTCGGCAGCGTCGACGGTCGCGCTGAAAGCTGTCGGCTGCGCCATGCCGATCCTGATGGCACTGGCCGTCACCGTGACCGCCAATCACTATGTGCTCGACGTCGTCGCCGGGATCTGTCTCGTCCTCGTCGCCCATGTCATCGCGCTGCGCCTGGAACACCGCCGCCACGCGCAACGACGCAGACGAGCGGACAAGGTGCGAGCCGACAGCGCCGCACCAGTGGCGGGGGGACTGAATGCCGGCCCTCGCGATCGCCCATCGTGCCGCCAACTTCGTGGACGGACTGGCCGTCGCTCACGCGCTGGGCGCCGACGTCGTCGAGTGCGACGTCCACGAGCACCGCGGCCGCCTCGAGGTCAGGCATCTGAAGATGGCGGGCCCTCTGCCCTTCCTGTGGGACAAGTGGGAAGCTCGTGCCCGCATCCGCCCCGCGCCTGGAGCTCGGCGAGCTGCTCGCCGCCAACCGGCTCGGCGCGATATGATGCTCGACCTGAAAGGGCGCCGGGTCTCCACGGCGCTCGCTGTCATGGACCTCGTGAGCCGCAGCGGCTACCGCCATCCGCTCATGGTCTGCAGCCGCCACTGGCCGCTGGTGGACGTCTTCGCCGGCCTGCCGTCGGTCGGGCGGGTGCTGTCGGCTCGCAACCGGATCGAGCTCGCGCGGCTGCGCCGGCGGCTGGCGGAGACGGAACCGGTCTACGGGGTCTCGGTGCACCGCTCGCTCCTGGATCGGCGGGTCGTCGCCGAGCTCAGTCGGTTCGTCGAGGTGGTGATGACGTGGCCGGTCAACGACCTGGCCGCCCTCGACGACGTGCTGGACCTCGGCGTCACCGGCGTCATCAGCGACGAGGACGCGGTCGTGGCCGAGCTCGTCCGGCGGCGCGGTCGTTCCTGACAACCGAAGTGAGGTCCGTCAGGACTAGTGACCTAGTTCTTTCGGGCTGTATCTGAGTTTTACCTGCATGGTTGGCGTCACGCTTGGCGAGTTGGCGCGTTTCAGATAGGTGGTCGCACTGGCATGTCGTCCGACAGCCCGACATGCGACCGAGCGCGATGGAGGAGCAATGGGAGCACACAGGTACCGGGCCGACAGGCGACGACGGGGCTGGCAGGCGCGATCTGCGTGGCTGGCCGTTCCGCTGGCCCTGACGTTGACAGTCATGACGCTGCCCGCGAGCGGCGAGGAAGTCGCGCCGCAGGCGGCTGCCACCTCGGCCGCCCCGGCTGAGCCGGACGCCGAGCCGACCACGTCCGCGCCGGAGTCGACTCCGCCAGTCAAGGACGAGGCCAAGGACGAGACGCAGGACAAGTCCGACGCCGAGCCCGAGAAGGCTCCCGAGGCAGACCCTGAGCCGGCCAAGAAGGGGCTGATCAAGACCGCGCTCGACGCCGTGCCGACTGGCAACGAGACGTTGACCCTGACCCTGAAGCAGAAGACCGGCACCGAACCGTTCACTCCCGGCGACGACAGCGCGGGCAACGACTCAGGCGCCGACAACGACATCGTCCGCACCAACGACACCGTGACCTACACGGTCGGCATCCGCTACGAGGGCGGTGACCAGACCAAGCCCACGATCAGCTTCACCCTGCCGAAGGGCCAGGAGCTCGTCTCACTGCCGCCGTTCTGCCTCACCGGTTCGGACGTCTCGCCCGAGATCGTCCCGGCTCCGGTGGTGCCGGTGACGACGACGTCGTGGCAGTCCCTCCCGGTCCAGGAAGTCACCTGTGTGGTCGACGACCAGGCGATCGGCACGAGCCTCGACTACAAGTTCGTCGCCAAGGTCCGCTCCGAGGTCCCTCACGGCACCTCGCTGGCTCCCGTCGTCGCGACCGCCACGAGCGAGCAGGTCACGACCCCTGCCACCTCACCCGCCGTCTCGCAGACCGTGTCTGCTGCGGCGAACTTCGACGTGTCGAAGCGCGCGCTGTCGACCACCGACACGACTGGCCCGCTCTACGGCTACTGGGGGCTGTGCTCGTTCGACACGAGCCGCTCCTGCCGCCTCATCGACTACCCGCTGACTCTCAACACGCCCGCCGGCGGCAAGGGCATCACCCCGCTGGCCTCGCCCATCACGTTGAAGGACGATCTGCGTCCTGACTCGTTCTACGGTGCGGGCACGACCGGCTCCGCAGCGTGGACCGCCGCAGGCGCGGGCGCGCTCGACAAGTACGGTGCCCGCCTGACCCGCTGCAACGCTGGCCCGCTCAACCTGTGGGCCTCGCTGCCCAACAGCAAGATCGTCCCCAACAGCACCGCGACCGACGTGAACTCGGTCCGCAACAACGGCACGATCACGTGTGACTCCTCGGGCCCCGGCACGGTCGTCGACCTGACGATCACCGACGCCGACACCACGGCGTACACCGTTCCGACCAAGGCATCCGGGGGCGGAGCGCTTCCGGCCGACAGCGGCTACGTCATCTCGACCGCGGTGCGCATCGAGATCCCGATCGACGCGGTCCGCGACCTCGGCGAGGAGGTCAGCGGCACCTGGACGTTGGGCTTCAAGAACGAGTTCACCGATGTCGAGGCCGATGACATCAGCGGCGAGCCCAACCAGGGCGAGCGCCCCGAGAACAACGTCCGCGAAGCCACCACGAAGCTCGAGATCACCGGCAGCTTCGGCAAGGGCTTCTCGGGTATCACCGGCAAGCCCGGCAACACTCCGACTGGTACGGGCAAGTTCGCTGCCTGGGAGTACGAAGGTCCGCCAGGATCCGGCAGCTTCCGTGATGGAAACACCGTCGTGGTGGCCGGCCAGACCGTGCTGAGCAACCTGATCTCGGCTGAGCAGATCCCGCCCACCACCGGCACCGAGCTGTCTCGCAGCAAGCTCATGTGTGACACCTGGGACGACACCAAGCTGGCGATGCCGACGACGTTCGACTACGCCGGCAGCTCGTACACCCGGGTCCAGCGTCCCTCGGGCGGTTCGCCCGCGTGGATCTCCTCGTTTCTCTACGACGGAGACTGGCAGTCAGGCCTGGACGATCTTGACAACCTGAAGATCGAGTACGGGTACACGCCGACTCCCGGTAGCGGGGCCAGCTCGTCGTGCACGACCGGTACCTGGTCGGCCACCCCAGCCGGCGTGCCGGGTGCCACTTCGCAGAACGGCCTGTGGAGCGGAGTCAACCGGGTTCGGATCTCGTACAGCACGAAAGCGTCAGCGACCGCGACTGACTTCGCTGTCAACGCCTCGATCGCGCTGCAGGCGCTCGTGTCGGCTGGCCCTACCGGAACTGTGCTGCCCAACTGGGCCAGCGAGCGGACGTCCCGCGGCGTCAAGACTCTTGAAGAGATCGTGGACGACACGACGGCGAGCCCCGGGCTGTCGACCTACACGCCTGCGGCCCACACGGGAGGCGGAGGTGACCGACTGATCCTCGGTGCGGTCACCGCGCGCATCCGCAAGTACGTCAAGAACCGCACGACGGACGACTTCACCGACACCGCGGTGCCGCAGTACTCCGCCGGCGCCGAGATCGACTACCGGCTCAACCCGTCGTTGACCGCTGACGTGAGCGCCGGGGTCAAGGCCCCGGTCGTCGTCGAGGACTGCCTGCCGAAGTACCAGGCATTCGTCTCCTCGCGGCGGGCCAATGGTGATGCGCTGAGCCCCGTGCTGGTGCAGGACGGCGCTCCGGCAGGTTCGGAGCTGGCGTGCCCAGCAGGTCAGACCTACATCAAGTGGGACCTGGGCGAGCAGACCGTCAGACGAGACGGTCGATCCGATCATCTACACCGTCGAGATCTTGCAGACCGTCCGCAACGGCAACTACACCAACACGACCGTCGTCAGCACGCCTGGAGATCCGTCCCGGCTGTCGGCTCGTACCGACACCGCTCAGATCCAGATCGTGACGCCGACCGGAGTCAAGATCTCCAAGCAGGTCGACAAGCCGTTGATCGAGATCAATCCCGAGGCGGTCGCGACGCCGCGGACGCTGAAGTGGACGGTCGACTTCGCCAACGTCGACTCCTCCGACAACGTCTCCGACGTCGATGTCATCGACGTGCTGCCGGCCGATGGGCTGTTCGGCAGCGACTTCACCGGCACGCTGCGGTTCGACACCGCGACGGTCGCTGCCGGCGACGACGTCGAGATCCAGTACACCAAGCGGGCACCGGCTGACCTCAAGGTCGACCCGGACGACGCCTCCAACGGTGCCGCAGGTGCCACGACCTGGTGCTCGGCGAGCCGCGGCGGAACAGTCGAGTCCGGCAACGGCACGGCAGCCGACTGCCCTGCCACGGCCGCCGAGGTGACGGGTCTGCGGTTCCTGCGGGCCGGTGACTTCGAGCCGACCGACGTTCTGACGGTCGACATCACGATGACGCCGATCGGCAACGCCGGCGGCGACGTCTACGAGAACCGCACCGCAGGACGCGCTGCCGGCGTGACCCAGCCGGTCGGTCCGGCGATCCGTCGGGCGCAGGTCATCGAGTCGGCGGTCGGGAACTATGTCTGGGAGGACGTGGACAAGGACGGCATCCAGGACGACGACGAGCCCGGTGTTGCCGGTTTCCCGGTCACCCTGGTGGGTGAGGACCTCGACGGCAATCCCGTCAGCCTGACCACCTCGACCAACGAGAACGGCGCCTACTCGTTCAAGGGTCTGGCCTCGGCACCTACCGGGTCACGTTCGACCCGAATGGTCTGACGTCCAACACGACGTTCACCCAGCAGAACGCCGGTGACGACGACACGGTCGACTCCGACGGTGACGTCACGACCGGTCAGGCCGCTGAATTCGCGTTGGCGCCGGACTCGGCCGATCCGTCGTGGGACCAGGGTCTGGTCATCGACCGCAACGTCGACATCACGGTCGACAAGCGGCTGGTCGACCAGTCGAAGCCTGACTCGGCGAACCGGGCGACCGTGACGTACGAGGTCGTGGTGGCCAATGCAGGCACCGCCGAGGGCGTCTATGACCTGGCTGACAAGCTGAAGTTCGGTGGCAGCATCAAGATCGACGAGGTGTCGGCCTCGAACACCGATCCTGGTGACATCGTCGTGAATCCCGACTTCGACGGCGTCGACAACACGAGCCTGGTCAAGGAGCAGAAGCTCCCCGGCGGCAAGAGCCACGTGTACCAGGTCGTCGTCGAGGCCACCGTCAACACCGCGATCACGGCTGAGCAGCGCAACTGCACGCTCACCGAGACCGAGGAGGGGAACCGGCTACCTCAACGAGGCTCGAGCTGACCGTCGACAGTGTCACCCAGACGGACACGGCCTGTGGGACACCGGACAAGCCCAAGGACTCCGATGTCGGCAACGGCAACGAGGACGACGGCAAGAACAAGAACGACGACGAGGGTCTGCTGCCGAACACCGGCGGTCCCGCTCTGTGGCTGCTGGGCCTCGGTGCAGCAGCTCTCCTGGCCGGGGCGGCCTTCGTGTCCGCATCGCGTCGCGAGAACCGTCCGGTGCGGAGGCACTGACGGCTGACCCGCACGGCAGAGCTGCCGCCGACCTCAGCACTGAGGTCGGCGGCAGCTCTGTCGTTGGAGGTGGTGTGTCTGCGAGTGGTACGTCAGATCGTGGGGCTGAGGGCACCCGCCGACGCCTCGCGCAGCTGACGGGCAGGCAGGTGGATGCCGGCGATCATGCACCGCACCGAACCGCCGGCGAGCTCGATCGTCGGCACCGGGACGGGCAGCAGCTCGGCATGCTGCTCGATCTGGGCACGCTGACCAGGCCGCAGGCTGTCATAGGCACGCTGCGACAGGGCCAGGACGAGTCCATCGGCTCCACGCAGCTCGATGACGTTGCCGGCGAAGTTCTCGATCTGGTCGTGGGACAGGTCGATCAGATCGCGTCCGGAACGCTCCAACCTCGCCGTCACGGTCCGACGTTCGGCCGTGTCGGTGATCGTGGTCAGCCCGATGAGGGCGTACCGCGTGGCCACCGACATCATCACGTTGGTGTGATAGATCGGTGTGCCCTGGCGGTCGGCGGTGCCGAACACGACAGGTTCGTAGCCGAGGTCGGCGCAGATGCGGCCGATGGCGTGATCGTGGGCCCGGTGGGACCGCGCGATGTAGGCGACCGCCTCCTGGTGGTCGAGCACCATGGCCCCGGTGCCTTCGAGGAAGTGCCCGCCGGCCTCCATCTCGGAGTAGTCGGTGACCTCGCTGACGGCATACCTCTCGCGCAACCGGTCGATGACGTCGCTGCGGCGCTCACCCCGCCGGTTGGGCGAGTACATCGGGTACAGCGCCACGTGCCCGTCGTCGTGGGTCGAGAGCCAGTTGTTGGGAAAGACGCTGTCGGGCAGATCAGGTCCGACGTCGTCGAACACGTGCACCCCGACACCTCGGTCGCGCAACGTCTCGGCCAGCCCGGTCACCTCGCGATAGGCGGCGTACGCGAGCTCGTGCGGGCTGCGTGTGGAGTCGATCGCCTGGAAGAGGTTGTCGGCCGCCGTCATCGGATTGGGCGTGAAGCTGTACGGCCTGACCAGGATGACGCTCGACGGGGCCTGCGCTCCTTGCGGATGACTAGACACGGATGTGCGCGTTTGCCGGTGCGACGAGCCCGAACAGGTCCTTGGGATCCACGGGCTCGGCGATGAGGTCGACCTCGGACACGTAGTCGGTCCCGGCGACGGCTGCCAGGGTGTAGCGCAGCGCGGAGAAGTCCTCGATCGCGAAGCCGACAGAGTCGAAGATCGTGATCTGCGCGGCGTCGTCCAGGACTCGTCCGGGCTGTGTGCCGGTGATGACCTGCCACAGCTCGGTGACCTCGAACGACGGGGAGAAGCTGCTGGATCTCACCCTCGATGCGAGTCTGCTCGGGGTACTCGACGAAGACGGTCGCGCGCTCGAGGATCTCGCGGTCGAGCTCGGTCTTTCCGGGGCAGTCGCCGCCGATGGCGTTGATGTGCACGCCGGGCACCACCATGTCGTCGGTCAGCACCGTCGCATTGGTCTTGTCGGCCGTGCACGTCGTGATGATGTCGGCACCCGTCACGGCATCTGCGGCGCTTGCGGCGACGTGCACGTCGAAGCCGAGGGCTTCTGCATTGCGGACGAACTTCTGCATCGCCCCCGGATCGGTGTCCCAGACCCGCAGCTGGGTGATCCCCAGCAGGGCGCGGAAGCCGAGCGCCTGGAACTCTGCCTGCGAGCCCGTGCCGATCATGGCCATGACCGACGAGTCCGGCCGGGCCAGCCAGCGTGCGGCCATCGCCGACGTGGCCGCGGTGCGCAGCGCGGTCAGGATCGTCATCTCGGTCACGAAGCACGGGTAGCCGTTGTGCACCTCGGCCAGGACACCGAATGCCGTGACGGTCTGGAAGCCCCGGCTGGGGTTCAGCGGGTGGCCGTTGACGTACTTGAAGCCGTAGGTCGTGCCATCGCTGGTGGGCATCGAGCTCGATGACACCCTCGTGCGTGTGAGAGGCCACCCGGGGGGTCTTGTCGAACAGCTCCCAGCGACGGAAGTCGTCCTCGATGGCCGCAGCCATCTCGGCGATGATGCGCTCGGCGCCCACCGTGCGCACCCAGCGCGCGGTGCTCGCGACGTCGAGGAACGGGACGGCGCTCATGCGCGGATCTCCAGCGTGCAGCACTTGGCGGATCCGCCGGCTTTCAACAGCTCGGTTAGGTCGACGCCGACGGGGTTGTAGCCGCGTGCGCGCAGCTCACGGTGCAGGTCGACCGCACGAGCGGACAGCACGACGTTGTAGCCGTCCGACATGGCGTTGAGCCCGAACACGCGTGCATCGTCGGCGGTCGCGATGACGGCGTCGGGGAAGCGTGCCCGCAGGATCTCGAGGCTGGCATCGCTGAAGGCGCCCGGGAAGTAGGCGACGTTTTCGTCGTCCAGCACCGTCAAGGCGGTGTCGAGGTGGTAGAACCGGGGATCGACGAGCTCGAGCGACACGACCTCGGTCGAGAAGAAGGTCGCAATCTCGCGGTGAGCTGCCAACGAGGTGCGGAACCCGGTGCCGGCGAGGAAGATGTCACCGATGCGCAGGACGTCGCCCTCGCCCTCGTTCTGCTCGGTCGCCTGCACGGCAGGCGTCAATCCGGCCGCAGCGAACCAGTCGAGGTAGAGCTGACCCTCGGCAGCACGCTCGTCGTGGGTGAATCGCGAGGCCATGGCGCGACCGTCCAGGACGATTCCGCCGTTCGCCGCGAACACCATGTCGGGGAGGCCCTCGACCGGGTTGATGAGGTCGACCGTGTGGCCGAGGCTCAGGTAGGTCTCCCGCAGGATCTCCCACTGACGGAGCGCGAGCGCGGCGTCGACCGGAGCAGTGGGGTCCATCCACGGATTGATCGTGTAGGTGACGTCGAAGTGCTCGGGCCGGCACATCAGGTAGTGCTGGTGCTTGGCGGTACGTTGCGTGGGGGTGACGGTGAGCGTGTCGGTGGTCATGACTTGAACGTATGGCCCGTATGGCACCGAAACAATCGCGATCTGTTGCGTTGATCGTGGTCCGAGGCGCACAGATACTGCGTGCCAGGCAACAATCTGGCGGAGCGTCGACCGGAGCGGGTCGGCAGCTAGGGATCGACCATGTCCTGGGACCTGCGGTCCCAGGAGTTCATCACGATCAACGTCTTGGTGCCGGTGACCTTTCCGGTGCGGCGCATCGCGTTGACGACCCTTTGCAGGTGGTCGACGTCTGACACGACGATGCGCACGAGCGCATCGGGATCGCCGGCGATCGTGAAGAACTGCTGCACCTCGGGGATGTCCTTGACGATGTCGCGCAGCTCGGACGTGTCGGTGGCTCCTGTCAGCCGAATTTCGGTGAACGCCTCCAGCTGATTGGCTCGTCCCTGGTCGACGACCGCGACGTAGCCTCGGATCGTCCCCGACCGTTCGAGCCGTTCGACCCGGCGTGCCACGGGTGCCGCCGACAGGTTCACTCGTCGGGCGATCTCGCTGATCGGCGTGCGGGCATTGGCCGTCAGGATCGACAGGATCTCTTCGTCGACCAAGTCCATGGCGGCATCCTTCCTGTTAGTGAATCATGCTGAATCAGGCATGATCATTGCGCAAACTATGCCCCAGATTGGTCCGGACCGTCGAAGAACGCTCGTATCGCGCAGCAAAGGGTCGCCGCCGCGAGAACCGTGCCAGAGTCGCTCACGGGCGATCCCCGACCTAGCTCGACGAGCCGCTTGCGACCTGACCCGGTCGACGCAACGGAGTCGAATCATCTCCGCGCCAGTCACCGAGGATCGCCATGACACAGTCCACCCTCTCCGTCCAGTCTCACGCCGTCGAGGCCGATGCCGGGGTGCTGCGCGACATCGCCGAACGGGTGCGATGGATCGCGACCTCGATCGTGGATGCAGCGAACCGTGGTCGGCCCAACGAGTCGGGCGTCAAGGTGGGTGGTCATCAGGCGTCGAGCGCGTCGATGGTCGACATCATGGTCTCGCTGTGGTTCTCCGAGCTGACTGCGCTCGACCGGGTCTCGGTCAAGCCGCACGCCTCTCCGGTGCTGCACGCCATCAACTACCTGCTGGGCGACCTGGACGAGAAGTACCTCACGACGCTGCGCTCCAAGGGGGGCCTGCAGTCGTATCCGAGCCGGCTGAAGGATCCCGACACGGTGGACTTCTCGACCGGCTCGGTCGGCATCGGTGCGACGGCGGCGTTGTGGGCCGCGATGTCGCACCGATACGTCAGCTCGCACTTTCCGACGGCGCCGGCGGCGGGACGGTTCGTGAGCCTGCTGGGTGACGCTGAGCTCGATGAAGGCGCCATCTGGGAGGCCGTGGCCGATCCGTCGGTGGCCAAGCTCGGCGAGCTGTTGTGGATCGTCGACCTCAACCGACAGTCGCTGGACCGGGTCGTGCCCGATGTCCAGATCCATCGGCTGATGGGGATGTTCGAGGCGGCCGGCTGGCAGGTCGTCACGCTCAAGTGGGGCCGTGCGATCGCCGAGCTCTTCGGTCGGCCCGGCGGCGTCGAGCTGCGTCAGCGGCTCGAGGACATGCCCAACGAGGAGTACCAGCGGCTGCTGCGGGTCGACGCCGCCGAGATCGCCCAGCGGATCATCGGCGATCACGGGAGTGACGAGCTGCGCGCGTTGCTGGCCTCGCTGACGGCCGACGAGCTCGCCCATGCGGTGCGCGACCTCGGAGGTCATGACATCGGCCTGCTGATCGACACGTACCGCGAGATCGACACGACCCGTCCGACCGTGATCTTCGCCTACACGGTCAAGGGTCGTGGTCTCCCGACCGAGGGGCACCCCAACAACCACTCAGCGCTGCTGACCGGTGACCAGATCCTCGAGCTCGCCCGGGCCTGCGGCACCGACCCCGGACGACCCGTGGGCCGGGTTCCCGGACGGATCGGCGGCGGCACGACTGTGCGAGTCACGCGGAGCGGTCATGGCCCGTCCGCCGATCGTGACCCAGCCGACCGGAAGCGTTCCCGTGCGGCTGGCCCGCTCGCACAAGGCACCGATCTCGACCCAGGCCACGCTCGGTCGTCTGCTCGCCGATCTGAAGCGCGCCGCACCCGAGATCGCCGACCGGGTCGTGACGTGCAGCCCGGACGTCGCCTCGTCGACGAACCTCGGTGGATGGATCAACAAGACCGGTGTCTGGTCGGTCGAGGACCGGCTCGACTGGTTCGCCGATGACGCCGAACGGGTCCTGAAGTGGTCCGAGGTCACCAACGGGCAGCACATCGAGCTCGGTATCGCTGAGGTCAACCTGGTGTGCCTGCTCGGAGAACTCGGTGCGACCTGGTCGCGGTGGGGAGAGCGGCTGATCCCGATCGCCACGCTGTACGACCCGTTCATCTCGCGGGCGCTGGAGCCCTGGTCGTACGGGATCTACTCGGGCGGCCAGTCGATCATCATCGGCACCCCGTCGGGAGTGACGCTTGCTCCGGAGGGAGGTGCACACCAGTCGATCACGACGCCGTCGATCGGCCTGGAACAGCCCCACTGCATCGCGTGGGAGCCTGCCTTCGCGCAGGACCTGGAGTGGTGCATGCTGACCGCGATGAGCAAGGTCGGCATCGAGGGAGGGACGTCGTCGTACTTCCGGCTATCGACCAGGCCGATCGACCAGTCGCTGGCCGCGCTGCCCGAGGACGGCTGATGCTCGAGCGCCGACGTCAGCAGTCGATCGCCGGTGGATACCGCCTGACGACCCATGACCCGGCCACCGAGGACGTCACCTTGGTCGGTGTCGGTGCCATCATGCCGGAGGTCGTCGCGGCGGCCGAGGCGCTCAACCGTCAAGGGATCACCGCGGGTGTCGTCTGCCTGACCAGCCCTGACCTGGTGTTCCGCTCGTTCAACCAGCGCGGGACGGTCGGTGCGGCACGCGGCGACGACATCATCGGTGCGCTGTTCCCTGCGGCGTCCGCAGCACCACTCGTGACGGTCATGGACGGCCATCCGCACACCTTGTCGTTCCTGGCTGGTGCCCGCGGCGACCGCATCCGGTGCCTCGGCGTCAGCGACTTCGGGCAGTCGAGCAACCTGGCCGATGCCTATCAGCTGCACGGCATCGACACCGGTTCGATCGTCGCCGCCGCGCTGACTCTTGTCGGCCGCTGACGGCCCCACCTTCGAGGAAGACGATCTGTAGCAACGCCCGACAGGTGTCGTGACGAGACAGCCCAAGTGGGGACATCCGTCGGCAGACAAGCAGGTCCTGCTGCGCGAGGATCGGAGCGCAAGCTCATCCGACATCGAACCTAGGGACCGTGCGTGACCATCAACTTCCGTGCCGAAGAACTCGACTCCGCTGCTGACTTCGAGGAGTCGCTGCTGGGTCTGCCCAGTGCTCAACCAGAGTCCGGCGACATCAAGGTCCGCACGTACATGGCCTTCGGGTCCGATGACGAGAAGATCGTCTCAGGCTCGTGGGAGTCGGACCCCGGAACTGCGCGGTGGGAGTTCACCGACCGCGGAGAGTTCATCCAGGTCATCGCCGGTCGCATGGTCGTGCAGCAGGACGGCGAGGATCCGGTCGAGCTGACGGCTGGCTCGACGGCGGTCTTCCCGATTGGCTGGACCGGCACGTGGACGGTTCTCGAACCACTGCGGAAGGTCTTCGTCGTCTACCGTCCCTAGGCCTCGGGCTGGTTCTCGTCCGCCAGCACGCTCGCCACGACTGCTCCACGAAGGCTGCGACTGGCGCGGGCAGCGTGCGCTGCGCCATGGTCTGGACCTGGAAGTTCCGTTGGAGCAGCTCAGGATTGGTCAACGAGATCGCGACCAGACCATCGCGGGTGAGCCGGCGGGCGCTGAGCCGGCCAGTCAGCGTCACGGCACCGGCCAGCTGGGTCAGGCCGTTGAGCGCTATCGAGGTGTCTGCTCACCAGCACCGGCTCGAAGGCTAGCCCCTCCACGCTGCAGCACACATCGAACAGCGATCGGATCGTGGTTCCCTCGTCCATCAGTGCGAGCGGATACGGACCGAGGTCAGCCAAGGCGATGCTGTTCCGTGCGCTGAGCGGGTGGCCCTGGGGCACCAGCACGACGACGGGCTCTTGGTGCGAGTGCTCGACGCGGATGCCGGTCTCGGGCGCCATGCTGAACGTGACCGCGACGTCGCACGTGCCGTCGGCGACCCGTTGGGTGGCGAGGGCAGGATCGAGCACGTCGAGCTGGAACCGGGTGCCGGGGCGGGCCTTGCGGAAGCGGGCCATCTCCTCGGGCATGAAGTGCTGGGCGAAACCCTCCGAGCAGGCCACCCTGATGAGGCTGCGTCCCGCCTCCTGCACGTCGTGGAGCTGGCGGAGCACGTCTTCCTCGTCGAGGACGCTGCGGCGCGCATGGTTCGCGAGCACCTCGCCGGCCTCGGTCAGCACCATGCCGCGTGGATGCCGGTCGAACAGCCGTACGCCAGCCTCGAGCTCCAGGCGGGCGATCTGGCGGCTGATCGCCGAGGCTGCGATGTGCAGACGTTCGGAGGCCTCGGTGATGGACCCGGTGCGCGCGACCTCGAGGAAGTAGCGCAGCGAATCGCTCACGAGGTGCACGCCCTCACCTTAGCGGCGTCCGACCCCGGCTCTGCCGCTCCTGCCAGGCATCGCGTTCGGGCAAGGCAGCCTTCGATAATCGGCGCTGGTCGGCGGGCTCTGGCTGAGGTTGGCTGAAGGTGTCGGGTCCAGATGGTCACGGCGCTGGCATGTCTCGGGCCGTCGGACCGGGTCGGGCGAAAGGACCCTGCATGACGCGTTCGCATGCGATCGAGCTCGCCGAGTCGTTCTTGGAGTCGGGCGACTTCCTGCGCGAGCTGACTCGCAAGGTCGCACATGCGACCGAGAGCGAGGTCGCGGACAACCAGTCGGTCCACCGGGCGTACCTGCTCGACGAGATCGTGCCCGTGCTGGAACGGTGCGGCTGTACGTGGCGCATCGTCGACAACCCCGTCGCGGGCGAGCCGCCGTTCCTGATCGCTCACCGGCACGAGGACGACACGGCGCCCACGGTGCTGACCTACGGCCATGGCGACGTGGTGCTGGGTGACGAGTCGCAGTGGCGCGACGGGCTGACACCGTGGGCACTCGTGGTCGAGGGCGACCGGTGGTACGCCCGGGGTGCCGCTGACAACAAGGGCCAGCACACGATCAACCTCGCGGCGCTCGAGCAGGTCCTGGCCGCGCGCGGGGGTCGACTCGGCTTCAACGTCAAGATCTTGATCGACATGGGCGAGGAGGTCGGGTCGCCGGGCCTGCGCGAGCTGCTGCGCTGTGGCCCGGGACGAGCTGGCCGCCGACCTGCTGCTGGGGTCGGACGGCACCCGGGTCTCGGAGACCCGTCCGACGTTGTTCCTCGGCACTCGGGGCGGCTTTCGTTCACCCTGAGCGCGACGCTGAGGCCGCAGGCGTACCACTCGGGCAACTGGGGCGGCCTGCTGCGAAATCCCGCCGTTCTTCTCGCGCATGCCTTGTCGACGCTGGTCGACGTCGACGGACGCATCGTGCCCGAGGGCCTGCGTCCGCCGGAGATCAGCAGCTCGGTCAGGGCCGCGCTCGCGGACATCGAGATCGACGGCGGTCCGGGCGCACCAGCGGTCGACCTTGGCTGGGGCGAACCGGGACTCACACCGGCCGAGCAGGTCTACGGCTGGAACACCCTCGAGGTGCTGAGCCTGGCAGCAGGTTCGTCCACCTCGCCCGAGAGCTCGATCCCGGGAATAGCCACCGCCCGGTGCCAGCTGCGCTTCGTCGTCGGGACCGACTGGACCACGATCGAGCAGACCCTCCGGGAGCATCTGGATGCGCACGGGCTCGCGGCCGTCGACGTGAAGGTCGACGAGGGGACGGCGGCCACGCGGCTGGACCCGGACGATCCCTGGGTCACCTGGGTCGCGGCGTCGATCGAGTCGACCACCGGCAAGCGTCCGGCGATCCTGCCGAACCTGGGCGGGACCTTGCCCAACGACTGCTTCGCCGACGTGCTCGGCATGCCGACGATCTGGATCCCGCACTCCTATCCCGGCTGCTCGCAGCACGGCCCCGACGAGCACCTGCTGGTCGGCCTGGCAGCTGAGGCACTGCGCTTGATGGCGGGCCTGTTCTGGGACCTGGGCGACCGCACCCATCCGTGACGCATCCCCGTAGCTGCGTCAGACACATGAAAAGGAATCTGCATGCCTAGTCCGGCCCGCTCGAAGGTCTGCTCGTGGTGGATCTTTCCCGAGCCCTCGCAGGCCCCCAGGCCACCATGATGATGGGCGACCTGGGTGCCCGCATCGTCAAGGTCGAGGTGCCCGTGGTCGGCGACGACACACGCGGCTGGGGGCCGCCGTTCCGGTGGCCGGAGCCGGGGTCGTCGACGCACCAGGGCGTCCCGGGGCCCGACGCCGAGGACCGGGAGTCGACGTACTTCCTGTCGGCGAACCGCAACAAGGAGTCGATCGTCCTCGATCTCAAGCAGGAGGCGGAACGGGCGGTGCTCCTCGAGCCGTCACCCTGGCCGATGTCGTCGTCGAGAACTTCCGCACCGGCGTCCTCGACCGCCTGGGCCTGGGGCACGAAGCCCTGCACGAGCTCAACCCGCGGCTCGTGGTCTTGTCGATCACCGGTTTCGGCCACGACGGGCCGGAGGGTGGGCGTGCCGGCTACGACCAGATCGCGCAGGGCGAGGGCGGGCTGATGTCCCTGACGGGGGCGTCGCCCGACGATCCGCAGAAGGTCGGCACCCCGATCGCGGACCTCTTGGCCGGGATGTACGGCGCGTTCGGCGTCCTCGCGGCGCTGCGTGAGCGCGACGAGACGGGCGCCGGCAGCGTCGTGAGGTCCTCACTCCTCTCGGCCGTCGTCGGGGTCCACGGGTTCCAAGGAACGCGCTGGACCGTGGCAGGAGAGGTGGGGCGGGCCAAGGGCAATCATCACTCGGCGATCGCGCCCTACGGGCTGTTCAGATGTGCCGATGGCGCGGTCCAGATCGCGGTCGGCAGCGAGAAGCTGTGGCGGGAGTTCTGTGCGGGCTTCGACCTCGATCCGATGCGCGAGCCGTTCACCTCCAACGGCGACCGGGCAGCGAACCTGGACGCCCTGATCGACCTCGTCGAGGACGTCTTCGCCGACTGGCCGGCCGAGAAGCTCCTCGAACGGCTGGCGGTCGTCGGCGTCCCGGCCGGGCGGGTGCGCAGCATCGACGAGGTGTACGAGTGGGAGCAGACCCGCAGCCAAGGACTCGTGATCGACGTCGACCATGCGACTCTCGGCCGGCTGCAGCTTCCTGGACCGCCATTGCGCTTCTTCGACCCGGCCGGCGCCGAGACCACGGCACGCGGCGACTCGGCCCCGCCGGTCCTCGACCAGCACGGTGATGCCATCCGCGCGTGGCTCCAGGACCGACGGTGACCGCCGCTGTCAGGTCGTGACGAGGACCGGTGAGCCGGCGCGCGCTGGGGTTGATGCGGCGAGTGCCGTCTCGAGATCGGCGATCAGGTCGTCGGCTGCTTCCAGCCCGATCGACAACCGCACGATCGCGGCCGAGGGTCGCGCTTCGGGCGTGACAGGCCGGTGGGTCAGTGCTGCTGGATGCTGGATGAGCGAGTCGACCCCGCCCAGCGAGACCGCATGGGTGAACAGCGAGACGGCCGACGTCATGGCGAGTGCCTGGTCGTAGCCGCCCCGCAGCTCGAGCGAGATCATCGCCCCGGGCCCTGACATCTGCCGTCCGACCAGCCCGGTCGGATCGTCCAGTCCGGGGAAGTGCACGCGCTCGACCGACGGGTGGCGGCTCAGGTGCTCGGCGATCCGGATCGCCGTGTCCTGCTGGGTGCGGACGCGGACGGGCAGGGTGGCGAGCCCGCGGTGCAGCAGGTAGGCGCCGAGCGGGTGCAGGATCGATCCGGTGATGGCCCGGACGCGACGCAGCGCGGCCGCGAGCGGCTCGGTGCAGGCGATGACACCGCCGACGACGTCCCCGTGCCCGCCGAGGTACTTCGTGGCGCTGTGCAGGACGAGCGAGGCGCCGAGATCCATGGGGTTCTGCAGGATCGGCGTCGCGAAGGTGTTGTCGACCAGCACCGGCACGCCGCCCGAGGCGGCGACCACGGCGCGGATGTCGACGAGCTCCAAGGTGGGGTTCGCCGGCGTCTCGAGGATGATCATCGCGGTGTCGGGCCTGACCTCGGCTGCGAGGTCGGCGGCGTCGCAGAACGTGACGTCGACTCCCAGAAGTCCAGAGGCGAGCAGGTGATCTGTCCCGCCGTACAGCGGACGGACGGCGACGATGTGGTGCCGTGCGTTGTGGTGCGTGGTGGCGAGGATCGCCGCGCTCATCGCGGCCATGCCCGACGAGAAGGCGACGGAGGCGGGCGCGTGCTCGAGGCGGGCGAGCGCCACCTCGAACCGGGCGACCGTGGGGTTCCACAGTCGGGCGTACACCGAGCCGCCCTCCGGATGGGGCATGCCGCCGGTCGCCATCATCTCGTACGACGTCCCACCGGTCTCGATGTCCGGCAGCGGATTGGTCGACGACAGGTCGAGTGGCAGGGCGTGCACGCCGAGCGCTTCCAGGTCTTCTCGTCCTGCATGGACGGCGATCGAGTCGAGGTGCAGCTGTTCAGTCAACATGGCGCCATCTTGGGCATATCCGCAATGAGGAGCAATACTGATCGCGGAAGCAGTCGCCCAACGGCAAAACTGGTGCAGGATCCACAAGGAGAAGGCAGATGAATGTCGACCGCCCGAAGAATCCTCAACCCGGTCAGCAGGCCTTGGACGGCACGGACCTCGCGATCCTCGCGGCGCTGGTCGAGGACGGCCGAGTGACGAATGCGGCGCTCGCGGCACGAGTCGGGGTGGCGGAGTCGACCTGCGCGTACCGGGTCCGCGCCCTGCGTCAGTCAGGTGTCGTCGCGAGCATCAACGCGCGGCTCGACCCCGACGTGCTCGGTCATCCGGTGCAGGCGATCATCAAGGTGCGACTCGGAAGCCACGACCGGCTCCACGTGTACCGGCTCTACGACAGCCTGGTCGCCATCCCGGGCGTCCTGTCGGTCTTCCACGTCGGCGGTGAGGACGACTTCCACCTGCACGTCGCGGTGCAGTCTCCCGGGGTGCTGCGCGACCTGGTGCTGGAGCACGTGACCACCCATCCGATAGTCCGGCAGACCGAGACGCAGCTCGTCTTCGAGGTGCGCGAAGGGGTCGGGGGTGCTGCCGTCACGCGCACGGAGCTGACCGTCGACTTACATGCTGATTGACATGTCAAGAACCTCTGGGTAAGTTCTGCTCCACGCACGCCGACGGAGTAGTGAGAGGTGCCTGGAGATGGCTGAGAACGTACCGGGCGAGGCTCTGGCGTGAAGGCCGCCGATCTCGGGCTGCTCCGTCTTCCGGGCAGCCCCACGCTGTCACCTGATCGGCGCCACGCTGCGGTGTCGCTCAAGCGGGCCGATCTCGGCGACGACCGCTACTACGCCGATCTGTGGCTGGCAGCCGTCGACGGCTCGACGCCGCCCGTCGCGATCACGTCCGGTGGGCTCGACACCGATCCGGTCTGGTCGCCGGATGGCCGGCAGCTGGCCTTCCTGCGACTCGATCCCGAGTCGGGCCCCCAGCTCCACGTCGTCCCCGCCGACGGAGGGGAGCCGCGACGGGTGACCAGCCACCCGCTGGGAGTCGCCGAGCCGAGGTGGTCCCCCGATTCGGGCAGCATCGCCTACATCGCGCGCGTCCCCGACAAGGGCCGGTACGTGCACCCCGTGCTGCTGACCGCGGCGAGTGAACCACCCCGCCGGATCACGACCCTGCGCTACCGCGCCGACGGTCTCGGCTACACGAACGATCGTCGGAAGCACGTCTTCGTGGTGGACCTGGCCGATGGCGGGATCACCCAGCTCACCTCGGGCGATGCCGACCACCAGCACGTCGCGTGGAGTCCTGACGGCACCCGGTTGGCCTTCGCCTCTGCGCGTCATGCAGACCGTGACTCGGTGCCGGCGCGTGACGTGTTCGTGATGACGCTCGCCGACCGGGCGACCCAGCAGGTCACGACGACGAGCCTGCGGGCCGGGCAACCCGCCTTCAGCGCGTCCGGCGACCGGCTCTACTTCCTCGGCGCTGCGATCGGCGGGCCGCTCGAACGAGACGTTCTGCAGCCCGACGGGCCTGTGGGTCGCCGAGCTCTCAGGAGGAGCGCCAGCCCGACGGCTGACCTCCGCCGCGACGGTCGACCTGGTCGAACCAGCGGCAGGGCCTGCGCTGGTTCCGGTCAGCGATGGGGTGCTCACGATGATCGAACGCCGCGGTGCGGTCGACCTGGTTCGAGTCGACGACCCGGCGAGATCGTCGACGTCCTGGCAGGCCCCGGTCAGGTGATCGGCTTCGCCGCCGTCGACGACACGATCGTCGCAGCGGTAGCCGACGACACGAGCGCTGGGGAGCTTGAGGGCCCTGACCGGCGACGGCGAGAAGACGCTGACTTCATTCGGTGTCGAGCTCTCGTCGGCAACGTCGGTGCGGCCGATGCAGGAGATCTCGGGAGCGGCCCCTGACGGCTATCCGGTGCACGGCTGGGTGCTTGCGCCGGAAGGCCCGGGGCCGTTCCCGATGATTCTCGCGGTGCATGGCGGTCCGTACCGCCAGTTCGGCTGGCGACTCCTCGACCAGGCGCAAGCCTGCGTCGACGCCGGCTACCTCGTCGTGATGGGCAATCCCCGCGGTTCATCGGGATATGGCGCCGAGCATGGTCATGCCGTGCGAGGAGCGTTCGGTGAGGTGGACGTCGACGACTTGACGGCACTGATCGACGTGGCGATCGCCGAGCACGGGGGGAGACCCGCACCGGGTCGGTGTCGTCGGAGCGTCCTACGGGGGTTTCATGGCAGCCTGGCTCGCGGCAACGTCCCGACCGGTTCGCAGCCGCGATCAGCGACCGACCATCTGTCGACTGGCGTGACTGCGACGTCGACGACGACTTCGACTACACGCTTTTCTACATCGGCTCAGATCCGGAGGTCCAGTGGCAGAAGTCGCCCCTCGCGCACGTTCGCGACGTCACGATGCCGGTGCTGGTCGTGGTCGCCGAACAAGACCTGCGATGCCCACCCGGCCAAGGGCGCCAGCTGTTCTCCGCGCTCACCAGGGCCGGCAAGCAGACCGAGCTGCTGTCGTTCCCCGGCGCGAGTCACATGTTCCATGACTCGGGACTGCCGAGTCACCGGATCGCCCGTCTCGATGCGATCATCGATTGGTTCGACCAGCACCTGACCGGCGCGGACCAGGGCGCCTCATGACGCTGACGCTCGAAGGTCTGCCCGCGCGCACTCCTGCCGACGCCCCGTTCACGCTCCGTGTGACGGGCGCTGTCCCCGGGCAACCGGTGCTCCTCGAGGTGTGGCTCATGAGCTGCATGGACGCCGACTGGACCGGACGTTTCAGTGCCACGGCCGATGCCCACGGTGTGCTCGACCTCAGCACGACTGCGCTCGACGGGCTCGACGAGCCCGATCCGACGACCCTGCTCTGGGCGCTCGATCGCGTGGGGCCGCAGGACACGCCAGGGTCGGACGGTGCGCTCGTGTGGCGCATCCGTGCGACCCAGGACGAGGACGTCGTGGAGGGCCAGTACCTCCGGGTCTTCCGGGGAGCCGGGGTCACGGTGCAGGCTGCAGGCGCCGCTCGCCGGGCGCCTCTACCTGCCGGCCACGACGGAGCCCCGACCTGCGGTGATCACGCTCACCGGATCGGGTGGCGGGATCAACCACGAAGAGGCGCAGCTGCTGGCGAGCCGTGGCTTCGTGTGCCTCGCGCTGGCGTACTTCAACTATCCGGGGAGACCCGACGACCTGTTCGAGCAGCCCCTCGAGTACTTCGGGGAGGCTGCAGCGTGGCTCGCGAGCCACCCCGCTGTGAGGCCCGGGGCGATCGCGGTCAAGGGCCAGTCGCGCGGCGCCGAGCGCAGTCTGCTGCTGGCGGCGCACGTCCCAGCTGTCACGGCGGTCGTCGGGATCGTTCCTAGTGGGTACGTGTGGGGCTCGTTCACGTCCGACGGGCGCGACGGTGCCGCGTGGACGCTCGACGCCTTGCCGGTGCCGACCGTGTCTGCCGAGCATCTGGTCGCCGGGCGATCCGTCGTCGTCGACGGCGCGGTCGAGGCGACGCCCGGCTTCCGTGCGGCGATCGAGTCGACGCCCCCGCACGGCTGGAGAGAGCAGAGATCCCGATCGAGCGCAGCCACGGCAGCGTCCTGCTGGTGTGCGGTGCGGATGACGCGATGTGGGACTCCGTGGCGCTCAGCGACGTGCTGCTGCGTCGAGCCGAGGACGCGCCTGTTCCGGTCGACGTGCGACGGGTGATCCTGCCGGACGCCGGTCACAACCTCTCGCTGCCCTACCTGCCGGTGGTCACGTCGGTGGTGCACCCGGTCAACGGCGTCACCTACGCCTACGGCGGCACCCGGAAGGGCACGGCGTCCGCCCGGGTGACCGCGTGGACCGAGATGCTCGGCTTCTTCGACACGGTGCTGCCCCAGGGGCAAGCCGCGTGCGCATTCGGACCACGGGCGACCCGCGCCAACGCCTAGGGTGATTCAACAGCACGCACCACTTGGCTCACGACGACATCAAGCAGCAAGAGGAGATCATCCGATGAAGGACACAGCCAGTGGGGGCCTTGCCGGAACTGTCTACACGCACATCAAGGCCCGCATCCTGACTGGTCAGGCCCGTCCCGGACAGGTCATCGCGGCTCACCAGATCGCTCAGGAGATGAACGTGAGCCGGACGCCGGCGCACGATGCCCTCAAGCGGCTCGTAGCGGAGGGATACCTGGTCGCGCAGCCGCGGATCGGCTACACCGTGACGCCGATCAACCTCGATGAGGTGCGCGACCTGTTCCAGATCAGGATCCGGTTGGAGTGTCTCGCGGCCGAGCTGGCTGCTGCGGCGTTCACTCCTGAGCACGCAGCGGCATTCGCGGCCGCCAACAAGAACGCCATGGCCGAGGTCAAGCGGCTCGCCAAGCGGCCGTCCGATGATCCCGAGGTCGTCGAGACGATGGGCGGGCTGCACCGGTCGTTCCACCAGATGATCGCGGAGATCTCGGGCAATCGACGACTCGTCGCGATGATCGGCGCGCTGCAGGACGAGATGCAGCGGTTCTGGGCGCTGATGCCCGGCTACCTCAGCCAGTCCTACGTCTTCTTCAACGATCCCGAGCACCAGGAGATGTACGACGCCATCGCGGCCAAGGACGCCGACCGGGCCCGCGCCTCGGTCGTGCGTCACCTGCGCGCGAACCTGCGCACGTTGTTCGATGCCCTGCTCCCCGAGGATCCACCGGCTGGCGAACCGATCATCCCGCCGTGGGGGGCGACGCTCGATGCGCGCGGGGCCACGGCCGACGTTGACGCGACCTGATATCTCGGCAGCAGCCTGCCGGACGTTGAGGGCCGGCCTCGGTTCGTCGTGCGTCGTCACGGGTCGTCGACGCCAGACGGTGGCACTCCACGCAGTGGTGTGACGGTGCTGTTGCGCCGTTCGCGAGCGCCGTTCAGGTGGGAGGTCCGCGGTCGCGCGCGTCCTGGTGCTCGACGCGTCTGCAACCGTGATTTTCGCTGGGCTGACCTGCCGCAAAGAGGCTTGACATGTTTATCAACATGCGAGTAGCGTCCAACTTCCGACGGTTGTGTCCTGGCCCACATGGATCGCACGACACTTCGACGTCGGGCCCTTCCCAACGCATGAAACGGAACCCGCTCGCAATGACATTGCGCTCCACCATCCGATACGTCCTCGGACGCCTCGCTGGAGCGGCCATCTTGTTGGTCGTCTACTCGTTCGGCATCTACTCGCTGCTGGCCCTCGCGCCCGGCGACCCGGTCCGGTTGCTGCTCGGCACCCTGCCGGCCACTCCTGAGACCCTCGAGGCGATCCGTGCGCTCTACAACCTCGACGATCCCTTCCTCACCCAGTACTGGAACTGGCTGTACAACGCAGCCCACTTCGACCTGGGCCAGTCGGTGCTGACCGGCCAAGGCGTCTCCTCCGCGATCGCCGAACGCGCCGGCATCACTGCGCAGCTCGGTGCACTGACCTTCGCGATCACGATGATCGTCGGCATCCCGCTGGGAATGGCCGCCGGACTCAAGCGGGGACGGCTCCTCGACCGCGTGGTCTCGCAAGCAGCGATGATCTCGGTCAGTGCGCCATCGTTCGCGGTCGGCATCCTGCTGATCATCGTGTTCGCCGGTCAGCTGAACTGGCTCCCGGCGATCGGCGGAGGCTCCGGGGGCATGGACCGGCTGGCGCACCTGATCCTCCCAGCGGCGGCGCTCAGCACCGCAGCCATCGCCCTCGTCGTGCGCTACACCCGCACCGCCGTCATCGAGGTGGCCGGCCAGGACTACATCGTCGCGGCCAGGGCCCGAGGCCTCAAGCCGAGTCGCATCCTGTTCGCGTACGTCCTGCGCAACTCGCTCGTGCCGGTCATCACCGCAGCCGGTGTCGTCCTGAGCTTCGTCATGGTCGGCGCCGTCGTCGTCGAGGCGACCTTCGCCCTGCCAGGCCTCGGCAGCCTGCTGGTCACCGCCGTCCAGCAGAAGGACCTCCCGGTCGTCCAGGGCGTGACCCTCGTGATGGCCGCGACCATCTTCTTGATCAACCTGCTGACCGATCTCGCGTATCTCTTCGTGGATCCGCGCATCGCCGTGAATGGGGACAGCCGATGAATCCCGATGCCTCGACAGGGCTTGACCCGATGACATCCGCCGCGACGAGCCCACGGGCCAGGCGCAAGCGCCCGACGTTCGGGGTGATGCTGTGTGGCTTCTACCTGGCATGCGTCGTCGTCGCCGGCGTGCTTGGGACCTGGCTGGTGCCCTCGGCCAACGTCCAGAACCTGACCAACGGCCTCCAGGGAATCTCCGGCGAGCACTGGCTCGGCACCGACGACCTGGGCCGCGACATCTTCGGCCGGCTCGTCCTCGGAGCCCGCACGGCTCTCTACGGTCCGCTCATCATCGCGGTCGGCGCCTTCATCATCGGCTCGGTCCTGGGGCTGGTCGCCGGGTACATGGGGCGCTTCGCTGAAGGAGCCATCATGCGGTGGGTCGACCTGATGTACGCCCTGCCGGGCGTCCTCATCGCGATCGTGGCGATCGGCGTGCTCGGTGGCGGCTACTGGGTCGCCGTGTTCGTCATCATGTTCTTGTCTGCTCCGTACGACACCCGACTCGTCCGGGCTGCCACCATCGAGCAGCGATCTCGGCCCTACGTCGAGGCCGCCGAGACCATGGGCCTGTCGAAGCGACGGGTCATGTTCCGCCACATCTGGCCCAACGTCCTCCCGCTCGCGGTGTCCCACGCATTCTTCAGCTTCGCCTTCGCGCTGATCAACCTGTCGGCCCTGTCCTTCCTGGGTCTGGGCTCGACGCCCGGCAGCGCCGACTGGGGAGCCATGCTCGCCGAGAGCCAGTCGATCCTGCTGGAGAACCCGCTCACCGCGCTGGGCCCGGCACTGGCGATCATCCTGACCGCCGTCAGCGTCAACGTCATGGGCGACTACGTGTTCGACCGACTCTCCTCGAAGGGACTCGACCATGCCTGAGTCGACCACTCGACTGCTCGAGGTCTCCGACCTGTCGATCAGCCACCGCACCAAGGACACATCCCGCGTCGTCGTCGACACCGTCGACCTGCATCTCGACCGCGGCGAGACGATCGGCATCGTCGGAGAGTCAGGCAGCGGCAAGTCGTTGTCGGTACGGGCACTCCTGCGGCTTGCTTCCCCAGAACTTCGAGGCCACCGGCACGGCTCACCTCGACGGCGTCAGCGTGCTGACCGCCTCCGAACGGGACATGCGCAAGGTGCGCGGACGCAAGGCCAGCATGATCCTGCAGGACCCGTTCACGATGCTCAATCCGCTGATGCGGGTAGGTCGTCACCTCGAGGAGGTGCTGCGCGAGCAGCCCGCCTACCGGGCGATGTCACGTGACGAGCGTCAGGCCGAGATCCAGCGCCGACTGGCCGAGGTCGGCATCACCGACCCGACCGTCGCGAGGCGCTACCCGTTCCAGCTGTCAAGGGGCATGCGCCAACGCATCGGCATCGCCGCGACACTGGCCACAGACCCCGATCTGATCATCGCCGACGAGCCCACGACAGCGCTGGACGCTGTGACGCAGCAGGACCTGCTCAAAGCCTGATCTCCATCCAGCGCCAGCGCAACATGTCGATGATCATGATCACGCACGACCTGCGGGTCGCGTTCTCGGCCTGCGACCGGGTCTACGTGATGTACGCCGGGGCGATCATGGAAGCCGGCCCGTCCGGCTGCTCGCGGACTCGGCGCGGCATCCGTACACCCTGGGACTCCTGGCATCCGAGCCTCCGCTGGACCGTCGTCTGCGTCGGCTTCCAGTCATCAAGGGCGAGCCCCGGGCGCGCGGCGCAGCAACGCGTGCCGGTTTGCCGACCGCTGCGACTGGGCCACCTCCAGCTGCGCCGATGCCCGGCGCTCCTGTCCCGATCGGTGATCGACGCGCCTCGGCGTGCATCCGGGTCGACGAGATCACCGCCGAGATGGATGCACGTCGAGCGAGGTCGAGGCACGGTCGGCAGGAGAGCACGGCCGACGTCGTGCGGTCGGCTCCCGTCATCGTCTCGATCGACGGCGCCTACAAGGAGTACGGCCGCGGCGACGCCGTGGTCGCAGCCCTCCAGGACGTCTCGGTGACAGTTCCGCCAGGGCGAGGCAGTCGCGCTCGTCGGCGAGTCCGGCTCGGGCAAGACCACTCTGGGCGCTGCCTGGTGGGTCTCGAGTCGATCACCCGGGGCAATGCCACGGTCTTCGGGATCGACATCACCCAAGGGACGTCGATGTCGAAGGAAGATCGAGCCGCCTGGCACTCCAAGGTGCAGTACGTCTTCCAGGATCCCTACTCGTCGCTCAACCCGCGGATGACGGTCGAGCAGACGCTCGCAGAAGCCATCCGGCAGTGCGCCAGCACCGGGTCCGGTGGCGAGCCGCGGTCGCCGAGGTGCTCGAACGGGTCGGTCTGCGACCTGAGTACGCGGGTCGTCGTCCAGCGGCCCTGTCGGGCGGAGAACGGCAACGGGTGGCGATCGGCCGGGCGCTCGCGCTCCACCCGAGCTGCTGATCTGCGACGAGCCGGTGTCCGCGCTGGACGTCTCGGTGCAGGCGCAGATCCTCAACCTGCTCAACGACATCCGGCGAGACACCGGTATCGCGCTGCTGTTCATCTCGCACGACCTCGCGGTCGTGCGGCAGATAGCCGACTGCGGTCTACGTGCTGGAGAAGGGCCGCCTGGTCGAGTCAGGCACCTCGGACGTCCTGGACGCTCCGAACTCGGGATACACCAAGAAGTTGCTGAGAAGCAGTTCCCAGAACGTCATCCGACTGGCTGGGCAAGTACTCACAGACGGGTAAGGCACTGAAGAAAAATGTTCACGCGTTCCGGTTGGGCATCGTGGCCCTGGGAGCGCTGCTGGTCATCAGCGCGTGCAGCTGGACCTCCCGATGATGGCGGCGGAAGCGATGGTCCCAAGGACACGCTGACGATCGCCACCGGCGCGGTCCGCAGCGTCGACCCGGCCCGCCAGTACGACCAGCCGTCCTTGTGGGTCAACGGCTTGGCGCTGGAAGGTCTCATCAAGCCGCATCCGAGCGGCAAGGTGCAGCCGGCGCTGGCTGAGTCGTTCGAGAACCCTGACCCGGTCACGTACGTCTACACGCTGCGCAAGGGCGTCAAGTTCTGGAACCAGGCCGAGGTCACGCCAGAAGATGTCGTCTTCTCGCTGAAGCGCTATCAGGAGCAGACCGCGCAGACGGCCAGCAAGTACAAGTCGGTCAAGTCGATCGAGGCCACCGGCCCGATGGAGGTCACGGTCAAGCAAGGAGCCTGACTCCTCGTGGCAGTACACGCCCGCGTACGCCGGACAGATCGTCGAGAAGAAGTTCGCCGAAGCGCATGCGAAGGACCTCGGCGGACCTGGCGTCCTGACGATGGGAACCGGGCCGTGGAAGCCGACGGAGTTCAACTCCAGCGCGGGAATGACGTTCGTCAAGAACGACAGCTGGTGGGGCGCCGACGAGGCCGGTGAAGACTTCACGAATGCCTGGAAGACGGTCAAGCTGGTGTTCGCGGCCTCGGTTCCGGCCGCTGCGGCTCTGCGCGCCGGCGACGTCGACGGTGTCGTCGGCAGTGACGGCACGGCCTTCGCCGGCTCCAGCTCGAAGATCACCACGGCGCCCACCGAGACATTGGGCTACGTGACTCTCCTGACCGACAAGGGCCCCCTTGCGGACGTCCACGTGCGGCGCGCGTTGGCGCACCTGATCGACCGCCCGGCGATCATCAAGTCGGCGTTGAAGGGCTTCGGTGACGAGGCCAACGAGATGACCTCCAAGCGCGTCTGGACCGGCTGCCGAAGGACCAGGTCGAGGCGGCGTACGCCGAGATCCCCGCATACGAGTACGACCTCGACGCCGCGAAGAAGGAGCTGGCCCAGTCGGCATACCCCGATGGCGCGACGATCGTGGCCGAGACGATCTCGACGTACCCGTCCTTCGTGCGCACGACGGAGATCCTCAAGGAGGCCGCCGCCAAGATCGGCATCACGATCGACATCAAGGGCGTTCCGGGTGCCCAGTGGCTGACCGACTCGACTGATCACAAGATCGAGCTGACGGTGTCGACGTTCTCGAGCCTGTCGCCGGATCCCAACTTCTACCCCGACACGCTGATGCGTGCTGACGGTGTGGGCGCTGGCGGGTCGAACTACGCCGACCTGGAGGCCCCGGGACTGGCCGATGCGATCAGTGCGGCGAGTGCCGCGCCGGCGCAGAGCGAGGAGCAGCTAAAGGCAGTCGTCGCAGCATTGAAGGCCAACGCCGACCAGGTCGGGTACATCCCGGTCTACACGCAGAAGGCCGTGTTCGCCCACGACGCGAAGATCTCGTTCGACGACTTCTCGCAGTACTCGATGGGAACGCCCTACCCGCTGTTCATCAAGTGACGGGCTGACCACACGCAGGCTCAGGGCCTGGGACCGGCAATCGCCGGTTCCAGGCCCTGTGGCTTCCCCACCCGCTGCGGTTTCCCACGAGGCCTGGGGTTGTTGGCACTGTCCCTGCGTCACAGCGCACGGTGGGTGGCAAGGACGCTCGGTGAGTCGTTGGGGAGCCGTTGGGGGGTGGACGCGTGCCGTGGGGGGTGCGAAGGCCCCGAGGTCTCGTGGGAAACCGACGCGGGCGGCGGGGGCGGGTTAGACGGGGGGCAGGATGCCGGTGCGGTCGAACTCGGCCAGGGCTGTCGCGTACGGGGTGATGTCGATGTTCTTGGCCGCCAGCCAGGCGTCGTTGTAGTACGTGTTCTCGTACCGTTCGCCGCCATCGCACAGCAGTGTCACGACGCTGCCGGTCTGGTTGTCGGCCCGCATGTGGCCGATCAATCCCAGTGCAGCCCACACGTTGGTGCCGCTCGATCCACCGACCCGGCGGCCCAGGATGTTCGAGACCCACCGCATCGTGGCGATCGAGGCCGCATCAGGCACCTGGACCATCTCGTCGACGACCCCACCCACGAACGACGGCTCGACCCGCATCCGCCCAATGCCCTCGATCCGTGACGGCAAACCAGTGGTCACGTCCGAGCTGTCGGTCCGCCACCCGTCGTAGAACGCGGAGTTCTCCGGGTCAGCGACCGCGACCCGGGTCGCGAACCGGCGGTACCGCACGAACCGGCCGATCGTGGCCGACGTGCCACCAGTACCGGCACTGACCACGATCCAGGCCGGGCAGGGATGCGGCTCGGCGGCCATCTGCTCAAAGATCGACTCGGCGATGTTGTTGTTACCACGCCAGTCAGTGGCCCGTTCGGCGTAGGTGAACTGATCCATGTAGTGCCCACCACACCCAGCAGCCAGGTCACGGGCCACGTCATACACCGTGCCCGGGTCGTCGACCAGGTGACAGCGTCCACCGTAGAACTCGATCAACGCGATCTTCTCGACACTGGTCGAGGCCGGCATCACCGCCACGAACGGCAACCCGATCAACCGGGCAAAGTACGCCTCGCTGACCGCAGTCGAACCACTCGAGGCCTCGATGACCGTCGTAGACGGCCCGATCCACCCATTGCACAACGCATACAAGAACAACGACCGAGCCAACCGGTGCTTCAGACTCCCAGTCGGATGGACCGACTCGTCCTTCAGATACAGGTCAACACCCTCAACCGGAATCGGCAACACATGCAGATGCGTGTCAGCACTGCGATTGGCATCAGCATCCACACGACGGATCGCCTCAGCAATCCACGCCCGACTCTCAATCGACGTCTTCGGCACTGGTCACGGTCCTTCGGTTCAGGGGGTGTGGATCGTGCAGATCAGTCCGTCGAGCACGACAGGAGCGTCGAGGCTCCCTGGCGACCAGCCGACGGACACGATGCCGCACGATCCGTGGTGGAGGCTGATCTCGACCTCGCCGTCCGACAGGACGATCGAGTCGTCTGAACGGTGAGGCTGGTCGAGGCCGCAGCACACCAGCAGCTCGGCCAACCACGACGGCTCCGGCACCTCGAGCGTCATCGAGACGATGTCTGGGCCGTCGGCCGGACCCGTCGACATGCCGACCTCCCACTGGATCAGGAAGGGGATGAACGGGTGCAGGGCGTCCTCGGTGACCTCGCAGAACTGCCAGGCATAGGCCTCGCCGGTGGGTGCCACCCGGCTGCCGGCGACCGGCTCGCTCGTGACGAGGCCGAACTGCTTCAGCCGATCGCGGCTCGTCTCGAGATCGTCGACGTTGACCGCCCACGACAGCGGGCCGACGCGGGAGCGCACGCTGAGGGCCGTCGCATGGGTCGACTCGTCAGAAGCATCGATCAGCTCCAGATAGGCATGGCGTTGTCCGCGGACCAGGGCATTGGTCGTGCCGGTGGGGTGCGTGCCGCCGGGTACAGCGACCAGCCCCGCCTGACCCCACCGGTCGATGGCCTCGTCGAGCCCGCGGACCGACACCAGGATGTGATCGACTCTGCCGTGCCCCGAGGTCGGTCCCGACCTCATCGAGGAGTGGGTTCGAGAATGATCTTGCCGAGCACCTTGCGCTGCTCGAGCAGGTCGAACGCCTCGCTCGCCTGGGCGAGCGGGAGGATCCGGTCGATCTGCGGGCGGAGCTGTCCGGTGCGGACCAGCTCGACCAGGGCCTCGAGATCGGAGCGGAGCCAGCCATCGGATCCGAGCAGGTCGAGCTCGAACGTCCAGAGGTAGCGCAGGTCGGTCTCGACGGCGTAACCGGCCGTCGCGCCGCAGTTGAGCAGACGTCCGCCCTTGCGCAGGCTTCGCAGGGAGGGTCCCCACGTGTCGCCACCTGTGAAGTTGACGACGACGTCGACCCCGCCGCGACCCGAGACGCGCGGCTTGCCGTGGCGCTCGTGGATGACCTTCATGAAGTCGTCGCTCTGGTAGTTGATGCCCTCATCGGCACCCATCGCGACGCTGCTCGAAGCTTGGCCTCGCTGGAGGCGGCCGCGATGACGTGAGCGCCGGCGAGCCGGGCCAGCTGGACGCAGCCAGTCCCGACACCGCCCGACGCGCCCAGCACGAGCACCTTCTCGTCGGCCTGGATCTGGCCGCGGGTCATCATCATGCGGTAGGCGGTGCCGTAGGCGACGGGAAGCGCGGCGGCGTCGGCGAACGACACCTCGTCGGGCAGGTGCATCAGCGTCCTGGCGTGGACTGCGACGAAGTCGGCGAGGCCGCCGTCCATCATCTCGCCGACCAGCTTGTTCTCGACGGTGTCGTAGGGATCGATCAGCACCCGGTCGCCGACCTTCCAGCCGTCGACGTCCGGTCCGATCTCGACGATCTCACCGGCAATGTCGATGCCCATGATGATCGGGAAGGGAATCGTGATCCCCGGCATGCCCCGGAGGGTGAACAGGTCGTGGTAGTTCAGTGCGCAGGCCTTGACGGCCACGACGACGGAGCCGGGCCCGGCGACTGGGTCGGGCCAGTTGTCGTGGACCTCCATGCGGTCGGTGTCGCCGTGCTCTCGGATGACTACAGCCTGCACTCTGGATCTCTTTCTCTTGGCTGGTGGCGCGGGGGATGGGGCAGCGGGTTCAGCTGGTCGCGGTGCTCAGGCTGACGCGCCCGATCGCCGTGAGCCGACCTTGTTCATCGGTCACGTCGACGTCGGCCACACCCACGCTGCGACCGGCCCGACGGACCGTGGCAGTCGCCGTGAGGAGCCCACCGCTGGACGGCCTGACGTAGTCGACGCGCAGGTTGATCGTGGGCACGATCGTCTCGGTCGCCATGATCGTGGCGAAGACGGCAGCGGTGTCGATGAGCGATGCGACCGGCCCGCCGTGGAACTGGGGTTCTCCGGCGATCCGCTCGAGCTCGGGACGCAGCGGCATCTCGAGCGTCAAGATGCCGGCGTCACGATCGGCGACCGTGCAGCGCAGCCCCAGGAAGACGTTGTAGGGCGAGGTGGCGAGCAGCGCGTTGAGACCCGTCACGGACGTGTCGAGTGGGGGCGAGGTGGTCATGACATCCATCCATTCGTCGATTCGAGCTGTGCGGCGAGCTCGTGGAGCCGGCGCCGGTCGATCTTGTTGGTGCCGGCGAGGGGAAGGTCGGTGCTCGCGGCGAGTCGGCGTGGGTGCAGGTAGGCCGGTGCCCGGTCGATCACGAACGTCTTGATCTCGGCGGCCTGCAAGCTCGGCGCCTGCGGCGGGGACCACGAAGGCAACCGGGATCCGTCCCCGTTCGTCGTCGGGGAGAGACACGACGGCGGCCTGGTTGATGCCCGGGTGGCGTTCGAGGATGCTCTCCAGCTCGCCCGGGATAGATGTTCTCTCCGCCACACACGAACATGTCGTCGGCGCGGCCGACGAAGTAGTAGAAGCCGTCCGGGTCGCGGCGCATCAGGTCGCCGCTGGAGTACCACCCGTCGTCGAGGACTGCAGCCGTGGCTCTGGCAGCTGGTGGTAGCCGCTTGTCACGGCCGGATTTCTCATCATGAGGACGCCGTGATCGTCGTCCGGTCCGCCGACGAGCTTGACCTCGGATCCGTCGAGCGGGTGCCCCAGGGCGAGCGGTGGCCGCTCGAGGCCTCGAGGGTGTGCCCCGAAGATGGCCGGGCCCGACTCGGTGGTCCCGTAGGACACGATGACCTGCGCGGCGGGGATCTGCTCGGAGATCCTCGCGACCTGCTCGACCGTGATGGGGGCCGAGCCGAGCGAGAGCGAGCGCACGGACGACAGCTTGGACGGGTCGTCGCCGACCTCGCGCATCGCCCGGATCCACATCGTCGGGACGGCGGCAACGGTCGTGACGGAGTAGTTCTCGATCGCTGCGACGTAGGCGGATGCCTCGAATCGCGGGCAGATGATCGTCGTGAATCCGAGGGCGATTCCTCGGCACAGGGTGATGAGCCCGTTCATGTGGAACAGCGGCTGAGCGATGATCTGCGTCTCGATGCGCCGGGGTGCCTCGGCGGAGATGGTCCGCAGCGCCCACAGCTGGCCCTCATGGGTCAGGGGCACGCCCTCGGGCACGCCGCTCGATCCGGAGGTGTAGAGCATCTCGGCCACGTCGACGGCTGGCCCGGGACCGGCGGGAGCGGGCGCTGCGGCGAGCAGGTGCTGGAGGTAGGGCGTGTGCGGGTCGTCGAAGTCGATGACCGAGGACCGGCCTGCCAGGGCTTTTCGCCCGGCGTGGTCGACGAAGGTCATGGCCACGGAGGCATCGCGAACGATGTGGTCGAGGACGTCGCTGCCGGACTTGATGTTGATGGGCACGGCGACCAGGCCAGCCTGCATGATGCCGAGATAGGCGATGACGTACTCGACTCGGTTGGCCGACATGATGCCGATCCGCGCGCCAGGCTCGAACGATCGGCTGCGTAGATCGGTCGCAGCTGCCGAGACGAGGTGCGCGACTTCGGGATAGGAGTACCCGGCGGGCGTCTCCGGATCGCGCAGGTCGATGAAGGCCAGCCGGTCGGTGCAGGTGGCGTGCAGCCGCGTGATGTCACCGAGATTCGTGATCTCGGCCAGGGTCGGGGCTGCGGCAGGATCCGTCGAAGCTGTGGTCGGTCCTTCGGCAGGCTGGGTCATGACCGGCCCTTCCCGTACGTGATGGCTAGCTTGGAATGTCTTTAAGCATGTTACTGACCTCCGGTTTGATTTGTCCACAGGCCCATCACGTGGGGCGAGCTGAGAATGTCAGCGTGCCGGCAGCTCTTGGACCGTCCACCGGTTGCCATCAGGGTCGGTGAACGTCGTGAAGACACCCCACGGCTGCTCGTCGAGTGGGCTCGCGTCGACGCCGGCCGCGATGAGCTCGTCGCGCGCGGTCGCGGCGCTGTCGACCACGACCTGGATGTTGTCGAGCGAGCCGGGCACTCCGTCGTGGATGCCCTCGCCGAAGGCGATCGAGCAGGCCGATCCGGGCGGGGTGATCTGCACGAAGCGGGTGTTGTCGTCGACGCGGACGTCGTGGTCGAGCGTGAAGCCGACCTGGTCGACGTAGAAGTCTCGTGCCCGGTCGGTATCGCTGACCGGCACGAAGATGAGTTCGATCTTGCAGTCCATGGCGAGTCTCGTTCTGTCGGGCCGCGGGCCCGTGCGCCCTGCGGCATGAACGCCATTCTCGCCGTCACCGCAGACAGTTTCCAGGGTCGTGCGCCTCAGGGGCCCAGCAGCGCCAAGGGGACTACTGCGACGCCGTCGTCGCGTCGGTACGCACGGGGACCGGTGTTGACGAGCACGCGTTCGACGACACGATCCCCCAGCTGTGAGTGAAGCCAGTTGAGGGGGCGCACATCCTTGTCGCTGACGCCGTCGCTCAGCTTGATCTCGATTGCGACGACCTTGCGATCGGGACGTTCGACAATCAGGTCGATCTCGTGCTCGGTGTTCTTGGTGCGCAGATGGCTGACGCTTGCTTCTGAGCGGCCGGAATAGACGCGAACTGACTGGACGACTAGCGACTAGAAGAGGGCTCCGAGCCATGTCGTGGTGTCCTGCCTTGCGATCACGCGCTCACCTAAAGATGCGTGTGAGGTGCTCGCGGTAGACGTCGACAGTCTGACGTGCGGGCTTCTCGTCGTCGCCAGCCGTTGCTGCATCCAGGATGACGCTGTATGACGCGTCGGTTGATGTCGCGGCCCCGTATGCGGCCAGCCAACGACGCAGGGCTGCTGGCCTTCGCACAGTGACACCGCTTTCGGGGAGCTCGCGATCAACGATGCGAGCGAGGTAGCTGTCCAGCTGGGTGCCTCGTGCAGCTTCGGGAAGATCTCGAAGTCCCGGGAATCCTGAGCGGAGTATCTCGTCAGCGTACTGAGGGAGGTCTACCGTCGACTGGCCGAAGATCTGCGGCATCTCGCCCTCGATGAGGGCCTGAAGCGACACTGTGGCGTTGCTGACCCCCCTCTCAGCGAAGGAGGGTGGCCGCATGGGCAGGCTGATGATCCGTCCTGCGCCAGAGTGGACACGCACCCCGGGTCCGATGCCTGCGGAGCCAGTGAGCAGGAAGCGGCCGCCGGTTCGGTCGTCATCCACGGCCTGGCGCACTCGGTCCCACACCTGACGTTCGAGCTGCCACTCGTCGATACAAATGGACGACCTACTTCAGCAACCCTCCGCCGTCGATCGGCAGGGCGACGCCGGTGATGTAGCGCGCTTCGTCGGAAGCCAGGAACAGCAGCGCGTTGCTGATGTCGATCGACTCGATCCACGGGATCGGCAGCGGGATCGTCTCGCCGGAAGCGCGGGCGAAGTCTTCTTTCGTGGGGTTGTCGATGTGGGGGCTGAACAGCTCGTACATTCCCTGGTGCTGCACCATCGGGGTGTCGACCTGTGACGGGTTGATCGCGTTGACCCGGATGTTGTGATCGGCAAGCTCGGTGGCGAGCGTCTTCATGAGTCCGACGACGCCGTGCTTGGCCGAGACGTAGTGCCCGATGCCCGCATTGGCTCGTAGCCCGGCGAGCGACGAGGTCAGCACGATCGAACCGCCTTCGCCTTGGCCGATCAGGTGGGGCACGGCGGCCTTCGCGGTGCGCCAGACGCCGCTGAGGTTGATGTCGATCATCTCGCCCCAGGTCTGCTCCGACAGGTCCTCGATATTTCCGAACGAGAGAATTCCGGCGTTGGCCGACACGATGTCGAGCCGTCCGAACTTCTCGATCCCGTCGTCGAGCGCGGTCTTGAGCGAGTCGAAGTCGCGCACGTCGGCGTCGGCGAAATGGATCCGCTGACCGGTCGCCTCGACGAGCCGAACCGTCTCTTTGAAGTCATCGGCTGAGGCCATCGGATAGTCCGCCGTTGCAATGGTTTTCAGCGTGTCGATCGCGATGATGTCGGCGCCTTCCTCGGCGAGTCGAACCGCATGGCTGCGGCCCTGTCCGCGGGCTGCTCCGGTGATGAATGCGACCTTGCCAGCTACTCGTCCGGCCATCGTGAATCTCCTCCTGGTGGGTGTTAGCCGGCGAGGCTACCCCACGTCACGAGTCCGAAAACAGCCCTGGGGGTGGGCTCGCAATCGGATCCAATCTGGGTATTTACAACTCGATGAGACCTGTGCCACACTCGCTCCAGCAGTACCGAGCGATCGCTCGGTCGGAGTTGATTTGAAGGAGATTGGCCGTGACGCTGGAAGTGACGACTGCAGGTTCCGTCGAGAGCGCGGAGGCCGTTTTCGCCGAGTGGCTCAACCAGTTCGCCTCAGCCGTGGAGTCGCATGCGGCCGATCAGGTGCTCAGCCTGATCACCGACGACTGCTACTGGCGCGATCTGCTGGCCCTGACCTGGGACCTCGGGACCTTCCACGGCCGCGACGCGATCAGCGCCTTGCTGGCTGGCTCTCTCGAGGCCGCTTCGCTCTCGGACTTCAGCCTCGACGCCGGACACGCGCCCCGTGTGGTCCCCGGCGACGACGGTGACACGATCGAAGGCTTCTACCTGTTCGAGACGCCGACGGCTTGGTGCCGCGGAGTCGCCAAGCTCGTCGAGATCGACGGCCAGTGGCGTGCGGCATCGGTCATGACCGGTGTCGAGGACGTCAAGGGCCACGAGCGGGCCATCGGCGGACGGCGTCCCACCGGACCGCGCCACCTGGCCGACGCCGCTCGAAGCGCAACTGGAAGGACCGCCGGGGCGAGAGCATCACGTACGCCGATCGTGAACCTGACGTGGTCATCATCGGCGCCGGCCAGGGTGGCCTCGCGGTCGCCGCGAACCTCGGCCTGATGGGTGTCGACGCCCTGATCCTGGAGAAGAGCGAGCGCGTCGGAGACGGCTGGCGCAAGCGCTACCACTCCCTGGTCCTGCACGACCCGGTCTGGGCCGACCATCTTCCGTACCTGCCGTTCCCGAGCTCGTGGCCGATCTTCTCGGCCAAGGACAAGATCGCCGACTGGTTCGAGTTCTACGCCGAGGTCATGGAGCTCAACGTCTGGACCAACGCCGAGATGTACGACAGCTCGTACGACGAAGCCTCCGGCGTATGGACGTTGAAGGTCCGTACCGCCGACGGTGAGCGGATCCTGCACCCCCAGGACGTCATCCTGGCGACGGGTGCGGCCGCCGAGGTCAACCTTCCCGACATTCCCGGTCGCGACTCGTTCGAAGGAATCTCGTACCACTCGAGCGCCCACGTGTCGGGCGCCGACTGGTCAGGCAAGAAGGCTGTCGTGATCGGTGCCGGCAACAGCGCGCACGACATCGCCCAAGACCTGTACGAGGCCGGCGCCGACATCACGATGGTGCAGCGTTCGTCGACGCACATCATCAGCCAGGAGCACGGCATCCCGGCGATCTTCGGTGCGAACTTCACCGAGACTGGGCCGCCGACGGAGTACGCCGACCTGCTGGCCAGCGCGACACCGTGGCCGCAGGTGCTGGAATTCGCGGTCGAGGGAACCCGGCAGACTGCCGTCAAGGACGCCGAGCTGCTCGCCTCGTTGGAGGCAGTGGGCTTCCAGCTCAACGACGGCCCGGACGGCACCGGCCTGCTGGGCTTCGCGCTGCAGAAGGGCGGCGGCTACTACATCAACGTCGGCTGCTCGCAGCTGATCGCCGAGAAGAAGGTCAAGCTCGCCGCAGGAGCGGGCCTGGCCCAGTTCGTCCCGACCGGGGTGACGCTCGACGACGGACGCGAGCTCGAAGCCGATGTCGTGGTCCTGGCCACGGGCTACAAGAACATGCGCGAGACCGGCCGCCGGCTGTTCGGTGACGACGTCGCCGACCGCTGCCCCGACGTCCTCGGCATCGGTGAGGACGGCGAGATCGGCGGCCTGTACCGGCGCACCGGCGCACCAGGGTTCTGGTTCATGGCCGGCCCCCTCGCCTGGGTGCGCATCTACTCCAAGCACCTCGCGCTGCAGATCGTCGCCATGCAGAAGGGAGTCATTGCTCGCTGAACCTGACGGCGAAGCACTGCCACCGGATCTCGGCCGTCACCGGCAGCGACCTGACCGTCATCCCGTGAGAGCCAGAGCTCTCACTTCCAGTTCGGCCGACCGGCCGGACAGCTGACAAAGGAGAAGTGATGTCACGCACCACCGACAAGCTGCGCACGATGCTGAAGGTCGTTGCGCTGGGCTGCAGTGCCAGCCTTGCTCTGGCTGCCTGCGGGGGCGGCAGCTCGGACGCCGACAAGGGCAGTGACTCCGGCAAGAAGCTGGTCTACTTCATGGCCCCCAACACGACGCCGACCCGGTACATCCAGCAGGACGGGCCTGACTTCAAGAAGGCGATCCAGAAGCTCGACAGCAACGTCGAGGTCAAGTTCGTCAACGCAGGTGGCGACTCGGCTACCCAGCTGACCCAGGCCAATGCGGCCATCGCAGCCGGGGCCAAGGCGCTCGTCGTCGTGGCGGCCGACCCCAACACCAGCGCCAGCCTCCTGGAGGCAGCAGCCAACGCCAAGGTACCGGTCATCGGCTACGAGAACTCCCCGCTCAACGGTCCGATGTTCGCCCAGGTCATCTTCGACCCGGTCAACGTCGGCAAGCTGCAGGCCGACTACTTCGTCTCACAGCTCGACGCCGGCGCATTCGGACCCAAGCCGGTCAAGCTCGCCCGCCAGTACGGCAACAAGGGCGATGTCTACACGACCGACATGCTGACGGGCCAGAACGGTGTCCTGCAGCCGCGGATCGACGACGGCTCGATCGACGTCGTGTGCGAGGACTACATCAAGAACTGGGACCCGGCCAACGCCCAGACGGCAGCCGACCAGTGCCTGACCAAGACCCAGAACAAGGTCGGTGCCTTCCTCGGCTTCTACGACGGCAACGCCTCGGGCATCATCGCGGCGCTGAAGAGCAAGAACGCCAAGGTGCCCGTCTACGGCGGTCAGAACCCTCAGCTCAGCGGACTGCAGTACATGCTGACCGGCGATCAGCAGGACAACGTCCTCAAGGCCTTCTCGGTCGAGGCCGAGGCTGCCGCGAAGATCACGCTCGCTGCGATCAACGGTGAAGAGCCCCCGACCGACCTGGTCAAGGACGTCGTCGACAACGGCGGCGCGAAGGTGCCGACCGCCAAGCTCGGCTCGACCCACATCCACCTCGAAGAGGGCAAGGCGCCTGGCGACGTCGTCCAGAAGGCCGTCGATCTGGGCATCTTCACCTGGGCACAGATCTGCACAGGACCGGCGAAGGACACCGACACCTGCAAAGAGAAGGTCTGACCTTCCCCAGTCTTCGGACTGCCAGATCGATCTACCCGTGAACTGGGGGCGGCAGCCACCGGCTGCCGCCCCCACCAACGAAGGAATCACCATGCCAGAAAGCCGGAATGCCGTCGGCGCGACCCAGGTCGCCACGACGCCACCGCTCCTCGAACTGACTGCCGTCTCCAAGTACTTCGGAGGCGTCCGCGCCCTCCATGAAGTCGACCTCACGCTGCACGCCGGCGAGGTCGTGGCCCTGGTCGGCGACAACGGCGCCGGCAAGTCGACCCTGGTCAAGATCATGGCCGGCGTCGAACGTCCCGACGAAGGCTCGGTCCACGTCGACGGCGAGGCGGTGCGGCTCGACAGCCCCCGCGCGGCCGCGAGTGCCGGGATCCACACCGTCTACCAAGACCTCTCCTTGTGCGACAACCTCGACGCGGTCAAGAACCTGTACCTCGGCCAAGAGGTCACGACCGGCCTGTGGCGGGGACGCGCGCTGCGCCGCTCCGTCATGGAGAACCACGCCCGCGAGCTGCTGGAAGGCATGTCGGTCAAGCTGCGCTCGTTCACGTCACCGGTCGGCGGCATGTCCGGCGGGCAGCGCCAAGGCATCGCGATCTGTCGTGCGCTGGTCTCCGACCCGCGGCTCGTCATGCTCGACGAGCCGACCGCCGCCCTGGGCATCACCCAGCGTTCCGAGGTCCTCGACCTGATCTTGCGGCTCAAGGAGCAGCAGCGCGGAGTGCTGGTCATCTCGCACGACCTCAAGGACGTGCAGCACGTCGCCGACCGGGTCGTCGTGCTGCGTCTCGGCACCAAGGTCGCCGAGTTCGAACGAGGCAAGTACACCGCGACGGATCTCGTCTCGGCCATCACCGGTGCACACGAATGAGGAGCACGATGAGCAAGACACCAGCAGCGGGCAGCACCGAACGGGCGACGCCCATGGGGGCCCGGTTGATCGGCAGCTTCGACGAACGGTTCCGCAGCGTTCCGGTGCTGGGCGTCCTCGCGCTGATCTGGCTGTTCTTCTACACCCAGAACTCGGCGTTCCTCAGCTCACAGAACATCACGAACCTCGCCCTGCAGATCGTGACGACCGCGATCTTGGCCCTCGGCATCGTGTTCGTGCTGCTGGTCGGAGAGATCGACCTGTCGTCGGCGGTGCTGTCGGGAGTCGCGGCGACGATCGCAGCCAATCTCGCGGTCAACCACGGCTGGAACCTGTACGCGGCGCTCGCAGTCGCCCTCGTGGTCGGCGTCGTCGCGATGCTGATCCAGGCGGTCATCGTCGTGTTCGGCGTGCCCTCGCTGATCGTGACCCTCGGCGGCATGGTCGTCTTCCAGGGTCTGCTGCTCGTCGTACTGCCGCCTGAGTTCACCGTGAGCGTCGGTGGCACCGAGTACGCCAAGATCGCCAGCTCGCACCTGCCGACCAGCATCAGCTTCATCCTGACCTTCGCCCTGTGGGCGGCGTTCGCGGTCACCCGCTGGCGTGCTGGAGGTGCGAGTCGGCCGCTCGCGGCGCTCGCCCCGATCGTGCTATGCGGGATCGCGTTGTTCGGCGGAGTGGCCATCCTGACCCAGGCCAATGGGCTGCCCGTGCCGGTCCTGATCCTCGCGGTCATGCTGGTCGGCGCGTCCTACCTGACGACGCGGACCCAGTACGGAGTGCGCCTGTACGCCGTCGGCGGCAACCGCGAAGCCGCCCAGCGAGCGGGCATCCCGGTCGCGCGGATGGTCATCTACTCCTTCCTGATCCTCGGCGCCTGCGCCGTGATCGCCGGCGTCATCGACGCATCGCGGCTGCTCGGCGTGTCCAACTCGTCCGGCGGCGGTCCGCTGATGCTCAACGCGATCGCTGCGGCAGTCGTCGGCGGGACCAGCCTGTTCGGCGGCCGTGGCACCGTGTGGTCGGCGCTGCTCGGAGCCTTGGTGATTGGATCGATCACGAACGGGGTTCAGCTGCTGGGCTTCTCGCCTGAGGTGCAAAACTTCGCCACGGGTGGCGTACTGATAATTGCAGTGGCAATGGACGTGGTCATCACGCGCGGCTCCTTGTGGCCGCGACGCGTGTGAACGTCCAGCTGTCCGCACCTACAGACCAGAGGAGACCGTCAGACATGATGCGGTCGGTTGAACCCACACCAGATGAAGGGCAGCCCGCGTGGACTCCCACGCGTGACCAGGTCCTCGGATCACGGATCGTCGAGTTCGCGCGCTGGGTGCAGGAGCGCGAAGTCACCACGTTCGCCGACGTCACCGACTACCAGGAGATCCACGCCTGGGCGTCGACCCACCCGGAAGGGTTCTGGGGCTCGGTCGCCGAGTTCTTCGCGGTCGAGTTCCACACCCCGCCGAGCGCCGTCTGGGAAGGGCCTCAGATGCCGGGGACGAAGTGGTTCCCCGGTGCGACCCTCAACATCGCCGAGCACCTGCTCCGGTCTGCTGACGCCGACCGGGACGCGATCATCATGCTGCGCGAGGACGGCCTCGAGTCGTCGATCACGCATGGCGAGCTGCGCCGTCAGGTCGAACGCCTCGCCGGGTGCCTGCGTGCGCTCGGTGTCGAGAGCGGCGATCGCGTCGTGGCCTACCTGCCCAACTCGATCGAAGGCGTCGTCGGCTTCCTGGCGACCGCCTGGATCGGAGCCACCTGGGCGCAGGCGGGCCTCGACCTGGCCGCGCCGTCGGCCGCTGACCGGCTCGCCCAGCTGGAGCCCAAGGTCCTGATCGGCGGTGGCGGGTACTTCTTCAAGGGCATCGTCCAGGACCGGCGCAACGAGGTCCGGCAGCTGAAGGAGCTGTTGCCGACCCTGACCCACACCATCGCGGTCAGCACGTCGGGCCTGTCGCTCGACGCCGAGGGTGACGACGTCCTCGCGTGGGAGACCGCGCTCGCCAGCGCCGATCCGGTCGAAGTCGTGCCGGTGCCCTTCGACCACCCGTTGTGGGTGCTGTTCACGTCAGGGACCAGCGGCCTGCCCAAGGGCATCGTGCACGGGCACGGTGGAGCGCTGCTCGAACAGTTCGCGTCGCCCGGGTTCCACCTCGACCTTCGGGCCGAAGACGTCTTCTTCTGGTACACCAGCCCGAACTGGATGATGTGGAACGCCCAGGTGTGCGGGCTGCTGCACGGCGCCACCATCGTGCTGTTCGACGGCAGTCCCATCGAGCCCAGCGCCGACCGCATGTGGCAGATCGTCGACGAGCACCGGGTCACGGTGTTCGGCACCAGCCCGGGCTTCTTGAAGACGTGCGAACGGGCCGGCTGCGAGCCGGGCCGCGACTTCGACCTCGACCACATGCGCGTCATCGGCGTGACCGGCTCGATCCTGCCGGGCACCGCCAACGCGTGGGTGCGTCAGCACGTCAGTCCCACCGTCCAGGTGGGATCCACGAGCGGCGGCACCGATGTCGTCGGCATCTTCGTCTCGAGCAACCCGATGCTCCCGGTCTACGACGGTGAGATCAGTGGCGTCGCGCTGGGCATCTCGCTCGAGGTGTGGGACGACGACGGGCGACCGGTGCCCCCGGGGGCGTCAGGCGAGATGGTCATCACGCGGCCGATGCCGTCGATGCCGATCGGCTTCTGGAACGACCCCGACGGCGAGGCGTACACGTCGACGTACTTCGCGGAGTTCCCCGGCGTGTGGCGTCAGGGCGATGCGATCACCCTGACCGACCGGGGCACCGTCATCATTCACGGTCGCTCCGACGCGACGCTGAACCGCAACGGCATCCGGATCGGCAGCGCCGAGATCTACGACGCCGTCGAGTCCCTGCCCGAGGTCTCTGACTCCCTCGTGGTGGGCGTCGAGCGCGAGGACGGCGGCTACTGGATGCCGTTGTTCGTCGTCAACGACGGCAGCGAGGGTGACGCCGAGCTTGTCGAGCGCCGGATCCGTGACCGGCTGCGCGAACGGACGTCACCGCGTCACGTCCCCGACGAGATCGTCTTCACCGAGGCGTTGCCGCGCACCAAGTCGGGCAAGAAGCTGGCAGGTCCCGGTCAAGCGGCTCCTCGCAGGGCGACCGGCTTCCGACGTCGTGAGCAACGGCGCGGTCGACAACCTCGACGCCTTGCAGTGGCTCGTCGACTTCGCTGCGGAGCGGGCCGCGACGGCTGGCGAGGCGGCAGTCGAGCCGACCGACGACTACAGCAACTGGCGGACGTACTCGACCCAGCGCATCTCCAACATCCTGGCGGCGGCGTTGGACGCCTTCGCGGAGAAGGGCTATCACGGCACCAGCACCCGTCAGCTGGCCGAGCGTGCGGGACTGTCGGTGCCGGGGATCTACCACCACTACCGGTCGAAGCAGGACATCCTGGTCGACCTGATGATGGTCGTCATCGACGAGCTGATCGAGCGCAGCCGGTACGCGTTGGAGGAGGCGGGTGACGAGCCGCGGGCCCAGTTCGACGCCTTGGTCGACTCGTTGCTGCTGTTCCACATGAACCGGCAGAAGGGCGCGGTGCTGTCGGCCAACGAGATGCGCAGCCTCACCCCCGAGAACCGCAACAGGTACGTGTCGCGGCGCGACGAGCAGCAGCGCATGCTCGACATCGTGGTCTCCGACGGGGTCGAGAACGGCGACTTCAAGACGCCGCACCCTGGCGATGCCAGCCGGGCGATCACGTCGCTGTGCCTCGGCGTCTCCAGCTGGTACCGCGCGGACGGCGAGCTTCCGGAGGACGAGTTCCTGAACCGTTACCGGGGCATCGCGCAGTCGATCGTCGGAGTTCCCTGACGCTGACCGGTGCCGATCGCGTGGGCAGTCTGCTCGTGCGATCGGCCCGTCTGCTGGACGGGTCAGGCCTTGTGCTTGCGGGACCGGTTGCGGATCGCGTCGAACGCGATCAGGAGCGCGAGGACCAGGAGCCCGCCAAGGATCGTCATTACCGCAGTCATGATGATGAGACGGCGCAGCTGACGTTTCATGACGCGGATCCGACGAGACGGTTTGGAGAGGTGTGCTCGCTCCGCTGGACGGGACCGGGCTGTGTCAGCCTTTCCGAACTACGCGGAGTACCAGCAAAAAACCGAAAAGAACTACTCCGGTGTTCCGGTTGACGCCTTCGGAGTAGTTCATCCGGACCATTCTGCGCTGAGTGGTTCGTGTCAGGCTGTCTCCCCTTTTAGACTTGGGGCGAGGGAGACTGACATGAGGGTGAGACCGATCGAAGGGCTGCGCGCGCTGCCACCGTTGGCAGCCGCCTCGGCCTTGATGTACGGCGCGGGCGTCGTGCTGATCCTGCTCGGCCTGATCACGTGGCAGCCCGAGCGCAACCCGATCTGGATCCTGCTGGTCCTGGCTGCGGCCGCTACTGGCACCTTCGTCTGGACCCTCCTGAGGCGCGAGCGCTTCACGATGAACGAAGCCTTCATGTTCATGGGTCTGCAGCCTTCGCGATTGCGGCCATGACCTGGAACACCAATCAAGACCTCGGGGCGCTGGCCAACGGCACGGCGCTACCCATCCTGGGCGCGTACGCCGTCTGGTTCCTGCGCTGGCCGGCCGGCCGGACACTGTTCTATGCCGGAGTCGTGCTGTGGTTCGTCGCGATCCTGAGTCGCGACAACACGGCCCTGACCGGGTTCGCGCTCACCCTGGTCGTAGAGACCGTCATCGCGACCGAGGTGTTCTGGTGGATCAAGACCCGCATGGACCGTCTCGTCCGCACGGACCCGCTGACCGGCGTGCTCAACCTGCGCGGCGTCACCGAGGCGTTGGACCGCGAGATGTCGCGCTCGTCGCGCCGCCAGATCCCGTTGTCGGTCGTGTCGATCGACCTCGACGGGCTGCGCGCCCTCAACAACACCCTCGGCCATCGCGCGGGCGACGACCTCTTGCAGGCCGTGACCGAGCACTGGCAGCGCGAGATCCGCAAGTTCGACGTCATCGGTCGCACGGGCGGCGACGAGTTCGTGATGGTGCTCCCCGAGACCTCGATGGACGTCGCGGAGCGGGTCGTCGAGCGTCTGGCTCGTACGTCTCCGGGCCAGTGGTCGGCGGGAGTCGCCGAGGTCAAGCCGGGCGACTCGGTCGAGACCGTGCTGGAGCGCGCCGACCAGCGGATGTACGTCGACAAGGCGGCCCGACACACCGCGTGAATTCACCTGATTGACGCCGCCCCGGCTGGGTACATGGGGTGTAGTCAACGAAGGGAATCCTCATGGGACTCGAAGACAAGATCAGCAACGCCGTCGAAGACGCCAAGGGCAAGGTCAAGGAAGCGACCGGCAAGGCGACCGATGACGAGTCGCTCGAAGCCGAAGGCAAGGGCGATCAGGCCAAGTCTGACCTCAAGGGCGCTGGCGAGAAGGTCAAGGACGCGTTCAAGCACTGAGCGTTCAAGCGCGCGGATGATCGCGTGCTCCCAGATCCCGGGTGCACCTGCCACACGCTGGCGGGTGCACCCGTTCTGTGTCACCAGCTGTCGTTGAGCACCGTCAGACCTGTCACGGCCAGGCCGTTCGCGGCAAGGTCGGGGATCAGGTCTCTGAGCGGCGCCTTCGCGAGATGCTGTCCGTTCCTCGCGTCGATCGCTCGCAGGGAGTCGCCCGCGTCCGACTGGCCGACGACGTAGATCGTGTCACCGACCCGGGCCCACGCAGCCGGGGGATCGTCGAGCGTGAACCTCCGCTTCGCTGCCCCGGACCGGAGATCGACCTGCCAGAGTGTCGAGTCCTCGTCGAAGGACGAGACAGTGTCGGGATCGCTGCCCGCAGCGGCTTGTCGAGGTAGGCGCCGCCGAGGCCGGTGACCGGAGTGCTGGCAACCTCGCCGCTCTCGACCTCCCACCGCACGACCTGTGACTCCACGACCTCTTCATCTCCATCGAGGATGTCGTGGATGAACGAGAAGACGCCGTCAGTGCACACGGCGCTGCCGGAAGTATCAGCCGCAGTACCTGGCGACCAGCGACCGACGACCTGATCGTCGGGTGTGGCCGTCACGTCGATCAACGAGTACTCGACCGGGTCTTCAAGAGTGTCTGCCGCCAGGCCATATATCTTGTCGTCGCACACCGTCGTGCCCAGCAGGTCTGGAGTCACTTGTTGGACCACGACGGTGCTGGGTTCCGTCGTGACGGCCAGATACTCGTCCCCCCTCGTTAAAGATGCCCACACGGGTGTCCGGCTGGACGACGTGCAGTGCGTCCTGGCTGTGAAGGTCGACGTGTCGCGGCATGCTGTGAAGTCGGCCATCGGTCAGGGCGTACTCGTTCTTGGTGCCGCTGAAGTAGATCGAGTCATCGTCGGCGACGACAGCTGGCCCAATCGTGTCGTCGGTCTGCAGCCTGGTCGCGTGACCTGACTTGTTGATGAAGATGAGCGCCGATCCAGAGTCGCCCTTTTCGATCGGCACGACGCTCAGCACGGCGATGCTGTCGCTGACCAGGGACCCGTTCGGGTCGGCCTCGGGCGGCAGCGGTGGGGTGCAGGCGGCGAGCCCTGCGGCGATCACGACCACCGCGAACGTTGCCCGTGCGACTTTCACAGCTCTCCCTGACGTCGGATGCTGCCACAGGCTACCCAACGACAGGGCCTAGCCGGTGGTCGATGTCAGCGAGTCGAGGAGGTCCAGCGTCGTGGTCCACGCCGCAGAACGCGGATCGATCACGACGAAGTGGTCGCCATCGACTTCGGTCAGAGCTGCATCGCCACCCGCCGCGGTGGCGCGTTCGACGTATTCGGTCGACTGGCTCAGGGGCACGAACTGGTCGGCGGTTCCGTGGATGCACCTGATGGGGACGTCGACGGGAAGCTGCCTGGTCGGGTCGGCAGCGTCATAGCGGCTGTCGACCGTTCCGCCCATCAAGGCCTGCACAGCACCACGGCCCAGGTCGTCGTCGATGGCCGCAGCCAGGTCGAGCACCCCGGCTTGCGAGACCGCCGCCGTCACAGGCACGCGCGGGTCGGCCCACGGTGTCCCCGTCAGCTGCGGCCGGGACGCTGCCCACACCGCCAGGTGGCCGCCGGCTGAGTGCCCCAAGGTGACGACGGTTCCCAGGTCGAGCCCCGCGACGTCGGCCAGTGCGTCGATCGCTGCCGAGACGTCGTCGAACGTCGTCGGCCAGCCACCGCCGTTGCCGACCCGACGGTACTCGACGTTGTAGGCCGTCCACCCGTGCGACACGAGCGAGGCCGCCAGAGGCCGGCCTAGCGACAGGTCGTACTCGGCACGCCAGAATCCGCCGTGGATCACCACGACGACGCCCCTGGAGACGCCGACCGGACGGGTCAGCTCGGCGAACTGCTGCGCGTCCGGACCGTAGTGGATCTGCTCCATGCGCTGCCCCTTGTCAGTTGCGCGGTCGATCACGCGGTCGGTCGATCTCGACGAACAGGCGGCCACGAACCCGGCAGCCGCCAGGGAGAGAACGCTACGACGATCCACGCCTCCATCCCAGCCGACGTACGCGTCGTCCGCCAGCTGAACCCGCTCGGCGCAGTGTCAGGGTGACGCAGAACTACCGATAGAATCAGCACCTGTCGAGTCCTAGGAGGGGCCCTTTCGTGGACGTCCATGACCTCGATCGCTATCTGCTGGTCGGGTCTGGCGTGCTCATCCTGGCTGTCCTCGCCGTCCGTCTCTCGGTCAGCATCGGACTGCCCTCGCTGCTGGTCTACCTCGGACTCGGACTGGCCCTCGGCAGCTAGGCCTCGGCATCGACTTCAGCGACGTCGGGCTGGCCCACGCACTCGGTTTCGGCGGACTCGTGCTGATCCTCGCCGAAGGTGGTCTGACGACCAAGTGGGATCAGGTCAGACCCAATCTGGGCTACGGCCTGCTGCTCGCGACCCTCGGCTCGGCGATCAGCGTCGTCGTGGTCGCGATGGGAGCCCACTTCCTGCTCGGCATCGAGTGGGAGCTGGCCGTTCTCCTGGGCGCAGTGCTCACGCCGACCGACGCTGCCGCAGTCTTCTCGGTGCTGCGCACCGTGCCGCTCAAGTCGTCGGTCAAGGGCACCCTCGAAGCCGAGTCCGGTCTCAACGACGCCCCGATCGTGGTGCTCGTCGTCGCGATCAGCGCCGGCGAGGTCGCTGACAAGGGAGTCGCCTACCTGGTCGGCCTGATCCTGTTCGAGCCGCCGTCGGTGTCGCGTTCGGGCTCGCGATCGGCTGGCTGGGCGCCTACCTCCTGCGCCGCGTCGCGCTGCCCGCGTCGGGCCTGTACCCGCTGGTCGTGTTCGCGTTCACGGTGCTGGCCTACGGCTCGTCTGCGGCTGTGCACGCCAGCGGGTTCGCCGCGGTCTACGTCGCGGCGCTCGTGCTCGGCAACGCCGAGCTGCCACACCGGATGGCGACCCGGTCGTTCGTCGAGGGCATCGGCTGGCTGGCCCAGATCGGCCTGTTCGTGATGCTCGGCCTCCTGGCCAGCCCCGAAGAGCTGCGGTGGTGGCACGTCGGCCAGGGGATCGCGATCGGTGCCATCTTGACCTTCGTCGCCAGGCCTTTGACGGTCGCGGCTTGTGCCATGTGGTTCGGCCGCAGCGCCCGCGAGCAGGTCTTCGTGGGCTGGGCCGGACTCCGCGGGGCCGTCCCGATCGTTTTGGCGACGATCCCGTTGTCGGCGGGGGTGGCGGGTTCGCGCGATCTGTTCAACATCGTGTTCGTCGCCGTCGTGATCTACACCCTGCTCCAGGCTGCGCCGTTGGCCCGGCTCGCGGCAGCTTGCGGCGTGCTGACCGACGATGCGCGCGACGTCGAGGTCGAGGCGGCGCCGCTCGAACGAGTCAGCGCCGACCTGCTGCAGATCCACGTGCCGAAGGGCTCGAAGCTTCGCCGGCGTCGAGGTGGGCGAAGCTGCGGCTGCCGATCGGCGCGTCGGTGTCGCTCGTGGTGCGCGAGGACAAGACGTTCGTCCCCGCACCGCACCGACCGGATCGCCGTCGACGACGACCTGCTGATCGTCACCGCCCGGTCAGTCCGCGAAGCCACCGAGGTCAGGCTGCACCTGGTCGGGCGCTACGGCCGCCTCGCCGGCTGGGGCACCGAGCCCGTCTGAGACCGACTTGGCCCAGCGCTCGACCTCGTCAGACTGGCGGGGTGGCAGGCGTGCAGATGCTGATGTCGCGGTCGGTGCGCAACGACGTCTTGGGCGACTTCTTGAGCCCGGAGTACTTGTCGCCCACGATGACCGTGATGCCCTCGTCGACCGTGAGATCAGGCTTGGCGTACTGGACCTTGTCGCGGAACTGCGCAGCGACGAGACGGACCCGGGGGTCCTTGCGGTCATTGGTCAAGATCGCGACCCGACGCGGCTTGGTGACGCTCGTGCTGTTGCCGATCTCTCCGCCGCGGAAGCCGTTCGCCTGCAGGTCGATCCGTACGCGATTGGCCAGGCCGGAGCGCGCCGATGCATTGAACACGTTGATCACGACGGCATTGCTGTCGAGTGCTGTACCGGACGCCACGACCGAGGCCTGGCACGACGTGTCGGCCTCGACCGGCTCGGTGCCGGCGGTCAACAGGCGAAAACCGATGAAGGTCGCGACGACGAACACCGCAGCGGAGACCAGGAGGGTGACGGCTTGTTCATGCGTGTCGGCCGATCGAGTGAACCCGGGCGTGAAGCATGTTGCGCTGCTGGAGGGCCGCTCGGAGCGCACGGTGCAGACCGTCCTCGAGATACAGCTCGCCCTGCCAGCTGACGACATGGGCGAACAGGTCACCGAAGTAGGTGGAGTCGTCGTCGAGCAGATGCTCGAGATCGAGCTGGGTCTTGGTCGTGGTCAGGTCGTCGAGCCGCACCTGAGACGGCGATATCTCCGCCCACGCGCTTTGAGACAATCCGTGGTCGGGATAGGGACGCCCGTCGCTCACCCTCCGAAAGATCACCTGGTCAGTCTAGACAGACGTCTGTGAGAGCGGCGGTAGCCTGAGCCCATGACCGCGAGCGATGACGCCCAGGCTGCCGCCGACGAGGCCGCCCGAGTCGCTGCAGAAGCGCAGGCCGCAGCGGTCGCGGCCCAGAAACGGGCCGACGAGCTCGCCGCCGCAGCCGAGAACGCGGCAGAGAACGCGGCTGGGCAGACATCCGCAGCACCTGCAGCGCCCAGCGAGATCGTTCAGCTCGTCCCGCTCCGGATACGCCTTCGAGGGTGCGGCGATCGAGATGGGCGCGCTGCTCGACGGCGAGCCGGTGCCCGAGGCGCAGATCCGCATCCCGCTCGCGATGCTCAACCGACACGGACTGATCGCCGGCGCGACCGGCACCGGAAAGACCAAGACCCTGCAGGTCATGGCCGAGCAGATCGCGGCGCACGGGGTGCCGGTGTTTGCCGCCGACATCAAGGGCGATCTGTCCGGTATCGCCACGGCGGGCACCAGCAGCGACAAGCTGCTCGAACGCACCCGGAGCATCGGGCAGGACTGGCAGCCGATGGCCTCACCGACGGAGTACTTCGCGCTCGGCGGCATCGGCGCGGGTCTGCCGGTGCGGGCGACGATCGACGACTTCGGGCCCACGCTGCTGGCCAAGGTGCTGGGTCTCAACGGCACCCAGGAGTCATCGCTCGGCCTGGTGTTCCACTACGCGCGCAATGCCTCGCTCCCGCTGGTCGACCTCGCCGACCTGCGCGCCGTCCTGACTCACTTGACCAGCGCTGAGGGCAAGAACGAGCTGAAAGCGCTCGGCGGGGTGTCGACGTCCACGGTCGGGGTGATCCTGCGCGAGCCATCGTGTTTCGCCGACCAAGGTGCCGACCAGTTCTTCGGCCAGCCCGAGATCGAGGTCGCCGACTTCTTGCGGACGGCCCCCGATGGCCGCGGCATCGTGTCGCTGCTCGAGGTCCCGGGTGTGCAGGACAAGCCGGCGCTGTTCTCGACCTTCCTGATGTACCTGCTCCACCGGCTGTTCAAGGAGCTTGCCGGAGGTCGGTGACTCCGACAAGCCCGAGCTCGTGTTCTTCTTCGACGAGGCGCACCTGCTGTTCTCGGACGCGTCCGACGACTTCCTCGAGACGATCACCCAGACTGTCCGCCTCATCCGTTCGAAGGGGGTCGGCATCTTCTTCGTGACCCAGACGCCCAAGGACGTCCCGAGCGACGTCCTGGCTCAGCTCGGCTCGCGGGTCCAGCACCAGCTGCGTGCCCACACCCCCGATGCGGCCAAGTCACTGAAGGCGACGGTCTCGACCTACCCCCACACGGCCTACGACCTCGAAGAGGTGCTGACCTCGCTCGGCATCGGTGAGGCGATCGTGACGGTCATGAGTGACCGCGGCGCTCCCACCCCGGTCGCCTGGACCAGGCTGCGAGCGCCCCTGGGCTCGATGGACCCGACGCCGGTCGACCAGATCGAGGCTGCGGTCTCAGCGTCTGCGCTGCTGACGAAGTACGCCACAGCCGTCGACCCCCGGTCGGCCAGCGAGATCCTCGGCGAGCAGGTCGCCGCAGCAGCGGACGACGAACACCTTCGTCAAGAGGCAGACGCGCTCGACAAGGCAGCGCGCAAGACGCCTCGCACCGGTTCGCGCACCACATCTCGATCGCGTCGGATGTCGCCGGTCGACCGTGCTGTCGGGGAGGCGAGTCGGACTCTGGCCCGCGAGCTGATCAAGAATCTGTTCAGAAAACGTCGGTGACGATGTCTACCCTGGGGAATGAATTCATACTTTTGGCGGTTGCTGTATGAGTTGCATGAGGTAAGTATGAATACTGAGAAGGCGCACTGCGGCGCCTTCCGTCAGGCAGGGGCCTGAAGGGGAAGCAGGAGGAGTGGTGGCTCAAACATCACAGCAGGCTCATCGCACCGTCGTTGAGCGCGCCTCCGGAGCCCTGCCCGCAGTACGCCGCGCAGGCGTCGAGATAGCCCTCATCGGTGCCCTCTACATCGCCTACTGCATCACCCGTACCTTCGCCTCGACAGCGTTCGCACCTGCCCGTGGCCGTGCCCTCGACATCTTGACGTTCGAGCGGTCGTGGCGGTTCGACGTCGAGTCGTGGCTCAACGACCAGTTCCTGCACCATGAGTGGCTCGCCGTCGGCAGCAAGCTGGTACGCCACGACGCACTACCTCGTGACGTTGCTGGTGCTGATCTGGATCTTCCGGCGCAGCGCGGTCGAGTACCTGACCGCCCGCCGTGCCCTCGTGCTCGCCTCGGTGATCGGCTTGACGTTCTACCTGCTCATGCCGACGGCTCCGCCACGTCTGGTCGGCGGCTACCACGACATCTTGAGCCTCAACTCCGGCATCGGCTGGTGGAGCCAGAACGGGTCCGCCCCCAAGGGCATGGGCAACATCACCAACGAGCTGGCGGCCTTCCCGTCCCTGCACGCCGGCTGGTCGCTGTGGGTCGCCCTCGTGCTCATCCGGGCCGGCGCCCCGCGCATCGTCCAGGTGCTGGGCCTGCTCTACACCGCGATCATGGCGTTCGTCATCGTCGGCACCGGCAACCACTGGGTCCTCGACGCGATCGTCGGCTGGGCCGTCGTGCTCCTGGCGTTCGTGGTCATGGTCGGCTGGGAGCGTCGTGCACCGGCCGGCGAGCCTGAAGAGCAACCTGCGTTGACCTGACCTGGTCGCACCGGTCTGCCCTGAGCCTGTGGGTGCGCTGGGAGTTTGTCGGCAGTGGCGTTTGCCTGCGCTGAGTAGGTTGGCGGCCAGAGATCGTGGCGCGTGAGCCCGGTCCGTGTCGAGAGGACCGCCCATGCGGAGCCTGACCAGGCCACAAGTCGTCACCGGTGCAGTCGTTGCCGTGATCGTCGCAGTCTTCGCTGTCGTCGTCGCCGTCGAGGTCGCCACGAAGCCAGAGCCGCCCAAGGGCGCTGAAGCCGCCAAGCCACGATCCGCGCCGACAGCCACCGGCTCGACGACGTTCCCGAGGCCAAGGCGACCCTCGTGGAGTTCCTCGACTTCGAGTGCGAGTCATGCCTGGCCGCGTACTCGTTCGTCGAAGACCTCCGCGAACGGTACGACGGCCAGCTCACCTTCGCGATCCGCTACTTCCCGCTCGACGGGCACAAGAACTCCCGCAATGCCGCCCACGCGGTCGAGGCGGCAGCCCGCCAGGGAAAGGTCGAGCAGATGTACAGCCGGATGTACGAGACCCAGTCGCAGTGGGGCGAGCAGCAGGAGTCGCAGGCCAAGCTGTTCCGCACGTACGCACAAGACCTCGGCCTCGACCTCGACCAGTACGACACCGACGTCGCCAGCGCCTCGGTGGCCGACCGGGTCGAACGAGACTTCCAAGACGGCCTCGACCTCGGAGTCACCGGCACCCCGACGTTCTTCCTCAACGGGAAGCGGCTTCGCGCCGAGACCACGCAGCAGTTCTACGACGCGATCGACGCTGCTGTCTCCTGAGGCACGGGCCTGGATGCAGAAGAACCAGCGTCAGTCTGTGATTCCAGACCGACACTGGCTCTTTGCGTAGCGGCGGAGTAGACCTCCGCCGGTTCGGCTGTGCGGGGAACCAGCTCGGTCCGGTGCGTTCCAGACCGAGCACGGCTCCACGACTAGCGGCGGAGGATAGGGGATTCGAACCCCTGAGAGCTTTTCACTCAACCCGCTTTCCAAGCGAGCGCACTAGGCCACTATGCGAATCCTCCGTGGACGAGGCTACCTGTTGCCTGATCGCGACGGACAATCGGACTCCCCGTTGGGTCGTTGCACCCGCTTCCGTATGATGGTCGCAGCCCCTCGCGTGGCGATACATCACTCAACTCCCCCAGGGCCGGAAGGCAGCAAGGGTCGGTGGTCTCTGTCGGGTACGCGGGGGGTCCTTGCATTCCCACCGCCCCGACCGTGGCGCGGTGGTTTATCAACCTTGTCGGCCCGCCTGACCCCCGGCGTGGTGGTCTATCAACCTTGTCGGCCCGCCTGACCCCCGGCGCGGTGGTTTATCAACCTTGTCGGCCCGAATGAGGTTGCAGGGCCACCGGCCGGTGCGGATGAGGTTGCGGATCCACCGCCCCGGCCGGATGAGGTTGACAAAACCACCGCCCGGGGGAGGGTCAGGCTGCGAGGACGACGTCGTCGTTGACGACAGGCTCGTTCTCGGCCCGGCGCAGTGCCGCCCACGAGGCGACGGCTCCGGCCATGACCAGCGTTCCGGCGACGACGAGTCCGAGACGGTAGCCGCTCAGGAAGGCGTCCAGGGTAGGCCGCCGTCGCTCAGCACGGAGTCCTGGCGGCTCGTGAGGATCACGCCGATGACCGTGATGCCGAGCAGACCGGCGAGCTCGCGTGAGGTGTTGAAGACACCCGAGGCAACTCCGGCTTGGTCCTGCGGCATGATGCCGAGCACCGTCGCGGTCAGCGGGATCGTCAGTCCGCCGCCGATGCCAATCGCGATGAACGAGGGCATGAGGTCGAGCATCGAGGCGTCCTGGCCGAAGAAGGCCACCGACGTGATCGCGACCCCCATGATGCCCATGCCGAAGCTGACCGAGCGGTGCGCGCCGAAGCGTCGGGCGACTCCTTCGGACGTGGCTGCCGCGACGGCCATGCAGAGCGCCATCGGCACGAACGTCAGCCCGGCCTTGGTGGGGGAGAAGCCCAGGACGCCTTGCAGGTACAGCGAGGTGAAGAAGTAGATGCCGAACAGGCCGAATGCCCACAGCATCAGCGAGGCCAGGGCGCCCGAGAACACGCGGTCGCGGAACAGCCCGAGGTCGACCATGGGGTGCTCGATGCGGCGCTCGACGGTCACGAACCAGGCGGCGGTCACGACAGCGATCGCGAGCGCGGTGACGATCGGCGCCGACGTCCAGCCGCGTCCGGTGCCCTCGATCAGGGCGAAGGTCAGGGTCGACAGCGAGATGGTCGAGGCGACGAGTCCCCAGAGGTCGAGTCGGCGATCGACCGGATCGCGCGACTCCGAGATGGCCCAGACGGCCAACGCTGCGGTGACGATGCCCAGCGGCACGTTGATGAAGAAGATCCACTCCCAGGCGACGTGCTCGCTCAGGACTCCGCCGAGCAGAGGACCGGCGGCGAGGGCGAGGGCGCTGACAGCGCCCCAGATGCCGACCGCGACGTTGCGCTCTCGCTTGTCGGTGAACGTCGCCGAGATGATCGCGAGTGTCGTGGGCGTCAGCAGTGCAGCGCCGACGCCTTGGACCGCGCGACCAGCGATCAGCGTCTCGACGTTGCCGGACAGGCCAGCGGCGAACGAGGCGGCGGTGAAGATGCCGAGCCCGATCAGGAAGATGCGACGACGTCCGACGAGGTCGGCAAGACGTCCACCCACGAGCATCAGGCCGGCGAAGGTCAGGATGTACGAGCTGACGATCCATTCCATCCCAGCGGTGGTGAGGCCGAGGTCTTGCTCGATGGCGGGCAGGGCGACGTTGATGATGTTGTTGTCGAGGTAGGTCATGAACGTCGCGAGCGCGACGGCCACGAGTGCCCAAATATTTCTGCGGTCGTCCATGACCACTCCTTTACGTTGTAAATGTACAACGTAAAGGAAGCATATATGCCGTATAGTTGTCAACGTGAAGACGAAGAACTCCTTGAATCCCGACGTCGTCGTGGCCACCGCGCTGCGCATCGTCGACGAGCAGGGACTCGATGCGTTGACGGTCCGCAGAGTCGCCGACGAGTTCGGCGTGACGCCCATGGCGCTGTACTGGCACTTCTCCAACAAGGAGGCGCTGCTCGATGCGGTCGGCGATGCGGTCGTGGCGGGGTTGGCGCTGCCCGACCCGGCGCTCGACCTCGAGGCTTACCTCGGTGAGGCCATGACGTCGCTCGTCGACGTGCTGCGGTCCCATCCGCATGCGACGCCGCTGGTTCCTGCGCGGCTGCTGCTGACCGAGGCCGGTCGCGAGCTCACCGAGTGCACCCTCGACAAGCTCGTCGGGGCAGGCTTCCCGATCGACAAGGCCTCCGCTGTGGCGCACTACGCGCTGATGATCGCGCTGACGTTGGTGGTGGGCGAGCCCGGTGCGGAGACGTCCGTCAAGCCCGACGAGCGCGACGAGGCGCACGAGGCCAAGCTCGCGCTGCTGCTGTCGCTGTCAGACGACCGTTACCCGCGGCTGCGGGCTGCTGCCCCGTCGATGGTCGTGTGCGGCGACTCCGACGACTACTACGAGACCGCGATCGAGATCTTCGTCAAGGGCGTCATGACGCAAGTGAGCCCAGATTCGGCGGGTTGATTCCGCCAAACCTGGGCTCAGGAGCGATGCGGGGGCTGAGCCCGCCACATCGTGGGGCTACAAGCGATCAGGCCATGGGGTCGACCACGGCGTGGTCGTCCAGCGACGTGGTGAGCTTCGTCAGGTGGTAGCGACCGTCGCCGAGCAGGTGATCGATCGCGGTGAGCCGGCTCGTGTAGTGGCCGACGCTGTACTCGGCGGTCATGCCGATCCCGCCGTGCAGCTGGATCGCTTCCTGGCCGATGTGGCGACCGGCCTTGCTGACCTGCAGCTTGGACCGGGACGCAGCCTCGATCGCGTCGTCGGCCGATCCGCCGTCGAGCAGGACCAGCGTCGCCCACGTGACGGTGCTGCGAGCCAGCTCGAGCGACACGTACATGTCGGCCGCACGGAACGTCAGCGCCTGGAACGTCATGAGCGGGACGCCGAACTGCTTGCGCGTCTTGAGGTACTCCGTCGTGGTCTCCAGGGCAGTCTGCATCGCGCCGACCGACTCGTGACCGTACGCGACCTGAGCCTCCGCGATCACGGCGGGCAATGACGCCGGACTGGTTGGCCCCCGCCTCGCCGAGCGGCACTGCGGGCGTGCTGTCGAAGGCGACGTGAGCCGCCCGGCCACCGTCGAACGTCGTGTACGACGTGCGTGTCAGGCCGGCGGCGTCAGGCTGGACGAGGAAGAGCCCGGTCCCGCCGGTCACCGCTGCGCTGACGATCAGCAGGTCGGCACGCGCGCCGCCGAGAACCGGCTCCTTGACGCCGGTCAGGGTCCAGTCGCCGCCCGACGTGGATGCCGTGACACCGCTCGCTGACTCGTTGTAGCGGGCGCGGGGCTCGGTGTGCGCGAAGGCCGGAACCAGCGTGCCCTCGGCCAGCGAGCCGATGATCTCGGCGCGCTGCTCGGCAGTGCCGGCCGCCGCGACGAGACCGCCGGCGAGGACGACTGCCTCGACATACGGCTCAGGAGCGATGACGCGCCCGATCTCCTCGGCCACGATCGACACCTCGACCGGCCCGGCACCGAAGCCGCCGTCCTCCTCGGCGAACGGCAGCCCGAGGGCGCCCATCTCGGCGAGCCGCTGCCACGTCTTCTCGTCCCAGCCCGGATCGGTCTTGGTGACCTCTCGCCGGGTCTCGGAGGAGTCGTACGCCTTCGACAGCAGCGATCGCACGGCGTCGCGAAGCGCTGTCTGCTCTGCATCGAGTGTGAAATCCATGTCAGCCCCTCAGTCCCAGGATCGTGCCGGCGATGATCTGTCGTTGCACCTCGTTGGAGCCGCCATAGATCGACGCCTTGCGGAAGTTCAGGTAGTTGGGTGTCGCGACCCGCGCGAGGTCGGGGACGTCCGATCCGTCGCCGGCACCGGTCGCCAACGCGTTCGGTCCGGCCAGGTCGACCCACAGCTCGGTGACGGCCTGCTGCAGGACGGTGCCCTGCAGCTTCAGCACCGACGAAGCCGGGTGGGGCTTGCCGTCGGCCGAGTGTGCGACGACACGCAGTGCCGTGAGCTCGAGTGCCAGCAGGTCGTTCTCGAGCTCGACGAAGCGGGTCGAGATCAACGGATCGTCGAGCAGTGAGCTGCCGCCCTCGCCGGCTGTCCGGGCGAAGTCCTTGGCCCGGCTCAGCGACCGCTTGGTCGAGCCGACGGGGGCGACGCCGACTCGTTCGTTGCCGAGCAGGAACTTGGCGTAGTCCCAGCCCTTGTTCTCCTCGCCGACGAGGTTGCCGACCGGCACCCGGACGTTGTCGAAGAAGACCTCGTTGACCTCGTGCCCGCCGTCGATCAGCTCGATCGGACGGACGGTCAGACCCGGGGACGTCATGTCGATCAGCAAGAAGGAGATGCCGGCCTGCTTCTTGGCCTCGGGATCGGTGCGGACGAGCGTGAAGATCCAGTCGCCGTACTGACCGAGGGTCGTCCACGTCTTCTGGCCGTTGACGACGTACTCGTCGCCTTCGCGGACCGCGGTCGTCCGCAGCGAGGCGAGATCGGATCCGGCGTCGGGCTCGGAGAAGCCCTGCGACCACCAGATGTCGAGGTTCGCGGTCTTGGGCAGGAAGCGTTCCTTGATCTCCTGCGAGCCGAATGCCGCGATGACGGGGCCGACCATGGAGGCGTTGAACGCCAGCGGCGGCATGACGTCGGCGAGCTGCATCTCCTCGTGCCAGATGTGGCGCTGCAGCGGCGTCCAGTCCTTGCCGCCCCACTCGACGGGCCAGTTGGGCACCGCGATGCCGGCGGCATTCATCGCCTGCATCGAGGCGACGATCTGCTCCTTGGAGAGCTCGCGTCGCGCGGCGATCGTGTCGCGCACGTCCTGGGGAATCTTGGTGGTGAAGAACTCACGCATTTCCGCACGGAAAGCGACGTCTTCGTCTGACAACTGCAGTCTCATGGGTCTCCTAGGGGATGCCTACTGGCGCGTAACTTGTCTATCACCTCTGCAACTACTTGCACACGGTACCCGGGTCGTCCTCGGATCCCAGAAGCACCGCGAGCAGCGAGACCACCTGCCGCTTCAGGTCGGCGGCGGCGGTGAGCTCGCCGTTGAAGTGAGCCAGCAAGGCCTGCTGGAACAGCCCGTCGAAGGTGGCGTAGGCGACAGCGCGGTCGACCAGCACGTGCTGGTCGCGCAGCTCGGCGAAGCGCGAGAGGATGCGCCAGATCATGTCTTCCAGCAGTCGGTTGACCTCGAGCACGTCGCGGCGCAGCTCCTCGTCGAACTGGCTCTGGTTGCGCAGGTCGTACCAGAGGCGGTGCATCGCGTCGTCGTGCACGAGCGTCTCGCCGAGCTTGTCGAGGAAGCGGTGACCGAGCTCGGCCGAGGTGGTCGCCGTGTCGATGATCTCGTCGTAGCGGGTCGCGCACTGCGTCTTGTAGTGACGGACGCCGTGGGCAATGAGGTCGGTCTTGTCGCGGAAGTAGTAGTGCACGACGCCGTGCGAGAAATCGGAGTTGTCGGCGATGTTCCGCAGGCTCGTCCGGGCGTATCCCAGCTCGCCGAGCGTCATCAGAGCCGACTCTGCCAGCTGTGCGCGCCGCGCAGCGGTCTTTCCGGACGACGGACGTCCCACCCGTTTCCCCTGGATGCCGGTCACCTGCTCAGCGTACGTCAGGTATTTTCGCCGCGGCAGATGTCGCGGAGGAGCGGTTTTTCAGCGTCGCTTGGCCCGAGCGCGGAGCGGGCCGACCAGTCGGGGACCGGCCAGTCGTTGCTCGAGGCGTCGAGCCTCACGGCGCACGGGCTGGGCGATGAACTCGCCGAGGATGACACCGGCGGCCAGGGAGATCGCGATCGCCGCAGCAGTGATCATCGCGAGGATGCCGGCCAGATCGTTCTCGGCGAGCAGTGAGAGTCCGCGGTAGATCGACAGGCCCGGCAGCAACGGGACGATGCACGAGACGACGAGCACCAGCGGCGGCACCCGGCACCACGTCGCGGCGGTGAAGCCGACCATGCCGATGAAGATCGCCGCCACGGCGGCCGACCACGCGCGGCCGACATCGTGCTCGTTGAGCAACAGGTAGATCGTCGACGCCGCGCCTGAGATGGCCGCGATCGGCAGCAACGTGCGGCCCGGGGCGTACGAGGCGTACGCGAAGGCCGCGGCGGCCACGGCGGCACCGGCGATCATGAGCGGCAGCCGAGCCAGGCCGATGACGCCAGGGTCGAGGGCGATGTTGACGCCCAGCAGCCGGCCGATCGTCAGCCCGCCGCTGACGCCGACGATGATGCCCGCCGTCGAGATCATCACCTCGAGGACGCGCGCCGTCGCCGTGACGTAGAAGCCCGTCAAGGCGTCCTGGATCGCGCCGATGAAGCCAAGACCCGCCAACAGCATCACGATGCTCGCCGTGATGACCTGGGAAGGGTCGACGTCGACGTCAGCGGCCTGGGTCGCGACGGCCAGCAGCGTCGCGAACATGCCTCCGGCCGTCTGCGCGTAGAAGAAGGGCAGCCGCCGGCGGGCGAGCTTGCGCTGGATGACCTCGATGCCACACGCCGCGAAGGCCGCGATGACGGCCACGACCCAGCCGCCACCGAGCAGCACCGCGACACCTGCACCCATCAGCGCCCAAGCCGACGTGACCGCCCAGCGTGGGGTGTGGTGGCCTGTCGACACGATCCGGGCCACCCGGGTGCGCGCCTCGTCGATGTCGATCCGGTCGGCCAGCAGGTCGGCGACGATCTGGTCGACGTTGGTCAGGTCCTCGAAATCGGTGTCGCGATGCGTCACGTGCCGCACCACGGTGTGCGCGGGCAGGTCGTACGCCGACTGGTAGGAGATCTCCAGCTTGGTGAACGTGACGTCGACCATCGCCTGACGCAGCCCCAGATGGTGGGTGATGGACGACATCGTCGCGGTGACGTCGGCGGCCCCTGCGCCGTTCGACAGCAGCATCTCGCCCACGCGCAGGGCCAGGTCGAGGGTGCGGTGCACGGTAGGGCTGTCAGTCACACCCCCCACTATGGAGGCGAACCGGTGAGAAGCAATCCCGCCGGTACGCGCAGGGGCGTACGCTCGCCGTGACGTTCTTGCAATGACGGAGGCAATCGCATGGTCACGTGGGTATCCGACGAGCTCGGCGGCGACTACGAGCAGCACACCATCGCGTTGGGTGACGACCCCGACGGCGAAGGGACGATCGAGGCGACGCTGGTCCGTCGGACTCCGCCCGAGACGGTCGAGGCCGCCGTGCTCTACGTGCACGGGTTCAGCGACTACTTCTTCCAGACCGAGATGGCCGACTTCTTCACCGAGCGCGGGTTCGCCTTCTACGCGCTCGACCTGCGCAAGTGCGGGCGTTCGCGTCGCCCCGGTCAGATGGGCCACTACGTCTCCGACCTCGCCCTGTACGACCGCGAGCTCGACGAGTCGTTGAAGATCATCCGTGCCGAGACCGGCGGCAAGCCCCTGCTGCTGTCGGCGCACTCGACTGGCGGGCTGATCCTGCCGTTGTGGCTCGATCGGCTCAACCGACGTCCCGGTGGCTCAAAGGGGGCCGGCATCGCGGGCCTCGTGCTGAACAGCCCGTGGTTCGATCTGCAGGGCAAGCCATGGATGCGCACGATCGGCACGAAAGCGATCGAGGCGATCGCCAGGGTCAGGCCCAAGGACATCATCAAGCTTCCGCCATCCGATGCGTACGGCACGAGCCTGCACGTCAGCGCGCATGGCGAGTGGGAGTTCAACACGGTCTACAAGCCGCTCAACGGCTTCCCCGTCTCGTACGGCTGGCTGACCGCCGTGCGGCGTGGACAGGCGCAGCTCCACCGGGGCCTCGACATCGGCGTCCCCTCGTTGGTCCTGCGCTCCACCAAGAGCAAGTTCGCGAGCGCGTACTCCCCAGAGGTCGACGACGCCGACGCGGTGCTCGACGTCCGGCAGATCGCCCGCTGGGCCGGATGCCTCGGCGACGCGACGACCGTCGTGCCGATCGAGGGCGCACGCCATGACGTCTTCATCTCCAAGGACGAGGCCCGCAAAGCCTCCTACCAGGCTGTCGACACGTGGCTGCGGGCATCGAGATTGCTCGCGACGTAGGCAGTGTCGGCCACGGTCGATAGTCTCTACGGTGTGGATGCTCCCCTCGCTCTGTACCGCCGCTACCGGCCCGAGACCTTTGCCGAGGTGATCGGTCAGGAGCATGTCACCGACCCGCTGCGACATGCTCTGGCCGGCAACCGGGTCAACCATGCCTACCTGTTCTCGGGACCGCGCGGCTGTGGCAAGACCACCAGCGCGCGCATCCTCGCGCGGGCGCTCAACTGCGAGAAGGCCCCCATCGCCGATCCGTGCGGCGAGTGCCAGTCGTGCCGCGACCTGGCGCGCGGCGGGCCGGGCAGCATCGACGTCATCGAGATCGATGCGGCCAGCCACGGCGGTGTCGACGATGCGCGCGACCTGCGCGAGCGGGCGTTCTTCGCGCCGGTCAACAGCCGCTACAAGGTCTACATCATCGACGAGGCCCACATGGTCTCCCCGCAGGGCTTCAACGCCCTGCTCAAGCTCGTCGAAGAGCCGCCGCCGCACCTGAAGTTCATCTTCGCCACGACCGAGCCCGACAAGGTCATCGGCACGATCCGCTCCCGCACGCACCACTACCCGTTCCGGCTCGTGCCGCCGAAGGCGCTTGGCGACTACTTGCTGCAGCTGTGCCAGGCTGAAGGCGTCGCGCTGGCGCCGACGGCTCTGCCGCTCGTGGTGCGTGCCGGTCAGGGCTCGGTGCGAGACACGTTGAGCGTCCTCGACCAGCTGCTCGGCGGCGCGGGCCCCGACGGCGTGACCTACGACCTGGCCGTCGCGCTGCTCGGCTACACGCCCGACTCGCTGCTCGACGAGGCCATCGACGCCTTCGCCGCCAGTGACGGCTCGACTGTCTTCGGCGTCGTCGACAAGGTCATCGAGACCGGTCAAGACCCCCGCCGGTTCGCCGAAGACCTGCTGCAGCGGCTGCGTGACCTGGTGATCGTCGCGGCTGTGCCCGACGCCCTCGACAAGGGACTGCTCGACGTCCCCGGTGACCGGGCCGAACGCCTCGTGGCCCAGGCCAACGGCTTCGGGCCGTCCGAGCTGACCCGCGCCGCCGACATCGTCAACGCGGCGCTGATGGAGTTCCGCGGCGCGACGGCCCCGCGGCTCCTGCTCGAGCTGATGTGCGCACGCATCCTGGTTCCCGGCGCCGACAACTCGACGCAGGGCTTCCAGGCCCGGCTCGACCGGGTCGAACGTCGCCTGTCGATGGGTGGGGTCGAGTCCGTCCCGGCCCCGGTCCTTACGACAAGCTCGAGGAGCGAGGCCCCGCAGGCTGAGCCGAGCCTGCCGCCTGAGCCGGCCCCATCGGTGGAGCCTGTCGAAGTCCCGCCGGTCGAGCCGAGTCCGCCGGTCGAGCGTGCCGCGCCGGTCGAGCCGAGTCCGCCGGTCGAGCCGACTCCGCCGGTTGAGCCTGCTCCGCCGATCCAGCAGGCAGGCCCGAGGGTCGAGGCCGCGGCCCCGCCCGGCACCATGACGATCGCCGACGTGCGACGCCTGTGGCCCGAGATCCTCGACAAGATCCGCGACATGCGGCGGTTCGCCTGGATCATGCTCAGCCAGAACGCCCAGGTCATGGGTCTCGACGGAAACGTCCTGACCATCGCGCTGGTCAACGCCGGCGCACGTGACTCCTTCGTCAACAGCGGATCAGCCGAGTACGTCCAGAAGGCCCTGCAAGAGGTACTGGGCGTCACCTGGCGGATCGAGGCGATCGTCGACCCGAGTGCGCGTCCGGGTGTTCCCGACGTGCAGGAGGCTCCGCCCGAGTCGATGCCACCGCCTCAGGCTCCGCCGCCGTCCGCGCCGGTCGCCGTCCCCGACTCGGTGCGTCAGGCGATGCGGGAGCAGCACTCGCCCGAGACGCGGGAGAATCCCGACGACTCCGCTGACCGCAATGATCCGGTCGTCGACTTCGAGGTCGTCGATCCCGAGCTGCTCCTGAGTCGTGAGCTGGGAGCTCAGGTCATTGACGAGACCCCGCACGGGTGAGCTGATCCGGCGTCGGCTCGACTGCGATGCCGATCCGCTCGACGTGCTGCGTCGCTTTCGGGGCCGTGACCGGCTGGTCGCGCTGATCGGCGCCTGGCACCACGGCGAGGCGTTGATCGCCTTCGACCCGATCGAGGTGCTCGACGGTGATCCGTTCGACGGCATCGATCTCGATCCGTCTCCGCCCGAGGTTGCCGGGTTCGGCGGAGGGTGGATCGGTGCCTGGGGCTACCAGCTGGGACGGTTGATAGAAGATCTTCCGCCGGCCCCCCGCCGCCCCGGCCCGCAGCCCGATCATCGTCTGGCGTTCTACGACCACGTGCTCCGACTGACCGACGGGGTCTGGTGGTTCGAGTCGCTGAACCGCGACGAGCAGCGCGACGAGCAGATCCTGGCGAACTTGGCAGGAGCAGCTGAGCCTGCGCAGTCGTACGACGTCGGCACGTTCGAGATGACACCCTCGCCCGACGAGCATCGGGCAGCCTTGCAAGCGGTCCTCGAGCACATTCGGGCTGGCGACATCTTCCAGGCCAATCTGTGCACGCGGCTCGAGGCGCCGTTCGAGGGTGACCCGCTCGACGTCTTCTGTGCCGGGGTGCAGCGTCTTCGTCCGGCGTACGCCGCCTACGTGTCGAGCCCTGAGGGTGCGCTCGTGAGCCTGTCGCCCGGCTGTTCCTGCGTCGCACCGGTGACGAGGTGCTGAGCTCGCCGATCAAGGGCACCGCACCGCTCGACAGCGATCCGGCCGGCTCGTCGCATCGGCCAAGAACCGGGCCGAGAACATCATGATCGTCGACCTCATGCGCAATGACCTGGGTCGGGTCAGTGTGCCGGGCTCGGTGCGGGTGCCCGCGATCAACCGGGCCGAGAAGCACGCGGTCTGGCACCTGGTCTCTGACGTCGTGGGACACCTGGGACGAGGTGTGCGCGACTCCGACCTGTTGCGGGCCACGTTCCCGCCGGGGTCGGTGACGGGCGCGCCGAAGGTGCGGGCGATGGAGATCATCAACCAGCTCGAGGCCACGGGACGTGAGGCCTACACCGGGGCCATCGGCCATGTCAGCCCTGCCGCTGGGCTCGAGCTCAACGTCGTGATCCGGACCTTCGAGTTCTCGTCCAGCGGCGCAGGACCAGCGATCGACACGGTGTGGTTGGGCGTCGGCGGCGGGGTCGTGGCCGACTCGACCCCCCAGGGCGAGTACGCCGAGTGCCTGGTCAAGGCCCGTCCCTTGATCGAGGCGATCGGCGGACGGCTCGGCCTGGTCGCCGAGCCGTCGCCCGACGTGGCGAAGGTCGTGGCGAGCCCGCCGCACGTGGCGACGGTCGACGAGGCGCAGGGCATCTTCGACACGATGCTGGTGGTCGACGGGGTTGTCGCCGATCTCGACGCGCACCTGGCCCGGCTCGATGCGAGCGTCCGGGCGGTCTACGGCAGCACGATCAGGGCTGGTCTCGACGACGCGGTGATGCGCCGGGCCGCCGGCCTGGTGGGGCGATACCGACTGCGCGTCGACGCGGTTCCGACCGGTACCGACGTGACCGTGACGATGTCGACCCGTCCGATCGGCGATGACGTCGCTCAGTGGACGCTCACGCCGCGGATCCTCTCGGCGGGGCTCGGCCAGCACAAGTGGATCGACCGGGGAGCGTGCGGCACGACGGCCCAGCCGATGACGACCTGGTGCTGATCGCCGATGACGGCTCGCTGCTCGAAACGGCCCGAGCCAACATCTTCCTCGTCCACGACGACGGTGTCCTGACGCCGGCTGCTGACGGCCGGATCCTGCCGGGGGTCATGCGGTCACGCATCATCGAGACGCTGCGCGACGTCGGCATCCCGGTGTTCCAACGCCGTCTGACGGTGGCTGATCTGGCGTCAGCCACCGAGGTTTTCGTGACCAACTCGCTGCGCGGCGTCGTGCCGATCGTCTCGTGCGGCGGCGTCGGCACCTGGCCGGTCGGTCGGACGACGTCCTGGCTGCGCTCCCTCGTCCTGGGCGGTGCAGCAGCGTCCACGGCGTCTGCCCAGCTCGACGCCAGCGCACCGCCGACGGGGGTGAGTGCCCGCGCCAAGGTGCTGTTCATCGACAACTACGACTCCTTCGTCTACAACCTCGTGCAGTACGTCGGCGAGCTCGGCGCCTCGGCCGAGGTGGTCCGCAACGATGCCGTGACGGTCGACGGCTGGTGGCGGCCCGACGTCGCGGTGACTTCACCCACCTGATCGTCTCGCCGGGTCCGGGGACGCCCGCTGATGCCGGCATCAGCATGGAGGCGATTCGCCAGCTCGGGCCGACGACCCCGACCTTGGGGGTGTGTCTTGGTCATCAGGCGATCGGCGAGGTCTACGGCGCGACGGTCGTGCGAGCCGACGAGGTCGTGCACGGCAAGCCGTCCTTGATCCACCACGACGGGCAGGGGGTCTTCGCCTGGCTGCCGACCCCGATGGTCTGCGCGCGCTATCACTCGTTGGTGATCGATCCGACGTCCTTGCCTGCTCAGCTCGAGGCCACGGCGCACACGGCCTCAGGAGTCGTCATGGGCGTCCGGCACCGCACGCATCCCGTCGAGGGCGTGCAGATGCATCCAGAGTCGATCCTGACGACCCGGGGTCACGAGATGCTCCAGAACTTCTTGTCCCGCTCGCCCGAGGGCTATGGACTTAGCGAGTAGGTACTCGCTATGTTGAGTCCATCTTGGATGTGACGGAGGCCACATGAGCGAGCTCGACCTGGTGATCAGCGGCGGAACGTACTTCAACGGCTCGGGTGCACCAGGCCGACTCGCCCACGTCGGCGTCAAGGACGGCAAGGTGGTCGCCGTCAGCGCCGATCCGCTGGTAGTCGGCCCCGGCACCCGCGTCGTCGATGCGACCGGACAGTGGGTCATGCCCGGATTCGTCGACGCCCACACCCACTACGACGCCGAGGTGCAGGTCGCGCCAGGACTCAACGAGTCGGTGCGGCACGGTGTGACCACGGTCTTCGTCGGCAACTGCTCGATCTCGGCGGTCTACTCCTCGGCGCTCGACGTCGCCGACCTGTTCAGCCGTGTCGAGGCGCTGCCGCGCGAGCACGTCTTGGCATCGATGACCGAGGCCAAGACGTGGAACACCCCGCAGGGCTGGGTCGACGCCCTCGAACAGCTGCCGCTCGGCCCGCACATTGCCTCGTTCGTCGGCCATTCCGACGTCCGAGCCAGCGTCATGGGGATGGGCCGCGCGACCGATCCGGAGCACAAGGCGACCAGGGCCGAGCAGGGCGAGATCGAACGGCGCCTCGAAGATGCGCTGGACGCCGGATTCTTGGGCGTCTCGACCATGACGAACCCGTGGGACAAGCTCGACGGCGACCGTTACCGGTCACGCTCCTTGCCGTCGACCTATGCGAGCTGGAAGGAGTTCCGTGGCGTCAGCCGCGTGCTGCGGCGACGCAATCGTGTGCTGCAGGGCGTCCCCAACCTGAACAAGAAGTACGACGTCGCGTTCTACCTCGCCACCTCGACCGGCCTGGGCCGCAAGTCGTTGCGGGTGTCGTTGCTGTCTGCCGCCGACACCAAGGCTGAGCCGTGGGTGCGCCACATCTTCGCGCCGCTGGCGTTCATCGCGAACTCGCTGGGTCGCGGACGATTCACGTGGCAGCACCTGCCGACGACGTTCCGGGTGTGGGCCGACGGGATCGACCTGGTCGTGTTCGAAGAGTTTGGCTCCGGCCGTGAGGCGCTGCACCTGAGGGAGGAGATGGGTCGCAACGGCTGCTCAGCGACGAGTCGTACCGCCGATGGTTCCGGCGCGACTTCGACAAGCGCTTCTCGCCGCGGGTCTGGCACCGTGACTTCGACGACGCCGAGATCACCGAGTGCCCCGACGAGTCGCTGATCGGCATGATGATCGGCCAGGTCGCACGCGATCGTGGGGTGCACCCCGTCGACTGCTATCTCGACCTCGTCGTCGAGCACGGCACCCGGCTGCGCTGGACCACCGGTATCGCCAACACCCGCCCCGAGGTCCAGGACAAGCCGCATCAACGCCGCTGGCGTCACGATCGGCTTCTCCGATGCCGGCGCGCACCTGCGCAACATGGCGTTCTACAACTTCGGTGTGCGGCTGCTGAACCGAGTCCACCAGGCCCAGTCGAAGCCGCGTCCGTTCATGACGGTCGAGAAGGCAGTCCACAAGCTGACCGGCGAGCTAGGCGACTTCTACGGCATCGACGCCGGACGGATCGAGGTCGGCGACCGGGCAGACATCGTCGTGATCGACCCGGCCGGCCTGAGCGATGCCGTTGACGGTTATCACGAGGCGCCGATCGCCGAGTTCGGCCACATGAGCCGAATGGTCAACCGCAACGACGAGGCCGTGGCGGCGACGATCGTGTCGGGTGAGCTGGTCTTCCGGCGCGGAGAGTTCGTGGACGGTTTCGGTCGCACGCTCGGCACCGGGCGGTTCCTGCGAGCCGGCGAAGCGCGCGGAACTGTCGCACCGGTCCGTCGCCTCGATCAGACGGTGGCAGACTTGGCGCTGTGACGACACCCCCTCGCCGCACCCAGGCAGCACGCCGCGAGGCCACGGTCACCGCAGTAGTCGAAGCCACCGTCGACGCCCTCGGTGAGATCGGGTACGCGAGGACGACGACCAACGAGATCGCCCGCCGGGCCGGCATCTCACAAGGCGGGCTGTTCCGGCACTTCGAGTCGCGCCTCGACGTCATCGTCGCCGCCGCCGACGGGGTGCGGGCGCGCCAGCTGGTCGACTTTCGCGCAGCGTTGGAGCAGATGACGCAGTTCGACCTCGCCGAGGTCATCCGGCTGCTGCGCCGTGCGACCAGGGCACCGATCAACGCGGCCTGGTACGAGCTGCTCGTCGCGGCTCGCACCGATGCCGATCTGCACGTGCGTCTGGCACCCATGGTGGCCCGGTACCACGACGAGATCATCGAGCTCGGCCGCGCGCTGCCGCTGTCCACGACGATGTCCGAGGTCGAGCTCGACACCATGATCCTGGGCGTCGTGCACCTGCTCGACGGTGAAGCGCTCGCGGCGACGCTCCACCCCCCACCCTGAGCAGGAAGACCTCCGCATCGAGCAGCCTGTCCGCATCCTGGAGGGGCAGCCGTTGTTCGAGGCGTCAGCCGGGGGCGAGTCGGGCGCACCGCCCCAGACCTGACGGCATACCCTGAACACCTATGTATGACGGTGTGATTCAGGATCTGATCGATGAGCTCGGCAATTGCCCGGCATCGGTCCCAAGAGCGCGCAACGCATCGCGTTCCACCTGCTCGACGCCGACCCCGAAGACGTCCGACGATTCGCCGCAACCCTGCTCGAGGTCAAGGCCAAGGTCCACTTCTGCTCGACCTGCGGAAACGTCACGGTCGACACCGAGTGCCGGATCTGCGCCGATCCTCGCCGCGATCCTGCCGTGCTGTGCGTCGTCGAAGAGTCCAAGGACGTCGTCGCGATCGAGCGGACCCGCGAGTTCCGCGGCCGCTATCACGTCCTGGGCGGGGCCATCTCGCCGATTGCCGGCGTCGGGCCCGACCAGCTGCGCATCAAAGAGCTGCTCCAGCGGCTGCAAGATGGCGCCGTCACCGAGGTCATCATCGCGACCGACCCCAACCTCGAGGGCGAGGCCACCGCGACCTACTTGATCCGGATGCTGTCGCCGTACGGCCTGCGCGTCAGCAAGCTGGCCAGCGGCCTGCCGGTCGGCGGCGACCTCGAGTACGCCGACGGCTGACCCTGGGACGTGCCTTCGAGGGTCGGACCACGATCGGCTCGGCTGTCACCCGCAGCTGACCGCATCTCGATGTCCATCGGCAGGATCGCTGGTATGTCGGTACGACCCAACCGCTAGACTCAGGTGAGCGCAGCGTCGCGCATTCGTACGTCACCACCAGGTAGGACAGAACCGTGGGCATTGTCGTCCAGAAGTACGGTGGCTCCTCGGTCGCCGACGCCACCAGCGTCAAGAGGGTCGCCCAACGCATCGTCGCCACCAAGAAGGCCGGTCACGACGTCGTCGTCGTGGTCTCCGCGATGGGCGACACGACCGATGATCTGATCGATCTCGCCAACCAGGTCTCGCCGCTGCCCGCAGCGCGCGAGCTCGACATGCTGCTGACCGCCGGTGAGCGGATCAGCATGGCTGTCCTGGCCATGGCGATCGGCAACCTCGGCCAGGAGGCGCGCTCGTTCACCGGCTCGCAGGCCGGTGTCATCACCGACTCCGAGCACGGCCGGGCCAAGATCATCGACGTCACCCCCAGCCGCATCGAGGCTGCCCTCGAAGAAGGCGCAGTCGCGATCGTCGCGGGCTTCCAGGGCGTGTCGCAGACGACCAAGGACATCACGACGCTGGGTCGCGGCGGCTCCGACACGACCGCTGTCGCCCTGGCCGCGGCGCTCAACGCCGACGTGTGCGAGATCTACACCGATGTCGACGGCATCTTCACCGCCGATCCTCGGATCGTGCCGAACGCCCGACAGATCCCGCGCATCTCCTACGAGGAGATGCTCGAGATGGCCGCCAACGGCGCCAAGATCCTGCACCTGCGCTGCGTCGAGTACGCCCGCCGCAACGACATGCCGATCCACGTTCGGTCGTCGTTCTCCGACAAGACAGGCACCTGGGTCGTCAAGGCCGAGGACGTCATCCAGCAAGACCGCACCGATGAAGGGGGCACTGTGGAACAGGCCATCATTTCCGGCGTCGCACACGATCGCAGCGAATCGAAGATCACGGTCGTCGGCGTGCCCGACAAGATCGGTTTCGCAGCTGCAATCCTGCAGGCCCTGGCCGATGCGCAGATCAACATCGACATGGTCGTCCAGAACGTGTCTGCCGCTGCGACGAACCTGACCGACATCTCGTTCACGCTGCCGCGCGACGACGGACAGACCGCGATGACGGCGCTGGCCCGGCTCAAGGACGAGGTCGGCTACGAGCGTCTGCAGTACGACGACAGCGTCGGCAAGGTCTCGATCGTCGGTGCGGGCATGCGCTCCGAGCCCGGTATCACTGCGAAGTTCTTCCGCGCGCTGGCCGATGTCGGTGTCAACATCGAGATGATCTCGACGTCGGAGATCCGCATCTCGGTCGTCGTGGCAGAGGCGCACGTCGATGCTGCGGTCAATGCTGCCCACGCAGCGTTCGATCTCGGCACAGACGAGGTCGAGGCCGTTGTGTACGGAGGTACCGGACGATGACCTGTCTGGCAGTGGTCGGCGCGACTGGTCAGGTCGGCGTCGCGATGCGCAGCATCCTCGAGGAGCGCAACTTCCCGGCCGACAAGGTCCGCTTCTTCGCGTCCCCGCGCTCGGCCGGCAAGACCCTGCCGTTCCGCGGCGAGGAGATCGTCATCGAGGACGCCGACGTCGCCGATCTCTCCGGCATCGACATCGCCCTGTTCTCCGCCGGCGCCACGACGTCGCGCGCCCAGGTGCCGCGGTTCGCCGAGGCTGGCGCCATGGTCGTCGACAACTCGTCGGCGTTCCGCAAAGATCCCGAGATCCCGCTGATCGTCAGCGAGGTCAACCCCGAGGACATCGCGCTCGCGCACCGTCGCATCATCGCCAACCCCAACTGCACGACGATGGCTGCGATGCCGGTGCTCAAGCCGTTGCACGACGAGGCCGGGTTGGTTCGACTGGTCGTCAGCACCTACCAGGCCGTCTCGGGTTCCGGCATCGCCGGCGTCCGCGAGCTGCACGGACAGGCGTCGGCGGTCATCGACAAGGCAGACGCGCTGGCCTACGACGGAAATGCTGTGACGTTCCCCGATCCGGCCGTCTACGTCGCACCGATCGCGTTCAACGTCCTGCCGATGGCCGGATCGGTCGTCGACGACGGCTCGTTCGAGACCGACGAGGAGCAGAAGCTTCCGCAACGAGTCGCGCAAGATCCTGCACATCCCCGAGCTGCGCGTCTCGGGCACCTGCGTGCGTGTGCCGGTGTTCACGGGCCACTCGTTGTCGATCAACGTCGAGTTCGCCAGCGAGCTGACCGTCGCTCGTGCGACTAGCTGCTCGCGGCTGCGCCCGGCGTGCAGCTCGTCGATGTCCCGACACCGTTGCAGGCTGCGGGAGCCGACCCGAGCCTGGTCGGTCGCATCCGCCAAGACTCCAGCGTCGACGGCAGCCGTGGGCTCACGCTGTTCGTCAGCGGCGACAACCTCCGCAAGGGTGCGGCGCTCAACACGATCCAGATCGCCGAGCTGCTCGTCTGACCCACCCCGGACGTCATCACATCAGTACGTGCGTCAGCGCGTTCGTGATGACGTCCCGGGGGCTTCAGTCGATCTCGGCGGGGGGTGCGCTCGGCCAGGTCGATCAGCCAGTGCGCGAGGGTGTACGAGGCGAGGCTGAGCGTCGGGATGATCACGACGGCTGCGGCGGTCTGTGCGGGCTCGAGGAACAGGCCGAGGATCGCCACGACGGTCACCACGACGCCCAGGAGGCTCGTCAGTCGACCGGAGCGAGCGCCGAAGCCAGCCAGCAAGGCGCTGCCGAGCCACCAGGCGATCAGCGCGATCACGATGAACGCGAGGCCGCCCCAGAGTCCGCCGCCGGTGGCCACGCCGCGCACCTGCTCGAAGACCTGCAGCGAGGCGTAGCCGAGGACCACGGCAACCAGCCCGACGACCGCCCCCGTGACGACCGTCGCGAGGTAGATGTTGATGTGCGGCAGCCGCCACGCCGCCACGGCTCGAGCGCTGCTGCTCAGGCGGGCCCACGCGGCGCCTGAGCCGTCGCGGACGGCATCGGCGACGACCCACCAGCCATCGCTGACCCGGTGTCCGGCGGCCTGGAGCCTTGCGCCCACGTCGAGGCGGGGGCGCTCAGGCGGCGGCTTGGGTGCAACGGCGACCTTGGCGGTCGCTGTCTTGGGGCTGGCGACCTTGGCCTTGGGGGTCGGCTTGGTCGCTGTCGCGACTGGGCGCCCATAGCGCACCGTCGGTGCAGGTTCGGTCGGCGCGGCAGGGCGGACGACGGTCTTCTTGACCACCCGTTTGACGACCCGTTTAGCGGGCTCTCGCTCCTCGACCATACGCACAGTTTGTCACAGGGTGCCCCAGGTCACATGTCCTGGTTTCGCGGTCAGGCGCGTCCTTCATCTGACAGGATCTGCCAGAACGCCCGCGGGCGTTGCCTTACTGATTCGAGGAAAGACGACGCATGAAGAAGTTCGCCATCCCTGTTGCTGCGGCCCTGATCTTGTCGCTGGTCAGTCTTGGAACCGCGCCAGCGAGCTGATGCGGAGGAGAACAGCTACTTCGCGGACGGCTTCACGGTGTCGAACCGTGAGTTCTTCCCGATCGTCAAGGACGGCTTCAAGGACACAGTGACGATCTCGACCTACGACGCCCTGGACTACTCCGATGTCACCGCCACGGTCTACAGCTCTCGTGGTTCGCAGGTGCGACAGCTCAGCGGCCGGTCCAAGTGCGCGGACGAGGATTGCGAAGAGAGCGTCCTGTCCTTCACCTGGAACGGCAAGAAGGCGAACGGCAAGAAGGCAGCGAAGGGCAAGTACCGGGTGGTGCTTCGGGGACCACGTCGGTCCGTGGCCCCGACGACAGCTGGATCGAGCAGCCCGTCATGGCGACGGAGCCGGTGACTGTCGCTCATCGTTACCTCAATCGCACGATCGTCAAGGAGAAGAGCGGAACCGCGACCAGCAGCCGCAAGAAGGGCAAGGGTTGCTATTTCGACACGTACAGGAAGTGGCTCGAGATGGCATGTGAGGACGGGACGTCTGCCAAGGCGACCTGGACGTTCAAGCTGCCTGCCAATGCCAAGCAGGTCCGCGGTGACCTCTACGGTGAACAGGGCTACAGCCGTGCGGGCAAGACCAGCCTCACGGGCAAGCGGATCGGCAAGAAGAAGTACCGGATCACGCTCAAGATCACCAAGTGGCGCCAGGAATTCGTCGAGGTCGCGCAGGTGACGTACAAGACTCGCGTCAAGTCGTGAGACGAAGAAACTCCCGGATCTGTTGTCACAGATCCGGGAGTTTCACCTTGTCGGGCTGACAGGATTTGAACCTGCGGCCTCGTCGTCCCGAACGACGCGCGCTACCAGCTGCGCCACAGCCCGACGCTCCCTACAAGAGGGAACTGGAAGAGTCTATCCCAGTGAGGTTGAGCAGTGTTGCCTCGGGGCGGCATGCGAAGCGAACCGGGGTGAACGGCGAGGTTCCGAGGCCTGCCGAGACGTGCAGCCAGGACGGATCATGGTCGCCGACCTGGTGCCGGTGAAGGCCGCGAGCGCGGGCGCGATCGAGGTCGCAGTTGGTCACGAGCGCGCCGTAGAACGGGAGGCGGAGCTGGCCGCCGTGGGTGTGCCCGGCCATGATCAGCGGGTAGCCGAGCGAGTTCCAGCGGTCGAGCACACGTAGGTACGGCGCATGGGCGACGCCGATCGCGAGGTCGGCGTCGGGATCGGCCGGCTCGTCGTCGAGGACGTCGTACTCCAGGTGGGGGTCGTCGACGCCGACGAAGGCGAGCTGGCGACCGGCGATCTCGAGAGTGCCATGCCGATTGCTCAGATCGGTCCAGCCGCGTTGGCTGAATGCTGAGCGGAGCTCGTCGAAGGGCAGGTCCTTCTGACGCTGCCAGTCGCCGCCGCTGCTGACCCCCGTACCGCCCTTGAGATAGTGCATGGGGTTCTTGAGCACCGGCGAGAAGTAGTCGTTGGAGCCGAAGACGAACACACCGGGCAGATCGAGCAGATCGCCGTAGGCGCGCAGCACCGAGGGAACCGCGTCGAGGTGCGCGAGGTTGTCGCCGGTGTTGACGACGAGGTCGGGTGCCAGGTCGGCCAGGCCGCGCAGCCACTGCTGCTTGCGGTGTTGCCTGGGCGTCATGTGGGTGTCGGACAGGTGCAGGACGCGCAGCGGTGCCGAGCCGGGTGCGAGGACTGGCACCGTCACGTGGCGCACCGTGAAGGCCTGCGCTTCCACGGTTGCGTAGGCCAGACCTGCTGTTGCGGCGGCGGCAGACCAGAGGAGGGGGCGCATGTCTCCAGCATGTCATCCGACTGGTGGGACACTGGTGGCATGTCAGCTCTCAAGGATCAGCTCCACTCAGACCTCACGACCTCGATGAAGGCGCGTGATGCGTTGCGGACGTCCGTCCTCCGCATGGTGCTCACGTCGATCACGAATGCCGAGGTGTCCGGCAAGGAGGTCCGTGAGCTGACCGACGAGGACGTCCTGACAGTGCTGGGCGCCGAGGCCAAGAGGCGGCGCGAGGCGGCGACGGCCTTTGCCGAGGGCAATCGTCCTGAGCTCGCGGAGAAGGAGACGGCCGAGGCCGCGATCCTTGCGGAGTACCTCCCCGCTCAGCTGACGGCCGACGAGATCGCTGCGGTGGTGACGGCTGCGGTCGATGCTGCCGGGGCGGCAGGCCAGGGGATGAAGGCCATGGGCAAGGTCATGGGCATCGTGTCGCCGCAGGTCAAGGGCAAGGCCGACGGCGGTGCGGTCGCTGCGGAGGTCAAGCGCCAGCTCGGCGCCTGACGCACGTGGCGTGACCTGTGTCTCAGAGCAGGTCTCGAGCGTCACAAATCGTTTCACTTAGGTTAGCCTCAGTTTAGTAATACTGAGCTCTCAGAAATGGTGAACACGCGATGCCGAGAACGTCCGGCGCTCCTGCTGGCCCACAGTCCCACCACAGATGGACCACTCGGCGGCGATATCTCGCCTTCGCGGTCGCCTGCCTCGTGGTGCTGGCAGGCTTCCAGGCCACCTCCGCCGTGGCGGCGTCATCCAAGCCGATCAAGATCACCAAGATCAGCAGCACCGTGTCCGCAGCCAGGCAGGTTCCGGCCCGGTTGTCGTGCACCAGCAAGCAGCGCTGCCGGGGCACGGTGCAGGTCACCGTGGCCGGCGTCAAGAACGCCAAGAAGAAGATCTCGGTGGCCGGCAAGCACCGCAAGACCGTCACGCTGCGCCTGACCGCGCGGCAGACCAAGGTCATCGCTGCCTCGAAGGGCTCTCAGCGTGCTGCTCGCGTCGTGGTGCGGCTGACCAAGCCCCGCAAGGTGACGGTCGCCAAGAACGCCACGCTGCGGGTCAAGGTCGTCAAGCCCTCCGTCCCTGACGACGGCGGCCATCACGGCCACACCGACCCGGTCTACTCCCGCGCCTACCTGAACTCCTGGAAGCCGTCCGTCCACGAGCAGAATGCGACCGGCTGCACCGTCGCCGAGCACAACAGCTACGCCGTGACAGGGGTCGACGGCAAGCTCTACCCGGGCTGGCACCCCGCCGTGCACACCCGAAGTGATGGCTCGACGTGCACCTTCGGTCACGAGCACGGCGACGATCCGCGAGCATCGACGATCTACGACTGGGTCGTCAGCGAGCTCAAGAAGCAGAACCCCGCCGCGAACGGCCTCCCGTTCGGCTACGGCTCCGAACAGCTGTCGATCTATGCGGAGGCGACAGGCTCCAGCGTGCACCGGCACGAGGACGACCCCGGCCACAAGGTCATCGTCTCGAACGACCAGCAGATGGGCCAGGAGTTCCGCGATGCGAACGGCACGACCCGCAAGCTCGTGTGCGACATCCTGACCAAGTCGCACCAAGGCTCCTGGTCGTCGGACGCGACCAAGAACAACGTCCATGAGCCGTGTACGCCGTGAGGTGCAATGACGGCACCGAGGTGCTGTCGACCACGATGAGCAGCTACGGCAACGCCAACCAGCTGCACGCGTCGTGCACCCGCCCGTTCAACAGCACGCAGACGTCCGCAGAGGCGGTGACCACGATCGGCTCGAACCTGCCCGACGGCCAAGGCGGCATGCGGATCATCCCGACGAAGGACTGCCTCGAGCAGTACGTCAAGAACGGCGCGGCCGGCGGCACCGGCGTGCAGGACGACCTGCGCGGCAGCCCGGTCGCGGGCGCCAGCGGCTGGTGGTGGGCCGGCTACGAGCAGTGGCAGTCGTACAACTCGATCACCGACACGACGGGTCAGGAGATCGCCCGCTACGAGCCGTGGTTCGGCATCCAGAACCCCGCTCGCTACTACGCCGGCAACGGATCGACCGACACCGTGATCGGCTACCTCAACGACCTGGCTTGGGAGGACGGCAACCAGCAGGCCTGGACTCCGTGGGCCGAGCAGCGCGCCGCGAGCCCCGACGAACCGGTCGACGAGAAGTCGCCAGACTCGTGGTTCGACGGCACGATCAGGGATGCCTGGCTGGCCAAGACGCTGGTGAAGAACCAGGGAGGCAGCCGGGTCCTGTACGCCGACCCGTGGGGCAAGAACGCCCAGACCAAGCCCTTCACCGGATCGGTCCGGCTCGTCGTGAGCGCCAGCGACAACAGCGGCTGGATCAAGAGCACCCGGCCGTCGACGACGCGCCGGTTCCTGCACACCGACGAAGGTCTCACGCGCAACGGGGCCTCCGGCGAGAAGGCGCTCGGCTTCTTCTACGACTACGGCGTCAGCAACGGGCAGGACGCCCGGGTGCACGCGCCGAACTGACCAGCACCACACCCAGCAAGAACCACAGCGCAGGCACGGTCGACCATCGGTTGCCCGTGGTCCCTGCCTGCCATTTTCGGGGCACGACGAAAGGAAACGACCATGACCATCGACGACGTACACGCAGCAGACGAGGTGAGGGCAGCATCACGGCGGCGCAGGATCGCACTCGTCGCGGCCGCCATGCTCACGGTCTCCCTGGGCGCGGGTGGTCCCGCGGCAGCAGATCCGGAGCCGCTCGCCTCGACCGAGGTCGCCTTCACCCAGGTGTCCGCAGGAGCGACCCACGGAGTCGCCGTCGGCAGGGACGGCAAGGCGTACTCGTGGGGCTACAACATCCAAGGACGTCTCGGCGACGGGACCGGCGAGAGCCGTCTCTCGCCGGTCGCCGTCGACGCAGCCGACCTGAAGCTCGACCAGGTGTCTGCGGCGCTGTCGCACAGCCTCGCGCTGACGACCGACGGCACGGTGTACGCCTGGGGTGCAGGTTCGCAGGGCAAGCTCGGCGACGGCGCGGTCGTCGACCGGCTCTCACCGGTGAGGGTGCAGATCCCCGACACCGAGCAGGTCGTGTCGGTCGATGCCGGCAAGTACCACTCGCTCGCGCTGACCGATGACGGGGACATCTACGCCTGGGGCGCCGGAAGCCAAGGACAGCTCGGCAACAATGCCAAGGTGGACGTCTCGGTCCCGGTCAAGACGCAGCGGCCCGACGGGGTCGCGTTCGTGCAGGTCTCGGCCGGGGAGCAGAACTCGTCGGCGATCGGCGACAACGGTGTCGTCTACTCGTGGGGCTACAACAACCGTGGACAGCTCGGCACCGGCAGCACGACCGCCGTGTCGGTCCCACCCCCGTGACGTTCCCGGAGGGCGTGAAGATCATCGACGTCTCGGCAGGCGAAGGGCACACCGTCGCGACCGCCGAGGACGGCACTGCCTACGCGTGGGGCTACAACAACAACGGGCAGCTGGGCAACAGCAGCACTGTGAGCTCATCGGTCCCGGTGCAGGTGAGCACGCCTGACGGGGTCGAGCTCACCTCGGTCGATGCGGGACGCTACTTCTCGGTCGCCACCTCGAAGGATGGCCGGGCCTTTGCCTGGGGCACCAACCGCCTGGGACACCTGGGCAACGGCCAGGGCGGTACCGGCGTGCTCTCGTCGGTCCCGTGGAGATCGCGGCACCGCAAGGCGTCCACCTCACCCAGATCGCCGCTGGCGCGAATCACGCCACGGCTGTCGGCGACGACGGAAAGTCGTACTCGTGGGGCAGCAACATCGAGGGCTACCTCGGCGACGGCACCAGCACTGACAGCGTCATCCCGGTCGCCGTGGTCCTGCCCCTCGCCTTCGCCCCGAGCGGTGTCCCCGAGGTGCTCTCGGCAGACGTCGACGGCACCGCGGTCGCCGTCGGCTGGACTGGCATCGAGGCTGACGGCTACCGCGTCCGGCTGCACCCGTCGTCCGGTGACGACGTGATCCGCGAGGTCGGACCCGACGAGACCAGCGTGGTCGTCTCCTCGCTGATCCCCGGGTCGACGTACGAGGTGAGCGTCGCCGGCACCAGCTGGGTGGGTGCCGGACGCTACTCGGTGCCTGTCTCGGCGACGATCCCTGCCGTCGCGACCTCGGTGAGTGTCGCGGCCAAGACCGTGACCTACGGCCAGAAGGGCTCGCTGGACGTCCGCGTGGCCCCTGCGTCGGCGACCGGAACGGTCGGCGTCCGTGTCGGCGCTGCTACCTACCGTGCGCCCGTCGTCGCCGGCCAGGCCCGCATCGTGCTGCCAGCCCGTGCGCAGGGCGTCGGTCGGCAGAGCGTCGACGTGGCGTTCACCCCGTCGGAGTCGCAGCATGCGGCCTCGGCGGGGCGGGCGACCTACCAGGTCGTCAAGGCGACGCCGACCCTGAAGGTGACGACCAACAAGTCGCGGGTCAAGCGTGGAGCCGGGCTCAGGGTCGCGGTGCGGGTCAGCGCCCCAGGCCTCGCACCGACCGGTCGGGTCAAGGTCGTGGTGGCCGGGAAGTCGCGGACCGTCGCGATCAAGAACGGCAAGGCGACAGCTGTCTTCACGTCGCTGCGCCGCACCGGAACAGGCAAGAAGATCGTGGTGCGCTACCTGGGTTCGAGCACCGTCAAGGCCGGGACGGGACCGCAGCCGCAGCATCTCGATCAAGAAGTAGCAGCAGGACCAGTGACCTGTGGGACGGTTCGCGCCGTCCCACAGGTCACTGTCGGCTAACGGTCGCGGCCGCGGTTGCCGCGGTCGTTCTTCTTCTTCTTGGGATCAGCCTTCTTGACGGCGACCGGTTGACGCTTGGGCGGCGTGTCGAACTTCGCCGGGGCCAAGGAGTCCTGGATCTTCTGCATCGCCTTGGCCCACATCGGACCGGCCAACGATGAACCACCGACAGCCTGGAAGTTGAGGAAGGCGCCGTTGATCTTGACGCCGGCGAGCGAACGCGGGCTGCCGTTCTTCTTGACACCGGCGATCATCGAGGCGGTCGACAGCTCGGGGGTGTAGCCGGTGTACCAGACCGACTGGTTGTCCTGGGCGGTTCCGGTCTTGGCAGCCGACGGGATCTTCAGGCCGGTGCCGTTGTTGTAGCCGAAGCCACCGGGCTCCTGCACACCGCGCAGGATGTCATTGATCTGGGCGGCCTGGTCCTTGCTGAGGATGCGCTCACAGTCGGAGCCGTACTTCTTCAGCACCTTGCCCGACGAGTCGAGGATCTCGGCGACCGGGCGGGGCTTGCAGTACATGCCGCCCGAGGCGAACGTCGCATACGCCGCAGCCATGTCGAGCGGGCTGACATTGGTGACGCCAAGCGTGAATGGTCCGACCTGCTGATCATCGAGCACCTTGATGCCCATCGACTCGGCCATCCGGACCGTGTTGCACAGGCCAGCGTCCTTCTCGAGCCGCCAGAAGTAGGTGTTCACGGACTCCCTGGTGCCCGTGTACATGTTCTTCGAGCCTGAGGTGGTCGAGTTGCTGACCGGCCACGGCGACACGCCTCCGCCGTTACAGGCGAAGTAGCTTACCGGCCGGCATCGTCATCTTGGCAGGTGAGTTGTAGGTCTTGCCGACGTCGATGCCCTTCTTGAGCGCCGCAGCAACGGTGAACAGCTTGAACGTCGAGCCGGCCGGGAAGCCGCCGGACTGTCCGTAAGCCGTCGGCACCGTGAAGTTGATGAAGGACTCACCCTTCTTCTTGCTGCGACCCATCGTGCGCGACTGCGACAGCGCGCGCACCTTGCCGGTGCCCGGCTCGACCGAGGCGAGCGCCGCGATGGCCTGGGTGTCGGTCGTCTTGACGGTGTCGTAGACGGCCTTGTCGGTGGCCTTCTGCATGCTGACGTCGATATTGGACTTGATCGTCAGACCGCCACGCTCGAGGGCTGCCTGGCGATCTGCCGCAGTCTCTCCTAGGGCCGGCTGCGCCAGCAGCCACTGGCGGACATAGTCGCAGGAGTACTCGGCGCTGGAGTCGACACAGCCGTTGGGGAACTCGGTGGTCTTGAGCCCGAGCGGCTGCGACTGGAACTTCTCGGCTTCTTGAGGCGTGATCTTGCCGAGACGCGCCATGACCGCGAGCACCGTGTTGCGCCGCTGCAGGGCCTTCTCGGGGTAGACGTTGGGGTCGTACTCGACGGGGTTCTTGACCAGACCGGCCAACGTCGCGGCCTGCCGGGCGTTGCAGCTTGTCGGGGCTGCGGGAGAAGTAACGGTCGGCAGCCGCGCTGATGCCGTAGGCGCCAGCGCCGTAGTAGGCGAGGTTGAGGTAGCGCTCGAGGATCTCGTCCTTCGAGTGGGTCTCTTCGTACTGGATCGCGAGCTTGAGCTCACGGATCTTGCGGGCCGTCGACTTCTTGGTCGCCGCCTCGACCTGGTCCTTGGTCTTGGCCTGCGACACCAGCGTCAGCTTGACGAGCTGCTGGGTGATCGACGAGCCACCCTGGGTCTGGCCGTCGGAGGCGTTGTTGACGAGGGCTCGCAACGTGCCCTTGAGGTCGAGCGCGCCGTGCTCGTAGAAGCGGTTGTCCTCGATCGCCAGCTGCGCATCCTGCATGACTGGTGCGATGTCCTTGAGCGGGACGTCCTGACGGTTCTCCTTGTAGAAGTACGCGATCAGGGAGCCGTCAGAGGCGAGCAGCCTGGTCGTCTGGGCGCTCGGCTGGTCCTCGAGGGTCAGCGGCAGGTCGACGACGTCGTTGGTCACCTTGTTGAACGTGATCGCGACGACCGCAGTGGCGGGAATCAGCATCATCGCCACGAGCAGGCCTCCGAGGCCTGACAGTCGTGCCATCGCACCGATCAGGACGGACTTGCGTCCGGTGCGGGTTTCAGACTGGGCAGCGCGTCGCAAAGAGTTGCGAAAGTCGTCCAAGGCCATACCTCACAGGGTACGTGACTAGTTCCAACTGAAGTGCCAGGCGACAAGCTGTCTAGTCATTTGTGGCTAGACAAAATGATCCTGAACGCTCTGACGCCTGAAGAGCCAACTTCCTAGGTTTGTTTTAACCAACTTCGGCCACCGTGGCCGGTCTCGGGGAGGTTAGACATGTGGAATGAAAACTGGGCGGCCGATGCCGCTTGCCGGGGAAAGTCTGATGCGCTGTTCGTCAAGGGCGCAGAGCAGAACCGGGCCAAGCAGGTGTGCGGCACGTGCCACGTCCGGGCCGAGTGCCTGGCCGAAGCGCTCGACAACCGCATCGAGTGGGGTGTCTGGGGCGGAATGACCGAGCGCGAGCGCCGTGCGCTGCTGCGTCGTCGTCCCAACGTGACCGCCTGGCGCAGCGTTCTCCAAGTCGCCGTCTGACCTCAGCGCCCGTCGAGCCTTACGGGGCTGTGCGGGCGAGCAGGTCACCGATCTGACGTAGTCCGTCGAGGTCGTGGACGTCTCCGGGCAGAGCCGCGACCGACACCGTCGGCACCGACGGATGTGCCGCGCTGAAACGTCGCTTGAGGCGGGTCTCGCGGGCGTCGACTCGCATCCGGTCGGCGTGGATCGTCAGCAAGCCGGCGGTCATCTGGTCGGTCGGGGTCCCGGTGCTGAGCCGGTGGCTCGCCGACTCGGCGTCGGATGCGCTGATGGCGTCGGCGCCGTTCTCGTGGACCCGGTTGACCACCAGGCCCGCCAGCGGCATGTTCTCGCCCGAGAGGCGTTCGACGAAGTACGACGCCTCGCGCATCGCCGCGGGCTCGGGTGCGGCGACGACCACGAACGCGGTCCCGTCTGCCTGCAGCAATGCGTAGGTGCCTTCAGCGCGCTGGCGGAAACCGCCGAACAGGGTGTCGAACGCGGCGATGAACGTCTGCATGTCGGTCAGCACCTGGGCACCGAGCACCTTGTTGAGGGCGCTCGTGACGATCCCGAAACCGGCACTCAGCAGTCTCGCCGGTCCCTTCGCCGGCGCCAGCATGATCTTGATGAACCGGCCGTCGAGCATCGACGAGAGGCGGTCGGGGGCGTCGAGGAAGTCGAGGGCCGAGCGCGACGGCGGCGTGTCGACGACGATCAGGTCCCAGGTGCCGGTCGCGTGCAGCTGGCCGAGCTTCCATCGCCATGTACTCCTGCGTGCCCGCAAATGAGCTCGACAAGGCGATGTAGAACGGGTTGGACAAGATCTGTGCGGCCTTCTCGGGCGTCGCGTGCTGCTCGACGACCTCGTCGAACGTCCGCTTCATGTCGAGCATCATGGCGTCGAGCGATCCGCCGTCGGCCGCAGCGCCCTTGACGGGGCGCGGGGTGTTGTCGAGCCGGTCAGCCCCATCGACTGGGCGAGACGACGAGCCGGGTCGATCGTCAGGACGCAGACCGTGCGCCCCTTCTCAGCAGCCCGTAGTGCGAGAGCGGCCGCGGTCGTCGTCTTGCCGACTCCGCCAGACCCGCAGCACACGACGATCTGCGTCTTCGGGTCGTCGAGCAGGGCATCGACGTCGAGCTGTCCGGCCACCGTCGTGCGCTGGCCACCGCGCGGAGCGGTGCGACCCTTGCGCGTGGACGGACTGGTCTGCGCCTTTCCGGTCATGTCAGCTCCTCCAGCTGCTCGGCCAGCTCGAACAGCCCGCCAAGGTCGATCGCGTCGCTCAGCAGCGGCGGCTCGACGAGCGGGCGCCCGCAGTCGTCGAGGATCTCGCGCTGGCCGTCCTGCAGACGCTGGCGCTCGAGGTGCGCCAAGCCGCCTTCCACGAGAGCGGGGGCGGCGTCGTCGTCGAGGCGGGTCTTCGACAGCGACTTTGCGACCTTGCTAGCCGTCAAGGAGCCGCTCGACAGTGCTTCGGCCGTGGCCGGCGACACCAGCGACGGGCGGACGAGGTTCAAGATGACGTGTCCGACCGGCAGCCGCTCGGAGGTCAGCTCGGCGATGCCGTCGATGGTCTCCTGCACCGGCATCTCCTCGAGCACCGTGACGAGGTGCACGCGCGTCGTCTTCGCGCGCATCATCTCCATGATCGAGTCGGCCTGACGCCTGATCGGCCCGACCTTGGCGAGCCCGGCGACCTCGGAGTTGACGTTGAGGAACCGGGTGATGCGTCCGGTCGGCGGGGCATCCATGATGACGGCGTCGTACGTGAAACGGTCGCCATCGCGACGCCGGGCAGCCTCGTAGACCTTGCCGGTCAGCAGCACGTCACGGACACCGGGGGCGATCGTCGTGGCGAAGTCGATGATCCCGAACTTGTCGAGCGCCTTGCCGGCGCGACCGAGCCGGTAGTACATCGCCAGGTACTCCAGGAGAGCCGCCTCGGGGTCGATCGCGAGGGCGTAGACCTCACCGCCGCCGAGGCCGACGGCGACCATGCGCTCCTCGTACGGCAGCGGCGGGACGTCGAACAGCTGGGCGATGCCCTGACGGCCCTCGACCTCGCACAGCAGCACTTTCTTGCCCTGGCCGGCCAGGGCGATCGCGAGCGCGGCAGCGACAGTCGTCTTGCCGGTGCCACCTTTGCCGGTGACGACATGGAGCTCAGTCGATTGGGCCACGTCACGAGCCTACCCAGCCTGGGCAGGACCGCCTCTTGATCAGGGATTTCCCTACTTACCTCTCCGTTCGGCCGTTCCTACGCTGGAGGCTCCCCTGGGCCTGAGGAGCTCTGTCATGCGCCGATGTGTTGCTGCTGTTGCTGTTGTCCTGCTGTTCGCGGTCGGAGCCTGTGGAGGCAGTGACGACTCCGCGCCGGGCGAGGATGTCGCCACCAGCGACGCCAACGATGTCGCCGACTCCGACGACCAGGCGGCTGCCTTCGACCCGTGCAGCGAGATCTCGGCCGACGAGGTCGGCACGATCATCGGCGCGACCGTGACCTCCGAGGTCGGTCCGTTCGACGTGTGCGAGTACGACCAGGAGGATCCGCGGGCCACGTCCGTGGCGATCGACACCCAGCCCGAGGCCGAGCTGGGCGGTGGCTTCGAGGTCTACAAGTCCGGTTCCACGTCCGTGTTGACCGACTCTCAGCTGCACGAGATCGCCGACATCGGCGACGAGGCCTTCGCCGTCACCGGGCGGTTCGGCGACGGCGAGAACACCCAGCTGCAGGCTGCGGCGTTGGTCGACGGTGTCGTGATCACGGTCAACCTGACCCAGGCATCGGGCCTGGCGGCCGACGTGCTCGTCGACCAGGCGACCCAGCTGCTGCGGCTCGCGGCCGCAAAAGCCTAAGACCTCTGGGCTGAGCAGATCTCGGGGCTGCTTGGCCAGATACAGTCAGTGCATGACGAAATGGGAGTACCTCACCGCGCCAATCCTCGTCCACGTCTCCAAGCAGATCCTGGACAACTTCGGTTCTGACGGCTGGGAGCTCGTCCAGATCGTTCCGGGCATGAACCCCGAGAACCTCGTGGGCTACTTCAAGCGACCGGTCGCCTGATGTCGCGCGTCGATGAGCGGTTGGCCGAGATTGGCCTCACGGTGCCGGTCGCCCCTGCACCGGTCGCGGTGTACGTCCCGTCCGTGCGTTCGGGCACGTTCGTTTTCACCTCGGGACAGCTTCCCCTGCAGGACGGGCAGCTGCTCGCCACCGGCAAGGTCGGCGGCGAGGTCAGCGCCGAGACGGCCTACGAGTGCGCCCGGCAGTGTGCCCTCAACGCGATCGCGGCCGTCCAGCAGCAGACCGATCTCGATGACGTCGTGCGTGTCGTCAAGGCCACGGTGTTCGTGGCCAGCACGCCTGACTTCACGGGTCAGCCCGGTGTCGCCAACGGCGCCAGCGAGCTGTTCGGCGCAGCCTTCGGCGAAGCCGGCCAGCACGCCCGCAGCGCCGTCGGCGTTCCGGTCCTGCCGCTTGACGCACCTGTCGAGGTCGAGCTGGTCGTGGAAGTTCGATGATCCGGATCCCGCTGCCGGCGCGGTTGCGCGAGTCGGCGGGCAACCCGCCGGTGACGCCGGTCGAGCCGCGACAGGCAGCGACCATCGTGGTCGTGCGCGACGGAGCCGAAGGGCTCGAGGCCTACCTGATGCGTCGCCAGGCCAGCATGGCCTTCGCAGCGGGCATGTACGTCTTTCCCGGCGGCGGACTGATGGCCACCGACTCGACGCCCGGCATCCCGTGGTTCGGCCCGGGGCCCGATGAGTGGGCGAAGCGCTTCGGCTGTGACGCCGAGCTGGCTCGCGGTCTCGTGGTCGCGGCTGTGCGGGAGACGTTCGAGGAGACCGGCATCCTGCTGGCCGGCCCCGATGGTGACACCGTCGTCTCCGACACGACCGGTGCCGAGATGGAGGCCGCGCGCGTCGCCCTCGATGCGGGCGAAGCTGGCGTTCGTCGACTTCCTGGACCAGCGGGGGCTCGTGCTGCGGGCCGACTTGCTGGGCGCCTGGGCTCACTGGATCACGCCGGAGTTCGAGCCGCGCCGCTACGACACCAAGTTCTTCGTCGCAGCGCTGCCAGCCGGCCAGAGCGTCGGCAGCCTGAGCCGTGAGGCCGACCACGCCGACTGGGTGCCGTTGTCGAAGGCGTTGGCCGCTGTCGAGGCAGGCGAGGCCGCGATGATGCCGCCGACGATCTCGACGTGCCGTGACGTGTCGGCGTTCACTGCCTCGACCGTGCTCGCTGCGGCCGCCGAACGCACGATCGAGACGATCCTGCCGAGCTCGTCATGGTCGACGGCGAGGCCTATCTCGAGACCTACCTGGGAGATTCCGCATGACTGTCACCGTCGTCACCGACCGGGTCTCGTTCGTCCTGGCCGAGAATCCCGGCATCATGACCCTGACCGGCACCAACACGTGGATCCTGCGTGAACCGGGGGCGCAGCGCTCGGTCGTCGTCGATCCTGGTCCGGAGGACGAGAAGCACCTGCAGGCGGTGCTCGAAGCGGCTGGCGAGGTGGCACTGGTGCTGTTCACGCACCGACACTTCGACCACACCGAGGCCTTGGACCGGTTTGTCGAGCTGACGGGTGCGCCGACCCGGTCGTTCGACCCGGAGTTCACGACGGGTGCCGAACCGTTGGTCGACGGCGAGCGGATCGTGGTCGACGGACTGGAGATCGAAGTCCTCGCGACGCCCGGTCACACGACCGACTCGACGTGCTTCTTGATCGGCGCGGAGGGCTCGCTGCTCAGCGGCGACACGATCCTCGGCCACGGCACGACGGTCATCGCCCATCCCGACGGCGTGCTCGGGCCGTACCTCGACTCGCTGGCGCACATCCGCGAGCTCGTGGAAGAGGGCCTCGTCGACCGGATCCTGCCGGGTCACGGTCCGGTCATCACCTCGCCGGGCGCCGTGGTCGACTACTACCTCGAGCACCGGGCCGAGCGGCTCGACCAGGTCAGGGCCGCCGTCGAGGCCGGTGCGACGACGGCGCGCGAAGTCGTCGAGACGGTCTACAAGGACGTCGACGAGATCCTGTGGCCCGCAGCCGAGCAGAGCGTCAAGGCTCAGCTCGACTACCTCGCCTGACCCCGCTGCCGGTCTCCCACGAGACCTAGCGTTCTTGCCACGTACCTGGCGTTACAGCGCTGGGTACGTGGCAAGAACGCTCGATGTGTGCGGCGCCTGGGTCAGCGGGCGCGGCGCTGCAGGCGTTCGAGGTCGAGGATGACGACCGAGCGGGGCTCGAGTCGCAGCCAGCCGCGGCTCGCGAAGTCGGCCAGGGCCTTGTTGACCGTCTCGCGCGAGGCGCCGACCAGCTGGGCCAGCTCTTCCTGCGTGAGGTCGTGGTTGACGTGGATGCCGTCGTCGGCGCGGCGACCGAAGCGCGAGGCCAGGTCGAGCAGCGCCTTGGCGACACGGCCGGGAACATCGCTGAACACCAGGTCGCCAACGACCTCGTTGGTGCGACGCAGACGGCCGGCCAGCTGGTTGAGCAGCGCGTGGGCGACGTCGGGATGCGTGTTGAGCACCGGCGAGAGAGCCTCGTGCCCGAGCGACTTCAGCTCGACATCGGTCACCGCCGTGGCCGTCGCCGAGCGCGGTCCGGGATCGAAGAACGACAGCTCGCCGAACATCTGGCCGGGGCCGAGGATCGCCAGGAGGTTCTCGCGTCCGTCAGGCGAGGTGCGACCGAGCTTGATCTTCCCGTCGGTGACGACGTACAGCTGATTGCCGTCATCACCTTCGCTGAACAAGATCTCGCCGCGGCGCAAGGACGTCGATGACATCGATGCTTCGAGTGCCCCCGCGACCTCATCGTCGAGGCCGGAGAACAGCGGTGCCTGCCGGAGAACGTCGTCGGTCACGGTCTTCCCTATCGCTCGTTGCTGGGATCACCAAGTGTGTCCCCTGGTGCAGTTTCCCACATCCGGACGACTCTGGGCCAACCACTCGCCGTGACACGTAGGCTGACCTTGTGACGACTTCCGTGAATCGACCGGACACGTCGCTGGTCAGGCGGGCGCGCAAGGTGCATCGGGTGCTCGCCGAGACCTATCCCGACGCCGGGTGCGAGCTCGACTTCCGCGACCCCTTCGAGCTGCTGGTGGCCACGGTCCTGTCGGCCCAGACGACCGACCGCCGGGTCAACGCGATCACGCCGACGCTCTTCGCGGCGTACCCCGACGCGTATGCGATGGCGGCCGCCGACCGCGCCGCACTGGAGGAGATCATCCGTCCGACCGGGTTCTTCCGGGCCAAGACCGACAGCCTGCTGGGTCTGTCGAGCGCGATCGTCGAACGGTACGACGGGCAGGTCCCTGGCCGTCTCGAAGACCTTGTGACCTTGCAGGGCGTCGGACGCAAGACGGCCTTCGTCGTGCTGGGCAATGCCTTCGACGTCCCGGGGCTGACCGTCGACACGCACTTCGCCAGGCTCGTCTGCCGTCTGGGCTGGGTGCCGCCCGAGATCGCCAAGGACGCAGTCAAGACTGAGCACGCGGTCGCGGCGATCTTCCCCCGCAAGGACTGGACGATGCTGAGTCATCGACTGATCTGGCACGGCCGCCGGCGGTGTCACGCCAAGAAGCCGGCGTGCGGCGCGTGTCCGGTCGCGCACTGGTGCCCGTCCTTCGGGGAGGGGCCGACCGATCCGGTCGAGGCGGCCGCACTTGTCACGACCCAGGGTCCGGCATGACGGTCTGCGTCGCCGCACTGTGGAGTCGCAGTCCACAATGGTGTCCATGACCGCCGCCGAGAGCCTGCCCGAGTGGCTGCGTCCCCTCGAGAAGCTCGTGACGTCGGTCGAGGCCGCGCAGCTGTCCCCCAACTTCACGACGGTCCCCGACGACGCCCGTCCCGCCGCCGTGCTGATGCTGTTCTCCGACGGACCGCACGGCCCCGCTGCTGCTGACCGAACGGGCCAAGACGATGCGCAACCACCCGGGGCAGGTGGCGTTCCCGGGCGGCAAGTCCGATCCGGAAGACTCCGACGCGGTCGCCACGGCGCTGCGTGAGGCCGAGGAAGAGATCGGTCTCGACCCGTCGACCGTGCGGGTCTTCGGCGAGCTGCCGACGTTGTGGATCCCGCCCAGCAACTTCGCCGTGACGCCCGTGCTGGCCCACTGGTGCGAGCCGACGCCGTTGCGCCCGGTCAGCGACCAGGAGGTCGTGTCGGTGCTGCACCTGCCGATCCGTCAGCTGATGGATCCAGCCAACCGCTTCAGCGTCCAGCACACTTCGGGCTGGAAGGGACCGGCCTTCGAGGTCGGCACCGACATGCCGCTGTGGGGATTCACCGCCGGGATCATCTCGCGCCTGTTCGAGCAGGTCGGGTGGGAGCAGCCGTGGGACGACAACATCGTCCGCGCGCTGCCTGAGCTGCGCTCATGAACTCGCTCGACCTGATCATCGTCGTGGTCCTGGTCGGTTACGCGATCTCGGGCTACTTCCAGGGCTTCGTGGTCAACTTGATCGCGACAGTCGGTCTGCTCGTCGGGGGACTGCTCGCGATCGCGTTCATCCCCCAGGTCCTGTCGGGGGACACGCCGACCCTGTCGAGCTCGTTGGTCGCCTTGGCGGTCGTGATCGGCGCGGCGGCGATCGGTCAAGCGATCGGGACGTACGTCGGCACCGACCTGCGCAACGGGATGACGTGGCGTCCGCTGCGCTGGGTCGACGCCGTGGCCGGCAGCGCGTTGAGCATCGTCGCGGTGCTGTGCGCGGCGTGGGCGTTGGGCTACTCGGTCAGCGGCGCATCGATCCCGTACCTGTCGATCGCCTCGCGCGACTCGTCGATCCTGCAGCGGGTCGACGGCGTCATGCCCCAGCGCGCGACGTCGGCGCTGCGGTCGTTCAACGAGGTGCTCGACACCAACATCTTCCCCCGGTACATCGATCCGTTCCAGAGCGAGGACATCGCGCCGGTCGGTCCACCGGACGACGCGACGCTGGCCCGTCCGGGCGTGCAGAAGGCGCGCGACAGCGTCGTCAAGATCCTGGGACAGGCGAAGTGCGACCGGGGCATCGAAGGCTCTGGCTTCGTCTACGCAGACGGCCGGATCATGACCAACGCGCACGTCGTGGCAGGCGTCGAGTCGCCGTCGGTCGTGATCGACGAGCGGCGGGTCCCGGCCAAGGTCGTGCTGTTCGACCGAGAAGCTCGATGTCGCCGTCCTCGCCGTCGACGGCGTCGACCTCGACCCGCTGAAGTTCGACCCGACCGGCAAGGACGGGCAGTCGGCGGCGATCCTCGGCTTCCCCGAGAACGGTCCGTTCGACGCTCGCGCTGCCCGCATCCGCAACGAGCTCACGCTGCGCAGCCCCGACATCTACGACCGGGGGCAGGTCGAGCGGCAGACGTTCTCGGTGCGCGGACTCGTCCGGTCGGGCAACTCCGGTGGACCGTTGGTCTCGGAGAAGGGCGACGTGCTCGGCGTGATCTTCGCAGCGTCGATCTCCGACAAGACCACGGGCTACGCGCTGACTGCCGAACAGGTCGCCGAGAATGCCCGCAAGGGTGTCTCAGCCACTGCGACGGTGTCGACCGGCGGCTGCGCCTAGGAGGCTGGCTCTACTACGAGGTCTTGCCCTTCAGCGCCGCTGGGATCTCCTTGGCGGTGTCGATCGTGCGTTGGGGTGCGCGGATCTTCTTCAACGCCTTGATGCCGACGAGGATCAGCAGCACCGCGAGCAGCAGGTAGGCGCCGGAGACGATGAGGAACGCCCAGGCCGGGTGCAGGCCCGTCATGGTCAGGAAGTACGCGAACGAGAACGACAGCAAGATGATGATCATCAGGCCGAGGAAGCCGGCCACGGCGATCATCCCGGCGCCGATGCCGCCAGCCTTGGCGCTGACCCGCAGCTCGCTCTTGGCCAGCTGGATCTCGGCCTGCACCAGTGCGGAGATGTCGCGGCTGGCATCTGCGACGAGCCGGCCGATGGTCGGGTCTTCCTGGGTGCTCATGCTCCGACCCTACAAGCGACCGCCGATCCCGCGCAGGGGACCGGCGGTCACCGGGACAGCAGATTGTCGGTGTCAGTCCTCCGTGGACGTCTTCATGCCAGACGTGATGAGGTCCATGACGCCGCTGTCGGCGAGGGTCGTCGTGTTGCCGACCTCGCGGTTCTCGGCGACGTCGCGCAGCAACCGCCGCATGATCTTGCCCGACCGCGTCTTGGGCAGCTCGGGCACGACCATGATCTGGCGGGGCTTGGCGATCGGGCCGATCTGGTGCCCGACGTGGTTGCGCAGCTCGGAGATGACGTCCTCGCCACCGTCGCCGGCCGACTCTCGCAGGATCACGAATGCGACGACGGCCTGGCCGGTGGTCTCGTCGTTGGCGCCCACGACGGCGGCCTCGGCGACCTTCGGGTGCGAGACCAGCGCAGACTCGATCTCGGTCGTCGACAGTCGGTGACCCGACACGTTCATGACGTCATCGACGCGGCCGAGCAGCCAGATCGCGCCGTCCTCGTCCTTGCGGGCACCGTCGCCAGCGAAGTAGTAGCCGGGCCAGCGCGACCAGTAGGTGTCCTTGTAGCGCTGGTCGTCGCCCCAGATCGTGCGCAGCATCGACGGCCACGGCTCGGTGATGACGAGGTAGCCGCCCTCGCCGTTCTCGACCGGGTTGCCGGCGTCGTCGACGACCTCGGCCGCGATGCCGGGCAGGGCCGTCATGGCCGAGCCGGGCTTGCCGGACGTCACGCCCGGCAGCGGGGTGATCATGTGTGCGCCGGTCTCTGTCTGCCACCAGGTGTCGACGATCGGCGTGCGTCCGCCGCCGATGTTGTCGCGGTACCAGACGTATGCCTCGGGGTTGATCGACTCACCGACCGAGCCGAGGATGCGCAGCGATGTCAGGTCGTACTTCGCGGGGATGTCGCTCGCCCCACTTTCATGAACGTGCGGATGGCGGTCGGCGCCGTGTAGAAGATGGTCACCCCGTACTTCTGGATGATTTCCCACCAACGTCCTCGGTTCGGGGAGTCGGGTGTGCCTTCGTACATGACCTGGGTTGCTCCCTCGGCCAACGGCCCGTAGGTCAGGTACGAGTGACCGGTGACCCAGCCGATGTCGGCGGTGCACCAGTAGACGTCGGTCTCGGGCTTGTGGTCGAAGACCGCCCAGAACGAGTACGCCGCCTGCGTCAGGTAACCGCCCGTGGTGTGCAGGATGCCCTTGGGTGAACCGGTCGTGCCCGAGGTGTACATGACGTACAACGGGTGCTCGGCGTCGAACATCTCCGGGGTGTGGTCGGTCGACGCGGCGTCGACGGTGTCGTGCCACCAGACGTCGCGACCCTCGGTCCACTCGACGTCCTGACCCGTGCGGCGCACGACCAGGACGTTGCGGACGTCGGGGCACTTCTCGAGCGCCTCGTCGACCGCAGGCTTGAGCGCCGACGGGGCGCCGCGACGGTAGCCGCCGTCGGCGGTGATGACGATCTTGGCCTCGCAGTCGATGATGCGGCTCGACAGGGCATCTGCGGAGAAGCCGCCGAACACGACGGTGTGCGGCGCTCCCAGGCGTGCGCACGCCAGCATCGCCACGACGGCCTCAGGGATCATCGGCATGTAGATCGCGATGCGGTCACCGGTCTGGACGCCGAGGTCGATCAGCGCGTTGGCGGCCTGGGACACCTGGTCCTTGAGGCGCGTAGGTGATGTCGCGAGCGTCGTCGATCGGCTCGCCGACGAAGTGCAGCGCGACCTTGTCGCCGCGACCGGCTTCGACGTGGCGGTCGACGCAGTTGTAGGACGCGTTGGCTGGCCGCCGACGAACCACTTCGCGAAGGGGGCGTTGCTCCAGTCGAGGACGTCGTTGAACGGGGTTCCCCAGTCGAGCCGGTTGGCCTGCTTGCCCCAGAACGCGATCCGGTCGCTTGCGGCGACGTCGTACTCGTCGGCCGTGACGTTGGCTGCGGCGGCGAGGTCGGCCGGGGGATCGAAGGTCCGTTCCTCGTGCGACAGGTGGCTGATGTTCGGATCGTTCACAGTTGCTCCTCGTCATCGCAGTCGGTCGGCGGCTCGGACGTGCATCGGGTCGCCGTGACAAACTGGGTGTGGTCTACCCCACATGGTCGCGGGGTGGTGGAAGAAGTTCTAGCCCCAGAAGGGGGTACGTCGTGGGGGATGCTGGTCGGCTCGAGGACCACGATCTGTTGCGGTCGGCCGCAGCGCGCCTGCGCCGCGACAGCGACGTCCCCTGGTGTTCGGCGGCCTGCGTGACGAGCACGGCGTGCCTGTCACGCTGACGATGGGCGAGATCACGACCGACCTGTCGTCCATCACGATCCGTCCGGCGGCAGGCCTGGGCGGCAAGACCTGGCTCAGCCGGCGTCCCGCGTACGTCAGCGACTACGGCACGTCGCCGGAGATCACTCACGAGTACGACCGGCAGATCCTTGGCGAGCGGGTCACGTTCCTGGCGGTCGTGCCGATCGTCGTGCGTGAGGACGTCCGGGGTCTGCTGTACGCCGGGACGCGCGGTGAGGCCGAGCTGTCGCCCGAGGCGTTGGAGGCCCTGGTGGCCGAGTCCCGTCGGGTGGCCGGTGAGCTGGAGATCCGCGACGAGGTCGACCGGAGGGTCGGCTTGCGCGACGCCCAGGCCGTCGCGGGTCCAGAGACTGCGGAGCGGCAGCGGTTCCGCGACGCCTTCGCCGAGATGCGAATCATCGCTCGGGAGACGACCGATCCGGCGACCCGTGCGCGGATCGAGGCGTTGCTCGATCCGTCGACCGGCGCCGTGATCTTGACCGAACGGCAGCTCGACGTCATGGGCCTGGTCGCGATGGGCTGCCGCAATGCCGAGATCGCCGACCGGTTGGGCCTGGGCCGCGAGACCGTCAAGAGCTATCTGCGCAGCGCGATGGCCCGCCTCGGTGCCCGGTCGAGGCACGAGGCCGTCACGAACGCTCGCCGCGCCGGCCTCCTGCCCTAACGCTGAGGAGGGGGTTGTCGCCCTCCGGCGAGAGGGTTTCGGCCCTCGCCTGGGGCGGTAACCGCCTCCTGGTGGGGCCGTAACCCCCTCCTCAGCGTGGGGGGTCACTTCTCTGATCCGGCTCCGGTCATCGACCGGACGTCCAGCTCGACGTAGCGCGCTTCGGCATCGTGGTCGCGGGCCGTCACGGTGCCCAGCCAGCCGAAGAAGAAGCCCAGCGGGATCGAGATGATGCCGGGATTGGCCAGCGGGAACCAGCTGAAGTCGGCCCCGGTGATCATCGCGGTCTCCGAGCCGGAGACGACCGGCGAGAAGATCACCAGCCCGACGCACGAGATCAAGCCGCCGTAGATGCTCCACACCGCACCCCGCGTGTTGAACCGGCGCCAGAACAGGTTGAACAGCAGCGCCGGGAGGTTGGCCGACGCAGCGACCGCGAAGGCCAGTGCCACCAGGAACGCGATGTTGAGCTTCTGGGCCGGGATCGACAGCGCGATCGCGATGCCGCCGATGATGAAGGCCGCGATGCGAGCAACCTTGACCTCCTGCTTCTCGGTGACCTTGCCCTTCTTCCAGACGTTGGCGTACATGTCGTGAGCCACCGACGATGCAGATGTCAGGGTGAGGCCAGCGACCACCGCGAGGATCGTCGCGAAGGCGACCGCCGAGATGAAGGCGAGCAGCAAGGCGCCACCGGTCGAGCCGGATCCTCCGCCCACGGCCTCGGCCAGCAACGGAGATGCGAGGTTGCCGCCCGAGTCGACGATGTCCTGCTTCTTGTCGCCCTTGACGAGTGCAGCCGCACCGAAGCCCAGGACGAGCGTCATCAGGTAGAACGAACCGATCAGGCCGATCGCCCAGAGCACCGACTTGCGCGCCTGCCGGGCCGTCGGAACTGTGTAGAAGCGGATCAGGATGTGCGGCAGACCTGCCGTGCCGAGCACGAGGGCCAGGCCGAGCGAGATGAAGTCGATCTTGGCCTCGGTCGAGACGCCGTACTTGAGTCCGGGCTCGAGGAACGCCTTGCCGGCTCCGCTCTCCTCGGCGGCCGTCCCGAGCATGTCGCTGATGTTGAAGTTGAACTTCGCGAGCACCAGCACCGTGATCAGCACCGTGCCGACCATCAGCAGGACCGCCTTGACGATCTGCACCCAGGTCGTGCCTTTCATGCCACCGACCGTGACGTAGAAGATCATCAGCACGCCGACGCCGATGATCGTGAGGTTCTTGGTGGTCTGGCTGTCGGCGCCGAGCAGCAGCGCCACCAGCGCACCAGCACCGACCATCTGTGCGAGCAGGTAGAAGATCGAGACGACGACGGTCGAGGTAGCAGCAGCCGTGCGCACGGGACGCTGCCGCATCCGGAACGCGCAGCTGGTCGGCCATCGTGAACCGGCCGGAGTTGCGCAGCAGCTCGGCTACCAGCAGCAGGGCCACGAGCCAGGCGACCAGGAAGCCGATCGAGTACAGGAAGCCGTCATAGCCCGACAGTGCGATGGCTCCGGAGATGCCCAGGAACGAAGCGGCGGACATGTAGTCGCCGGCGACGGCGAATCCGTTCTGGACGCCGGAGAAGCTACGTCCGCCCGCGTAGTAGTCGGCGGCGGTCTTGTTGTTGCGGCTGGCCCAGAAGGTGATGCCGACCGTGATCAGCACGATCACGACGAACAGCGAGCCGGTCAGTGCCTGGTTGCCGTCGTCGCTCGCGGCGAGGAGCGTGTCTGCGGTCCTCATCGCTCGATCTCCTGCTCGTACTCCTCACGCAGGCGATCTGCGATGGGGTCCATGCGGGACGCCGCGAACCGGGCGTACCAGATCGCGATGCCGAAGGTCGTGACGAACTGCAGCAGGCCGAACACCAGGGCGACGTTGATGTTGCCGAACAGCACGTGGCCCATGAAGGCATCCGCGTAGTTCGACATCAGGACGTACAGCAGGTACCACGCCATGAAGGCGATGGTCAGGGGGACGACGAAGCCGAGGTACGAACGCTTCAGCTGGGCGAAGTCGTCTGACGCGTGGATGCGTTGATAGGCCGCATTGGCCTCGTCGGAGATCGTCTCGCGCATGGTGACACCTCTTCTGGTCCGGGACGGCGCGACATGCGCCTCCTGTCCAGAACGCTAGGGATGTTCGGGGGTGTGAGCCAGGTCACCGGGCAGCCGATGCGCCGGGGCGGGGATGCGGTGCGACGTGCGGTCGTGGACGGTCGATAAACGGTCGTTCTCGCACGACGAACGGCCCCGGTGTGGTGCCCCCGGCGGGTCAGGGGTGGCGGTCGACGTCGATGTGCTCGGGGGTGTGCAGCCGCACCATGGTGCGCGCGACGGTGCCCGGAACGGCCGAACGGGTCAGCAGTGACACCCCGATCATGAGGCCGAAGCCGACCGGGACCGACCATGCCGCAGGCTGGCTGATCAGCACACCGAGCCATCCGTCCGGCCCCCAGGCGATCGTCATGACGGGGGCGACACCCGCGCACAGCCCGCCGCCGACGAGACCGGCGATCGCGCCCGGGGCGGTGAGCCCGCGCCACCAGATGCCGAGCATCAGCAAGGGGCAGAACGTCGAGGCGGCGAGCGCGAAGGCGAAGGTCACCGAGCTGGCGACCGAGATCCGCTCCGACGACAGCGCCAGCGCGAGTGGCACCAGTACCCCACCGGCTGCCGCGAGTCGCAGCGCCGTGATGGTCGACAGCTTGCCCGCGTGCGATCCCTTGGCCGATGACTCCGGCGATCGACATCGTGAGTCCAGACGACGTCGACAAGAATGCGGCGAACGCGCCCGCCGTGAGGAGGGCGGCGAGCAGCTCGCCGGCGCTTCCGCCGATGACCCGCGACGGCAGCTCGAGCACCACCGCGTCGGTCCGACCGGAGTCGATCAGGTCGCTGGCGTAGATGCGGCCGAGGACGCCGTAGATCGTCGGCAGCAGGTAGAACGTCCCGAGCAGGGCGAGCACGATCAGCGTCGTGCGCCGGGCCGCGCGACCGTCCGGATTGGTGTAGAAGCGGACGACGACGTGCGGCAGGCCCATCGTGCCGAGGAATGTCGCGACCATGACCGAGTACGTCAGGTACAGCCCGGGGCCATCGGTCACCGTGAACGGGGCGAACCAGGCCTCGGATGCCACCGGCGATGGTCTGCCGTCGCGCAGCCACGCCTGAGCCAGGAAGAACACGGGGATCAACAGGGCTGCGAGCTTGAGCCAGTACTGGAACGCCTGCACGAACGTGATGCTGCGCATGCCGCCGGAGACGACGTTGATGACGACGATCACGGCGACCAGCACGGTGCCGACCCAGGTTGGCGCGCCCGTCACGGTGCGCAACGTCAGTCCGGCCCCCTGGAACTGCGGCATCAGGTAGAGCCACCCGACGGCCACGACCAGGACGCTCGCGACCTGCCGCACCCGCACCGACTGCAGCCTGACCTGGGCGAAGTCGGGGATCGTGTAGGCGCCCGACCGGCGCAGCGGGGCCGCGACGAAGACCAGCAGCATCACGTATCCGGTCGTCCAGCCGATGGGGTACCAGAGCATGTCGGCGCCGTGCGCGAGCACCAGGCCGGCCACGCCGAGGAAGGATGCGGCCGACAGGTACTCGCCGCCGATCGCAGAGCTGTTCCACACCGGGCTGACCGACCGCGAGGCGACGTAGAAGTCGCTCGTGGTGCGGCTGAGTCGCAGACCGAACGCACCGATGCCGAGCGTGGCCAGCGAGACGAGCGTGACCGCGACGACGCCGTACGTGGAGTTCATGGTCCGTCGGGCTCGACGAGCGCCGTGAAGTCGCGCTCGGCCCGTTCGGCCTGCCGGATGTACACCCAGCCGAGCAGGAACAGCCCCGGATAGACCGCCACGCCCAGGATCAGCCACGGGGCCGGAACACCCAGCACGTGGAACTCGGTGACGGCGTCGAAGCTCAGGAACACCAGCGGCAGCGCGCCGATCGACAGCACCAGCGTCAACGTCACCGTCAGTGCCGCGCGCAGCTGCGAGCGGATCAGCGACCGCATGTAGATCTCGCCGATCGCGGTGGACTCGTCGATCTCTTGGTGCACGCTGCGGCGCACATGAGCCGGCGCCGAAGTGAGCGGGTTGGTGACCCGGACCCGTCCGGTGTAGACCGGTGGCTCCTCGGGGTCGCTCACAGCGCCCGCTCGTGGATCAGGTCGCGCAGGGTCCGGGTGTGCCGGCGAGCCACCTGCAGCTTCCAGCAGGGTGTCGCCGGAGGGGACGACGACGCTGCACCGTCCGGCTTGCATGCGCACCTCGCGGACGTGGCGAGGTTGACCAGGAGGCTGCGGTGGATGCGCGCGAAGCCGGCCGCGGCCCATTCCTCGGCGAGGGTGCCGAGCGGGATGCGGACCAGGTGGCTGCTGCCGTCGGTGACGTGCAGCCGCACGTAGTCGCCCTGCGCCTCGGCGTGGGCGACGGAGGTGCGGGAGATGAAGCGCGTGACACCGCCGAGCTCGACGGCGATCTGCTCGTCGACCGACGGGTGGACGTGCTGGTCGTCGGCGCAGGCCCGCCGGACGCTCTCACGCAGTCGTTCCTCGCGGATCGGCTTGAGCAGGTAGTCGACGGCGTTCATCTCGAAGGCCTCGACCGCATGGGCTTCATGGGCCGTGACGAACACGATGCTGGGCGCGTCGCGGAACCGACCGAGCAGCCGGGCGATGTCGAGACCGCTGAGTCCGGGCATCGCGACGTCGAGGAAGACGAGATCGATCCCGCCCTGCTCGAGGATCCGCAGGGCGTCGGATCCGTCGTTGGTCGCCCGCACCGACGCGATGCGGTCGTCGCGCTCGAGCAGCCACACCAGCTCGTCGAGGACAGGCTGCTCGTCGTCGACGACCAGGGCATGGAGCGCGGCGGTCATGGGGTGATCCTTGCCGAGGGTGACCTGGGCCACAAGTCCTGATGGGGCGCTCGTCAGGTCGTGGGGTCGACGGCGGGCGAGAACTTCGGCACTCGCAGCGTGACCTTGGTGCCATGGCCTGGTGCGGTCTCGACGACGATGCCGTACGCGTTGCCGTAGACCGTGCGCATCCGTTCGTCGACGTTGGCGAGACCGACAGACGCGCTGGGGTTGCTGCCTGACAGGGCGGCCCGGACGATCTCGGGGTCGACGCCGGCACCGTCGTCCTCGATCGTGATGACGCACTCGTGACCTGCGTCCTTGGCCGTCAGGGTGATGGTCCCGTCGCCGGCGCGGCTCTCCAGTCCGTGCCTGACCGCGTTCTCGACGAGGGGCTGGACCGACAGGAACGGCAGGGTCACGTTGAGCACCTCGGGAGCGACCAGTGTCACGACGCGCAGCCGGTCGCCGAAGCGGGCCTTCTCCAGCACGAGGTAGCGCTCGATCGAGCGAAGCTCCTCGGCCAGTGTCGTGAACTCTCCGTGCTGACGGAACGAGTAGCGGGTGAAGTCGGCGAACTCGAGCAGCAAGCTCGCGGGCGCGTTCGGGGTCGGTGCGGACGAAGGAGGCGATCGCGCCCAGCGAGTTGTAGATGAAGTGCGGCGAGATCTGGGCTCGCAGGGCTCGCAGCTGCGGCCTCCATGAGCGCGGTGCGCGAGGTCGCCAGCTCGGCGAGCTCCAGCTGGCTCGACATCCAGCGCGCCACCTCGGTCGTCGCCCTGGCCAGTCCGGCGGAGGCCTCGTCGGCCATGATCACGACGCTGCCGACGACATGCCCCTCGATCGCGAGCGGCGCGACGATCATCGCGCCCGAGGCCTTGGTCGTCCCGCTGCCGATCGCCGCGTCCATCAGCTCGGCGACGTCATCGGGGCTGCCGGGGCCGTCCCAGGCCAGCGGACCGCGGGTGTCGGTGATCGCGACGGTGCGCGCGCCGAGCAGGGTCCGGACGTGCGGCAGCGCGCTGGCCGCGCTCTCGGCGTCGAGGCCGCGGCGCAGTGCGGGGGCTGCCAGCGACGTGGTGTGCAGGGTCTCGTACGTCGCCCGGTCCTCGGCCGTGCCGAGGCTGGGTCGCCGTGACAACAGCCACCAGCGGGCGAACCCTGCGCCGGCCACGAGCACCGCGGCGGCGATGATCGCGGTCAGCAAGTTGTCCATGCGTGGACGGTACCTGCAAACGTCGCCCTCGCGGGCGCGGTGGATCTGCAACCTGTGGCGGTCGTCTTCGCTCTGGCGCGGTGGTTTATCAACCTGTGGCGGTCGTCTTGGCCCTGGCGCGGTGGTTTATCAACCGCATTCAGCGGGATGAGGTTGCTGAGACACCGGCCCGGCGGGATGAGGTTGCTGAGACACCGGCCCGGCGGGATGAGGTTGCTGAGACACCGGCCCGGCGGGGCGGGGCCAGAAACAGTCAGTCGTCGGCGATGCCGCGCGCGTGCAGGGCGTCGCCGGTCTCGTAGGCCCGGGCGACGGTGCGGATCGCCATCGGCACGAGCAGCGCTCGGGGACTGCGTTCGAGGCCGCGGGCCTTGGCGGCGGCGCGGGTCTCCTGGGCGATCTCGAGGATTCCGGGGGATCGCGCGGATCATGAGCGAGAACGCGAGGGCGACCTTCTCGGGATTGACGCCGAAGCGGCGGAACGGTCCCAGCCCTCGGGTGATCGCGTCGAGCATTGCGTCGATGGGAGTCGTGCCGGTGAACACGAGGGCCGCGATCACCAGGGCCAGCAGGTCGCCGATGACATGGATCGCGGTCGGCCATCCGCGCTGCCAGACCTGGAACACCGTGACGAACGTGATGACCAGCAGCAGCGGTCGCATCGCCCGCAGGATCGAGCGCAGCGGCAGGCGCGCCCACGCGACCAGCAGCAGCGAGAACGCGACGAAGCCGAGGGCCGTCCACGGGCCTTTCGCCACGACCGTGACGACGCCGTAGAGCGCGAGCAGGCCGATCTTCGGGCCGGCCGGGATCTTGTGGAGCAGGGTCGTGCCGGGCCGGTAGGCGCCGAGCGGCGACGTGATCACGCGTCGACCAGCGAGCGGTAGAACGCGACTGCCTCGCGGGGGTCGCCGTCGAATGCGACCCGCGCGTCGTCGACGACGAGCACCCGGTCGCAGCGTTCGGCCAGGTCGAGGTCGTGGGTGACGAGCACGAGCTGCTGGGACAGCCCGAACAGGCGATCGGCGACGAGTCGGGTGTTGCGCAGGTCGAGCAGGGTCGTCGGCTCGTCGGCGACGACGATGCGTGGTTCGGTCGCGAGCACCCCGGCGAGTGCGAGCATCTGCTTCTGGCCGCCCGAGAGCGCGTGCACCGTCGTGCTGGCCTTGTCGGCGAGACCCAGCTCGGCCAAGATCTCGACGGCGCGGGCCTGCCGAGCCGCCTTGTCCTTGATCGAGCGTCGCAGCGACAGCGCGATGTCCTCGGCGCACGTGGGCATCACGAGCTGGGCGTCGGGGTTCGTGAACACGAAGCCGACCTGGCGGCGTACCGCCGGACCGTCCTTCTGGGTGTCGTGGCCGTTGACGACGACGCTCCCGGCCGTTGGTTCGACCAGCCCGTTGAGCAGGCGGGCGAAGGTCGACTTGCCCGATCCGTTGCTGCCGATCAGGGCGATGCGCTGCTCGTCCAGGTGCAGCGTCGTGGGGTGCAGCAGGACGAGGTCACCGTCTGGTGTGTCTACCGAGACGGTGACCTCGTCGAAGTGGATCGAGCTGGGCTCGCTCAACGGCGCGACGTCAGTTTCGGGAACGCGCGGAGCACCGCAGCGGCAACGATGGCGGCCAACACGCCCTTGACGATATCTGCCACGAAGAACGGGGTGGCGTAGCCCCAGGCGACGGCGAGGCTGACGTCGAACTTCCACGCCATGCCGAGGGTTCCGAGGGTGCCGACGACGGCAACCGTCACGATCGCGGCGGCGATCGAGACCACGACGACGAACGACGCCGGATCGCGGCGCGCGGCACGGTGGGCGACGAATCCGACGATCAGTGCCGCGATCGGGAAGGCGAGCAGGTAGCCGACGGTCTCGCCAGCCCAGACGGCAGGACCGGCGGCTCCCTTGGCGAAGACCGGCAGCCCGGCGGTGCCGACCGCGAGGTACAGCACCACGGTGAGGAAGCCCCGCAACGCTCCGAGGATCGAGGCGGCGAGGAAGATCGCGAACATCTGGAGCGTGAAGGGCACGTTGATCGATCCGACGGTCAGCTGTGCACAGACCGCGATGAGGGCGGCGAACGTCGCGACGAGGGCCAGGTCGGTCGTGCTCAGACCGGCGCTGCGCTTGAGGGTGGCATTGCTCATGGGTTCTGCTCCTGCACGGAAAAGTGGGGGAATCGCATTCCTGAACGGTGCTCAGGTGAACGGTGTTCAGGTTAACCTATAGACTTCGAGCGCTGTCAATGTGACGTACCCGACCGGAGGCCCCATGCGCTATCGCCGCACCGACATCGTCGAGCGTGCTGTCGACATCCTCGACCAGTACGGACTGTCAGACCTGTCGATGCGCCGCATCGCGTCCGAGCTGGGTCTGCAGCCGTCGGCGCTCTACCACCACTTCGGCAACAAGCAGGAAGCTCTTGGCAGCGGTCGCCGACGAGGTGCTCGAGCGCGGGACCCGGGCCGCACGACCCGACCAGGCGTGGGACGAGCAGGTCGGGTCGCTGAGCCGCGAGCTGCGCGACGCGATGCTGGCTTACCGCGACGGCGCCGAGCTCGTCGCGACAGTGCACGCCTTCGGGCTCGGCAGCCGCTCGCCGTCGACCCGGCTGGCCACCGCCATCGAGTCCGCCGGCTTCGACGAAGCCTTCGCGCAGACCGCCGCGATGACCGTCCTGCACTTCACCTTCGGGCACGTCTCGGACGAGCAGACCCAGCTGCAGGCCAACAGCGTCGGCGCGATCGACGCCGACCCGTTGACGCCGTCGGGCGCCGAGTCGTTCGACCTGGGGCTGGGCCTGATCCTCGACGGAATCCGGCAGCGCCAGCAGGTCGAGGTCAGTCGCTGAGGTCCTTGACCCGTCGAGCCGGAGCGCCGGCGTAGAAGCCGTTGGGCGCGCAGTCGCTCGTCACGACCGAACCGGCGCCGATGATGCAGCCCTCGCCGATCGTGACCCCCGGCTGGATGATGACGTTGACCCCGACCCACGTCCCGTCGCCGATCGTGATCGGCAACGACTTCTCGGCGCCCATGCGGCGTGCCGACGGGCCGACGTCGTGCGTCGTGGTGATGAGCTGGGAGTAGAAGCCGATACCGCAGTTGTCGCCGATCGTGATGCGCGCGCCCGCCTCGAACAGGACGCACCAGTTGATCGTCGTGTTCTCGCCGATCGACACGTTGGGGCTGCTGAACACGAACCGCGGGTGGATCTCCTTGCTGCGGGTGTCGACCCCCCATGCCCGCAGGAGGCGGTAGCGGACGCCCCGCGGCATCAGCTGGGCCGCGACGACGGAGTTGACGAAGGCGCGGACGACGACGCGCAGCACGTTCTTCACGGCGGCGACACTACCAATCGTCCCGGGCGGACGGGGTGTTCTGCGCGTGGTCGTCACCTCGGAGCGGTCGAGTCGTTAGGTAGGACATGAAGCGTGCGTTCATCACGGGGATCACCGGGCAGGACGGCTCCTACCTGGCCGAGCTGCTGCTGTCCAAGGGGTACGACGTGCACGGCCTCGTGCGCCGTTCGTCGTCGTTCAACCGTGGCCGGATCGACCCCATCTGGGCCTCCGAGCCCGCTGCGGCCGAGCACCTGCACCTGCACTACGGCGACATGACCGACGGTGTCAGCCTGGTCAACCTGATCCGCGACATCCGCCCCGACGAGGTCTACAACCTGGCCGCGCAGAGCCACGTCAAGGTCTCGTTCGAGATGCCCGAGCACACGGCTTCGGCCGATGGCGTCGGCACGATCCGGCTGCTGGAGGCGATCCGCGCAGCAGGTCTGACGTCGCGGTTCTACCAGGCGTCGACGTCGGAGATGTTCGGCGCGACCCCGCCTCCGCAGGACGAGAAGACGATGTTCTACCCGCGTTCGCCCTACGGTGCAGCCAAGCTCTACGCGCACTGGGTCACGGTCAACTACCGCGAGGCGTACGACATGTTCGCGGTGTCGGGAATCCTGTTCAACCACGAGTCGCCCAGGCGGGGCGAGACGTTCGTGACCCGCAAGATCACCCGGGCTGTCGCGCGCATCAAGGCCGGGACGCAGAAGGAGCTCGTGCTCGGCAACATCGACTCGGTCCGCGACTGGGGCTACGCCAAGGAGTACGTCGAGGGCATGTGGCGGATGCTTCAGCAGGACGAGGCGAGCGACTACGTCCTGGCGACCGGCACCGGCACGACGGTGCGCGAGTTCTGCGACCTGGCCTTCTCGCACGCCGGTCTCGACTGGCGCGACTACGTGACGTACGACGAGCGCTACGAACGTCCGACCGAGGTCGACGCCCTGCTGGGCGATCCGTCCAAGGCCCGTGAGGTGCTGGGCTGGAAGGCCGAGACGTCGACACCCGAGCTGGCGGCGCTGATGGTCGAGGCCGACATCGACGAGCTCGCGCGCGGAGGGGCACAGGTCGAGCCGGCACGATGACCTATCGTCCTACGGCTCTGATCCTGGGTGTTGCAGGCCAGGACGGCACCCTCTGGCCCGCCAGCTGATGGCGTCCGGCCGGCAGGTCGTCGGCACGGTGCGCCCGCGCAGGGGACTCGCCCGAGCGGCCTACCTGCACGGTGTCGACGTCGTGCCGCACGACGTCCAGGACACTCCAGGCTTCACCCAGCTGTTGCAGGTGTATCGACCCAGCGAGGTCTACAACCTGGCCGGCCTCACCTCCGTCGCGGCGAGCTTGGAGTGACCCCGACGGCGTCATGGCGGTCAACGGCGACGCGGTCGACGCGATGCTGGAGGCGATGCTGCGCTACCGGGACGCGACCGGTGCAGCACCACGGTTCTTCCAGGCCTCGAGCTCGGAGGTCTTCGGTCCGGGTCGGGTCGAGGCACATGACGAGTCGTCGCCGCACGATCCGCGCAACCCGTACGGCAGGTCGAAGAGTCGAGCGCATCGCTCCACCCAGCGAGCACGGGACGTCGAGGGGCTGCACGCGAGCGTCGGCATCCTGTTCAACCACGAGAGCCCGTTGCGGGGTGCGGGCTACGTGACGGGCAAGATCACCCGCGCGGCGGCCGAGATCGCGGCAGGGGTGCGTCCTCACGTGCGACTGGGCAACCTCGACGTCTCCCGCGACTGGGGCTGGGCCGATGACTACGTCGCGGCGATGGTCGCGATGGTGAGCCACGACCAGCCCGCCGACTACGTCCTGGCGACGGGGCAGCGGCACACCTTGGCGGATCTTCTCGAACGGGCATTCTCCGACGCGGGCCTCGACGACCCGTGGTCGTACGTCGTGCACGACCCCGAGCTGGTCCGGCCGGTCGACGGACCTGGTCCGATCGGCGACCCGGGGCGGGCCGAGCGAGACCTGGGCTGGCGGCACACCGTCGACTTCGACGAGATGGTCCGGCACATGGTCGCCGCCGACATCGTGCGGGTGCGTACCGGCATCGAAGAGAGCTCCGCGTACCTGCCGCCGAGCTTGTGTCGTCGCGCAGGGCAGGTGAGTCGTGCTGGATCTACGGCCCCCGTCGGTGCGCTACTGGGCGCTGGGCGTCGGTGCGGCAGTCGTCGCGTGCGCGATCTTGCTCGCCTACCTGCTGGGACCGTGGCGCGATGCGTACCTGGAGCAGAAGCGGGCGCAGCGTCCCGTCTCGCCGATGAGCCAGTTCGTGCCCGAGGGCGTCACGGGTCGTCAGAACCTCGCCTACGGCGACGACGACCGCGAGACGTTGGACGTGTGGTTCCCGGCCGATCTGGCCGCGACCGAGGCGCTGCCCGTCATCGTGTGGGTGCACGGTGGCGGGTGGATCGGCGGCAGCAAGGACGACATCGCGCCGTACGCCCAGATCTTGGCGAGCAGGGGGTTCACGACGATCGGCGTCAACTACTCGCTGGCCCCGGGGGAGCGGTATCCGCGCCAGGTGCAGCAAGCTAACACGGCGCTGGACTTCGTGACCCGTCGTGCCGGCGAGCTGCATGTCGACCCCGCACGCATCCTGTTGGCCGGCGACTCCGGCGGAGCGCACATCGCGGCCCAGCTCGCCGCCGGGATCACCGATCCGGCGACGGCTGACGAGCTGGAGCTCGTCCCGGCGGTGCAGCCGCAGCAGGTCGCCGGCCTGCTCCTGGCGTGCGGCGCCTTCGACCTTCGAGCGCTCGTCGACGATGTGGGCGGTGTGGTCGAGCAGTACGTCGATGCCTATCTCGGCACGACCCTGCTCGACTCGCTGCTCGGGAAGGCATCGGTCAATCGGGGGGTGACCGATGCCTTCCCAGCGACGTGGTTGACGGGGGGAAACGCCGATCCGCTGACGCCGCAGGTCAAGGCGTTCGCGGCGACGCTGCAGGACAAGGGCGTCGACGTCGAGACCCTCTTCTGGCCAGCGAAGCACTCACCGCCGCTGGGGTCATGAGTTCCAGTTCGATCTCGGCCTGACGGAGTCCCAGCAGGTGCTGGACGAGATGACGGCGTTCGCCCGCGCCGTCACCGCTCCGGGGCGGTGAGGATCGCCTCGAACGTGCGGGTGACCTGGTCGACGTCGAACTTCCGTTCGGCGGTGGACCGGGTCCGTGCGCCGATGTCGGCGACCCGGCCTGCGTCCTCGGCCAGCTCCGACGAGCCAGGCCGTCGCCGACTTGGCACCGACCTCGGTGGGGTCGACGACGATCCCACCACTGTCGAGGATGTCGAGCGCGGCGGGGTTGTCGTCGGGCATCAGGCCGAGGATCGGGCGTCCAGCTGCCATGTACGACAGCACCTTGCTGGGGATCGAGAACTTCGTGGCGTCGGGCTCGAGCAGCGCCACGAGGACGTCGGCAGAGCCGAGCACGTCCGGGAGGTTGTCGGCCGGCTGGAACGGCAGCACTCGCAGCGGCAGGCTCGGATCCTGGCGAGCGATCTCGGCGAGCGCATCGGCGGCCTCGCCCTCGGAGATGACCGCCATCGATGCTTCGACGCCGTTGTCGAGGGCGTGCCGCAGCAACGAGACCAGCAGATCGGGATTGTGCTTGCGCCCGATCGTCCCGGCGTAGACGAGCCGCAGCGCCTCCTCGTCCTCGAACAGGTGGGCCGAGCGCCGGTTGGTCCGGCCGACGGGGAACACCTTGTCGAGCGGCGCCCAGTTGGGCACGACCGAGACCCGTTCCGGCGTGACCCTCCAGCCCGGGTACACCGCGCGGAAGGCTTCGCCGATCGCGACGACATGGCTGGCCTTGCGCGCGCAGTACGCCTCCATCCGGCAGAACGCGCCCGCGCCGATCGCCGCCATGGGCCGCGGCAGCTTGCGGCGCAGCTCGTCGGCCAGGCCGTAGCTGTAGATGTCCTGGTGCCAGAAGACGTACGGCAGCCGGGTGCGCCGGGCGAACATCGCGAACATGAACATCGACAGCAGAGGCAGGTTGCAGGCGATCACGGCATCGGGTCGCTGCGCCCGCACATGCCGGATCCAGGCTCGGCCGTAGGCGATCTCGAACCTGAGCCTGGCCAGCGGGGCGTACTTCTGGAACGGCAGGCTCAGCACGATGCCGTGGAAGCTGAACGTCGGGCTGTCGTCGGGCTGACGATCCAGGTGCCCCTTGCCAGAGACGTACTGCTCGGCGAAGACGTGCTCGACGTCGTGACCGCGGCCGGCCAGTCGCCGCGACAGCTCGACCTGGAACGGGTGACCGGAGAAGTCGTGCAGCTGGATCTTCATGACCGGGTCCTAGCCGCGGGCTGCGAGCTGGTCGTAGATCCAGGAGTACGTCCGTTCGAGACCTGTGCGCAGCGAGATCGACGGTTCCCAGCCGTAGATGCTGCGGAAGAGCTCGTTGTCGCTGTTGCGGCCACGGACGCCCTGAGGTGCTGACAGGTCGTGGTTCTTGGTGACCGTGATGCCGGCGATGTCTTCGAGGATCGCGATCATCTGGTTGATCGTGACGGCTCGGCCGATCCGAGGTTGACGGGCTCGACGTTGTCGCCGGCCAGGATCTCCTGGGTGCCGCGCACGCAGTCGTCGATGTACATGAAGCTGCGGCTCTGCTCGCCGTCGCCCCACACCTCGATCGTGTGGTCTCCGCTCAGCTTGGCCAGGGCGATCTTGCGTGACAGTGCTGCCGGGGCCTTCTCGCGTCCGCCCTCGAACGTGCCGTCGGGGCCGTAGACGTTGTGGTAGCGAGCGACGCGGGTCTGCAGGCCGAAGTCCTCGCGGAAGTGTCGCGCCATCCGTTCGCTGAACAGCTTCTCCCAGCCGTAGCCGTCTTCAGGATCGGCGGGGTAGGCGTCGGACTCCTTGAGTGCCGTCACGTCGGGGTTGGTCTGCTTGTCTCCGGCGTAGACGCACGCCGAGCTGCTGTAGAAGAGTCGCTCGGTTCCGGCGTCGCGGGCGGCGACCAACATGTGGGTGCTCTGGAGCACCGAGAGCATGCACTCGGCCTTGTTGTTCTCGATGAAGCCCATGCCGCCCATGTCGGCGGCGAGGTTGTAGATCGCATGCGTGCCCACGGCGATCTTCTGGGCGTCGCCCAGGTCGGCGCAGTCGGCTTCGAGGTTCTCCGCGTCCGCGTGCACCTGGTACCACTGGTTCTGCGGCTTGACGTCGACTGCTCGGACCTCCCGACCCTGGGCCAGAAGATCCTTCACGAGGTGTCCGCCGATGAAGCCTCCGGCTCCGGTCACCAGAACGGTCATGCTGCTCTCCATCTCGCTGTCGGCCCCCGGTCGGCGGGCTCGTTCTGCATCCCCAACGAGCATTAGGGCATTAGGTCCCGAACTTTTCGGGACGGAAGGCCCGCGAGATGCGTAACCACGGTGGAAGTCGCGTCGTTGAACCGCCGTGGTGCCGAAGATGCCGACCTTGCCGTGGATGGACTCCATCCGCGCGCTGGCCTGTGCCGCCGTCATCGTGTGGCACGGCTTCTTGACGATCGTGCCGGTCGCGCCGACGAGCGGTCAGCAGCTCGTCAGCCTGCCTCTCGGCGCGGCGGCCAGGGAGGCAGTCGTGGTCTTCGTGCTGCTGTCGGGCTACCTGCTGGGACGGCACTGGCGCGGCGGCTTCTCGCGCGACGACCTGGGCGCGACGTTCCGCACCTACATGCTGCGCCGCACCTGGCGCATGGTGCCGGCCTACTGGGCCGCCTTGGCGCTGGCGGTGCTGCTGATGCTGGTCTTCGGGCTCGACCAGGCGCAAGGCACCCACTGGGACACCGGCCTGCCGCTGACGGGATGGCGGGTCGCGACCGACTTCCTGATGATCAGCGACGTGCTGGGCCACGTGCCGGTCAGCCACCAGCTTCTGGACCGTCCCGATCGAGTACCACCTCTACCTCATCGCGCCGCTCGTGATCCTGATCCGGCGCCGCACCCTGGTGCTGCTGATCGGGGCCGCGCTGACCGTCCTGGTCACGTTCGCGCTGCCGTACTTCCATGCGCCGTTCTTCATCTTCGCCTTCATCTGCGCGTTCTGGGTCGGTGCGAGGCGACAGGGGGCTGCGCGGCGCACGACTGGTCGACACGGCACGCATGATGGCTCCCGTGGTCGCGGTGAGCCTGCTGCTGGCCGTCGTCGTGATCGTCTTCGCCCCGCTGCCGCAGAGCCCCGGCCGCTACTTCGTGCTTGACGCCGTGGTGAGCCCGCTGTTCCTGGCCTGGATCTTCCACGCCGACGTCACGGGCAGCCAGTCGTTCCTGATCCGGATCCTGAGCTGGCGGTGGCTGCGCTGGCTCGGACAGCGCTCGTACTCGCACTACCTGGTGCACGCCGTGGTGCTCGAGATGCTCTGGCGGTTCGCCGTCCGGCCGCTCGATCTTTCCGGCGACACCGCCAACATCTGGGCCATGGTCGTCGTGGGCTGATCCGTGACCCTCGCCGCCGCCATGGCGTTCTACCGGGCGGTCGAGCTTGCCGACCGCCATCAGGTCGAGCCGTGTGGGCTCGTCCGCACACGGCCTGTACGCACCGATCGAGTGACCACGGAGGCCACGTGAACGACCAGGGACTCAAGAACCGCCTCCGCGAGGGCGCCAAGCTCGGCGTCCGCAGAGGTCTGCAACGCGCCGACCTGTCGATCGGGGCGCGATCCGTACGTCCGGCGACTAGTCCGGACCCTCGACAGCGCCGGCATCGACACGGTGCTCGACATCGGCGCGAACGTCGGCCAGTTCGGGCGGATGGTCCGCACCGCAGGATTCGGCGGCAGGATCATCTCGGTCGAGCCGCTTGCCACGGCCTACCGTCAGCTGTCACGGCGGGCCGCTGCTGATCCGCAGTGGCAGTGCATCAGCTCGGCGGTCGGCGCCGCGCCGGGTGCGACCCAGATCAACGTCTCGGCCAACTCCTACTCGTCGTCGTTGCTGACCATGACCCGCCAGCACCTGGCGGCAGATCCCGAGTCGCACGTCATCGGCACCCAGGACGTCGACGTCGTGACCGTCGCCGACCTGGTCGCCGCCCACGAGGTGGAACCGGCACGAACACTGCTCAAGATCGACACCCAGGGCTATGAGCAGCAGGTCATTGACGGTGCGGGAGCTCTCGTCGACGAGTTCGCTGCCATCCAGCTCGAGCTGTCGTTCGTCGAGCTGTACGAGGGTCAGCGACTGTACGGCGACCTCGTCGAGCAGATGGCGGGCCACGGGCTGACGATGTGGAGCATCGAGACCGGCATCTCCGACGACGCCGGACGGCTCCTGCAGTGCGACGGACTGTTCCTGAGGAGCAACCATGGGCGTTGAAGCTTCACGCCGGATCCGGTGTTGCGCCGGCTGTACCCCGAGGCCGCAGTCGGAGGGTTCTCCCGGCTCGACGGCCAGATCGAGTTCTACACGCGGATCAACGCGCTGGTCGACGAGAAGAGTCGGGTGCTCGACTTCGGCGCCGGACGTGGACACTGGGCCGTCGACCCGATGCCGGAGATGTCACGTCGGCTGCGGATGCTGCGGGGCCGGGTGGCGGAGGTCGTTGGCACCGACGTCGATCCGGCGGTCCTGACCAATCCGGCGCTCGACACCGCCCAGGTCGTGCCCCTGGGGGACAGGCTGCCGTTCGCGGACGACTCGTTCGACCTGGTGATCGCCGATCACGTGCTGGAGCACGTCAACGCAGATGATGCGCAGGACGTGGCCGACGACGTGCTGCGAGTGCTGCGGCCAGGCGGCTGGCTCGCGGCCAGGACGCCCAACAAGTGGGGCATGATCGGCATCGGAGCCCGGGCCGTCCCCAACCGCCTGCACGTGCGGATGCTGCGGCGGCTGCAGCCGGACCGCAAGGCAGAGGATGTCTTCCCGACCCGCTACACGATGAACACCCGCCGTGACCTGGGGCGGCTTTTCTCGGAGCACGCTGCACGTCTACGGCCACACGAGCGAGCCGACGTACTTCGGTCGGTCGCCGCTCGCCTGGCGACTGGCGGCAGGACTCGGCCGGCTCACCCCGCCACGGCTCGCACCGACGCTCATGATCTTCGTGCAGAAGCGGCCGTGAAGATCCTGGTCGAGGCGATGTGCGCCGAGTTCGGCGGCATCCGCACCTACGTGGAGCACCTGCTGGCGAGATGGTCCGAGGTGTACCCGGACGACGCTGCACGTGATCGTGCCAGTCGGCTCGTCGCTGCCCACCGCGGGGCACGTGCGGCACGAGGTCGCGGTGCCCCGACCGTCGACCCTCGGCCGTCCCTGGGCGCAGACCCGCTCGCTGCGTCGGCTGACCCATCGGCTGCGACCCGATGCTGTGCTCGCGACCCTGCCCTCCACGACCGTCCTGCATCCAGGACGTCCCCTGGCGGTCGTGCTCTACGACCTGCGGCACGAGCCGAGGCCCGAGCAGTTCAGCCGCAAGCGTCGGCTGCTGCGCCGGGTCTCGTACTCGCGCGGGTACCGACTGGCCGACGGCATCGTCTCGATCTCGCAGCGCAGTCTCGACGACCTCCACGCGGTCACCCGTCGACCTGTGCGATCCCGTCAGCTGTCGCCCATCTCGGCGCCGATCACGTCGAGCAGTGGCCCGCGCCGAGCGCGGTGGGGCCGTGCGTGACGTTCGCGCACCACACCAACAAGAATGTCGGCCTGCTCGTCGGGGGTTGGTCAGAGCTCGTCCGGCGCGGCCACGACGTCCCGCCCCTGCTGATGCTCGGGGTGCCCGGCGCGCAGCGCGACGAGCTGGTCGCGCAGCTGGCGGCACACGGTCTGTCCGATCACGTGCAGCTGGCGCCATTCCTGCCAGAGGAACGCTTCCAGCAGGTCATGGCAGAGGCGGAGATGATCGTGTTTCCCCACCGACTTCGAAGGCTTCGGACTGCCGGTCGTCGAAGGGATGCTCCTGGGATCACCCGTCGTGATCGGGCCCGAGCGGGCGACCAACGAGGTCGCCGGCGGGCACGCCACCGTCATGGCGGACTGGTCGGCGACCGCCTTGGCCGACGCCGTCGCGACCGCCAGCGGCCGGACGTCGGTCCAGCGTGACGAGGCCCGCGCGCATGCGGCCGAGTTCACCTGGGCGCGGACGGTTCGGCAGACGAGAGCGCTGCTGGAGCAGCTCGCGGCCGCAGGATCATCACGAGGCTCGTGACGGTCGCGACGAGGCCAGCGAGCAGCATGACGAAGCACGAGCCCTCGACCCCCCACGCGCGGCTCAGCGGGAAGATCAGGACGACGAAGACCCCGAACCCGGCGAGCCGGCCCACGTCGCCGACAGAGGACGTCCCATCCCCTGCAGCATGCCGGCCGTGAGGCGTCGCAGGCCGAGAAACAGCCCAGCCGTCACGAGGATGCGGGTCGCAGGGACCGCTGCGGCAGCCTCCGAGCCAAAGGCCGGCTCGAGCCCCGGATCGATCACGAGCTGGATCGCTGCGACGACGGCCAGCCCGATCCCGCTGCCGATCACGAGCCACCGTCGGCAGTGCGCTCGCTGGGCTGCAGGATCGGCGATCGACGCGACGGTCGGGGCGCAGACGCTCGTGAGCGCCAGCATCACCAGCACCGGGCCGGTCTCGAAGGCCAGTGCCACGACGTACAGCCCCAGCTCGGTGTGCGACAGGATCAGGCCCACCGCGGCTGGTCGATTCCGAGGTTGTCGATCGGTGCCGCTGCGGTGACGAAGGCTCGCCGCGCGTACGAGCGCAGCGTCGTCAGGGCGGGGACGTACGGGGACGCCGGGGGACCGCCTCGGCGCACGAGCCAGACACCGATGACCGCGACCGCGAACCAGCTGACGAAGAACAGCACCAGGATGCCGATGATCGAGGCGTGGCCGATCATCGCGACGACGATGATCGCTGCGGTGTCGCTGAGCCCCGGGACGGCCTGCAGCACCGCGAGCTCGTTGAAGCGCTGCGCGCCGGTCAGGCAGGCCAGCGCGAGCACCGCCACCATGATCGAGGCGATGCCGGTCATGGCGAGCAACGCCTCGGCGAGCGGCTCGGTCAGATCGGTCGCGAGCCGGGAGGCGGCCAGGATCCCGACCGCCCCGAGCAGCGCGATCAGTGCGGTCTTCCTCAGGTAGCGGCTGAGGTAGGCGTCCAGCAGCGCGCGCGGCTCGGCGTCGCCGCGGGCGATGAAGTACGCGAAGGCCTGGGGCAGACCCCACGGTCCGACCTGGCTGATCAGCAGCACCGTCGCGACGATCAGCGCGACCTCACCACGATCCTCGACCCCCAGAAGCCTGACCGTGAGCGGCCCGGTGACGACCAAGCCGGCCTGGGTGATCAGCGACGAGGCAAGAACCCGCGTCGCCGGGTGCCGGAGGCTCGGCACGAGGCTACGACTTGACGCGCTTGGCGGTGCGGTCGGACGGCTGGTAGGTGCTGTAGCCGTACTGGTCGTAGTCGCCCTGCCCCTTGGTGGGTGCCCGGTTGAGGATCACGCCGAGGACGTTTCCGCCGACGTCGCGCAGGCCCTTGACGGTGTCGGCCAGCGGACCCTTGCGGGTGTGGCGGTGGCGGCTGACGACGATGGATCCGTCGACCAGCGAGGTCAGCTGGCGGGCATCGGCGAACATTCCGGCCGGGGGACTGTCGAGGATCACGATGTCGAAGTCGTTGGCGAGCTCGTCGAGCACCTCGGCCAAGGCGTCGGTCGACAGCACGTCCGCAGGATTGGGCGGCAGCGGGCCCGACGACAGCAGCATGAAGTTGTCGTCGTTGACCGGCTGGAGGGCCTCCTCGATGCTCGCCCGGCGCAGCAGCACCGACGTGACGCCGACCGAACGTTCGAGGCCGAGCCGTTCGGCGAGCATCGGACGCCGCAGGTCGAGGTCGACCAGCGCGACCCGCAGACCTGTCGCGGCGTAGACGGCAGCGAGGTTGGCGCACACGAACGACTTGCCCTCACCAGGTCCGGTCGAGGTCACCAGGAAGCTTGCGGGGCTGGCGGTCGAGCGAGGCGAACTGCAGGTTGACCCGGAGCTGGCGGAACGCCTCGGCGGCCGGGGTGTTCTCGTTGAACGAGATCAGGGTGCTGGGTGCTTCGCCGTTGCGGCCGCGCTTCTTGACCGACCGGGTCGGGATCGGGCCGAGTGTCGCGAGGTCGATGTCCTCGAGGTCGCCGACCGTCTTGACGGTGTCGTCGAGCAGGTCGCGCAGGGCAGCCAGGGCGATGCCCAGCAGGAAGCCGGCGAACAGCGCGGCGATGATGTTGAGGCCGATCTTCGGCGACGTCGGAGAGGTCGGCAGGGTCGGGGGTCTCCATCGTGCTGACCGTGATGGGCGATGACTCGCCGTCGGCGACGTCGACCTCGGCGACGACCCGGTTGTAGTTGCTGATGATGGAGTTGGCGATCGCGCTGGCGCGTTCGGCCGACTCGTCGGTCACGACGATCGTGACCAGGACGGTCCCGAACTCGACGGAGGTCTTGACCTGGCTGGAGATCTCGGCCGGTGAGACATTCAGGTTGAGGTCTTGGATGACGGCTTCGGCCATCTTCTCCGAGGAGGCGATCGCCGCGTAAGCTCAGCACCTTCTGCTGGGCGTAGATGCCGGCGCCCAGAGCACTGCTGATGTCTTGGTTCTGGCCGGAATTGGAGACGAAGACGCGCGCACGGGACTCATAGGTCGGGGTGATCAGGAGCGTGATCACGGTGGCCAGCACGACCAGGACGGCCATCGTGACAGCGATCACCCGCCAGCGCCCGGCGATACGGCGGACGTAATCGGTCAGCGTCACGAGCGGTGTCCTCCTCAACGGCCAGAACATATCGGGCCTGCGGGACAAAAGTATGTCACTGAGCGGGACTTAAGGCCTAGGATAGGCGTGCAGTTGGCCCTTCTTTTTTGCCCGCTGTGCGCTCAGCACAGTGCAGCCCGTCCGCAAGCACCGTCTCAGGAGCGTCGTGTCCCTTGCCATGGTGAGTCGGCTGGACCCGGATGCTCGGCTGCGTTGCGCTGCCCTGGGTGTCAGCGCCTGCGCGTTCATCGCGCTGACCTTCCGGCTCTCGGCGTCCTTGGCACTCCTGATCAGCGCGGTCCTGGCTCTGGTCGCCCTCGTGATCGGCCTGCACAGCAACCGGCTCATCACTGCGCTGGTGCCGTTCGCGATCGTCGCTGTGCTGCTGCCGCTCAACGGCCTCCGACCGACGACCGGGGTGTCGATCGGCGACATCGCGCTCGTCCTGGCGGGTGTTGCGACGCTGCCGTTCGCGCGCCGCGCCACACCACCGGGCACCGTCATGGTCGTCCTGCTGGGCACGTTCCTGGTGACGGCCGGGGGGCTGCTCGGCATGACGGCCTCGCAGGACTGGGCCGGGACGGGGCAGATGCTCAAGTTCATCGCCGGTGCCCCCATGGTCATCATCATCGTGACGTTCATGAACCCGCGGCAGAAGGTCGCGATCATGCTGCTGCTGTTCTACGCGCTGGGCGGGTTCATCAGCTTCCGTCGCGGCGCTGATGGGGCGCAACGACCCCGCGCTGCAGCGGGCGTCGGGCTTCGGGGCCCACCTGGGGCACCTAGGACTCGCCGCGATGTTCGGCGCCTTCGTGTTCCTGGGCTGGTTCCTCTCGACGTCCAGCTACCTCGTCCGGATCGTCTCGGCCGTCATGGGTGCCGTGTGCGTCTACGGGATGCTGCTGACCGGTATGCGCTCGGCGGTGCTGGGCGTCGTGCTGGGCGTCATCTTCATCGCCTGCTGCGCCCGGCTCAAGGGCATCGCGCTCGCGATCGGCGGGGGCATCCTGGGCTTCGCGCTGCTGTTCGCGTTGATGCCGTACCTGCCGGCCAGCGAGAACCTGCTGCGCATCGTCGGCCGCGGCGAGCGCCAAGGTCTGCTGAGCGCCAGCAACGACGCCCATGTGCAGGTGTTCTGGGATTCGCTGCACGTCATCGGCACCCATCCGTGGACTGGCGTCGGATTCGGCGAAGCCTTGGCGGCGCACAACCTGGTGCTGCAGACCCTCAACCTCGGCGGGCTGATCGCGCTGGTGGGACTACTCGTCATCTGGGTGACGTTCTTCCTGGTCGCCTTCGACCGGTTCCGGGTCGGGATGACCAAGGCCAACGCGATGCAGACCTGCCTTCTGGCGGCCGTGATCGGCTACTTCGTGATCGCCCAGTTCGAACCGTTGATCTGGGACCGCCATCTGTGGTTCTTCATCACCCTCACGTTCTTTCGCCCAGCGACCAGATCGGGTCACGGGGCCGGCCGAAGGAGCCGAGCATGAGCCAGCGCCCGCGCACGTCTGAGAACCTCGCGCAGCGAGTCGTCCGCCGCATCGGCTGGGCGGTACGCGATGCCTGGCCCGACCGGGCTGTGCGTCGCCACGTGCAGGGGGTCGACCTGTGGCTCCCGTGGTCGCACCGACTGCCTGACTACGCTCGACTTGCACCGTCGTACGGTCAGAACCTGGTCGATCTCGCGGCGCTGCTCGCCGTCGACGGCATACCGCTGACGGTCGTCGACGTCGGCGCCAACGTCGGCGACTCGACCCTGCAGATCCTGAACGCCGTGCCGTCACGGGTGCTGTGCGTCGAGGCCGACGGGTTCTTCCTCGACTACCTGCGGCGCAACGTCGGGGACGATCCGCGGGTCACGATCGAGGCGTCACTGCTCGAGCCCGACTCCGGTGCCGAGGCCGTGCAGATGGCGCCGGTGCGCGTCGGCGGGACGACCCGGTTCGAGCCGGGCACCTCGACCGAGACCGCACCGACCGTCTCGACCGTCGAGCTGCGCCGACGTCATCCCGAGCTCGACCGGCTGCGGCTCGTGAAGTCCGACACCGACGGCTATGACGTCACGCTCGTGCCTGCCCTGGCGCGCACCTGGTCGGACTCCCGGCCGGTGCTGTTCTTCGAGTACGACCACGTCCTGTCGCGGCTTGCGGGCAACCACCCGTTGGTCGTCTGGGACGAGCCTGGCCGCCCTGGGGTACAGCGAGGTCGCGGTGTGGGACTACAGCGGTCAGCCGCTGGGACGGCTGGCCTTGGACGACGTGGCGATCGCGGCGACGGTGCTGGACAGCCGGCCTGATGACGACTCCCACATCTACTGGGACGTCGCCGTCGCCCACCAGGACGACGCAGTGGCACTTGCTGCGTTGCGCCAGCTCGTCCCTGGCACCCTGATCTGACCCCTGTGGACAAAGTCGTTGCACCGGAAATCGGGTGTCGGTGGCTGTTTCTAGGTTGGAGGTATGGCCACAGTCCTCGACCCCGCAGACGCGCTCCTCGAGCAGATCGCGTCGCTGGAGGTCGCGCGTGCTCAGGCCGAAGCCGCCGTGGCGGCCAGGATGTTGCAGTTTCAAGACCTGCGCCGCCGCGAGGCCGAAGCCATCGCTGATCCCGAACGACGCCGGTTGACCGCGGCCTATGCCGCTGACGAGCTGTCCCAGGTGCTGCTGCAAGCGCCCCGCAGCGTGCAGTGCCGCCTGGCCGACGCCCGCCGGGTCCGCAACCGGTTGCCGTTGACGTGGGAGGCCTTCACCGCCGGCAAGATCGACGGGTACCGCGTCCGGCTGATCGCCTCAGCTCTCGACAAGCTTCGTGACAACCACTCGGTCATCGAGCCGACCACCGCGTCGGCTCCTATGCCTCGACCCACACCCCGGCCCAGGTCAAGGGCTGGCTCAATCGGTTCGTCGCCCGGGTCGAGCCCGAGGCCGCCCAGGCCCGTGCCAAGGCCGAGCACGCCAAGCGCGCCGTGTGGGTCAAGCACCAAGACGACGGCATGAGCTATCTGACCGCCTACATCAAGACCACCGACGCAGCGCGGATCGATGCGATGCTCACCGCGATGGCCAAGAACAAGAAGGCGCGCGGGCGCACCCTCGACCAGATGCGGGCTGACATGTTCGTCGAGCGCTTCTTCTCCGCTGGTACTGGTTCCGCTGGTACTGGTTCCACCGGCACAGGCTCCCGCGGCGACAGCACGATCAGCCGCCGAGCGGTCATCGGTGTGGTCGTCCCGGTTACCTCACTGGCCGGTCTGACGAATGAGCCCGGTGAAGCTGTGGACGGGTCGTACGCCCTGCCAGCCGACATGGTCCGCGACCTCGCCGACGAGCCCGGCACGATCTTCTACCGTATCCTGAAGAATCCTCTCGGCAAGATCCTCGACATCACTGAGATCGGTTACCGGCCCTCCACCAAGCTGCGCCGAGCCGTCGAGCTGCGTGACCGCACCTGCCAGTTCGCCACGTGCACCCGACCAGCCACCGACTGCGACCTCGACCACCGCATCCCCTGGCCGCACGGACCCACCGCCGCTGAGAATCTCCACACCTTGTGCCGCCGACATCACCAGATGAAGACCCACCTCGGCAGCATCAACCTCGGCAATCCTGAAGACGACGCTGCCTGACGGTCTAGCCCTCGCTGATCACGTCATCGAGCAGGCCGGAGAGTGTCGCTTTGGTCAGCGTGGGGTCGGCGATCCTGACGGCGACCTTGCCGTGGCTGTCGATGATCCACGTAGTGGGAACAGCCTGGGTCGGCAGACTGTCGTTGAAACCCATCTCGAGGCGCCCTGACTGGTCGGCGAAGTTCGGGTAGGTGATGTCGTGGTTGCGGTTGAATGCGGAGGCTTCGTCTGCTTTGGCGTCGTTCACGATGCCGACGAACTGCACGTCCTGGTCGGCGTACTCGGCAGAGACCTTGCTGAGCAGAGGCGCCTCCGCACGGCAGGGTCCGCACCACGGCCCCCACAGGTTCACGACCATCGTCTTGCCGGCGAAATCGGCAGTGGACAGGATGTTCCCGGACAAGTCCTCACCGGACAGGACGGGTGCGGTCTTCCGTTCGGCCGGCTCAACCACGGTGATGTAGGGGTCCAGCGGCGCCGATGGACTGGCTGACGTGCCGGTCGAAGAACACCCCGCCACCACAACAACCACCAACCCGGTCACCATGAGACGCAGCACCGTGCCACCCTAAGCGGACTGCTCCACATGACCAACGAAAGGGCTCTGCACACCATCGAACCTCTCGTCCCACCCACAACGAGCGAAGCGAGCAGGCCGCCCCGTGCGAGCGAAGCGAGCACGGAAGCGAGCGGCGAGGCACGAGCCGCGTGCGGCCTACTACCAAGAAACGTTCAGCGGGCGTCCTTCGTCGTAGCCGGCTGAGCTTTGCAGGCCGACGGTGGCGCGTTCGCGGAAGTCGGGGATGGACCGGGCTCCGGCGTAGGTGGCGCTTGACCGGACGCCGGCGATGATGGAGTCGACGAGGTCTTCGACGCCGGGGCGTTCGGGGTCGAGGAACATGCGGGACGAGGAGATGCCTTCTTCGAACAGGGCCATGCGGGCTCGTTCGAATCCGGCGGCGTCGCGGGTGCGGTTGGAGACGGCGCGGGCCGAGGCCATGCCGAACGACTCCTTGTAGGGACGCCCGTCGGGACCGACCTTGAGGTCGCCGGGGCTTTCGAGCGTCCCGGCGAACCACGATCCGATCATGACGCTTGCCGCCCCGGCGGCGAGGGCGAGGGCCACGTCGCGGGGGTACCGGACACCGCCGTCGGCCCAGACGTGCGCACCGAGCTCGCGGGCGGTGTCGGCGCACTCCAGGACGGCTGAGAACTGGGGGCGTCCGACGCCGGTCATCATGCGGGTCGTGCACATCGCGCCGGGCCCGACGCCGACCTTGACGATGTCGGCACCGCGGGCCACGAGGTCACGGACGCCGTCGGCCGAGACGACGTTGCCTGCCGCGATGGGGATCCGGCGACCGGTGCTGGCGGCGTGGGCGTCTCGGGCGGCGACGACCAGCGGTAGTGCGTCGAGCATCTTGACCTGGTGGCCGTGAGCGGTGTCGACGACGAGGACGTCGATGCCCATCGCCAGCAGCGCGGCGGCCTTGCCCTCGACGTCGCCGTTGATGCCGACGGCGGCGCCGATCACGACTGGCCGTTCGGGTCGATCGCCGGGTCGTAGATCGTCGATCGCAGGGCGGACTTGCGGGTCAGGACGCCGACGAGCTGGTCGCCGTCGACGACGGGCGCGAAGTCGATGTGACGGGCCGACATCTCGTTGAAGCTGGTCTGGGGATCGGCGCCGACCTTGAAGGTCAGCATGTCGGTCGACATGACTTCGCGGACCTGGGCGAATCGGTCGATCTCGGCGCCGTCGCGCTCGGTCACGACACCCAGCACTCGACCGTGCTCGACGACCACGACGGCTCCGTGGGCCCGCTTGGGGATCAGGCTCATGGCTTCACCGACCGTCGTGGTCGGCCCGACCGTGACGGGCGTGTCGTAGACCGTGTGGGCGTCCTTGACCTGCTTGATGGTCGCTTCGACGATGTCGAGCGGAATGTCTTGGGGGATGATCGCGATGCCGCCGCGCCGGGCGATCGTCTCGGCCATGCGCTTGCCTGAGATCGCCGTCATGTTCGCGACGACGAGCGGCAGGGTCGTGCCGGTGCCGTCCTCGGTGCTGAGGTCGACGTCGAAGCGGCTCGTGACGTCGGAACGTCCCGGCACCATGAACACGTCGTTGTACGTCAGGTCGTACGAGGGCGTCAGGTCATTGAGGAACTTCACCCTGCAACTCTACGGGGGCGCTGGGCGGTCAGCGGAAGTCGAGCAGCATCGTGTCGGGCGGCTCCGCTTCTTGGCTCATGCTCGACTTGTCGACGCGGGCGCGGGTGCAGAACGTCTCGTGGCGCAACCGCAGGAATCCGGTCTGGCCGGCGTAGCTCATGAACAGCTCGCGTACTTGTCCGAGCGCTGTCTCACCGACGGACGGGTGCTTGGTCGCTGCAGCGAAGCGGAGCAGGCCCGGCAGGTCGAGCTTCTCCCACGAGCCGAGCGCATGGCTCTCAGGTTCACGGAACAGTCCCGAGGCGCTGAACGTGTCGACCGAGGCGGCACCGGCCTCGCGGGCGCCGATGATCTCGCGCAGCTTGCGCATCCAGGGAATGGAGTCGTCGTGACGTCGCGAGATCGTCGACAGCAGGCCGTCGGGACGCAGCACCCGGGCGTACTCGGCCAGCGCCGTCGGCGACTCCCGCAGCTCGGGGACGATCACGGCGTCGAAGGCGTCGCCGACGAACGGCAGTCGCTCACCGCTGCTGCGGACGTACTGGATCTCGGGGTGCCGGCTCTGGATCACGTCATCGCCGGCGACGACGACCTCGTGGCCTTGCTCGGCCAGCCGGTAGGCGAGTGATCCGTCGCCGAGGTGCAGGACGCAGGACAGGCGATCCCCGACCAGCCACTTGGCCGTGCGGTCTTCCGGGGAGTCGTTCATTGTGTGAAGGCTACCGCTACCCGTATGAGGCGGCCGGTACGCTTCGGGCGTGTCCGATCCGTTCATCTCGGCTGCCCTGCTCGAAGGCATCCCATCGACCTATGCCGGCGCCCGCGACGGTCTCGACGGAATTCTCCGTGACCGCGGGCTCCGCCGCAGCACCCCCGACGACACGGCGCGTGCGTTGCTGCTCGGCGCCGCCGCGACCGCGAGTCTCGAAGGCAGCACCTACGACGTCGACGAGCCGCGTCGGGTGGCGGCGACGTGCTCGCCCGTGGCGCGGTGCGTTTGTCGACCGAGCTGCTGGGCCTGCTGCCGGTCTGGAACCGTGCCCCTGTCCAGGCCCTGGCGCGCATCCATGCGTTGGCCGCGGCTGGTTCGGTCGACGATGCGGATCTCGGCCGTCCGGTCAATCCCGATGGTGTCGCCCGGCTGACCGAGCTGGCCTGGATGCTGGGCCAGCCCACCGAGGCGCCCGGGCTGGTCGTCGCGGCCCTCGTCAATGCCGAGATCACGTCGGCCGGTGCCTTTGCGACCCACAACGCGATCGTCGGCCGGGCCGCCGAACGGCTCGTGCTGGTGGCCAAGGGCGTCGACCCGGCATCCGTCCTGGTGCCCGAGGCCGGCCACGCCGCCGAGCCGGAGGGATACCGATCGGCGCTCGCGGCATACGGCAGCGGCAAGCCGACCGGCGTCCACCAGTGGCTGATGTACGCGGCGCAGTCGTTCACCCGGGCGGCCGAGGCCTCACCGCTCGCCCGCTAGGGCGTCCGCCGCAGAGCAGCTGGCTCTACACAGAGCGATGGCGCCGACTCTCGGAGGAATCGACGCCATCTGGCCAGCAATGCTCGGCTACCATGCGTGCAGGATCTGAGTCGTCGCGGCTCCATGGTTCCTGAGTGGGCTGGAGTCCTGCGAGCGGCTTTCCCATTGAGACGGGTGATCGCCGCGTGGGTACCGGATGCTGTGCCGCTGTGGAGTTGTCATGTACAACTGACTCCTGTCTACGCCGACGGCTGGCGAAACAAAACCCCTACTGACGCGTAATGTTCTGCGCCTTCGTTCACAAGCGGCTGATGTGATCGCCGTCAGGCGCTCGGCCGGAACTTGCGGCGAGATGCCACCGCGACGGCGATCGCACCTACGGCGCTGACGGCGGCCGTCGCTGCTGCGGCCTTGCCGACCTTGGTCGACAAGCCGAGGCGGGGTCGCAAGGCGACCGGTTTCGCGAACACCAGGATCGGCCAGTCCTTCTCCTGCGCGATCTTGCGCAGCGCCTTGTCGGGGTTGACCGCGAAGGGGTGGCCCACGGCCTCGAGCATCGGCACGTCGGTCTCAGAGTCGGAGTACGCATACGACTCCGACAGGTCGTACCCGCGCTCCTCGGCCAGCTGCTGCATCGCGACCGCCTTGTGCGGTCCGTAGGCGTAGAAGTCGACCTCGCCGGTGTACCGGCCCTCGTCGGCCACGAGCGTCGTCGCGATGACGTGGTCGACCCCGAGCATCGCGCCGATGGGCTCGACGACCTCGGCACCGGACGCGGAGACGATGATGACATCTCGTCCGGCGGCCTGGTGCTCCTCGATCAGGCACACCGCCTCGTCGAACACGATGGGGTCGATGATCGAGTGCAGCGTCTCGGCGACAGCCTGACGGACGACCTCGACATCCCAGCCCTTGACCATCTGAGTCAGGTAGGCGCGCATCTTCTCGAGCTGGTCGTGGTCGGCGCCGCTGATCGAGAACATGAAGTTCGCGTAGGCGCTGCGCAGCACGGCACGTCGGTTGAGCAGGCCGCCGTCGTAGAAGGGCTTGCCGAAGGCAAGCGTGCTCGACTTGGCGATGATCGTCTTGTCCAGGTCGAAGAATGCGGCGGTCCGTGTGGGGCTCACCCCTTCAGGATAGGGCGGTCCACAGCATCGTGGGGCATCTCGGCCTGTCCACAGGCCGTCGTCGGCCGCTTCCGGCCACGTACCGCACGTCGGCATCGTCGAGACATGACCGAGGTGAGACCGCCCCTGATCGCAACGGCTGACGAGGCGCTGCGCGACCGCGCGCAGCGGTGGTGTGCCGCCATGGGCTCGACTCCAGACTGGCCCACGACCTTGCCGGCGTCCGGCGCACGTGGCGGCAGGCCTCGGGCGTCGTCGTCGGCGAAGATCTCGTCTCCGAGGTCGCCGACGCCGGGCTCGCGCGACGCGAGCACGTCATCGTCCTGGCCCGCGAACCGTCCGCGCACTGGCCGGCCGCCATCGCGCTGGGGGCCGAAGTCGTGTGCGGTCCCGACGAGGAACGCCGCATCCTCGACGTCTTGGCCGCTGCGCTCGACGGCCGTGACGAGGCGTGCGTCGTGAGCGTCATCGCCGGGTCCGGGGGAGCAGGCGCATCGACCCTGGTGGCGGCGCTCGCCGTGACGGCAGCTCGACGAGGTCTGCGGTCGCTGGCGGTCGACGCCGATCCGCTCGGCGGAGGTCTCGAGCTGCTGCTCGGTCCGAGCGCAGCGACGGTCTGCGCTGGCCAGACTTCGCCGCCACCCGCGGACGGATCGACGTCGGCTCGCTCGTCGACGTGCTGCCACAGCACCGCAGCGTCTCCACCCTGTCGTGGGGCCGGGACGAGCGGGGGCCGCTGCCGGAGTCGTGGCCCGGCGTGCTCGCGGCGGCGGTGCGCGGATTCGACCTGCTCGCCGTCGACCTGAGCCGGCACCACGACGATCAGACGGCCGGGCTGCTGGGCCGCTCGATGTTGACCCTCGTCGTGGTTCCTGAGGAGATCAGCGCGGTGTCGGCTGCGTCGGGTGTCCTCGCGCAGGTGCGGCGATCTGCACCGGCCGTTGCCGTGGTCAGCGTGGCCAGGCGGGGGCGGGATCGGGCCGGTCGCAGTGTCCGAGGTGCTCGGGCTGCCTGTGCTCGCACGCATCCGACCTGATCATCGGCTGCGTGCTGCGATCGACCGCGGGCACGGTCCTGGCCAGTCGAGATCGCTGCGCCGTTCGGCATCGACCGTGCTCGACGCTCTGGGGCTGGAACGGTCGTGACGGTGCCACCGCTGGTGGAGCGGGTGCGGCGACGGCTCGCGGCGGAGACTTCCGAGCCGACCCCGCACAGCGTGGCCGCGGCGCTGCGCGCCGAGCAGCAGCTGGCGGGCAGCGAGACCGTGCTCGCGCTGGTCGACCAGCTGCGGAGCGAGTCGTGTGGCGCCGGGCTGCTCGATCCGCTGCTGGCACGTCCCGGGGTGACCGATGTGCTGGTCAACGGGCCCGATGCGGTCTATGTCGACTGCGGGGCGGGCCTCGAACGTACGTCGGTGCAGTTCGCCGACGAGGCGCAGGTGCGACGGCTGGCCCAACGGCTTGCCGCGCAGGCCGGGCGGCGGCTCGACGACGCCAGCCCGTGGGTCGACGCCCGCCTGGTCGACGGCACCCGGCTGCATGCGGTGCTGTCACCCGTCGCCAGGCCTGGGACCATCGTCTCCCTGCGGGTGCCGGCCCGCCGGTCGTTCACGCTCGACGGCTGCACCAGGCCGGTTCGCTCTCGACCGAGGCATGGCACTGCCTGCGAGACCTGGTGCGGTCGCGCGCAGCGTTCGTGATCTCCGGCGGGACCGGAACCGGCAAGACCACACTGCTCGCGGCACTGCTGGCCGAGGTCGATCCTGGTGAACGCATCGTCGTCGTCGAGGACGCGACCGAGCTGCGACCCCAGCACCCGCACGTGGTCGGTCTGGAGGCGCGGCCAGCCAATGTCGAGGGGGTCGGCCTCGTGACGGTCCGCGACCTGGTCCGTCAGGCGCTGCGCATGCGGCCCGACCGACTGGTCGTCGGCGAGGTGCGCGGGGCAGAGGTCGTCGACCTGCTGGCAGCGCTCAACACCGGGCACGAAGGCGGCTGCGGGACGGTGCACGCCAACTCACCTGCCGACGTCCCGGCCCGGTTCGAAGCCCTGGGGGTGGCGGCCGGGCTGCCTCGCGCCGCAGTGCACAGCCAGCTGGCAGCGGGCATCGACGTGGTCGTCCACCTCGGGCGACGCGCCGACGGGCTTCGCGTCGTCGAGCAGGTCGGCGTCATCCGCCGCGCCTCGACAGGCTCCGTCGAGTGCGTGACGGCGCAGACGTTCGGCGTCGGCGGCTCGGTCGGTGGGCCGGGGCGTGATCGACTGCGCCAGGTGCTCCGGTGACCTGGCTGGCTGCTGGATCAGCTGCTATCGCGATGCTGTTGTGGCGACCGTCGAGCCGGTGGCTGCTGCGCGGTCGCCTGGGGTGTCGGACGATCTGCCCTGACACGTCGACTGCCCGCGCTGGCAGTGGCCGGGCTCGCGCTGATCGGCGTGAGTCGACTGCCCGGGCCGAGGCTCGTCCTGGCCGTGACGCTGCTCGGCCTCGGCGTCTTCGGGGTTCGCCAGGTCCGTGCGGCACGGGCACGCGACAGCGTCCGAACCAGGCGTCGGATCACCGCCGAAGTACTGGCGCTCATGGCGGCCGAGCTGCCGGACCGGTCAGCTTCCGGTGCAGGTGCTGACCGGGTTGTCCCGTGAGCACGCGTTCCTGGTGCCGGCGGCGCAGGCAGCCGATCTGGGTGCCGATGTCGCCGCGGCCCTGCGCGATGCGGGGAGCGCGCCCGGCCGAGAGGCCCTGCGCGACCTCGGGGCGGCCTGGCAGGTCGCCGACCGCGCAGGCGCACCGCTCGCAGCAGTCCTCGGTCGGCTGGAGCAGTCGGTGCGAGACGATCACGACCTCGAACGCGAGATCCAGGCCGGCGTAGCGCCGGCTCGGGCGACCGGCCGGCTCATGGCGATCCTGCCGGTCGTGGGTCTCGTGCTGGGGTCAGGTCTCGGCGGTAGCCCGTTCTCCATGCTGACGAGCACGTGGCCAGGATCGATGTGTGCGGCGGCGGGCTGCGCCCTGGCCTGCCTGGGAGTCGTGTGGATCGAGCGCATCGCCACGTCGGCAGAGCGACCACCGTGATCTCGGCGCTGCTGGCAGCCATGGCGATGTGGTGCCTGGTCTCTCGACCACCTGTGCAGCGGATCAGGTGGATGCGTGGCGCCAGGCGCGCCGGAGTGCAGGTCGACCTGCGGATCGTGGCGGCGTCACTCGTGCCGATCGCTGGCGTCATGCTGCTGGGACCAGCACCCGGTCTGATGCTGGGCGCGGCGTCGGCACCCGTGGTGTGGCGTGCTGTCGGACGGCTGGAGTCTGCGGCAGACAGGCGTCGGGCAGCTGAGCTGGCTGCGGCCCTGCCCACGGCGCTCGACCTCATGGTCGCTGCGCTGGAGGCCGGCCGGCCACCGGTCCTCGCGCTGTCGGTGGTGGCTGAGGCGACGGTGCCGCCGCTCGGACCCGAGCTTGCCACCGTGGCGAGTCGTCTGGCGATCACCGCCGACCCGCAGACCGTCTGGTCGGCGCTCGCCGCCGATCCGGTCCTCGGCGCATTGGGCAGAGCATTTGCCCGGGCTGAGGGATCCGGGATGCCGGTAGCCGAGGTCGTGGCGGGTGTCGCGGCTGAGCAGCGCCGTGAGCTGGTCGCACGTCGTCGTCAGCACGGTCGCAAGATCGCCGTGCAGACCGCGGGTCCGCTGGGGGCCTGCTTCCTGCCGGCGTTCTTCCTGATCGGCATCGTGCCGACGATCATGTCGTCATTCGCCTCGTTCCTGCCGTGATGTCCACAGGGCGTCCCAGCACCCGAGTTGTCCCCAGGGCCAAAGTTCGTTCGCAGAAAGCCGACGCAGCAGCACATCTTCTCGATGACATTCACCCATCAGGAGAGGACGACACATGGTCAAGCTGCGCAAGAGGAATGAAGCCGGCATGAGTACGGCGGAGTACGCCGTAGGCACGGTGGGGGCGTGCACGATCGGCGGGGTGCTGGTCAAGATCGGCCAGTCCGAGTGGTTCGGCGACTTGGTCAAGGACCTGCTCGACAACATCCCCCAACATCCTGCCGTTCTGACCCGTCCCGGGGCGGCACCCAGGTGCCGCCCCGGCCCACCGAGAGGGGATTGCATGAGATCAGTCCGAGCACCTCGCCAGCGACGAGAACACGGCATGGTCACGGCCGAGCTCATGACGATCGCGCCGTTGGGCGTCGCCTTCGCCTTCCTGATGCTGTGGATCGTGTCGCTGGGCGTGACCCAGGTGCGCATCGCGGATGCGTCCCGCGAGTCGGCCCGCATGGTGGCCCGCGGTGAGTCGATCGACGCCGTGCGGAAGGCGGCTCGGCAGCATGCGCCGGCCGGTGCGACGGTGCAGGTCGAGGACGATCACGACCTCGTGGTGGTGACGGTCCGGGTCGAGTCGCGCATGCCGGTGCCGTTCTTCTCTGGCATCGGATCACGCACCCTCGAGTCGACGTCGGTCGCGCTGCGGGAGCAGCCGTGAACGCAGCTGACGAACGGGGTGCGGTGGCCGTGCACGCGGTGTGGATCGCGTTCGCGTTGATCGTGGCCACCTGGGTGGCGGTGCAGGCGACCCAGCCGTCGCGCCTGAGCCACCGGGTGGCTTCCGCTGCCGATCTTGCCGCGTTGGCCGGCTCGCAGGCCAGTGCGCGCGGCGACGACGGTTGTGCTGCGGCACGGTCCGTCGCCCGACGCAACCACGCCCGGCTGGTCGCCTGCCGGATGGACCTCGACGTCGCGACCGTGAGGGCCAGGGCAGCGAGCCCGACGTGGTGGGAGGAGCGGTGGGTCTCGGAGCAGAAGGCACGTGCCGCGCCGGCCGAGTATGTACCGGCTAGGAGTCCTTGAGCAGCGCGTCCAGGCTTGACCGCCCCGGCCTTGTCGAGCGGCTCGTTGCCGTTGCCGCACTTGGGTGACTGGACGCACGACGGGCAGCCGGAGGGGCACTCGCACGCAGCGATCGCGTCGCGCGTCACCTGCAACCACCTCGCCGCCATCTCGTAGCCGCGCTCGGCGAAGCCCGCGCCGCCCGGATAGCCGTCGTAGACGAAGACCGTCAGCGTCCCGGTGTCAGGATGCAGGGCGGTCGAGACGCCGCCGATGTCCCAGCGGTCGCACGTCGCGAGCAGGGGCAGCAAGCCGATCGCGGCGTGCTCGGCGGCATGGGCGGCACCCGGGACGTCATCAGACTCCAGCACGTCGGCGACTGCGGCGGCGTCGAGCGTCCACCAGACGGCCTTGGTGTGCAAGGTGCGGGCGGGCAGGTCGAGCAGGCCTCGCCCAAGACCCGTCCGCCGGTCGTGCTGCGCTTGAGGTACGAGATGACCTGGTTGACGACCTCGACCGCAGCCGAAAGAGATCGCCGCATCGCCCCAACGCACTGTGCGATCGGTCGCGATGACGGCGATCTCGGTGGTCGAGCGCGCGGAGGTCGAGTAGTCGGGGTCGGCGCGGTGGACGATCGCGGCGCCGTGCTCGACGTCGTACTCGTCGACGACGTGGATGTCGCCTTGGTGCACGTAGACCGCACCCTCGTGGACCGTCGAGTCGGCCGACCCGGCATCGACGGTGCCGATCAACCGACCGGTGGCGGCGTCGACGATCTGGACCGGCGCGCCGCCGCTCGAACGGATGTCGGCCAGGTCGCTGGCGCGTTCACGCTTGGTCCAGAACCAGCCGGCCTGGCGCTTGCGCAGCCAGCCGGCTGCCTCCAGAGCCGCGACGCCCTCGGCCGCCCGGGGCCCGAACAACGCGAAGTCGTCCTCGGTCAGCGGGATCTCCTGGGCGGCGGCAGCGAGGTGAGGTCCCAGGACGTACGGATTGTCCGGGTCGAAGACCGACGCCTCGACCGGCGCTCCGAGGAGAGCCTCGGGATGGTGGACCAAGAACGTGTCGAGCGGCTCGTCCCGTGCGATCAGGATGCCGATCGAGCCGCCCGACCGTCCGGCCCGGCCGCAACTGCTGCTGCAGCGCAGCGCGGGTGCCCGGAAATCCGACCGTGATGACGGCATCGAGCCCGGCCACGTCGATGCCGAGCCGAGCGCGTTTGTGCTGGCCAGACCGAGAAGGTCGCCGCTGCGGAGCCGCTGCTCGAGCTCGCGTCGCTCCTCGGGCAGATATCCGCCGCGATACGTCGCGACCCGGCCCACGAGCCTGGGTCGACCTCGCCCAGACGTCGTTGCGCCGTGGCGGCGACTGCCTCGGCGCCGCGCCGCGACCGGACGAAGGCAAGGGTGCGCACCTTGCCGATGACCAAGTCGGTGAGCAGCTACCGGCCTCGGTCGTCGCCGAGCGGCGGACCACACCTTCCTTGTCATCGCCGATGCCCGGGATGATCGGCGGCTCCCAGAGCGCGATCGTGCGGGCGGCGTGGGGCGAGGCGTCGTCGGTGACCGGGACGACGTCCAGGCCGGTGAGCCGGGCAGCGAACACCTCAGGTTCGGAGACCGTCGCCGACGACAGCACGAAGACCGGATCTGCCCCGTAGTGCGCGCAGATCCGCCGCAGCCGCCGCAGCACGTGAGCCACGTGGGCCCCGAACACGCCGCGGTAGTGGTGGCACTCGTCGATCACGACATGGGTCAACCCCGCCAGCAACCGGGTCCAGCGCGGATGCGCCGGCAGGATCGAGTGGTGCAGCGTGTCGGGATTGGTCAGCACGTAGTTGGCGTGATCGCGAGCCCAGGAGCGCTCCTCGCGCGAGTTGTCGCCGTCGACGGTCGCGGCGCGCACGCAACGCCGACGCCCCCGCGAGGCGTCGGTACTGGTCGGCGGCCAGGGCCTTGGTCGGGGCGAGGTAGAGCACGGTCGGCATCCGGTTGCCGCGCAGCGCGCTGCCCGTCCGTCCGGCCTGCAGCTCGGTGAGCGCCGGAACCTGGAACACCAACGACTTTCCCGATGCGGTTCCCGTCGAGATGACGGTATGGCGGCGGTGGTGCAGATGGTGCAGCGCCTCGGCCTGATGACCCCACAACGCGGTGATGCCTTCGGCGGCGTACAAGGCCCGTACGTCGGCGTCGACCCACTCGGGCCACGGCTCGACGACGGCCTCACGGGCCGGCACCTGCTCCACGTGCGTCACCCGTTCGCCGTAGCGCAGCACGAGGTCAGCGGGATCCACGTGCCGAGTCTCGCAGAGAGCAACAGGCGAGGTGCCAATGGTCGTGGTTGAATGCGTGCATGGAGCTGGCACTGACGTCCCGTACGGATGGTGATTTCGAGATCATCGAGGTCGGTGGCGAGATCGACGTCTACACGGCGCCCCGGTTGCGCGAAGGCATCGTCGCCGCCGTCGACGCGGGGCACACCCGGCTCATCATCGACGTGCGGAAGGTCGACTTCCTCGACTCGACGGGCCTTGGAGTCCTTGTCGGCGCGCTCAAGCGCGTGCGCGCAGACGGCGGATCGCTCGACATCGTGTGCACGCAAGAACGCATCCTCAAGATCTTCCAGATCACGGGCCTCGACAAAGTCTTCGGGCTACATGCGTCCCTCGAAGAGGCACAATCCGTCGCGAAGTGAGCGAGATCACACACCAGGGGTCCCTCGGCATGTAACGTGCGTCACGCGGTCTGCCCGCCAGTCCGCAGCAAGTTCATGTCTGAACCTCTGGAGGATTGTTCATGGCGAATGTGACGCTCGTTGCGGCAGCCGGCGACTTGGAGCTTCGCGGACGGCAACACCTACTGGGTGATTGGGGTCGCGGTTGTCGGAGTCATCGCGCTGATCATGGCCGGGTGTTCCGGGCCGAAGTGCTGAAGGCATCCGAGGGCACCGCGAAGATGCAGGAGATCGGCCAAGCCGTCCAAGAGGGGGCGGCAGCGTACCTCGGACGCATGTTCAAGACGCTCGCCGTGTTTGCCGTGCTGGCCTTCGGCATCTTGTTCCTGCTGCCGGGCGACGCCGAGATCCGGATCGGCCGGTCGATCTACTTCCTGCTGGGTGCCGGCTTCTCGGCGATGATCGGCTACATCGGCATGTGGCTCGCGACGCGCGCCAACATCCGCGTGGCCGCCGCCGCCCAGAACGAGGGCCGCGAAGCTGCCATGAGGATCGCCTTCCGCACCGGCGGGACCGTCGGCATGCTGACCGTCGGGCTCGGCCTGGTCGGTGCGGCATCCGTCGTGCTGATCTACGAAGGCGATGCCCCGCGGGTGCTCGAAGGCTTCGGCTTCGGCGCGGCGCTGCTTGCCATGTTCATGCGAGTCGGCGGCGGCATCTTCACCAAGGCCGCCGACGTCGGCGCCGACCTGGTCGGCAAGGTCGAGCAGAACATCCCCGAGGACGATCCACGCAACGCCGCCACGATCGCCGACAACGTGGGCGACAACGTCGGTGACTGCGCTGGCATGGCCGCCGACCTGTTCGAGTCGTACGCCGTCACGCTGGTCGCCGCCCTGATCCTCGGCTCGGTCGCCTTCGGCCAAGAAGGCCTCGTGCTCCCGCTCGTCATCCCGGCGATCGGTGCGATCACAGCTCTGCTGGGCGTCTACTTCACGCGTCCGCGCGCCGGCGAAGGTGGGCTCAAGACCATCAACCGTTCGTTCTACCTGTCCGCCGTGATCTCCGCAGTCGCGTCGAGCGCCTTCGCCTGGTTCTACCTGCCGTCGTCGTTCGACGGGCTCAACGGCGCAGGCGGCACGACGTCGATCGAAGAGCTCTTCAGCCAGACCGGTGTGCCGCTGCAGACCGCTGTCGACAGCGATCCGCGACTCATCGCGATCATCGCAGTGCTGATCGGCATCGTGCTGGCCGCCGTGATCCTGGCGCTCACGGGCTACTTCACCGGCACCGAGACCCGTCCGGTGCAAGACGTGGCCAAGACGTCGCGCACGGGTGCGGCGACCGTTGTCCTGTCCGGGCTGTCGGTCGGTTTCGAGTCGGCGGTCTATACCGCGCTCGTGATCGGCGCAGCGGTGTTCGGCGCCTTCCTGCTCGGCAGCGGCTCGATCATCGTGTCGCTGTTCGCCGTGGCGCTGGCCGGTTGCGGTCTGCTCACGACCGTCGGCGTCATCGTCGCGATGGACACGTTCGGCCCGGTCAGCGACAACGCCCAGGGCATCGCCGAGATGTCGGGCGATGTCGACGAGGCCGGCGCGCAGATCCTGACTGAGCTCGACGCCGTCGGCAACACCACCAAAGCCATCACCAAGGGCATCGCGATCGCCACGGCCGTCCTCGCGGCCACGGCCCTGTTCGGTGCGTTCACCGATGCGATCAAGGACTCGATCGCCGACCTCGGCGAAGCCGGGTACCAGTCGACGTTCAAGATCGGCGACCTGTTGGCGACGCTGGGAGTCTTCAACGTCGCCGATCCAAGCAACCTGGTCGGGCTGCTGATCGGCGCTGCGGTCGTGTTCTTGTTCTCGGGCCTGGCGATCAACGCCGTGGGTCGCGCGGCCGGTGCCGTCGTGTTCGAGGTGCGCCGCCAGTTCCGCGACATCCCCGGCATCATGGAGGGCACGGGTCGTCCCGAGTACGGCAAGGTCGTCGACATCTGCACCCGTGACTCGTTGCGTGAGCTGGCGACGCCAGGCGTCCTGGCGATCTTCGCGCCGATCGCGGTCGGCTTCGGTCTCGGCGTCGGACCGCTCGGCGCCTACCTGGCCGGTGCGATCGCGACAGGCACCCTCATGGCCGTGTTCCTGGCCAACTCCGGTGGTGCCTGGGACAACGCCAAGAAGCTCGTCGAGGACGGCAACCACGGCGGCAAGGGATCGTTCGGCCCACGAGGCGACGATCATCGGTGACACGGTCGGCGATCCGTTCAAGGACACCGCCGGTCCGGCGATCAACCCGCTGCTGAAGGTCATGAACCTGGTGGCACTGCTGATCGTCCCGCTGGTGATCAAGTACTCGTACGGTGACGATGCGAGCGACGCGCTGCGTTACTCGATCGCGGGCATCTCGGTCGTGATCATCGTGGTGGCGGTCGGCATCGCGCGGTCGCGTCCCATCGCCCTCGACCCGTCCGAGGTAGCTGGCGACAGCGAGGACGTCACCGAAGAAGAGGCACCCGTCTAAGACCTGCGAGTGGTGCACGGTGGCTTGATCTGCGTTCCGAGGTCGACCATTTTGCGCCACTCGCGGGGTCTGGGAGGGTTGCCTCGTGCTTCCTTCCTCTGTGACCTCGCTGCTTCGCCTCGCCCTGACCCGGGCCGGATTCACCGTCGACGCCGTGTACGCGTTGCTGGGAGACGACGCCCATCGGGCGCTCGGACGCAATCAGAGCGTCCCGGCCCTGCGAGCCACCCGAGGGGGCGGTGACCTCGCGACGCTCGTGCGCCTGTTCGCCCTGCAGGTTCCGGTCGACCGATCCGCCGCCGACGCCGCACTGCCAGGACTGGTCGAGCCGCTGGCCGCCGCCGGGATGCTGACCGCGAGTGCCGGTGAGGTCACCGCACTCGTCGACATTCGTCCCTACGGCGACGAGGACCACGACTGGTGGATCGTGTGCGACCCGACTCCCGGTCTCGACGGACGACAGGCGCCCATGGACCCGTCATACGTCCTCGGCATCAGCGAGGCATCGTCGTCGCTGGCGCAGCTCACGATCCGTGAACCCATCGGCAAGGCGCTCGACCTGGGCACGGGGTGCGGCGTGCAGGCGCTGCACCTCGCTCAGCACGCCCGGCAGGTCGTCGCGACCGACGTCAACCCGCGCGCTCTGGCGATGGCCCGGCTCACCGCCGAGCTCAACGAGGCCGGCATCGACGTCCGCGACGGCAGCCTGTTCGACCCGGTCGCCGGCGAGACGTTCGACCTGATCGCGACCAATCCGCCGTTCGTGATCTCGCCTCCCGGCAGCCAGGTGCTGGTCTACCGCGACTCCGGCATGCCCGGCGACAGCGTCGTGCGACACCTCGTCGAGAACGCCGACGCCCACCTCAACCTCGGTGGCTGGTGCCAGATCCTGGCCAACTGGGCCCACCGTCGCGGGCACCGACTGGGAGGACGAGCTGGGGCAGTGGCTGGTCGGACGTCCGCTCGACGCGTGGATCCTGCAGCGCGAGCTCGTCGACCCGGCGGCCTATGTCGAGATGTGGCTCGCCGACGCAGGCCTCGCCACCGCCCAGGACTACATCCAGCGCTATGACGCCTGGCTCGACTGGTTCGACGCCGAGGGCATCGAGGCGATCGGCTTCGGCTGGCTGAGCCTGCGCAAGACCGATCAGACGCCGGTTCACCGGCTCGAGGAGTGGACCGGCGAGATCGCCCAACCGGTCGGTCGAGGCATCGAGGCCTGGGGCCGTCGGACCGATGCCCTGCGTGGAGCCGACGATGCCGCCCTGCTCGACCGGCCGCTGCGTCAGGCCTTCGACCTCGTCCAGGAGACCAGGGGTCCCGCGGGTGCGGACGATCCCGAGAGCATCGTGATCCGGTTGCAGCACGGCGTGCGGCGGAGCCGCCAGCTCGACACGATCGAAGCCGGTCTGGTCGGCGCGAGCGACGGCGAGCTGACGTCGGGACAGATCCTCGACGCACTGGCGTCACTGCTCGACCGCGACCCGGCCGAGCTGCGCCAGACCTACGCGTCGTCGGTGCGCGGCTGGCCGAAGAGGGATTCTTGGTCTGATCGATCTCGACCATGCGCTGCATGCAGACCAGGTCGAGCCACTCGCCGAACTTGATGCCGACCTGAGGGAAACGGCCGACCTCGACGAAGCCGTGCTTGGCGTGCAGCGCGATCGAGGCGGTGTTGGAAGCCTCGATCGCCGCGATCAGGCAGCGGACGTCGCCGCTGGCCTGGGCGCGCTCGACCAGGGCCGCCAGCAGCGTGTTGCCGATGCCGCGCCCGTGGTGGTCGACGTGCACGTAGAGGGTGTTCTCCATCGTGTGGCGGTAGCCGGTGCGAGGACGCCACGGACCGTAGTAGGCGTAGCCGGCGACCGCGCCGTCGAGCTCGCAGACCAGGATCGGCAGCGCGGCCTGCTGCTGCGCCGCGAACCACTGCGCGCGGTTGTCGAGGTCGACCGCGTGCTCGTCCCAGTTGGCGGTCGTGTTGACGATGGCCTCGTTGTGGATGGCCAGGATCTGCGGCAGGTCGGCGGCCACGGCGTCGCGGATCATGATGCGGTCTCCTCGCGGTGTGCTGGTTCTTCGGGCTGGTGTACTGCGGCGACGGGCTGTGCCTCGACCGGCTGGGGCCGGAACGCCGGGATCAACCGACCGCTCAGCGACACGATCGCGATGCCGGCTGCGACTGCGCCGCCCAACGCGAATCCACCCCAGGCGCCGACCTCGTCGATCGCCGAGCCCACCACGGGAGCGCTGACGGCGCCGCCGAGGGTGAAGGCCGTGCCCTGCCAGCCCATGGCCTCGCCGCGGCGATGCTCGGGCACGAAGCTTGGCGATCCACTCTCCGGCGGCGGTCATGGTCGGCGCGCACAGCAGGCCAGCGGGGATGACCCACAGCGACAACGACCAGACTTGGCTGCCGAGGCCCACCGGGATCGTGGTGAGGCCCAGGGCCAGCAGCAGGTAGGTAGGCCGGATCGAGGTGTGCCACGCGCCGTAGACCAAGCCGCCGACCAACGAGGACAAGCCCCACAGGCCGTACGCGATCCAGACCGAGCCCACCTCGTCGAGCTCGCGCAGCTGCGCGACGATGCCGAGGTCGGTGGCCATCAGCGCGATCATCGCGCCAGCAGAGATGAAGAACAAGAAGCCCAACGGCACCGACATCCACTTCGTGACGTCGTCGGACACCGGAGCATCGGCGCTGGGTGCGGACTTGGTGGGCGGGTTGAGCCACAGGAACAGCAGTCCGGCGATGCCTTCACACAGGCCGATCGCGATGAGCGCCGGACCACCGCCAGCGGTCGTCACGATCACGGCGCCGACAGCGGGACCGATGATGAAGCTGGCCTCGGCGATGACGCTGTCGGCCGAGAACGCCGTGCGGCGCTGGTCTTCGTCGACCATGACGGTCAACGCGAGCCGCACGATCGAGAAGATCGGGATCAGGAAGATGCCCATCAGGAAGGCCAGCGGGATCAGCCAGGCGTACGACGCGATCGTCGCGAGCGGGTAGAGGATGACCACGGCGATGACCGACGGCACGACGGCCCGTCGCATGCCGAGCCGGTCGATCAGGCGTCCACGCCACGGGGCACCGATCGCCATGCCGACCGTGCTGGATGCTGCGATGACGCCGGCCTGGGCGTAGGTGCCGCCCAGCTCGTCGACGACGTGCAGGGTGAGCACCAAGGGTGCTGCCATCGCGGGGATGCGTGCGAAGAACGCCGCGATGTACAAAGAGCGGATGGACCGGTCCGCCCACAATCGCGCATATCCTGAAAAAGCCACAGACTATCTTCGCATCGACTTCAGACACTGTTTGACCGCTGCTGCGGAGAACCTGTCGCACATCACACCAGGCCGTGCGGTGCGCGAAGGCTTGACATCACGCGTTAGCGTATGCCCGACCGCCCACTACAGGAGTTCCTCTTGACCTCGCTCGTCATCGTCGAGTCCCCCAACAAGGTCCGCAGCATCGCTGGCTACCTCGGGGACGGCTACGTCGTCGACTCGTCCGTCGGCCATATTCGCGACCTTCCGCGCGGTGCCGACGAAGTGCCGGCAGCGTTCAAGGGTGAGCCGTGGGCCCGTCTGGGCGTCAACGTCGACTCCGACTTCGAACCCATCTACGTCGTCTCTGCTGACAAGAAGTCGCAGATGACCAAGCTCAAGAAGCTGCTCAGGACGCCGACGAGCTCGTGCTCGCGACAGATGAGGACCGCGAGGGCGAGGCCATCGCGTGGCACCTGTACGACGAGCTGAAGCCGAAGGTGCCGGTCAAGCGCATCGTCTTCAACGAGATCACCAAGGACGCGATCCAGTACGCCATCACGCACCCCCGCGACATCGACATGGACCTCGTCGACGCGCAGGAAGCCCGCCGCATCCTCGACCGCCTCTACGGCTACGAGGTCAGCCCGGTGCTGTGGAAGAAGGTCATGAGCGGCCTGTCGGCCGGTCGCGTGCAGTCCGTCGCGACCCGGCTCGTGGTCGAGCGCGAGCGCGAGCGCATGGCGTTCAAGGTCGCGTCGTACTGGGACCTCGAGGCGACGTTCGACGCCGGTGAGGGCTTCGACCCGCAGCAGTTCCCGGCCAAGCTGTTCAGCATCGACGGCAAGCGCATCGCGTCGGGCAGCAACTTCGACAACACCGGCGCGCTGACGTCCGACAAGGTCGCCCACCTCGACGAGGCGCAGGCCGGTGCCCTGGCCGACGCCCTGGCCGAGCAGCCGTTCACGGTGCGCTCGGTCGAGGAGAAGCCCTACACGCGTCGTCCGTACGCGCCGTTCCGCACCACGACGTTGCAGCAGGAAGCCTCCCCGCAAGTTCGGCTTCGGTGCAGCCCGCACGATGCAGGTCGCGCAGCGGCTGTACGAGGGCGGTCACATCACCTATATGCGTACCGACTCCACGACGCTGTCGCAGACCGCGCTGACCGCAGCCCGGGCGCAGGTGCTCGAGCTGTACGGCCAGCCCTACCTGCCCGAGAAGCCCCGCGTGTACGCCAGCAAGGTCAAGAACGCGCAGGAGGCGCACGAGGCGATCCGACCGGCGGGCGAGAAGTTCACGACGCCGAAGCAGACCGGGCTCAGCGGCGATGAGCTGCGGCTCTACGAGCTGATCTGGAAGCGCACGATCGCCAGCCAGATGAACGACGCCAAGGGCAACTCGGTGTCGATCCGCATCGGCACCACCGCCAGCACGGGCGAGGACGTGGTCTTCGGCTCGTCAGGACGCACGATCACGTTCTACGGCTTCCTCAAGGCCTACGTCGAGTCCAATGACGACGCCGATGCCGAGGGCGACGACCAGCAGACCAAGCTGCCCAACCTGTCGGAGGGCAACACGGTCACTGCGGCCGAGCTCGGCAAGGCCGGCCACGAGACCAAGCCGCCGTCGCGATTCACCGAGGCCTCGCTGATCAGCGAGCTGGAGACCCGCGAGATCGGGGCGCCCCTCGACGTACGCGTCGATCGTCGGCACGATCCAGAACCGCGGCTACGTCTACAAGAAGGGCACCGCGCTCGTCCCGGCCTGGATCGCGTTCAGCGTCATCCGGCTCATGGAGCAGCACTTCGGCCGGCTCATCGAGTACTCGTTCACCGCCGAGCTCGAGGACGTCCTCGACGAGGTGGCCGGTGGTCGCGAAGAACGGGTCAACGTCCTCAACGGCTTCTGGACAGGATCAGGCGAAGGCGACACAGGTCTGAAGCGGCTCGTCGAGAACTTGCCGACATCGACGCACGCGGTCTTGCGACGTTCCCGCTGGGCGAAGACATCAACCTGCGCGTCGGTCGCTACGGCCCGTACGTCGAGGGGCCGCCGTTCACCGAGGACGCCGAGGGCAAGAAGGTCCCGACGCGCGGCAACGTGCCCGACGACCTGCCGCCAGACGAGCTGACCCTCGAGAAGGCCAAGGGAGCCTTGGCCAATCCGTCAGGCGTCGAGCGCGTGCTCGGCACGCACCCCGAGACGGGTCTCGAGATCACCGCCAAGAGCGGCCGCTTCGGCCCGTACGTCACCGAGGCGTTGCCCGAAGGTGCGAAGAAGGCCGACAAGCCGCGCACCGCGAGCCTGTTCAAGAGCATGGATCTCGACACCGTCACGCTCGAGGATGCCGTGCGCTCGTTGACGCTGCCCCGGGTCGTCTACGTCGAGGACGGCGTCGAGGTGACCGCGCAGAACGGTCGCTACGGCCCGTACCTGAAGAAGGGCACCGACTCGCGGTCGCTCGAGCGTGAGGAGCAGCTGCTCACGATCACCGAGGACGAGGTCAAGGCGATCTACGCCCAGCCCAAGACCTACGGACGCAAGGCCGCTGCGGCGCCGCTCAAGGAGCTCGGCAACGATCCAGTCAGCGGCAGCCCGGTGGTCGCCAAGGACGGTCGCTTCGGCATGTACGTGACCGATGGCGAGTACAACGCGACGCTCCGCAAGGACGACTCGTTGGAGACCCTGACCCCGGAGCGGGCCTTCGAGCTGCTGGCCGAGCGTCGGGCCAAGGGGCCGGCCAAGAAGGGCGCGAAGAAGACCACCAAGAAGTCGACCGCCAAGAAGGCCACGACCAAGAAGACGGCTGCCAAGAAGACGACGACGAAGAAGGCTGCCACCAAGACGACGGCAACCAAGAAGACAACCGCCACCAAGGCAGCCGCCAAGAAGGCCTGACGACCAGCTGGTGGTGCAGGATGGGCGCATGGTGCCCCCATCCTGCGGCCAGTTCGTCCGCGCGACCCGCACGAGCAGCACCGCGTCGCCTCGCCGCTCGAGCTCTTCACTGACCTTTGCTACGTCGTCGCGATCGCGCAGGCCGCGTTGGGACTTCACCACGAGATCACCCACGGGACAGCCGGACACGGGCTGGTGTGGTTCTGCGTGGCGTTCTTTGCGATCTTCTGGGCCTGGCTCAACTTCGCCTGGTTCAACTCCGCCTACGATCCCGACGACACGGTTCACCGCGTCCTGACGCTGCTGCAGATATTCGGCTCGCTGGTCGTGGCGGCCGGGGTGCCGCGGATGTTCGACCAGGAGTTCACGCTCGTGGTCGTGGGCTACGTCATCATGCGCATCGGGCTGGTGCTGATGTGGTTGCGCGTCGCGCAGGGACATCCTGACGGTCGACGGACGGCGCTGCGGTACGTCTACGGCTTGATCGCGGCGCAGGCGGCGTGGGTCGTGGCGCTGCTAGCGACGGGTGGAGACCTGCCGATCTGGTTGTTCTTGGTGCTCGCGGTGATCGACTTCGCGGTGCCCTCATGGGCCGAGCAGACGGCAACGACGCCGTGGCATCCGCACCATATCGCCGAGCGTTACGGATTGTTCTTCATCATCGTGCTCGGCGAGACGATCCTGTCGGTGACCTTGGCCTTGCAGGCCGCGTTCGACGGCGAGCGGCCACCGGCCGAGCTCTGGTTCGTCGTCGCTGGCGGCGTGCTGGTGACGTTCAGTGCGTGGTGGCTGTACTTCGCCCGCGAGAACGGCGACGTCCTGACGAGCAACTCGGTCGGCTACCTCTGGGGCTTCGGGCACTACCTGATCTTCGGTGCAGCGGCCGCCGTCGGCGCCGGCCTGGCGGCCCGGGTCGAGTTCTACGACCACCACGTCGAGGTCTCCGACCTGGTCAGCAGCGCCTTCGTCACCGGTCCCATTGCAGTCTTCCTCGCCGCACTGTGGCTCATCAGCATCCGGCTGCACGACTCATCGATCCGCACGGCTGGACCGTTTGGGCTCGCGATCGCGGCGCTGGTCGCGGTGACGTTCGTGCCGAAGTCCGAGCTGTGGGCCGGGCTCATCTGCGTGGCCCTGCTGGTCGTCGAGCTTGCGGTTGACCGCTGACGACCGCGAACGTTGATCTCGATCTTGTTCCGACCTAGCCTGTCGACGGGGATCGCCGTGTCAGTGCCAGGTCCTAGCATCGGGGCATGTCCGATCTGCCTCCAGAAGCTTCTCGACCGGGTGCGGTCGATCTGCCTGGCACTGCCCGAGGTCTACGAAGAGACCGCCTGGATCGGCGTGCGCTGGCGGGTCCGCAAGCGCACCATCGCGCACCTGTTGTCGGTCGACGAGCGGGAGACTTCCGTGCTCAAAGGAGCTTTCGATGTCGATGGCGAGGTCGTCGCCGTCACGTTCAGGGTGCCCGGCGAAGAGCCTGGCGCTGCGAGAGACCGGCTATCCCTTCGCCTATGCGGGCTGGGGACGCGATGTCATGGCGATGCACGTGACCGAGCAGACCGACTTCGACGAGCTGGCCGAGCTGATCACCGAGAAGCTTCTGCCTGCTGGCCCCGGCCAAGCTGGTCGCCCGGGTCGAACGCCCTTCAGCCCTCGACGGATAGGCTCGGCTCCATGGATCCGCTCTTCACCGACCACGGTGTGTTTCTGGCGCTGGAGGGCGGCGAAGGTGCTGGCAAGTCGACTCAGGCGGCGCTGCTCGTCGACTGGCTCGAAGGCCTCGGGCAGCGGGTGCTGCTGACCCGTGAGCCGGGTGGCACCGAAGTCGGTCAGATCTTGCGTCGCATCGTGCTGTCCAACGAGACCGGCGAGCTGTCGCCACGCACCGAGGCGCTGATCTACGCCGCCGACAAGGCCGAGCACGTCGACCGGGTCGTGCTGCCTGCCCTGGCTGAGGGCACCGTCGTGCTGACCGACCGTTACGTCGACTCGACGCTGGCCTACCAGGGTGCCGGTCGCGCCCTCGATATCGCCGAGCTGGAGCCGATCGCGCGCTGGGCGACGTCCAACCTCCGTCCGCACCTGACGATCGTGCTCGACATCGACCCCGAGATCGGCCACACCCGGTTCGAGGGCGCCGACCGGATCGAGTCCGAGCCCCTCGAGTTCCACCAGCGAGTCCGCCAGCACTTCCTCGACCTCGCCGCCGGCGACCCCGAGCACTACCTGGTCGTCCCCGGCGGAGGCACGCCCCAGCAGATCCACGACCTCATCCGTGCGGCAGTTGAGCCGTGGCTGAAGCAGGCCGTGCGGTGACCGCCACCGACGTGTGGTCCGACCTCGTCGGCCAGGAGCCGGTCGTCGAGACGCTGCGCGCAGCCGTCGCCTCGGCCGGCGGCGACGGTCGTTCGATGACCCATGCGTGGCTCTTCACAGGCCCGCCAGGTTCGGGACGATCCAATGCCGCACTGGCCTTCGCGGCCGGTCTGCAGTGCGAGCTCGGCGGATGTGGCCAGTGCCAGTCGTGCACGACGGCGCGGGCCGGCAGCCATCCCGACATCACCGTCATCACGACCGAGGGACTCTCGATCGGCGTCGACGACATCCGCGAGTACGTGCGAGCGTCGTCGTTGCGCCCGGCACTCGGCCGTTGGCAGCTGTTGATCGTCGAGGATGCCGACCGGTTGACCGAGAAGGCGGCCGGTGCCTTGCTCAAGGCGATCGAGGAGCCGTCCAAGCACACCGTCTGGATGCTGTGCGCCCCCTCGGCCGAAGACGTCATGATCACGCTGCGGTCGCGCTCGCGGTCGGTGATCCTGCGGACGCCCGGCACCGCCGCTATCGCCCGGTTGCTGGTCGAGCGCGACGGCATCGAGCCGTCGATGGCGCAGGCCGTCGCAGCCGCGTCACAGGGGCACATCGGTCGAGCCAGGGGGCTGGCCCGAGATCCGGCCGCGCGCGAACGGCGCAAGCTGATCTTGTCGATACCGGCCTCGATGCACGACTTGGGCGACTGCCTGCGGGCTGCAGCGCAGATCAATGAAGAGGCTCAGGCCAGGGCCAAGGACTACTGCGATCCGCAGGACGAGAAGGAGATGGAGAACCTTCGCGCGGCCTGGGGCGTCGAAGAGCGCGGGCGCCGACCAGCCGGTTACGCCGGAGCGCGCTCGACGCTGGAGAAAGATCAAGACCGCCGCCGCAAGCGGATGGCCCGCGACGCGATCGACGGGGTGCTGCTCGACCTGCTGTCGTTCTGCCGCGACGTCCTGGCTCGCCAGTGCGCCACCGGCATCGACCTGGTCAACGCCGACGTCGCCCGTGACATCGACGAGATGTCACAGGTGTGGACGCCTGAGTCGACGATTGCCGCGATCGATGCCATCGTCGAGTGCAGGACCGCGTTGACTGCCAATGCCGCTCCGCTCCTGGCTCTCGAACGCATGATGATGGGACTTCGCCGGTGACCCGTGCCCGCACGACTGTCATGCTGTCCCTCGCGCTGGCCCTGCTGATCGGCATCGCGGTCTACGCCGCTTTCGCAACCCGCAACGGCACGGCGTTCGTGAAGCCCTCGCCGGTCGACGAGCCGGCGCCCCAAGGTCTGCAAGCGTTCTACACCCAGAAGCTCGACTGGTCACGGTGCGGTTCCGGTGCCGCGCAGTGCGCCTGGGTCAAGGTCCCGATCGACTACGCCGCTCCTGACGGCGAGACGACCCGCATCCGGGTCAAGGTGCATCCCGGCGACGGCGCGACCCGCAGCCTGCTGGTCAACCCCGGCGGGCCCGGCGGATCAGCGATCGACTTCTCCAACACGATGTTCAACCGGCTACCCGCCGAAGTTCTCAAGATGTACGACGTCGTGGGCGTCGACCCCCGTGGAGTCGGTCTGAGTTCGCCGCTGGAGTGCCTGTCCGACAAGCAGTTCGACGAGTTCATCGCGACTGACTCGACGCCCGACGACGCCGCCGAGCTCGCGGCCATGCGGCAGAGCAGCACCGAGCTGGGCCAGGCCTGCCAGCAGAACTCCGGGCCGCTCGCTGCCCACGTCTCGACCGTCGAGGCAGCCCGCGACATGGACATCGTGCGGGCGTTGCTCGGACGCAGCGAGCTCGACTGGTTCGGTGCCTCCTACGGGACGCTGCTGGGTGCTGTGTACGCCGATCTGTTCCCCGCCCAGGTCGGTCGGATGGTCCTCGACGGTGCGGTCGACCCCAGCGAGACCCCGGTCGAGGGCAGCTTCGCCCAGACCGAGGGCTTCCAGCGCGCGCTCGACGCCTACGCCAAGGACTGCGTCAAGTCTGACGACTGCCCCCTCGGCGACGACGCCGACGCTGGCATCGACAAGATCGTCGACCTGCTCAAGCAGCTCGACGGCGCTCCTATCGAGGTCGGCGACCGCACCCTGACGGAGAGCAAGGCGTTCTACGGCATCGCGGTGACGTTGTACGACCAGGAGACGTGGTCGATCCTCAGCGATGCGCTCAAGGCCGCCTTCGATGGTGACGGCGGTCTGTTGCTGCAGCTGTCAGATGCCTACTTCAGCCGCAACAGCGATGGGTCGTTCGCCAGCAACGCCGGCCAGGTCATCTACGCGATCAACTGCCTCGACGCAGGGCAGGGGATGACGATCGAGCAGACCAAGGCCGAGATCCCGCGGTTCACGAAGGAGTCGCCGGTGTTCGGCCCGGCGCTCGTGTGGGGTGCGTTGGGCTGTGCTGACTGGCCCATCGAGGCGACCAACCCGATCCCGAAGATCGACGCCGACGGCGCAGCGCCGATCCTCGTGATCGGCACGACCCGCGACCCGGCCACCCCCTACGAGTCAGCCGAGGCGCTGGCCGACCAGCTGACGTCGGCTGTGCTGCTGACTCGTGAGGGCGACGGGCACACGGCGTACTTCTCTGGCAACAGGTGCATCTCCGACGCGGTCAACACCTATCTCCTCGAGGGCAAGGCGCCCGCCGAAGGAACGACCTGCAAGGAGTCGTAGCCGTCGTCAGCGTCCCGCCCTGGGGCTAACGGCCGAAGATCGCGCCGAGGATCGACCCGATGTCAGGCGAGCTCGCCTTGGCCTCGGAGTTGGCCTTGCTGACGACGTCCTTGACCGTGCCGGTGTCTGCCTTGCCGCCGCTGGTGGCCTTCTTGGCCAGGAACGCCATGACGAGCGGTGCGACGATCGCCAGGATCTTCTGCACGTCGCCGCCGGACACGCCGTCCTTGTTCTTGGCGATCGCGTCGGAGACGTCGGGTGTCGACCCGCCGAGCACCTTCTCCAGGATGCCGCTGCCGAGAGCGCCGCTGATCAGTCCGCCGAGGTTGCCCAAGGGGTTGGCATCGGCGTGCGCCCCCAAGGCGTTGGCGAGAGATGCGGCGCCGTCGTCGCTCTGCACGTTCTTGTCCATGCCGCCGAGGAGAGCCGGCAGGCTGTCCTGGATGACGGACTCGACCTGGTCGGGCGAGACGCCCACCTGGTCGGAGATCTGCTGGAGCGGGAGCTGGGTGAGGATGTCGTCTACGAGAGCCATGTCAGCACACTAGTGCTCAGATGACGGGCCAGACCAGAGCCAGATGTCAGCCGCGGACGTCCTCGTGGTGGCGGATGACCTCGGCGACGATGAAGTTGAGGAACTTCTCGGCGAACGCCGGATCGAGGTCGGCCTCGATGGCCAGCGCCCGCAGTCGGGTGATCTGACGTTCTTCGCGAGCCGGGTCGCTCGGCGGCAGGTCGTGGTCGGCCTTCAGGCGGCCCACCCGCTTGGTGTACTTGAAGCGTTCAGCCAGCACGTGGATGAGGGCAGCATCGATGTTGTCGATGCTTGCGCGGATCTCTTCGAGTTCAGCCTGCGTCGCGTCAGTCACGCGGGTGATTCTACGGGGGTGGGTCGGTGACGCGTGCTCGCGACCACCCGGTAGACTTTCTTTTCGGTTCACCGGGCGATCCTCGGCGAACCTTGGCCGCCTTAGCTCAGTCGGTAGAGCGTTTCACTCGTAATGAAAAAGGTCGTCGGTTCGATTCCGACAGGCGGCTCCCCGAAAGTCAGACCCTCGGTCCCCGGTCTGGTCCGTCCCCTTCGTGCCGGACCGCGCGTGATCGCCACGTCCTCGACGTCGCGCCGATGCCCCCGGACTCAACTACTGTGTGTGCCTCGACGTCATCACGACGAGGAGACTCATGACCGCCTCAACGCAGACACCGGTCCGGGCCGCAGCCGCCCGTGCCGTCGACGCCCGCAAGACATATGGCGAGGGCGATGCCGCTGTCCACGCGCTCGCTGGGGTGACGGTCGACTTCCCTGAGCGTGAGTTCACCGCGATCATGGGGCCGTCCGGGTCAGGCAAGAGCACGCTGATGCAGTGCGTCGCCGGGCTCGATCGCCTGACATCGGGCTCGGCCTATATCGGCGACACCGACATCTCGAAGCTGAACAAGAACCAGCTGACGCTGCTGCGACGTGACCGGCTGGGGTTCATCTTCCAGCAGTACAACCTGATTCCGTCGCTGAGTGCCCGCGAGAACATCTTGCTGCCGCTGACACTGGCCGGCACCAAGGCCGACGACGCGTGGTTCGACGAGATCGTGCGGACAGTGGGGCTCACCGATCGGCTCGACAACCTGCCGAGTCAGCTCTCGGGCGGCCAGCAGCAACGGGTCGCGGGTCGCTCGCGCCCTGGTGCCCAAGCCCGACATCATCTTCGCCGACGAGCCGACTGGCGCCCTCGACTCCCGCACGGGCATCGAGATCCTGACGTTCATGCGTCGTGCGGTCGACGAATCCGGACAGACGATCGTGATGGTCACCCCACGACCCGCACGCCGCGTCGTACGCCAACCGGGTGCTCTTCCTCGCCGACGGGCAGATCGTCGACTCGATGGACGACCCGACATCGGACCGCGTGCTCGACCGCATGAAGCGGTTCGAGGGCTGATCGCGCCGTGATCAAGCTCGTCCTGAGCAGCGTGCGCCACAACCTCGGGCGCTACCTCGCGACGCTCGTGGCCATCATCGCCGGCGTGGGCTTCTACACCGCCGTCAGCGTCATCTCCGACGGCGTCATCGACTCCCTCGAGGGCAACATCGATGACCAGTACGGCAACGTCGACGTGGCTGTCGTCCCGGACGACCCCGCGACGGTGGAGAGCACGGGCGCACAACCCGACCAGCTCAAGGTGCCGCAGTCTGCGGTTGACCAGCCGTCGCGCTCCCGGGGGTCGACGGAGGGGCCGGCATCCTCACGGCGCCCGTCGCCTTCCAGAACGGCAAGGGCAAGCCGTTCGCCACCTCGGCCACTGGGCGGTTGTGGATCACTGACAAGGATCTCAACCCGCTCTCAGTCGTCGACGGTGAAGCGCCCAGCGCTGCCGGTGAGGTGACCGTCGACCAAGGGCTCGCGGGCGACGAGCACCTGAAGGTGGGCGACCAGGTCACCTTGCTGACGCTGGCGGGCGGCCAGCCGGTCCAGGTGGTCGGCATCACTGAGTTCGGCGACTGGACGCCCTTGACAGCGGCGGGACCGTCTCGATCGGTGAGGCGGACGCCTTCGCCTGGCTGAGCGGGGAGGCAGGAGTTCAGCCCCTTCTACCTGCGCGGCTCGAACTCGCCCGGTTACCTCGTGGCTGAGGCCGGAAAAGTGGCGCCTGACGGCTTCTCCGTCCAGACCGGCGACGAGTTCCGTGAGGACCAGCGTGCGGCGAACGGGTCGTTCGCCCAGACGCTGAAGAAGGCACTGCAGGCGTTTGCAGTGCTCGCCCTGCTCGTCGGTGGGTTCGTCATCTACAACACGTTCAGCGTCATCGTGGCCCAGCGCCTGCGTGAGCTCGCGGTGCTGGCCGCCATCGGTGCGACTCCTCGTCAGCTCAAGCGGTCGCTGCGGATGGAAGGACTCGTCCTCGGCGTTCTCGGGTCGGTCCTCGGTGTCGTGGCGGGCTACCTCCTGACGCTGGCGTTGCAGGGTGTCCTCGAGCCCACCGGTAACAGCCTGCCTGGCGGAATCTCCTTCAGCTCCTCGAACCTCGTCAGCGGCCTGATCCTCGGCACCGTCATCACCGTGATCTCGGTGATGATCCCGGCGCGGCGCGCGGGACGGACGGAGCCGATCGAGGCGATGCGGGACGCCGCCACCGAGTCGGCGTCTTTGGGGCGTCGTCGCGCGATCATCGCCCTGGTCCTGGGAGTCGTCGGGCTGGCTGGGATGCTCATCGGCTCGAGCCTTGCGTCCATCGGCGGGGGTGCTGTCGCATTCGTCGCCTCGGTGTTCGTGGGGGCTCCGTACCTCGCCCGACTGGGCGCTCGGGCGGCTCGCCCGCTGCTCGAGCGCTTCGGCCTGGAGGGGCGCCTCGCAGTCGACAACTCCATCCGCAGTCCAAAGCGGACCGCGACCACCGCGAATGCCCTGCTGATCGGCGTCTTTCTGGTGACTCTCGTCGCCGTGGCCGGGGCCAGCATCCGCGACTTCGCCGTCCAACAGGTCAACGACGTCCAGTCGGCCGACTACCTGGTGGTCAGTCAGGGCGGCACCATCGACGACGCCTTCGTGACGAAGCTCAGCGCGATCAAGGACGTCAACGAGGTTGTGCCCTTCAAGCGCGTTGCGGCCACGGTCGACGGGACGGCCTCGACCATCTCATCCGGTGATGTGGCCGAGATGAAGAAGATCGCCAGCATCACAGTCGACAAGGGCAGCCTCGACGACCTGGGGGTCGGAACCATCGCCGTGCTCGACCTCGGTGACGGCAAGGCACCCAAGGTGGGCAGCGCCGTGACGGTGAAGGACGCCCAGGGCAAGAAGGTGGATCTGCGGGTCGCGGCAACGCTTTCGGCGACGCAGGACACCGGTCAGACCGGCAGCATCGTCGACGCGAAGACCTTCACGACGCTGGCTGGCGACGCTGCCCCCACAGTCGCGTTCGTCGACGTGGCCTCAGGCGCTCAGGGCAGCACCAAGAACGCGATCCAGGACCTCGCCGACCAGCGGCCGGACATCACGGCGCAGGAGGGCAATGCGGTCGGCAAGCTCATCGGGACGGTCTTCGACTTCCTGATCAAGGCTGTGACCGGGCTGCTGCTGATGAGCGTCCTGATCGCCCTGATCGGGATCATCAACACCATGTCGTTGTCCATCCTGGAACGCCGCCGTGAGCTCGGGCTCCTGCGCATCATCGGCATGACCGACAAGCGGGTGCGCCGGATGATCACCCTCGAGTCGATCGTGATCTCGCTGCTCGGCACCCTGGGTGGTCTCCTCACGGGCCTGATCGTGTCGCTGCTGCTCGTGCTGTCGTTCAACCGGCTCAGCGAGGCCACGATCACCCCCAGCATCCCGTGGACCGAGCTCATCTCGATCCTGGTGGCCGGGATGCTGCTCGGAGTGCTCGCAGCCCTGCTGCCGGCGCGTCGTTCGACCAAGATGGAAGTGCTGGACGCAATCGCCAGCAGCTAGATGGTGGGCATCGGTCATCGAGTCGGTCTGGCGGTTGCGCAGTGGCCGAGTGGGTGGAAGATTGCGATGCGACAGCAGATCACACCTTGGGGGATCCATGGCCAGTGACATCAAGCCAGTGCTCGACGCCGCAGAGCTGGATCTGATCGACCGGTGGTGGCGTGCTGCCAACTACCTGTCGGTGGGCCAGATCTACCTGCTCGACAACCCCATGCTCGAGCGGGGACTCGTCGCCGAGGACATCAAGCCGCGCTTGCTGGGGCACTGGGGGACCAGCCCAGGCCTGAACCTGGTGTACGCCCACCTCAACCGGCTCATCCGCACCCGTGACGTCAACGCGATCTTCTTGGCCGGTCCGGGGCACGGTGGTCCGGCGGCGGTGGCGAATGCCTACCTGGAGGGGACCTACAGCGGCTCTATCCCCGCATCGGGCTCGGCACCGACGGGATGCGGGCCCTGTTCCGGCAGTTCTCGTTCCCCGGTGGCATCCCGAGCCATGTCGCGCCTGAGACCCCAGGATCGATCCACGAGGGTGGCGAGCTCGGCTACGTCCTGTCGCACGCATATGGCGCGGCGCTGGACAATCCCGACCTCGTGGTCGCTGCGGTCGTAGGCGACGGAGAGTTCGAGACCGGCCCGCTCGCCGCGTCGTGGCACAGCAACAAGTTCCTCAACCCCGTCACCGACGGTGCCGTCCTGCCGATCCTGCACCTGAACGGCTACAAGATCGCCAACCCCTCGGTGCCCGCCCGCATCCACCGACACGAGCTCGAGAGTCTTCTTCGGGGCTACGGACACGAGGTGATCACGGTCGAGGGGGATGATCCGGCCGACGTGCACCAGCAGATGGCTGCGGCGATGGACCGCGCTCACGACACCATCAGCGAGATCTGGCGCGCCGCCCGCGAGGACGGAGACGTCGAACGCCGACCGTGGCCCATGATCCTGATGGTCACTCCGAAGGGCTGGACCGGTCCCAAGGTCGTCGACGGTCTGCCGGTCGAGGGAACCTGGCGCGCTCATCAGGTACCGCTGGCTGGTACCCGCGAGAACGACGAGCACCGAGCCCAGCTCGAGGAGTGGATGCGCTCGTACCGTGCCGAGGAGCTGTTCGGTCCCGACGGGGTCTTGGACGAAACGCTGAGAGACCTTGCTCCGCGAGATACCCGCCGGATGAGTGCCAACCCCCACGCCAACGGCGGCCTGTTGACCAAGCCGCTCGTTCTCCCTGACTTCCGCGACCGCGCCGTCGAGGTGACGGCGCCGGGTGCCTCTATCCACGAGCCGACCAAGGTGCTGGGCGAGTACCTCATCGACGTCGTGCGGGACAACCCGACCAACTTCCGGATCTTCGGACCTGACGAGACCGCGTCGAACCGGCTCAACCCGGTCTACGAGGTCACCGACAAGGTGTTCGCCGGCCGCATCCTGGAGACCGACGAGCACCTCAGCCACGTCGGGCCGCGTCATGGAGATCCTGTCGGAGCACACGTGCCAGGGCTGGGTCGAGGGCTACACGCTGACCGGGCGCCATGGCCTGTTCAGCTGCTACGAGGCGTTCATCCACCTGGTCGACTCGATGTTCAACCAGCACGCCAAGTGGTTGAAGACGACGCGGGACATCCCATGGCGACCGCGCGTGCCGAGTCTCAACTACCTGCTCAGCTCGCACGTGTGGCGACAGGACCACAACGGCTTCTCGCACCAAGACCCTGGCTTCATCGACCACGTGGTGAACAAGCGGGCCGAGGTCGTCCGCGTCTACCTCCCGCCGGACGCCAACACGTTGCTGTCGACGATGCAGCACTGCCTGGAGAGCCAGCACTACGTCAACGTCGTCGTGGCGGGCAAGCAGCCGTCTTACGACTGGCTGACGGCCGACGAGGCCGATCTGCACTGTGCGCGTGGTGCAGGTATCTGGGAATGGGCGTCGAATGACGAGGGCAGGCCCGACGTGGTCATCGCATGTGCCGGTGACGTCCCGACGCTGGAGGCGCTCGCCGCGGTGAGCATCCTTCGGGCGAAGCTGCCGGAGCTGCGGATCAGGTTCGTCAACGTCGTCGACCTGATGAGGCTTCAGGACGAGACCGAGCACCCCCACGGCATGGCCCAGCGCGACTACGACAACCTCTTCGGCACCGACGTGCCCGTGATCTTCGCCTACCACGGCTACCCCTGGCTCATCCACCGATTGACCTACCGACGAGCCAACAACGATCACCTGCACGTCCGCGGCTACAAGGAGGAGGGCACGACGACCACGCCCTTCGACATGGTGATGATGAACGACATGGACCGGTTCCACCTGGTCATGGACGTCATCGACAGGACGCCTGGACTCGGCTCCAGAGCGGCGTCGTTGCGGCAGGAGATGGTCGACACCCGACGGCGGGCGCGGCAGTACACGCGGGATCATGGCGACGACCTGCCGGAGGTCCGCGACTGGGAGTGGACGTCCCACGGGGAGCGCCCAGAAGCGGGGAGCTCGCCGTCGGTCACGGCTGCGGCGTCGACCAGCGCTGACTTCTGACGACGAGGTTGGCACCTATTCGGGGCTGATCGTGGCCATGACGTCGCGGGCAATCGCGAGCTCTTCATTGGTGGGGACCACCAGCACCTGCACGGGGGAGCCATCCGTGGAGATCCGCCGAGGCTCGACGCCCTCGGCAGCATTGCGGTCTGGGTCGACGACGATTCCGAGGGGCTCCAGGCCCTGCAGGCACGACGCCCGGATGCCAGAGTTGTGCTCGCCGACCCCGGCGGTGAACGTGATCACGTCGGCGCCCGACAGGACGGCAAGGTAGGCGCCGACGTACTTGCGAAGACGGTGCACGTAGACGTCGCGGGCGGCGAGTGCTGCCCGGTCACCGGCGTTGGCCGCTCGGTCGATGTCACGGAAGTCGGTCATCCCCGACATCCCCTGCATCCCTGATCGGTGGTGCAGCAGATCTTCGACACCGTCGACGTCGAGCCCGCCGTGACGGAGCAGGTGCAGAATTATGCCGGGGTCGAGGTCGCCGGCTCTGGTCCCCATCACGAGACCCTCTAACGGCGTCATCCCCATGGAGGTGTCAGCCGGGCGGCCACCCCTGATCGCCGAAGCGGACGCTCCGTTGCCCAGGTGCAGGACGATCTGGTCGATCTCGTCGACGGGCCGGCCGACGAAGTCTGCTGCGACACCGGCCACGTACCGGTGGCTGATCCCGTGAGCCCCGTAGCGGCGGATGCCGTGCGCCTCGGCCAGCTCGTCGGAGAGGGCATACGTTGCGGCAGCAGCCGGGAGATCGGCGAAGAAGGCGGTGTCGAAGACCGCGACTTGAGGCAGGTCCGGGTAGCGCTCCCGCGCGCGGCGGATACCTGTGGCAGCCGGTGGATTGTGCAGTGGTGCCAGCTCGGCGAGATGGTCGATCGTCTGCAAGACCTCGTCGTCGAGGATCACGGGGTCGACCAACGCCGTCCCGCCGTGGACGACCCGGTGGCCAACTGCGATCAGCGACTCGGTGGCCACGCCGTGCCGCTCGAGGTCGGCATGCATGTCATCCAGGGCGGCGCCATGGTCAGGCACGGTCTCGCCGATGCGCTCGACGATGCCCCGGACCTCAGCGTGCCCGCTTGCCGGGTCGACGACCTGGTACTTGAGTGATGAGGACCCGGCGTTGATGACCAGGACGAGAGCTGGCTCGACGTGGGGGTGCAGGTCCATGATCCGAGCCTGCCCTGTGGCGGCCGTAGAACAGCGACCTGCGACGGCGTGTCGCATTGTGGCAGGTGTCGGTCGACTCACTACCCTCCAGCAGCCGGCAATCCCCCTCGTGCCCAGCCACGCGAGGGGGGTTCCGGATTCTCGCTGAAATGACGGCAGCTGTGGGTTGAGGCGCGTTGCATTGAGATCTACTATCCGAAGTAGATGACATCGGACGTCACAGGTGTCCGGTCGGGGCGTCAGGACAACGTCGTTGCGCACGACGTGACTTACCGTCCGGGCTGCGGGGCCGTGCGGGCTCAGCGCACGGCCCCGCGTTCACGTGGCGCAGCGCTAGCATCGAATGGTGCCTGTTGACGTCGTCCCGTACTCGTCGTCGTGGCCACTGCAGTTCGAGCAGGTTGCCGATGACCTGCGGAGAGTGCTGCAAGCGGTTCCTTCGGCAGTCGTCGAGCACGTCGGTTCGACGTCGGTGCCCGGCTTGGCGGCCAAGCCGATCCTCGACATCGACGTCATCGTCGCTGCCCGTGACGTCGAGGCTGCGATCGCCGCGCTGGCCTCGGTGGGCTACGTCCATCGCGGCGACCTGGGCGTCGTCGACCGGGAGGCGTTCGAAGCCCCCGACGACCGCCCACGGCGGAACGTCTACGTCTGCATCGCAGGAACCCTCAACGTCCGCAACCACCTCGCTGTTCGAGATGTCCTGCGGGAGCGGGCAGACCTGCGTGACGAGTATGCGTCCGTCAAGCTCACGCTGGCGGCCGATCCCGGCATCGAGATCGACACCTACATCGCCGGCAAGTCGGGGGTGCTGCAGAAGGTGCTTGCCGCATCAGGTCTGACGGTCGACGAACGTCTGCAGATCCTGCGCCTCAACGACCCCTCTGCCTGATCGGATCGTCGTCGATCTCGAAGCGGATGTCGAGAATTGGCAGGCGGTTCCGTCCCAGGTGTGAAGGTGACCACAATGGGTCGCACCAGCATCGAGGAGAACCATCATGGCCAAGTACCTGTTGCTCAAGCACTACCGCGGCGCTCCGGCGGCGGTCAACAACGTCCCGATGGACCAGTGGACGCCCGATGAGATCTCGGCGCACATCCGGTACATGCAGGACTTCGCCGACCGGCTCCAAGCAGCCGGGGAGTTCGTCGACGGTCAGGCGCTGGCACCCGAGGGCCAGTGGGTGCAGTACGGCGGCGAGGGCAAGCCGCCGGTCACCGACGGGCCGTTCGCCGAGACCAAGGACCTGATCGCCGGCTGGATGATCATCGACGTCGACAGCCATGATCGTGCGGTCGAGCTCGCCGGGGAGCTGTCCAGCCGCCCCCGGTGCAGGTGGTGAACCGATCCACGAGTGGCTCGAGCTGCGTCCGTTCCTGACCGAGCCGCCGACCATCACGGAATGAGCCTGACGGTGGACGAGGGCCTGCTGCGCAGTCTCGTCCCGGAAGTCTTGGCGGTCCTCGTCCGCCGCGGAGCTCGATTTCGCGGCGGCCGAGGACGCTGTGCAGGACGCGTTGGTCGAGGCGGTCCGCGCGTGGTCCGACGATCCGCCGCGCGATCCGAAGGGCTGGCTCGTGACGGTCGCGTGGCGCCGATTCATCGACGCGACCCGGTCAGAGGTCGCTCGGCGGCGCCGGGAGGACCTCGTCGACGACGAGCCGCTGCCAGGACCGGTGTCGGGCGTCGACGACACGCTCCAGCTCTACTTCCTGTGTGCGCACCCCTCGCTGACCGCGTCATCGGCAGTGGCGTTGACACTGCGTGCCGTCGGCGGTCTGACGACTCGTCAGATCGCCGAGGCCTACGTCGTGCCGGAGGCCACGATGGCCCAGCGGATCAGCCGGGCCAAGCGGACCGTCTCCGGTGCGCGGCTCGACCAGCCGGGTGACGTGGCCACGGTGCTGCGCGTCCTCTACCTGGTGTTCAACGAGGGCTACTCGGGTGACATCGACCTGGCGGCGGAGGCGATCCGGCTGACCCGGCAGGTGGCCGCGTCGATCGACCATCCAGAGGTCGCCGGGTTGCTGGCATTGATGTTGCTGCACGACGCACGCCGTCCGGCCAGGACGTCGACAGGAGGCACCCTGGTGTCGCTGGCCGATCAGGATCGCAGCCTCTGGGACACCCGGACGATTGCCGAGGGAGTCGAGATTCTGCAGCGCGCACTAGCCCGCGAGCGGCTGGGCGAGTTCCAGGCGCAGGCGGCGATCGCGGCGCTCCACGCCGATGCGCAGAGAGCCGAGGAGACCGACTGGGTGCAGGTCGTCGAGTGGTACGACGAGCTCGTGCGCCTGACGGACAGCCCGATCGTCCGGCTCAACCGCGCCGTGGCGGTCGGCGAGGCGGACGGGCCACGTGCCGGGTTGGCGGCACTTGCTGCGCTCGACGACTCGCTGCCCCGCTACCGGGCCGTCGAGGCCTATCTGCGCGAGCGGGACGGCGATGTGCTGACAGCCGCGCGGCTATACGTCGAGGCCGCGAGCCGGGCGTCCAACCTGGCCGAGCAGGAGCACCTGACCCGTCAGGCCGCGCGCCTCAACGCTCGCCGGGGCTAGCGGTGGTCAACGTTGCGGCCAGCTCTTCGAGCGATCCTGGAACGAGGGCGTAGTCAGCCAGACGCCGCGCTTGGTCCGGCTGAGCAGCCCCGCGTCGACGAGGATCTTGAGATGGTGGCTCACGGTCGGCTGGCTGAGGCCGACGGGTTCGGTCAGATCGCACACGCAGGCCTCGTTGCCGTCGTGTGCCGCGACCATCGAGAGCAGCCTGACGCGGGTCGGGTCGGCCAGCGCCTTGAACTTGGCCGCCAGCGTCACGGCGTCCTCGGCGGAGATCGACTCGGTCACCAACGGTGCGCAGCAGGCGCTCAGCGCGGTCTGGGTCGTGGGCATGCCTCGATCGTACCCAACGCATTGACATTCGTCGATGGATTGCTATCGTCATCCCATCGACAAACTTCGATGGGATGACAGTGACGCACTCTCCACGCCTCTCCACGCTCGACCGGTTCCTGCCCGTCTGGATCCTGGGCGCCATGGCTGCCGGCCTGCTGCTCGGTCGTGCCTGGCCCGGCATCGCCGACGTCCTCGACGCGGTCACGATCGGTTCGGTCTCGCTGCCGATCGCGGTCGGCCTGCTGGTCATGATGTATCCGGTCCTGGCCAAGGTCCGTTATGACGAGACAGGCACCGTGCTCGGCGATCGTCGCCTCATGGCGGCCTCGATCGTCCTGAACTGGATCGTCGGCCCCGCCCTCATGTTCGCGCTCGCCTGGCTGCTGCTGCCCGACCTGCCCGGAGCTTCGCACCGGACTGATCATCGTCGGCCTGGCGCGCTGCATCGCGATGGTGCTGATCTGGAACGACCTGGCCTGCGGCGACCGCGAAGCCGCAGCTGTTCTCGTCGCGGTCAACAGCGTCTTCCAGGTCGTGGCCTTCGGCGCCCTCGGCTGGTTCTACCTGCAGGTGCTGCCCGACTGGCTGGGCCTGTCGACGACCAGTGCCGAGTTCTCGGTCGCCACGATCACCGTGAGCGTCCTGGTGTTCCTGGGCATCCCCCTCGTTGCCGGCTACCTGACGCGCACGCTGGGCGAACGTCGCTGGGGCCGCGAGGCGTACGAGGCGCAGTTCCTGCCGCGCATCGGACCGTGGGCGCTGTACGGCCTGCTGTTCACGATCGTCGTCCTGTTCGCGCTGCAGGGCGATGCCGTGACCAGCCAGCCGCTCGACGTGGCGCGCGTCGCGCTTCCCCTGCTGCTCTACTTCGCGGCGATGTTCGGGCTCGGCATGACCGCCGGCTGGCTGCTGAGCCTCGGCTACCGGCGCTCCACGACGCTCGCCTTCACCGCAGCCGGCAACAACTTCGAGCTGGCGATCGCAGTGGCCATCGCGACCTTCGGCGTGACCTCCGGCCAGGCACTCGCCGGAGTCATCGGCCCGCTCATCGAGGTGCCCGTCCTGGTCGGGCTCGTCTACGTCGCGCTGCGCCTGCGGCACCTGCTCGACACTCCCGAGAAGGTGAACCGATGACCCGGCCCGCCGTGCTGTTCGTCTGCGTGCACAACGCCGGCCGTTCGCAGATGGCCGCAGCATTCCTCGCTGCCGTCGCGGGTGACCGCATCGAGGTGCTGTCGGCGGGCTCGCAGCCCGGCGCGACAGTCAACCCGGTCGCCGTCGCCGCCATGGCCGAGGTCGGCATCGACATCGCCGCAGCACAACCCAAGATCCTGACGCCGGACGCCGTCCAAGCATCCGACGTCGTCATCACGATGGGCTGCGGCGACGAGTGCCCGTACTTCCCTGGCAAGCGCTACGAGGACTGGGTGCTCGACGACCCCGCCGGCCAAGACCTCTCGTTCGTCCGTCGCGTCCGCGACGACATCTCGACCCGGGTCGATGCGCTCGTCGACTCACTCATCCCGAAAGAGGACGCCTCATGACTCAGCCCAGCTCTCTACCCGTCGTCGTGATCGGCGCAGGCCCCATCGGACTGGCTGCGGCCGCCAACCTCGCTGCCTACGGCGTTCCGTTCGTGGTCCTCGAAGCAGGTTCGTCCGCAGGGTCTGCGGTGTCCGGTTGGGGGCACGTCAGGCTGTTCTCGCCGTGGTCCGAGCTCGTCGACCCGCGCGCACGCCAGCTGCTCGACGTCACCGGCTGGGACGCTCCGCCCCTCGACGAGTACCCCACCGGAGCGGAGTGGGTCGACACCTACCTGGCGCCGCTCGCAGCCGCCCTGGGGCACGTTCTTCCCGAGCATCGGGTGATCGCCGTCTCCAAGGCTGGACGTGACGTGCTGGTCGACGCCGATCGCGACACGACCCCCTTCATCGTCCACGTCGAGGGGCCAGACGGTCCTCGACAGCTCGCAGCGCGCGCCGTCATCGACGCATCAGGCACCTGGCACGGACCCAACCCGCTCGGCAGCGACGGGATCGCGGCATCGGGAGAACGCGCGCACGCCGACCGCATCTCCTACCGGATCCCCGACCTGGCTGACACGACAGCTCGTGCCCGCTATGCCGGCAAGCACGTCGTCGTCGCCGGGACCGGCGCCTCGGCGAAGACTGCGATCGTGGGACTTCGCGCGCTCGCCGCGGCAGACGGGACGCGGGTGACCTGGTTGATCCGTCGCGGCAGCGCATCGCCAGCCTATGGCGGAGAGGAGGCCGACGAGCTCGCACAGCGCGGTGCACTGGGCAGCGATGCACGCCGAGCCGTCGAGGACGGGGCCGTGACGACGGTGACCGGGTTCCACCCCGTCGCGGTCACCGCAGACGGCGACGGAGGGCTGCGGATCGAGTCGGCCGACGGCAAGGCCGTCGATGCGGTCGACGAGGTCATCGCGCTCACCGGGTTCCGGCCCGACCCGACGGTGCTGGCAGAGCTGCGCCTCGACCTCGATCCTGTCCTCGGCGCACCTCGCGACCTGGCCCCGCACATCGACCCCCGCTTCCACTCGTGCGGATCCGTCCAGCCGCACGGAGTGGACCTGCTGTCCCACCCCGGAGACCGACGTCTTCGTCGTCGGCATGAAGTCGTACGGCCGCGCCACGTCATTCCTCGCGCTGACCGGCTTCGAGCAGGTCCGTTCGATCGCCGCCCACCTCGCCGGCGACGAGGCTGCAGCGGCCGCAGTCGAGCTCACCCTGCCGGAGACCGGGGTGTGCGGTGGCGCAGGAGACTTCGGCGACAGCCAGCCGGTCGGGGGCTGCTGCGCGAGCGTGTGACGACGTCGATCTCGGCGACGTGAGCCTGGTCGCGTTGCGCGCGGCAACCGTCAGGAGCGCGGTCGCCAGCGACTAGGGTGCAAGCGGAGGCGAACACACGTGGCGAGCAGTACCCAGCTGAAGAGCGGCAAGATTCCATGGGCAGAACGGCCGTGGGCCAGCGAACGACGAGGCCGGATCATGGTCATGATCCTGGCGTTCTCCGGCATCCTCGCCGCGCTGATGCAGACCATCGTGATCCCGTTGGTCGGCGACCTGCCCGAGCTGCTCGACACGTCCAGCAGCGATGCGTCATGGGTCATCACCGCGACTCTGCTGTCGGCTGCGATCACGACACCGATCAGCGGCCGCCTCGGTGACATGTTCGGCAAGCGCCGCATCCTGATCGTCTGCGTCGTGATCCTGACGATCGGCAGCGTCATCTGCGCCGTCAGCAGGCTATCTGCCGGTGTTCCTCGTCGGTCGGGTGCTGCAAGGTGCCGCGATGAGCGTCGTCCCCCTCGGCATCAGCATCCTGCGCGACGAGCTGCGACCCGACCGGGTGCCGACGGCGATCGCCCTGATCAGCGCGACGCTCGGCGCCGGAGCCTCCATCGCCTTGCCCTTGTCGGCCTACCTCGCCCAGAACTTCAACTGGCACATCATGTTCTGGGCTGCTGCGGGCGTCAGCGTCATCGCGCTCGTGCTCATCGTGATCTTCCTGCCAGAATCACCGACGACCAATCCGGCCCGTTTCGACCTCGTGGGAGCGGCCGGCCTGTCGGCTGGACTCATCCTGTTGCTGCTGCCGATCACGAAGGGCTCGACGTGGGGCTGGGACAGTCCGATCGTCATCGGCATGCTGGCGTCCAGCGTCGTCGTGCTCGTGGCCTGGGTCTGGTTCGAGACCCGCGTCGACAACCCCATGGTCGACATCCGGGTGTCGTCCTCGCGGCCTGTGCTGCTGACCAACATCGCCTCGGTGCTCGCCGGCTTTGCGATGTTCACCAACAACCTGATCCTGCCGCAGCCCTGCAGTCGCCGGAGTCGACGGGGTACGGGCTCGGGCAGACGATCTTCGTGGCTGGCCTGTGCCTGGCGCCTGGCGGATTCGTCATGATGCTCCTGTCACCCCTGGCGGGACGCCTGTCGACCCGGCATGGCCCGAAGGTGACGCTCATCGCCGGCCTCGCGATCATCACCGCCGGGTACACGCTGGCGTCGTTCTTCATGTCCGAGGTCTGGGAGCTCGTGCTGCTGTCGGCGATCAACGGTGCCGGCGTCGGACTGGCTTATGCCGCGATGCCAGCCCTCATCATGTCGGCTGTGCCCTCGACCGAGTCTGCGGCCGCCAACGGGCTGAACACCCTGATGCGTTCGATCGGCACCTCGGTCTCGAGCGCGGTGCTCGCGGTCCTGCTGACGTCGATGACCCGCGACGCAGGCGGCTTCCAGGTGCCGACCGAGCAGGCGTTCCGGCTCAGCTTCGTCGTCGGCGCGGGGGTTGCGGCGTTGGGAGTCATGGTCGCGTTCTTCATCCCGGTCAAGAAGTATGAAGTCGAAGAGGTGCGCCCACGGGTGCGCCAGCTGATCGAAGAAGGGTTCTGACACGTGGTCGAGCACGAGATCGCGATGCGGTGGGGCGACATCGACTCCTACGAGCACGTCAACAACGTCCGGTTCCTCGACTACGCCGCCGAGGGCCGCGAGCGCTTGATGCGTGACGGAGCGCTGGCGGAGGACTCGCGGGTCGCCGCAGTCACGATCGACTACCTCGTGCCGGTGCTCCTGAGCACGCGGCCAGTCGTCGTGACCAACGAGCTCGACGGCGACGTGCTGCGGCAAGAGATCTGTGTCGACACCGAAGGCGGTCGGGTCGTCAACGCCCGGGTGGTGAGCCGGTTCGGCTCGATCCCGTCCGCGGCACCGGCCAGCCAGGTGTCGGATGCGGTGCAGGTGCCGGTCGCGATTCGGCTGCACGACATCGGCCCCGGCGGCGTCGTGACCCCGGAGCGGACCGCCGACGTCGTGCAGGAGCTGCGGATCGCTCAGCGAACGGCGGCAGATCCCGACCGGGTGTGGGGAAAGAGTGTCGTCGCCTCGGTCGCGATCGACTTCCACGGCCCCATCCGTCATGGCGTGCCAGACCTGTCGGCACGCTGCTGGACGTCACGGGTCGGCATCTCCTCGTACACAGCCGAGGCCGAGATCAGCGACGGTCGCGGCGTCCTGGTGCGAGCATCGAGCGTCATGGTCGGCTGGGATCCGCTGACCGGGAGCTCGCGGCCCATGACGGAGCAGGAACGGGCCGTGCTCGTCAGCGCGCCAGCACCTGCAGGCGGCTCAGCGCCTCGGCGATGACAGCAGGTTGCTTGCAGAACGCCCAGCGAACCAGTGGCCGACCCGGATTCCTCTCGGCTCCTGAGCTGTCTCTGCTCCCTGGCTTGTCGAAGGGTCGTAGAACACCTGGTGCGGGATCGCGACGACCCCGGCGACATCGGGCAACGAGCGGCAGAACTCGATGCCGTCGCTGAAGCCGAGGGGCCGGATGTCGGTCGTCGCGAAGTAGGTGCCCTCGGGCACGAACACCTCGAAGCCGATGTCGGCCAGTCCTTCGCAGAGCTGGTCGCGCTGCGACTGCAGCTGCGACTTGAGTCCGGCGTAGAAGGCCTCATCGGCTTCCAGCGCCTGCGCGATCGCGGGCTGCAACGGTGATCCCGAGGTGTAGGTGAGGAACTGCTTGACGCCGAGCAGCGCGTCGACGAGGGTTGCCGGTCCCGTCGCCCAGCCCACCTTCCACCCCGTGAACGAGAACGTCTTCCCGCCGCTGCTGATCGTCAGGGTGCGCTCGGCCATTCCCGGCAGGGTCGCGATCGGGATGTGCGGCACGTCGTCGAACGTCAGGTGCTCGTACACCTCGTCACTGATCACGACCAGGTCGTGCTCGATCGCGAGGGCGGCGACGGCTTCCAGCTCGTGGCGACGCAGCACCGCCCCCGTCGGGTTGTGCGGCGAGTTGAGCAGGATCGCGGTCGTGCGTGGCGACACCGCGGCCCGCAGCTCGTCGATCGGCAGCCGGAAGTCGGGAGCCCGCAACGTCACCGGTCGACGTACGGCGCCGGCCATCTGCATCATCGCGACGTACGAGTCGTAGTACGGCTCCAGCACGATGACCTCGTCGCCCGGGTCGACCAGGCCGAGCAGGGCTGCAGCAATCGCCTCGGTGGCGCCTGTCGTGACGGCGACTTCGGCGTCGGGGTCGACGGTCAGCCCGTAGAAGCGGTGCTGGTGCGCTGCGATGGCGTGGCGCAGCTCGGGCACACCTGCTCCGGGCGCGTACTGGTTGCGGCCGCTGCGCAATGCCTCGACGGCATGCTCGACGACCTGGTCGGGCCCATCAGTGTCGGGAAAGCCCTGCCCGAGGTTGACCGCCCCGGTCCTGGCGGCGAGAGCGCTCATCTCGGCGAAGATCGTCGTGCCGAGCCCGGCGATCCGGGCGCTGGAAGTCTTCACGTCCAGACTCTAGCCGCGGCCGACCCGCGATGATTTTTCTGGCCGGAATGGCAGACGCTGACGGCGCCTCAGCATATTCTCGGGGAAGGTCAGATCGCGCAGGACCCGTCGGTGGGCTGGGAGTCCTTCCGGAGCAGCAGTTCTCGCGCGGTCGAGGGAGAGACCAAGGGGAAGCTTGTGAGTACTCGCATGTCTGCGGCGACCACGCCGCGTCTGCTGCGTGCGTCCGATCTGCATCTGGTGCGCCGTTTCACGTTCGGCGTCAACGAGCAGGCCTGTGCGGACTTCCGCTGGTCGAAGACCGCCAAGAAGTGGTTCGACCGCCAGCTGGCACCCAGCCGGATCTCCGACAAGCGAGCCGACGTGATCGCCGGGTGGTTCCCGCGCCTCAAGGACTCGCCCGAGGCAGCGTGGGCGAATGCCAAGAAGGGCAGCTTCAACAGCTGGGAGTACGGCCTCAGCTTCGCGCAGTACACGACAGCCAGACGGATCATCTCGCGCCGCCAGGTGCACGAGGTGATGACCGACTTCTGGTCCAACCTGCTCTACATCCCGGTCGGCGAGGACAGGTCGTTCCCGTGGCGGATGTCGTACGACAAGGCGATCCGCGCCCATGCCCTCGGCACCTACCGGGGACTGCTGCGCGCCACGATCGTCCACCCGGCGATGTCGGGGTGGCTCAACAACTCGGTCAACACCAAGCACGGGATCAACGAGAACCTCGGCCGTGAGCTCCTCGAGCTCTACACGGTCGGCCGCGCCAGCAGGTACACCGAGGACGACGTCAAGAACTCGGCGCGCATCCTGACCGGGTTCAAGGTGCGGGTCTTCGACGGCTACGGCGCGAGCGTACCAGCCCCGGGACCACTTCGTCGGCAAGGTCAAGGTGCTGGGCTTCACGCACGCCAACACCAACCCCGACGGCCGCGCGGTCGTCAACGCCTACCTCGACTACCTCGCCCGGCATCCGGCCACGGCTCAGAAGATCGCGCGGAGGCTGTGCGTCCGCTTTGTCTCGGACAATCCTTCGGCCTCGATCGTCAACGCCGTCGCCAAGGCGTACCGGACCTCCGACACCAACATCAGGACGACGTTGCGCGCGCTCGTCAACCATCGCGACTTCCAGGCCTCCAAGCGCACCAAGGTCCGCACGCCGGTCGAGGACGTCATCAACACGATCCGGGTGCTCGAGCTGCGACCGACCGGGGTGTCTTCTCGACGACTCGCTGCTGCGGCAGTCGATCTGGATGTCGCAGGGACTCGGTCAGTACCTGCACTCCTGGCCACGCCCTGACGGCTTTCCCGAGACCTCGTCGACCTGGACCTCCCCGGCACGGGTGCTCCGGGGCTGGGACATCCACTACAGCCTGGCCGGGAAGTGGTGGAGTCCCAAGCAGTACTACACACCGGCTCGGGCCAAGCAGCTGCCGACGGCCTGGCCACGGACGCTGGGACAGCCGTCGACCACCAGTCGCGGATGCTGCTGGGCCGCGCGTCGACGGCAGACCTGCGCGCGTCGGTCGCCTCGGCGCTCAACCGCAGCCAGGCCTCGAAGTTCCGATCCGCCAAGGAAGTCAGCGACTGGACCTGGACCGTGATCCGCGGCAACGTGCTCAACGCTCCCGACGGGATCGTGCGATGACTGCTCCGCAGGAGTGCTGCGCTGACTACGAGGTCAGCCGCCGCTCCGTCCTGAAGGCAGCTGGCCTCGCGGGGATGGCCGGTGTCGTCACGTCGATGTTCGGCGACGTCATGACGTCGACGGTGTTCGGCAGCGGCGAGTCCAACATCCTGGTCGTGGTGTCGTTGCGTGGCGGAGCGGACGGGCTCTCGATGGTCGTGCCGCACGCCGAGCCGGCCTACTACGCAGCCCGGCCGACCACGGCCATCGCACCGAGCAGGCTCTTGTTTCCCGATGCGACGTTCGGTCTGCATCCGGCATTCGCAGCCCTCTCGCCGGCGTGGCTCCTCGGCCAGGTCGCGGTCGTCCACGCAACCGGCATGGCCGTCCCGAACCGCAGCCACTTCGAGGCGATGGAGGCGGTCGAGGACGCCGATCCCGGCACTGCGGCGCGGGTCGGCTGGCTCAACCGCATGATCGGCGGTCTGGCGACGAGCCCCGACCTCTTCGACGGCGTCAGTCTCGGCAACGCGATCATGCCGACCGCACTTCAGGGGCCGTCCCCGGCCCTCGCGACCGAGGAGTTCGCCTCCTTGAGAGGTCCGTTCGCCACTGACCCGGTGCTGCGCAAGCGGATCACCGACAGCCTGCACACCCAGTACCGCAAGCACGGTGGCCTGGTCGGTCGGGCCGGGGTCGGTGCGCTCGCCCTGACCCAGCGAGCCTCGGCGATCGCCGGCACGATCGACGATGGCCCGCACTCCGGCGCCCTCTACCCGAAGGACTCGTCGCTGTCCGAAGCGCTGAAGACCACCGCCGGGCTCATCCGCGCCGGTGTCGGTGTCAAGGCGGTCGCGGTCGACTCGGGAGGATGGGACCAGCACGTCGAGCTCGGCTACCGCGTCGACATGACGATCAAGGACCTCGCCAAGAGCCTCGCCGCCTTCTTCGTCGACCTCGGACCGCACGCAGGACGGGTCACCGTCGTCACCGTCAGCGAGTTCGGCCGACGGCTGCAGGAGAACGGTGCCGGCGGCGTCGACCACGGCTACGGCAACATGATGCTCGTCATGGGCGGCGGCGTGAAGGGTGGCCGGTACTACTCGCGGTGGCCCGGTCTCAGCGCCGGCAAGCAGGTCGATGGCGACCTGGCCGTCACGACCGACTACCGCAGCGTCCTGGCCGAGATCCTGCGATCGAGGTTCAGCGCACTCAACACCTCGAAGATCTTCCCAGGACTGTCCTACGATCCCTTGGGGTTCATGTCCTGAGTTCCGCCCCCGGCCGGGCCTACCATGACGAGATGACCGAACTCCGGCGTACGCGCATCGCCGTCTCAGCCGGCTTCTTCCTCCAAGGACTCGTGTTCGCGGCCATCGTGACCCAGGCCCCGCGGATCAAGGACCGCTTCGACATCGGCGACGGTGGCCTGACCGGCATCCTCGTCCTGGTGGCCGTCGTGTCGGGGATCGGCAGTGTCGTCGCCGGAACTATCGCCGAAACGCCGCACGAGCGCCGTGGCATTCAAGATCGCGCTGTTGACGATCGGGACGGGCGCCCTGCTGGTGGGCCTCGCCCCGACGATGCCGCTGCTCGTCGCGGCCTTCGTGCTCTACGGGCTCGGCGTCGGCGCCGTGGATGCCGGCATGAACATGCAGGGTGTCCGCACCCAGGTCGCCGCCGGCAGGAGCATCATGGCGAGCTTCCACGGCATGTGGTCCGTCGGCGGCATCATCGGCGCGCTGTATGCCGCCGGGGTCGCGCACGTCGACGTGCCATTCGGTCTCTCCTTGGGCCTGGTCGCCGTGGTGACGTGGATCGTCGCGCTGTTCGCCGCGCCGCACTTCATCGCGGCGCAGGAGCACGATGCGGGGCTGTCGGCGAAGGGACTCGACCTGCCTTGGCGGCCGGTCCTCGTCTTCGGCCTCGTGGTGCTGCTGTTCTACTCGGCCGACACCGGGATCCTGACCTGGAGCAGCGTCTACCTCGAGGACGCCCTCGACGCCTCGACCACGGTGGCGCCCCTGGCCTACGGCGCCTACCAGGCCGGTGCGCTGATCTCCCGGTTCGGCGGCGACCTGCTGGTGCGTCGCATCGGCGCCGTGCGAGTCGTCGTCATCGGCACGGTGACCGGCATCGTCGGCCTGGCCCTGGTGGTCTCGGCGGCCGCGCCCGTCATGGCGATCGTCGGCTTCTTCGTCGTCGGTGTCGGCCTGGCGATCCTGGCGCCGCTGGCCTTCGCGGGCCTGGCTGGCGCGGTGCCCGCGGCCTCGCTCGACGTCGCGATCGCGCGGATGAACATCGCCAACTACGTAGGCGCGATCTTGGGTGGCGGGCTGATCGGGGCGGCGGCGTCGGCCGACCACCTGCGGTGGGCGTTCGTCATCCCGCTGGTGCTCGTGCCCGTCGTGCTGCTGTGCGCGCGGTCGTTCAGGGCGGCTGACGACCTGGCCGGAGATATAAGTCGGCCCACCGTTCTCGGGGGGTGAAACGGTGGGCCGACAACAGGCGCCGACGGCTCGAGGCACATCGACCCTGCGTCGAAAATAGTACTGGATGAACGGGTCACCTCGGTGGCTTTTGAGAAATATTTCAACTTCTTTTCGGGTGGCTTCTGATCAGCGGCAGGTGTGCGGGTGACACAATCGCTGGCATGACTGCCGACCGCACGCACCGACGTCGCGCCCGGCGTAGTCCCGTCCGGCGTGTCGCGACGGGGCTGGGGATCCTGATGATCCTGGGCGGTCTCGGTGTCATCTCCTGGGTGGGCTGGCAGTACTTCGGCACCAACATCGTGTCCAAGCACAAGCAGGCCGAGATCAAGCAGTCGATCAAGATCGACTGGGGCAAGGGCATCGACTCCGATGCGATCGGGCTGCTGCGGGTCAAGCGGTTCGGCAGCGGCTTCGAGATGCCGATCGTCAAGGGCATGGACTCCGGCGCGTTGTCCCGCGGAGTCGGCTGGGACACCAAGAGTGCCAAGCCAGGACAGGTCGGCAACTTCGTGCTGGCCGGTCACCGGGTCACCCACGGCGAACCCTTCGCGAAGTTCCCGAAGCTGAAGGCCGGTGACCTCGCGGTCGTCGAGACCCGCACGGCGATCTACACGTACAAGCTGCGCAACTCCGGCACGTCGATCACGGTCGACTTCACCGAGGGCTGGCCGCTGTGGAACGTCCCAGACCCTGACGGGAGGGGCAAGGTCGCCACCACCGAGACCCTGACGATGGTCACGTGCTCCGAGCTGTTCCACACGCGCAACCGCAGCGTCGTGATCGGCGACCTGGTCAAGACGGTCAAGAAGACCACCGAGAACACCAAGACCGACAAGACCGACCCACCTGCCAAGGGCAGCAAGACCGACAAGACCGAGACGGACTGAACACATGCACGACTACCAACGCGAGTTCATCGAGCTCGCACTCGACCACGACGTCCTGCGCTTCGGCGAGTTCACGCTCAAGTCGGGACGTACCTCGCCCTACTTCTTCAACGCGGGGCTGTTCAACTCCGGCGCGCGGCTGGCGGGGCTCGGCCGCTTCTACGCCGACGCGATCGTCGCCAGCGGGGTCGACTTCGACGTGCTGATGGGACCGGCCTACAAGGGCATCCCGATCGCGTCGGCGACCGCGGTCCAGCTCGCCGAGCACCACCAGCTCGACGTGCCGTGGTGCTTCAACCGCAAGGAGGCCAAGGACCACGGTGAAGGCGGCTTGATCGTCGGATCATCGCTCGCCGGACGCGTCCTGGTCGTCGACGACGTCATCACCGCCGGCACGGCGATCCGGGAGGTCATGGAGATCCTGACTGCGAACGACGCGAGCTGTGCTGGAGTCGTCGTCGCCGTCGACCGTCAGGAACGCGGTCAAGGCAAGCTGTCGGCCATCCAGGAGGTCGAGCGCGACTTCGGCATCCCCGTCATCTCGATCATCGACTTCGACCAGATCATCGAGTTCGTCGAGGAGTCTGGCCGTCACGCCGAGCACCTCGAGGCGATCCGCGGGTACCGCGAGGAGTTCGGCGTCACCGCATGACCGAGCTCGTAGGAGTCGGACCGTGGCAGGGGGAGTGGCCCGACGAGGACCACTACGACCCCGAGCTGCTGCGTGACGGTGATCGGCGCAATGTCACCGACCAGTACCGCTACTGGACACTCGAGGCGATCGTCGCAGACCTCGACCTGCGACGGCACCCCTTCCACGTCGCGATCGAGAACTGGCAGCACGACTTCAACATCGGCTCGATCGTGCGCACGGCCAATGCGTTCGCGGTCGCCGAGGTGCACATCATCGGCAAGAAGCGCTGGAACCGGCGCGGCGCCATGGTCACCGACCGGTACCAGCACGTGCGTCATCACGAGACCGTCGAGGTGTTCACCGGCTGGTGCCGCGACGCGGGGCTGACCGTCCTGGGCATCGACAACGTCGATGACTCCGTGCCGATCGAGACGGCATCCTTGCCGACCGACTGCGTCCTGGTGTTCGGCCAGGAAGGCCCCGGCCTCTCCGACGAGGCCAGGGCTGCGTGCGAGCAGACGTTGTCGATCGCCCAGTTCGGCTCGACGCGGTCGATCAACGCCGGAGCGGCTGCGGCCATCGCGATGCACACCTGGATCCGCCAGCACGCACTCTGACGGCTCGGTGAACCATGCCGTCACGGCAGAGCAAGGACGATGGCGTCATACCTGCAGACCTGTGTATCGGCGGAGCGCTTCCTTGAAGACGGGGATGTTGGCGATGCCCGTCTCCTTGACCTTGGCGCGTGGCCGGCGCCGCCGATCTCGCACCACGACATGGGTCCAGTTGTTCTCTCCGTCGTGCTCGTAGGTCACCGAGTCGATCTCGCCCCACCTGATGGGCACGCCCTCGACCACCAGGACAGCTGGCTGGAGGGTCACGGCGCCCAGGTCGATCGACTCCCCACACCGCAGACGGTCTTCGAACGTGGCGAGCCCGGCCGCGATGGCCGACTCCTTGATGCGCGTCCCCACCTCGTCACGGACACCCGCCCGGTCAGGCTTGCCCTCGATACCGACCTGCCCGCTCTCGAAGTACAGTACCTTCGACCAGGAAGCCGTCTCGAGTCTCCCGCGGCGGATCATCCGAACTCCGTCCGCGTGCACACCGACGTACTCACAGCCACGCCAACGCACGAACAACCCGACCGTGACGGCCACGGTGCCCATCACCACCGGGGTGATCCAGCCCCATGCCGCACCCTCGGCCGCGGAGGGCACGATCACGATGCCGAGCACCACGATGGTCACCGCGATCAAGAAGCTCCAGACGGAGACGTAGCCTTCGTAGAACATGGTCGCCCCGCCGTCGGCGCACTCGGGACGATCGTCGGCGACGAGCGGAGCCGCCCTCACATCTCGCCGCCACACCACCACCAGCGCGACCAGGAATGCCAGCGAGACCAGCACGAGGCCTGCGCCGACACCAAGACCGATCAGCTGCACCTGCTCGCTGCTGCTCGTGCCGAGCGTGGCCGCGTAGACGACACCGCCGACCCCGATCAGTCCCAGCCACACAGCCGAGCCGACCGAGAACCGGGTGAGAGCACGCAGCGCCGCGGTGTGGGAGTCGGTGTCCGCAGTCATACGCCACGGTAGCCATCGGTCTTCTGGCGATGTCAAGCGGTCGGGGACCGGTCTCGTGACCCGCGACTCGGGGTGGGGGATGCGCCGATCACGTCGTTCCATAGGGTCGGGGTATGGGTAGACGAGTCGTCATCATCGGTGGAGACGCGGCTGGCATGACGGCTGCATCGGCAGTGCGACGGCGGTTGCCGGACGCCGACGAGGTCATCGTCCTCGAGCGCGGGCACCGGACGTCATACTCCGCGTGCGGTATCCCGTACTGGGTCGCCGGCGAGGTGGAGTCGGCCGATGCACTGGTCGCCCGCACCCCCGAGCAGCACATTCAGAACGGGATCGACCTGCGACTCGGAGTCGAGGCCACCGCGATCAACCCGAAGGCACAGACCGTCACGGTGCACGGCGGCGAGACCGTCTCGTACGACCGTCTGGTCATCGCGACCGGTGCAGAACCCATCCGGCCCAACCTGCCCGGCATCTCGGGTGACGGCATCTACGGCGTCCAGTCCCTCGACGACGGACAGGCGCTGATCGACGGTCTCGCCGACGGCCCGCGCCGCATCGTCGTGGTCGGCAGCGGCTACATCGGCCTCGAGATCGCCGAGGCCTGCGTGACCCGTGGCTTCGACACCACCGTCATCGAACGCGCAGACACCCCGCTCCGCATCGTCGAGACCGAGCTGGGTGAGCAGATCGCCGACGCCATGCGGGCCGGCGGCATCCACTTGCGAGCCGGCGCCAGCGTCACAGGCTTCGAGCTCGACCCGTCAGGCTGCGTCGTGGCAGTCAAGACCGACGCCGGCCCCGTGCCCGCCGACCTGGTCGTGCTCGGGCTCGGCGTCACCGCCCGGTCGGGGCTGGCCGCCGATGCGGGTCTGCCGCGCGGGCCCAAGGGCGGCATCGTCGTCGACGAGCACCAGCGCGTCGAAGGCTTCCCCCAGATCTGGGCGGCCGGAGACTGCGTCGCGACCCGCATCCGAGTCACCGGTGAGCCGTCCACCTGCCGCTGGGCACCCACGCCAACAAGCAGGGGATGGTGGCCGGCGACAGCATCGTGGCCGCAGCTGCTCGGCGAGGAGCCGCAGCTGTCGTTCCCGGGCGTCGTCCAGACCGCGATCACCAAGTTCTGCTCGCTCGAGATCTCGCGCACCGGGCTGGGTCGCGAGCAGGCTGTCGAGGCCGGATTCGATCCCGTCGTGGTGTCGATCGAGACCACCAACTTCGCCGGCTACATGCCGTCGCCGGGCACCATGACGGTCCTGATGATCGCCGACCGGACGTCACGTCGCCTGCTCGGCGCGCAGATCGTCGGCGCAGAGGACTCGGCCCTGCGCATCGACGTGGCCGGGACGGCGCTGGCCGCTGCGATGACGGTCGACGACGTCGTGATGCTGGATCTCGCGTACGCACCGCCGTTCTCGTCGGTGTGGAGCCCCATCCAGGTGGCGGCCCGCGCGATGGTCAAGGCCCTCGCGGGGTAGACCCGGCGTCCGCCCAGCGGGGCGGCTGGGATACTGACAAGGTCTGCCACCTTTCCGTCCACAGGAGATTCGCATGCCCGTCGCCACACCCGAGGTCTACGCAGAGATGCTCGACAAGGCCAAGAACGAGTCGTTCGCCTACCCGGCCATCAACGTCTCGTCCTCGCAGACCCTCAACGCCGCCCTGGCCGGCTTCGCCGAGGCCGAGAGCGATGGCATCATCCAGGTCTCGACCGGAGGCGCGGAGTACTTCTCCGGTCCCACGGTCAAGGACATGGTCTCCGGCTCGCTGGCGTTCGCCGCATTCGCCGAAGAGGTCGCCAAGAAGTACCCGGTCAACGTCGCGCTGCACACTGACCACTGCCCCAAGGACAAGCTCGACGGCTTCGTCCGTCCGCTGATCGCCGCCTCCGCCGAGCGCGTCAACGCTGGAGGTCTGCCCTACTTCCAGTCGCACATGTGGGACGGCTCGGCTGTTCCGCTCGACGAGAACCTCGAGATCGCCAAGGACCTGCTGGCTCTCTGCTCGGCGGCCAACATCATCCTCGAGGTCGAGATCGGCATCGTCGGTGGCGAAGAGGACGGTGTCGAGGGTGGCATGGGCGAGCACCTCTACACGACCCCTGAGGACGCGCTGGCCACGGCCGCAGCGCTCGGCCTCGGCGAGAACGGTCGCTACCTGACCGCGCTGACGTTCGGCAACGTGCACGGTGTCTACAAGCCCGGCAACGTCACGCTGCGTCCTGAGATCCTCAAGGCCGCGCAGGAAGCTGTCGCGGCGCAGTACGGCAAGGATGCGCCGTTCGACCTGGTGTTCCACGGCGGATCGGGCTCGCTGCCCGAGGAGATCTCGGCCGCCGTCGACTACGGCGTCGTCAAGATGAACGTCGACACCGACACCCAGTACGCGTTTACCCGTCCGGTCGCGGCGCACATGTTCAGCAACTACGACGGCGTCCTGAAGGTCGACGGCGAGGTCGGCAACAAGAAGACCTACGACCCGCGTGCGTGGGGCAAGGCCGCCGAGGCTGGGATGGCCACCCGTGTCGCCGAGGCGTGTGCGGCTCTGCGCAGCGCCGGCACCAAGCTCTGACCTGCTACTTCTCCGGTAGCAGGACCCCCGTGGCGAGGCCGGTGCACTCACCGGCCTCCTCACGGAGGATTGCGCGCTGTGTGGGTCGCGCCTCGGCGTAACGCCGTTTGCCGTCGGCAGTGATCGACGTCCACTGCGCGCGTCGGTCATCGCTGCACGTGTTGCGACAGACGAGGCCGTCCTTCTCGAGCCGGGTCACGAGGCGTGACAGGGCGCTCTGGCTCAGGTGTGCGTGCTCGGCGAGGGCGGCCATGCGTACCTGGTCGTCCTCCGCGGCATCGAGCAGCTGCAGCACCTCGAACTCACTCGACGTGAGGTCGTGCGCAGCCCCGAGCTCGCGATCGAGCCGGCAGCCAGCTGGTTGTACCGGCCCCTGAGCTCGTGCCACGAGGCTGCGAGCAGATCATCGGACGCTTTCGGCACGTGTGAAGCATATCACCGCGTCTGCATAAGATGTTCATGCATTAGTTGCTTGCGCATTAAATGCATATGCATAAGACTCGTCGCATGACCTCTACGACCTTCCCGGCGTCCACGGACTCCCGGCTGCACGTCACCGAGGGGCGCGGCTGGTCCGCGTCCACCTGGGTGCTTCTCGTCGTCCTCGGCGGCGCGCTGTTCCTTGACGGCCTCGACATCTCGATGGTCGGCGTCGCGCTGCCGTCGATCGGTGCGGACCTCGGCATGTCACCTTCTGCCCTGCAGTGGATCGTCTCCGGATACGTCCTGGGCTACGGCGGGCTGCTGCTGCTGGGCGGTCGCGCTGCCGACCTGCTCGGGCGCCGTTCGGTGTTCCTCGTCGCGGTGGCTGCATTCGGCATCGCCTCGGTGGTCAGCGCGTTCTTGAGCAATGACCTGGCGATCATCGCGCTGCGGTTCCTCAAGGGCATCGCCGCGGCGTTCACGGTCCCTGCCGGACTGTCGATCATCACGACGACCTTCGCCGAAGGGCCAGCCCGCAACCGGGCGTTGAGCATCTACACGATCTGTGGGGCCAGCGGCTTCTCGATGGGGCTCGTCTTCGGCGGCGTCCTCACCGAGCTGGGGTGGCGGGCGACGTTCCTGCTGCCCGGACCCGTCGCGATCCTGCTGTTCATCGCCGGTCTCAAGGTCATTCCGCATGCGGCACGTGAACGGGTGAGCCTCAAGCACTTCGACCTGGTCGGAGCGTTCACGGTCACGGCGTCGCTGCTGGTGCTGGTCTACGCGGTCGTCGAAGCGCCTGAGCGCGGGTGGACGGCGCCCTCGACGATCGTGCTGCTCGTCGCGAGCGTCGCGTTGGCGGCGACGTTCATCGCAGTGGAGCGTCGGCACGACCATCCGCTGGTGCGCCTGGGCATCCTGAGATCGGCGCACGTGGTTCACGCCAACGTCGTGGGGGCCGTGATGTTCGGCGGCTATGTCGCGTTCCAGTTCGTCGTGACGCTCTACCTGCAGAACTCGCTCGGCTGGTCGCCGATCGCCATGGCGCTGGGCTTCCTCCCGGCAGGCATCCTGGTGGTTGCGAGCGCCGTGAAGATGGATGTGATCCTGGAGCGGTACGACACGCGGTGGATCATCGCGATCGGTCTCGCGGCCTTCGTCGCCGGCTATGCGTTGTTCTTGAGGGTCGAACCCGGCATGTCGTACGTCAGTCTTCTGCTGCCCACGATGCTCCTGCTGGGTGTCGGCTTCGCGCTGTGCTTCCCGTCGATCAACTCGCAGGCCACAGCCGGTGTGGCGGACCATGAGCAGGGCCTGGCCTCGGGACTGGTCAACACCAGCGTCCAGATCGGAGGGGCGGTGATGCTGGCTGTGGTGTCGGCCATCATCGGCACCGGACCGGCACAGTCCGGAGAGCTGCTCCCGCACATGACGACCGCGATCGCGGCCGTGGTCGGGCTGACGAGTGTGGGTCTCATCGGGACCCTGGCGGTGCTCGGTGCACGGCGGGCGCCCGCGGCTGAGGTGGTCGAGCCGTGCGTCGCGTGCTGAGCCCGCACCGTAGGGTTCGGGTATGACCAACCTGTTCGGTGAACCCCCCGCGACGTACCTGCCCGAAGATCCCGGAGCGGCCGAGCTCGCCGCAGGAGACAGCCCGCAGACCGTGGCGACGTTGCACCCCGACTCGGCGCTTGCGTGGGTGACTCTCGCGGAGCAGGCTCTCGTCGAGGGCAAGGACCTCGAGGGCTACGCCTTCGTCCGCACCGGCTACCACCGTTCGCTCGACCTGCTGCGCCGCAACGGCTGGAAGGGCCACGGTCCGCTGCCGTGGGAGCACGAGCCCAACCGTCCGTTCCTGCGTTCGCTCGCAGCGCTCGCAGACGCGTCAGAACGACTCGGTGACGAGGGTGAGGCGCACCGCTGCCGCGAGTTCCTGCACGAGTCGAGCCCCGAGGCCTACGCCGCGCTCGTCACCCAGCGAAGCTGATCAGCGCCACATCGTCAGCGCGCCCGGCAGGATCCGCCAGGCGTGCTGCGGCTGCGGCTCCTCGAGCTCGCCGTCGCTCGTCGACGCCATCGGGTCGCCGACGACCGTGACCTCGGTGCCGCGGCGGTAGACGACGTCGGCGTGGCTCTTCTGCTCGCCCTTGCGCAGCTTCCAGGCGTAGGCGATGCGCCGGTGTCGGGGACCTGCATACGTGACCATCAGATCGAGCTGCCCGTCGGAGGGATCGGCGTCCGGCAGCAGCCGCCGCCCCCACCGACGTAGCGGCCGTTGCCGACGGCGATCTGCAGGACCCTGCCGTGCGGGAGGTCGTCGGACCCGTCGAGGGTCACGACGGCCCGGGCCCCGGGCGACCCGAGGGCCTTGCCGCTCGCGATGACGGCTCCGGCGACGTACCCGAGCGGGCCGAGGGTCTTCTTGAACGGTCGCGCTGCGACCGCAGCCTCGGCGCCGGCACCGATGTGGGCGACGTTGACGACGACGTTGTCGTTGCCGTCGACGATCAGGTCGACGGGGGATGGATGGTCGGCTCCGACGAGCTTCGCGGCCTCGGTCGGATCGCTCGGCAGCCCGAGTGCGGCGGCGAAGTCGTTGCCGGTGCCGAGCGGGATGAGCCCGATCGGCAGGCCCAGGCGGTCAGCCGACCGCAGAGCATCGACCACGGCGTGCAGGCTGCCGTCACCGCCCAGGACGATGACGCCGTCCACGTCCGGATGTTCCCGCAGCGCGTCGTCGAGATCTTCCGGCGACGACGTCCTGGCCAGGGCGACGTCGAACTGGTCACGCAGAACTCCGAGCGCGGCGTCGATGGCCTGGTCGTCAGCGGTTCCGGCGGCGGCATTGGCGATCGCAAGCAGTCGGGTCACCCACGGAGCCTACGTCGCGGTCGGAATCGGTGCCTCCTGGGCGATCCGAGGTTCACCGAGCCGCACCGCGATGACGCCGGTCAGGACGAGCGCGCCACCGACGAGCTGGACGCCGCGGGGGGCCTCGCCGAGCAGGAGCCAGGCCATGATGACGCCGAGGACCGCTTCGGACAGTCCGACGAACGCCGCGAGCCGTGAGCCGAGTCGGCGGACCGCAGCGATGCCGAGGACGTAGGCCAGCGCGGCGGTGACGATGCCGAGCCCGCCGATCGCAAGCCACCACGGCAGGTCGGTGTCGGCGAGGACGACGTCATTGCTCGCGACCGCGAACGGGACGATCCCGACGAGCCCGGCGAGGAGCAGGACGATGCCACCGGAGAGGAGGCCGCCGGCGGCGAGCACGAGTCCGGGCAGCCCGGAGCTGTCGTCGGCGGAGATGATCCAGTACGACGCGGCGCCGAGCATCGCGCCGATGGCCCAGACGACTCCGAGGCCGTCGAGGTCGGCGCCCGAGACGAGGTCGAGCACCAGCACCATGCCAGCGACGGCCGTCGCGGCGCCCGCCACGGTCAGCCTGCTCGGACGTTGCTGGTGCCGCAGCCACATCCAGGTCAGCACGACCACGGGCGACATGAACTCGATCAGCAGGGCGACGCCGACCTGCATGCGGTCGACGGCATTGAAGTAGGCCAGCTGGCAGCCGGCGACGGCGAGGAGGCCGTAGGCGAGGATGAGGCCGGCGTTGCGGCGCAGCAGCGACCACCGTCCGCGCAACGTCAAGATGGCGGGGACGAGCAGCACGGCTGCGGCGATCAGGACGCGGACCGTCACGGCCGCCCCGGCAGTCCATCCCGCGTCGATGAGCCCCTTGGCCAGCGGACCGGACAGGCTGAACGCCAGGGCCGAGCCCAGTGCCAGGCCGATGCCCGAGGTGGTGCGGGACAGCGGCGCTCTCGCGCTGGCGCGAGCCACCACGCTGTCATGAGTCAAAGGGGCCATGACATGTGACATTAAGGTCTGCGTGTGTAAGGTGTCAACATGGTCTTTGGTCATGACACCGAGGAAGCGATGCTCTCCGCCGTGGCGCTGGTCAACTCGGCGCAGGAACCCGACACCCTCAGCGAGGTAGCTTGATCTCAGGGCGTTCCTCGACGCATTCGACTACACCGGCCTGATGACACGAGACGAGACCGAGCTCGCTCAGGTGCGAGCGATCCGGCCGCAGCTCCGCGAGCTCCTCACCGCCGACCGCGACGAGGCTGTCGAGATCGTCAACGGCATCCTGCGCGATGCGCAAGCGCTGCCGCGCCTCGTCCGCCATGAAAGCACCGACTGGCACCTGCACGCCGTCGAGGACGATCGTCCGCTCGCGGTTCGGATCGCCGTCGAGACGGCCATGGCGATGATCGACGTCATCCGTGCAGACGAGCTGTCACGGCTCGACGTCTGCGCCGATCCGGACTGCGACGGACTCGTGCTGGACCTCTCCCGGAACCGGTCCAAGAGATTCTGCAGCTCGACGTGCGGCAATCGTGCTGCCGTTGCGGCGTATCGCGCCCGTCGGTCGGGATGAGCTGTCCGGGACAGCGTGAATTCCGATACAATGCGTTGGTAAGAGCCCCGAGAGACCGGGGCTTGTCGCATGTGTGAGGGTGGTGCATTCCCATGCCCGCAGTAGTCATCGTCGGAGCCCAGTGGGGCGACGAAGGCAAGGGCAAGGCCACAGACATCCTGGGTAGCCGGGTTGACTACGTGGTGAAGTTCAACGGCGGCAACAACGCCGGTCACACGGTGGTGATCGGTGATCAGAAGTACGCCCTGCACCTGCTGCCCAGCGGCATCCTGAGCCCCGGCTGCGTCCCGGTCATCGGCAACGGCGTCGTCGTCGACCTCAACGTCCTGTTCCAGGAGATCGACGGGCTCAACGAGCGCGGCATCGACACCTCCAAGCTCGTGATCAGCGCCAACGCCCACGTCATCGCCGACTACAACCGGACGATGGACAAGGTCGCCGAGCGCTTCCTGGGCAGCCGCAAGATCGGCACGACCGGTCGTGGCATCGGACCCACGTACGCCGACAAGATGAACCGCCTCGGCATCCGCATCCAAGACCTCTTCGACGAGAAGATCCTGCGCCAGAAGGTCGAAGGAGCACTCGACCTCAAGAACCAGATCCTGACCAAGATCTACAACCGTCGGGCGGTCGAGGTCGACGAGATCGTCGACGAGCTGCTGTCGTACGTCGACCGGCTCCGCCCCATGGTCGCTGACACCCCGTTGCTGCTGCACGATGCGCTCAAGGCCGACAAGACCGTCCTGCTCGAGGCCGGCCAGGCCACGCTGCTCGACGTCGACCACGGCACCTACCCGTTCGTGACGTCGTCCTCGGCGACGACCGGCGGTGCGTGCACCGGATCGGGCATCGCCCCGACCGAGATCACCCGCGTCATCGGCATCGTCAAGGCCTACGCGACCCGCGTCGGCGAGGGCCCGTTCCCGACCGAGCTGTTCGACGACGACGGCGAGCAGCTGCGCAAGAACGGAGCCGAGTTCGGCACCACGACCGGACGTCCGCGCCGGTGCGGCTGGTACGACGCCCCGATCGCCCGCTACGCCGCCCGGATCAACGGCGTCACCGACTTCGTGCTGACCAAGCTCGACGTGCTGACCGGCTGGGAGCAGATCCCGGTGTGTGTCGCGTACGACGTCGACGGCGAGCGCGTCGACGAGATGCCGATGACGCAGACCGGGTTCCACCACGCCAAGCCGATCTACGAGTACTTCCCCGGCTGGTCCGAGGACATCTCGGGCGCACGGACCTTCGAAGACCTGCCGAAGACGGCTCAGGAGTACGTCCTGGCGCTCGAGGCGATCTCGGGTGCTCGCATCTCGACGATCGGTGTCGGCCCCGACCGCGAGCAGTCGATCGAACGGTTCGACCTGCTCTGAGCTGCCCCCGGGACGTCATCACGTTCGTGCTGTCGCACGTGCCCACGCCATGACGTCCCGCCGGGCGGCGACGACTATTCGACTGGCGTGAGCAGGAAGACCGGGATCAGACGATCGGTCTTGGTCTGGTAGTCCGCGTACGCCGGCCAGGCCTCGACCGCCCGCGCCCACCAGGTCTCACGCTCTTCGCCGGAGAGCTCGCGCGGTGTGTAGTCCTTGCGGACCGGACCGTCCTGAAGCTCGACCAGCGGAGCATCGACGACGTTGTAGTACCACGTCGGATGTTCGGGGGCTCCGCCCTTGGACGCGACGACGAGGTATTCGCCGTCATGCTCGACCCGCATGAGGGGAGTCTTGCGGATCTTTCCGCTCTTGGCCCCCAACGTGGTGAGCACGATGATCGGCTTGCCCTGCATCTCGTTGCCCTCAGCGCCGTTGGTGCGCTCGGAAGGACTCGGCCTGCTCACGCGACCAGTCGACAGGGCTCGGTGCATATTCTCCTGAAAGTGGCATGGGTCCATCGTGCCTCTCCGATATCGCTTCGACAATGGGAGCGTCACGACCACTGCGTCGTTGGCGATAGGCTCGACTCCTGTGAAGACGCTTGTGATCGGTACCGGCGGGCGCGAGCACGCCCTGGCCCTTGCCCTGTCTCGTGACCCCCAGGTCACCGAGGTCCACGCTGCGCCCGGCAATCCCGGAATCGCAGCCTTCGCCGACCTGCACGACGTCGATCCGCTCGACGGTGACGCCGTCGCGGCATTGGCGACCTCGCTGGGCGTCGACCTCGTCGTGGTCGGACCCGAGGCACCGCTGGTCGCCGGTGTGGCTGACGCCGTGCGGGCCGTCGGCATCGCCTGCTTCGGCCCGTCCAAGGACGCCGCGCAGATCGAAGGTTCCAAGGCGTTCGCCAAGCAGGTCATGGCCGCCGCCGAGGTGCCGACCGCGCTGGCGCACGTGTGCGAGACGCCGGAGCAGGTTGCTGCCGCACTTGACGCCTTCGGCCCGCCGTACGTCGTCAAGGACGATGCCCTGGCCGCTGGCAAGGGGGTCGTCGTGACGAACGACCGTGCCGAGGCTGTCGATCACGCCGCCGCCTGCGACCGGGTCGTGATCGAGGAGTTCCTCGACGGACCCGAGGTCTCCCTGTTCGCGATCACCGACGGTGAGACCGTCCTGCCGCTGCAGCCGGCCCAAGACTTCAAGCGCGCCTACGACGGTGACGAAGGGCTCAACACCGGCGGCATGGGTGCCTACACCCCGCTCGACTGGGCACCTGACGACCTCGTTGCCGAGGTGTCCCGCCGGGTCCTCGTGCCGACCGTCCAGGAGATGGCCCGGCGCGGCACGCCGTTCCAGGGTCTGCTGTACGCCGGCCTCGCGCTGACCAGCCGCGGTGTTCGGGTCATCGAGTTCAACGCCCGCTTCGGCGATCCCGAGACCCAGTCGATCCTGGCCATGCTGAAGACGCCCTTGTCGGCGTTGCTGCACGGGGCCGCGACCGGCTCGCTCGCCGAGGTCGGCCTGCCGCAGTGGGAGAAGGCCTCGTCCGTCACGGTCGTCGTCGCAGCTGACGGCTACCCCGAGGCGCCGGTCAAGGGCGACGTCATCGAAGGGCTCGACGACGCCAACGCCCTCGACGGCGTCGACGTCATCCACGCCGGCACCGCCGTCGTCGACGGTCAGGTCGTCACCGCCGGCGGCCGGGTCCTGTCCGTCACCGCGATCGGCGCCGACCTCGCCGAGGCACGCCGCCGGGCCTACGAAGGCGTCGACAAGATCAGCATCCGCGGCTCCCACCACCGCACCGACATCGCCCTCGCGGCCGAGCAGGGCCTCGTGCACCACGACAGGAACGAACTGTGACCACCCCCAACGTCCTCGCCAATCGCTACGCCTCCCCGGAGGTCACCCGCATCTGGTCGCCCGAGCACAAGATCGTGCTCGAGCGCCGCCTCTGGATCGCTGTCCTGAAGGCGCAGAAGGACCTCGGCATCGAGACGCCTGACGGTGTCATCGAGTCGTACGAGTCGGTCGTCGACCAGGTCGACCTCGCCTCGATCGCCGCCCGCGAGAAGATCACCCGCCACGACGTCAAGGCCCGCATCGAGGAGTTCGCGGCCCTCGCCGGCACCGAGCACATCCACAAGGGCATGACCTCGCGCGACCTGACCGAGAACGTCGAGCAGCTGCAGATCAAGGCATCGCTCGAGCTGCTGCGCGACCGCAGTGTCGCCGTCCTCGCCCGCCTCGGCCGCCTGGCCACCGAGCACGCCGAGCTCGTCATGGCGGGCCGCAGCCACAACGTCGCGGCCCAGGCCACGACCCTCGGCAAGCGCTTCGCGACGGTCGCCGACGAGCTGCTCGTGGCGATCGACCGTCTCGACGACCTGATCGCCCGCTACCCGTTGCGCGGCATCAAGGGGCCGGTCGGCACGGCCCAGGACCAGCTCGACCTCCTCGGCGGCGACGAGGCCAAGCTCGCCGAGCTCGAGCAGCGCGTCGCGACCCACCTGGGCTTCACCAAGGTGCTGACGAGCGTCGGCCAGGTCTACCCGCGTTCGCTCGACTACGACGTGGTCACGGCGCTGGTCCAGCGTGTCGGCGCCGTCCAACCTTGCGACCACGATCCGCCTCATGGCTGGCAACGAGATCGTGACCGAAGGCTTCAAGCCGGGCCAGGTCGGCTCCAGCGCGATGCCGCACAAGATGAACACTCGGTCGTGCGAACGTGTCAACGGCCTCGCAGTCATCCTGCGCGGGTACTCCTCGATGGTCGGCGAGCTCGCCGGCGACCAGTGGAACGAGGGCGACGTGTCGTGCTCGGTCGTCCGCCGAGTGGCCCTGCCAGATGCGTTCTACGCGGCCGACGGCCTGTTCGAGACGTTCTTGACGGTCCTCGACGAGTTCGGCACCTTCCCCGCAGTCATCCAGCGCGACTCGACCGCTATCTGCCGTTCCTGGCCTCGACCAAGGTCTTGATGGCCGCAGTGCGCGCGGGCAAGGGCCGTGAGACGGCCTACGACGCGGTCAAGCAGCATGCCGTGGCGGTGGCCCTCGAGATGCGTGAGCGTGGAGCAGCCGAGAACGACCTCTTCGTGCGTTTCGCGGGCGACGAGCGCCTGGGCCTGTCCGAGGCAGACCTGGCCAGCCTCGTCGCCTCCCCGATCGAGTTCACGGGAGCTGCAGTCAGCCAGGTCAAGGCAGTGGTCGGGCGCATCGAAGAGCTCGTCGCGGCCAGTCCGCAGGCCGCTGCCTACGCGCCGGGCTCGATCCTCTAGCTCCACGACCGATGGGCGCTCACCCGCCCGTCGGCCTAGGGTCGAGGGATGTTGGTCTCGGTCATCCCGTTCGCCCTGATTGCCTTGGGCGGCTGGTTGACGTGGTGGGGCGTTCGGCGGCGCCGGGACGCTCGGCCCTGCCTCAGCACTGGAACCGCGTCACCGGAGTGGTGGTCGACGTCGGTGAAGTCGGGCGGCGAGAGCCTCGGATCGAGTACCGCGCGCCCGGTGGCCGCCGCCTGCGGATTCCTGGACCATCGTCGGTGACGTACACGATGGGCCAGCAGGTCGCGGTACTGATCGACCCGCTCGACCCGTCGCGGGCCCGCCTCGACGTGACCGAGCGCGAGGCCGAGCTGGTCGTCACGATCCTCCTGGTCACCGGCAGCATCGTGCTCGTGATCGGGCTGGTCACGGGCGTCGTCCTGATGTGACTAGGCTGAGCGCGTGCCACTCGACATTCCTGGAGCCACTCACCTTCACTCGGGCAAGGTCCGCGACCTCTACGAGGTGGACCCTTCGGCCGGCTCAGGGAGCGGCGGCCTGGCTGGTTCAGGCGACCGGCTGCTCATGGTCGCGTCCGACCGCATCTCGGCCTTCGACTTCATCCTCACGCCGGGCATCCCCGACAAGGGCGAGATCCTGACCCGGATGTCGTTGTGGTGGTTCGACCAGCTCGCCGACCTGATCCCCAACCATGTGGTCTCCACTACGGTCCCCGAGCGGGTCCGGGGCAGGGCGCTGATCGTCGAGAAGCTTGACATGTTCCCGGTCGAGTGCGTTGCTCGCGGCTACCTGACCGGATCGGGCCTCATCGACTACGAGGCGACCGGCGAGGTCTGCGGCGTCCCGCTGCCGGCCGGGCTGGTCGACGGCTCACGGTTGCCCGAACCGATCTTCACCCCGGCGACCAAGGCCGACCTCGGCGATCATGACGAAAACGTGTCGTTCGAGCAGATCACCGAGACGATCGGCCTGGAGACCGCGACGGCGCTCAAAGAGCTGACCCTCACGATCTACGCCCGCGCCGAACAGATCGCACGCGAGCGCGGCATCATCCTGGCCGACACCAAGTTCGAGTTCGGGGCGCGCGCAGACGGCACGATCGTGCTCGCCGACGAGGTGCTGACCCCTGACTCGTCGCGGTTCTGGCCGGCCGATTCCTGGCAGCCCGGGCGCTCGCAGGCCTCGTACGACAAGCAGTTCGTCCGCAACTGGCTCATCTCCCCCGAGAGCGGTTGGGACCGGCACGGCGACCAGCAGCCGCCGACGTTGCCCGCCGAGATCGTCGAGAAGACCCGTGCACGCTACGTGCAGGCGTACGAGCAGCTGACCGGCCAGACCTTCTGACACCTGCTGGTTACCGCCCAGTAGTGTGGGACTCCCGTCACATTCAAGGAGTCGTCGTGGCCAATCTTGCCGCCCTGCTGGAGAAGTCTGCTGCCGAGTACGCCGATCGCACGGCGATCGTGTTCGGAGACACTCGTCTGTCGTACGCCCAGGTCAACGGCGCCGCCAACCAGGTGGCGAACCTGTTGGTCTCGCGCGGCATCAAGCCCGGCGACAAGGTGGCGCTGTCGTCGCCCAACCTGCCGTACTTCACGATCATCTACTACGGGATCCTCAAGGCCGGCGCGACGGTCGTGCCGCTCAACGTGCTGCTGCGTCCGCGTGAGGTCGCCTATCACCTCGCCGATTCAGATGCGAAGGCCTACTTCGCCTTCGAGGGCACACCCGATCTGCCGATCGGCGAGAACGCCTGGGAGGGCTTCCAGGCCACCGACACCTGCGACGAGTTCTTCCTGATCCGCATGGACGCCAAGTGGCCGGCGCCGCTGTCGCCGCCGGAGTACTTCGCACCGCTCGTCGCCGAGCAGCCGCCGACGTTCGAGATGGTCGAGCGCGATGACGACGACACCGCCGTGATCCTCTACACGTCCGGCACGACCGGTCAGCCCAAGGGCGCCGAGCTGCGTCACCGCAACATGCGCGACAACGCCCTGGCCGGTGCCGAGCTGTTCGGTGCCGATGCGTCCAACCCCGACACCTACCTGTGCGTCCTGCCGCTGTTCCACTCGTTCGGTCAGACGGTGATCCAGAACGGTTCGATCGCCTTCGGCGGCACCGTCGTGATGCTGCCGCGGTTCGAGGCGAAGGCGGCCCTCGACCTGATGCTGGCCAACAAGGTGACGTTCTTCGCCGGCGTGCCCACGATGTACTGGGGGCTGCTGGCAGCTCTCGACACAGCACCTGACGGGGAGGCAGTCGACGTCGAGACTCTTGCGGCGAACCTGCGGGTCGCCGTCGCCGGTGGTGCAGCGCTGCCCGGTGAGATCCACAAGCAGATCAAGGAGCGGTTCGGCGTCACGATCCTCGAGGGCTACGGCCTGTCCGAGACGTCCCCTGTTGCGTCCTTCTCGGTGTTCGGGCAGGAGCCGCGGGTCGGCTCGATCGGCAAGCCGATCCCCGGCGTCGAGATGAAGCTCATCAACGACGACTGGTCAGACGTCGCCGACGACCCCGACGCGGTCGGCGAGATCGCGATCAAGGGCCACAACGTCATGAAGGGCTACTACGACCGACCTGCCGCGACGGCCGAGGCGATCCGCGACGGCTGGTTCCGCTCGGGCGATCTGGCCAAGAAGGACGCCGACGGCTTCTACTTCATCGTCGACCGCTCCAAGGACATGATCATCCGCGGTGGCTACAACGTGTACCCCCGAGAGCTCGAAGAGGTGCTGATGGAGCACCCGGCGGTGTCGTTGGTCGCAGTCATCGGCGTGCCGAACGACCAGCACGGCGAGGAGATCAAGGCAGTCGTGGTCAAGGCGCCCGACAGCGACGACGTCTCCGAGGCCGATCTGGTCGCGTGGGGCAAGGAGCAGTTCGCGGCGTACAAGTACCCGCGCGTCGTCGAGTTCCTCGACGAGCTGCCCATGACCTCGACCGGCAAGATCCTCGAAGCGCGAGCTCTCCTAGTACCCGGGCCGCGCTCCTCCGCGGCTCCGCCGCTGCCCGGCTCGCGTGCTCCGCACGCGCATGGTCGGGTAGCGGGGGGTGGCTGGGGGTCCAGTAGGATTCGGGTATGCCCCGCGTCATCGTTGATGTCATGCCCAAGCCCGAGATCCTCGACCCGCAGGGCAAGGCCGTTCACGGCGCGCTCCCGCGTCTTGGCTTCAACGCCGTGACCGATGTGCGGCAGGGCAAGCGCTTCGAGCTCGAGGTCGCCGAGGCCGACGAGTCGACCCTCGCAGAGATCCACCAGCTGGCCGAGACCTTGCTGTCGAACCCCGTGATCGAAGACTTCGTCGTCCGGGTCGACGCATGAAGATCGGGGTCGTCACCTTCCCCGGTTCGCTCGACGACACCGACGCGCAGCGCGCCGTCCGTCTGGCCGGTGGTGAGGCTGTCGCACTGTGGCACGGCGACCACGACCTCAAAGGCGTCGACGCGGTCATCCTGCCAGGCGGCTTCTCCTACGGCGACTACCTGCGCTGTGGCGCGATCGCCCGCTTCGCCCCGGTCATGACCGAAGTCATCGCAGCGGCCAACGGCGGCATGCCGGTGCTGGGCATCTGCAACGGCTTCCAGATCCTGTGCGAGTCGCACCTGCTGCCCGGTGCGCTGATCCGCAACGACCACCGCACGTTCATCTGCCGCGACCAGGTCCTGCAGGTCGAGAACGCTGAGACGTCCTGGACGTCGGACTACACGACCGGTCAGCAGATCACGATTCCGCTCAAGAACGGCGAGGGTGGTTTCGTCGCCGACGAAGCGACGCTCGACCGGCTCGAGGGTGAAGGCCAGATCGTCTTCCGCTACGTTGGCGTCAACCCGAACGGCTCGCTGCGCGACATCGCCGGCATCACGAACGAGCGTGGCAACGTCGTCGGTCTGATGCCGCATCCTGAGCACGCGGTCGAGGACCTCACCGGTCCGGGCACCGACGGTCTGGGCTTCTTCACCTCGGCGGTCAAGGCGCTGACCTCAGTCTGAGCCGCGGGCTGAATCCAGGTCAGGACGCTGAGGGAGCAGCCGGCAACCGGGTCGAGATGTCGTAGGTTCGGTTCTCCAACGAGATCAGCCGGGTCTCGACTCTGCCGATATCGGCCTTCAGCTCGGCCTTGGTGTCGGCGATCTCGCGCTTGAGCTCGGCCTTGGTGTCCGCGATCTCGGTCTTGAGCTCGGCCTTGGTGTCGGCAATCTCGGTCTTGAGCTCGGCTCTCAGACCGCCGATGTCGGCCTTGAGGTCACGCTTCATGGCCGTGAGGAAAGCGATGAGAGCCAGTCCGAACCCGGCAAGCCCCGCGAGGGTCGTCCATGTCTGTTGGTCCATCGATCTCTCTCACAGGTTGCCGAGCTCGGGTCTGAGTCCTCTGCAAATCTAGGCGGTGCTTCGAGGGGAAGGCAACGGGATCGAGCGGTCCTGATGCTCCTATAGATCGTCAAGCGGCGATCGGGGTTGGTTGGTCCTGGTCCTGCTGATGCGGGGCGGGCTGGGCGAGTGCTTCGCGGATGACGGGGAGGAGCTCCGCGGGCTATGTAGCGTTTGAGGCAGCGCATGATTTCGGGTTTGGTCAATCCCTGCGTGGTGCGTCGTTGGACGTAGGCGCGGGTGCGCTCGTCATAGCGCATGCGGACCATGGTCACGGTGTAGAGCGCGCAGTTGGCGGCCCGGTCTCCCCCGCGGTTGAGGCGGTGGCGGTCGGTGCGGCCTGAGGAGGCGGGCAGTGGTGAGACCCCACAGAGCGCGGCGAATGAGGCTTCGGACTTGAGCCGGTCGGGGTTGTCACCAGCGCTGACCAGGAGCTGGCCGGCGACTTCAGGGCCAACTCCGATCTGTTCGAGTAGTCGGGGCGCGGCCAGCGTGATCAGTGTCTTGAGGTCAGTGTCGGCATCGTCGATTTCGTCGGCCAGATATTGGCAACGTTTGGCCAGTCGACGCAGCGCCAACTTGAGGGCTTGGTGTGGGTCGTGTAGGTCTGTTGTCGGGCGTAACCGCGCACAGGTTTCTACCAGCATTTTGCTGCGCATCGAGGTCAGCTTTCCCCGCTCGAGCCCCGGGGCGGTGATGACCATCTGGTGCAGCGTGTTGACTGCGGCGGTATGTGCTTTGAGCGCGCCGCGTCGTGCTACCCGTAGTGCGCGGATCGCCTCGACGATGCCGTCGCGGGTCTTTGGTGTCCCGGTTGCGACACCGGACTGGACTGCGCGGGCTGCGGCGATCGCGTCGGCGGGGTCAGATTTGCCGTGTTTGCGGCGGGCACGACGATCGGGGCGGTCAACCTGACCAGGTTGATGCCGTGGGTCCGTAGAAACCGTGCCAGTGCGGCACCGTAGGAACCGGTGCCTTCGATACCGACCATGGCGATCTGGCCATGGTTGGCCAGCCAGGCCAGCAGGTGCGTGTAGCCGGCCCGGGTCGTGGGGAATGTCGCCGTGTCCCAGCAGCCTTCCTCGTTCATCTAGCGCTGCCGCGGTGTGGGTGTCGGCATGGGTATCGACCCCGCCGGTGATCTCGTGCTGGACCGATTGCGTCTCTAACATTGGAAGTGATCCGTTCTCTCGTACCGATAGGACGGCACACACCGCCGGTCGGGCGGACAGCACAGTGACGAGGCGCGGCCAAGCTCCTATCAGGTCACGCTCCGTCCGGCCGGTGCGTGCGCCCCCAGACGCCGACGGATCAGGTCAAAGACACGAAGCCAGTGGACAACAGGGTCAGACGCCCGAGGACTTCCGCACCATTCTGCCGAACTATGCGGCCCCACCATCATCACTGTGGACAACTGCCGGTCCCCCGCGGTCGCTGCGAACTGTCAGTGGGGACGGGCATTCTTGGCTCATGAGCATCGAGCTGGTCGACCGCTACTTCGCGCTGGCCCCGTCCCATGATCGCGAGGCCTATTTCGCGCTGTTCGCCGACGACGCGATCGCGCTCGACGACGGTCATACCTATGTCGGCATCGAGGCGATCAGGTCGTGGCGGGCCGAGGTGCCGCCGGTGACCTACACCCGCACCGACGTGTCGGAGGTCGACGGTCGGCTAGTGGCGACGGCCGACATCGCTGGTGACTTCCCTGGCAGTCCGGTCGCCTTGCGCTTCGCCTTCGAGTTCGACGACGGCGTCATCACCCGGCTCGTCATCTCACCGTGAATCAGGGCCGAAGCGCAGTGTCTGCCGTCAGCTTCGTGGCACGTCTCGCCGATGAGCCGACCGCCCACGACAAGATTGCCGCGATCGCGCACAGCCCTGCCCCGCCGAGCCACGCCAGCGAGTAGCTGCCGGTCTGGTCGCGGATGACTCCCGCGACGAGGGCGGCTGCCGCGGCGCCGATCTGGTGGGCGGCGAAGACCCAGCCGAAGACGATCGTGCCTTCCTCTCCGAAGATCTCGCGGCACAGCGCGACGGTCGGCGGAACTGTCGCGACCCAGTCGAGTCCGTAGATCACGATGAACGCGATCATGCTGGGGTGCACGGTTGCCGACAACAGGGTCGGCAGCAGCACCAGGCCTACTCCCCTGAACGCGTAGTAGCCGGCCAGCAAGATGCGTGGGTCGTACCGGTCGGTGAGCCAGCCTGAGGCGATCGTCCCGACGATGTCGAAGATCCCGACGACGGCCAGCAGCCCGGCGGCGGTCGTCTGGTCCATGCCGTGATCGTGGGCCGAGGGGATGAAGTGGATCCCGACCAGCCCGTTGGTGGTGGCACCGCAGATCGCGAACGCTGCCGCCAGCGCCCAGAAGGCCGGCACTCGACCCGCTCGGCGAAGGCCGCCGATCGCGCGGCTGGCTGCTCCGCCGCTCTCCCGAACAGGTGCGACCCAACCGTCGGGCGCGCCGTACGGTGCCAGGCCGCGGTCCTCGGGAAAGTTGCCGATGAACCTGATGACCAGGGGGACGACCGCAAGAGCCGAGCCCGCGATGACGAGCGATGCCGTCCGCCAGCCGACCGACTCGGCCAGTGCGGCGACGATCGGCAGGAAGATCAGCTGTCCGGTCGCGCTGCCAGCGGTGAGTATGCCGACGACCAGGCCGCGTCGTTCGACGAACCACCGGTTGGCGATCGTCGCGGCGAACACCATCGCCATGGAGCCCGTGCCGAGGCCGATCAGCACGCCCCAGGTGATGAGCAGCTGGAACGACTGCGCCATGAAGACCGTGAGCCCGCTGCCGAGGGCCACGAGCGCGAGAGCTGCGGTCGTGACGTTGCGGATGCCGAACTTGTCCATGAGGGCAGCGGCGAACGGGGCGGTCAATCCGTACAGCAGCAGGTTGATGCTGACTGCGAGCGACATGATGCTGGTCGACCAGCCGAACTCCTCGTGCAGCGGCACCATCAGCGCACCGGGTGCGGCCCGGAAGCCCGCGGCCCCGAGGAGGGCGACGAATGCCGTAACGGCTACCCACCAGGCGGGGTGAAGACGAGCTCGGGCCATCATCTGACTTTCTTGAGAAAAGCAATTCCGTGGAGCATACTGTTACTGACTTTCCCGAAGCAAGTGAGGTGTGTCATGCCGCTGAGGTCCGACTGGTCCGAAGCCTGCCCCATGCGGCGCGGGCTGGACGTGCTCGGCGACCCGTGGATCATGCTCGTGATGCGCGACGTCCTGCACGGTCGGAGCCGGTTCGAGCAGATCCGCGACAGCATCGGCATCTCCGACGCCGTCCTCAGCCGTCGACTGAAACTCCTCGTCGACGAAGGGATGCTGCGCAAGGTCGACTACCGGGCCGACCGCCGCACCCACAGCGAGTATGTCGCGACCGAGGCTGGCGCCGACCTGCTGCCGATCATGCATGCGGTGTCGATGTGGGCCGAGAAGCACACGCCGATGCCTGCAGGGGGAGCCCACATGGCCCTGATCCACGAGACCTGTGGCGCGGAGACGACATCGGCTGACACGTGCACCTCGTGCGGCGACTCGCTTCGACCGCAGGATGTCAGCTGGGACAAGCCGTGGAAGGCCACGCGTGAGCGGCTCGTGGGTGCCGTGCCGACAGGAAGCGCCGGTACGTGACAATGGCGTCCATGGATCTTCCGATTGCGTGGTCGCTGCTCCTGCTCGTCGCGGGTCTCTGGAACGTCGTGATCTGGCCGCAGTTCTGGCGCCGGATCGTTGCGGACGAGCGCTCGCGCACGGCCGCGGGTGGCACGACGACGTTCTACCGCGTGCACGCCGTCATCATCGGACTGTCTTTCGTGCTCGGCATCGCGGTGCTCGTGCTGGGAATCCTGACGTTGTTCTGAGCGTTGCCACCAGCATGAGCAACGAGATCGTGCACAACGCCGAGAAGCAGCGCTACGAGATCCACGTCGACGGGACGTTCGCCGGCTTCACGCAGGCCAAGCCCGATGGCGACGTCGTGGTGTTCCCGCACACCGTCGTCTTCGACGAGTTCGAGGGCCAGGGCCTGGCCTCCCAGCTCGTGACGGGTGCGCTCGACGACGTGCGTGCGCGTGGGCAGAAGATCGTCGCGGAATGCCCGTATGTCGCGCGATTCGTCGAAAAGCACCCCGAATACGCCGATTTGCTGGCCTGAGAGGCCCGTCACACGCAGGCGAATCGTCGTCTGCGGGTGGCGAGTGCTAGCATGTGAATACGTGAACGCGCACTTTCCGCGCTGTTCCGGCCCGACGAAGTAGCGTGATCCAACGCGAATTGGCTTTCGGGCACCATCCCGAAATGTCTGTGAGTACTGCTCTGTGAGCAACCCCGTAAATTCGTCTGCCCCTACCTTCGCCGCCCTCAAGCTTCCTGAAGCGCTCGTCTCGACGCTCGCGCGTCAGGACATCGTCAACCCCAGCCCCGTCCAGCTCGCCGTCATCCCTGACGCGCTGGCCGGCAAGAACGTTCTCGGCCGTGCCCGCACCGGCTCCGGCAAGACGCTGTCCTTCGGCATCCCCGTGCTGGTTCGTCTGGCGGGTCGCACCAGCCGACCCAAGGCTCCTCGCGGCCTGATCCTGCTGCCCACCCGCGAGCTAGCGACCCAGGTCCGCTCCGCGATGGAGCCGCTCGCCCAGAAGATGGGGCTGCGGCTGACCACGGTCTACGGCGGCGTGCCGATCAACAAGCAGATCAACACGTTGAAGAACGGCGTCGACATCGTCATCGCGACGCCCGGCCGTCTGACCGATCTGCTCGATCGTCGCTGCATGACTCTCGATGACATCGAGATCACGGTTCTCGACGAGGCCGACCACCTGTGCGATCTCGGCTTCTACAAGCCGATCGACGCGATCCTCGGCAAGACGTCCGAGCGCAGCCAGCGACTGCTGCTGTCGGCGACGCTCGACGGCGACGTCAACAAGCTCGTCAAGCGCCACCTGCCGCAGCACGTGCTCCACGAGCTCGACTCCGGCGAGAGCGCTGTCGACACGATGGAGCACCACGTCCTGGTCAGCGCTGCGACCGAGAAGTCGAAGGCTGCCTTCGACCTGCTGCGCGCCAACCCTCGCAGCATCGTGTTCACCCGGACGCGTCGCGGCGCGATGCGCCTGGCCAAGCAGCTGACGCAGAACGGCATCGAAGCCGTCGACATGCACGGCGACCTGTCGCAGCGGCACCGTGAGCGGAACCTCGAGGCCTTCAGCAGCGGTCGGGCCAGCGTCATCGTGGCGACCGACGTAGCCGCGCGCGGCATCCACGTCGACGGCATCGGTCTGGTCGTGCACTACGACGCTCCCGCCGAGCACAAGGCCTACCAGCACCGTTCGGGTCGCACGGCGCGTGCCGGTGAGTCCGGAGCGGTGGTCACGATGACGACGCCCGATGCGCTGCGCGACGTCATGCAGCTGCAGAACAAGGCCGGTGTCACGGCTCGTCATCACGACGCGCGTACTGCGCCCTCGCCCATGACGGTCGAGGCGCTGTCCGGCGCTGGCACCGAGGCGCCGCACGCCTCGGCTGTGCGCCAGGGCGCTCGCAGCAGCGGCGGGGGCGGCGCCAAGCGCGGCGGCTCCGGCGGATCGCGTCCCCAGGGTGGCTTCCGCGGCAATGGCGGCGGACGTCCTCAGGGCGGCGGCGGCAACCGCGGCGGTGGCGGCGGACGCCGACGCAGCGGCGGCTCGGGCGGTTCGACCCGCGTCTACTCGTCTTCCTGAGGCTTTGGCACTGAGTCACTAGTGCTCTGAATCAAGATCAGCGCCCAGCGGCGCCATCCCAGGTACGCCCGGGGGTGGCGCCGTGCTGTGTCTGCAGGGTTCCGCGCGCGTCAGGCTGCAGCGTGACACGCCCTACAAGATGTGGGGGTTACATCAATGTGATTCACCAGATACAGTGGTCGACGCAGCTGGTTCGCCTCCTCAGCCAGGGGAGTCGTGGCAACAGGGAACCCGGTGTAAATCCGGGACTGCCCCGCAGCGGTAAGTGGGAACGACCTCCGTCATCAGCACTGGGAACTGCCTGATCTTCAGGTGCCTGGGAAGCGACGGACAGTAGGCGGCACCTATGTGCCTGGCCCGTGAGTCCGAAGACCTGCCAGTGCCTTGACGCCCCGATGGTGTCAAGGGTCCGCGACCTCGTGGGAAGGTCAGGGGATCGGTCTCGCTGTTCCGTCATCCCTTCACCCCTCGCGCTCGTGGGCAGCATCTGACCCGAGTTCACGAGGGGTGAACTGCATGTCCATCACTGTCATCAAGCGCGACGGCACCCAGGCTCCGTACGACGGCTACGAGATCGCACGGTCGATCGAAGAGGCCAGCGTCGGTCTCGACGACCAGATCGCCCGCGTCACCCAGCTGCAGTCCGAGCTGGAGATCACGCTGTTCGACGGCATCACGAGCGAGCAGCTCGACGAGGCCGTCATCCAGGTCGCGCTGCAGAACGTCAAGGACGACCCGGCCTTCGACACGATCGCCTCACGGCTCCTGGTCAAGACGCTCTACAAGAAGATCTTCGGCGAAGGCGTCACCCGCGACGAGGTCTACAGCTTCCACGGACCGGCGTTCGTCGCCTCGATCCTGCGCGGAGTCGAGCTGAACCTGCTCGACGCGCGACTGGCAGAGCTGTTCGATCTCGAGGTGCTGGGCGCGGCGCTCGACCCCGATCGAGACGACCTGATCCGCTACATCGGCGCGCAGACGATGCGCACGCGCTACATGCTCTGCGAGCCAGACGGCACGCCTCTGGAGGTGCCGCAGTTCTTCTGGATGCGCGTCGCGATGGGGCTGGCGCTCAACGAGACCGATCCCACCGGAGCAGCGCGCCAGTTCTACGACAAGATGTCGCGCCTGGAGTACCTGGCGGCCGGATCCACGCTGGTCAATGCGGGCACCTCGTACAGTCAGCTCTCCAACTGCTTCGTGATGCAGATGGAGGACGACATCGAGCACATCGCCAAGAGCGTCCGCGACGTCATGTGGCTGACGAAGGGCACCGGCGGCATCGGTCTCTCGGTCAGCAAGCTGCGCTCCGAGGGCTCGCCGATCCGCTCCAACAACACGACGTCCACCGGCCCGATCCCGTTCATGCACACGATCGACTCGACCCTGCGAGCCATCAGCCGCGGTGGCAAGAAGTTCGGTGCGCTGTGCTTCTACATGGAGAACTGGCACCTGGACTTCGCCCAGTTCCTCGACCTGCGGGCCAACTCCGGTGATCCGTACCGCCGCACCCGCACGGCCAACACCGCAGTGTGGATCTCCGACGAGTTCATGAAGCGCGTGCAGGACGACCAGGACTGGTACCTGTTCGATCCGCTGGAGGTCGGCGACCTGGTCGAGCTGTACGGCGCGGCCTTCTCCCAGCGCTACGCCGAGTACGCCGCGATGGCCGATGCCGGTCAGCTGCGTCACAAGAAGATGCGTGCACGGGAGCAGTTCCGTGCCATCTTGACTGCGCTGCAGGCGGCTCGCACCCGTGGTTGACCTGGAAGGACACGATCAACACCCGGGCGTTGAACCACAACACCGGCACGATCCACCTGTCCAACCTGTGCACCGAGATCACGTTGCCGCAGGACCGCGAGAACGTGGCCGTGTGCAACCTGGCGTCGATCAACCTGTCGCGGCACGTCACAGGGCGGCGCCAGCAGGCCCGGGTCGACTGGGAGCGCCTGGCCGAGTCGACGCGCCTGGCAGTGCGGCAGCTCGACAACCTGATCGACATCACGATCTCGTCGGTGCCGGAGTCCGAGCGATCCAATGAGCTCAACCGGGCTCTCGGCCTCGGCGTCATGGGCTTCACCGACATCGTCGAGCGTTTCGGCTACTGGTACCAGTCGAAGGAGTCGTACGAGCTGATCGACGAGATCATGGAGTTCGTCAGCTGGCATGCGATCGACGCCTCCGCCGATCTGGCCCGCGAGCGCGGCGCGTACCCCAACTTCGAGGGCTCGCGCTGGAGCCAAGGTCTCGTGCCGATCGACTCGCTCGACCTGCTGGAGGATGACCGTGGCGTCCCAGTCGAGGTCGATCGGACCGCCCGCCTGGACTGGAAGTCGCTGCGAGGCAAGGTCTCGGCCGGCATCCGCAACTCGACGCTGATGGCCATCGCACCGACAGCATCGATCGGTCTCGTCGCCGGCACCACACCGGGTCTGGACCCGCAGTTCAGCCAGATCTTCAGCCGTGCGACGAGCTCGGCAAGTTCCTCGAGGTCAATCGCAACTTGGTCGAGGACCTGCGGCGTCTGGGTCTGTGGGAGCAGGTGCGCGAAGACCTGCTGCGCCATCAGGGTGACCTGTCGAAGGTCGACGGCATCCCCGACGAGGCTGCAGCAGATCTACCGCACGAGCTTCCAGCTCTCGCCCTATGCCTTCCTGCAGGTCGCAGCGAGGGCGCAGAAGTGGATCGACCAGGCCATCAGCCGCAACATCTACCTGCAAAGCCGTGATGTCGGCGAGATGGTCGAGCTGTACGCCGCCGCGTGGCGGATGGGCGTCAAGACGACCTACTACCTGCACATGATGCCGCGGCACACCGCAGAGCAGAGCACCGTCAAGGTCAACAAGGCCGAGCAGGTGGCACCGGCCGGCGGTGCCCCGCGTCGGGGATTCGGCGCGGCGGCTCCGAAGGCCGCGGCCCCCGCCCGGGGGTTCGGTGCGGTCGCCGCTGCGGTGGCCGAGGCCGAGCCGGTGGTTCCGGCCGACGTGGACGAGCTGGAGCAGGTCGACGTCGTCGACGGTGCGGCGTGCCCGATCGACCCGCAAGAGCGCCTGCAGTGCGACTCCTGCCAGTGACCCACCCCTAGCCCCGCTGAGGAGGTGGTTGTGGCCCCTTGAGGAGCGGCTTGCCGCCCCGCGTCCGGGCAGTAACCCCCTCGTCAGGGGGCCATAACCCCCCTCGTCACCGAACTTTGGAGAAGGACTTTTCATGACTGACATTGCAACTCGGCCCGGGATTCTTGGGACTGGGATCCAAGAAGGGCTTTTGCTCAAGCCTGTCACGTATCAATGGGCCATGGACCTGTACGACCAAGCCGTCGCCAACACCTGGTTCCCCAACGAGATCCAGCTCGGGAGGATCTCGGCGACTTCGAGCGGATGAGCGAGGAGGAGCGTCACGCGTTGACGTTCCTGATGAGCTACTTCAACCCCAACGAGCTTCTGGTCAACAAGGCGCTCGCCTTCGGGGTCTACCCGTACGTCAACGCCGCCGAGTGCCACCTCTACCTGGCCAAGCAGATGTGGGAGGAGGCCAATCACTGCATGAGCTTCGAGTACGTGCTCGAGACGTTCCCGATCGATCGCGAGGCCGCCTACGAGTCGCACGTGACGGTGCCGTCGATGGCCGCGAAGGAGGCCTTCGAGATCCGCTACATCCAGCGGATGACTCGAGCAGACCCTCGACATCACCACGACCGAGGGCAAGCAGGACTTCGTCCGCAACCTCGTCGCCTACAACGTGATCCTGGAAGGCATCTGGTTCTACTCCGGCTTCATGGTCGCGCTGAGCTTCCGGCAACGGAACCTGCTGCGCAACTTCGGCTCGTTGATCGACTGGATCGTGCGGGACGAGAGCCTGCACCTGAAGTTCGGGATCAACCTGATCCTCACGGTCCTCGACGAGAACCCGGACGTCGCGACACCGGAGTTCGCCGACGAGATCCGCCAGATGATCCTCGATGGCGTCGAGATGGAAGAGGCGTACAACCACGACCTGCTCCCTGGCGGGATCCTGGGCCTCAACGCCGACTACATCAACCAGTACGTCCGCTACCTGGCGGACCGGCGGCTGGAGGAGCTCGGCTTCGAGCCGCACTACAACGCCGTCAACCCGGCCAAGTGGATGGCGACGGCGAACGACACCTTGCAGCTGGTCAACTTCTTCGAGTCGACCAACACCTCCTACGAGGTCAACGCCAAGTCGTCGTAGGAGATGATGTGGACATGCTCGTGAAGGAACGCCTGCCGCGGATCGGACTGCTCGGTCCGGCCTTCATCGCGGCGGTCGCGTACGTCGACCCGGGCAATGTCGCGACCAACGTCACGGCGGGCTCGGAGTTCGGCTACACGCTGGTCTGGGTCGTCGTGATGGCGAACGTGATGGCGGTGCTGGTGCAGTACCTGTCGGCGAAGCTCGGCATGGTCACAGGTCAGTCACTGGCCGGCCACATGGGCGAGAAGCTGCCACGCGGTCCGCGGATCTTGTACTGGCTGCAGGCCGAGGCGATCGCGATCGCCACCGACCTGGCCGAGGTGGTCGGTGGCGCGATCGCGCTCTACCTGCTGTTCGACCTGCCGCTGATGCTCGGCGCGGTCATCACGGCCGCGGTCGCGATGCTGATCCTCAAGATCGGTGACGTCCGTGGCCAGAGCGCGCTCGAGCGCGTCATCATGGGCTTCTTGGTGCTGATCGCGGTGGGGTTCATGGCCGGACTCTTCATCGATCCGCCAGCGGCTGGTCCGCTGGCCGGCGGCCTGGTGCCGAGCTTCGAGGGCACCGAGAGCGTCCTGCTTGCCTCGGGAATCATCGGGGCCACGGTCATGCCGCACGTCATCTACCTGCACTCGAGCCTCACGACGACCCGGCTCGGTGCGCGCGGCGAGGGGCAGTCGATGCGGCAGCTGCTCGCCGCGACCCGCACCGACGTGGTGCTGGCGCTGATCTTGGCGGGCATGCTCAACCTGTCGCTGCTGGTCGTCGCCGCGACGAGTCTCGACGGTCTGCCGGGGACCGACACCTTGGAGGGCGTGCACGCCGTCGTGACGTCCGAGCTGGGTGCCGGTGTCGCGCTGCTGTTCGCGGTCGCGCTGCTCGGCTCGGGCCTGGCGTCGACGTCGGTCGGCAGCGCCGCCGGTGCGGAGGTCATGCAGGGGCTGCTCGGCGTCCGACTCCCGGTCCTGCTGCGCCGGGTCGTCACCCTGATCCCGGCGCTCGTGATCCTGGGTCTCGGCGCAGAACCCAGCCGGGCCCTGGTCGTGTCGCAGGTCGTGCTCTCGATCGGCATCCCGTTCGCGCTGATCCCGTTGGTGGTCCTGACCGCGAGCAAGGACGTCATGGGCGATCACGTCAACCAGCGACCCACCACGGTGGCGGCGTGCGTCGTCGCGGCGATCGTCATCGCCCTCAACGTCTCGCTGCTCTGGCTGACGTTCACCTGATGCACCATGATTGAGGCATGCCGGAGCTGCCTGAGGTCAACGCACTGGTCGAGTTCCTGAACCAGGAAGTCACCGGTTCGGTCGTCGCTGCGGTCGAGCTGGCGTCGTTCTCGGTGCTCAAGACCTATGATCCGCCGGTCGCGGCGCTGCAGGGTCTCGAGGTGTCGGGCGTGTCCCGGCACGGCAAGTTCATCGACTTCGACGTCAGCGGGCTGCACGTCGTGGTGCACCTGGCCAAGGCCGGTTGGCTGCGCTGGTCCGATCATCTGGCTGAGACCAAGCTGAAGCTGGGTGCGAGCAACATCGCCGCCCGGGTGCGTCTCGACCGGGGCGATGGCCCTACGGTCGGCTTCGACGTCACGGAGGCCGGCACCCGCAAGGGGCTCGCGATGTACGTCGTGGCGTCGCCGTCCGACGTGCCCGGCATCGCGGCGCTGGGTCCTGACCCGCTCGCCCCGGGCTTCGAGCTGCGACCGTTGCTGGCGCGTCGCATGCAGGTCAAGCGGCTGCTGCGCGACCAGAAGATCCTGGCCGGGGTCGGCAACGCGTACAGCGACGAGATCCTGCACGCTGCCAAGCTGTCGCCGTTCGCGATCGCCGAGAGCCTCGACGAGGACCAGGTCGTACGTCTCGAGGTCGCAGTCCAGGAGGTCTTGCGGGAGGCAGTCGAGGAGGCACGCGGCAAGCCGGCCGAGGAGCTGAAGGACGACAAGCGCACGCGCATGCGGGTGCACGGGCGTACCGGCGAGGCGTGCCCGGTGTGCGGTGACACGGTGCTCGAGGTGACCTACTCGCAGTCGTCGTTGCAGTACTGCCCCACGTGCCAGACCCATGGTGCCCCGTTGAAGGACCGGACGACGTCCAAGTTCCTCAAGTAGGTGGAACAGGCCCGTAGGCTGGAGCCATGTTCAGGCAGAGTCGCAACCTCGGTAGCCAGACCAATCAGGCTGTGCGGGGACTCACCGAGAAGATCGACGGCCAGACGGCCGACGTGGCAGGTCGAGCCGCCAAGACGATCGTGGTGGCGGTGCGCCTCCTGAGGATCCCGACGGCTGCCGTGGGCCTGATCTCGTTGCCGTTCATCGTGACGACATTGGCGCTCGGCTGGCTGGCCGATGGCGCAGACGGTCTCGTGATCCTGCTGGCGGGCGCGGCCATGGCCGTCGTCAACGGGCTCTACTGGTGGCGCCGCCATCGCATCATGACCGCGGTTGCTGAGCCCGACCAGCTGGCCACCGAGCTGGGCATCCTGGTCAGCATGAGCGGCAAGGTCGACGAGACTCGTGGGGTCTTGGCGCAGGTGGCCGGCGGCGGTGGCTGGCGAATCATGAATCGTCTGCGCGGTGCGTGGTCGAGTGCCCACCTGGCAGGGCACTGGATCGAAGGCGTGGGAGACCTGAAGCGGGCGCGCTACTTCGCGCCCCCGAAGATCGGCACGACCGTGACGCTCGCCATCTCGGCGCTGTGGCTCATTCCGGTCTCGATCGTGGTGGCGCTGTTCGTGCTCGTGGCGACGGCGGCCGGGACTGTGTGACCTGCTCTACGTCGGTGGGTGCGCGAGCAGGTCGAGTCGTTCGCGTTCGGCGGCGGTGAGGTCGGTCGCGCGTCGACCTGAGTCGAGGGTGAACTGGGCGAACCGGCTGGCCGAGTTGGTCTGTCCTTCGGCGACGAGCTCGTCGATGAGCTCGATGAGGCCCGCGAAGTCGTACGACGCGGCGAGCGGTGCGAACTTCTTCCACATCGCGGGCATCCCGGACGGGGCGACCAAGTCGTCGACGGCACCGACGAGCTGAGGGGCCCGACTGGGTCCGTCGATCAGGACGATCATGCCTCGCGCGTCGAGCTCGACGAGGGTCAGCCCGTGCGCGTGTGCCTCGTCGGCGACGTCGGTCAGGATCTCCAGGGCGCGGTCGGGATCGGCCAGCGAGTCGTGGACGTAGGCCTGGGTCAGCCGCCGTTCGAGGTCGAACTGGCGCATGCCGGGCAGTGCGTCGAGCTCGGAGGACGCCAGCAGCTGTTCGGCCTCGTCGGCGCGTCCGAGGCCTACCAAGGCCTGGGCGGCGAGCGCCTGGACCCAGCCGCGCGTGTGCAGGACGTCGCGGTCGGGCTGCTCCTCGAGCAGCAGGTGGAGACTGACGATCCCGTGCTGGGGACGGCCGCGATGGAACTCGAGCGCCCCGCTCATGGCCGGCCCGAGACGACCCGGCCGGCCATAGCGCGCGCCCTCGGCCTGGTACTGCCCGAGCACCCGCTCGGCGCCGTCGAGGTCGTGCTCGCCGAGCAGCGACATGAACAGGGTCTCGCGGGCGGGGTCGAGCTCGGGCGCGCTGGCGAGGATGTCGGGTGACTGCAGCATCTCGAGCGAGATCGCGGCAGCGTGCACTGCTTCGGACGTCCGAGCGGCGTGGCGCAGGAGGCATGCCAGAACTGTGTGTGCCATGGCGCTGTCGACGGGGGAGAGCGATCCGGAGAAGAGCAGCGCACGTACCCGGCGGACGTGCTGGTCGCCGGACTCGTTGAGGGCGAGCAGGAGCAGCTCGGCGAGGTCGACCGCGGCGGCTCGCTGGTTCTGCTCGGCGACGGGACGGGCTTCGGGGCCGATGGCCCGTTCGCGGAAGGCAGGCCTATCTTCGGCGGGGATCATCCGGATCGCCCAGCGCGTGAACGCCATCAGCTCGTGGCTGGGCACCGCGGCCGGGTCGATCGTGCGGAGCAGCTCGGCGAGCCCGTCGGTGTCGCCGATCTGGATCAGGGCGTGCGAGCGCTGATGCTGGGTCTCCAAGGGTGTCGCGGCGGTGTTCTGAGTCGACGAGTAGGCCGTGGCACGGTGGTAGAGGCCACGTCGGTTGGCCTCCCTCGCGGCGATCGGGGCAAGCTCAGCCGGGATCGGTGAGCCGCTCTCCAGGTACCACCGGGCACCCCTGATCGCGCTCTCCGTCCTCTGCACTGAGCGTCGGGTGAAGGGTGCGTACTTCTCCCGAGAGCTCGACCATGCGGGCGGCGCTCAGCCCGGCGACGAGACATTCGGCGTCGACGGGGTCGGTCATCGTCACGGCTCCGTCGACCTCGCGCAGCGTGCCGTGGAGCACCGCCAAGGCGACGTCGGCCGGGCTGCTGCAGGTTACGGCTTCGTCGAGCTCGACCTCGCCGATGACCGAGACGAGATCGAGCAGGTCGATGATGCCGGGGGTACCACCGAGGCGGCTGGCGGCGCTTGAACTGCGGCGCTCTGGCAGCGCCTGGCGGAACTGCTCGAGCCGGCTCGGCTTGAGGATCAAGGTGTCTTCGACCGAGGTGATCGCGCCGGACTCGGCCAAGGCGTCAGCGAGCTGGCACAAGCTGGCGTACCCGCCGTTCGACCGTTCGTGCAGGAACCGCACGAGGATGTCATGCGGTTCTGCGTCGAAGCGTGCTCGGAGCAGGTCACCGACCGTCGATGCCGTCAACGGTTCGAGGTCGATCCGTTCGGCGATCGCAGCGAAGCCCGGGGCCAGGGGGACGGTCTCAGCGGTCATGGCCGTGATGATCCGCAGGTCCCTGCTCTCTGCGAGTGCCGACAGCGAGTCAGGCTCTCGGGGGACGCGAAGCTGGCGTCGTCGAGGATCAACGTGGGTGGGGTTGCGTGGCGCGTGCGGATCAGGCGACGGATCTCGTCGAGCACCTCGTCAGCTGGAAGGTCGTCGCGTCCACCGAGGTCGACCAAGACGCGCGAGAGCAGCTGATGAGGGCGATCGGCGTCCCCGATCGCGCACACGTGATGCAGCACGACCCCGTCGTAGTCAGGAGACGTCACGATCTCTGCGCCGAGGCGGTGGCGATGGGATCCGGGAGATCCCACGACGAGCAGGGCGCTGTGGCGTTCGAGCATGGCTCGGGCCGCCGAGATGAACTCTGGAGAGAACGCAGGGGGCCAACGAGCGTCGATCGCTGGCGTGAGCGGTGCGATGGCGGATCCTGCCTCTCTGGAGTGCCGGTGCGTGAAGGGTGCGACGGGGAGATCGACAATCTGGATCTTGGTGATGTTCTCACGTCCGGGGTGTGCGCGGCGAGCCGATCTCACCGATGCGATGACCTGCTGTTACTCCCCGACCCGCACGGTCGTGACATCGCGGATGTCGCGTTCTACTGTTCGGGCATGGACCTTCGCGGATTTGCCCTCCTGCCGGTGCGTGTCACGGTCGCGGCGACGCAGGCCACGCTGGGCCTGGGTCAGCTGGCCTCGCCGAACGGACCAATCCTCCGCGAGGGCGGGTATGCCGCGCGGTTCGCGCAGCTTCGCCGAGGAGGGGCTGCTCGACCAGGTCGGCAAGATCCTGGCCGATGAACGTGGTCCGATCGGCCTCGCGAACACCCTGGCTGACCTGACGGCCGATGACCGTCCGATCGGCAAGGCGCTCGCCCGCGACGGTCTGCTCGACCGGATGGCCGACGAGGACGGACCGTTCGTGCGGCTCCTGGAGGCCGGCGGCCCGCTCGACCGGGCCCTGGCCGAGGACGGTCCGTTGTACCGCTTCCTGGCGCCGGGCGGAGCGCTCGACCGGTTGCTGGCCGAAGAAGGGGCGCTCGACCGGGTCCTGGCCGAGGGCGGTCTGCTGGAGCAGCTGCTCGCCGAGCAGGGGATCCTCGAGAAGCTCCTGGCTCCAGGCGGGACCTTGGACCAGCTGGTGTCGCTGGGTGCGACGTTCGATGCGATCGTGCCGCGCCTCGAGGCGTTGGGACATGCGATTCCGACCCTCAACAGCGCGGTGAACGTGCTGAGCGGGGGCGGTCGAGCCGCTCGGGCAGCTGGCCGGACGGCTGCCGGGCGGTCGACGTCGTCCTGCTGTCGAGGGAGCCCCCTGACCGCACTGCGCGACTGGTTGACCAGTCGATAGGATCAGGGGGTGACTGAAGCCCGCCAGCTCGACACCGTTGCCCTCGCCTCCACGACCCCGGATCGGTCGCAGCCGTGGGCCGAGCTCGGCCTCAAGCCCGATGAGTACGCCAGCATCCGCGAGATCCTGGGTCGCCGTCCCACCGGCGCCGAGCTCGCGATGTACTCCGTGATGTGGAGCGAGCACTGCTCGTACAAGTCGTCCAAGGTGCACCTCAAGAAGTTCGGCGCCTGCCGCAGGAAACTCCGCTGGGCAAGACACTCGCAGGTATCGGCGAGAACGCCGGCGTCATCGACATCGGTCAGGGCTATGCCGTGACGTTCAAGGTCGAGTCGCACAACCACCCCTCGTACGTCGAGCCCTACCAGGGTGCGGCCACCGGAATCGGCGGAATCGTGCGCGACATCCTCGCGATGGGCGCGCGTCCCGTCGCGGTCATGGACCCGCTGCGCTTCGGCCCGCTCGATGCCGAGGACACCCGTCGCGTGCTGCCCGGCATCGTTGCGGGCGTCGGCGGCTACGGCAACTGCCTCGGACTGCCCAATGTCGGCGGGGAGGTCGTCTTCGACGAGACCTACGTCGGCAACCCTCTGGTCAATGCGCTGTGCGTCGGCGTCCTGCGCCACGAAGACCTCCACCTCGCCTTCGCGAGCGGCGTCGGCAACAAGGTCGTCCTGTATGGCGCTCGCACCGGTGGCGACGGCATCGGCGGCGTCTCGGTGCTCGCCTCCGAGACGTTCGAGTCGACTGGCCCGTCCAAGCGGCCCGCGGTCCAGGTCGGTGATCCGTTCATGGAGAAGCTGCTGATCGAGTGCACGCTCGAGCTGTTCGCAGCCAAGGTCGTCAACGGCATCCAAGATCTCGGTGGTGCCGGACTGTCCTGTGCGACCAGCGAGCTGGCCTCGGCCGGCAGCGGCGGCATGCGGGTCGAGCTCGACACCGTCCCGCTGCGCGACTCGACGCTCTCGCCCGAAGAGATCTTGATGAGCGAGTCGCAAGAACGCATGATGGCGGTCGTCGAGCCCGAGCACCTCGACGAGTTCATGGCGATCTGCCAGAAGTGGGACGTCGAGGCTGTCGTGGTCGGCGAGGTCACCGACGGAGACCACCTGGTCATCGACTGGCACGGCGAGACCGTCGTCGACGTGCCGCCGCGCTCGGTCGCGCACGACGGTCCCACCTACAACCGGCCCTACGCCCGCCCGCAGTGGCAGGACGCCCTGCAGGCCGACGCTGCCGAGCAGCTGGCCCGCCCGTCCTCGGGCGACGAGCTGCGCGATCAGCTCGTCTCGGTCGTCAGCTCGCCCAACATGGCCGACAAGTCGTGGGTCACCGACCAGTACGACCGGTACGTGCAGGGCAACACGGTCCTGGCCCAGCCCGAGGACGCCGGCGTCATCCGCATCGACGACGAGACCCATCTCGGCGTCGCGGTCTCGACCGACTGCAACGGCCGCTTCGCCAAGCTCGACCCGTACGTCGGTGCGCAGCTGGCCCTGGCCGAGTCGTACCGCAACGTCGCGATCACCGGCGCACTGCCGCTCGCGGTCACCGACTGCCTCAACTTCGGCTCGCCCGAGAACCCTGATGTCATGTGGCAGTTCGAGCAGGCGACCCACGGCCTCAAGGACGCCTGCGCGGTGCTCGGCATCCCGGTCACCGGCGGCAACGTCTCGTTCTACAACCAGACCGGCGAGACCCCGATCCTGCCGACGCCTGTCGTCGGCGTCCTGGGTGTCATCGACGATGTTCGCCAGCGCATCACGCAGGGCTTCACGGGCGAGGGTGATCACATCCTGGTGCTCGGCGAGACCCGCGAAGGCTGTCGGGCTCGACGTGGGCGCATGTCGTCCACGATCACCTCGGCGGACGTCCGCCCGTCGTCGACCTGGCCGCTGAGTGCGCGCTGGCCGACCTGATGGTCGAGGCCGCGAAGTCGGGCATCGTCTCCTCCGCTCACGACCTGTCTGACGGCGGCCTGGCGATGGCGGTCGCCGAGGCGGCGTTCCGCAACGGTGTCGGCGCGACGGTCGATCTCGACGACCCGTTCCTCGAGCTGTTCAGCGAGTCGGCCGCCCGCGCGATGGTCGTGGTCGCCGAAGAGCGTCACGACGAGTTCGTCGCACTGGCTGAGAAGCACGGTGTCGAGCTCGCATCTGTGGGACGCACCGGCGGCGACACGATCGAGGTCGCAGGCCAGTTCAGCATCGGCGTCGCCGAGCTCAAGGCTGCCTGGCAGGCCACCTTGCCGGCGGTGCTCGGCGCCCACCTGGCCTGAGCTCCTAGGCTGACGGCATGGCCCGCTACGCCGCCCTGACGCACGAGGAGTTCGCCGAGATCTGCGCGCGCCTCGACGCAGGGGAGTCGACGCGCGCCGATCTCAAGTCGGCGACCAAGCACCTCGCCGCGCTGCTGGTGCACCGGGCTCCGGGCGCCAGCGTCGAGGTGCGGATCCCGCCGTTCGCGGCAGTGCAGGTCATCGCAGGCGCACGGCACACCCGTGGCACACCGCCCGCGGTCGTCGAGATGGATGCCACGACCTGGATCGCGCTGGGTCGGGGTCAGCTCGCCTGGGCTGACGCGACGGTCCGCGCATCGGGCGAACGGTCCGACCTGTCGCCGTACCTGCCGCTCGACGTGGCCTGACTCAGGTCCGCGCGGCGAGCGCGATCTCGGGGTAGTTGGTCGTCACCATCCACACGTCGGGGTCGTTGACCCAGCGGGCGAGCTCGTCGGGCCGGTCGACGGTCCACACGAGCAACGGCAGCCCGCGTCGGCGTGCGTACCGTTTGAGCGACCAGGTGGCGATGGACTTGTGGGCCACGATCAGGTTCGCCCTGCTCAGCCGGACGCGTGTGCGCGGGAAGGCCGCTTCGATCGTGACGATACGACGTGCGAGCCAGTGTGTCCGCCAGCTTCGGCGGCTCGACGACAGACCGACGAGGAGCCCGGGCGCGTGCTCCTGCGACCAGCGCACGAGTCGGCGCACCGACGCGTCCTCGGCTGTCGTCAGGATCGCGCCGTCGACACCGAGCCGGCCGACGATGAGCTCGGCGAGCTCGACCTCGTTGCGCGGCACCTTGAGGTCGACGTGCGCCTTGACCCGGCCGGCGAGCACCTCGAGCACGTCGTCCAGGCGTAGCAGCGGGGGGTCGAAGGCGTCGAAGCCGTGCTGCGCGATGAGTCGTCTGGTCTCGCCGTCGCCGGTGACGGGGTCGTGGAAGATCACGGGCGTGCCGTCAGAGGTCAGGCGCACGTCGAACTCGACGTAGTCACAGCCCAGCGCGATCGCAGCCTCGAATGCCGCGAGGGTGTTCTGGGCCGACCTGGTGGGGCCGGCGCCGCCGCGGTGCGCCGAGACGAGAGCCATGACTCAGACGGTCTTGCCGCGCTTCAGCGGCCCACATCTTCGACTCCGTCGTGGGGTACGCCGGCAGCTTGCGAGCCTTGCGGTAGGCCTTGACCGCCTTGACGGTCTTGTCGTCGTAGACCCCCGACATGCGTGGGCGCAGTCCGGCAGCGATCAGCGCGCGCTGGAGCCGCCACACCGACTGGCCGACTGAGCCTTCCTTGAGCACGCGCGGCGTCCCACCGTGCGCGAGCAGGGCAGTCCAGGTGGCTGGTGTCGTCCGGCCGGTCGCGGGCCATCCCTTGCTGGCGCGGTAGGCGTCGAGGGCACGTTCGGTGCCCTTGCCGAACGTGGTGTCGACTGCCTTCAGCAGGCCCTGGCCCCGCAGCAGGCACTCGAGTGCGGCCACCTCCGGTCCTTGGCTGCCCAGCTGAAGCTGGGGATAGGACGTGAACGTCATCTTGACCCCGCACCGCAGGGTCTGCTTGGCCGCGACCGATCCCTTGCCGACGTCGAGGTAGTTCTTGTCGATGTTGACGGTCTTCTTGCCGTACGTGACGTCGACGCCGTTGTGGTACTGGTGGATCCGCTGGTGGTTGGTCCATCCCGCGTCGGACAGATAGGGCCCGCCGTCGGTGTCGGCGACCTTGTTGACCCACGCGATCCACATGTGGTCGGGGAGCGTGAATCCCTTGCGCTTGGCCGCACGTGCCTCGTCGACGAGCTTGATGGCCGCCGAGCCGCTGGAGTACAGGCCGGACTTGTAGCCCTTGGCGTGCAGGTACTCGGTCCAGGCATCGGCGAACTCCAGCACGATCCGGTCACACTTCGATGTCCGGGCGTACCACTCGATGTCGAGGTACGAGACGCTCCCGGCACCGAAGCCGTACTTCTTCAGCGCCGCGATGGTCTCGCGCGCCTCGCTGCGGGCCTGTCGACGTGCTGTCGTGACGTTGGTCGACATGTGCTTCTTCTGGACCCGGCTGTTCGGGTTGTTCTTGAAGCAGGGGGACTGCCGGCCCACGTGGATGGGGATGAACCGCCAGCCGTTGGCGGCGTTCTTGGAGACCCACGACTTGCTCAGGTGGGGCTGGTACTTGTCGCCGCAGTACCGGGAGTTGCCCGAGATGTAGATCCCGATCGCACTGAAGGGCGACTGCAGGTTCCACGTGTCCATGACCGACTGGCTCGGCGCGACGCACGCGTCGAAGCCGTGGCCGGTGAAGTTGCCGGGCGCCTTGGGCGTCGCAGCAGTGGCGGGAGAGGTCAGCATGAGCGACGCGGCCAGACCAGTCAGAAGACCGGCGATCGTGAGCCGCGTGGCGGGGGAAGGCACCAGGCGCATGGGCATGAGCGTACGTCGTGTCAGGGGGTCCTGTCACGGCATGCGTGCATCGGTTGCCGCACAGGGATATGCTCGGCGACATCGTGGTCCCGGTCCCTCCCTGGATGATCGGGGCCACGACCTTGCCCGGGAGCAGAGCGCAAACGTCAGATCTGACGGCCGGAGTCGCCCCAGTAGGGCTTGCGGAGATCTCGTTTGAGGATCTTTCCGGACGGGTTGCGCGGCAGCGCCTCGACGACGTCGATCGACGACGGCACCTTGTAGTGCGCGAGTCGTTCGCGGGCGAAGGCGATCAGCTCGTCGGGAGCTCGCGTGCTGCTCGGGCCGGAAGGCCACGACGGCCTTGATCGCCTCACCCCACCTGTCGTCGGGGATGCCGATGATCGCGATCTCGGCGACGGCAGGGTGCTCGGCGAGCACGCGTTCGACCTCGGGGGAGTAGACGTTCTCGCCGCCGGTGATGATCATGTCCTTCATCCGGTCCTCGATGAACAAGAAGCCGTCCTCGTCGACCCGGCCGAGGTCTCCGGTGCGCACCCAGCCGTCGGCCGTGATGAGCTCGGCCGTCGCATCGGGCTTGCCGAGGTAGCCCGCGGTCGCCTGGGGCGTGCGGAACCACACCTCGCCGGACGTGCCGCCGGGAACCTCGAGCAGCGTGATCGGGTCGACGATCCGCATCTCGGCGTTCTTGACGGGTCGGCCGGCCGAGACGAGACGTTCGGGATGGCTCTCGTCGCGGTGGTCCTCGTCGGTCAGCACCGTGATGACGCCGCCGAACTCGGTCATGCCGTAGACCTGCTGGAACTCGGTGTCGGGCCACGCCTCGAGGGCTGCCCGTAGGACGGGGGCCGGCATCGGGGCGGCCCCGTAGCCGAAGGCCTTCAGCTGGCTGAACAGCCCCATGACCTGCGGGCCAGCCGCGATCAAGGCTGCCACGACGGCCGGGACGAGGAAGACGTGCGTGCAGCCGGCCATCATCCCGCCAGCCAGCAGCGCGCCGTCGACCTCGGGAACGATGTAGCCGGGCACGCCGACGACGGGACCGAGCAGGGCGTACGAGGTGCCGCCGACGTGGAACATCGGCATCGCGACGAGGAGCATGTCGCCATCGGCGTACGTGGTCTCGCCGAGGCCGTTGACGCTGTGCTCGACCATCGCGTGCTGGCTGAGCTGGACGCCTTTGGGGCGTCCGGTCGTGCCGGAGCTGTACATCACGACGCAGATGTCTTCGGGAGACACGTCGGGCTGGCGGTCGAGTGGCTCCGCTTCGGCCAGCCAGTCGGCGAGCCGTCGCGTTCGCCGCCGACGATGACGACCTTCTGGACGTGCTCGAGCCGTTCGCGGACGTTGTCGTACTGCTGCAGGAGCCGTGGCCGACGAACACGATCGTGGCACCGCAGTCGTTGATGACGTAGTCGAGCTCGTCGCCGGCGAGTCGCCAGTTGACGACCGTCGTCGCCACTCCGAGGTGGCATCCGCCGAGCAGCAGCTGCAGGACGGCAGGGTTGTTCTTGTCGAGGACCGCGATCCGATCACCGCGCCGGACGCCGTCAGCCTGGAGGGCTCCGGCGGCCTGGCGCGTGCTCTCGTAGGCCTCCGCCCACGTCCACGTCTGGTTACCGAAGATCCAGCACGGGGCGTCTGGTCGTTCGGCGGCACGTGCGGCGAGGAAGTCCGGTAGATAGGTCGCCGGCGGGATCGTCATGCTCATGGAGGCCCCTCAGGTGATGTGGATCACATCACCCTAGAGGCTGGCGAGGTCACCGGCCAGGGGTGCTCAGGCTTCGAGCTGTTCGGCGATCCGGTCGAGAGTGCGCCGCATGCTCACCTTGGCCTGGGCTGGCATCTTGCTGCGCTTGAGCAGGAACCTCTGCTTGTCGCGGCTGATGTCCCAGGTCTCCTTCACGACGGTTCCGCCGTCGGTCGGCTCGCGGCGTAGCGCCAGATCCGTCCACCGATCAGACCGCGCAGACCCGAGGTCTGCCACGCGATCTGGCGTTCCGGCACGAACTCGACGACCTCGTTCGATGTCCGGTAGCCAACTCCGCGGTGCATCGACATGCCGAACGTCGTGCCGAGGCTCAGCGGCCGCGACTCCTGCCGGGTGCCGCGCACCGTGCCCGATCCGTCGAACTCGCTGTGCTTGGCGGCATCGGCCAGCAAGGCGAAGATCTGTGCCGGTGGTGCCGCGATGGTGCGTTCGACCGTGATGGTGTCCGATGTCATGGACTCATCAGACCGGTCCCGGCAAGGTGTCGCAACCTCAAATGAGGCTGGTCCTCATCTTGCCGAACGGAGGGATGACTTCTCCCTGCGGCGACAACAGCTTTCAGATCTTGTTGACCACTGCCGGCACATGACCCGCGATTCCTGGCAAGGTGACAGACAGTCGCTGAGGGAGCAACCTGCGTGAACCTGCTCATGAGAAAGAACCTGTGGGTGTTGGGGGTGGTGTGGGTGAGTTGCGCTGCGACTTCTGCTTGCATGGCGGTCCCTGCAGACCCCATAGCCTCCGACATCGCTATTCGCCGAGACGGGCAGCAGGTAGAAATCGCGATCGCGCTCTGTCCCGACGAACGGTTTTCTGGACTGATCGTCAATCCGTATGTGGGCACGAAGATAGTCAATTCTCCTGTTTGGCAAGGAGCCAGCAGCGCCGGGGCTGCTCCTGGGACTTCGACACATGTCATCAACGTCGGACGACTGGACGACCCGGAAGTTCTCCAGGTGTCGGCGGAAGACGATCTGCTCTTCCAAGTAGAAACAGCATTCACGGCAGGCACTAGCCGCACCAATTCATTTGCCTGGAAGCGTTCCGAATTAGACAAATTGCCTGATCGGCAGTGGTTCGAATTCGCAGACAGCACCACGAATCCGGAGGAAATGTCAGCCACGGGGTGTGATCGTCCACTGTCGTGATCTGAAGAGTCCTTGTCAGCGAGCGAGATGCAGACCTAGGTTGTCTTCGACCTTGGATTGCTTGGGTTGTCTCGTGACGTGGCAGAAGGCCCGAACCCAGGTTCGTAGGGGGATCTCGATTGAATCCCTCGAGGACGCCCATCGGTAACTCAAGAAGGAGTGCGATGCCCGAGCGTGGGTCACTTCAGCGGATCAGGTTCATGCCTGAGCACAGCGTGAGATTGCCGTTGTGGGGTCCTGAAGGGCTGGTTCCTGATGATTGGCCGCTCATCTCGCTTGACCTGCGAAATCGGCTGATTGCATGGCAGGTTCGGTGGTCAGAATTGCAGGACGCCCCTGACTATCAACGCTCTGCGTACGCCGACATGGGCCGACTGCTCTCAGAGGGCGGGCCGCTTTTGGCGGAACTTCAAAATGAGTTGGGACCAGGCTTCGAGGTCGTTCGTCGCTTCTAGCGCTGACCAACTCAACCGCGCGCTGCACTTGGCTGCCTGTGTGAGCGCAGATGTGGACTGCAGCTTGTTTCGGTGACCAGCTCGACCTGAATACGAGGCGATACAAGCAGCCGCTGGTCTACCCTGCCAGCATGACTCTCGTGGATCCCGGCCTCGTCGAGGCCTACCAGCGTGACGGTGTCGTCGTGGTGCGCGGCCTGCTCGACCCGGACGAGATCGAGTGGGCGCGCGAAGCGATCGAGGTCGTCCTCGACGCGCCGGGTCCGTTGGCTCAGGTCGCGAGCGGAGCGGACGATCCGGGTTCTTTCATCGAGGACTTCAGGCGTTGGCAGGACGTCCCGGCGATCGGTGACCTGGCGCTGCACTCGGCGGCCGGGCAGGTCGCCGCAGAGCTGCTCCAGAGCCCGCGGGTCCGGTTGTTCCACGACCATGTCCTGGTCAAGGAGGGCGGCACGGCTCAGCGCACGCCGTGGCACCAAGACCAGCCGTACTACAACGTCGAGGGCCGCGGCGTGAGCGCGTGGATTCCGGTCGATCCCGTGCCAGAGGCAGGCTGCCTCGAGCTGGTCGCAGGCACCCACCGAGGTCCTTGGCTCATGCCGCGCACGTTCCTCGACGGTGAGGCCAAGTGGTTCCCCGAAGGGTCGCTGGTCGAGATGCCCGACATCGAGGCAGGCCGCGACGCCTTCGACATCCGGCGCTACGAGCCGGCGCCCGGAGACGCGATCTTCTTCGACTTCCTGACGGTCCACGGTGCTCCCGGATTTCCGTTCGCTGGACGACGCCGGGTGCTGTCGCTGCGCTACCTGTCCGACGAGGCCCGTCACGCACCGCGGCGTTGGCGCACGTCGCCGGAGTTCGACGGGCTGGTCGATGAGCTGCCCGACGGGGCCGAGCTGGACCATCCGCTGTTCCCCGTCGTCTGGCCAGGCTGAGCGGCCGATTCGCCCCGATTGCCGTGGGATTGGGTGCTGGACGAGGTCGGCCTCTACACTTGAGTCGTGCCCCGCGGAGATGGACGCCTCACCCACGAAATCGATCCCCAGGACGCTGGACCCCAAGACGCCTGTGGCGTGTTCGGTGTCTGGGCGCCCGGTGAAGAAGTCGCCAAGCTGACCTACTTCGGTCTCTATGCGCTGCAGCATCGCGGCCAGGAGTCAGCCGGAATCGCCGTCAGCAACGGCCGACAGATCCTCGTCTACAAAGACATGGGACTTGTCTCCCAAGTCTTCGACGAAGCCACGCTCGACTCGCTGACCGGTGAGATCGCGATCGGTCACACCCGCTACTCCACGACGGGCTCCAGCGTCTGGCACAACGCGCAGCCGACGTTCCGGCCCACCTCGACGGGATCGGTCGCGCTGGCGCACAACGGCAATCTGACCAACACCGCCGATCTCACCGACGAGCTCACGGCGCGCGACCAAGAGTCGGGCCGTGACTCCGGCAAGGGCGAGACCGCCACCTCCGACACCGCCGTCATGGCGTCGTTGCTCGCCTCCTACCCCGACCGCTCGGTCGAGGAGGCTGCACTCGAGGTGCTGCCGGAAGCTGCGGGGAGCGTTCTCGCTGGTCTTCATGGACGAGAACACCCTCTACGCCGCACGTGATCCGCAAGGCATCCGCCCGCTGGTGCTGGGCCGTCTCGAACGGGGCTGGGTCGTCGCCAGCGAGACCGCAGCCCTCGACATCGTCGGTGCCTCGTACATCCGCGAGATCGAGCCCGGCGAGTTCATCGCGATCGACGAGAACGGCTTGCGCACCGAACGCTTCGCGAAGGCCGAGCCGAAGGGCTGCGTCTTCGAGTACGTCTACCTCGCCCGCCCCGACACGACGATCGCCGACCAGCGAGTCTTCTCGGTGCGTGCCGAGATCGGCCGCAAGCTGGCTCAGGAGTACCCCGTCGACGCCGACCTGGTCATCCCGGTCCCCGAGTCGGGCACCCCGGCGGCGATCGGTTACGCCGAAGAGTCCGGCATCCCGTTCGGCCACGGTCTCGTCAAGAACTCCTATGTCGGACGCACGTTCATCCAGCCCTCGCAGACGTTGCGCCAGCTCGGCATCCGGCTCAAGCTCAACCCGCTGCGTGACGTCATCGCTGGCAAGCGTCTCGTGGTCGTCGACGACTCGATCGTGCGCGGCAACACGCAGCGTGCGCTGGTGCGGATGCTGCGCGAGTTCGGCGCCGCCGAGGTCCACGTCCGTATCTCGTCGCCGCCGGTCAAGTGGCCCTGCTTCTACGGCATCGACTTCGCCTCGCGCGCCGAGCTCATCGCCAACGGCATCTCGGTCGACGAGATCTGCCGTTCGATCGGTGCTGACTCGCTGGCCTACATCTCGCTCGACAAGCTCGTCGAGGCGACCAACATCCCCAACGACAACCTGTGCCGGGCGTGCTTCGACGGCATCTATCCCGTAGCCCTGCCCGAGGACGACTTGATCGGCAAGCACCTCCTCGAAGCCCAGGACCAACTTCCCCTCGAGGTGCTCTGAATGACGTCGTACGCTGCCGCTGGTGTCTCCATCCAGGAAGGCGACCGCGCGGTCGAGCTCATGAAGGAATGGGTCGACAAGGCCCGCCGCCCCGAGGTCGTCGGCGGCATCGGCGGATTCGCCGGGCTGTTCGACGCGACGGCGCTCAAGTCGTACACCAAGCCCTACCTCGCGACCTCGGCTGACGGCGTGGGCACCAAGGTGCAGATCGCTCAACGCATGGACAAGCACGACACGATCGGCTTCGACCTCGTCGGCATGCTGGTCGACGACCTGGTCGTCTGCGGCGCCGAGCCGCTGTTCATGACCGACTACATCGCTTGCGGCAAGGTCGTCCCCGAGCGCATCGCCGACATCGTCAGGGCATTGCGCAGGCCTGCGCCGAGTCCGGCACCGCACTGCTCGGCGGCGAGACTGCCGAGCACCCGGGACTGCTGGGCATCGACGAGTACGACATCGCCGGCTCGACGACAGGTGTCGTCGAGGCCGACGCGCTGCTGGGTGCCGATCTCGTGCGTCCTGGCGACGTCGTGATCGCGATGGCGTCCAGCGGACTGCACTCCAACGGCTACTCGCTCGTGCGGCACGTCTTCTTCACGAAGGCCAGCTGGGAAGCTCGACCGCGAGGTGCCCGAGTTCGGCCGCACCCTCGGCGAAGAGCTGCTGACCCCCACTCGGCTGTACACGTTGCCGTGCCTCGACCTCGCCAAGCGTGTCGAGGTCCACGCGATGTCGCACATCACCGGCGGCGGCCTGGCAGCCAACCTCGAACGGGTCGTGCCGGCATCGGTGTCGGTCCGCATCGACCGGTCGACCTGGACGCCGCAGCCCGTCTTCGGTCTCGTAGGAGCCGTGGGTGGCGTCTCGCAGGCTGATCTCGACCTGGCTCTCAACATGGGCGTCGGCATGGTCGCACTGGTCGCTCCCGACGCCGCAGATGCTGCGCTCGCGTTGCTCGCCGAGCACGGTGTCGACGCCTGGATCGCCGGTGACGTGGCCGACGCAGGAGTCCACGGAGACGGCGGAACTGTGACGTTGCAGGGCACTCATTCGGCCTGAGCAGAATCTTTTGCCCCCGCACGGGGGTCGATGGTGGGTTTGTTGTGACTCTTCGGTAGGCTAGGAGTTACGACATACTGACTATTTCTCTGCGAGGGGGTCGGCACCTATGGGGCGCGGCCGTGCGAAAGCCAAACAGACCAAAGTTGCGCGCGACTTGAAGTATCGGACACCAGATACTGACTTCAACACGTTGCAGCGCGAACTCCATGGTGAGTCGGGCGAACCGATTCCAGAGCAGTATCGCGACCTCGACCGAGAGGGCTGAGCGACTTCGTCGCTCCCGGCAACGCCCGGACGCCTAGCCTTCGCTTGGCTCGGCCCATGGTCACCTTGAGGGTGACCATGGGTCGAGCTTTGGTCAGCGGGGCAGGTAGACCTGGCGCAGTCGGCCTACTTCGCGCATGCGCTGTTCCGCCATGCGGTCGGCCGCGATCGACGGGGCGACGCCCTCGGCTCGGGCATGCTCGAGCACGCCGAGAGTCGTGTCGTAGATCTTCGCTGCCCGCAGCTTGGCGCGGTCGAAGTCGAAGCCTTCGAGCTCGTCGGCGACCTGGATGACACCGCCGGAGTTGACGCAGTAGTCAGGCGCATATGTGATGCCTCGTTCTTGCAGCCGCTTCTCGATGCCGTCGTGGGCCAGCTGGTTGTTGGCCGCACCGCACACGATCGTCGCCGTCAGCGCCTCGATCGAGTCGTCGTTCAGCGCGCCGCCGAGGGCGCACGGAGCATAGATGTCGAGCGGTTCGCGGATCAGCGCCTCGGTGTCTGCGACCACCGTGATGTCGGGGTACGACGACCGCAGGGCCGCGACCGCCGGCTCGTACGGATCGGTGACGACGACTTGCGCTCCCTCGGCGACGAGGTGACCGACCAGGTGCTTGCCGACCTTGCCGACTCCGGCGACCCCGACCCGTTTGCCGCTCAGCGACGTCGACGACCACAGGTGCTGGGCGCTGGCCCGCATCCCCTGGTAGACGCCGAACGCGGTGAGGACAGATGAGTCGCCGGCGCCGCCGTGCTCGACCGTCCGGCCGGTGACGTACTCGCACTCACGGGCGATGAGGTCCATGTCGGTCGAGAACGTGCCGACGTCACAGGCCGTGAAGTAGCGACCGTTGAGCGACTGCACGAACCGTCCGTAGGCCCGCAGCAGGGCCTCGCTCTTGAGGGTGCTGGGATCGCCGATGATGACGGCCTTGCCGCCGCCGAGATCGAGTCCGGCGAGCGCGTTCTTGTAGGCCATGCCCTGCGACAGCGCGAGGACGTCGGTCAGGGCATCGGCCTCAGAGGCGTACGGATAGAAGCGTGTGCCGCCGAGGGCTGGGCCCAGTGCAGTGGAGTAGATCGCGATGATGGCCTTCAGGCCGGAGGCTTCGTCGTGACAGAAGACGACTTGCTCATGACGGCTGCCGAAGGGAGACGGGTTCAGTGGTGCGCTGTGAGTAGTCACGGTGGTGCTCTCTCGTCGAGGTTGGCGGAGCAGCGTTGGTGGGCCGATCCATCGATGGTGCCACGGGGTGATGTGGCTCTCACCCGACTCTACCTGCTGTTGCAGGCATCGGTACCGACCAAAGATGAGGTTTTCCTCAGGTTTATGCTGGACGGGTGAAGCATTCTGTCGCCCCCAGCATTTCCTACTCGATCACCATCCGCCTCGAGGTGCCGTCAGGCGGTTCAGCGGTCAGCGACCTGACCACGACCGTCGAGCAGGCCGGCGGCATCGTGACCGCTCTCGACGTCGCAGCCTCGGGCGCCGACCACCTGCGTATCGACGTGACGTGCGCGGCGTCCGACACCGATCATGCTGGTCGGATCGTCGAAGCGCTCAAGGCCGTGGGTGACGTGTCGGTCAAGAAGGTCTCGGACCGTACCTTCCTGATGCACCTCGGAGGTGTCATCGAGACCGCGACGAAGCACCCCCTGCGCAACCGCGACGACCTCTCGATGATCTACACGCCCGGCGTCGCCCGCATCTGTGAGGCGATCGTCGCCGACAAGGAAGACGCACGTCGTCTGACGGTCAAGCGCAACAGCGTCGCAGTCGTCAGCGACGGATCGGCCGTCCTCGGCCTCGGCAACATCGGCCCGTACGCGGCGCTGCCGGTCATGGAGGGCAAGGCTGCACTGTTCAAGAACTTCGCCGACGTCGACGCCTGGCCCATCGTGCTCGACACGCAGGACGTCGACCAGATCGTGGAGACGGTTGCTGCGATCGCCCCCGGTTTCGCGGGCATCAATCTCGAGGACATCTCCGCACCTCGTTGCTTCGAGGTCGAGGCGCGGTTGCGTGAACGGCTCGACATCCCGGTGTTCCACGACGACCAGCACGGCACGGCGATCGTCGTCCTCGCTGCGCTCCGCAATGCGCTCAAGGTGGTCGGCAAGGAGCTGTCAGAGGCTCGCATCGTTCTGGCCGGTGCCGGTGCGGCCGGAACCGCGGTGCTGAAGATGCTGCTGCAGGCCGGTGCCGTGCACGTCGTGGTCTGCGACGTCGACGGCGTCGTCCACGTCGGCCGCGAAGGCCTCAACGAGCACCTGACCTGGATCGCGGAGAACACGAACGCCGATGGCCATGAGGGCACGCTGCACGAGGCGCTTCCGGGTGCCGACGTGTTCATCGGAGTCAGCGCTCCCAACCTGATCTCGGCCGACGATGTCGAGGGGATGGCTGACGGCGCGATCGTGTTCGCGCTCGCCAACCCGACGCCCGAGATCGATCCGGCTATCGCCCGCCGTCATGCGGCCGTGGTCGCCACGGGGCGTTCGGACTACCCCAACCAGATCAACAACGTCCTGGCGTTCCCGGGCATCTTCCGGGGTCTGCTGGATGCTCAGTCGCGCGGCATCCCGGCCGAGGCGCTGCTCGCTGCGGCCGAGGCGGTGGCTGACTCGGTGTCGGCCGACGAGCTCAACGCGAACTACATCATCCCGAGCGTCTTCCACCACGACGTGCACCAGCGGGTTGCGACGGCCGTGCGCGAGGCTGCGCTGAAGGCCAATCCGCCGAAGGCAGTGGCCGGGGGTCAGAAGACCCAGAAGATGCCGATGATCGTCGGGATCAGTGAGAGCGGGCTCCAGGGCGACCAGACCTTGGCGCCCAGGATCAGCCGGATCACGACGTAGGTGAGGATCGCGAACACCCCCGACATCACGAGCAGCAGTGCGGCGTCGGGAGCTGCGTCCTTCTCCCATGACGACCTCGGCGACCACGATCAATCCGAGGACGCCGTGGATCGCGACGGCGAAGAAGCCGATCGAGGCGACGCGGCGCTGCACCTTGCTCAGCGCAACGAGCTGTTCGGCGGGCGTCCGGTCATTGCTCTTGGTCGTCATGGGGTCGCGCTTTCGTGAGCGGCATCGATGATGCTGTGGAGGACGTGGTTGGTGGCGGTGAGATCGTCTTCTGACATGCCGAGGCGGGCCAGCATCGTGGTCGGCACCGAGAGGGCGCGCGAACGAAGCTCTCGTCCCGCAGGAGTGACGGTCACTGCCAGGGCGCGCTCGTCAACGTCGGAGCGGCGACGCGTCACGAGTCCTGCCGACTCGAGCCGCTTGAGCAGGGGAGACAGGGTTCCTGGGTCGAGGTGCAGCAGGGCGCTGAGGTCCTTGACGGACAGCACCTTCTCCTCCGGTGCCTCGGCGTGCTGCCAGAGGGCGAGCATCACGAGGTACTGCGGGTGGGTCAGGCCCAGCGGCTCGAGCACCGACTTGTAGGACGAGACGACCTCGCGAGAGGCGACGGCCAGGGCAAAGCAGACCTGTTCTTCGAGCGCTAAGGGATTCTTGGCCATGTAGTGAGTATACCAATCATTGGCACACAAACTAAATATCGGTGGGTCGTGATCTACGTGTCAGGATGCGGTCCATGTGGGTGAAGACCGGACGAAGGCCAGCCGTGACGATGCCGGGGGTCGTGGCCATCGCGATCTCGGCCGCGGTGCCGTGGAGGCTGGATATCCTTGTCGGTTTGTCGACAATTGCCTTCTCGATCCATCGCGCGGCCTTGTCGGGGCTCATCATCGGCATGGCCTGGTAGATCGCCGTCTGGCCAGACATGTCGGTGCGGACCATCGGGAAGTGGATCGTGGTCGCGGAGATCCCGGCCGCTCCCTGCTCGGCGACCAGCGAGCGGGTGAACGACTCAAGGGCCGCCTTGCTCGCGAGGTAGGCCGAGAAGAGCGGGATCGGGATCTGGGTCGACATGCTCGACGACATCACGACATGACCTCGACCCTGCTCGAGGAATCGAGGTAGCAGCCCCAGCGTCAGCCGCACGGCGCCGAAGTAGTTGATGGCCATGGTGCGCTCGTAGTCATGCATCCGGTCGACCGAGTCGGCGATGGGGCGGCGGATCGAACGTGCAGCGTTGTTGACGACGGCATCGATGCGCTCGTGATCGGTGAGGAGGCGGTCGATGACGAGCGAGGCGCCGTCCGGGTCCGTGAGGTCGACGGCGTAGACGTGAGCAGCTCCGCCGCTGCGAGAGATGTCATCGGCTGCCTCGGCGAGCTCGTCCTCGCGCCTGGCCAGGAGGCACACTGCGGCGCCGCGCCGGGTGAGCAGGCGGGCTGCCTCGGCGCCGATGCCGCTCGATGCCCCCGTCAGCACGATGGTCTGGCCGGTCAGCCGGTGCCTCATGTGGGGAGGCCGCCGAAGAGCGCTACGACGAGGCGGGTGCAGCGTTCGGTCATCTGCTCGGCGGTCTGGTCGGGGTGGGCGATCCACCAGTCCATGACGGAGTCGACGATGCCGAGCCACACCGCGGTCATGGCCGAGATGTCGAGCCGTCGTGGTTGCCAGCCAGGTTCATCAGCTCGGAGACGCCTTCGTCGGCGAGCTTGCCGATGCGGTCGACGTACAGCGTCGTCACCTCGGACACGCGCCCCGTCTGGGGGGCCGAAGGATCGAAGAACAGGCGCCACAGGTAGCGCTGGGGCTCGAGCAGGTTGAAGAGTCCGGCCAGCGTCTGCATGCCGCGGTCGAGCCCGACGGCATCGCCGCGCGCGATTCGTTCGATCTCGTCGGCGAGCAACGCGCCGCCCCGGTCGAGGCAGGCTTCGTATAGTCCGTCCTTGGACCCGAAGTAGTTGTAGATCAGGGGTTTGGAGATGCCAGCGAGCTTGGCGACGGCCTCTACCGAGGTTGCGGCGAACCCGTGGGTGCCGAACTGCTCGGACGCAATCGACAGGATCTGCGTCTCACGATCCATCCGGGGGACACCCTTGGTGCCGGCATTGGTTCTGACCACGACGGAAGTCTAGCCGTCCTATATGACTCTGTGTTAACTTACTCGCGAGTCATATCAGGAGGCACTGTGGAGACGCTGGAGCTGTTGAAGAATCCGACCATTGCGGCCGCCCCGTTCTTCGTGCTGACCCTGCTGCTGGAGATCGCGGCGTTCAAGTGGCTCGAGTCCGACACCGGCATGCGCGGCTACGAGAAGAAGGACGCCCGCACGAGCCTCATCATGGGCGTCGGGTCGCTCGTCTCGAGCGCCGTCTTCAAGGTCACGACACTCGTGCTGTTCGTCGCGATCAGCGTCTACCTCGCCCCGTGGCATCTCCCGACCGACACCTGGTGGTCATGGGCGCTGCTGATCCTCGGTCTCGACCTGGCCTTCTACCTGCAGCACCGGTTCGTCCACCGCGTCCGGATCGGCTGGGCCGCGCACCAGGCGCATCACTCCAGCGAGTACTTCAACTTCTCGACCGCGCTGCGACAGAAGTGGAACCCATGGGCCGAGGCGATCTTCTGGGCGCCCTTCCCGCTGCTGGGCTTCGCGCCGTGGATGCTCTACGTCGCATTCGGCTTCAACCTGATCTTCCAGTTCTTCCAGCACACCGAGCGTGTCGGCAAGCTTTGGCGCCCCATCGAGCTGATCTTCAACACGCCCTCGCACCACCGCGTGCACCACGGCAGCGATCCGGAGTACCTCGACAAGAACTATGCCGGCATCTTCATCATCTGGGACCGGATGTTCGGCACGTTCCAAGAAGAGCTGCACCGTCCCACCTATGGGCTCACCGTGCCGGTCGGCACCTACAACGTGCTGAAGCTGCAGTACGGCCCGTTCGTCTCGCTGGCGCGTGACGTGCGGGCGGCCCGCCGCTGGCGAGACAAGATCGGCTATGTCTTCATGCCGCCAGGTTGGCATCCGGGCGAGTCTCGTCGAGAGGCGGAGCAGCCGCGCGAGCCGATCCACCAGGAGGTGTGACGCCGCGGCAGTGGCTCTTGGTGCCTGCGCCTGCGCTGTAAGCTCAGTGACGCGCGAGGTGCTCGAGCAGCTTGGACTCTGCGTGGGACAGGTGGAACAGGCCGGCCCGTTTCGCGTCGACCGGGTCGCCGCGACGGATCGCGTCGAGGATGCTCTCGTGCTCGGCACGGATCTCGGTGGCATCGAGCAGGTGGTGGCTCTGCACCTGGGCCAGGCACAACCGCATCTCGTTGATGACGAGCTCGTGCGCGCGGGCGAGACGAGGGCTGTCGAGGCTGGCGACCAAGGCGCGGTGAAAGGCCACGTCCGCGTCGACGATGGCGGTGACGTCATCGCCGAGGGCTGTGGCTGCGAAGGCTGAGTGGGCAGAGCCGCGGCAGCTGACACGCCTCCACCTTCGGCCAGGATCTCGTAGCAGCGAGACTCGATGACGCCGCGAGCGAAGTACAGGTCGTGGATCTGTGCGGCCTCGAGGACGGGAACTCGCGCGCTGCGATGTGCCGTGCGCTCGAGCAGGCCTTCGCCGACGAGTCGTTCGATTGCGGCCTTGGCGGTCTGTCGAGCGACCGCGTAGTCGCCCGCCACGGAGGCCTCGGTGACCGGCACGCCGGCCTTGATGTCCTCGGTGAGGATGCGCTCACGCAGCGAGTCGATCAACGCATCGCCGACAGATTGGGTGGCGAGATGAATCGGCATGGTGGCTGTCCTTCAGTCCCTGGTCGGCGATGGGACTCACCTTATCGGACGCTCGGGTGGACAAGTTGGTTGGTTGTCGTGATAACTTGACGAACAATCTAAGTGATGGAGGACACGTTGAGCGAGGCGGAGACACGAGCGAGGGTCGTGCTGGCCCCCGACAAGTTCAAGGGCACGGTGTCGGCCCCGAGCCGTCGAGTCGATGCTGGCAGCGGTCCAGGCCAGCGCCAGCGCGGTCGTCGCGGACAGTCTGCCCATCGCCGACGGTGGCGACGGCAGCGTTGCGACGGCCCTGTCGCGAGGCTGGGCAGAGATGGTGCTGCCCACGACCGACGTGGCCGGAGTGCCCATCGGCGCCCAGGTCGCGGTGAACGACCGCCACGCGATCATCGAGGTCGCCTCGATCTGCGGTCTCGGCGCTCGACGCCCGACTGTCGCGCAGGCAGCCGACGCGTCGACGCGCGGAGTGGGTGTCGTGCTGCGCAAGCTGGCCGATCGCGGCTTCACCGACATCACGTTGGCCCTCGGGGGCAGCGCGACGACCGACGGCGGGTCCGGACTGCTGCGGGCGCTCGGTGCCGTCATGCTCGACGCCCGAGGCGAACCGGTAGGCGAGGGTCTGGACGGCCTGCGCGCCTGCGCCACGGTCGACGTCTCTGCGGCTGCCGACGTCATCGCCGGCCTGAGCCTGACCTTGGCCTGTGACGTCGACACACCGATGGTCGGCCCGGACGGCTCAGCCGAGATGTTCGCTCGTCAGAAGGGCGCCGACGACTACACCGTGGGTCTGATGTCGCAGGCCTTGGAGCGATTCGCCGCGATCGTGGAGCCGCAGGTCGACCGCGAGGGCACCAGCGGGCTGGCCGGTTCGGGTGCCGCAGGTGGGCTGGCCTGGGCCGGTGCGGTGCTCGGTGGCCGGATCCGGTCGGGTGGCGACGTCTTCCTCGAGCTGCTCGACGCGGAGTCCGTCATCCGCGGGGCATCCCTGGTCATCACTGGTGAGGGCTGCCTCGACGAGCAGAGCCTGCGGGGCAAGGCGCCCGTCGCCGTGGCGGCGATGGCGGCCCGCCTGGGTGTTCCGACCATCGCGATCGTCGGCAGCAACCGCCTCCCTGCCTCGGCCGATCATCCCTTCCTGTCGGTCGTCGCCCTCGACCGTTTCGACCCTTCCTGCGCCACCGATCCCGTCCTCACCCGGACCCTGCTGGAGCGGGCTACCGCCCGAGCCATCGCCGCCCATCTACCGACACAGACCGGAGCCCACCCATGACCGTCCATCGTCCTTGGAGCTGCGACACGTTCGTCGCGCTGCCCGACGCCACGGCGTCCGGATCGGTGCTGTTCGGCAAGAACAGTGATCGACCCGCCGGTGAGACCCAGCCCTTGCGCAGCGAGCCGGCCCGTCCGGCTGGCGAGCCGCTGCAGCTCGCCTACCTGACGATCGACGACGCTCCCGCCTTCGCGCACATCGGATCGGCGCCGTTCTGGTGCTGGGGATATGAGATCGGCGTCAACGAGCATCGTGTCGCGATCGGCAACGAGGCGATCTTCACCCGGCCGTGGGCAGCGTCCGTGGCGGCCGAGAAGGAGGGCGACGGCCCAGAGCCCGGCCTCCTGGGCATGGAGCTGGTGCGGCTGGGCCTCGAGCGCGGCGACTCGGCCCGCGCCGCCCTCGACGTCATCACGACTCTGCTGGAGCAGCACGGTCAGTGGGGATCGGCGATGTTCGGGACGTCCCACGCCGACGGCTCGTACGACAACTCCTTCATCATCGCGGACCCCCAGGAGGCCTGGGTGCTCGAGACGATCGGCCGCGAGTGGGCCGCTCGCCGCCTCACCACGGGCGTCGAGTCCGTCAGCAACGAGATCTCTACACGGCGCGACGCCGACCTGACGAGCGATGGTCTGCTCGACCTGGCGCTGCGGTCCGGCGGCTGGAACGCAGCTGCCGGCGAGCTCGACGTCGCCGATGCCTTCACCGATCCGCAGACGCCGTTGCAGGTGTCACACATCCGGCGGCGCCGATCGCACCAGCTGCTCACCGATGCAGCCGAGCGCGGTGGCGTCACCCTCGCCGATGCGAAAGGCGTCCTGCGCGATCACCTTGAGGACTCGTTCCTCGGCGGGCCGAGCTTCGACGCATCGCGCCCCGACTTCCACACCCTGTGCATGCACGAACACCCGTCGGGGTTCACGTGGGGCAACACCGCAGCCTCGATAGTCGTCGAGGCTGCACCCGGACCCCAGCCGTCCGGTGACGATCTGGTGGTCGCCCGTCACCCCGTGCACCGGGGTCTACCTGCCGGTCCACGTCGGTGCCGAGCTGCCACCGAGCACCGTCCTGCCGATACCGTCCGGACCTGCGGACCCGCGTGCGCACACCCAGCCCCAGCATGATCCCGCCTCGGACTGGTGGCTGTGGCACCTGCTGCTGGACGCCGCCAAGGACCCGAGCGCCCGCGACTTCACGCACCGCGCCGCAACGATCCGCGCCGCCTTCGACGCGCTCGAAGCCGAGTGGGCCGTCGCGACACCGGAGGCTGACGAGCTCTCCGCCTTCTCGGCGCGTGCCGTCGAGCAGGCCCGAGCCACGACGCGTGCCTTGCTGCACGACCTCGGTGTCGACCTCGACACCCCCCTCGACCCGCGCTGGGCCACCCCTACCGCCTGACGTCCTGCTGCACCCCGACGCGACCGTTCACCCAAGGAGAGACCCACATGTCCCTACGTTCAGCCTTCCGAGGACCGGAGGCCTCGCTCGACGAGCAGATCGAGAGCTATTCCGTCGAGCGCGTCCCCGACGACCGGCGCTGGCCCATCCCCGCCATCAGCCTCGTGCTGCTCGGCAACGCCACCGCGATGTTCTTCTTCTCGTTCGGCGCCCAGCAGACCTTCTTGGTCGGCTGGCCCAAGATGCTGATCCCGATCAGCGATTCTTCATCGGCGCAATCGTCATCGGCGCGCTCACGATGCGGATGACCAGCCGTGAGGGACTCTCGCAGGGACTCATCTCCCGAGGCCTCGGCTTCGGCAGTCGCGGCGCGGCGATCGCCTCGTTCATCTACGCGCTGAACTTCATCTACTACTTCCTGTTCGAGGGCACGATCGTGTCGCACGCCCTCGCGTACTACTTCGACATCCCGATCGGCTCGCTGACCGGTATCGCCATCTTCGCCGTCATCGGCCTGGTGACGATTGCCTTCGTCTGGCGCGGGATGTACGCGATGTCGGCGCTGCAGACGTGGGGCTTTCCGATCTTCGTCGGCCTGATGGTCTGGGCGCTGCTGTCGCTCAACGACAAGCACGACATCGCTGGTCCGGGCATGTGGGAGGCGACCGGCCTGTCCGGTGGAGCCGCCCTGATGACCGCCATGAGCTTCGCCAACGGCCAGATGATCTTCCAGGGCCTCATGGCGACTGACTACGGCCGGTTCGCCAGCCGCAACATCCGCTACCGCGGCACCGGCACGATCATGTTCCTCGAGCTCGTCCCCATGTTCACGATCATCTTCCTCGGAGCCATGCTGGGCTCCACGCTGATTGGCGAGTTCGGCGCCGAGAAGGCGCAGGACCCCGGCTTCGTGTTCGTCCACCTGATGGGCTTCGCGGGTGTCGTCTTCGTGGTCATCACGCAGATCCGCATCAATGTCATGAACCTCTACGGCGGCTCGATCGCCCTGTCCAGTGGCGTCGATGCCGTCTCGCGGTTCCGCCCGGGTCGCCCGTGGTGGATGTTCGCGATCTGGCTGTTCGGCGTCATCTTCTACGCGACGAACGTCATCAACCACCTCGGCACGTTCTTGGCCATCACGGGTGTCCTCACCAACACCTGGGTGCTGATCCTCCTGGCCGACTACTTCGTGTGCCGGCGCTGGCTCGGACTCGGACGCAAGGAGAACATCGAGTTCCGCGAGGGCGAGGTGCGCGAGTGGAATCCGTGCGGGCTCGTCTCGCTGGGCGTCGCGGTGGCGATCGGCGCGCTCGGGATCCTCGAGGTCTACCCGACGTACTACGCCTCCTTCATCGCCATGTTCGTCGGACCGATCATCCACATCGCGATGACAGTAGCGACCAAGGGTCGCTACTACACGCCCGACTCGGCGCCCGTGGCGGCCAACGCCTGACAGCTCAGCCAGTCATGAGGGCCTGGGTCCGGTGTCTCACCGGGCCCAGGCCCTTGGCGGTCCGAGGCCGCCACGTCCCGGCAGGGTTACAGGGCCCGTGACAGTCCGCCGTCGACCGGCAGCATGACACCGTTCACGAAGCTGGCGGCCGGCGACAGCACGAATGCCGCCGCCCGGCCGAACTCCTCGGGCTGACCGTAGCGGCGCAAGGGGATCGAGCGCTCGTGCAGGGCGCGAGCGGCTTCGGCGTCACCGGTCAGCGCATCGAGCGACTGCACCCGGTCGGTCGACACCCGGCCGGGCAACAGGCCGTTGACGCGGATGCCCTGAGGCCCGAGCCGTCGGCCAGGTTCTTGGCCGCCATCGCCAGCCCCGGACGCAGGCCGTTCGAGATGCCGAGGCCAGGAACAGGAGACTTCGCCGACGTCGACAGGACGAACGCGATCGAGCCGCCCTCACCCAGCTCGGCAGCGATCTGGGTCGCGAGCCGCATCGCGCCGAGGAACACCGACTCGAAGGATGTGCGCCACTCGTCCTCGGTGCGGTCGAGGATCGGGCCTGCGGGAGGGCCGCCGACGCTGATGAGCGCGCCGTCGATGCGGCCGAACGTCGTCTGGGCTGCGGCGATCAGCTGAGCCGGCGCAGTGGCGTCGGCGTTGTTGACCGCGATACCGATCGCCTGCGGTCCCAGCCGGCGGTCGCCCGGTCGATCGACTCCTGGCTCCGCGACGAGATCACGACCTTCGCGCCATCGGCGACGAGCTCGCGGGCCGTCGCGAGACCGAGCCCGCCCGAAGCGCCGGTGAGGATGTAGACGCGATCTGTGAGTCCGAGGTCCATGAGACAAGCCTAGGCGCCGGTCCCGCATCGGGCCTCGAGGCCGGGGTCGAACCCCCCAAGCTCTCCGCTTCGCTCTGAGCAGGGGGGACCCCCAGGCGCCGGTTCCGCATCGGTCCCCGAGGCCGGGGTCGAAGCCCCAAGCTCTCCGCTTCGCTCTGAGCAGGGGGACCCCCAGGCGCCACCGTCTCGCCCGCTGACCCAGGTCAGAGCAGAAAATGAAAAGCCCCGCAAAGAACGCGGGGCTTTTCATTTTCTGCTGTGGCCAGGGCCGGGGTCGAACCGGCGACCCTCCGCTTTTCAGGCGGATGCTCGTACCAACTGAGCTTACCTGGCCACGCTCGCAAGCGAGCGAACTCACCTTATCGCATGGCCTCGGCGGTCAACGAACCGTGTCCGCCAGTCGCTGGAGCAGCAGCGTCTCGGCGAGGCACACCTTGGCGAACTCGCCCAGGTGCAGGCCCTCGTCGATGCCGTGAGCGCGGGTGTCGGGGTCCTCGACGCCCGTCACCAGCACCGCAGCCTCCGGGAAGATCCGAGCGAACTCGGCGATGAACGGGATCGACCCGCCCATGCCCATGTCGACCGGCTCGGTCCCGTCCCAGGCGTCACGGAACGCCGAGCGGGCTGCGTCGTACGCCGGTCCGTCGGCGTTGACCGTGAACGGTTCACCGGTCTCGCCGCGCTCGACCTCGACATGTGCACCGAACGGGGCATGGGCCTCCAGGTGCGCGGCGAGCGCATCGAGATGCGCGGTCGCGTCCCCACCAGGTGCCACGCGCATGCCGATCTTGGCTCGTGCGGACGCTGCGAGCGTGTTGGACGCTTCGGCAACAGATGGAGAGTCGATCGCCAGGACGCTCACGGCGGGCTCGGCCCACAGCCGCTGGACGATCGAGCCGCGACCGATCTGCTCGACACCGGGCAGCACGGACGACTCGGCGCGGAACCGGTCTTCCGGGTAGTCGAGCTCTGCGGCGGTGCCGCGGTGCAGACCTTCGATCGCGACGGAGCCGTCGGCGTCGTGCATCGTCGCGAGCAGCTGGCACAAGGTCGTGAGGGCGTCGGGGACGACACCTCCCCAGATGCCGGAGTGCACGGCATGGCCGAGCGTCCGAACTGTCACGACGCAGTCGACCATGCCGCGCAGCGTGACCGTCAACGCTGGCACGCCGATGGCCCAGTTGGCTGAGTCGGCGATGACGATGGCGTCGGCGGTCAGCTCGTCGCGGTACTGCTCGAGCAGGGCCACGAGGCTCGGAGACCCGGACTCTTCCTCGCCCTCGACGAACACCGTCACGCCGACCGGCGGGTTGCCGTCGTGGGCGCGGAACGCCGCGAGGTGAGCGGCGAGACCGGCCTTGTCGTCGGCGGCGCCCCGGGCGTACAGGCGGTCACCGCGGCGGGTGGGCTCGAACGGCGGTGAGGTCCACTGCGCCGGATCTCCGGTGGGCTGGACGTCATGGTGGGCGTACAGCAGCACCGTGGGGGCGCCGGGCGGGGCGGGATGATGCGCGATGACGGCGGGTGCGCCGCCGGCTTCGACGATGCGGGTGCTGGCGAACCCGGCCTCGCGCAGCAGGCGTTCGACCTCGGTCGCGGAGCGGCGGACATCGTCGTGGTGCTCGGGCTGCGCCCACACCGACGGTATGCGGATCAAGCCTTCGAGGTCGTCGATGACAGAGGGCAGGATGTCGTTCAGTCGGGCAGTGAGATCGGCCATGATCTCAGGGTGCCACGCGGCCCCGGAGGACCGCGTGGCGCGGGGGAGTCAGACGACCTTGACGGCGTCGTCGGCCGAGATGCGGGGCAGGCGGTCGAACCACGGGTTCTCGCCGGGGTGACCGATGTTGATGACGGCTTGCGTGCGCCAGGTGGTTCCGCCGAAGAACTCCTCGTCGATGCCGGCCGCGTCGAATCCGCCCATGGGGCCAGCAGCCAGGCCTGCTGCCCGGATGCCGACGATGAAGTAGCCGGTCTGCAGGGCGGCGTTGTAGCGCGCGATCTGCGCCCGTGAGTCGGCGTCGGCGGCGAACATGTCGCCAGCGTCGGGCTTGTGGGGGAAGTGCTCGGGCATGCGGGTGTGGAAGTCGACGTCAGCGGCGACGACAGCAACCAACGGAGCGGTCAGCGTCTTGGCCAAGTTGCCCTCGGCCATGTGAGCACCGAGGCGCTCGCGTCCTTCGCCCTGCTCGACGAGCAGCAGTCGCAGGGGCTGGATGTTCATCATGGTCGGGCCGAACTTGACCAGCTCGAAGACCTCCCGGACCTGTTCGGCCGACACCGGGGTGTCGCTGAACGTGTTGGCAGTGCGGGCCTCGCGGAACAGCGTGTCGAGAGTGTCGTCGGCCAGGATGAACGGTGAGTCGATTGCAACAGAAGTCATGCAATGTTCAACTAGTTTGGCTGCGGACATCATCCCGTCGAAGCTGCCGATCGCGTGTGGCACTCGTCACGGCCCGTCGCCTCGCGGGCAAAAGCCCAGGTGAATGACACAAGACCCGCTCTCAGAAGAGAGCGGGTCTTGTGCTTCGCATGGCGACCCCGACCGGACTCGAACCGGCGACCTCCGCCGTGACAGGGCGGCGCGCTAACCAACTGCGCCACGGGGCCATGTGCGCTTGACTGCGAGAGCAACTCTAACGCACCCCTGTTTCGGACGCCAAAAGGGGGGTCGGCTTTCGGCGTCGTCCCACTGCCGTAGCCCATGCAAGGACAGAACAGCTGAGCGTCCCAGATCGTGAAACCGCCCGGAATGGCACGGAGCGCAGGCGTTCCATGGACTCATGACCGTTCGCCGTCCCACCGTCGCGCCCCTGTCGCTGGCCGATCTCGTCGCCTTGACGAGCTCGGTCGCTGACGACGTTCGCGCGGGCCTCTATGAGGTTCACGCAGACGAGGAGAGCCGTTGGCACGTGCGACTGCTGTGTGACGACCAGGTCGACATCTGGTTGATCAGCTGGACGACCGAGCAAGGCACGCAGCTCCACGACCACGGAGGTTCCTCGGGGGCCTTCACGGTGGTCAGCGGCGAGCTCAGCGAAGCCGTCTGGACGCCCGGTGTCGAGGTGCTGACCGACACCGCCAGGTCGCAAGGCGACTCGGTCGTGTTCGGCGAGCACTACGTGCACGACGTTCGCAACGTCCGTGAGGAGACGGCCGTCAGCGTGCACGCCTACTCGCCGCCGTTGTCGCTGATGAACTACTACGACGTCGAAGGCCACCAGCTGACCAAGCTCGCCTCGATGTGGACCGACGACCCAGAAGCGCCGGCGCCCGAACTGCGGGCGGCTTCGTGAGCGCGACGTTCGGCTCGGTCGACGACTTGCTCGACGCGGCGCGCTCGGGAATCACCCGGCTGGCACCTCACGAAGCCGCCGACCGGGTCCGCTCCGGCGCCCTGATCGTCGACATCCGGCCGGCCTGGCAACGTGAGACGGACGGGGAGATTCCTGGTTCTGTCATAGTCGAGCGCAATCATCTGGAGTGGCGTCTTCACCCATCGTCAGGGGCCAGCCTGCCCCTGGCCACGCCACGACAGGAGTGGATCGTTGTCTGCACGGAGGGATACACCTCGTCGCTCGCCGCGTCTTCTCTCGTCTCGCTGGGCCTGCCGGCCAGCGACATCGTCGGCGGCATCCACGCCTGGCGTGCTGCCGGACTGCCTGTCGTTGCAGGTGGTACCGGGGTCGAGCAGCAGGTGGCCGAGATCGTCACGTCGTCGCTGTGACTTGGTCGGTTCCGATTGCCCCGCACCGGTGATCAGGCCAGACTGGGCTGACCCTGTTCCTTGCCTACCTACTGTCCCGGTGCCTGGGTGCCGAGCGCGGAGGACCGCATGATCGAGTACCGCTCCATCGGCAAGACGTTCGCCGACGGGACCGAGGCAGTCGGGGACTTCAGCCTTCAGCTGCCGTCCCGGACGACGACCGTGTTCGTCGGATCCTCCGGCTGCGGCAAGACCACCCTGCTGCGGATGGTCAACCGCATGGTCGATCCCACCCACGGGCAGGTGCTGATCGACGACGTCGACATCGCGACCCGCAACAAGGTCGAGCTGCGTCGCAGCATCGGCTACGTCATGCAGCACGCCGGGCTGCTGCCACATCGCAAGGTCATCGACAACGTCGCGACCGTGCTTCGCCTCAATGGCGTCGACCGCAAAGAGGCGCGCGATCGTTCCTACGCGGTGCTGGAGACCGTGGGCCTCGACCCCTCGCTCGCGACGAAGTACCCGAGCCAGCTGTCCGGCGGCCAGCAGCAGCGTGTCGGGGTGGCCCGGGGCCTGGTGTCCGATCCCAACATCTTGCTGATGGACGAACCGTTCGGAGCAGTCGACCCGATCGTGCGCGAAGAGCTGCAGACCGAGCTGCTGAGGCTGCAGCGTGAGCTCGACAAGACCATCGTCTTCGTGACCCATGACATCGACGAAGCCTTCCTCCTGGGCGATCAGGTCGTGATCCTCAAGAAGGGTGGCGAGGTCGCCCAGGTCGGCTCGCCGGCAGAGATCCTGGCGGCCCCCGCAGACGACTTCGTCCGCAGCTTCGTCGGGCTTGACAAGGGGCACCGCAAGCTGCGAGTCGAAGAACGTGATGGCGTCCGCATCGTCGTCGATGCGACCGGCAAGGCCACGGGAGTCCTCGACGGATGACCTGGTTCAACAACAACTCCGACAAGGTCTACGACCTGCTGCTCAGCCACTTGTGGCTGAGCGCGGTGCCGATCGTGCTCGGATTCGTCATCGCGGTGCCGATCGGCTGGTACGCCAACCGGCATCCGCGGATCCGCGGGGTGTTGTTGTCGATCTCGGGCATTCTCTACACGATCCCGTCGCTCGCGTTGTTCGTGATCCTGCCCAGCATCATCGGCACCGGAATCCTTGACCCAGTCAATGTCGTGATCGCGCTGACGCTCTACGCGGTGGCGATCATGGTGCGGTCTGCGGCTGATGCATTCGAGTCGGTGTCCCCGGCGGTGCTCGATGCGGCCACGGCGACCGGTTATGCCTCGGTCGGCCGGGCATTCCTGGTTGGCTGCCACTTGCGGGCCCCGTGCTCCTCGCTGGTCTGCGTGTTGTCGCAGTCAGCACGGTGAGCCTGGTCAGCGTCGGAGCCCTGATCGGCGTCAACAACCTCGGTTCACTGTTTACCGAGGGCTATCGCACCGACAACACCGAAGAGATCGTCATCGGGGTTATCGGGATCGTCGGTCTGGCGTTGGTCTTGGACGGGCTGCTGGTGCTTGCGGGACGGCTACTGATGCCGTGGTCGATGACCTCACGGACTGGTACTCGTCACCTGCCCCGGCTCCGGGGGGCGAAGACATGAGCGTCGCGAGCGACACGGTCGACTGGCTCGCGGACTCGGCCAACTGGTCCGGGGAGGACGGTGTGCCCCACCGCCTCGTCCAGCACCTCGACTACACCGCCTTGACGATCCTGATTGCCGGGGCGATCGCGATCCCGATTGGCCTGTGGATCGGTCACACCGGACGTCTTCGGGTGTCTGGCCGTCGTCAGCGGGGGCATTGCGCGCCCTGCCGACGTTGGGCGTGCTGACGTATGCCTCGCTTTTCACCGGAATCGGAATCAAGGCGGCGATCTTCACCCTCGTCCTGCTGGCGATACCGCCGTTGTTGGCCGGGGCCTATGCCGGGGCTGGAGTCGGTCGACCGACAGACGATCGACGCGGCCCGCGCCATGGGGATGACCGAGTGGCAGATCCTGACCAAGGTCGAGGTGCCGCTGGCTTTGCCGCTGCTCATCGGCGGCTTCCGTTCGGCGACCCTGCAGGTCGTGGCGACGGCCACCGTCGCCGCTTTCATCCCGGGTCCGGGCGGTCTCGGTCGATATCTCATCGACGGTCTGGCCGTGCGCGACTACGCACAGATGGCGGCCGGATCTGTCATCGTCATCGTGCTCGCACTCATTCTCGACGGACTTTTCGCCCTCCTCCAGCGGCTCGCGCTGCGCAACCGACCTGCTCCCGTTCGTGTCTCAGCATGACCACACCCCCACCAAGGAACGCACAACCAAGGAGAAGTATGTCCATCACCAAGCTCACCACCGCCCTCGCGGCCGTGACGTTGGGTCTCTCGCTGGCAGCGTGCGGCGGCGATCCGACATCAGATGACTCGGCGAAGTCGGCCAGCGACACCATCACGATCGGCTCGGCGGCCTTTCCCGAGAACGAGATCATCGCCGAGATCTACGCCCAGGCCCTTGAGGCCAAGGGTGTCAAGGTCAGCAAGAAGCTCAACATCGGCGCTCGCGAGGTCTACATCCCGGCGCTCGAGAACGGCGAGATCGACCTGCTGCCGGAGTACTCGGGCAACCTGTTGTCGTACTTCGACCCGAAGGCCACGGCTACCTCGCCGGCCGATATCGAGGAGGCGCTCGACGATGCACTGCCCGACGAGCTCGAAGTGCTGGATGCCTCGCCTGCGGAGGACAAGGACTCGCTCAACGTCACGCCGGAGTTCGCAGCCGAGAACAACCTCAAGACGATCGCCGATCTGAAGAACGTCAAGGATCTGTCGCTCGGTGCCAATCCTGAGTTCAAGGACCGGGCCTACGGGATCCCGGGACTCGAAAAGATCTACGGCATCACCGGCATCAAGTTCGTCCCGATCAGCGATGGCGGCGGACCCAAGACGCTGAAGTCGCTGCTCGACGGTGACATCGACGTCGCTGACATCTACTCCACGACGCCGTCGATCCTGGCCAACAAGCTCGTCACGCTGGAAGATCCGCAGAACCTGATCGCCGCGCAGCAGGTTATTCCGCTGATCAACGACAAGAAGGCGTCCGACAAGGTCGAAGACACTCTTGACGCGGTCTCGGCAGCGTTGACGACGCAGGACCTGCTCGACCTGAACACCAAGAACCAGGGCGACGACAAGGTCGCCCCGGCCGTTCTCGCCAAGGAGTGGCTGACCGCCAAGGGTCTGATCTAGTCCGTCAGCCGACACAAGAATCGGGTTTTGTCCGCGAATCTGCGGACAAAACCCGATTCTTGCGTCCCGGCCAGCCCTGCTGGGTCAGGCGGGAACCAGCTCGGGGGCGTAGTCGTCCTCGACGCTCTTGACGTTGCCGAGGTTCTGCAACCGTCCCTTGAACAGCAGGAGCAGCGAGGGCAGCAGCACGAGCCGGACCAATGTGGCGTCCAGCAGGATCGCGACCGACAGGCCGATGCCCATCTGCTTCATCTCCAGCATGTCGAGCGTCGCGAACACCGCGAACACCGACACCATGACCGCCGCTGCGCTGGTCACGACGCTCGCCGTCTCGCGGATGCCGAACTCGACGGCCCGCTCGAACGGCAGGCCCTTGCGCAGTCCCTCGCGCACCCGGCTCATCACGAACACGTGGTAGTCCATCGAGAGGCCGATCAGCACCACGAAGCAGAACAGCGGGATCCAGTCGACCACGAAGCCCGACGAGGTGTAGTTGAGCGCTTCGTCAGCCCACGAGTTCTGGAACACCAGGGTCAGGACGCCGAACGCCGCCCCGACCGACAGCAGGTTCAGGGCTGTCGTCATCAGCGCGAGGGTCAGGTTGCGGAACGTCCAGATCATCATCAGCAAGGTCAGTCCGAGGACGAACCCGATGACGAGGGGCAGGCGGGACGACTGGTGGTCGTAGTCGTACGTCTCGGCAATCGAGCCGCCGACCGCCGTGGTGGCGTCAAGATCGGCCACGGCCCGCGGGACGATCGTGTCACGCAAGCTCCGCGATGGCCTCAGCGTTGCGCTCGTCGCCCTCGGTGTGGGCCGCGTGCAAGGTCAGCACGGAGGTCCGACCGTCGTCCGAGACCTCAGGTCGTTCACCACTCGCGAGCGCGATGCCAGCCTCGACCGAGGCCGACTCGACCTGCTGCAGCGCCGAAGCGGCCGCAGACGGATCGTCCGAGTTCAGCACGACGTCGATCGTGGGACGTTCTGACGGGAAGCTCTGCTGAGCCCGCTGGAAGGCCTGGACAGCCGGGATGTCCTGAGGCAGCGTGTCGACGGTCGACTGCTGGGTCGCCATCCCGAGTGCCGGGATCGCGAGTGCCACCAGCGCGCCGCCGGCGATCGCCGCCGAGACGAGAGGCTTGCGGATGACCGGTCGGATCAGCCGACCGCTGATGCCCCCGGTGCCGATGCGACGGTTGAGCCGCCAGAGCAAGGGGATGCGGGGACGGTCGACGAACCGGCCGAGCTTCGCGAGCATGGCAGGCAGGACCGTGAGCGAGCCGATCACGGCCACGAGCACGACGAGGATCGAGCCGGTGGCCAGCGCGTTGAAGACGGCCTCACCTGACAAGAACAAGCCCGACATCGCGACCATCACGGCAAAGCCGGACACCACGACAGCACGTCCTGACGTGGCTGCGGCGATCTCGATCGCATCGATCGTGGATCGCCCGCGAGCACGTTCCTCGCGTTCGCGCTTGAGGTAGAACAGCGAGTAGTCGACACCGACTGCCATGCCGATCAGCAGCACGACGTTCGCGACGGTGCCGGCGTCGGGGACCAGCAGCGAGATGGGGGCGTAGAAGCCGAGGGCCGTGATGACTGACGTGATCGCCAGGATCACCGGGATACCCGCCGCCACGAAGGCGCCGAAGGCGATCAACAGGATGCCGAACGTGATCGGCAGGCTCAGCATCTCGGCCGAGGCGAGGTCCTCGCCGACCTTGTCGTTGATCCCGGCGTCGAGCGACGCGGCACCGGCCTGCTGGATCACCAGCTCCCGGATGCTGCTTCTGGGTCTTCGCGGTTGTGGCGATCAGCCCGTCGACGTGGTCGGCGGCCTCGTCGGCATCGCCGGTCATCGTGATCGGGACGAGCACCGCGTCGCGCTTGTCGGAGACGATCGGAGGCCCGACGCCGGCGACGCCCTTGACGTCGGCGCTCAGCTCGGCGACCTGGCCGGCGACGGTCTCGGCGCGGGCGACGTCGAGGGTGCCCTCCGGGGCCGTGATGAGGACGGACTCGGTGGGGCTCGCGGTCAGGTCGGCGGCATCGATCATCGCGGCGGCCTGGCCGGACTGGCCGATGCGGAAGTCTTCGTCGCTGACCTGCTTGCCCTGCACCGTCGCCATGAGGGCGATCGCGGTGATCACGAACGTGACCCACAAGCCGATGGCGCGCCGACGGGTGGAGAGCGCTCCAACGCGCCACCCGGACGGTGGGAGTTCTGCGAGACATGATGATCCCTTCCAAAGATGTTGAGGTGTGAGGTGACCTCCAGCCTCGTGAATGCGACGACTCGGCACGATGGGTCAGACCCCGGATCGGAAGTGGGTCCAGGCCCACTGTTCGTCCGCGCTGGATGGGGCAGGATCGAGGGAGCAACCCACCGTCTCGAAAGGCCTCCTTCATGACCACGACCGTCAGCCTCACGTCGCCCGCCCCGGGGGAGTCGTTCTTCGCGGGGCTCAGACGTCGTGTGTCGTTCGACCGGCATCGCGATCGTGTACGTCGTGCTGGCGGTGCCCGCCCTGGCGATGTTGGTCGCGCTGACGACGTCGTTGAGCGTCGCGATCGTCGGCGTGGGGCTGGTCCTGCTGCTGGTGCTCGTCCCGATCAACCAGCAGCTCACGAACCTGCACCGGATGTTGTCGGGCTGGGTGCTCGGCACGAAGATCGAGAACCCGTACCTGCCCCGCCGAGGAAACAGTCCGTGGAGCCTGCTGAAGGCTGGGCAGCCGATCCGGCGAGATGGCGGGACTTCTTGTGGACGTACATGACGGTCTGCATCCGCTGGGCGCTGTCGTGGATCGCCTTCGGTCTGGGGCTCGCGGTGGTCTGGTACGCGATCTATCCGTTCCTGTTCGCCGTCACGCCTGCGGGCACCTTCGACGTGCAGTACGGCTTCTTCACCGTCGACACCCAGGCCGAGTCGTTCCTCGAGTGGGTCTGGATGGTCGTCGCGTTCGGACTGTGGTGGTGGCTCGAGCCGGTGTTCGTCAAGTGGTGCGCTCAGCTCGATCGTGCCCTGCTGTCGCCGTCGCGTGGCACGCTGGAACGGCGAGTCGCTGAGGTCTCGGCCTCTCGTGCGGAGACGATCGACCACTCGGCGGCCGAGCTGCGTCGGATCGAGCGCGATCTGCACGACGGCGCGCAGGCGCGGCTCGTCGCGCTGGGCATGAACCTCGGCCTGGCCGAGAGCTGCCCTCGCGAAGGATCCTGAGGCGGCGGCCAGGCTCCTCGCGGAGGCCCGGACCGTCACGACCTCGGCTCTCGGCGACCTGCGGTCAGTCGTCCGCGGGATCCACCCGCCGGTGCTGGCCGACCGTGGTCTGGCCGGGGCGATCCAGGCCCTCGCGCTCGACATGTCGTTGCCGGTCTCGGTGACGATCGTGCTGCCGGGCGTCCGCCGGCGCCGGTCGAGTCGGCGGTCTACTTCGCGACGAGCGAGCTGCTGGCCAACATCGGCAAGCATGCGTCTGCGTCGAGGGCATCGATCGACGTGTCGCACGACGGTGCGCGACTGCGGCTCGTCGTCGAGGACGACGGCGTGGGCGGTGCATCGACGGACGCCGGGATCGGGACTTGCAGGGGTGGTTCGACGTCTGGCGGCATTTGACGGCACGATGGACGTCGTCAGTCCCGTCGGGGGACCGACCGTGGTCGTCCTGGAGGTTCCGTGCGCGTTGTCATCGCCGAAGATCTCGCCCTCCTCCGGGATGGCCTGACCCGGCTGCTGGAGGCCTACGACTTCGAGGTCGTCGCCGCCGTCGACGATGCGGTCAAGCTGGCCGAGGCGATGCGGACGCACGAGCCCGACATCGCGGTCGTGGACGTCAGGATGCCGCCCACCTTCACCGACGAGGGGCTGCGGGCCGCGATCGCCGCTCGTGCAGAACGTCCCGGAATGCCGGTGCTGGTGCTGTCGCAGTACGTCGAGCAGCTGTACGCGCGCGAGCTGTTGAGCAGCGGTGACGGTGCGGTCGGCTATCTGCTGAAGGACCGGGTGGCCGATGTCGCGACGTTCGTCGACGCGGTGCGGACCGTGGCCGGTGGTGGCACGGTGCTCGACCCAGAGGTCGTCTCGGCGCTGATCGCCCGGGCGCCGACCGACAGCCCGGTCAGCCGGTTGACCGACCGTGAGCGAGAGGTGCTGGGGCTCATGGCTCAGGGCCGGTCGAACGTGGCGATAGCCGCTGCCCTCTTCGTGACCGAGAAGGCCATCAGCAAGCACACCAGCAACATCTTCATGAAGCTCGATCTCGACCCGGACGACGACTCGTCGAACCGGCGGGTCAAGGCCGTCATCGCCTACCTGCAGTCCTGACCCGCTAGCGCACCGCTTCGGGGGTGGGGCGGGCATCGGTCTCGCTGAGGCCGAAGCGGTCGTGGAACCGGCGCAAGGGTGCCGGCGCCCACCAGTTGGCCTTGCCGAGCAGTGCCATGAGCGACGGCACGAGCAGTGCACGGACGATCGTCGCGTCGATCAGGACGGCGATGGCGGTGCCGACGCCCAGCTCCTTGATGAAGATGATCTGCGACGTAGCGAACGAGCCGAGGGCGATCGCGAACAGCAACGCTGCGGCGGTGACGATGCGACCCGTGCGTTGCAGCCCGAGCGCCACGGCCTCACGTTCACCGGCGCCATGGTCGCGGGCCTCCTTGATCCGGGGTCAGCAGGAACACCGCGTAGTCGGTCGACAGACCGAACACGACCGCGAACAGGAACACCGGCTGCGAGGACTCCAGGGCGCCTTGGCTCGTGTAGTTCAGCAGACCTTCGAACCGGCCGTCCTGGAACACCAGCACGAGGATGCCGAACGTCGCGCCGATCGTCAGCACGTTCATGATCAGTGCCTTGATCGGCAGCACGACCGAACCGGTCAGCATGAACAACGTGACCAGCGTCAGGACCGCCAGGATGCCGAGCGCGAGGGGGATGTTCGCTGCGATCGAGGCGACCTGGTCGACCTGCTCGGCGCTCGCGCCACCGACCAGCACGGAGCCCGGGGCGTCGACGTCGCGGATGTCGGCGACCAGGTCGAGGGTCTGCTCGTCGAGGGTCGTGGCCGAGGGCACCACGTCGACCTGCCACGTCTCGTCGCCCAGGAAGCGGGGCTCGGAGACGTTCGCCGCTCCCGGCAGCTCGGCGAGCCGGTCGGCGTAGGCCCCGAGCTCGGCGGACTCGGACTGTCCTCCCGTCACGGCCACGACGATCGGTGACGACTCGGCTCCGACGAACTCCGCACGCAGCGTCTCGTCGACAGTCTTGGCGGTGGCGCCGTCAGGGAGCACGCCGGCATCGACCCCGGTGAACTTGACTCCGAGGAAGGGCGCCGTGAACGCCAGGAGGATCGCCGTGCCGGTCAGCGCGATCGCGACGGGGAACCGCATCACGAAGTTCGCGAGCCGGAACCAGAAGCCCGTCGAGTCGTGCGCTGCCTCGGCCGCACGTGCGCGCTGCCACCGCTTCGGCGCGAAGCGCGTTGACCCGGTGCTGCAGGACCGCGAACACCGACGGCAGGACGATCAGCGAGACCGTGGCGGCGACGAGCGCGACGATCGTCACGCCGATCCCCATCGAGTACAGGAAGCGCAGCGGGAAGACGAGGAGCGCCAGTCCTGCACAGGCGACGGTCACGGCCGAGAACGCCACGGTGCGCCCGGCGGTCGCGAGGGTCGTGCGGATGGCCTCAGCTCTGGACCGACGCGTTCGAGCCTTCGCGGTAGCGCGACACCAGGAACAGCGAGTAGTCGATCGCGAGACCGAGTCCCAGGCCGGTGATCAGGTTGAGGGCGAAGATCGAGATGTCGACGACCTCGTTGACGCCCCTGACCACGAGCATCGACGTGACGATCGTCAGGCCGCCGACTAGGAGCGGCAGCAGGGCCGCGACAGCGGATCGGAACACCCACAGCGACACGACGAACAGCAGCGGGAAGGCGATCAGCTCGGCGATCAGCAGATCGTGCTCGACCTGTTCGTTGACCTCCTGGTACGCCGGTCCGAAGCCGCCGACCTGCACCCCGTCGACCCGTTCGAGCGCTGCCCGGAGGTGCTCGGTCGTGGCGTCGGCATCGGCGTCAGCCCGGTAGATCGCGGCGAGGTAGGTCTGCGAGCCGTCCTTGGAGACGAACTGGGGTCCGGCCTCGGGACCACCGACGACTACGGCGACGGCATCGTCTTGTCGCAGTGCCCGGGTCGCGGCAGCGATTGCGGCGGTGTTGTCGGTGTCGATCAGCGCAATCAGGTCGGGAGCGGCCTTCTGCCCGGTCGCGGACTCGACCTGCCGAATGGCCTGAGCGCTCTCGGAGCTCGTGTCGGAGAAGGAGTCGTTGTCGGTGTTGAGCAGGCCGGCGACCGGCCCCCCGACGATGCCGGCGAGGACGAAGAACAGGGCGGTCACGCCGAGGACCCTCTTGGGTCTGCTGTTGGCGAGGCGGGCGAGGGCTGCGAACATCAGAACTCCTTGAGGACGGCGGTCGGGTCACCGATCAGGTCGATCAGGTCGAGGGCGCCGACGACGGTCAGCAGCATCCCGTGGGCCATGAAGTTGCGGACCTGGTCGTCGGTCGCTCCGCTCAGCTCGGCGACGTCCTCCCAGATCTCGCGGTAGGTGCGCTGGGCGACATCGCGAATCGCGGGATCGGAGGCCGCAGCCCAGGTGTGCAGCTGGCAGCGCAGTGAGTTGACGTCGGCCTCCATGAAGCCGAGGTAGGCCAGGCCCATGGCCTGGAGGGGAGAGAGGTCGGGGTCACGCTGCTCGACGGCCTCACGGAACGCCTGACGCAGCCCGGTCGTGTGCTGCTCGATTGCGGCGCAGATCAGGTCGGTCTTGGTCCCGAAGAGTCGGAAGATGTAGGGCTGCGAGACCCCGGCACGCTCGGCGATGACCTCGACGGACGTGGCGTGCATGCCTGCGCGTCCGTACTCCTCCATCGCGGCTTGCAGGATCAGGACCTTGCGGTCCTCTGCCTTCATGCGCTTTCCGGTGACCATGGACAGTAAGTTAGTGATGACTCACAAACTTTGTCAATATCTCAAGGAACGAAGATCCACGGCTCCCGTGGGATGCGCCCGACGTCGAACTCGTCGAGCAGCTCGCGCGGCGTCCGTCCGGACAGCCCGAGTGACTCGCAGATCAGTCCGAACGCCCGACCATCCAGCTCTCGCAAGGTCACTGCCCCGTCGCGCTTGGCGAGGCGCTGCCGGTCGACGTTGAGCGCCAAGGGCACGTGCACGTAGCTCGGCGGAACCGCGCCGAGCAAGGACGCCAGGTAGGCCTGACGCGGTGCAGAGCTCAGCAGGTCGTCGCCACGGACCACCTGATCGATCTGCTGCTGGGCGTCATCGACGACGACCGCCAAGTTGTACGCCACGGCTCCGTCACCGCGTCGCAGCACGAAGTCGTCGACGACGCCGGCGAACGAGCCGTGCAGGACGTCTGTGACCGTGAACGTGTCGGTGTCGCTGCGGAGCCGCAGGGCCGCTGGCCGAGTGCTGCGTCGCTGCTCGCGTTCAGGCTCGGACAGGTCGCGGCAGGTGCCGGGGTAGGCGCCCGGCGGGGCATGTGGCGCCGACGGGGCGTCGAGGATCTCACGGCGCGTGCAGTAGCACTCGTACAGCAGCCCACGTCCGCCCAGCGACGCGAGCGCCGCGTCGTAGTAGCGGGCCCGGTCGGACTGCCGCACGACCGGGCCGTCCCAGTCGAGCCCGATCGCTGCGAGGTCGTCGAGCTGGCGCTGCTCCGAACCTGCCTTGACCCGGTCGAGATCCTCGACCCGGATGACGAACTCGCGACCGGACTGACGCGCACACAGCCATGCCAGCACGGCGGTGCGAAGGTTGCCGATGTGCAGGTCGCCAGAGGGCGAGGGGGCGAACCGGCCAGAAGTCACCTGTCCATTGTGGCCGACCGGCCAACAGCGGCCGCTGGCTCGGTGAAGGATGGGTGTCACGTGTGTGAGTCCTGAGAAATAGCCCGTGGTTTCCGATAGGCTCAGGCGGTTGTTTCGACTCCGAGACTCACTGGTGAGTCCGGTCCCTGATGAGGCGGATTTCCTTGCTCAACCCAGCTGGTGTGCCGAGTCGGTTGCTCGACCGGTTCGTTCCCGGGCGCCACGTCGCCAGGATCACGCGGGAGCGAGATGCCCTGGCCGCCGAGCGCGCCGACCTGATCGCGCGGACGACTCCGCTGGAGACCGAACGCGACGCCCTCGTCGTGCGCCGTCGGGCTCTGCAGACCGAGATCGGCGTGCGGCTGGGCAAGCGCATCCAGTCCCGCGACGGATTCGAGAAGACCAAGGGCACGCCGTCGCTGATGGTCTCCAACGGTGCGTGGCAGCGCATCTGGGCGGCCACCGTCGAGCTTCAGGGTGGACGCGACGCCGTTCGTGACGTGACGCACGACCCCGTCGAGACAGAACGTTTCGTGGCCTCGCACAAGATCCCGTTCACGGCCACGACGGCCGAGGCCGACTTCGTGGCGCACACCTTCCGTGATCGAGTCGCCCTGGTCGAGATGCGGGCCGGAGGATCGGCCTCGATCGACGCTGAGGGCACCATCACGCTGTCCGGAGCAGGTGACATGTCTCAGATCGAGGACATCGCCGAGGCCTCGTCCCGCCTGGGGGCCTCGATCCCCGCGCCGTACGTCCAGGTGGGCTGGGTGCTCGGCGACGACGGTCCCGCCGTCGTCCGCATCGATGCTGCCCCCGACGCCATCGCCTTCGTCGACCACGACACCGACCGGGTCCTGGGAGACCTGCACGCTCGCACTCGTCAAGATCCTGCAAGAGCTCGTCGAACGAGGCTCGCTCGACAATGCTGTTCCCGGTGGAAGCTGACGTCAAGAGGTCCGAACGATGAACCGGCACGAGAAGGTCGCCGCGCTGAAAGCGGAGATGAAGAAGCTGCGCGCCGACATCGCGACGCGCGAGCAGACCCTCGAGCAGCTGCCCAAGACCAAGCGGTTGCTGGACGACCAGATCGCCGTGCTGGAGTGGGACGTCACCCCGCCGACCGCTGTCGTCGACGATCCCCGCACCGCCCGGAACGCGCCGTCGCTGCGGCACGCGGCCCGCTGGCACAAACGCAACTACCGGCGGGCGGACGGCCTCGAGCGCCGTTTCATCGAGCCGGTGACCGACCTCTACCTCAAGAGCGATGCCCGTGACTTCGCCGCAGCCCACGGAGTCGGGGTGCCGAGAGTTTTCGGGAGTGGTCCACGCCCGAGGAGATTCCGTGGGACGGCTGCCGGAGCGGTCGGTCGTCAAGAGCACAACGGGCGGCGGCGGCATCGCGGTCTACCCACTGATACGTCAGGACGGCGGTTTCTACGACTCGATGGCGCGCACGACCGTCACGCCTGACGAGATCGTGGCGGCGCTGCGAGTCAAGCACAAGGCCGCGTCCACCTACTTCGTCGAGGAGTTCTTGACCCGGCTCGACGGCTTGCCGGCTCGCCCGACGACATCAAGGTGTTCTGCTTCTACGGCGAGCCCGGATTCATCGAGATGCGCACCGAGGACTGGGGACGTTTTGCCGACGCCCAGGTGCGGACCAGGACGTTCCTGCTCGACGGCACCGAGCTGTTCAACGTCCGTCCGTTCGTGGGACAGGCCACCGATCTCGACATGCCCCGCGACCTGCCGGCCATCATCGAGGCGTCACGGATCCTGTCGAAGGCGATCCGGCGTCCGTTCGTGCGACTCGACTTCTTCGAGTCCGAGCAGGGGCTGATGTTCGGCGAGGTGACCCAGCACCCGGGTCGGCTGCCGCTGCTCGTCCCTGAGTGGGACGAGCGCTTCGGGCAAGCTCTACGAGCAAGGCTTCGCGCGCATGCTGTCCGACGTCATCGACGAGGGCGCGCTGACGCTGGTCTATGGCGACCAGGCCTGACCCACAGCTGACGTCACCCATGGGGCGCTAAGAACGCGTCAAGACGCGCTAAGACGCTGTCAAGATCGCCGATCCGGCTCAGATCCGGGTCTTGAATGGCGCTCATGAGTATTGAAAGCGGTTTGCTGATCGCCCTGGTGTGCGCGCTGGTCGCGTACCTGGTCGCGGCCCTGATCTTCCCCGAGCGCTTCTAGTGTCCGACACCGTGAGCGGCCTCCTCACCATCGTCACGCTCGTCGGCATCCTGGCCCTCGTCTACGTGCCCCTGGGTGACTACATGGCGCGGGTCTTCACGACCTCGCATCACTCGCGCGTCGAGCGACAGATCTACCGGCTCGGCGGCGTCAGCCCTGATGCCGCGCAGAGCCCACGCGCATACATCCTGAGCGTGCTGGCGTTCTCGCTCGTGAGCCTCGTGCTGCTGTACGCGATCCTGGTCGGCCAGTCCCACCTGCCGTTCAGCCGCGACATGGCCGCGATGCCAGGCTGGATGGCGTTCAACACCGCCATCTCGTTCGTCGCGAACACCAACTGGCAGTCGTACGGCGGAGAATCCACGCTCGGCTTCGCAGCCCAGATGGGTGGACTCGCGGTGCAGAACTTCCTGTCCGCTGCCGTCGGCATCGCGGTGGCCGTTGCGCTGATCCGCGGCTTCGTCAAGGTGCGCAGTGGCGAGCTCGGCAACTTCTGGGTCGACCTGACCCGCAGCACGATCCGCATCCTGCTGCCGATCGCGTTCGTCGGTGCTCTCGTGCTGCTGGCCAACGGGGTGGTGCAGAACTTCACCGACACCACGGTCACCACGCTGGCCGGCCACAGCCAGGTCATCACCGGCGGGCCGGTCGCCAGCCAAGAGGCGATCAAGGAGCTCGGCACCAACGGCGGCGGATTCTTCAACGCCAACTCGGCGCATCCGTTCGAGAATCCCAACGGTTTCACCAACCTGTTCGAGATCTTCCTGATCCTGCTCATCCCCGTCGCGCTGACCCGGACGCTCGGCACGATGCTCGGCAACCGCCGCCAGGGACTCACGGTCCTCGGCGCGATGGGCCTGATCTTCGCCACGGCCACCGTCATCGCGACGTGGGCCGAGGTGGGCGGTCACTCGCAGGCCGCCCCAGGCGGCAGGAGCCGCTCTGGAGGGCAAGGAGACCCGATTCGGTGAATGGGGCTCGGCGTTGTTCGCGGTGGCCACGACCGGTACGTCGACGGGGGCGGTCAACTCGGCGCACGACTCCATGACGCCTGTTGGCGGCGCGGTCCCGTTGGTCAACATGATGCTGGGTGAGATCGCTCCTGGTGGTGTCGGAGCTGGCATCTACGGCATCTTGATCATGGCCATCCTGGCCGTCTTCGTCGCCGGACTGATGGTCGGTCGGACGCCTGAGCTCCTCGGCAAGAAGATCGGCACGAAGGAGATGACGTACGTCGCGCTCTACACGCTGAGCGTCCCTGCGATCATCCTGGTCGGGATCGGTTCGGCCATCGCGCTGGACAGCACCCCCGATGCCATGGGCAATCCCGGCGGGCACGGCTTCACCGAGGTCGTCTACGCGTACACCTCGGCGGCCAACAACAACGGCAGCGCCTTCGGTGGCATCACGGTGACCTCGGACTTCTTCCAGATCACCCTCGGCCTGGCGATGCTGCTCGGCCGGTTCATCCCCATCGTGCTCGTCCTGCTGCTCGCCGGCTCCCTCGCCAAACAGGCCAAGGTGCCCGAGACGGCCGGGACGCTGCCCACCAGCACACCTCTCTTCGGGGGCCTCCTTGTCGGCGTGATCCTGCTCATCACAGGACTCACGTTCTTCCCGGCCCTCGCCCTCGGTCCCATCGCGGAGGCACTGTCATGACGCTCTCACTCCTCCTGAAGCAGATGCTGGCCCAGGTGCCTGCAGCCCTGCTCAAGCTCGACCCGCGCCACCTGTGGCGCAGCCCGGTGATGTTCATCGTGTGGCTCGGATCGGTCGCGACGACTATCGCAGTCTTCACCGATCCCAGCACGTTCACGATCTCGTTGGCGATCTGGCTGTGGCTGACCGTGATCTTCGGCAACCTGGCTGAAGCTGTCGCGGAAGGTCGCGGCAAGGCACAGGCCTCGTCGCTGCGGGCAGCTCGCACCGACACCGTGGCCCGTCTGCTGAAGGCCGACGGCACCGAGACCTCGGTACCCGGGACCCAGCTCACGGTGGGCGACCTCGTGCTAGTGGCGGCAGGGGAGGTGATCCCCGGCGACGGCGACGTCGTCGTGGGGATCGCGACGGTCGACGAGTCGGCCATCACCGGTGAGTCGGCCCCCGTCATCCGGGAAGCTGGGGGTGACCGCAGCGCCGTGACCGGAGGCACCAAGGTGCTGTCCGACCAGATCACGGTCAAGATCACGTCGGCGCCTGGTGAGACCTTCCTCGACAAGATGATCGCGTTGGTCGAGGGCACGTCACGACGCAGGACGCCGAACGAGATCGCGCTGTCGATCCTGCTGGTGAGCCTGACGATCGTGTTCGTCCTCGCGGTCGCGACGTTGTCGCCGATGGCCGAGTACGCGGGCGCCCCGCAAGACCTCGTCGTCCTCGTCGCGCTGCTCGTGTGCCTCATCCCGACCACGATCGGCGCGCTGCTCAGCGCCATCGGCATCGCCGGGATGGACCGTCTGGTTCGGGTCAACGTCCTGGCGATGTCAGGACGCGCGGTCGAGGCGGCCGGTGACGTCAGCACGCTGCTGCTCGACAAGACCGGCACCATCACGTACGGAAATCGGCAGGCCGCCAGGTTCGTGCCGGTCGGCGACGTCACCGAAGGTCAGCTGCGTGATGCCGCTCGGCTGTCGAGCCTCGCTGATCAGACACCTGAAGGTCGCTCGATCGTGACCTTGGCGCTCGCCGAGGGCGCCGACGACCAGGATCTGCCCCGTGGCGCGGAGTTCATCGAGTTCACCGCCCAGACCCGGATGTCCGGGGTCGATCTCGCGGACGGCACTCAGATCCGCAAGGGCGCCGGCTCGGCGATCCACGGCTGGGTCGGCGGGACCATGCCCGCTGCAGCTGACCGGGGTGATCGAGTCGATCTCGAACGACGGAGGCACACCACTGGTCGTCGCCGTCAGGACGGACGGGGCCAGCACGGTGCTGGGCGTCGTCCACCTCAAGGACGTCGTGAAGCAGGGGATGGCCGATCGGTTCGCGCAGCTGCGGTCGATGGGCATCCGGACGGTCATGGTCACCGGCGACAACGCGTTGACTGCGAAGTCGATCGCTGCCGAGGCAGGGGTCGACGACTTCCTGGCCGAGGCGACGCCGGAGGACAAGCTGGAGCTGATCCGCAAGGAGCAGGCCGGTGGGCGTCTCGTCGCGATGACTGGTGACGGCACCAACGACGCCCCCGCCCTCGCTGCGGCGGACGTGGGCGTCGCCATGAACACGGGCACCTCGGCCGCGAAGGAGGCCGGCAACATGGTCGACCTCGACTCGGACCCGACCAAGCTCATCGACATCGTCGAGATCGGCAAGCAGCTGCTCATCACCCGCGGCGCGCTCACGACGTTCTCGATCGCCAACGACGTCGCGAAGTACTTCGCGATCATCCCCGCGATGTTCCTCGTGGCCTATCCCTCGCTCGACACGCTCAACATCATGGGCCTGGCGACACCACAGTCGGCCATCTTGTCGGCGGTCATCTTCAACGCGCTGATCATCGTCGCGCTGATCCCGTTGGCACTCCGCGGTGTCCGGTTCAGGCCGGCATCGGCATCGGCCGTGCTGCGGCGCAACATGCTCGTGTTCGGACTGGGCGGACTCGTCGCGCCGTTCATCGGCATCAAGCTCATCGATCTCGTCATCTCCACCATCCCAGGAATCGGGTAACACCATGCTCAAGGACTTCAGTCGCCAATCCCTCGCCGGTCTGCGCATGCTGCTGGTCTTCACAGTCGTCCTCGGCATCGCCTACCCGGCGGCCGTCTCGGGGCGCCGGTCAGGCCGCCGGTGACCGGGCTGACGGGCAGCCCGTCAGGGTCGGTGGCACGATCGTCGGCTCTGCGCTGCTCGGTCAGAACTTCGAAGGTGACGAGTGGTTCCACTCGCGTCCAGCTGCCAATGACTACGACTCACTGGCCTCGGCTCCGTCCAACCTCGGACCGTCCAACCCCCGACCTGATCGCCTCGATCGAGGAACGTCGCGCCGCGGTTGCCGAGGCCGAGTCGGTCGACCCGGCCGACGTGCCTGCCGATGCGCTGACAGCCTCGGGCTCGGGTCTCGACCCCCACATCTCGGTCGACTATGCCGCGATCCAGGTCCGGCGGGTCGCCGCAGCCAACGGGTTGTCGGCGGCGGCCGTGGAGCGGCTGGTCGAGGAGCACAGGGAGGGCCGGTCGCTGGGCTTCCTCGGTGTGCCCCGGCGTCAACGTCCTGCGCCTCAACGTCGCGGTGCAGGCTGCTGCCAGCGCGGTAGCGGGTTGAGGTCATCGCTGCCGCGAATCCGCGAGATGGGTACCGCGAATCCGCGAGGACCAGTAGTGGTTGAGAACCAGCCTTCCTGCATACCTGGCGTTGCTGGAGACCTTGTTCCTGATTCACACCATCCCAGCTTGGGGCGAGAACCTGACCAAGCGCGTGACGGGCCGCCCCAAGGCGTCGCTGCTCGGGACTGGCGCCTGGCGTCGTGAGTGATGGTGCTGGCGGCTTGCTCGAAGGGTTCGTGGCTGGCGAGCTGAGACGTCAACTGAGTTGGAATGAGTCGCAGGCCCAGCTGTTCCACTATCGCGACTGTGACGGACGCGAGGTCGACCTCGTCCTTGAGAGTGCTGATCGCCGCGTGGGCGGAATCGAGATGAAGGCCGCCGGATCGGTCGACAGGAAGGACTTCAAGGGGCTCACGTTCTTGCGAGACAAGCTCGGTGACCGGTTCGCGCTCGGGGTCGTGTTCTACACCGGAACGAGAGCAGTGCCCTTCGGTGACCGGCTCGTGGCGCTTCCGTACTCTGCGCTCTGGCAATGATCGTCCGGAGCGGTTGCGACCCGAAGCGGTCGCAACCGCGCTGGGAGCGGCCCTTATAATAGAGTGGCCAGCACCCACTCGGAGGAGCGTTCGTTGAACTTACTCATCGCTGCGCACCTTGTTGCGGCGGCGATGTCTCCGTGGTTGGTACGGATTCTTCGGCGTCGAGCCTTTCTCGTGCTGGCTCTGGTCCCGTTGGCGAGCTTCGTGTGGACATTGGGCCAGACGAGCGCCGTGCACGCTGGCGACGGACCCGTCGAGACCGTCAGCTGGGTGCCGAGCCTGGGTCTCGACCTCGCGTTCCGGCTGGGCACGTTGCAGTGGCTGATGGCCCTGATCGTGACCGGCATCGGCGCGCTGGTGCTGATCTACTGCGCCTGGTACTTCGACGACGACGATCCGGCCCTTGCGACGTTCTCGGGCACGTTCATCGCCTTCGCAGGCTCGATGCTCGGCCTGGTGCTGTGTGACGACCTGCTGCTCCTGTACGTGTTCTGGGAGCTCACGACCGTGTTCTCCTACCTGCTGATCGGCAGCGACCCGACCAAGCGGGCCAGCCGCCAGGCCGCGATGCAGGCACTGATCGTGACGACGCTGGGCGGACTGGCGATGCTCGTCGGCATGCTCGTGCTGGGCAGGAAGCCGGCACCTACCGGATCAGCGAGATCCTCGCTGACCCGCCGACCGGATCAGCCACCATCGTGGCGGTGGCCCTGCTGCTCGTCGGTGCCCTGAGCAAGTCGGCGCTCGTCCCGTTCCACTTCTGGCTCCCCGGCGCGATGGCTGCGCCCACCCCGGTCAGCGCGTACCTGCACGCGGCGTCCATGGTGAAGGCCGGTGTCTACCTGGTCGCGCTGCTGGCACCGGCCTTCGCCGGCACGGCCGGGTGGCACGAGACAGTGCTCGTGCTCGGCATCCTCACGATGCTGCTCGGCGGGTGGCGGGCGCTGCGCCAGTACGACGTCAAGCTGCTGCTCGCGTACGGAACCGTCAGCCAGCTCGGCTTCCTGCTGGTCGTCTTCAGCATCGGCACCCGGGCGGCGGCTCTCGCGGGCCTGGCGATGCTGCTCTCGCACGCACTCTTCAAGGCAACGCTGTTCCTCGTCGTCGGCATCGTCGACCGTCAGGCCGGAACCCGCGACCTCAGGGTGCTGTCGGGTGTCGGACGTTCCGCGCCGGTGCTGTTCGCCACCGCCGTCGTCGCGGGTGCCTCGATGGCCGGGCTGCCGCCGCTGCTCGGCTTCGTCGGCAAGGAGAGCGTCCTCGGCTCGCTGCTCGACGTGGCCCGCGCCGACGACCGTCCTGACCTCTCGCCGTTGGCGGGCTGGCTGGTGCTGATCTGCGTCATCCTCGGCTCGGTGCTGACGGTCGCCTACACGGTGCGGTTCCTGTGGGGCACCTTCGCGGCCAAGCCCGACGTCGAGTCGACCCGTGTCGCGACGATCCCGCCCGGCTTCCTGCTGGCACCCGTCGTCCTGACCGCCTTGACGATCGCCCTCGGATTCGTCGGGCACGGTCTCACCGAGCTGTTCGAGCCGTACACGCACCAGTTCCCCCCCGGAGCCCACGACGCCAAGCTCGCGCTGTGGCACGGCCTCGAGCTGCCGCTGGCCTTCTCGGCCGTCGCCGTGCTCCTCGGCGTCGCGATGTTCGTCCGCCGCAAGGACGTCGGACGCGTCCAGATCGCGCTGTCACCCGAGTGGACCGCCGAAGGCGGCTACCGGCTCATCATGCGCACCGTCGACCGCCTGGCCGTCGAGACCACCGGCATGACCCAGCGCGGTTCCGTCGCGGCATACCTGGCGATCATCCTCGTGGTGGTGCTGGTGCTGCCGGGCCTCGCCGTGCTGACGGCGCTCGACGGCCCCATCGACATCGTGCTGTGGGACCACCCGAGCCAGGCCGTGGTGGGCGTCGTCATCATCTTGGCGGCCATCTTCGCAACGCGTTCGCGTCGTCGACTGCGCGCGGTGATCCTGGTCGGCGTCACGGGCTACGGCACGGCCATGCTGTTCATCCTGCACGGCGCGCCCGACCTCGCCATGACGCAGGTCCTGGTCGAGACGACCAGCCTGGTCATCTTCGTCCTGGTGCTGCGCCGACTGCCCGCCTACTTCACCGACCGGCCGCTCTCGCCACGTCGATACCTGCGCATGGCGCTCGGTGCCGGCATCGGCATCGCCGTCGGGCTCATCATGCTGGTCACGACAGGGGCACGCACGGCCACCCGGGTCTCGAAGCCGTACGCCAAGGAAGCCGTCGAGTTCGGCGGTGGCCACAACATCGTCAACGTGATCCTCGTCGACATCAGGGCCTGGGACACGCTGGGCGAGATCTCGGTCCTGGTCGCGGCTGCGACCGGTGTGGCGAGCCTGCTGTTCCTCGACACCCGGATGTCCGGCATCCGTCGGGTGTACGACATCCCCTACCCGGCATCGGTCGAGAAGGTCCCGACCGGACCGGGACGGCGAGTGTGGCTGCCCGGACCACGCACCCTGGCGCCTGACCGTCGCTCGATCATCTTCGAGGTCGTCGTCCGGATGCTGTTCCCGGTGCTCATCGTCTTCGGCATCTACCTGCTCTTCGCCGGTCACAACAATCCTGGCGGCGGATTCGCGGCGGGCATCGTCACCGGCCTGGCCCTGATGGTCCGCTACCTGGCGGGCGGACGCTACGGCTCGACGAGGCGGCACCCATCGATGCCGGCGTGCTGATGGGCACGGGACTGTTCGTCGCCGCCGTGTCTGGCCTGGCTCCGCTCGCCTTCGGCGGCGCCGTCCTCCAGAGCGCGAAGATCGACCTCGACATCCCCCTCATCGGCGAGCTGCACGTCGTCACCTCAGCCGGTTTCGACATCGGCGTGTACCTGGTCGTGGTGGGCCTCGTGCTCGACCTGCTGCGTGCGCTCGGTTCGCGGATCGATCGTCAGATCCTTCGTGAAGACCGCGGAGCAGAACAAGGAACAGGCCTATGAGCATGAACCTGACCCTGATCATCACCGCGTCGTCCCTCATCGGCTGCGGTGTCTACCTGATCCTCGAGCGCAGCCTGACCAGAGTCCTGGTCGGGCTGCTCCTGCTCGGCAACGGGGTGAACATCCTGTTCCTCATCGCGAGTGGACGGGCTGGCAAGGCGCCGATCGAGGGCACAGCCGACCCGGCCGACATGTCCGACCCGCTGCCTCAGGCGCTGGTCCTCACGGCCATCGTCATCGCCTTGGCGACCACGGCGTTCCTGCTCGCGATGGCGCACCGCAGCTGGCAGCTCAACGGCAACGACGACGTCCAGGACGACGTCGAAGATGCCGCGATCCGGCGCCTGGCCCTGGCTGACGAAGCCTCCGACAGCCACGACCTGGCCACCGGCGGTGAGGACGATGACGTCCTCGCGGAGGAGGGCGCATGAACTATCTCGTCCCGCTGCCCGTGCTGCTGCCGCTGTTCGGCGCCGGCGCCGCTCTCATGCTGTCGCGACGACCGCGGGCCCAGCGCGCCGTCACGTTCGCGGTGCTGTCGGCCGTCGTCGCAGTCGCCGCGGTGCTGCTCTTCCGGGTCGACCAGTACGGCCCGCAGGTCGCCTGGCTCGGCGCCTGGACGCCGCCCCTGGGCATCAGCCTGGTGGCCGACCGGCTGTCGGCGCTGATGCTGCTGGTCTCTGCCGTCGTCACACTGCTCGTGCTCGCGTACTCCATCGGCCAGGGCATGACCGGTGACGAGCGTGAGGCACCCGTCTCGATCTACCACCCGACGTTCCTCGTGCTGGTCGCCGGAGTCTCGAACGCCTTCCTGGCCGGCGACCTGTTCAACCTGTTCGTCAGCTCGAGATGCTGCTGTTCGCCAGCTACGTCCTGCTGACCTTGGGCGGCACCGCGACCCGCATCCGAGCTGGCACCATCTACGTCGTCGTCAACATGCTGTCGTCGGCGCTGTTCCTGATCTCGATCGCCGCGGTGTACGCCGCGACCGGCAGCCTCAACCTCGCTCAGCTCGCTGGGCCGCATCCAGAGCTGCCCGACTCGGTGAGCCTGACCCTCCAGCTGCTCCTGCTGGTCACGTTCTCGGTCAAGGCGGCGGTGTTCCCGCTGTCGTTGTGGCTGCCAGACAGCTATCCGACCGCCCCGGCGCCGGTCACCGCGGTGTTCGCCGGGCTGCTCACCAAGGTGGGTGTCTACGCGATCCTGCGCATCCAGACGCTGCTGTTCCCCGACAGCCCCCTGACCGACCTGTTGATGTGGGCCGCCCTCGTCACGATGGTGATCGGCATCCTCGGTGCCATCGCGCAGTCCGACATCAAGCGCATGCTCTCCTTCACCCTCGTCAGCCACATCGGCTACATGATCTTCGGCATCGGTCTGGCGACCGAGCAGGGCATCTCCGGTGCGGTCTTCTACGTCGCGCACCACATCACGATCCAGACCGCGTTGTTCCTGGTCGTGGGACTGCATCGAGCGACGAGCCGGCAGCGCCTCGTTGCTCCGGCTCGGCGGCCTGGCCCGGCTCGCCCCGGTCCTGGCCGTCCTGTTCTTCGTCCCGGCGATGAACCTTGCCGGCATCCGCCGATGTCGGGCTTCCTGGGCAAGGTCGGCTTGCTGCAGGCAGGTCTCGACGTCGGCAGTCCCCTGGCGATCACGTTGGTGATCGGCGGTGTGGCCACGAGCCTGCTGACCTTGTACGCCGTGGCCAAGACGTGGGCGATCGCGTTCTGGCGCACCCCCGAGCAGGCCCACGAGACGGCGCAGGCGCTGCCCAGCCCCGGCGAGGAGGCCGATCCGAAGCACCCGACCGTCCAGATGGTCCGACACCGCGGTCACGTGCACGCCGGCGGAACGGCCTATGCCGCCGGCGACCTCGAGGAGGCGCGGCTGGTGCGCGACGAGGAGGAGCCAGATCGCGATCTCTACCAGCTGCTGCGCGACAACGAGCTCCCGGATCGGCTGCCCCGGTCGATGGTGCTGCCCACCGCAGCGCTGATCGGGTTCAGCCTGCTCTTCACCCTGATCGCCGGGCCCATGTTCGACTACACCGATCGCACCGCAGTCGATCTGCTGCACCGGGTCCCGTACCTCGAAGCGGTCCTCGGGAGCAACCGATGAGCCCGGTCACCAAGACTCGCCGCGACGGCCAGGTCCGCCCCGCCCGCTACCGGTCGTTGCAGCTTCCGGTGCTCGCCTGGCTCACCGTCATCTGGGTCGCGCTGTGGGGCCAGATCTCGGTCATGACGGTGCTCGGCGGGTTCATCGTCGCGACGATCGCCTGCCTGGTGTTCCCGTTGCCGCCGCTGAGGCTGGACGTGTGGGTCAGACCGGTTGCGTTGCTCTGGCTCGTGACGCGCTTCGCCATCGACGTCGTCGGTGTCGAGCGTCCAGGTCGCGCTGGTCGTCCTGCGTCCTGGCCGGCCGCTGCGCAACGGCGTGGTCGAGGTCAACCTGCGGACCCCCTCCGATGTCGTGCTCACGGTCGTCGCCGAGATGACGTGCCTGATTCCCGGAAGCCTCGTGGTCGAGGCTCGCCGATCGACGCACACGTTGTACCTGCACGTGCTCGACGTCAAGGACGAGGCAGGCGCCGAGCGCTTCCGCCAGAGCGTCCTCGACCTGGAGACCCGACTGGTCCGGGCGCTGGGCCGGCACACCGATCACCTCGACGAACTGCCTCCGACAGCTGAAGGAGAACGCTGATGACCGTCGTGCTGTTCATCTGCGTGGCGATGCTCTTCGCCGCCGCCGTGTGCGCCGTGGCCCGGATGACGATGGGTCCCACGTTGCTCGACCGGGCGGTCGCCTTCGACGTGCTGGTCGCGATCAGCATCTGCGCACTGGCCATGGAGGCGGCACTGAACCAGCACACGTTCACCCTGCCGATCCTGCTCGTGCTGACGCTGCTGGGCTTCGTGGGCTCGGTCAGCGTGGCCCGCTTCACCCACGGCAGTGACGACATCGATGCGGACCGCACATGGCTGGGGTCCAGGTGGCTGACGTCATCGCCGCGATCTGCTTCCTGCTGGGTGGCGCTGCTGGCCCTGATCGCCGCGATCGGCGTCCTCAACCTGCCTGACCTGCTGAGCCGGATGCACGCCGCCACGAAGCCCCAGGTGCTCGGTCTCATCTTCGTCCTGATCGGGCTCGGCTTCCGGCTCCGAGACCCCGGGGTCATCGGCATCCTGGTGCTCGTCCGGACTGTTCCAGCTGCTGACCACACCGGTCGCCAACCACATGGTCGGACGGGCGTCGTTCAGGGCCGGTCAGGTCCGAGAAGAGCGGCTCGTCGTCAACGACCTCGAAGGCCAGCTCGACGATGACGGGATGTCGCGCGGCGATCCGTGACATCGGCTGCACGTAGGGTTGCGGCATGGGCAGAACGGATCGCGCCAGCCTCCTCATCCACGCCGACCACACCACGGTGTTCGCGGCCCTCACCGATCCTGACGCGTTGCTCGCCTGGCTGCCGCCCCAGGGGATGCACGGCCGGTTCGAGCAGTTCGACCTGCGCCCAGGAGGCTCGTACCGGCTCGCCCTGACCTACGAGGACGCCGCCGGCTCTCCTGGCAAGACCTCGGTCGACACCGATGTGATGGACGTGCGCATCACGCAGGTCGTCCAGGACGAGTGTCTCGTCCAGGAGGTCGTCTTCGCGGCGGACGACCCGGCGTTCCAGGGCGTCATGCAGATGGAGTGGAACGTACGCTGCGTCGACGACGGGACCGAGGTCGAGCTCGTGGCCAAGAACGTCCCCAGAGGGATCCGGGCCCACGAGCACGCCGAGGGGATGACGTCGTCACTTGCGAACCTCGCCGCGTTCTTGGCGAGGTGACGGCACGTCGCTGAGCTCGTGCCGGGGATACCTCAGACCGTGACGAAGTGGAAATCGGGGCGACACATGCCGTCGATAGCGTGCCGGGGTGAAGCCGGAAGCCGAGCGGTGTCCTGGCCAGCGCGATCGAGGTTCGAGGGGGTTGCCCGACGGCAGGTACGGCGCAAGGACCTGCTGGCCCATGCCATCGCCGTCTTGACCCCGTCGCTGAGCGCCCTCGGTGCCGGGCTGTCGCTTCCTTCGGTCGTCGGGCCCGGGTTCTGGATCAGCACGCTCGCCGGCTTCGGGCTTGCGCTGCTCCTGTCGAGCATCTTGAGCGAGTTCGCCCAGCGGTTCGCCTCGGGCGGTTCTCTCTACACGTTCACCGCCAAGGGGCTCGGACCACACGCGGCGCTCATCGTCGGGGTGTCCCTGCTGCTCGGCTATGGAGTGCTGGTGGGGGCGGGTGTCACGGGCGCGGTCCAGCGCTCGGGGAGTGCGTGGTTCGCCCTCAGCGGTCACCAGGTCAGCCACGGCGCTGACCTCGTCGGTGTCGTTGTCGTCACCGTCGCGTGCGTCGGCATCATCGCAGCGGGGATCTCCTTCGCCTCGCGGGTTGCCCTGGTGGTCGAGGCAGCCAGCATCGTCGTGCTGGCAGTCGTGCTGGGCGCCTTGGTCTACCGATTCGGAATGCCCGGCTGGCAGGCCCTGTCGCTCAATGGGGCCTCGCCCGGCAAGATCGTGGCCGGTGCAGCCCTCATCGCCACCTTGACGGTGGCGTTCGAGAGCTGCGCGGCCCTGGGCCTCGAGGCAGAGCGTCCGATGCGTGACATCCCCTTCGCGATGCGCGGCGGCCTGCTGCTGACCGGGGGGCTCTTCATGGCCGCCAACGCGGTCGGCACGGTGCTGCCCGAGACGATGAACGTGTGGTCGTTCCGGTGGTTCGGCATCGGCCAGAAGGTCTCACCGCTCGACGCCCTGGTGCTCGTGCTGCTGGCTGCCTCGTACGTCGCTCTGGCGTTCTGTGCCTGGAACGCCTTGGCGCGTCTGATCTTCTCGTTCGCCCGCGAGGGGGTTCTGCCCAGCGTGATGGGTGCGACCACGAGCCGAGGTGTGCCATGGCTCGCGGTCGCCGTCGTGGTGCCTGTCGTCCTGGTGGTGCCGATCGTCCGCTGGCTCTCCGGTGAGACGCCGAGCGCAGGATCGTGGGCGATGCTTCGGGTCGCGACCGAGGTGGTCAGCATCGCCTACGGGATCACCGCGGTCGCGTTGGTGTTCTTCCTGGTCCGCATCGACGAGCGTCCGTCCACGGCGGTGAAGGCCGCAGTAGGCGTCATCGGCGTCGTGGGAGTGCTGGCCGAACGGTTCGTGGCCGAAGCCGCGCACGACGAACGCACGATGTTGACCTGGCTCGCGGCCGTGGTCATCGCGTCGGCAGTCTGGCGGGGTGCTGTCACGCGTCGCCTGTCGCACCACCGCGCTGTCCTCGGGGCCCACGAGGAACCGCTGGCCTCCGAGGTGGTGCTGTCCCGTGGAGCAGAGCCCGCCCCATGACGCCGTCTGAGCCCGAGGAGTTCCTGGCCAAGCAACCTGCCGCCTTCGACCACGCGTTCACGGTGCTGGAGGCGGTGGCGTTGCGCGGCCCCGGCACGACCGCACGAGAGCTGACCGAGATGCTGCCGTTCTCGCGCGCGACCGTGTTCCGCATCGTCAAGCACCTCGTGGCGCACGAGTACCTCGTGCGGACGGTCGACCTCAGGGGCTTTGCCCTGGGCGCCCGCGTGCTCGCTCTGTCGGCACCCCCCACCCTGGCGGAGGACGAGGTCCGCAAGGGCAGTCGCATTTGAAGGCACGGACTCTCAACATGCGTGGCATCGTCCTGGCATCCACCGCAGCTCTACTGGTCTGGTGACGGCTCGTGGGGGTCGTCTTCGACTGGAAAGTGGGAGCTGCATGTCTCGAAGAAATCCCGAAATGCCGGGAAGACGGATCCACCTGCGCCAAGCGGGGTCGACACTCGTCGCCGGGGCCGTCCTGTCGGCCGGTCTCGTGGCGATCACGACGGCCGCACCGGCGAGCGGAGCCATCAACACCTCGGCGCTGATCCTGGCCGACACCGACCGCGACGGTGTGATCACCGCAGCGGACGCTGACGGCCGCGGCACGTGGACGAAGGACCGAGGCGCGTTCTTCCTGGCCAACCTCGACGACGACACCAGCCGCTGCCCCAAGATCGCGACCGACGGCAGCCAGCCACCGACGTCCAGCTGGCCTCGTGCAATGACGCGGCCGATGCCGTCGTCAACGGTGACAACGACGTCTTGGACCTGGCACGTGTCCAGGTGCAGCCGGTCGACACCGGCAAGGTCGGCTCGGTCCGCGTGGAGCTGCGCGGCGTCGGAGCGACCAAGGTCAACGTCTTCGTCAAGCGTGGTGCCGGCACGTCGGCACAGGACTGGACGAAGCTGGCAGCCAACGGCACCCTCCCGTCGGACCTGATCGCCGACGGCGTGGAGCTCGGCATCGAGGGCAAGGACATCATCCGCGACGCGTCGTGGGACGGCACCGTCACGGTGCGCGCCGTCCATCGCAGTGGCAGCAAGCAAGTCGCCACCGACCAGGTGCAGCTGCGTGTCGCCCCGCTGCTGTTCGTCACCGACCGGATGCCCATCGAGAAGCTCTACATGGCCGACAACGAGACCTCGGTCTACGAGGGTGCCGAGATGCCCGAGCCGACCGCGGGAACTCTGCGCACCAGGCAGAACGCCGAGGCGATGGCGGCTGACTACCTGGAGGGCATGTCGCGCATGGACGCTGGCGTCGAGCTCGTCAAGCTGCCCAGCATGCAGGGTGCTCGCGGTGGTGGCAACGGCACCGACATCTGGACGCAGGACATCATGGAGCCAGGCGTCATGTCGATCCCGTCTGCCGACGGCGAGCAGCAGATGCGGGTCTTCGTCCGGGCGCCTGTCCGTGACGGCCGCGACAACGCGGGCAGCAACCCGTTCCGGCAGACCGGCCGGGTTGTCTTCACCGAGCTGCGAGGACCGGACGTCGCCGGCATCCAGCACTTCGACCCCGCGTACGTCCCGGCCACGATCGCCGGAATGAGCTACGACTCCCGTGGATCGACCGGAAACTACGGCACCCTCCCCGCCTACGAGCACGACGGCAAGAAGTACCCGCTCGGTCGCAAGGTGCTCGGCGCCGTTCCCGGCACCGGTTTCACGGCCGACCCGGCCTTCAACGAGATGCTGGCGCTGCAGGGCTTCCAGGACCCGATCACGGTCGACACGAGCTGGCTCAGCGTCGGACACATCGACGAGTTCATGTCGGTGATCCCCGCTGACAACGACCGGGGCTGGGCCCTCGTCGCCGCGGACCCAAGCTGGCGATGGACCTGCTGGAGGAGCTCGTGGAGGACGGCCGGGGCGACGAGCAGCTGTACACGCCGTACGACCTGGTGCCGCCGGAGGGCTCGAACGCCCCCACCATGACCGTCGGACAGGCCGTCAGCGACCCGCTGCTCATCAGCGGCGCCCAGCTGGGGCATGCAGGCGTCAACCGTGCGCTCAAGGTCCTCCGCCAGGAGACGGGGCTCACCGAGGACGACATCATCCGGGTCCCCGTCCTCTACCGTGAGGGTGCAGCCGGGCGAGGACGCGTCGGCGTCCAGGTGCCGAATGCGGCCAACCTGATCGGCACCGGTCGCGACGTGGTCTTCATCCCCACGCAGCACGTGCCGGCCGTCGACGGCAAGGATCTGTTCCAGTCCGAGATCGAGGCACGGTTCGCCGAGATCGGGACCGAGATCCAGTGGACCGAGGACTACTTCTACACGAGCCGCAGCGGTCAGATCCACTGCGTGACGAACACTCTCCGCGACACGACGTACGGAGACTCGTGGTGGACCGAGGGCGCTGCCGAGTCCGAGGGCCCGGGGCTGAAGGAGTTCCTGACGGTGTCGCAGCCGTCGGTCTCCGGAGTGCTCCAGGCCGGGCGCACCTTGACGGTCAGCCGGGGCTCGATGCGTCCGGCGCCGGACGCCGTCACCTACCAGTGGTACCGGGGATCGACCCTGATTCCCGGTGCGACGTCCACCCGCCTGAAGCTGAATGCTGCGTGGGGCGGACAGACGATCCGGGTCGCGATCGCGAGCAGCAAGACGGGTTACGCGACCGTTACGACGATGACCACGATCGGGAACGTCCCGCGCACCTTCAAGCAGTCGAAGAAGCCCTCGGTGCGGGGCAGCCAGAAGGTCGGCAAGACGCTGAAGGTCAACCCGGGGTCGCTGAGCCCCAAGGCGTCCTCGGTCAGCTACCGCTGGTACGTCAGCAACAAGGCCATCGGTGGGGCGACGAAGTCGACGCTCAAGCTCAAGAAGCAGTGGGCGGGCAAGACCGTCAAGGTCGTCATCACGTCGAAGAAGTCGGGCTACACGACGAAGGCGACGACGGTCAAGGTCGGCAAGGTGCGGCGCTGACCGTTGCTTGACCCGCTGTAGTTCGGCGGGGTGCGCCACGCGGCCGGACCCGGTCGCGTGGCGCACTGCGATGCTGCAGCTAGCGGAGATCGCGCGGGAGGCCTCGTGCGATCCGAACCTTGCTCGCACGCCGTTCGCGGAAGTAGTACGACCACGACCAGGGGATCAAGATCATCGAGAAGAAGGTGAAGAACCACTCGACAGGGCTCAAGGTCGTCGCATCGTCGGGCTTGTCGACCAGCCCCATCCCTTGCGCGATGCCCACCCCCGCCAGGACGAGCACGAGTGTCCCGAGCACCGTCAGCACGAGGGAGATGATGAGAAGCCCGGTGGCCGAGCTGGTGGGTTCGGTGATGGAACCGACCCGGCCTTGGTAGACCCCGTACTCATCTGGGGCGAGTCCGCGCGCGTGGGCATCCTGCTGGGCCAGGCGATCGAAGATGCCGTCCCTGCGGCGTCGTGCACGAACTGACGTGCGCACCGCAGCGACCGCGAACATGACGAAGGCCACGGCAACGCCGATGAGTGTCGCGACGTAGGGAATCAACCAGAGATGCTCGGGCAGCGAGTCAGTGTTCTTGATGAGCCCGGAGGTCATGATGCCGGCGAAGAAGACGATGGGAACTGCCACGAGCGGTCCGATCCAGGACATGTGCCCTGGAGCTGGTCCGGGATCAGGCGCGGCGGTCACGGGCCTAGTTTCGCATGGCTGCTCGTGACGTCGTTCTGGGAAGCTGCGACAGCGTTGACGACGCAGCTGTGAGTGGCACCCCCAACGGGATTCGAACCCGTGCTACCGCCGTGAAAGGGCGGCGTCCTAGGCCGCTAGACGATGGGGGCCTTGGAACCAGACCAGCATAGTGGGTCATGGTCGGGAGCGTGAAACCGGATCGGGCATCATGGGGTCATGATCGAGCTGAGCGAGGACCGGTTCGCCGAGCTGGTCGAGGATGCCTTCGCGGCAGTGCCTGCCGAGCTCGCTGCGCTTCTCGACAATGTCGTGCTGTTCATCGAGGACGACGCGCCCCCGCACGATCCTCACCTGCTGGGCCTGTACGACGGCATCCCGTTGACCGAACGCGATGGGATGTACGCGGGTGTCGTGCCCGACCGGATCTTCGTCTACCGCAATCCGACTCTCGCGATCTGTGACACCGAGGCCGATGTCATCGAGGAGGTCGGCATCACCGTCGTGCACGAGATCGCCCATCACTTCGGCATCGAGGACGACCGTCTGCACGAGCTGGGCTATGCCTGACGTCCGCCGCGCCGCCGACCGGTTCCACACGGTCGGTGACGGCGTCGAGACGTGGCACAGCTTCTCGTACGGCGTGCACTACGACCCCGATCGGATCGGCTTCGGACCGATCATGGCGATCAACGCCGAGCACGTCGCACCAGGCGGGGGCTATGACGTCCACGACCATGCCGATGTCGAGATCGTGACCTGGGTCCTCGACGGCGTGCTGCGTCATGAGGACTCCACGGGACAGGCTGGTGAGATCCGGCCCGGCACGGCACAGCGACTGAGCGCCGGCACAGGAGTCCGGCACTCCGAGCGCAACGCGTCGCCCGACGAGCCGCTGGTGTTCGTGCAGATGATGCTGCGCACCGACTACGACGAGGCTCCCGAGTATCGCCAGGTCGACGTGGACCACGTGCCCGGTGTGCTCACCCCGACGGTGGCCGTGCACGCTCCGGCCGAGCTGCTGGCGGTGACGTTCGATGCGGGGCAGGTCGTGACGGTCCCCGCAGCGCCGCGCAGCCTGGTGATCGTCACGTCAGGTGAGGTGGACGTCGCCGGTACGCGGCTCGCGGCGGGCGACGAGATCAGGTTCACCGGCGAGGGTGAGTACGATCTGAGTGCGTCCAGCGCCGCTTCCGCGCTGATCTGGCAACTTGGTCTGGCAACTGCAGAGGTGACCCGATGACCGTCCTCGTCCTCAACGGCCCCAACCTGGGCCGTCTCGGCGTGCGCGAGCCCGATGTCTACGGCACCGCGACGTACGCCGATCTGGTGGGGCGCTGCGAGCAGGTCGCGACCGACGTCGGCGTCGAGATCGAGGTCCGCCAGACCGACGCGGAGGCCGAGATGATCGGCTGGCTGCACGCCGCAGCCGACGCGGGGTCAGCGGTGATCCTCAACGCCGGAGCGTGGACGCACACGTCGATCGCCGTGCGTGACGCCGCGAGCCAGCTCAACGGTCCGCTCGTCGAGGTCCACCTGAGCAACGTGCACGCACGCGAGGCCTTCCGTCATACGTCCTACCTCAGCGACATCGCTTCGGCGGTCGTCGTGGGCATGGGCATCGAGGGCTACGCCGCAGCGATCCGGTACGTCGCACAGGGCTGAGCTTGCAGGGACGAGTGCACAGGCCGAGCTCTGGACGAGGTTTTCCACAGATGTCCTGGACGGGGTAGCAAGTGGTGGAGCAGCAGATTTGACTGGTGGTCATGCCAGAAGGAGCCGCCTACCATGACTGCTATGACCGATGCGTCGACCACGGTGCCCGCCGGGCTTCCTCATCGCCCGCTAAATCGCGCAGATCTCGACGCGATGCCCGATGACGGCCACTGCTACGAGCTCATCGACGGGGTGCTCGTCGTGAGCCCGGCACCGCGCATCCGACACCAAGACGCAGTGGCGGGCATGTATCGGTTGCTGTTCGCGGCATGCCCGGCCGATCTCAAGGTGTTGTTCGCGCCGGTCGACGTCGCGCTGTCCGATGACACGGTGATGCAACCCGATCTCGTGGTCGCCCGTCGTGAAGACTTCACCGAACATGATCTGCCGACGACACCGGTGCTGGCCGTCGAGGTGCTCTCGCGCAGCACGCGGGCGTTCGACCTGCTGCTCAAGAGAGATCGCCTGCAACGACCGGGCTGTGCCCACTACTGGGTCGTCGATCCGGATGTCCCGACCATCTGGGCGTGGAAGCTCGTCGACGATGTCTACGTCGAGGTAGGACATGCTGACGGCGACGATCTGCTCACCGTCTCCGAGCCGTTCCCCCTCGAGGTCGCGCCGTCGTCGCTCGCGGACGGACCACAGCGATCGCAGTAATTCGTTTCCTCGCGCAACCTTCTTAGGTTGCCCTGCACTTCCCAGTTCACGCTCGCGGGAATAACCTGACGTTCGTGAATGGTTGGCACAGTTCGTGAGGGGTCTGCACGAGCACGCACGAGCAGTTGACCGGTTGCTGGAGTCCTATCGAGGTATCCCGCCGGGGGCTCGGGTGCGTCTGGCGAAGAAGACGTCCAACCTCTTCCGGCCTCGTGCCACGAACGACACCCCAGGTCTCGACGTCAGCGGCCTCGACGGCGTCATCTCGATCGACACAGACGCCTGGACCGCAGATGTCCAGGGCATCTGCACCTACGAAGATCTCGTCGCGGCCACGCTGCCGCACGGCTTCATCCCCTACGTCATCCCGCAGCCGGACCATCACCCTGGGTGGCGCGGTCACGGGCCTCGGCATCGAGTCGACATCGTTCCGCAACGGACTTCCGCACGAGTCGGTGCTCGAGATGGACATCCTCACCGGATCCGGTGAGATCGTCACGGCCAGCCCCGACGGCGATCACGCTGACCTGTTCGAGGCATTCCCCAACTCCTACGGCAGCCTCGGCTACGCGACCCGGCTGAAGATCAAGCTCGAGAAGGTCCCGCCGTTCGTGGCCCTTCGGCACCTGCACTTCAGCGACGCCAGCTCGCGATCGAGGCGATCGAGACCATCGCCGAGTCAGGGCAGTGGCACGGCGAACGGGTCGACGGGCTCGACGGCACCGCCTTCACGCCGACCGAGATCTACCTGACCCTCGCGACGTTCACCGACACGCCGCAGCGGGTCAGCGACTACACCGGCCAGCAGATCTACTACAAGTCGATCCAGGCCCGTGAGACCGACGCCCTGACGATGAACGACTACATCTGGCGCTGGGACACCGACTGGTTCTGGTGCTCAGGGGCCTTCGGGGCCCAGAACAAGTGGATCCGGCGCATCTGGCCGGCCAGGTACCGCCGCAGCGATGTCTTCCACAAGATCGTCGGCCTCGACGAACGGTTCGGCATCATCCGCACGCTCGACAAGATCAAGAAGATCCCCGGACGAGAGCGGGTCATCCAAGACATCGAGGTGCCGCTCGACAAGGTGCCCGAGTTCCTCGACTGGTTCGACGCCGAGGTCGGCATGCGTCCCGTGTGGCTGTGCCCCCTGCGGACGACCCGCAGCTGGCCCGCCTACCCCTTGGAGCCCGCGAAGACCTACGTCAACGCCGGCTTCTGGGGCACGGTCGAGGTGCCGGCCGGTTCACCCGAAGGCATGGTGAACCGCAAGATCGAGCAGGCCGTGCACGAGATGGGCGGCCACAAGTCGCTGTACTCCGAGGCGTTCTACGACCAAGACATTCGACCAGATGTACGGCGGCGAGGTGCTCGCCGCAGCGCGCCGGAGATATGACCCCGACGGCAGATTGAGCACCCTGTACGAGAAAGCAGTGAGGAACTCATGACCACAGACGTATCGGTGAAGCTGACGATCGCAGACGCCCTCGGCAAGCTCATGAAGGACGGCATCCCGTTCCGGTTCGAGGCCTTCGACGGCAGCTCGGCTGGGCCCGTCGACGCGTCGTTCACGCTGCGGCTGCTCAACGAACGAGGACTGTCGTACCTGATGACAGCACCCGGCGACCTGGGCTTCGCGCGAGCGTACGTGGCCGGCGACCTTGCGCTCGAAGGAATCCACCCGGGCAACCCGTACGACGCCATGGTGCTGCTGATGAGCCAGCTGAAGTTCAAGGTGCCGACGGCTCCCGAGATGGTGCAGATCGTGCGCAGCCTCGGCTTCGGCAACCTCAAGCCGCCGACCCCGCCGGCCGAGGAGCACCTGCCCAAGTGGCGTCGTGCGCTCGAAGGGCTTCGGCACAGCCGCAAGCGGGACGCCGAGGTCATCCACCACCACTACGACGTGTCGAACCGGTTCTACGAGCTGGTGCTGGGCGAGTCGATGACCTACACCTGCGCGGTCTACCCGACGCTGGAGTCGACCCTCGAAGAGGCTCAGTTCGCCAAGTACGACCTCATCGCGCGCAAGCTCGACCTGCAGCCCGGCCAGCGTCTGCTCGACATCGGCTGCGGCTGGGGCGGCATGGTCAGGCACGCGGCCAAGCACTACGGCGTCAAGGCGCTGGGTGTCACGCTCTCGCGTGAGCAAGCCGCATGGGCTCAAGAAGAGATCAAGCGACAGGGGCTCGACCACCTGGCCGAAGTGCGATTCCTCGACTACCGCGACGTCACCGAGACAGACTTCGACGCGGTCAGCTCGATCGGACTGACCGAGCACATCGGCGTCAAGCAGTACGACGAGTACTTCGGCTTCCTGCACGACAAGCTCAAGGTCGGCGGGCGTCTGCTGAACCACTGCATCACCCGTCCGAGCAACAAGACGACGACGACCGGTGCCTTCATCGACCGTTACGTGTTCCCCGACGGCGAGCTCACCGGTGTCGGCCGCATCCAGGTCGCGGTGCAGGACGCAGGCCTGGAGGTACGCCATGTCGAGAACCTGCGCGAGCACTACGCCATGACGCTCAAGGGCTGGTGCGACAACCTCGTCGAGAACTGGGACGAGTGCCTCGAAGAAGTCACCCTCGGCCGCGCCAAGGTGTGGGGCATCTACATGGCCCGGATCGCGGCTCGCCTTCGAGCGCAACGAGATGAGCTGCACCACGTCCTGGCCGTCAAGGCCGACGAGCACGGCGATGCCAGCTGGCCGCTGCGTCCCACCTGGGGCAGCTGAGCGCCAGGCTGGCTGTCAGGTTGGCCCGGGTCGAGGCCCGACCCGCTAGATTGGGGCGGTGCGCACAGAGACCTGGGACGCCAGCTGATGGCTGATTTCGTGAAGGGTCTGCGTCGGCGGAGAACATCGACCGGCGCCGAGCTGGTCAGCTCAGGGTTGCTCGTGCCTGCCTACTATCAGGCGCAGGCTCGCGAGGACTTGAGACCGAGGTCGCTGCGGCGGACCACTACCTCGACGAAGGGTGGAGCCGGGGGCTGCTTCCCAACCCAGTGCACGACTTCACTGGGCGTGATCTCCCGGGACGGGACTCGATCGAGTCCTCCGACGGCTTGAGCATGTTGGCGGATCTACCCGTGCGGACGTATGTCGACCTGGCTGCCTACGAGCGCATCGTGCCGGGCGCTTCCAGCCACGTCGGCGGGCCAGCCTTACATCTTCTCGAAACGATTGCCGGCTCCGAGATCGACTTCCTGATGACCGAGCGCGATGGTAGATCGTTCAGCTGGTCCGAGCTGATGGATGTCTCGAAAGCTCGCAGCAAGTCCCTTGCCAGGATCATTGCCAGCGGGGTGTTCGATCAGGAGCTGTGCAGAAGCCCAAGCCGGCCCGGACGTTTGCCAGCGATGGTGCGGCGGTCTGGCACTACCTGGAAGTGGGCGAGGCTGCGGGCTGGTCACCCCATGTGGCGTTCAGCCCGCGGCTCGACCCAGCGAGGTCGGACAATCCACGCTCCAGCCCCTTCGCGCGAGCCATCGCGAAGGGGCGCTTGGAAGCGGGCCTACCGCAGACGCAGGATCGGCGGACGACCGTCCTCGAGCTGGCCAGGCGTGGCCGGGAGGCAATTGATCTTGGTCGGTCTGCGGACGCTGCGATTCCGCGAGGCTTCGGCGAGATAGCTTCCGGTCCCACCCGTCACTCGGATCAGACCGTGACGATTGTCGTGGATGCCTCAGCCCTCGAGGGGATGAGCGACCGGCACGTGCTGACTGTCGTCGCGCAGACCCACACTGCGTGGGAGATGCTGGTGGCGGTCGAACCGGGGATCCGCGGTCGTCGAAGTGGGTATGTGAAGAGACTGATCGCTGTCGACGCCCGCATACGCACCATCGAGACGAGTGAACTGCCGATTCAGGTCGACACTCTGATCAGGGCGGCGGACGGCGACGTCGTGGCTTTCTGGGACGGCCGTGAGCACTGGGCTCCGCGGTTCCTCGAGCTGGGGCTGCCCGCTCTGGACGACCATGGTGTCGTGGCCGCTGCCGTCGCCGAGGGTGCCTCGTTCGATCAGCTGATCAGCACGGGCATGTCGACCTGGACGTCGGCACGCTGGAGCGCCTCACGTGGTCGGGTCCGCGCAGCCTGCGAGGTGTCCTGGCGCAGCGGGGCGTGATGGGGCCGGGGCTCGCCGTGCCCCACGGCCTCCTGGAGCAGTGGGAGTGGCTGCTGCACCTGCGACAGCAGGGCGAGATCGGCTTTCTTCCCATGCTCGGGGTGGTGGGCCCGCCGCCCGTGGATGTTGATCCCGGCGACGTGGCGCAGGTCCGTGCCCGCTGGCTGCCGTTGGAGCGCCGCACCAGGTCTGCCGGGTCGACGGCGGCGCTGATGCCGGTTGTCGACGATGTAGACGGTGCGATCACGACCATGGAGCTGGTCATGGAGGCGGGTCTCGACGTGGTGGCCGTCGTCAGCGACCGCGGGATGCGGTGGAGATCGGGTCGGTGCTGACCGACGTCTCTCGCCTCACGGTTGTCTTCCTCCCCGACCGCACCACGTGGGGCCACGCCGCCTCGATCGCGGTGGCAGCAACGACGGCCGAGACCTCGGTGTTGGTGTCAGCTGGGACGAAATTTCGTCCCGAGCAGATCGTGCTCCTGACGGAGTCCCTGAGCGCTGGCGTGGTCGCCGTCTGCCCGCTCGTCATCTCGACGGATTCCACGATTCGATCGGCAGGCCTGGTGTTTCCAGGTCGCCGGCACCTGCCGTACCGCCTGATCCATGGTCATCCGGCAGAGGACGCGCGCGGCTGCCTGGTGGACCGAGTTCTTCGCAGCCGAAGGCGAGGGCCTCACGATGCGGACTGCCATGCTCGACGAGCTGGGATTCAGCCCTCGACTCGACGAGGCCTGGGCCGCGCCGGAGCTGACCAGTCGTGCGGCGGACACCGGCCCGACGATCCGTACGGTCACCGACGTCCGGTTCGAAGCTGGGACGGGCAGATCCTGTCCTGCTGACCCCGGGGACGGCGCGGAGGACATCCGACGGACAGCCGCTGCCCGGACGTGAACCGCGTGCTGGCCTCGGTCGGGATGGAGCTGCGAGGCGTGCGTACGGACGCGGACCGTCGGACCATGCCGACCCTCATCCGTCCGGTACGACTGGTGTCAGGTGGGCCGGCGGACGGCCTCCCGGCGCTGCGCTGGGCGTTCAAGGTTCCGATGAAGTCGAACGCCCGCGGCGACTCGGCTGGAGATGTGTTCTTCGCCAACGACTTGGCGGCGGCCTTGAGGCGCCTGGGTCAAGAGGTTGTGCAGGATCGACGCGATTCTCATCATCGGTTGACTTCGTCGCATCTCGATGACGTCGTTCTCGGACTTCGGGGCCTGATCCCGTACCAGGCCCAGCCAGAGGTCACCAGCGCCCTCTGGATCATCAGCCACCCAGATGAGATCGGTCCCGGGGAGGTCGACGCCGGCTCTGTCGACCTGGTCTATGCTGCCAGCCATGTCTGGGCCGAGATGGCGAGTCGTCGGTTCGGTCGCGAGGTCCGGCCCCTGCTGCAGGCCACCGACCCGACACGCTTCCATCCGGGAGTGCCATCGGTGCCTCACAGCATCCTGTTCGTCGGACGGCCTCGCGGAGAAACCGGCCGGCCCATCGTGCGCGACGCGCTGCTGGCCGGCCAGCAGGCAGATGTCTACGGTCCGCGATGGAGTACCTTCATCGATGCCGAGCACATCAGAGCAGACTTTCTCCCCAACGACGATCTGCCTGCCGCCTACGCGGGTGCCCGCATCGTCCTCAACGACCACCATGAAGACATGGCTGCCAACGGCTTCTGGTCGAACCGGGTCTTCGACGCCATCAGCAGTGGAGCTTGGTCGTCAGCGACGAAGTCGCAGGCGGCCCGGACATGTTCGGTGGGCTTGTCCGGACCTACAGTTGCGTCGACGAGCTCAGACTGCTGCTTGATTCAGACGCAGAAGGATGGCCTGACCACGAGTCGAGGCTCCTGCTGGCCGATCGGGTTCGTCGTCAGCACAGTTTCGACGTCCGGGCGCGGACCTTGCTTGGTGACGTACTTGCCGTTCGAAACGTCGACCATGACCTGGCGAGCGGCGAGTACTGACGTTTCGTCTCGATGCCTACAGTCGACTGACGTAGGGATCGTCAGTCGCACCCTTGGTGTCGAACAGTTTTCGCGCCGTCGAGGCGATGGCCTCGAGGTCGTACTGTCGGTGGTTCTGGAGCAAGACCGAGATGTCTGCCGTGCGTAGTGCCTCGTCGAGGTCGTCGGCTCGTCTGACCGGCACGCCGTCGGGTGTCCACGTCTCGACGTGGGGATCGTGGAAGATCAGGTCGACGCCTTTGCTGATCAGCAGCTGGGCCAGTGGTGTGGCTGGTGACTCGCGCTGGTCGGCGATGTTGGGCTTGTACGTCACGCCGAGCAGCAGGACCGTCGATCCGCGCAATGCCTTCCCCTCGTCGTTGAGCAGGTCCGCGACCCGTTCGACGACGTACGCGGGCATCTGCAGGTTGATCGACTGGGCCAGCTCGACGAACTGGAACGCCCGTCCGAGCGTCGCGCGCACTTTGTAGGAGAGGTAGTTGGGGTCGATCGGGATGCAGTGGCCGCCGACACCAGGCCCAGGGTAGAACGCCTGGAAGCCAAATGGCTTGGTCGCTGCATTGCGGATGACCTCCCACAGGTCGATGTCCATCTCGTGGCAGAACTGGGCCATCTCGTTGACCAAAGCGATATTGATGTGCCGGTAGGTGTTCTCCAGCAGCTTGGTCATCTCAGCTTCGCGGGTGCCCTTTGACGGCACGACGGTCTCGATGAACCGGCCGTAGAATGCCGTCGCGACCTTCGTGCACTCGGGGGTGTGGCCGCCGACGACCTTCGGGGTGTTGGCAATGCCGTACGTCGGGTTGCCCGGATCGACGCGTTCGGGGCTGAACGCGAGGTGGAAGTCGCGACCAGCAACGAGCCCGCCCTGCTCGAGAAGCGGGCGCACGACCTCGTCAGTCGTCCCGGGATAGGTCGTCGACTCCAAGACCACGAGCTGCCCGGGACGCAGGTGGCGGGCGATCGTCGTCGTCGCGCCGGTGACCGCTCCCAGATCGGGTTCGCCATCGATCGACAGCGGCGTCGGGACGCAGATCACGATCGTGTCAGCAGCCGCGAGGACGTTCTCGTCGGTCGAGGCAGTGAAGTTGTGCGAAAGCATCTCGACAATGTCATCGTCGGACAGGTCGTCGATATGGCTGCGGCCCCCGTTGAGCGAGGAGACCATCGCCTCGTTGACATCGAAACCGACTACCGAGACGCCCGACTGTGCGGCCTGCTGTGCCAGGGGTAGTCCGACGTAACCGAGACCGATGATGGCCAGGTCGACTGACAAGGCGGGCTCCTCGTGTGGTGGCCTTATGTGGTGAACCTGCTGCCCGGGAAGACTACCTCAGGGGCCAGCACTCCTCTGGTGACAGGACAGTTCTGGTGCATCGGCTAACCTGTGCGAGGCGTCTTTCCGGGTGGGGCAGACCGTTACACGAGCTTGAGGACACGTTTTCGCATGTCGACTGCAGCGCATCGTTTGGATCGTCGTGAGACGACGACGAAGTCGGATCATGGGCGTTCGATCAGGCTTGACATCGAGGGCATGCGGACGATCGCGGTGGGTTCGGTGCTGGCGGGGCATGCGGGGATCCCGTTCATGGCCGGTGGGTTTGTTGGCGTCGACGTGTTCTTCGTGCTGTCAGGGTTCTTGATCACGGGTCTGCTGGCGCGTGAGGTGTCGCGGTCGGGTCGGGTCAATCTGGCCAACTTCTGGGGCCGCCGGTTGAAGCGTCTGCTCCCGGCATCGGCGACGGTGCTGCTGTTCAGCGCACTGGTGACGTACGTGTACCTGCCGATCACGCAGCGTGAGGCGTTCGGCGGCGACATCGTGTCGGCCGCGTTGTACGTCGTGAACTGGCGCCTGGCTGACCGCGGGGTCGACTACCTGGCCGAGGACATCGGTCAGTCGCCGGTGCAGCACTACTGGTCACTGGCCGTTGAAGAGCAGTTCTACCTGATCTGGCCGATCCTGATGCTGCTGATCGGTGTGTTGGCGGTCAAGCGGTGGAAGCCCAGTGCGTTTGCGGTGCTGGGTGCGGTGACCGCCGCATCGTTCGTCTATTCGGTGCAGCAGACTGCTGACAGTCCCGCGACGGCGTACTTCGTGTCGACGACCCGGATCTGGGAGGCTGGGAATCGGTGCGCTGCTGGCGCTGGCTGCGACGCGGGTCGCGCAGATCCCGTCGGTGCTGCGAGCAGTAGGCGGCTGGGTCGGTATCGGTCTGATCGCGTACGCCGTCTTCTTCTTCGATGAGTCCACGACGTGGCCCGGGGCTCATGCCCTGGTGCCGACCGTCGGTGCGGCTCTGATGATCGCCAGCGGCTTGACGCTGACGCCCGGATCGCCGCAGCGCTTGCTGAGCATCGCGCCCATGGTGTGGATCGGTGGGTTGTCGTACTCGATCTATCTGTGGCACTGGCCGATCTTGGTCGCGGCGCAGGGTGACAACCCAGACCTGCGCATCCGGTGGGCGGTGTTGCTGATGGTCGCCTCGATCATTCCGGCATGGTTGTGCCACAAGTTCATCGAGAACCCGATCCGGTTCGGGACGGGCTTCAAGCCCACGGGTCGGGCGTTGGGTCTGGGCGCGGCGTTGACCGCACTAGGCGTGGCCGTGGGCATGGGGTTGAGCGCTTCTGCCACCATCGGGTCGGTCAAGGAAGGCACCTCGACTGGCAGCGTGGGCGCAGCGGCCTTGTTGGATCCGGCGAACAAGGACGTGGTCTGGTCCGACATCAAGAAGGTCGACTCGATTCGTCCACTGCCCGTCAACGCCCCCGACGATCGTCCGCCGTTCTACGACGACAAGCCCGAGTGCCAGGTACGCAACGGCGACTCCGAGCCGTTCGTCTGCGAGTTCGGCGACACGTCCGCCGACCGGTCGGTGCTGATCGTCGGCGACTCCAAGATGGGCCAGTGGGAGACCACCTTCTCGACGATCGGCAAGCGCGAAGGCTTCAAGCCGATCCAGATCACCAAGTCCGCCTGCCCGTTCACCGATGCGCTGATCGCTCGAGGCAACGAGGACGACTGCCGTGCCTTCGGCATCAAGGCGGTCCAGAAGATCCTCGAGCTCAAGCCTGACCTGGTCATCACCTCGCACCGTCGCAACGACGCGCTGCCCGAAGGCAAGACCGGGCGCGAGAACGTCACGCAAGACGCCATGGTCGACGGCATGGTCAAGCACTGGAAGAAGATCACGGGTGCGGGCATCCCGATGGTCGCGCTGCTCGACAACCCCGATCCGGGAGAAGATCCGGTCTACGAGTGCGTCGCGCAGAACCCGGACGACCTGACCAAGTGCGCCTTCGACAAGGCCGATGCCATCAAGCGTTCCGGTGCGCCGGCCGCGCTGGCCGCCGTCAAGCGCATGCCCGAGGTCAAGGTCATGGGCCTGACACAGACGCTCTGCCCCGACGACAAGCTGTGCGCCGCAGTCGTCGGCAACGTGCTGATCAACCGTCAGGGCAGCCATGTCACGAGGGCGTACGTCGACAGCGCAATCACTCGGCTCGAAGAGGCGTTGTTCGAGGCGACCGACGGGAAGTTCGGCAAGAAGTAGCGCGCTGTCGAACCTTGAACAACGCGAAGTCGCCGTCGTTCAGGGTTCGGCGAGCAACGTTGTGGACAACTTTGCTCGCTGGAGATGGAGTGTCTGACCCGTGGTGCAGAGTGGTTTGTGAGCCGGAATCGCAGTGATTCGGTCCCGAATTCCACTCGTTGGGGGTGTGCGTGTGTCGGCTGTTCTTGTGTCGTTTCCTGATCCGTTGTCGGGTGGGGTCACGGCGATCGAGAACGCCCTGGACACGATGCCGGTTGGTGGGTGGGCTGGTCTTGAAGCCAGTCTGGTGCGTGGCTCGCAACTCGGATGATGCGTGCTGAGGCCCGGTTGAAGGCCCACCAGCTGGCTGCGGCCAGGGTGTTGGAGGCTTCTGGTCTGGCGAAGGAGGCTGGTGCGACGTCGACTGCGGCGTTGTTGGCGGGTTCGTTTGGTGGTGACCGGCGTGAAGCTGAGTCGATGGTCCACCGCGGCAAAGCCCTGGAGACCACACCCACGACTGAGGAAGCTCTTGCGGGTGGTCAGATCGGTGCCAAGCAGGCCGGGATCATCGCCGACGCGGTCAACGACCTACCCGATGATGTGACCCCGGCGCAGAAGCAGGCCTGCGAGAAGGCACTGCTGGACGACGCACCGAAATACAACCTGAAGGACCTACGTTCACGGTCGCGTCGGATCACCGACCAGTTCAAACCCACACCCGAGGTCGACCAAGACGAAAACACGAATTTGGAGGATGAAGAGAGGAAGGCGTGGCGGCGGTCGGAGTTCTGGATGAACGCCAACGGCGACGGCACCACCTCGGGTGGGTTCAGGCTCCCTGATGCCCAAGCCGAGATGCTGGACGCGGCGATCAAGGCGATCTGCGCCCCCAAACGCGACCACCTCAGAGACCACCCCGGCGCCAAGACCAACACCCAGACTGCCGAAGGCGCCGACAAGGACACTGACACGTCGGGGCATGCGTTCTACGACCGTGAGCTCGACTGGCGCACCCGGATGGGTGTCGGCTTCGCCGAGCTCTGCTCCAGGCTTCCTGGGCACCTGCTGCCAGGTCGCAGCGGCCTCGGAGCCACCCTGATGGTCCGCCTCGACTACGACACCCTGGTACATGGTGTGAAGGCAGCGACCTTGTCGACCGGCACCCGCATCTCAGCCTCCCAAGCACGGCTCATGGCCTGCCAGCTCGGTCTGATCCCACAGGTCTTCGGCGGCAAATCGTTGCCACTGGATCATGGGCACGAACAACGGCTGTTCACCAAAGCCCAAAAGCAGGCTCTCGCGGCCCGCGACCACGGCTGCACCTTCCCCGGATGCGACCGGCCACCCGAACAATCAGAAGCCCACCACTACCGAACACCCTGGGCCAAAGGATCGACCACGAAGCTCGATGATGGGGTGCTGATCTGTCCCCACCACCACCGACTCATCCACACCGACAACTGGTCAATCAGGCTCAACGCGGCTACCGACCGCATCGAGTACCGCGCACCAGGCTCACTCATCTGGCAGACCAACCACCGATGGCGACCCTGAACCCCAACCGGAACTGGAGCTCAACCGGCAGTCAGTGCAGGCCCTCGATGTGCTCGACGGTGCGCTTGCAGTTGTCGGTGTCACGGTAGGCGAAGGCCTGAGCGGCGCGATCCTCGTAGACCTGCTCCCGGGTGCAGCCACTCTCGAGGTACTTCTCGATGTGGTCGAGAGTGCCTTCGAGGTCGTAGGCCACCGGGCCGAAGCCGTCGCGCTCGTGCACGAACCACGAGTGCTTGCCGTGCCCGGCCTGGAAGTCGTCCCGGTCGAAGTGGGTGTAGACCAACGGGGTGCCGAGGTACGCCAGGTCGAAGTGCACCGACGAGTAGTCGGTCACGAACAGGTCGCAGGCACGCATGATGTCTTGGATGTTGGCATCGGCGGCACCGATCCGGTCGATCCGGTCGCTCGCCACCGGTGCGTCGGACATCCGGTCGGCCAAGTTGTAGTGCGGCATGAACTGCAGTCGCACGTCATGCTTGTCGAGCAGGTCGCGCAGGCGGTCACTCGCCAGGAACGCCAGCATGAACTGTTCGTAGTCAGAACCCTCGAACGGACGCTCTGACTCCTTGTCGGAGCTGAACAGCTTGGGCATCAGGTACGAGCGCCAGGTCGGCATGAACAAGATCGTGCGGCTCGCAGGCGTCGGGACCAAGGCATCGAACCTGGCGAGACCGGCCTGCACGATCTGCTCGTAGTAGCCGGACCCTTCGAGAGCGGCCTTCGTCTCGGCCTCGACCCCGGTGAAGTACAAGTCGTAGCCGTTGGTCCGCCGCTTGACTGCCATCTTGTCGTTGATGCCGTGCTTCAGGTACACCCGGAATGCGCCGAAACGCCAGGCGAGCTGGCGAGCGTACTTGCCCGGATCCCACGACTTCGGCAACAGGTACTTGATCGAGTAGGCGCCGATCAAGGCACTGGCATGCATCGCGAGCATCCGGTGCCGCAGCGACGAGTGGGGGACGACCCGGCCAAGCGCCGCCATCATGTCGTACTGGTCGCTGCCCCGATCGATGACGTAGTAGGCGCGGATGTCGGGCCGCTCGCGCCGTAGGTAGGCGAACAAGTGGTAGCCGTTGTCGCGGGCCGTGTCGGAGCGCTCGCCCACGAGCCAGATCGGCTTGCGGGAGTAGAACGGTCTGGTCAGCAGGCGGGCCATCCGGACGCCGCCGAAGGGGCGCCGACGGAGGAAGGCCTTGACGTCGAGCCACGCCATCGCGGCACTCCAGCGCAACCCGTCAAGCGGAACGTCAGTCGACTGCGACAGCAGGTCGAGACGGTAGGTATCGCCGACCTGCAAGATCTGGAAACGTCGGCCGCCGGCCTTGATCGGGCGCGACGATGCGAGCTGGCCGATCGTGGCCTGGAGGCGGGTGCGCGTCGGCGCATGTCCGGGCGGACTCTGGATCTCGACGGAGAGCCTGAACCGGCCGGTCGGCAGGCTGTTGGTCGGGATCTCGGTCGTGAAGCCGATCCACGACGGCGAGGTGCGGTCGTCGGTCAAGAACGCCGTGGTCTCGGCGCGCAGCAGGACGTTGTCGTCATCGTCGATGACGATCACGACGGGCTGGTGGTCGGTCGGCGGTGTGGGGCCGTCGGTGCCACCGCGCCGGCACCGACCCACGAGCCGGATCGTGGAGCCCCCGTCGATGACGTCGAGCCCGTGCAGGCTCGTGGTGACGGCCCGGAAACGCAGCAGGTACAAGAAGTCGTCGAGCTGGCGCGCGTAGTCGGCGGCGAGCGCCGGATGACGAGCCTGCAACCAGCTGCGGTACGCGTCGACGACACGGACGTCGCGCCAGGCGGTCAGCAACGGCAGCGGGGCACCGAAGTCGGCGAGCCCGCAGGTCTCGGCGAGAGCGTGGCCATGCTTGAGCATGTGCGCGAGGCTGCCGCCGCCGATGTGGTCGGGACCGGTCAGCAGGACGAATCGGGTCGAGACGGAGTCGAATCCGTCGTGCAGCCGTTCATCGGAACCCGGCGCGGCGTCGGAGACGATGACCTGGCATCGCACACCGACATCGTCAGCCTGCGATCCGGGCCAGACCTCGCCGCCAGCAGGTGGCAGCTCGACCAGGAGGGTCGCGTCGAGGGGAGTCAGGTCGGGGGCAGCAGTCATCACACGTCCTTGTGATCGGTCAATGCGTTGCGCAGTCGGGCGAGGTCGCCGATCATGCGCGTGTCCGACCGGTCGAGCCGGTCATGCAGCGCTCGCAGGTCGCGGGCGTCGCCCCGGCGGTTGAGCACCAGGGCAGCAAGGATGATGCCCTGCACCAGCAGGACGGCCGCGAGGGCGAGGCCGAGATGGTCGGTCGCGGTGGCGACGAGGCCGACGGCGATCAGCACCCCGGCTGCGACGATCAGAGCAAGGGGTCGGTTGCCGAGGGTGCGCGCCAGGTCCTGGGCACGCTGCGGGAGGGTGCGAGGTGGGGTCATGGTGCTGGGTCCGTGCTCCGTAGTGACGAGATGGTCGTGGCGGCGGCCTCGGCCGAGAGCCGGTCGGTGCAGAACCTTCGGGCGAGCTCCTGGCGGTCGTGCAGGGTGTCGCGGTCGTTCCAGCAGTCGTCGACGATCTCGGTGACCGTCCGTTCACCGTAGTACAGCGCGGCGTCGCCGAGGATCGGACGGTAGGACTCCGGCACGACGGGGACACATCCGCGGGCCATGGCCGCGAACACCGAGTGAATCAGGGTGGTGTCGCCAGTGACTGCAGGCAGCCCGACCACGAAGTCGCACTGGTCGAACAGCTCGGCCGAGGTGACGTCGGTGGCCGCGAAGGTCAGCCAGTGCGGGTCGACGCTGCGCCGGGAGGGCTGGCGGAGCCGCACGTCGTGCGCGTCCCCACGGGGCAGGTGCGCGAGCAAGGTGGTCCGACCAATGCGCTCTGCCGCGTACGACGAGGCGTCGTCGACGCCGAGCGTCGGACGTCCGATGGCGGCGTGCCTGGCCTGACCGCCCGGCGCGACGATGTCGACGAGCTGCGGTGGATGCACGAGGCCGGTAGCCCCAGCGTCGGTCAGGGCCACGCCGAGCTCGTGGCTGGACGGGAGCCACTGCGCCCGGATCCCGAACAGGTGCAGCGTCGTGCGTTCGATCGCGGCCGGGTCGTACGAGACCGGGCGTATCGTCTGGGGCCGCGGGTGGCGGTCGGCGATGACGACGACACGATCAGGGCGGACTCGCACCACGTCGGCCGCGCGAGCTTCGGCCAGCAGGTCGGGATCGCGGACGAGCAGCAGGTCGGTCGCGACGTCAGCGGTCAACGACGTCCACTGCGCGTGCCCGGCAGCGACAGCGTCGGCGACGACGTCGGCCGGGTAGATCCGGTTGGCGGTGCTCAGACGCAATGGTTCGGCGCGTGCGACGCCGACCGTGAGGCCTGAGGCATTCAGCGCTGCAAGCTGGTCGACGAGGCCGGTCAGCGCGACGGATCCGTCGCGAGTGTCGGACAGCACGATGACGTCGAAGCGTGCCGGCCCGGCCACGCCCTCGAGCCTCGGGGGAGCCGGAAAGGCGCGCACGGCGCCCGGACCCAGGTGGGGGTCGGCGGTGCCGAGCGCGATCCGGCGGTGCCACTGCCGGTAGGCCGAGCGGTACGAGACTCGGGTGTGTCGGTGCCAGCCGATGCGAAAGTCGTCACGCGACAGCGAGTCGTCGGTCAGCTGGTACAGCGCGAGCGGCTCGTCGAGGGTGCGGATCGCCGGGCGACCGAAGGCCGCGATCAAGCGTTCGACGAACTCGCCGTCGGCTGCCTTGCGCACCGGGTCGAACTGGCCGAGTCGTTGCAGCACCTCGTTGCGGCGGAAGAGCAAGGACGGCAGATGACGACCCAGCGGTGCGGTGCCGACCGTGGTGATCCGCAGGTCTCGGTGCAGGTAGACGGCCTTCGACAGGGTCGCCATGAGTGAGGGGTCTGCCTCCAGCGCCGCCATCTGACGTTCGATGCGCTCGGGGTGCGACCAGTCGTCGGCGTCCTGGACGCCGATGAAGTCGCCCCGTGCATGGGCGATGCCGGCATTGCGTGCGACGTACGCACCACCGTTGACGGGTTTGCGCAGCACCTCGACACGGTCGTCGAGCGCGGCGACCCGGTCGAAGATCTCACGGTGCTCGGTCGGGCTGGCGTCGTCGACCACGATGATCTGCAGGTTCGCCCAAGTCTGCTGGAGGACCGATCTGACTGAGAGGAGCAGGTCGTCGCCGCCGGTCGCGTAGACGGGGACGACGATCGTCACGAGCGGTCCGTGCACCGAACCGGCACGGGCACCGTGGGAGGCCGTGGTCAGACGGGCGAATGGATCGTCGGTCTCGTCGATCCGGACTGGGTCGAGTCCACATGTCGTGAACGGTTCGTCGAACACCTCGTACCACGCTGCCAGCCCCTCGGGGGTGGGCGATGCGAACGGGTTCGCGAGATCGGCGCGCACGGCCCACCGCACCCAGGGATCGGCACCGATCGAGCTGATGAGCTTGTCGTCGGGCGCCGTGACCTGTCCGGCCGTCAGAGCGACCTGGAGGGCGACGTCGGGATGTGGCGCGGTGGCGCGATCGCGTCTGGCCAGGCGACGCCCCAGCGCGAACAGGACCGCGGCCCGCTGGGCTGCGGCTGGGTCGCGCGAACGGCCGATCGTCCAGTAGGCGAGCGCCGAGACACCTGCAGCGGTGAGCGGCGCGAGCTCGCGGCGGGACAGCCTGCCCGCGGTGTGCCGGTCGGCGATCGCCACGACCTCGTCGGCCGACAGCTGGCCGGACGACGCCATCTGCGCCAACGTCTCCTCGACCCCGACGTAGTCGTGGCGCAGCGACGTCTTCGCCACCGCGAAGGGAGACGTCACGGCAGCGTTCGCGAGGTCAGAGGCCGTCATGCGTCACGAGATCTCGATGACGACCGGGGCGTGGTCGCTGGCGCCCTTGCCCTTGCGCTCCTCGCGGTCGATCCAGGCCGAGTCGACCCGCGCGGCAAGCGCCTGCGAGGCCAGGATGAAGTCGATCCGCAGTCCGCGCTTCTTGGGAAAGGCCAGCTGCTGGTAGTCCCAGAACGTGTACACACCGGGGCCCGGAGCGTGCGGGCGCACGACATCGGCGTAGCCGGCGTCGACGACGCCCTGGAAGGCGTCACGCTCGGCCTGCGAGACATGAGTCTTGCCTGCGAACACCGCCATGTCCCACACGTCGTCGTCCTGTGGTGCGACGTTCCAGTCACCCGTCAGGGCGATCTGGGCGTCGGGGTTCTCCTCGAGCCAGCCGCCGGCGACCTGGCGCAGACGCTCCAGCCAGGCGAGCTTGTAGGTGTAGTGGGCATGATCGAGCTCGCGGCCGTTCGGCACGTAGAAGCTCCAGACCCGGACACCGCCGCAGGTCGCGCCGATCGCCCGCGGCTCCAGCACCTCGGGGTCACCGAACAGTGGCTGGTCGTCGGCGAAGGACGTTGCGACGTCGTCGAGGCCGACCCGTGAGATCAGGGCGACCCCGTTCCACTGGTTGAGGCCGAAGTGGGCGACCTCGTAGCCCATCGCGGAGAAGCTCGAGGCCGGGGAACTGGTCCTCCCGGCACTTGGTCTCCTGGATCGCCAGGACGTCGACGTCATTGCGTTCGAGCCAGCCCGTCACCCGGTCGATTCGAGTTCGGATGGAGTTGACGTTCCAGGTCGCAATACGCACCCGACGAATCTACCGCGTCGAGCCCCATCTCCCGATTCGTGGGACACATGGGTCCAGTGGGGCGCAGGATAGAGTCCGTCGTCGTGGGAAGGGACGTTGTGCGCAGGATCGTGATCGCCGTCTGCACGCTGGTGCTGGCCACCGGAGCGCTCGCCGCACCGGCCACGGCTGGCGAGGCGCCGATCAGCCTGCCCGCGTCGCCGACGGGGCTCGTGGCACCCGTGCTGCTGCCGGACGGGCTCGACCCCAAGTCGCCGTACCTGCCGCAGTCGTCGTGCAACCCGGTCGACATGGCGGGCACCGTCAAGCTGCGCGACCATGTGCTGGCGACGTACGGCCAGGGCGGACGGGGCAACATCTCGCGTGGTTGCACCGAAGGAGTCTCCGAGCACTCCGAGGGACGGGCCTGGGACTGGATGATCGACCCTGACGATCCTGCCCAGACAGCGGCTGCCGCAGACTTCCTGTCGTGGGTGACCCGCGACGACGGCCGCAACGCCCGTCGGCTCGGGATCATGTACGTCATCTACAACAAGAAGATCTGGTCGATCTATCGCTCGGGCGAAGGCTGGCGTCGCAGCTCGGGCCACCAGGACCACATCCACGTGTCGCTGAGCTGGAACGGTGCCCGCGGCAACGTGTCGTTCTGGACCGGCAAGGTCGGCTCCATCGACTACGGCCCGTGCGTGCGGTTCAAGGGGACGTATGCCGCGCTGAGCAGCGCCGTGCGTTCCGGCTCGTGCGCCGCGTCGTCGAAGCTGCTGGCCAAGACCAAGGTCGGCAACCGCCAGTACGGTCGCACCGGCAGCACGGTCAAGAAGGCGCAACGCCTCCTGGGCGTCAAGGCCACCGGGCGGTTCGACAGCATGACGTGGAGTGCCGTCAAGCGTTTCCAACGGGCGCACGACGTCCCGGTCACCGGCGTGCTGGACCAGCCGACGTGGGTTGCGTTGAGCCCGTCGAGCGTCACCTACCGCGCCGTGAAGGGCTACTCGCGGGCCCGTGCCATCAGATATGGCCTCAAGAACTACTCCCGCACGACGTTGCGGAAGGGACGCGCAGACCGCGCGGTCGTCTTCCTGCAGACCGCGCTCGGTCTGCCGCGAGTCGACCGCAACGGATACTTCGGGTCCGTCACGGTGAACGCGGTCAAGGCGCGTCAGGCCCAGCTGGGTCTGAAAGCTGATGGAGTCGTGCAGGGCGAGGAGTGGAAGGCCATGGCCGACGCGCTCAAGTAGGCGGGCCGTTTCGTCCGACTGGTGTCATGATGTCGACATGAGTGACCAGGATTCGGCTGCGCACAATCCGCCCCACGAGGACGACCACCTCGACCGGCGGATCGCCCAGAAGCCCGAGGTGACCCCTCAGCACTGGGTGCGCCGGATCGTGCTGGCGATCGTGATCGTGGGCGTCGCCTACATCGCGTACCTGATGTCGGCGGCGTTCTTTCCCCGCTGGTGGGCGCAGCGCGTCGCCGATCAGGTCAACGGCGGCGTCACTCGCGGGACGATGTGGGGGCTGTTCTACGGCTTCGTCTTCACCGCGATCCCGCTGCTGCTGCTGTTCCAGGTGCGCCGCAAGTTCTTCAGCTGGACCTGGCGCGGCGTCGTCGCCCTCGTCGCGATCGTCCTGGCAGCGCCCAACTGGCTGACCTTGTCGGTCGTGGCCGGCAACAGCAACGCCGCCCATGCGGGCGAGCGGATCTTCGACGTGGATGCGCCAGGCTTCCGGGCCGCGACCCTGATCGGTGTCATCACCGGTGCCGTGGTGGTCGTGATCTTCACGGGCCTGAGCATGCGCCTGCGGCGTCGCAAGGCCGAGGTGGAGCGGTTGCGGGGTGAACGCGACGAGCTGCGTCGGTCGCGCGACGACACCGACGAATCAGTCTGAGGGGACGACTGACACCACGGGGCTGAAGTGCTCGATGACCGGGAACGGATCGTAGAAGTGGTGCAGCAGCTGCCGCCACTGCTGGTACGGCGCTGATCCTCGGAAGCCTTCGGTGTGGTGCTCGAGGGTGTCCCACTCGACGAGCAGCAGGTAGGTGGCGGGGTTCTCGATGCCGCGAGAGACCTGGAGTCGCTGGAACCCTGGCATCGACGCGATGATCGCCGACGCCTCCTGCATCGCCGCTTCGAACTCGTCCTCGCGGCCGGGGACGACGTTCAAGATGCCCTGCTCGACGATCATCCCCCGATCCTAGGCGGTGGATTCACAGGTTCCGCACATGTGAGCGCCAGCGGAGGCACGGTCCACGCCGTGACGATGACGACGTGTCTTTCTCCCACAGAGCCCAGCACCTGGCCATCCGGCTCCGGCCACGATCTCGGCGTCAAGGCGTCGTCGCCGCAGTCGTCATCGCACTCGTGATCGGAGGTGTCGGCTACTGGTTCACCGGCCGTTCCGACAGCGCCGAGGCCCAGGCGACCGTCTCGACCGCCACCGTCGGGACGTTTCAGAGCTCGGTGACCGGCACCGGCACCCTCGCCTCGGCCAAGCAGGCCGACCTCGACTTCACGGTGTCCGGTCGGGTCACGGGAGTCGAGGTCGAAGCAGGCGACGTGGTCAAGAAGGGCGACGTCCTCGCGACCCTCGACACGGTGTCGCTGAAGGCGGCACTGGCATCGGCGAGGGCCCAGCAGGATGCTGCCGAGACGACGGTCGCCGATGACGGCAGCGAGTCGAGCGTCCAGCAGGCCTCCAACGAGGCGAGCCTGGCGAGCGCGCAGGCCGATGTGGCCCAGGCCGAGGACGACCTGGCCGCCGCCGAGCTGGTCGCGCCGTTCTCCGGCACGGTTGCCAGCGTGACGGTCGAGGTCGGTGACCAGGCAGGCAGCTCGAGCTCGTCCGGCGGGCAAGGTGCCGCCGCGGCCGGGGGCTCCACCACGTCGAGCACCGCGTCCACCACGTCAACTGCTGCGATCACGGTGATCCAGCCGACCAAGTTCGTCGTCGACGTCGACATCGCCGCGGCCGACATCGCGAACGTCAAGAAAGGTCTGCAGGCCGAGATCACGCCCAGCGGTGCGACCGAGGCGATCTTCGGGACGGTCAAGGACGTCGGACGGGTCGCCGAGACCGGCACCTCGGGCGCAGCGACGTTCCCGGTCACGATCGGCGTCACCGGCAGCCAGAAGGACCTGTACGTCGGGACGAGCGCGGAGGTTGCGATCATCGTCAAGCAGGTCGAGGACGTCCTCACGGTGCCGACGCAGGCGTTGACCACGACCGACGGCAAGACCTACGTCACCCTCGTCAACGGGTCCACGACCAAGAAGGTGGCCGTGACGGTCGGTGAGACGTACGGCATGTCGACCGAGATCACGAAGGGAGTCGTCGAAGGCGACCAGGTGCAGGTCGCCGCGATCGGGCGGGCGCGAACCACCGGATCGGGCTCGGGCGGCGGCCAGGGCCTCCCCTCGGGCGGATTCCCCGGCGGCGGCATGCCACCCGGAGGCGCGGGCGGAACCGGCGGATTCCCCGGAGGTGCGCCCCGATGACCGCGATCCTCGACCTCGCAGACGTCTGGAAGTCCTATGACACGGGTGCCGTGCGGGTCGATGCGCTGCGCGGTGTCGACGCCACGATCGACGAGGGCGAGTACGTCGCCGTGGTGGGTCCTTCGGGCTCGGGCAAGTCGACGCTCATGAACATCCTCGGCTGCCTCGACGTGCCGACCAGCGGTTCGTACCACCTGGCCGGCCAGGACGTGTCGACCATGACCGAGTCCGAGCTGGCCGAGGTGCGCAACCGGCGGATCGGTTTCGTGTTCCAGCAGTTCAACCTGCTCGCGAGCATGTCGGCATGGCGCAACGTCGAGCTGCCGTTGGTGTACGCCGGAGTGCCCCGCCACGAGCGACGTGAGCGCGCCGTCGCCGCGCTCGAACGGGTGGGCCTGGGTGACCGGGCCGATCACAGGCCGGGCGAGCTCGGGCGGACAGCAGCAGCGGGTCGCGGTGGCTCGCGCGCTCGTGACCGAGCCGGCCCTCATCTTGGCGGACGAGCCGACCGGCAACCTCGACTCGGACTCGACCACGGACGTCCTGGGGCTGTTCGACGAGCTGTCGGCACTGGGACGCACGATCGTGCTCATCACCCACGAGCTCGACGTCGCGGCGCGAGCCGGACGTCAGCTGACGGTGCGCGACGGCGAGATCGTGACGGCGGTGACGGTCGCATGAACTGGCCAGAGACATTTCGGACGGGCGCCGAGGCCGTCCGGGCCCACCGGCTGCGATCGATCCTGACGATGCTCGGCATCATCATCGGCGTCTCGTCGGTGATCCTCACCGTCGGGCTCGGCCAAGGCGCGCAGGACGAGGTCAAGTCGCAGATCGACTCGCTGGGCAGCAACCTGCTGGTCGTGTCGCCGGGCAGCACGACGTCGTCGTCCGGCGTGCGCGGCGGCTTCGGATCGGCGTCGACGCTGACCCTGGCCGATGCCCAGGCGATCGGCGACGAGACCGTCGTCCCGGACGTCGAACGGGTCGCTCCGGTGACCTCGTCATCGGTCTCGCTGGTCAACGGGACGACCAACTGGACGTCGACGCTCGTCGGCACGACCGTCGACTGGCTCGACGTGCGTTCGCGCGAGCTGTCGTCCGGACGGTTCTTCACCGCGGCCGAGGTGGAGACGAGCGCGCCGGTCGTGGTGCTCGGTTCCGACACCGCCGGTGCGCTGTTCACCGGAGCCGCAGTGGGCCAGACCGTCACGGTCAGCGGGACATCGCTCACGGTGATCGGGGTGCTGTCGGCATCGGGCTCGACCTCGACCGGGTCGAGCGAGGACGACACCGCGGTGGCACCGATCGGCACCGTCACCGACCTCACCGGCGCGGCAGGCACGTCGGTGTCGTCGATCTACGTCGAAGGTGCCTCGAAGGACACGCTCGGCGCGGCCTACCAGGAGATCAACGCCCTGCTGCTGAACGTGCACGGGGTGGAAGCCTCTGACGCCGACTTCACGATCACGAGCCAAGAAGCCCTGATCGAGACCGCCAACTCCACGAACCGCACCTTGACGGTGCTGCTCGGCGGCGTCGCGGCGATCTCCCTGCTGGTCGGAGGCATCGGCGTCATGAACATCATGCTCGTCTCGGTCACCGAGCGGATCCGCGAGATCGGGCTGCGCAAGGCGCTCGGCGCTACGCCGGCGTCGATCCGGCGCCAGTTTCTCGTGGAGGCCTCGATGCTGGGCTTCGCCGGCGGGCTGATCGGCGTCGTCCTCAGCCTGGTCGGCGCCTCGGTCCTGCCTCCGCTGATCGACCAACCGGTCTCGATCTCGCTGCTCGCGACTCTCGCGGCGTTGCTCACCTCACTCGCGCTCGGCATCGGCTTCGGGGTCTATCCCGCGAGTCGCGCCGCGCGTCTCACCCCCATCCAGGCTCTCCGCAGCCCATGACCATCCCCGCACACAGAATCCAGGAGTCACCCATGAAGCGTGCACTTGTCACGTCCACCCTGTTCCTCGCCGTCGGTCTCACCCTTGCTGCCTGCGGCGGCTCGGACGGCCAGGCCGCCGCCTCGGCGGAGGGACAGCAGCAGAACGGCCAGGCCCAAGGCCAGGGCACCCCGGGGTCAGGGCCGCGGGCCCGGCGGATCCGGCCAGGTCACGGAGGTGTCGGGCTCGACCGCCCAGGTGCAGGGACAGAGCTCGCAGGTCGCGGTCACCTGGACCGACGGCACGACATTCACCCGCCAGGTCGACGGCGAGGCCAAGGACGTCAAGGTCGGCTCGTGCGTCATGGTCTCGTCGGCCGACCAGACCAGCACCGACACGTCGAAGGTGACGGCCGCGACCGTCCGAGTCACCGAGGCAGTCGACGGCTCCTGCACGTCGGGCATGGGCGGGGGACCCGGTGGCGGAGGGCAACCGCCGAGTGGCGGCGAGGCGCCGAGCGGTGAACGTCCGACCGACCTGCCCACCGACATGCCGACTGACGCGCCGGGCGGTGCAGAGGGGGGCCGGGGCCAGCGTGGCGGCTTCGCGGTCGGGGAGGTGACTGCCGTGAGCGACACCGGCTTCACTGTCTCGTCCGAGCTGCCCGGGGGCACCGAGGATGCTGCGACGGCCATCACCGTCGTGACGTCGTCAGCGACGACCTACACGACGACCGAGTCGGCTGCGGCATCTGACGTCAAGGTGGGGGTCTGCGTCACGAGCAGGGGTGAGGCCGACGACACCGGTGCGATCACCGCGACGACGATCGCGGTGTCGGCAGCGGTCGACGGCGAGTGCGCCACAGGATTCGGCGGCGGACGTCCAGGGGCCGGGGCATGAGACGTCGTCCCTTCATGGTGGCCGTGGCCGCCGGCGCGGTGCTGGTGGCCGGCTGCGGAGTCGCCTACGCGCAGACGCAGGGGGCGTCGGGGTCGTACCGGACGGCCGCGGTGGCGCTCGGGGACGTCGACGAGACCGTTGCGTTGGCGGGCACCATCACGGCGTCGGCACGGCGCGACCTGTCGTTCGGTGTCAGCGGCACCGTAGCCACGGTCGACGTGGCCGCCGGTGACGTCGTTCGGTCGGGCGCGACGCTCGCGACCCTCGACGCGACCGCCCTGCGGGCCGACGTCACCCAGGCTCGCGCCGCCCTCGCCAAGGCCAAGGCCCAGCTGGAGTCCGACCAGACGAGCCAGGCCGCGACGGTCACGGCAGCGACGTCGAGCAGCGAGCCGGCAACGACTGCCAAGAAGCCTTCCGCGTCCAGTGGCACGTCGAAGGACTCGTCGTCTGACGCCCCGTCGAAGGGCGCCACGACCTCTCCCGCGCTGACCAAGGCCTTGGCGAGGTTGAAGGATCAGCAAGCAGTGGTGACGACGGCGCAGACGGCAGCCACCGAGGCCATCGCGGCAGCGAAGAGCGCGCTGGCGGCGCAGGTCGAGGCCTGCACCGATGCCGCCGAGGTCACCGATCCTGAGCCCGCGGACGATGAAGAGCCAGCACCGGTCGACGGCACGAGCCTGTCGACCGAGTGCACCGACGCCCTGGCCTCGGCCCAGGACGCGCAGGACGTCGTCGCTGCCAAGCAGGACGTGCTTCAGAGCGCTCTTGAGAAGCTGACCGCCACGCTGACCGATGCGGTCAAGACGGTCGGAGCCTCCGACACCTCGACGGGTGACGAGCAGCAGTCGTCCGACACCCCGGCCGCGGCTCCGGAGACGACCTCGCCGACTACGGGCTCGTCCGGTGGAGCCTCGGAGGACAGCGGTGCAGGTGGAGGCGCAGGTACAGGTGGAGGTGGAGGGGCGACCGTGACGGCCGCGACGCTCGCGAAGGACCAGGCGGCGATCGACACCGCACGTGCCCAGCTGGCTGAGGCCCGACAGCAGCGAGCGGCAGCCGACCTGACGGCGCCCTTCGCCGGCGAGATCCTCTCGGTGACCGTGACTCCGGGAGACACGGTCGGGGCATCTGACGCCGTGATCGTCATGGTCGGCGACGGCAGCACCACCGCCACCACGACCGTGACCCTCGACCAGGTCTCCGACATCGCGAAGGGGCAGAAGGCGCAGGTGACGCCAGCTGGTGCGAGCGCCCCGGTCACCGGGACGGTGACCGAGATCGGGCTGCTGCCCGACACAGGGTCGGAGACGTCGACGTTCCCGGTCACGATCGACCTCGACGGCGACGTCGCGGCCCCCGAGGGCTCCACGGCTGCGATCTCGCTCGTGGTCGGGACGGCGTCGAACGTCCTGACCGTGCCGTCGTCAGCCGTGACCACGACCGGCCGCACGATGGTCACGGTCCTGCAGGACGGCACCCCCACGATGACTCCAGTGACCGTCGGTGTCGTCGGCCAGCGCAGGACCGAGATCACCGACGGGCTCGACGAGGGGCAGGTCGTCGTCCTGGCTTCGCTCGATGCCTCCCTGCCGAGCGGGGACGGCTCCACGACCCGGCTCCCGGGTTCCGGTTCCGGATTCGGTGGTGGCGGTGGAGTGCCGGGCGGCGCAAGGATGCAGGGTGGGGGTCGAGGCTGAACGAGACGTCCGATCTCTCTGACAGGCAGTCTCGATCAGCGTAGGCTGGGAGATCGGGACAACGGGGGTGAGGCGTGGAGCAGGAATCGGCTGTGGAGCACTTCTTGTCCCGTCGTACCGTCGAGGGTCTGGTCGACCTGACGCGTGACCTGGCCACGACCACCGACCTGCAGGTCATCCTCGACTCGATCTGTCAGGCCATCGTCGACGTCGCCCAGTTCGAGGCCGTCGCGATCAACTTGGTCGGCGAGTCAGGCCAGTTCCAGGTCGTCGCCGTGGCCGGGCCGCCCAGCGTGCAGGAGCTGTTGGGCAATCTCAGCTCGGCCGAGGAGTGGGACGTCGAGATCGCCGCCTCGCAGCCGCACTACGGCCTGCTGCTGACGACCGGCTCCGACCAGACCCAGACCGCCGTGGAATGGGTCAACGAGGACGACAGCTGGTTCGAGCCGCACCGCGAGGATCCGCGCGCCTGGACCAAGCTCCACATGCTGTTCAGCGTGCTGTCCGACGCCGCCGGCGACAAGATCGGCGCGGTCAGCGTCGACATGCCGAAGTCTGGTCTGGTGCCCGACGCCGCGCAGTGCGCGACGCTCGAGATCCTGGTCCGCCAGGCCGAGACGGCGCTCGTCGCCTCCCGGATGCTGGCGCGTTCAGAGCTCAACGAGCAGGTCTACCGCCTGGCCTTCGACTCCGCGCCCACCTTGACGGCGATCGCGCGTTCCTCCGGACAGTTCGTCGACGTCAACCGGGCGTTCAGCGATGTCTTCGGCAGATCGCCGATGCGGCCGCGTTCGACCAGGCGATCGATGTCATCGAGGGCGAAAGGGGCCTGCAGGAGTCGTTGACCCAGGTCTTCGACGGAGCTGCAGGTGTGGCGACCTTCGTGGCCGTGCTCGATCACCCGTCCGGGTCCCGGTGGTTCCACGTCACGGCCCGAGGCATCGCGCACACGACGATCACCCCGGAGCGGGCCGTCTGCACGATCGTCGACATCACGGACGAGCGGCGCGAGCAGCAGCGGCATCGCCACGACGCCGAGCACGATCCGTTGACCGGGCTGCTCAACCGCCGCGGCGCCCGAGCCGTCATGGACCGGGTCACCGACACCGCGGAGGGCGGCCTGCTGGTGCTCGTCATGGCAGGTGATCTCGACGGGTTCAAGACGGCGAACGACCGGTTCGGCCACCAGGTCGGAGACCAGGTGCTGACCGAGACCGCGGCCCGGCTTCGCCAGGTCATGCCGCCCGACGCTTCGGTCATCCGGCTGGGCGGTGACGAGTTCCTGATGCTCGCCCGATGCGCTGAGCAGAGCGATGCGGAGCGTCTGGCAGATGCCGTCGTGGCCGACATGCAGCGGCCGTTCCAGATCGGCGACCGGCGCATAGCAGTGTCGATGAGCCTGGGACTGATCACCGCCGAGGCCAGCGGGATCGAGAGCATCGGCACGCTGGTGGACGCTGCCGACAGGGCGCTGTACGAGGCGAAGTCGGCGGGCCGCGCGTGCTGGGTGTCGGCCGGTCAGTGAACGAGCTGCTCGTGGGGGACCCACCGATCTGCACCGAAACTTGCTGGATTTCCAGGACGGGTGAGGGTTCGCGGTCGTAGCATCGTCGACGGAACCCGACCGTCTGGAGAACAAGATGCGCAAGCTCGTCGTCGCCATGCTGACCGTCCTGCTGGTGGGCAGCGGCATCTCCGCCGCCCAGGCCAAGTCGAAGTACTCGGTCACGTTGGCGGTCAGCGCGACGAAGATCGAGCTGGGCGCGTCGGTCAAGCTGACCGGAAAGGTCTCGCCGAAGGCCAAGGGATCTTCGGTCAAGATCCAGCGCCAGTACGTGGGCGGGGCGTGGAAGACGATCGCGACCCGGAAGCTTACGAAGGCCGGCACCTACGCTGTGTCGATCAAGCCGACGGCCGGCGGTCCGACGAAGTTCCGGGTGCTGAAGTCGAAGTCGTCCAAGCGCAACGCAGGAGTCAGCACCGTGCGCAGCCTGGACGTCTGGCGGTGGGTCGACCTCGTGACGACACCGACCGACTTCGTGATCGGCGACGGCGTCAACAGTGCGACCGGTTCGATCAACGGCACGAGCTTCGGGCACAGCCTCGAGGTGGACTCGCCGGGAGCCTTCCTCGGCTGGGACCTGACGAACCGCCGCTGTGACGCGTTCCGCACCTATGCCGGGCTCATGACGAGCTCGATCTCCAACGGTGGCGACCTCAACATCGCGCTGTTCTCCAACTCGAGCTACTTCACGGTCGACGGTGAGAAGATCGCCACCCGCAACGGCTTTCAGGCCGCTGACGATCCGACGTACATCTGGCGCTCGCTGGTCGGCGAGACCAAGAAGCACCTCGGCATCTCGTTCAGCGGCATCGGCTCTCTGGCCCGCGGCATCGTCGCCGAGCCGGCGGTGCACTGCAACAGCTGAGAGTCACAACTTGACCTGGAGTGCGCTCCAGGGGTCATGCTGATTCCATGACCGTGACGGATGTGCCCCCGGAGGGGCTGACGATCAGCGCTGCCGCCGAGCGGAGTGGTCTGAGCGTCGACACCCTGCGCTACTACGAGAAGGAAGGGCTGACGCTGCACCGTCCCGGACGGTCGGCGTCGGGCCAACGTCGGTACACCGAGCAGAACCTGAGGTGGCTCCGAACGCTCGTGATGCTTCGCCGGACGGGCATGCCGATCCGCGAGATCAAGCAGTTCGTCGCGCTCTACCGGATCGAGGGAACCGAGGGCGAGCGCCTGGAGATCCTCCAGGCGCACCGGATCAACGTCCTCGCGCAGCTCGACGAGGTGCAGCGCCATCTGGCGGCCATCGACAGCAAGATCGACTTTTACGCAGCCCACGCTGCAGGCAGGCAGGAACAGAACACATGAAGACCACGACATGGGGCAGCCAAGGTCTCGAGGCCAGCATCGAAGGACTCGGTGCGATGGGGATGTCGGCGTTCTACGGCGACCGTGACGACACCGAGTCGGCCGCCACGCTGCACCGCGCCCTCGACCTCGGCGTCACGATGATCGACACCGCCGAGATCTACGGGCCCTTCCTCAACGAGCAGCTCATCGGCCGCACGATCGGGAGCCGGCGCGACGAGTTCGCGGTGGCTACGAAGTTCGCCCGCAACGTGAGCGACGACGGCGTGATCGGGCAGCCCGACGGCAGCGCCGCGTACGCCCGCAAGGCCCTGGAGCGTTCGTTGCGCAACCTCGGCATGGATCACGTCGACCTGTACTACCTGCACCGGGTCGACCCGCAGGTCCCGATCGAGGAGACGGTCGGCGCGATGGCCGAGTTCGTCACCGAGGGCAAGGTCAAGTACCTCGGTCTGTCGGAGGCGGCGGCCGACACGATCCGTCGTGCTCATGCGGTGCACCCCATCACCGCGGTGCAGACCGAGTACTCGTTGTTCGAGCGCGCGCCCGAGGTCAACGGGGTGCTCGACACGACCCGTGAGCTGGGCATCGAGTTCGTCGCCTACTCGCCCTTGGGTCGTGGTGTCCTGACCGGCGCGATCGTCTCGACCGACGACCTCGACGAGGGTGACTTCCGGCGGTCGAGCCCCCGGTTCTCCGCCGACAACATGGCGCAGAACCTCACGGTCGTCGACCGGGTGCGCGCGCTTGCCGAAGGACGCGGCGTGACCCCGGGTCAGCTCGCACTCGCGTGGGTCCTGGCACAGGAGCGGGTCGTGGCGATTCCGGGCACGAAGCGCCGGACCTACCTGGAGGAGAACGTGGCAGCCGCCGACATCGAGCTCAGCGCCGCTGATCTCGCGGCTCTGGATGCCGCCGCACCGGTCGGCATCGCAGCAGGAGAGCGCTACGGCGCAGACGGGATGCGCCAGGTCCACCTGTGAGCTGAGGGCCTCAGCCTTTCGCGTAGCGCAGCACCCAGTCGATCAGGGGCGTCGTCTCGCGCCAGTCGGCGCGCACCTGGTCGACGAGGTCGGCGGAGTGGATGACCGGCTCGAAGCCGTAGGACTTCCCCAGCGTCATCGACTTGTGTCGCAGCAAGCTCGATGCGCGGATGGTCGATGTCGTAGCCGCGGGGAGCCGTCTTGAGCCGGTTGCCGCCGACCTCCCAGCCGGCGGCAGCCAGGACGCTCAAGATCTCTTCGAGCTCACCGCCGCGGCGCTTGTCGACGATGGCTTCGCGCACGCTCGCGAGCCGTGCCGGCGAGGCTTCGTAGAACCCGGCGCCGACTCGGACGCCCGCCGCGCCGAGCTGCAGGTAGTAGCCGCACGACGGCCCCTTGGCGATGAAGACGCCTTGATGCGTCTTGTAGGGCGTCTTGTCCTTGGCGAACCTGACGTCGCGGTAGGGCCGGAAGATCTTGGCCTCGCCGAACTCGTCGGCGAGCTCGGCGGTCAGGGCCTTCATCGGCGCGGCCACGGCCGAGGCATAGACGTCCTTGTGGGCCTCCCAGAACGTCTTGGTGTTGTCCATCTCGAGATCGTCGTAGAAGTCGAGTGCCGCCTCGGAGAAGCCGTTGAAGTCGCCCACCCGTCGACCCTAGCCCCTGCTCCAGGGCGCGGTCAGGGGAGCAGGAGCACCTTGCCGGTGGCCCGGCGCTCGTCGAGGGTCAACAGTGCCTGTGCGGTCTCCTCGAGCGGGAAGGCGGGGCCGACCACCGGTTGCAAGGTGCCGCTCTCGAGGTGGGGGACCAGAGCCGCCCACTCGGTGGCGATATGACCCGGACGCTTGAGCACGTACGCACCCCAGCCGACTCCGACGACCGAGATGTTGTTGAGCAGCAGGCGGTTGACCTTGACCTCGGGGATGGCGCCGGCCGTGAAGCCGATGACGAGCAGTCGGCCGTCGTCCTTCAGAGATCGCAGGGAATCGGTGAACCGGTCGCCGCCGACGGGATCGACCACGATGTCGACGCCGCCGCTGGCCTTGACCTGGTCCTTGAACCCGTCGGCCAGGACGAACTCGTCCGCCCCTGCCTCGAGGGCGACTGCGCCCTTCTCGGGGGTCGAGGTCACGGCGATGACTCGCCCGGCTCCGAAAGCCTTGGCGACCTGGATCGACGCGGTCCCGATGCCACCGGCGGCACCGTGGACGAGCACCGACTCGCCGTCCTGCAGGTGGCCACGTTCGACCAGTGCGAAGTAGGCGGTCCCGTAGTTGAAGATGATCGACGCGCCCTGCTCGAACGACACGTTGTCCGGCAGTGCGAACGTCGTGTCGACGGGAGCGAGCGCCTCTTCGGCGAACCCGCCCAGCATGCACAGGGCAGCGACGCGGTCGCCGGGCGAGAAGCCGGAGCCCTCGGGTGCGCTGATGACCTCGCCGGCGATCTCGGCACCCGGCGTGAAGGGGAGATCGGGCTTCATCTGGTAGAGCCCCCGCGACTGCAGGACCTCCGGGAAGGCGACGCCCGATGCGCGTACGCGGATCAGGACCTGGTCGGGTCCGGGCTCCGGGGTCGGGATTTCGACGACCTGGACTGCCGAAGGCCCGTCCAGCGTGGTGATCTGCACAGCTCTCATGCGCCGACGATAGCGCAGAACTAAGCAGTTGCTTAGGTGGACGGCGGCGCGAGGCGGCACTGCCTGCGATGTCGGATCCACCGCTTCGACGAGACGACCCACTACAGTGGCGCCGTACCGTTCCTGGCGTCGAAGGAGTATCCATGAGCTCGATCGTGATCGTCGGAGTCGACGGCAGCCCGACAGCTGAGGCCGCCGCGAGTCGTGCGGGTGTGCTGGCCCAGGCCTTGGGCGCAGAGCTGCAGCTGGCGTGTGCCTTCGAGAAGCTCGAGATCGAACGGATCGACGTCGGCACCGAGGAGTTCTTCTTCTCCTCGGTCGAAGATGCCAAGACCACGGCTGAGACGGTCGCCCGTTCGCTGAAGGCGGAGCTTCCCCGACCTCAGGATCGTGGTCAAGGCGGTGCAGGGCAAACCTGCCGCCGCGCTCGTCGAGCTCGCCGAGGAGACGGGGGCTGATGTGATCGTCGTCGGCAACAAGCGCGTGCAGGGCATGTCGCGCGTGCTGGGCAGCATCGCGGCCGACGTCACGCGCCGAGCCCCGTGCGATGTCTACATCGCGCACACCCACGATCGGCGTCGGGCCTGATATTTGGCCGACCGCTGCGCCGATAGGGGCAGCAGCAGGGGAGAATGGCTCGCATGCGCCTCATCGATCTGCTCCCACCGACCGGCGCTGCCTATGACGAGGACGCCGTCTACGGCGCGATCAGCGAATGGGTCGAGAGCCGCGGCCTGAGCCTGTACCCGGCGCAGGACGAGGCGATCCTCGAATGCGTCGCAGGATCTAACGTCGTCCTCGCGACCCCGACCGGTTCCGGCAAGAGCCTCGTGGCGACCGGGGCGATGGCGGCCGCCTTGGCTCGCGGCGAGTGCAGCGTCTACACCGCACCGATCAAGGCGCTCGTCAGCGAGAAGTTCTTCGACCTGTGCGAGATCTTCGGCGCCGAGAACGTCGGCATGGTCACCGGTGACGCAGCGGTCAACGCCGATGCCCCGATCATCGCTGCGACGGCCGAGATCCTGGCCAACATGGCGCTGCGCGAAGGTTCCGAGGCAGACATCGGGCTGGTCGTCATGGACGAGTTCCACTTCTACGCCGATCCCGACCGCGGCTGGGCCTGGCAGGTGCCGTTGATCGAGCTGCCGCACGCCCAGTTCCTGCTCATGTCTGCCACGCTGGGTGACACCACGAAGCTCGAGGCCGACCTGACCCGTCGCACGGGCCGCGAGACCGCCGTCGTCACGTCGACCGAGCGTCCTGTGCCGCTCGTCAGCGAGTACGTCACCTCGCCGGTGCACGAGACCCTCGAACAGCCATCGAGACGGGGCAGACGCCCGTGTACGTCGTGCACTTCACGCAGGTCAGCGCCTTGGAGCGCGCGCAGGCGCTGACCAGCATCAAGGTCGCGACCCGTGAGGAACGCGACGCGATCGCCGACGCGCTGGGCGACTTCAGATTCTCGTCGGCCTTCGGCAAGACCCTGTCGCGGCTCATCCGGATGGGCGTCGGCGTGCACCACGCGGGCATGCTTCCGCGCTATCGCCGCCTCGTCGAGACCCTGACGCAGCAAGGGCTGCTCAAGGTCGTGTGCGGGACCGACACGCTCGGCGTCGGCATCAACGTGCCGATCCGCACGGTGCTGTTCAGCGGTCTGTCGAAGTACGACGGCACACGACAGCGGCAGCTGCAGGTGCGCGAGTTCCAGCAGATCGCCGGCCGCGCTGGCCGGGCCGGCTACGACACGATCGGTCACGTCGTGGTCGAGGCGCCCGAGCACGAGGTCGAGAATGCGCGGCTCGTCCGCAAGGCCGGCGACGACCCCGAGAAGCTCAAGCGGGTCCAGCGCAAGAAGGCTCCCGAAGGCTTCGTGTCGTGGGGGCAGGGCACGTTCGAGAAGCTGTCGACCGGCACGCCGGAGTCGCTCGTCTCGCGGATGAAGGTCAGTCACGCGATGGTGCTCGACGTCATCTCGCGGCCCGGCGACGCGCGGGCGTCGTTGGAGCGGCTGATCCGCGAGAGCGGGGAGACCGAGGCCTCCCAGGACAGGCTGCTGGCGCAGGTCGACGAGATCATCGAGGCGCTGCTCGCCGGTGAGGTCGTCGAGACGATCGATCCACCCGACGACGAGGGACGGACGCTGCGGCTCACGATCGACCTGCAGGCCAACTTCGCGCTCAACCAGCCGCTGTCGCCCTTTGCCGTCGCGGCGCTCGAGCTGCTCGACCGTGAGTCGCCGACCTATGCGCTCGACGTCGTCTCGGTCATCGAGGCGACGCTCGACGATCCACGTCCGATCGTCAACGCGCAGCGCCATCGCGCTCGTGGTGAGGCGATCAACGAGATGAAGATGGACGGGATCGAGTACGACGAGCGCATGGAGCTGCTCGAGGAGATCACCTGGCCCAAGCCGTTGGAGGATCTGCTGACCGCGGCGTACGAGACCTATCGTGGCGGGCACCCCTGGGTGGCTGACCACGAGCGTTACGGCCCAAGTCGGTCGTGCGCGAGATGTGGGAGCGTGCGATGACGTTCTCCGAGCTCGTCGGCGACTACCAGCTCGCCCGTTCTGAAGGCCTCGTGCTGCGGTACCTGTCCGACGTCTACAAGACGCTGGGCCGCACCGTGCCCGAGAAGGCACGCAACACCGAGCTGGAGGACCTGACCGAGTGGCTCGGCGAGCTGGTGCGACAGACCGACTCCAGCCTGCTCGACGAGTGGGAGGGCTGCATCAATCCCGGCGACGACCCGGTCGCCGTGCGGCCGCAGGCGATGGCGTCGGCGCCGCCGCGGCCGGTCACCGGAAATGTCCCGGGCGTTCCGGGTGCTGGTGCGCAACGCGATGTTCCGCCGTGTCGAGCTCGCGGCATTCGGCCGCTGGACCGAGCTGGCAGCCGTGGAACCCGACAGCGAGTGGGATGCCGTGGCCTGGATGGACGCCATGGCGGCCTACCGCGAGGAGTACGACGAGATCGGCACCGGGCCTGGCTCGCGTGGACCTGAGCTGTTCATGGTCACCGAGGGTCCCGACACCTGGACCGTGCGCCAGACCTTCGACGATCCCGAAGGCGATCGTGACTGGGGCATCAGTGCGACCGTCGACCTGGCGGCGTCCGACGAAGCCGGCGAGGCCGTTGTGACCGTCACGGCGGTCGGCCCACTCTGACCTCTGAGATACATATATGTCACATTCTGATCATTGGGCTCAACTGTGCCATATATGTATCTTTTCTGATTGCTCGCCGGTAAGATACATATATGGCACAATTTCAGTGGAGCTGGTTGTATGAGGCAGCCGACATGGGCCAAGTCATCCGAGAGGCCCGGACGGCGGCACGTCTGACGCAGGCAGAGCTGGCGGACCGGTTGGGCGTGTCGCGACGGACGATAGTGCGTCTGGAATCTGGTGATCAGGGTGCCGCGATCGAGACGGCGATCCAAGCCTTGGGCGAGTGCGGTGTCGCGCTCGCAGCCATACCGCGCGGCTCAACTGTCAGAGTGCAGAGGTGAACCTCAATGTGTGGCTCTACGGACGTCACTTGGCAACTCTGACTGAACCGGGGCGACTGGAATATCGCCTGGAGTTCACTGAGGAGGCCCTCGACACGTTCGGTCAGCGCAGAGGGTTGCTCTCGCTGTCTCTCCCCACGACCGCCAAACCGTTGGAGACCAGACAGGTAAGGAACTTCCTCGATGGTCTGTTGCCGGAGGGCCAGATTCGGTCGGAGGTCGCACGCCGCGCCGGGGTCGCCGACTACGACGTCATGGGCCTTCTCGCGCAGGTCGGTCGAGAGTGCGCCGGTGCGGTCCAGGTGCTCGAGCCAGGTCTGACGCCTGAGGAGGGGCACCTCGAGCCGCTGTCGGATGACGAGGTCGTGAAGCTGGTCACCGAGCTTGCCTGTGCGCGACTGGGGAAAAGTCTCGCGCAACACGCTTCGCTAGCGGGGATGCAGGACAAGATCCTGCTGACGAGGACTGTCGAGGGGTGGGCCTGGCCGGTAGAAGGAGCGATGTCGACTCACATCGTCAAGCCTCAGCCGCTCGGCATGCCGCTTGACACCTTGGTGCTGTCGGAACACTGGGCGATGGGCATTGCCGCCGCCGCAGGCCTCGACGTTGCGGAGACCGTGTTTCAGATGTTCGAGGATCGCGACGCGATCGTCGTGACGAGGTATGACCGCCGTGACGGTCAGCGGGTCCATCAGGAGGACTTCTGCCAAGCGCTGGGATATGCGCCGAATGACAAGTACGAGACAGATCGCAAAGGACCTTCCAGGTTCTCGCAGATCGCGCGCATCGTCAGGAACAGCGTCGTCGATCGACATGCGTTCCGGGTGGACATGCTCACGGCCGCCACATTCAACGTAGTGATCGGTAACGGAGACTCTCACTCCAAGAACTACTCGCTGCTCATATCGGAGTCTGGTGAGGCTAGGTTGGCGCCCCTCTACGACGTTGCCCCGACTCTGCACCTCAATGAGAACTACCGAAACTCCGGACAGCGCATCGGCTCGAAGGTCCGGCTGGACGCCATCACGTGTCAAGACTTGGTCGATGAAGCAGCGAGCTGGGGGATGGGGGTAGAAGATGCGGCCGCTACGGTCGCGCGGACCGTCGAGGCGACGGCGGCGGCGATCCATGGCGCCGACGTGCCGGCGCGGCTACAGAAGACCGTTGACTCGCTGAGGTCGTTCGTCGACCGGCGTTGCGTGCCAGGTGTGCTGCTTCCCTAGCGCTAACCAGCGCGGCGGATCAGCGTCAGAGGCGCTTTGTCGGCCGGGACGTTGGTGATGTTGCGCAGCCGGTTGGGTGCCGGCTCGGCAGCGTGCACCTCGAAGCGTTGCAGCACCTCGCGCAGCACGACGGTGCCCTCCATCAGCGAGAAGGCCGCACCGATGCAGCGGCGCACACCCCCGCCGAACGGTATCCACGTGTTGGCGGCGACCTTCTCGACCAAGAACCGGTCGGGCTTGAACGTGTGTGCGTCGGCGAAGCTCGCCTCACGGCTGTGCGACAGCATGATCGACGGCGTCACGGTCGTGCCCTTGGGCAGGAGGCGACCCGCGACGACCTGATCGCTCTGCAAGGTGCGTGCCACGAAGTCGATGATGGGGTGCAGCCGCATCCCTTCCTTGAGGCACGCCTCCAAGAAGGCGTCGTCTCCAGCATCGGCTGCGGCGGTGGCCCGTGCCAGCAGCGCGGGGAGCGGCCGATCTCGTGCAGCGTCCACGACAATGCCGAGGCCGTGGTCTCGTGGCCGGCGAGCAGCAGGGTCACGAGCTGGTCGCGCATCTCGGCATCGGTCAGCGGGGTCTCCCCTTCTGAATCACCGGTTCGCAGCAATCTCGACAGGACGTCGTCGCGGCCTGCCAACCCGTCGGGACCAGTCTCGTGCGCCTGGCGGCGTTCGCGGATCTCGGCGTACAGCAGCTCGTCGACGGCCTGCTGGTTCTTGAAGTAGCCGCGCCACGGCGGCAGCGCGAAGAGCTTCGGATACGACCAGGCCAGGAGCATCTTGGCATCGATGTCGACCATGCGGTTGACCTTCGGCCGCAGCACGGCGAGACGCTTCTCGTCGGTCACGCCGAACACGACCTGCAGGATGACGTCGAGGGTGACGGCATTCATGCGGTCGAGCGTCACGAGGGTGTCGCCGCTGTGCCACGAGTCGACCTCCGCCTTGGCGATCGCCTCGACGAGCGGGTGGTACGCCCGCATCGACGGCCCGGTGAACGCCGGCATCAGCAGCTTGCGGGCCCGTTGGTGCTGGGCGTCGTCGGTCAGCAGGACGGAGTGCTCGCCCATGACCGGCTTGAGGATCTCGTTGCCCTTGCCGGCGTGGAACTGCGACGGATCGGCGGCGAAGATCTCCTTGACGTCGGCCGGGTCGCTGAACACCACGAACGTGCGGGGTCCAGGCAGGATGCGCAGGCTGAACGTGTCGCCGTACTGCTCGTGGTACTTCGGGACGAGGGTGTAACGGTTGCGCAGGAAGTCCCAGGTCATCTTGAGCGGTGGGGCCTTCGGCCCGTCGGGGAGATCGTAGGAGTCCTGCCGGGCCATCAGGCTGCCCGCTCCCAGGCGAAGTCCGGCGCGTTGACCTTGCGGGTCTCCCACCAGTACTGGAACGTGAACTTGGGCCAGATGGTCCGGTTCTTTCCGTGGCTGTCGAGGTACCAGCTGGTGCAGCCGCCCTGGGTCCAGATGCCCTTCTCGACGAGACGTTGGATCTCGGTGTTGAAGTCGTCCTGGGCCTGCTTGGTCGGTTCGGCGGCGGCCGCGCCGCGGCGGTCCATCTCGTCGAGCAGCCGGATGATGAACTTGGTCTGCTGCTCGATCATGAAGACGACGGAGTTGTGCCCCAGCGCGGTGTTGGGGCCCAGCATGAAGGCGAGGTTGGGGAACTGGTTGACCATGATCCCCATGTACGTCTCGACGCCGTTCTCCCGGAACTGCGCGGCCAGGTCGATACCGTCCTTGCCCTTGATGTCGAGGTAGTCGAAGGCGTCGACGACATGGAATCCGGTGCCGTAGATGATGACGTCGGCCTCGTGGAAGACGCCGTTGCCGTCGACGACCCCGCTGGGGGTGATCTCGGCGACGCCGTCGGTGCTGAGCCGACGTTGGAGCGCAGGAAGGTCGGGGTAGTAGGTGTTGGACTGCAGCACCCGCTTGCAGCCGAGGCGGTAGTCGGGGGTCAGCTTGGCCCGGAGCTCGGGGTCGGGGATCTTCTTCTCGAGGTACTTGGTGACGATCTTCTCGGCGAACGGCAGCACGTTGAGGTGGCCGTTGAAGGCGATCGCACGCGCTTCGAGTCCCCAGTAGAGCGCGTTGCGGTAGGCCCGCTGTGCGCCGGGGACCTTGGTGAACACGGTCTTGCGCCACTCGGCGGTCGGCTTGTCCTTCTTGGGCAGCACCCACGGGGGCGTGCGCTGGAAGACCGTCAGCTGCGCGACCTGCTGCGCGATGATCGGGATGAACTGGATCGCGCTGGCTCCGGTTCCGATCACGACGACCTTCTTGCCGGTCAGGTCGACCGAGTGGTCCCACTGGGCCGAGTGGAACCGGGGCCCGTCGAACGTCTCGGCTCCGCTGATCTCGGGGATGTTGGGGATGTGCAGTCCACCGACGCCGGCAACGACGACACGCGCCTGGTAGTCCTCGCCGGAGGCCGTGCGGACGGTCCAGACCTTGCGGTCTTCGTCCCAGGCGGCGCCGGTGACCTCGACACCGAAGTCGATGTAGGGGCGGATGCCCTTCTCGTCGGCGACCTTGCGCATGTACGACCAGATCTCGGACTGTCCGGAGAAGCTTGGTCCAGTCGGTGTTCAGCTGGTACGAGAACGAGTACATGTGGCTGGGGATGTCGCACTCGCAGCCGGGGTAGGTGTTGTCGCGCCAGGTGCCACCGACGTCCTGGGCCTTCTCGAGGACGACGAAGTCGCTGCGCCCGGAGTCGAGCAGCTTCATGGCCATGCCCATGCCGGAGAAGCCGGTGCCGATGATGACGATGTCCTTGGTGATCACATTTCAGATACTAGCGGTATCTGAGTATGATGCAAGGGTGTATTCGGGCATTCGGCCCGGCAGATGAGGAGCAAGCGTGACAGTCGAGGGCGGACGTACGACACGGGCCGAGCGCCAGGCGCAGACCCGGCAGAGCCTGATTGCCGTGGCCCGTGACATGTTCCTGACCGACGGCTACGCCGCGACCTCGCTCGACAAGGTCGCGGTCAAGGCCGGCTTCTCCAAGGGGGCGGTCTACTCCAACTTCTCCGGCAAGGAAGAGCTCTGCATGGCGGTGCTCGACAGCATCCATGCCGAGCAGATCGACGGTGTTGTCTCGGCGTTCTCGCAGGACACCGATCTCGACGGCCAGATCGAGGCCTTCGTCGGCTGGGCCGAGAGGGGCTCGGTCAGCCGCGGTGGACCGCGCTCGAGGTCGAGTTCGGTGCCATCGCCCGGCACAGCCCCTACGTCGCGACCGAGCTGGTCAAGAGGCACCGAGAGATCCGCGAGGCGATCGCCCAGCTCGTCCGCCAGGTCACTACCCAGGCCGGCCTGGGCGACGCGGTCGATGCCGACAAGGCGGCCACGACGTTGTTGAGTCTTGGCATCGGTCTGGGAACTCTTCGATCGCTGGACCACACGATCGACGTCGGCATCTTCGCCGACACCATGCGGGCGCTGCTCAGAGGTTCTGCGGTCTGATCAGACCGGTGGTCTGATGGTCAGGTTGGTGCGCTGCCTCGACCGGCTCTGGCGGATGCGTACACGCGGTGCCGGGGCGAACGGGCCTGGTGACACGATCGGATAAGCTCCGTCGCGGCGACCAGGGATCAGCCGTGTACGACAGACGATGCCGACCGGTCGCCACCTGCTCTGGATCAGCTGCGCCGACCAGTCCACGGCTCGCTGGGGGCCGAGCGGCTCAGGGTGATCGGGGCGCTCAGCCCGGTGTCGCCGATCTTCAGGCTCAGACCGAAACCAGTCAGTGGGACATGCACGGCTGCGGGGCCGCGATGCGTGATCTGCCCGCGCAGCTCGACCAGACCGGCGTCGGTGGTCTGTGCCGACGCGAGAGTGGCTGACGGAGTGCCGATGCCGTAGCGAACCGGATCGTCGACCCGGACCCGGAGCAGTCGTCGCAGCCCGGCACGGTGGGGCGGTCGAGGCGGAGATGAGGAACCCCGTCGACGAGCTCGAAGCCGATCAGGTGACGTTGCGGCTCGCAGAACAGCTCGAAGTCGTCGGCGAGCACCGAGTAGAACGCCAGGGCCAGGGGGATGTCGGGCGCGTACTCGGCGATCTGTTCAAGGGGGTAGTGGCGATACAGGTCACGGGCACGCTCGACGAACGAACGGAGCTGCTCGTCGTCGAGGTTCGCCGGCGCCTTGAGCAGGTACAGCTGGATGGTCCGGATCAGCATGTGACCGACGGCTTCCGTGGCGATGGGTCGTGACGGTGCCGGTCGTGCACCAGGGCATTGATCGTCAAGTGGTCGCGGTAGTTGCCCGGGCGGCTGTGGGCCGTCGACATGATCGTCGCCGCGGCAGGATCTTTGCGGTACCGGTAACCGACGTACGACGAGACCGCGATGCGCCGGGCCAGCACCAGCGCCGCCGTCGTGACCGACACGTCCTCGAACGGCATGTCCTCGAGGAACTGGTTGGCCGGATCGTCGAAGAAGTCGCGCCGGAACAGGATCGCTGAGACGTTGGCGGTGTGGACCAGCCTGCGGTCCTCGGCCACGCCCTCGACGACCCGGTCGTGGGCATACAGATCGACCGGGGTGTACGGGCGCACTACCGGGAAGGTCTCCATCGCACCCAGCACGACGTCGGAACCCGTCGACGTGGCGAGGGCGAGGCGCTGCTCGACGCTCTCGGGCAACAGCAGGTCGTCGGCGTCGAGGAACGTGACATAGGGCTCGACCGCCAGTGGCAGACCTGCGTTGCGGGCGCCGCCACAGCCGCCGCCTACTCGGTGCGTGACCTCGATGTTGGGGTGCGCAGCCGCATAGGCCGCAGCGATCGCCGGGCTGCCGTCGGTCGAGCTGTTGTCGACCAGGATCACGTGCATGCGCTCGAACGCGGTCTGCCCGACGAGGGAGTCGACCGCCTCAGCGAGAGTGGCCTCGGCGTTGAGGAACGGGACGATGACGGCGACGTCCCAAGGGGTGTGCGTCATGTGAAGAGTCCCGTCGTCTCGATCCAGACATCATTCTGGCCACGAGACAGGAGTCCCGTGGCCAGAATGAGAAGGAATCAGTAGCCGCCGTTGGCCTTGAACCGGTCGTAGCTGGCCTGGATCTCGGCCTCGGCCTCGACACGACCGGTCCACGTGGAGCCCTCGACGGACTTGCCGGGCTCGAGGTCCTTGTAGACCGTGAAGAAGTGCTCGATCTCGAGACGGTCGAACTCAGGCACGTGGTGGATGTCGCGCAGGTGCTCCTGGCGCGGATCCTTGGCCGGGACGCACAAGCAGCTTGTCGTCGCCGCCGGCCTCGTCGGTCATCCGGAACATGCCGATCGTGCGGCACGAGATGACACAGCCGGGGAAGGTCGGCTCGGACAGCAGGACGAGGGCATCGAGCGGATCGCCGTCCTGGCCGAGCGTGTCGTCGATGAATCCATAGTCCGCGGGGTACTGGGTCGCGGTGAACAGCGTGCGGTCGAGGCGGATGCGATGCGACGCATGGTCGACCTCGTACTTGTTGCGGCTGCCCTTGGGGATCTCCACGGTGACGTCGAAAATCACTGGTGCCTCCGGCGGTTGAGAATGAGATGCGGGCGTCGACCGACACCGCACATGGGGTCTCTATAGTCTGGCCTACGTGACCGGGCTTCGAGACATCAGGGTCGTGGGACGCCTGGTTGCTCTCGCGGTGCCGTTGCTGATCATCGCCGTGATCGCGCTGGGCGGCAACGCCTCGTGGCAGCGCGGGGATCTCAACCGGTTCATCTGCGACGGCGACTGCGGTCCCGCCTACGTCGTGGCCCCGGACGGCTGTCGATCGACACGACGCCGGCGAAAGCCCCGGGGGCCAAGGCGTCACTCGGCCAGATCGATCCCACCAAGCTGTCAGCGGCCGTCGCGCCCGGCCTGAAGGCTGCTGTGCTCGGACCTCACGTGGGGTTCGCAGCGGTGTCCTCCTGCTGACGGCCACGAGCTGGCCTCGTCGGGCTCGGGCACCGTACGCGCCGGCATCGACGACCAAGGTGCTGACGTCGTTCGCCGCGCTGACGACGATCGATCCGCAGACCCGGTTCACGACCCGCACGGTGCTGGAGGGCGACAAGCTCGTCCTGGTCGGTGGAGGTGACCCCTATCTGTCGACCAAGCGGGCCGGGAGCCGTGACGACCGGGTGTTCCAGGCTGATCTGACGACGCTGGCCCGCCGCACTGCCGCGGCGCTGAAGAAGTCGGGAACCGCCCGGGTCACGCTCGGCTACGACGCATCGCTGTTCGACGGCCCAGCCGTCAGCCCGGCCTGGTCGGACAGCTATCTGAGCGAGAACATCGTGACCCCGGTCAGCGCGTTGTGGGCCGACGAGGGCGTCGTCGACGGGCTGCGAAGCCGCGATCCGGCCGCTGCAGCGGCGTCGGGTTTCGCCCGCCTCCTGGCACAGCGCGGGATCACGGTCTCCGGTGAGGCCTCGGCGGTACCGGCTCCGGCCGCTGCCTCGACGATCGCCGAGGTCCGCAGCGCGACGGTCGCCCAGATTGTCGAGACCCTCATGCGCGTCAGCGACAACCAGGCAGCCGAGGTGATGCTGCGTCACGTCGCCCTGGCCGGCGGCGGCCCGGCGACCTTCGACGGCGGTGCCAAGGCGGTGCGGGCCGCGTTGTCGGCCGCGGACGTCGACGTCGAGGGACTGCGTCTGAACGACGGCAGCGGACTGGCGCGCAGCAACCGGATCAGCCCCGAGACCCTCGTCGAGACCCTGTACGCCTCCTCGACGTCGCCCCGTACCTCAGGTCTGGCCGCAGATCTTCCGGTCAGCGGCTTCACCGGAACCCTGGTCGAACGGTTCATGGGCCTCGACGCGGCGCTAGGCACCGTGCGCGCCAAGACCGGCACGTTGCGCGGCATCCACTCCTTGGCCGGCTACGCGCTCGACCGGGACGGACGGCCTGTGTGGTTCGCCGTCATGGCCGATCGCGCCGACGAGGACGCACCGCTGGAGGCACGCGCCGCGCTCGACCGGGTCGCCGCCGCCATCGCGTCCTGCTCGTGCGGCTGAGCGTCGCAAGCTCACAAAGCATGGGGTGCCAGACCGTAGTGTGGAGCCCGATGGATCGGATGCTGGAGCTGCTCGCGCAACGGCGACGAAGCTGACCAAGCCCGGCCCGGAGGCCTCGACGGCCGAGGTCGCCGAAGCCGTCGCCGGCTGCCGTGAGGAGCTGCCCGGTCAGAGCAGCCCGTCCGCGACTTCAGCGACCTGCACGCGAGATCGGCGACAGCTCCGGTGCTCGTCGTCGACCGGCCGCGGTGGGTCGAGGCCAACCTGGCGACCTTCGAGGTGCTGATGCAGCCCATCCTCGCCAAGGTCGAGGCCTCCAGCCGGCTCCGTCAGGACTGACCCGCACGATCAGCCACAAGGTCGGCGGCGTCGAGGTCGGCGGACTGATGTCGTTCATGTCGTCCAAGGTGCTCGGCCAGTTCGACCCGTTCTGGGACGGACCGAACGGCGAAGCCGGACGACTTCTGCTCGTCGCACCCAACATCGTGCACGCAGAACGCCAGCTCGGCGTCGACCCGCACGACTTCCGGCTCTGGGTCTTGCCTGCACGAAGAGACGCACCGGGTGCAGTTCACCGCCGTCGACTGGATGCGCGGGCATCTGAGGTCGCTGATGGAGGAGTTCGTCGACGCGACCGACCTCGACGCCGGCGAGCTGTCCGCACTCGTCAACGACGGCTTCAGCGAAGCGGTCCGTATCGCCAAGGGCGACCCCGAGGCGTCCCTGTCGGGGCTGTTCCACAACGACAAGCAGCGCGAGATCGTCGACCGGCTGACCGGCATCATGTCGCTGCTCGAGGGGCACGCCGACGTCGTCATGGACGGCGTCGGCCCCGAGGTCATCCCGACGGTCACCGAGATCCGCCGCAAGTTCACCCAACGTCGTCAGGGTGCCGCGGCTTCGACCGGCTGCTGCGCGAGCTGCTGGGCATCGACGCCAAGATGCGCCAGTACCGCGACGGGGCGGCGTTCGTCCGTGAGGTCAACGAGACCGTCGGGCTCAGCGGCTTCAACGCCGTCTGGTCCGAGCCGGCCAACCTGCCCGACAAGTCCGAGATCCTCGCCACCCCGCGTCGTGGGTCAAGCGCGTCCACGGCTGACTGTCGTGGGAGGCGCGCTCGACCCGACCGTGGCCCGCGGCCGCAACGAGGTGCGTCGGGTCCTGGCCGATCTCGGGCCGGGCGCCCGCGTCGTCGTCGGGGTGTCCGGTGGCGCCGACTCGCTCGCCCTCGCCGCCGTCACGGCCTTCGTGGCTGCGAAGGCGTCGTTCGCGTTGCAGGCCGTGGTGGTCGACCACGGCCTCCAGGACGGCTCCGGCCAGGTCGCGGCGAACGCGGTCGAGCAGCTCGAACGCCTCGGCGTATCGGCCACCGCGGTGCGGGTCGAGGTCGGCGCCGACGGAGGGCCCGAGGCCGCCGCACGCAACGCCCGCCTGGCGGCCCTGGCAGCGTCCGACGCCGACGCGGTGCTGCTTGCCCACACCCTCGACGACCAGGCCGAGACCGTCCTGCTCGGGCTCGGGCGCGGATCCGGCCCCCGCTCGATCGCCGGAATGGCCGAGATCGACGGAAGGTGGCGGCGCCCCTTCCTGGCCCTGCGGCGCAGCGATGCCGAGCAGATCTGCCGGGCCAGCGGGCTCGACTGGTGGGTCGACCCGCACAACAGCGATCCACGGTTCCGCCGCTCCCGGCTCCGGCGCGACGTCATGCCGCTGCTCGAAGACGTCCTCGGCGGTGGTGTCGCGCCAGCCCTCGCTCGTACGGCCCATCAGCTGCAGAGCGACTCGTCCGCGCTCGACGAGCTCGCGGCCGACGTCGCCGCGCCCGACGACGTGGCCACCCTGCAGTCATTGCACCCGGCCGTCCGGTCACGCGTCCTGCGTCGACTCGCCTTGTCCGCAGGAGCCGATGCCTCCGCGCTCAGCTCTGCGCACCTGGCCGAGCTCGACCGTCTCGTCACCGACTGGCGTGGACAGCAACGAGTCGAGCTGCCCGGCGGTATCTGCGTCAAGCGAGCAGGCCCTTCCCTGTTGTGCTCAGCCACCCCTGTGACACAGTGATCCTGTGGATCAGACGCATGTCGCAGGTGACCTTGAACTCGATCAGACCCTCTTCACCGAGGAGCAGATCACGAGCCGTCTCAAAGAGATGGCGACCCAGATCCAGGCCGACTACGAAGGTGAAGACCTCCTCCTCGTCGGCGTGCTGAAAGGCGCGGTCATGGTCATGGCCGACCTCGCCCGCAGCCTGGACCGACACGTCGAGATGGACTGGATGGCCGTCTCGTCCTACGGGTCCGGAACCCAGTCGTCCGGCGTCGTGCGCATCCTGAAAGACCTCGACACCGACCTCAGCGGCCGCCACGTGCTGATCGTCGAAGACATCATCGACACCGGTCTGACCCTCTCGTGGCTCATCACCAACCTGCGCTCGCGCGGACCCGCCTCCGTCGAGATCGCGACCCTCCTGCGCAAGCCCGACGCCCTGCAGATGGAGGTCGAGGTCAAGTACGTCGGCTTCGACATCCCCAACGCGTTCGTCGTCGGCTACGGGCTCGACTACAACGAGCAGTACCGCAACCTGCGCTGCATTGGCACCCTTTCCCCCCACGTCTACTCCTGACGCGCCCCGCATCCTGCCTGGCCGCGTTATCGTCGGTCGGCGCACAAGAACGGTGCGCCTTCCCTCCTCTGCCTTGCCAGCCAGGCCCGGGACACGCCAGGCGTGATGAGGTCGGCGGGCGCGGGAGTTCGCTACGGGCGAACCGCTGGGGGGAACGTTGCGGGTGTGTCGAGTACGTTCTCCCTATGAACGGCGCCCCGTGTACCGTTCGACTACCGACCAGCACTCGAGGAGGAGTGGACCAGTTCCACGCCGTACATGAATTTCAAACGCCTCTTCAAGGGCCCGTGGCTCTGGATCGTCCTGATCACGATGGTCGTCTTGATCGTCGTCACGATGTCGTCGTCGGCCGACGGCTACAAGAAGATCACGACCGGCACGATGGTGACCTACCTCGACACGGGCAAGATCGACTCGGTCAAGTTCGTCGAGGGCGACCAGGTCATCCAGGCGACGCTGGTCGACGGCAAGAAGGTCAAGGCCAAGTTCCTCGGTGACCAGGGCTCCCGTCTGGTCGAGCAGTCCGAGCAGCTGCAAGGCCGACAAGAAGCTGAAGACGCTCGACGTCGAGGTCCCCAAGACCAACCCGTTCTTGTCGCTGCTGTTCACCCTGATCCCGTTCATCCTGATCTTCGGCCTGATCATCTTCATGATGAACAACGCGGCCGGCGGTGGCGGCCGCGTCATGCAGTTCGCCAAGTCCAAGGCCAAGCTCATGAGCAAGGACACCCCCAAGACGACGTTCGCCGACGTCGCGGGCTGCGACGAGGCGATCGAAGAGCTCGGCGAGATCAAGGAGTTCCTCCAAGAACCCGCCAAGTTCCAGGCCGTCGGTGCCAAGATCCCCAAGGGCGTCCTGCTGTACGGCCCGCCCGGAACCGGCAAGACGCTGCTCGCCCGCGCTGTCGCCGGCGAGGCCGGCGTCCCGTTCTACTCGATCTCCGGATCCGACTTCGTCGAGATGTTCGTCGGCGTCGGCGCCTCGCGCGTCCGTGACCTGTTCGAGCAGGCCAAGGAGAATGCGCCTGCCATCGTCTTCATCGACGAGATCGACGCCGTCGGACGCCACCGCGGCACCGGCATGGGCGGCGGCCACGACGAGCGCGAGCAGACCCTCAACCAGCTGCTCGTCGAGATGGACGGCTTCGACGTCCGCGGCGGCGTCATCCTGATCGCCGCGACCAACCGGCCCGACGTCCTCGACCCGGCGCTGCTGCGCCCCGGGTCGCTTCGACCGACAGATCGGCGTCGAGGCGCCCGACCTGGCCGGACGCACCCAGATCCTGAAGGTCCACGCGCGTGGCAAGCCCATCGCCCCGGGCGTCGACCTCGAAGCCATCGGCCGCCGCACCCCGGGCTTCTCGGGTGCCGACCTCGCCAACGTCCTCAACGAGGCTGCGCTGCTCACGGCCCGCAACGGCGCCAAGCTGATCGACAGCGCTGCCCTGGACGAGGCGATCGACCGGGTCATCTCGGGTCCGCAGAAGCGCAGCCGTCTGATGAACGAGGACGAGCGTCGCATCACGGCGTACCACGAGGGCGGACACGCACTGGTCGCCGCAGCGTTGCCGCAGAGCGACCCGGTGCACAAGATCACGATCTTGCCGCGTGGCCGTGCGCTGGGCTACACGATGGTGCTGCCCGACGAGGACAAGTACTCCCAGACCCGTGCCGAGCTGCTCGACAAGCTCGCCTACATGCTGGGCGGTCGCGCCGCCGGAAGGCTCGTGTTCCACGATCCGACGACCGGCGCCGGCAACGACATCGAGAAGGCGACCAACCTCGCCCGCGCGATGGTCACCCAGTACGGCATGACCGAGCGCCTGGGTGCCGTCCGCCTCGGCGAGAACGAAGGCCAGCCGTTCCTGGGCCGCGACATCGGCCACTCCCGCAACTACTCCGAAGCCGTGGCCGCAGCCGTCGACGAAGAGATCAACAAGCTCATCACGTTCGCGCACCAAGAGGCCTTCGACATCCTGCACGAGAACCGCGACGTGCTCGACGCGCTCGTCGTCGAGCTGCTCGAGAAGGAGACGCTCGACAAGGCGCAGGTTGCGGCGATCTTCGAGCCGTTGCGCCGCCCGCGCGATCCGTCCCGCGTGGACCGGATCAGACACCCGCGTGCCCGACACCCGCCCGCCGGTCGACCACATCCCCGGCCGTTCGTACAGCGGAGAGAACAACAACACCCCGATCGTCGTCGGTCCCGACGCGGGAGTTGACGCTCCGCCGCCGGCCGGTCCGCCGATCCACGACGACCAGGCACCCACATGAGCGTCGACCTTCCTCGCGCTGAAGCTGCGATCCGCGAGCTGCTGTTCGCGGTCGGCGAGGACCCCGACCGCGAAGGTCTGCGCGACACCCCCAAACGGGTCGCCAAGTCGTACGACGAGCTGCTCGCCGGGCTCGACCAGAGTCCCGAGGACGTCCTGACGGCGGTCTTCGAGGTCGGCCACGACGGCTCGTGCTGGTCAAGGACATCGAGCTGCTGGTCGATGTGCGAGCACCACCTCGTGCCGTTCTTCGGCAAGGCGCACGTCGGCTACATCCCCACCGAAGGCGGCCGCGTGACCGGGCTGTCGAAGCCTCGCCCGTCTCGTCGACGTCTTCGCGCGACGTCCCCAGGTGCAGGAACGACTCACCACCGAGATCGCCGACGCCCTCGTCAAGCACCTGCAGCCCCGCGGGGTCATCGTCGTGCTGGAGGCCGAGCACCTGTGCATGGCGATGCGCGGAGTGCGCAAGGGCGGCGCCAAGACCGTCACGAGCGCCGTGCGTGGTCAGCTGCGCGATCCGGCCACGCGGGCCGAGGCCATGGGCCTCATCGTGGGGCGCTAGCCGTTGCTCGCCGGAACTGCGCACGATCGCTGCCTCGTGATGGGCGTCGTGAACGTCACGCCCGATTCATTCTCCGACGGCGGCAGGTGGATCGACGCCGACACCGCGATCCAGCACGGTCTCGACTCGTCGCTGACGGCGCCGACCTCGTCGACGTCGGCGGAGAGTCGACCCGACCAGGGGCGCTGCGCATCGACGCCGCCGAAGAGCTCCGCCGGGTCGAACCGGTCATCCGGGGGCTCGTCGCCGAAGGCGTGACCGTGTCGGTCGACACGATGCGCGCCTCGACCGCCCGCATCGCCCTCGAGCTCGGTGCCGCCCTCATCAACGACGTCTCCGGTGGCCGGGCCGACCCCGAGATGATGCCGCTCGTGGCAGGCAGCGAGGCCCCCGTCGTCCTGATGCACTGGCGCGAGCACTCCGACCAGATGCAGCAGCACACCCGCTACGACGACCTGATCGCCGACATCCGCAGCGGGCTGCTCGTCCAGGTCGACGCAGCCGTGACAGCAGGAGTCGACCCGGCCCGGATCATCCTCGACCCGGGCCTCGGCTTCTCCAAGACCGGTGACCAGAACTGGACTGTGCTCGCCCACCTCGACGAGTTCGTCGCGATGGGCTATCCGCTGCTCGTCGCCGGAAGCCGTAAACGCTTCCTGGGCGAGCTGCTCAGCGACGACCAAGTACTACGGCCGGTCGGAGACCGCGACGACGCCACAGCCGCTGTCACGGCCGTCTCAGCGGCAGCGGGGGCCTGGTGCGTCAGGGTGCACGAGCCTGCCGCGTCGGCCGACGCCGTGCGCGTCGTGGCCCGCGTCCGCCAGGCTGGCATGAGCGAGCGCGCCCTCACCGTGCACCGGGCGTTCTACGACGCGGTCGAGAGCGGCGACGTCGACCTGATGGCGACGTTGTGGGTAGACGACCCGCACACGTCCTGCGTCCACCCTGGAGCTCAGCCGCTGCGTGGCACGAGCCAGGTGCTGCGGTCGTGGACCGTGCTGATGGCCAACGTCGGCTACATCCAGTTCTTCCTGACCGACGTCGACGTGCAGACGTTCCCGCCCGGAGCCGACGAGCCCTCCGTCGCCGTCATCGTCTGCACCGAGAACATCCTGTCGGGTGAAGGCATGTCGTCGCCCGAGGCCTTCAGCGGCGGCAAGGCGGTCTGCACCAGTATCTTGGTGCGCGACCCGTCAGGCGGGCGCACGGCGGGAGACTGGAAGTTCTGGTCACGCCACGCCTCGCCCATCGCCGACCTCTCGGTAGGAGACTGAAGTGCCCATCCCACACGGCCTCGACCGCATCGACCTGCGCGGTATCACCGCTCACGGGTACCACGGCGTGTTCGAGGACGAGAAGCGCGACGGCCAGACCTTCATCGCCGACGTGAGTCTTGGCCTCGACCTGGGGCCTGCGGCGCGCGAGCACGACCTGACCAAGACCGTCCACTACGGCATCCTGGCGCAACAGATACACGATGCCATCGTGAGCGATCCAGTCGACCTGATCGAAACGCTCGCGCTTCGTATGGTGGACTTGTGTCTGGTAGAAGAGTCGGTTCAATGGGTTAGCGTGACGGTGCACAAGCCGGAAGCGCCCATCGCGGTGACGTTTCAAGACGTCGCCGTCACGATAGAGCGGAGCAAACTGTGACCGAAGCACCCACCCCGTACGTCCTTGACGCCGACACGATGACGGGCGGCATGCGCCCCATCCGTCAGGCGGTCCTGGCGCTCGGCTCCAACCTGGGTGACCGGCATGGCAAGTTGCAAGGAGCCGTCTCTGCCCTCGAGGACACCCCCGAGGTCACGGTCGTTGCGATTTCGTCGGTGTACGAGACCGAGCCGGTCAACACGCCTGACGACGCAGGCAAGTTCCTCAACGCGGTCGTCCTGATCGACACGACGCTGACGGTCCACACGCTGCTCGACCGGGCGCTGGCGATCGAGGACGCGTTCGGACGCGTTCGTTCCGAGCCTGGTGCCTCGCGCACCCTCGACGTCGACGTCATCGTCGTGGGCAACCGCATCGCCGACGACGAGGCGCTGATTCTGCCGCACCCCCGTGCACATGAGCGTGGATTCGTGCTGGTGCCGTGGCTCGAGATCGACCCAGAAGGCGAGATCCCGGGCAAGGGATTCGTCGCCGACCTGATCGGTGGGGTCGACACCAGCGGCGTCGTCAAGCGCGAGGACCTCGAGATCATCCTGTGACCGCCAGGCCGACGCCGGTGCTGCTGCTTGCAGCGCTCATCGGCGTCGGGCTCGTGGGAGGACGGCTCACGCCGCCTCTGATCGTGCGGTTCGACGGCACAGTGCCGCGACTCGGCTGGGCGGCGCCCATCATGCTGCTCGCCGCAGCTGTCGTGGTCGGGATGTTCGCCTGGAAGACGTGGCAGAGCCTGCACAAGAAACATGAGCGGATGACCGCCGACTACGGCATCAAGATGCTGTCGTTGGCCAAGTCGTGTGCGATCGTCGGGGCGATCGTGGCGGGCTTCTACGGCGGCTTCGCCTTCGCGTATCTCGATGCCCTCGACTCGACCTTGGGGCATGAGCGGTTCGTCCGGGGTCTCGTCGCGGCGGTCGCGAGCCTGCTCCTGCTGATCGCGGCGCTGCTGCTCGAACGTGCCTGCCGCCTCCCCGAGGACGACGACCCCGACCCCGACGCCTCCCGCCCCGCACCCCAACGCTGAAGAGGCCCTTACCGCCCCGCGACGAGGTGGTTATGGCCCTCTGACGAGGCCCTTGTGGCCCCTCGACGAGGCGGTGCCTCGCAGGGCGGCAAGTACCTCGTCGCGGGGCGATAAGTACCTCGTCAGGGGGCAACAAGTACCTCGTCAGGGGGTGGGGGAGGAGGGTGTGGCGGAGGGTCTCCAGGCCGATGCTGCCCACGGCCAGGGCTTGGCGGTGGAAGTCCTTGAGCGACGGTTCCGCGCCGCTGGATGGTTGTGCAGCCTGCCAGTCGTCGCGCAGCTGCTCCCACATGCGCTGGCCAACCTTGTACGAGGGTGCCTGCCCCGCCCAGCCGAGATAGCGGTTGACCTCGAACCGGACGAACGCCGGGTCCATGTTGACGTGCTGGGCCATGAACGCGAACGCGTCCTCGCCGGTCCAGGTGCCGCTGCCGTCAGGCTTGGGCTTCTCGAGGTGGACGCCGATGTCGACGACGACCCGGGCCGCGCGCATTCGCTGGCCGTCGAGCATCCCCAGGCGGTCGGCCGGATCGTCCAGGTAGCCGAGATCGGCCATGAGACGCTCGGCGTACAGTGCCCAGCCCTCGCCGTGCCCGGAGTTCCAGTTGAGCCGGCGCCAGCTGTTGAGCTCGGCGCTGTTGTGCACTGCCAGCCCGCACTGGAGGTGATGGCCCGGCACGCCCTCGTGGTACACCGTCGTGAGCTCGCGCCACGTGTCGAACTCGGTCACGCCGTCAGGCACGCTCCACCACATCCGGCCGGCACGGGGAGAAGTCCTCGCTCGGCGGCGTGTAGTAGATGCCACCCTCGTCGGTCGGCGCGATCATGCACTCGAGTCGGCGCATCTGCTCAGGGATGTCGAAATGGGTCCGTCCGAGCTCGGCGACGGCGCGGTCGCTCGTCTCCTGCATCCAGGCCTGCAGTGCTTCGGTTCCGCCCAGCTTGCGGGCTGGATCGGCTTCCAGGTGTGCGATGGCCTCGGCGACCGTGGCGCCAGGCAGGATCTCGTCCGCGATGCGTTCCTGCTCCTCGACCATGCGACGACAGCTCGTCGACACCCCACTCGTAGGTCTCGTCGAGGTCGATCTTCGCCCCGACGAAGTCCCGCGACGCGAGTGCATAGTGCTCGCGGCCGACCGCGTCGTGCTCGGCGGCGCGGGGGGCGAGATCGTTCTCGAGGAAGTCGATCAGCGAGGCGTACGCCTGCGCGGCAGCCTGCGCACCTGATGTGAGGTCGGCGCGCAACGAGTCCGGGACGTCGCCCTGTGCCGCGAGCTTGGCGAAGAAGGTGTCGTTGCCGGTCTGCTTGCGGGCCTGGTCGATGACCTCGCGGACCTGACGGATCGCCGGCACGTTGCCGGTCGCGATGCCGATGCGCAGCGAGTTGAGGTAGCCGTCCATCGCGGCGGGGATGTTGTGCATGCGTCCGGCGACGTGTGACCAGTCGTCCTCGGTCTCGGTGGACATCAGGTCGAAGATGTCGCGCAGCTCCCTGTGCCGGAGAGGCGATGACGTTGAGATCGCGCTGCCAGAACCCGGCCTCGATCTTCTCGACGTCCAGCTGAGGGTGCGGATCAGCTCGGCCTGGGTGATCTGGTCGACGGCGTCGTGGACCTCGGTGCGGCGGGCACGCGCAAGCGTCGACCGAGCTGCATCGGCGTACGTGGCGACACCGTCGGGCGAACGGTCGGTGTACTCGGACTCACGGCCGGGGCGTCCGAGGTGGATGTGAAGCTCTGGCGACAGGTCGAGCAGGGTGTCGAGCCACGCCTCGGCCAGCTCGTCCATCGGGGTGGGGATGCGCTCCTGGGTCATGGTCCGACCCTACGACGTCCCCTCCGGGGCGGTGGATCCTCAACCCATCAAGGGACGTTGTCACGCACCGGGCGCTGTGACGCGAGGTGCGTGGCAAAGAGGCCAGGCCTCGTGGGAAACCGACGGAAGGGGGCTACTTGTCGATGTCGCCGACGACGAAGAACATCGATCCGAGGATCGCCACCAGGTCGGCGACGACGGTGCCGCTGACGATCTCTGGCAGAACCGAGATGTTGTTGAACGACGCCGACCGCAGCTTCAGCCGCCACGGCGTCTTCTCGCCGCGGGACACCAGGTAGTAGCCGTTGAGGCCGAGCGGGTTCTCGGTCCAGACGTACGTGGAACCCTCGGGGGCCTTGAGGATCTTGGGCAGCCGGACGTTGACGGGTCCCGGTGCGAGCTCGGCCAGCCGGGCCAGGCACGCATCAGCGAGGTCGAGCGAGACCTTGGTCTGTTCCAGCAGCACCGCGAAGCGGGCGTGGCAGTCGCCCTCGGACCTGACCGGTACGCGCAGCACGTCCTGCAGCTCGCCGTACGCCAGGTAGGGCTCGTCGCGGCGCAGGTCGAAGTCGAGGCCGGACGCCCGAGCGATGGGGCCGGAGACGCCGTAGTCCTCGACCAGCGAGGGGGAGAGCACGCCGACGCCGACGGTGCGGGCCCGGAAGATCTCGTTGCCGAAGATCAGCCTTCCAGCTCGGCCAGCCTGGTTCGCACGGTCGCGATTGCGGCGGATGCACGTCCGGGCCAGCCGGCCGGGATGTCCTCCTTGAGGCCGCCGACGCGGTTGAACATGTAGTGCATCCGGCCGCCGGAGACTTCCTCCATGACTTCCTGGATCGTCTCGCGCTCACGGAACGCGTAGAAGATCGGCGTGATCGCGCCCAGCTCGAGCGGTAGGAGCCGAGGAACATCAGGTGGTTCAGCACCCGGTTGAGCTCGGCCAGCAGCGTCCGGATCCAGGTGGCCCGCTCGGGCACCTCCATGCCGAGCATGTCCTCGACCGCGAGCACGACGCCCAGCTCGGAGGAGAAGGCGCTGAGCCAGTCGTGCCGGTTGGCCAGCATCACGATCTGGCGGTAGTCGCGCACCTCGAACAGCTTCTCGACCCCGCGGTGCATGTAGCCGACGATCGGCTCGCACTCGCGCACCCGTTCGCCGTCGAGGGTCAGCCGCAGCCGCAGCACGCCGTGCGTCGCCGGGTGCTGGGGCCCGATGTTGAGCACCATGTCGGTCGTGGCGAAGCCGGTGCCCACGCTGGCGGTGATCTCGGTCATGGGCGTCCGAACGCCCGACGGATCCGGCGGAGCACCCGCTGCGTGAACCCCCAGGGCGAGCGCCGCTCGATGCGTTCGAGCCGGGCGTACAGCTCGTCGATCTGCCCCTTCTGGCCGGCGAGCTTCTCGGCGGTCTGCGCCTGGATGCGGGCGTGTCGGCTGCCGGCGCCGTTCCACGGGGGGTGCGCGAACGGAGGTTCGTACGCCTGCGGGTGGCGGGTGATGTCGAGGACCATGCCGTCGCGCAGCCACTTGAGCCGGGAGGCGATCTCGTGGCCGTCGGACGCGATCAGGGGCTGGACGGGCCGGGGGAACGTCGCGGCGGCGAGTCGTTCGTCGAAGTCGCCGGTGCCGTTGCCTTCGCCCCAGATGTGCTGCAGACCGTTGCGCTCGAGGAAGGCCGTGTACCGGTCGAATCCACGGGGCAGCTCGGAGTTGAACGCTGTCAGGTCGGTTGCGGCGTAGAGCTCTTCGGCGCGCACGTCGGCGGTGAACGAGGGCATGAGGGTGAACGGCATCTGGTGGTGCTCGGCGAGCTCGAGGGTGCGCGAGTCATGGGCCAGCAGCATGGCGGGGGTGCCGCCGAGCAGCGCCGCGACGTTGCCGTGGAACCGGGTGCCGTACGCGAAGTCCTGGGTCGCGCAGAAGTCGTACCAGGTCCACGTGTCGAGGAACAGACGCATGCGGTCCTGCTGGTAGATCGGATGATCGAGGTGGACGGGCACGAGCGGGTCGTGGACGTGGGGGAAGGGGGTGCCCACAGCAGCAGTCGCAGGTCGTGGGCATCTTGGCCGATGTAGGTCAGCTGCGGGTGCCGGGCCGCCTGGGCGGTGGCGAAGGCGCCGATGCCGGCGACCTCTGGCGTCAGGTTGAGCGCGAGAGGGCTGTCGGTGGTGATTGCGTCGACCCGCTTGGTGACCTGGAAGTCGCGGCCGTGCAGGAACAGCGACGGGCACCCGATGACGTCGACCGAGGCCTCGGGGAATCCCAGCGAGAGCAGGTAGGAGCGGGTGAACTCACCGCGCACGCCGATCGAGGCAGATCGGTCGAGCACCGCGCCGACGAAGCGTTTGACGGTGTCGGCGATCGGCTGGAGCGACTCGATGCCTTGCCCGTGGGCGGCTTGCGCGCCGATGCCCGTGACGGTGACGGGGATGTCGAGCCGCTCGATCAGCTCGGCCAGCCGGTCGAGGCGGGGCGCGAACTCGGGCCCGGAAGGCATTGGCCAGCGGCACCACGAAGTGATCGAACTCGGCGTTGATGCGGGCGGCGTCACCGCGTTCGGGCACGACTCGCTCCGACAGCGTCCCGTTCGACACGAGCTCGGTGCCATCGGTCGACAACGCTCTCCAGACGGAGTGCTGGAAGAGGTAGTTGCCGCTGTTGGAGTTGAAGACGTCTTGCGTGAGGGTCGATTCGGCGACCACGGGGGTGAACGGATCCTTGCCCGAACGGATCAGCAGTCGGCGCTCACTCATGGGCTCAGTCTTCCACGTCCGGTGGTGTCGGTGATGATCCACCAGAAGTCGCCGAGGCCACCGCGGGCGAGCAGCTCGGCGGCCTCTCCGCTGCGGCTCAACGCCTTGACGTAGGCGGCCGGGTCGGTGTGCGCGAGCCTCGATGGGCGGACGGCCTCCGTCCAGGCCGAGCTGGCTGAGCGCATCGCGTTGTCGCACCAGCTGACCGTCGCAGGCGGCGGCGACGGAATCGACGGCGACGTGGGCGGTGATGTCACGGCTCCCGTCGGGGACGACGTCGACCTCGCGGCCGTCGAGGTACGACCTGAGGGAGCCGAACGGCGGGCGGTCGTCGCGGTGGTGGCCGTAGTCGATCGCCACCGCGATGCCCTCGACCCGGGCGACGGCGTCAGCCCAGGCGGCGTCACGCGCGGCGCCGATCTCGGCCCGTTCGCCGTCGTCGGCCAGCGGCCACCACTGGTCGAGCCAGTCAGAAGAGATCGCCGAACCGAGCGACTCTGCGCCTCCTCGAGGGGCGACAAGTACCTCGCGAGCGACGCCGTCGGACTGCTCGACGACGTCGACCGGGATGTTGTCGAGCCACTCGTTGGCGATCAGGAGACCGTCGATCCGGTCGGGCAGCTCTGGCAGCCACCCGATGCCTTCGGGCAGGGATGCGGGTCGGTCGGCCACCTCGACGCCGATCAGCCGTACGTCGGGGAGCAGGCGGTGCAGGGCAGCGAGCAGCTCACCTCCGCCGGCGCCGAGGTCGACGACGGTTGGCGCCGAGGTGCGCCGGGCGAGCTCGGCGACCGCTTCGGCAAAGGGTCCGATGTGGGCGCTGGTGCGGAAGTGCTCGGCGGGCCGGGAGGTGCGAAAGAAGCCGTCGTCGCCGTAGAGGGCCTGCTCCCACGCCGCGCGCCAGGGAACTTTCGCCATGAGAGCAGGCTAGACCCCGTCCGGACAGCCCAGGGTGCCTACTCGGTCGCGGCGAGGACGCTGACGTGGTTGGCCACCGCCAGCCCGCCCATGTTGTGCACGGCAGCGAGCCGGGCCTGGGGAATCTGTGTCCCGGGGAAGGTTCCGGTCAGCTGCATCGAGGCAAGGACGTGCTGCGAGACACCTGTCGCACCGACCGGATGGCCCTTCGACTTCAGCCCGCCGGAAGGATTGACCACGAGCGCGCCGCCGGGAAGGACGGTTCCTTCGTCGATGGCTCGGCTACCCTGTCCCTGCGGGGCAAGCCCGATCGTCTCGTACATGATCAGCTCGGCGATCGTGAAGCAGTCGTGCAGCTCGACCAGGTCGAGGTCCGACAGGGCGATGCTGGCGGCGGCCAGTGCCTTGTCCCAGGCAAGCCGGGTCGCAGCGAAGGCAAGTGGGTCCCGCTTGGACTTGGGCAGGAAGTCGTTGGCGCTGGCCCAGCCGGCCACCTGTACTGCGGGGTGCTGGGACGAGGTGGCGGTGCTACCGAGCACGAGTGCCGCAGCACCGTCGGAGACCGGTGAGCAGTCCGTGCGTCGTAACGGGGCGGCAACCATGGGATTGCGGTCGGAGACCGTCGAGCAGAACTCCTCGCCGAGGTCCTTGCGCAGGTGCGCATACGGATTCTGCGCGCCGAGCCGGTGACTCTTCGCCGCGATCCTGCCGAGCACGTCGCCGACGGGCCCGTAGCGGCGTTCGTACTCGACCGCGACCTCGGCGAACAGCCCGGCGAAACCGGTCTCCGACACCGTCCCTGCGGCGTCATAGTCGGCTCCGAGCAGGGCGGCCCCTACGGTCGATGCGGGAACGCCCGACATCTTCTCGGCACCGATGACCAAGACTGTCTGGGCGCTGCCAGCCATCAGATGGGCCAGTCCGGTGTGCACTGCGGCCGAGCCCGACGCGCAGGCGTTCTCGACCCGCAGCGCGGGAGTGCCGAACAGCGAGTCGTCGATCTGCAGTGCAAGCGACGACGCGAAGCCGAGGGGATTGATCCCGGAGTTGAACTGACCGAGCACGATCAGGTCGACGTCCGCAGGGTCGACCTCGGCGTCGGCGAGGGCCTCACGTCCGGCGCTGACGATCAGTGACTCCAGCGTGTCGTCGACATGTTTGCCGAAGGCGGTGTGCCCCCAGCCGAGAATGAGTGGACTGTCTACCAACCTGGCCATGTCTGACGCAACTCCTTCTTGTCGATCTTGCCGACGGCGGTCACCGGAAGCGATGGCACGACGACAACCTGTTTGGGTCGTTTGTAGGTGGTCAGGGCGTCGCGCGCGGCAGTCTTGACCGCAGCGGCGGTGACGTCGGGGCCCTCGGGCACCACGAAGGCGACGACCGCTTCGCCCCAGTCCGGGTGCGGGATGCCCGTGACGGCGACCTCGCGGACGCCGGGGACCCTGGCGAGGACCTGCTCGACCTCCGTCGAGTAGACGTTGAGGCCCCCGGTGATGATCATGTCCTTCTTGCGGTCGACGAGGTAGAGGTAGCCGTCGTCGTCGAGGTAGCCCAGGTCGCCGGTGTGCAGCCAGCCGTCACGCAGTGCCTCGGCAGTCTCGGCGTCGCGCCCGAGGTAGCCGGCCATGGTGTACGACGTGCGGGCGGTGACTTCGCCGACTTCACCGGGGCCGCAGGGCGATCCGTCCTCGCGACGCACGACGAGCTGGGCCATCACGACGGACTGTCCGCAGCTCGCGAGCCGGTGGGTGTCGCGATCGAGCCGGTGGTCGTCGCGGCGGAACCGGGTCAGGAAGTTCGGCGCCTCCGACTGGGCGTACAGCTGCATGAACACCGGTCCGAACATCAGCAGCCCCTGCTCGAGTCGTTCGACGCTGATCGGGGCTGCGCCGTACAGGATCGTCCGGACCGCAGCTGGTGTCGAGCCCGACACGCGCTGCGACGGTGTCGAGCAGCCGGTAGATCATGGTCGGCACGAGGAACAGGTAGCTGACCCGATCGACAGTGATCTTGTCGATCACGGACTCGATGTCGAATCCTTCTTCGACGAAGGTCGTCGCGCCCTTCATCAGTGCTGCGTGGAGCAGGAAGCCCGCGCTGTGAGGCAGCGGCGATGTCAGCAGCAGGGCATCTTCGGCGACGATCTCCATCTCGACGACGTGCGACAACAGGTTGGCGGCGATGCCGCGCTGGGTGTGCAGGACGCCTTTGGGCCGCCCGGTCGTGCCACCGGTGTACATGATCAACGCGTGCGCGTCGGGGGACACGTCAGGCTCGTCGGTGAGCGGGGGGTGGGCGATGGCCCTCGACCAGCCGTCGAACTCGCCTGGACCGGCTCCACCGCGAACGATCGTGGTCGGCTCGGCTCCCAGCGCGCGCGCCGCCGTGAGCGAGGCGAGGTGGTCGGCCTCGACCAGGCATACCCGGGCGCCGGAGTCGGCCAGGATGTACGCCTGCTCGTCGGTCGACAACATCAGGTTCAGCGGGACCTTGGCTGCGCCGAGCAGCACGATCGCCAGGTCGGCGACGACGTACTCGATGCCATTGCGCAAGATGAGTGCGACCGGGTCGCCGGGGCTGACGCCCAGGTCTGCCAGGTGTCCGGCCACGGCACGGGCATCGCGCTCCAGGTCGCGATAGGTCCAGGACTGACCGTCGGCCACGACGGCGCGCCGGGTGCGGTGTCGTTGCAGAGTCGGCCAGAGGTAGTCCCGCAGGATCGCCTCAGTCATGTCGTGGGTCCTGTTCTTCAGCGTCTGAGGTGTCAGCTTGGGTCGGAAGCGGGGTCCGGGCGACTCGCATGGCGAGCCCGAACGCCTGGTAGAGCCCGGTCAGCCAGACGATCTCCTGGACCTGCGGCCACCCGAGCAGGTCGACGGCCCGTTGGAACGTCGAGTCGTCCAGATCGGCGTCGTCGACAAGGCAACGGGCCACGTGGTGGACCGTCAGCAGAGGCTCGTCGAGCCGTGGGACGGTTCCCGACCGCAGCAGCGCGCCGACGTCGGGATCCAGGCCTGCGGCAACGGCGATCGGCAGGTGCCCGGCCCACATGAAGTCGGATCCTTCGGCGACGGCGACGACCAGGATCACGACTTCTCGTTCCAGGACTGGCAGCTGCGGCCTCACGGAAGCTCGTCGCGGTCTCCAGCACCGCGAGGCCGACCTGGGGGCTCGCGGCCATGAGGTCGAAGGGCCCGACCAGCCTGCCGTCGGGGTCGACGGGGCTGAGCCCGACCGCGCCGCGACCCCAGTCCTCGCTGATCCGGTCGCGCAGGTGCTGCTGGGCCTCGTCGAGCCGTCCGGCGGTCGTCCACGGCGCCCGGCCCAGCAGGGTGGGCAGATCGGTCACTGGTCCCCCAGGTAGGCCTTGCGGACGTCGTCCGACGCCAGCAGTGCTTCTCCGGTGTCCTCGAGCACGACTACACCGTCCGCCAGGACGTATCCGCGGTCGGACAGCTCCAGGGCCTTGTGCATGTTCTGCTCGGCCAGCAGCACCGTGACACCCTCAGCGGTGATGCGTTCGAGCGTCGCGAACACTTCTTGGACGATGATTGGCGCCAGGCCCAAGGAAGGCTCGTCGAGCACCAGCAGGTCGGGTTGTGACACCAGGGCCCGGCCGAGCGCGACCATCTGCTGCTCGCCGCCTGACATCGTGCCGGCCAGCTGCTTGGAGCGACGTCCCAGGACGGGGAACATCTCGTAGACCTGGTCCAGCGATCCGGTCGCACGGCGCCGGGCGGCAGGGTGGTGCAGCCCGAGCAGCAGGTTGTCGCGGACCGTCATCTCCTTGAACAGTCGGCGCCCCTCCGGCACGAGGGCGATGCCGAGCGCCGGCCGATAGGTGGCCGGACGTCGGGAGATGTCCTCGCCGTCGAAGACGATGCTGCCGCCGCTGACCGGCTGCATGCCCATCAACGCCTGCACCAGCGTGCTCTTGCCGGCGCCGTTCGACCCGACGAGCGAGACGACTGACCCGCGGTCCACCCGCAGGTTGACCCCGCGCAGCGCGGCGGCCTCGCCGTAGTTGACGACCAGCCGTTCAGCTCGAGCATTGACCTCTCCTCCCAGGTAGGCGGCGATGACCAACGGGTCGCCCAGGACCTCGTCGGGTTTGCCGCTGGCCAGGTTCTGTCCTTGGTTCAGGACGTACATGCGGTCGGCCAGGCTCGCGACCGCGCGGACGTTGTGCTCGATGTAGACCACGGCGACCCCGCTGTCGCGCAGCGATGCGATCAGCGCCATGCCCGCCTCGGCCTCGGACGGGTTGAGCCCGCCGAGCACCTCGTCGAGCAGGATGAGCGCCGGGTCCAGCGCCAGGGCGCGGGCGATCTCCAAGAACTTGCGTTCGTGCAAGGTCAGCACGTCCACGGTGCTGTCGGCATGGGCCGCCAGGCCCACCCGTTCGAGCACCTCGCGGGCCCGGTCCAGCGCGGCGACCCGGGTCAGCCGGTCGCGTCCGAACATCGAGGACGTCGCGACGTTCTCGACGACCGTGAACGAGCCCAGCGGACGGGGCACCTGGAACGTGCGGGCGATCCCGGCCTGGGCGCGGAGGTGCGGGGCGGAACGGGTGATGTCCTTGCCAGCGAGCTCGATCGATCCGGCACTGACCGGGTGTGAGCCGGCGATACAGCTCAGCAGGGTCGTCTTGCCCGAGCCGTTGGGTCCGACGAGGCCGATGATCTCGCCGGCGGACACCTCGAGGGTGACCTGGTCGAGGGCGGTCACTCCGCCGAAGCGCTTGGTGACGTCGACACAGCGAAGCAGCGTCATCGTGCTCCTCCCTTGATGGTGCGCGCGGGGGTCAGGCGCGTGATGAACCCGGAGACGCCGTGTGGCATCAGCGCGATCACCACGACGAGGCTGAGTCCGACGATGACCTGGGCGAGCTCGGCGGAACCGAGGCCGAGCAGGGCCTCCCGCAAGGTGACGACGAGTGCGGCTCCGATGACCGGGCCCCACCAGCGGGTCATGCCGCCGAGGATCGCCATCATGATCACGAACAACGGGATGTTGAGCGCGAACACCGCGCCGACCTCGACGTAGCCGAGGAACACGGCCTGAGGTGCGCCGGCCAGACCGGCGAGGGCCCCGCTGATCGCGAAGGTGACGACCTTGTAGCGGTACGTGGGGACGCCCAGCGACTCGGCGACGGACTCGTCGTCGCGGATCGAACGCAGCGCCGTGCCCCAGCGGGTGTTGGCGGCCGCGATCGCGGCGGCACCGCACAAGGCGACCAGGAGAGCGGCGACGATGAACAGGTGCCGGGTGTCCGAGCCGATCCAGCTGTCGGCGGTGTGCTCACGGACGAAGACGCCGGTGCCGCCGTCGAGGAACGCGACGTTCGAAACCACCGTCATGACGATGAACGCCATCGCCAACGTGATGAGACCGAACAAGTCGCCGGCGAAGCGCGGGGAGGCGAACACCGCCAGCCCGACGACCAGTGCGAGGGCACCGGCGACCAGACCTGCCACCAGCAGCGCCACGATGAACGGCATGTCGGTCGACCGGAGCATGGCTGCTGCGGCATACGTCCCGATGCCGAAGAACACGCCGTGGCCGAAGCTGGCATAGCCGGAGTTGCCCGAGAACATGCTCCAGCTGAGAGCCAGGCAGATCCAGATCAGGAACTGGAATCCGAACGTGACAGCGAAGTTCGTGCCGAAGGTCGGCACCAGCGCGATCGCCAGGGCCACGCCGGCGGCGAGAACGATGAGCGGCCGGCGCATGGATGGATCAAGCCAGTGATTCACGGGTGACTCCTGAGGTGAGGCGCTCCTTGGCGAGGCGCGCCAGCGGTTGGAGGGCGAGGAAGGCGAACAGCAGGCCGAACGTCACGGCCGGCGCCCACTGCGGTGGGAACCACAGCGACCAGGCGTTCTGGACCACCATCAGGACGATCGCGGCCAGCAGGGCTCCCAGAGGCCGGCCGAGACCGCCGAGGAGGGAGGCGACGACCACGATGCCGATCCAGTGCAGCGGGAGCCCCGGGGACAGCGGCATCTTCATGGCGACGACCATCCCGGCGGCGGCGGCGCTGGCCGATGCCAGACCTGAGATCGCCAGGGTGATGGGCAGGATCTGGACACCGAGCGTCTCGGCGACGGCCCCGTCCTGGCGCATCGCCTGCACGGCCCGTCCCCATCGGGTGCGGTGCAGGGCGAGAGCTGCGCCGCCGACCAGGATCACCGCGACTGCGAGGGCGACGAGGTCGATCGGTGCCACCGAGACCGAACCGACCTTGGTGCTCTGGGTGAGGCCGTCGGCCAGCCAGGGGCGCAGGCTCAGCAGGTCGGGGCTCCAGATCATCGACACGACGCTCTCGGTGACGATGAACAGCGCGAACGTGAGCAGCAGGCTCGTGAACGCCTCGGCCTTGATCAGGTGGAAGAACCACTGGACCGCGACGCCGAGGACGAAGAACGTCGGCACGGTCACCGCGAGGGTCAGGAATGGGTTCCACAGCTGCTCGGTGACGAGCGTGTAGGTGAGATAGGCGCCCAGCAGGGTGAGCGAGAGGTGGAAGAAGTCAGGCACGCCGAGGTGGCCCCACTTCATGGTCAGTCCCAGCGCGATGGTGCCGAACAGGCAGCCGAGGAACACGCCGTTGAGCAGAGTCTGCGCGAGGGCGAGGGTCGAAACCGACATCTGCGATCCTTCCGGGTCGAACGGGTGTGGCAGGCCCTGACGGACCCGCCACACCACGCCGTGTCAGGAGAGCGTGGCTCTCAGGGCTTGTACTGGATCTCGGCGCCGGCGACGTCCTCGGGCCACACCAGGACGCGCTTGCCGTCCTGGACCTGTGTCACCCGGTTGAAGTCAGAGCCGTAGTTGTTGAACCCGTCGAACGAGACGGTGCCGGCGATCGTGTCGACCTGGTTGGCGTTGAGCCATTCGATGATCTTCTTGTTGTCGGGTCCGACCTCGTTGACGGCGGTCAGCAAGATCTGCCAGGCACCGAGACCGGCGGCTGCCTGGGTCTCCACCAGGGGGAACAGCTTCTCGGCCTTGGCGGCCTCGCTGTAAGCTCTTGGCGAAGTACCGGGCGATGTCGGTGTCGCCCAGAGGCGGCGTGTTCTCGTACAGCGACGAGATCAGCATCCCGTCGGCCTGGTCCTGCAGCCCGGCGATCGAAGCCGGCGAGGGCAGTGCTGCATAGACGCTGCGCGGCTTGTAGCCGATCGCGTCGAAGGCCTGGTAGATGTTGGTGACATCGGCGCCGAGCGAGCCCAGGTAGACCAGGTCGGGGTCCTTGCTCGCGATGCGGGTGGCGATCGAGCTGAAGTCGGTCGTGCCCATGTCGTACTCGACCGAGCCGACGACATCGGTCCCGGCTGCGGCGAGCGCCTTGTTGGCCGCACCCGCGTAGCTGAGCGTCGTGGGGAACTTCGCGGTCGCGAAGAACACGGACTTCGGCGGGTTGCCGCTGGACTTCAAGGCGTCGACGAAGGTCTGCGCCTGCGCGTCGAACATCTTGGCCGGGTCGGTGACGCCGCCGCCGATCTGCCAGGCCGGGAAGTGGTTCTCGCCGATGAGCTTGTCGGGTGCGCCGTTGGTTGCCGTGGGGTAGGCGTAGCCGGCCTTGGTGACCGGTCCGGCGCCCGCAAGCGTCGCGGCACCGCCGTACGGACCCATCACGAGGTCGACCTTGCTGCCGATGAGTCGTTCGTAGTTCGACGTCACCTGGGCCGGGGTCGACTGGTCGTCGAGGACCTTCCACTCCAACGGGCGGCCGTCGATGCCACCGCACGTGTTGACCCAGTCGGTCACGAGCTCGCCGACCTCTTCGTGCACGAGGCCAGTCGGGGCCAGCGGGCCTGTCAGGCTGAGCGATGCGCCGACGACGATCGGTTTCCCGGCGGGCTTGGTGCCTTCTGCGCACTCCAGGCCGGCGATCGGTGCGACGAGGGCGGCATCGGCCAGATCGGCCGTGCCGTCATCGTTCGTGGAGGCGTCCTTGACGCCGCCGCACGCGGCGACCAGCGCCAGTGCAGCCACGCTTGCGGCGAGCGTGCCGCCGCGCTTGAGGGGGAGAGGCATCGTGATGCTCCTAGTTCGGTAGTGGGGGAGGTCAGTCGTTGAGGAAGGCGACGACCCGGCAGGGCGACGCGCTGGTCTTGGGAAGCTTGAGCGGGAAGAAGCCGACCTGGAAACCGCTTGTCGGCAGCGCCGTCAGGTTGTCGAGCTGCTGGATGATGAAGGCCTCCTTGTCGGCGATCGCGAAGTGCCCGTCCCACAGCTCCCTGGGGGTTGCCCGTGGCCTCGTACGCCGCCTTCATGACCGGGAAGGGTCGGTCCCAGGCCATCGCGTCGGTGCCGAGGATCGTGGCGCCCAGGCCAGTCAGGTAGCGGGTGCCGTCTCCGCTCATCCCGGGGTAGTTGAAGAACTCCGGATCGCTCGGCTGGTAGCGCTCCTGTCCGGTGCGCAGCAGGAGAGCGTCGCCTTGCTGCACCTCGCGCCCCGTGGCGGCGACGGCCTTTTCCAGTGCCTCGACGGGAATGGCCTGACCGGGCTCGGCCCACTCGCGGACGTCCAGGACCATGCCGGGGGCGTACAGCTCCCGAGAGGTCGATGTCGCTGATGGTGCGGGCCGGCTTGCCCTCGATGATGCTGCCGCTGTGCAGCGGTGCGTCGACGTGCGTGCCGCAGTGCGTGTTCATCTCGGTCAGCCAGTCCTCGCCCCAGCCCTCGTGATTGGGCAGGTGCTCGGGCGGGCAGCCGAAGATCTCGGTCATCCGGTCCCGCCCTTCGCCGCCGGGGTGCAGGTAGTGGATCTTGGGCGCGAGCACGGTCTCCAGTGCCTTGTACGCCTCGGGACGAGCTCGCGGTTGGCGGGATCGAGCGTCCTGGACAGGTCGATGAGCGTGGTCATGGTGATTCCTTTCGGGTCGGTGGAGCTGTCGTGCCTAGTAGGGAAGCTGGACGCGGTTGCGCAGGATGCCGATGCCGGAGACCTCGAGCTCGACCTCGTCGCCGTCCTCGAGCCCTTTGCCGATCTCGACCGGGCTTCCGCTGAGAACCGTTCCCGTGCCGATGACCTCGCCGGCGTAGATCGTGCGGCCGAGGCTGAAGTGCGCCACGGCGTCCTCGAACCGGTGGTGCATCGTCGAGCTGCGATCCGTGCGACCACACCTCGCCGTTGACCCGCGCGGTCAGCTCCAGCGCGTAGGGGGAGTCGAGCTCGTCGGCGGTGACGATGCAGGGCCCGAGCGTGTTGGATCCGTCGAAGTCCTTGCCGCGTGACGGGCCGCTGCCGAGTCCATGACGGTCGACTGCAGATCGCGGCAGCTCCAGTCGTTGAAGATCGTGTAGCCGAAGATCACGTCGGCAGCGTCCTCGACACTGACGTCCGTGGTGGTCCGGCCGATCACGGCGGCGAACTCCAGCTCGTAGTCGAGCTGACGTGTTTCCTGCGGAGCCACGATGACGTCCCCGGGACCACTGATCGCGGTGTGGTCGGCGTTGTAGTAGATGACCTGACGAGAGAAGACGTCCGGTGTGTCGTAGCGCCCGGTCGCGACCAGTCGCTCGTACTCGGCGTCGGGGTCGGCGTTGGCCGAGGCCAGCTTGCGGGCCATCCCGCGGAAGGCGGGCTGCAGGTGCTCGATGAACAGGGAGCAGTCACGCAGGCGTACCGGGTTCGGCAACGGTGACGTGACCGTCACCCGATCCAGGTCGAAGGCCGCTTCGACCGGATGGAGCTCGAGCAGCTCTGCGGCGTCGGCCAGCGCTGACGGTCCTGCTTCGATCAGGTCCAGCATCGACGTGAAGCGCGGATCGTCCTTTGATGCGCGGGTCAGGCTGATGGCACGTCGCCCTGAGTCGTCGACTGCGCCGACATGTCGCTGGTTGTCGACCGTGAATGCGATGGCTTCATGGCTTCCTCTCGTCAGTGGACCTCCACCATGACGAGAGTGACGTGGGTCACCACAGGGCTCAGCGAGCCATCAAATCGGGTTCGAGGTGTGACGACGTGACAGCCTCGTCGGCGCGGACCAGGGCCTCGGTCAGCGCGTACATGCGCAGCGCGGTCTCGAGCCGGAAGCGGTCCTCGACGTCACGGACGTCGACGTCGAGCAGCTCTTCGATGCGGACGATGCGATTGCGCACGGTGTTGTAGTGGACGTGCAGCGCCGAGGCGGTCGCGGGCAGGTGGCGGTCGTGGCCGAGGTGAGCTGCGCAAGGTCTCGACGAGGTCGGTGCCACGCTGCTCGTCCGCGTCGATCAGGGGTCCGAGCGCATCGCGAACCATGGTGCGCAGGTGGTCCAGCGGGACGCTCGCCAACGGGACGATGCCGAGATCATGTGCCGTCACGACGGGTTCCTTCCCGGCTCCTCGCAGACCGAGCTCACAGGCTGCGCGGGCCTGGTCGTACGACATCGCGTAGTCGCTCAGGTCGTCGCAGGCTCGCCCGACGCCGGCCACCAGGTCGCGGTGCCATCCCGTCGCGAGCAGGGCGATCAGCTGGCCCCTCACGTCTTCTCCCGGTTGGGTGATGTCGATGATCGCCACCAGACGGCCGCCGCGGACCGCTGTCGTGCATCGTTCGAATGCTGACCTGAGGGTTGCGGCCAGCTGGGACACGCGATCGTCGTCGCCGCGCCGGCTGCCGACGACGACGACCTGACCGCGGCGGCTGTCCAACCCGGTCATGAGGAGCCGCTGGCGAAATGCCGCAGAGTCGACGACTCGGCCCTCCAGCAGCTGGTCGAGCAGCTCGCCGCTGAGGCGTTCGGTGGTCCGTTCGCGTTCGCTCAGCCTGAGCAGCTGTAGTCGAAACAGTCCGACGGCGAGCTCGACGGTGGCTGCGGCGAGCTCGTCGAGGTCACGGTTGCCGATGATGGAGAGGGTCAGCCCGTCAGTGTCAGCCAAGCCGCGCCGCAGGACCACGCGGGGATTGCCGTCCTCCAGCGCTCCTGCCGTGCGGACCAGCCGTCCGTCGTGCTGTCGAAGCTCCAGCATGGCTCTGATCTCGAGGGCCAGGAGGTCCAGCGCGGCGCCGGGATCGTCTTGTGCGGCCAGGCCCGAGGCGAGCGAGGCGCACGCTCGCTGTGCGTCGAGGGCTCGTTGGTGCTCGCGTTCGGCCGTGCTCACCCGATGCTCGCGTCGGCCGTCGACGTCGAGCTGGCGCAGTCTGATCGCGAGGTCGCGTCCGATCATCTCCAGCGCGTCCTGCTCGGCCACGGACCAGGCATAGGGGTGTCGCTGAGCCGCGTACAGGACTCCGAGCGCTTGATCCGCCATGAGGAGCGGGACGGTCAGGGTGGCCTCGATGCCTTCGTTGTCGATCAGACGCTTCATCAAGGGGACGCGGCGCGAGTCGTGTCGATAGTCGCGACTCATGTGAGGCCGGCGTTCCGACGCCACCTTGCCTCCGATGCCCTCGCCGACCTTCAGCTGCCAGGCCGAGGCCATCTCGGCCGACCTCACGCCGCAGTGCGCCCCCATCACGAGGTAGTCACCCTCGATCAGCCCGGCCCACGAGACGGCGCAGTCGAGGACCTCGACCACGTGGTCGGTCGCGATCTGAAGAGCCTGGGTCGCATCGTTGGCCGCCAGCAGGCGACGCAGGAACGTGGCCTCGCTGTCGGGCGCCGCGGCGAGGAACAAGGGTGCGGTCATCAGACTCTCCTCGATGTACCAGAGTCCAAAATGGACTAGAGTACAAAATGTATCCCACATCACATCTGATACCCAGGCCCTTCGCGTCGGTCAAAGGTGCTGGAATGAGGTCATGACCACTTCAGAAGCCGTGCCGCCCCACGAATCGGTCATCATCCGTCGGCAACGTCGTCGCAGTGAGCGTCGCGACCGGGTGTACGCGGCCGCCATCGGTCTGTTCACCGAACGCGGCTACGAGGGGACGACGATGGATGACATCGCGGTTCGCGCGGACGTGGCTCGTACCTCGGTCTTCAACTACTTCGAGCGCAAGTCCGCATTCTTGGACGACTGGGCCGCGCGACGCCGCGCCCTCGCCTTTGCGGGTGTCACGGACGGGAATGCGCCACTGGCCGATCGTCTGGCGCAGTTCATGACGGTGCTGGCCGAGACCAGCACGACTCACGAGACGAGACCGTCGCGCTGTTCGGCCCCGCTGTTCGTGAGCTGAACCTGTTGGACAACTCCGCGTTGGCCGGAGAGCTGGCCGACCTGATACACCAGGCAGGGCGCGACGAGATCGCCGAAGGGATCGATCCGGACCTGGTGGCCGTCACGTTGGCGACCGGGTACTTCGCAGTCCTGCACGCCTGGTGCAAGCCGGATCCTGCCACCTTCGATCTCGGCGACCGCCTTCGCCAGCTGGTACTTCTCGTCGCCGACGGGATGGCTGCGAAGTAGCGGAGGCTGATCCAACAACGTCCTCGTTATGCTCGTCGCGTGAGCAACGTGAGACGACTTGCGCGTCTGGCCAAGGTGCCCGTTGACCGATGGCGACAGCGCAACCGGCCGTTGCTGAGCGTGATCGTCCCGGTCTACAACGGAGCCGAGCACCTCGACGAGGCGCTCGAGTCGATCCGTCGCCAGGACTACCGACGGCTCGACGTCGTCGTGATCGACGACGGCTCGACCGATGACAGCCTCACGATCGCCCGGCGACACGCCCAGTCCGACCGACGCGTTACGGTGCTGACCCAGCCGAACGCCGGTGTCGGGGCGGCCAGGCGGGCAGCTGTCGCCGCCGCGACCGGCGCCTACCTGACGTTCGTCGATGCCGATGACACCGTGACCCGCCGGGGCATCCGCCAGGCCATGGACGTCCTCGAGCGGACCGGGTCCGATCTCGCGGTGATGCCGTACCAGCGGCTGGAGCGGTCGGGGATCAAGCCTGCGGCACCGCGGACCGTGCGCTGCACGCCGAGCCGGCCCGCCGCACCACTCTCGCCGAGCGTCCAGACGTGCTGGTCAACGCCGTGGCCTGCGCCAAGATCTTCCGGCGCACGTTCTGGGACGCCCAGGCGCTCGAGTTCCCCGCAGTGCTGCTGGCGGGCGACCAGATCGTCACGGCGCGGGCCTACCGTGACGCCAACGGCATCGACATCTGCGACACCGTCGCGTACAACTGGCGCCGCATGGAGTCGTCGATCTCGCAGGGCCAGGTCACGCCGCAAGCCGTCCATGCGCGCTTCGACGCCATCGATGCCGTGCTCGAGCTGCTGGCAGACCTGCCGGACGTCCGGGCAGAGCGCGCCCTGCAGTACCTGCGCTACAACGTGCCCAACTCGACCCTCAAGCTCGAACGCGCCGACGACGCCTACCTGGATGCGCTGTTCGAACGGGTTCCGCGGGTCGTCGAGGCGGCACCGGCTGATCGTTACGCCGCCGAGGTTCCGGCGCAGCACCGGGGTGCTCAATGCCTTGCTGGCGGTGGGCGACCGGGCCGCTGTGTGGAGGTTCGTGCAGGCCGAGGGGATGCAGCCCGAGATGCATTCGAGCCTCGTCACGCCGGAGGGAACGACGGCTCTGCTGCCGGGTCGGGGTGTCGACCGGGTCCCCGCTGAGGCGTACGTCCTGACGGCCGAGCAGACTGCGGCCAAGGCCGTCGTCCGCGCAGCGCGTCACGACGGACCCGATCTCGTCCTCGACATGGCGGTGTGGTTTCCCCACGTCGAGCTGCAGGACCCGTCGATCCTGGTCAAGACCGACGGAGACATCGCCGACGTCGAGCAGCGGGGCGAGCCGCAGGTCGTCACATCCCGCCAGGGTGCGCAGCGGCGCTACGAGCGGTCGGGCTGGACCGTGACCCTGCACGGTGCCGCCCGCCGGGCGCCACGCAGCATCACCGTGACGTTGACCGACGGCGACCGGTCGGGCTCGGCATCGGCCCGGATACCCCGACGCTGAGCCGGTGCAGTGTGATCTTCCGCATAGGTCGAGCCTCTAGGCAGTTCGGCCTGCGTGGATAAACTGAAGTCGTCAGTTTGTCTGGTACCCGTCAGGGACTGGAACACAGCGACACCAAGGGAAGGCAACCCCACATGCAGCGACTCGCCATGGGCATTGTCGGCGCGGGCAAGGTCGGGTCGGTCCTGGCCGCCCGCTTCAGGTCTGCGGGCTATCCGATCGTCGGCGTCAGCGGACGATCCGACGCCTCCACGTTGCGCATCAGCACCCTGCTGCCCGGAATCGAGGTGCGCACGCCCGTCGAGCTCGCCGAGGCCAGCGAGATCCTGATCCTGGCCGTTCCCGACGACAATCTCATCGCTGTCGCGGAAGAGCTGGCGTCGTCGGGCGCGATCCACCCCGGCAGTACGTCCTGCACACGAGCGGTCGCCACGGCCTCGACGCGCTGGCGTCGCTGACGCGCGTCGGCGCCCGACCGATCGCCTTCCACCCCGCGATGACGTTCAGCGGCACGACGGTCGACTTCGAAGGTGCGCCGATCTTCGGCCTCACGGCGGGGAGGCCGAGTGACCGCTGGCCGAAGTCGTCGCAGCGCTCGGCGGTGTGCCGATGTGGGTCGCTGAGTCCGATCGCGCGCTCTACCACGCAGCCCTGGCTCACGGCGCCAATCACCTCGTCACGCTCGTCGCCCAGTCGATGGACCTGCTGCGCGCCGCCGGCGCCGACGATCCGGCCGGCGTCCTGCGGCCACTGCTCGTGGCCGCGCTCGACAACGTCCTGGCCTACGGCGACGCGGCCCTGACCGGCCCGGTCGTGCGCGGCGACGTCACCACGATCCGTGCGCACGTCGACGCGCTGGCTGCTGCCGACGTCGACGACGCGACGGTCGACGCGTACCTCGAGCTCGCCCGGGCCACGGCTCGTCGTGCCAGTGCTGACGGTCGGCTGCCGTCGACCACGGCGGCCACGATCCGCCAGGTCCTCGACGAGGCCGACTGGGACACGATGGCGCACATCGCGGCCGGGATCTGACCGTGGCCACGCCGATCGTCGTGCGGACGCGCGAAGAGCTCGCGGCGGCTCGCGGCAGCTCCACGGTCTCGCTGGTCCCGACGATGGGTGCCCTGCACGACGGGCACGTCCAGCGATGCGGCACGCCCGGCCACTGGCCGAGACCTCGGTGGTCTCGATCTTCGTCAATCCGACGCAGTTCGCACCGGGTGAAGACTTCGACGACTATCCGCGTACGTTCGACGCCGACCTCGAGCGCTGCGCAGAGGCCGACGTCGACCTCGTGTTCGCGCCTGCGGTGCCGACGATGTACCCGTCGGGGCTCGTCGACACCGTCACGGTCGATCCTGGTCCGCTCGGGGCGATCCTGGAAGGTGCGGCCCGACCGACCGATTTCCGGGGCGTGCTGACGGTGGTGTCCAGCTGCTGGGCCTCGTCAGGCCAGACGTCGCCGTGTTCGGCGAGAAGGACTACCAGGCAGCACCTTGATCCGGCTGATGGCGCGCGCTGGCTCTCGGCGTCGAGATCGTCGGATGCCCCACGGTCCGGGAGGCCGACGGTCTCGCGATGAGCTCGCGCAACCGCTACCTCGGCGAGGTCGAGCGCAAGACCGCCGCATCACTGTCGGCGGCGTTGCGGGCCGGCGCCGCGGCGTCAGGTGGCGGAGTCGATGCGGTGCTTGCCGCGGCCCACGCGGTCATCGATGCGGCCGACGTCGACCTCGACTACCTCGTGCTGACCGATCCCCGACCTCGGCCCCGCAGTGCCGGGACGGGACGCGCGGCTGCTCGTCGCAGCGCGCGTCGGCAAGCCGCGACTGCTCGACAACATCGGCCTGACCCTAGGAGCCTGACCATGCTGCGCACCATGATGAAGTCCAAGATCCACCGGGCGACCGTCACGCAGGCCGACCTGCACTACGTCGGGTCGGTGACGATCGACGAAGATCTCCTCGACGCGGCCAACCTGCTGCCCGGCGAGCTCGTGCACATCGTCGACATCGACAACGGCGCACGGCTGGAGACCTACACGATCGCGGGCGAGCGTGGCTCCGGTGTCATCGGCATCAACGGTGCTGCCGCCCACCTGGTGCACCCCGGTGACCTCGTCATCCTCATCGCCTACGCCCAGCTCGACGACGCGGAGGCGCGCACCTTCGAGCCGAGCGTCGTGTTCGTCGACGCCGACAACCGGGTCATGACGCTGGGCTCCGACCCGGCCGATGCCCCCGCAGGCTCGGGGCTGACCCGCGGCGACGTCGTGGCCAATCCGCTGGTCGCTGCGCGATGAGGCGTCTGCCGTGATCCTGCTGTGTTCTCGACGTCAGCAACAGCCACACGCACGATCGGGGCGTTCGACCTCTCGGCCGGCTCGGCCACCGATGATGCCCTGATCGACCACTGGCAGGTGTCGTCCGACGAGCGGCGGACCGCTGACGAGTGGCAGGTACTCATCACCGGCCTCGCCGTCCGGTCGGGCATCGACGACATCGACGCTGTCAGCATCTGCTGCACGGTGCCCGCGATCCTGGTCGAGCCGCGGGCCATGCAGGACCGCTACTACGTCGGCATGCCCGTCGTGATCGTCGGGCCGGGCGTCAAGACCGGCATCCCGATCCACACCGACAACCCGCGCGAGGTCGGCGCCGACCGTATCGTCAACGCCTTGGCAGCCGCCGCTCTACGGCGGGCCGGCGATCGTCGTCGACCTCAACGGCACGGCGACGATCTTCGACGTGATCAGCAGCGACAACTGCTACATCGGCGGTGCGATCTCGCCCGGAGTCGAGCTGTCGCAAGAAGCGTTGGCCCGTCGGGGAGCGCAGCTGCGCAGCGTCGAGCTGGCTCAGCCCCGCGACGTCATCGGCAAGAACACTGTCGACGCGATCCAGTCAGGTGTCGTCTACGGCTTCGTGGGACTCGTCGACGGCATGGTCAACCGCATCATCGACTCGCTCGGCGTCGACCCCGACGAGGTCACGGTGATCGCGACCGGTTCGTTCCCCGAGGCGGTCGTCGACAACTGCACGACCATCACGACGCGCGACCCGTTCCTGACGCTGACCGGCCTGCGGATCGTGCACGACAAGAATCGTGGCTGACCCAGCACCCCAGCACGTCCCCAGCGTCACCCCAGTGCCTGACTTCACGATGAGGCGTCCCCTCATCGTGAAGGAAGTATCTGATGTCGATCCCCAATCGAGTCGTCGCCGCGTTGGCAGGCGCCACGCTGGCCGGACTGTCCGGCCTGGTCTCCGCCGCGCCGGCCGAAGCCGCACCCCAACAAGCCCTGCTGTCGGTCTACGGACCCATCCACGAGAACGTCACCTTCGTCGCCGCCGGGTTCACCTCGCCGATCAAGGTCGGTCGTCGGGTCGAGCTGCAGGTGAAGTCGGGCTCGCGCTGGAAGATCGTCGACACCGTCAAGCAGGACCAGTACGGGGGCCTCAGCTTCAGCGCCCGCCTCGGCCGCACCAGCAAGGCGAAGGACAGCAAGGGCTACGAATGGCGCTACTTCCGGATGCGCGCGCGGGCGGCCGGAGGGTTGAAGGAAAAGGTGTCCTCCGCCAAGAAGGTCAAGCCGATGCTGGATCCGAAGGTCTACTACCGGGTCGTCAGGGCCTCGGTTCAGCACACCGGCGATGCCACGCGGGTCATGAACGGTTGCGACGTCGTGACGAGCATGTCCGGCACGCGCAAGACGAGCAGTGCGCTCGGCAAGGCCGAGTCAGGCAAGCCGAGGTGGAAGGCCAAGAGGCTGGCCAACGGCACGATCTCAGCCGAGGTCGATCCGGGCCTCACGACGACGTGGACGCAAGACCTGAAGGGGTGCCGCTACGCGCCCGCTCCTGCCGCGTGCCAGGTCACCAAGGTCGACAAGCCGACCGGTGACGGCAAGGAACGGCTCGGGGTCCGTATTCTCCGTGCCCAAGAGGGCTCTGGGTCGGCGATGTTCTACACGCGCGGTGTCGACATCGGCCATCCGAGCGCCGATGACTCGGTGTGCAACGTGCCCTGGATGCGGTCGGGCGACGTACCGGTCAAGATCAGGACGAAGACGGTCTCGCGCTCGACGCTGCTGGGCAAGAAGCCGTTCACGATCGTCAATCAAGGGCAGACATCGTGGACCAGGACGCCATCAGCGGCCAGGCTGCCGACATCAAGCTGCGGTGGACCGAGTCGATCACCTTGCAGCGGTGTCGACAAGGCCGGGCGCCGCCTGAAGTAGGCCGGAACAGGCGGCATCCTGCCCCAAAGTGCTGGGATTGCAGCAACCTCGACGTTCGGGACAGCCCTGGACCGTTGCTAGTTTGCGAGCCCACATCCGCTCTTCCACGGAAGGGCCCACTTCCAAGGAGTCCCGCACGTCCGTCGTCTTCGACTGCTGACCGCCGTCATGGCGGCAGCACTGATCAGCGGCCTGTCGGTCAACGCCGCCGACGCCGCCTCCCAGTCCGCGACCTTGTCGATGCCCAGGGCCATCAACGAGAACGTCCGGTTCGGCGTCGCCGGATTCGTGACGCCCATCCAGGCCGGCCGCCCGGTCGAGCTGCAGGTCAAGTCAGGCAAACGGTGGAAGAGGTCGCCACCGCCCGCCAGACCCAGTACGGCGGGTTGACGTTGCTACGGCAAGGTGCGACGCACCGCCCAGGCCAAGCAGGCTCGTGGCAAGGAGGTTCGCCAGTTCCGGATGCATGCGCGGGCGACCTCCTCGCTGCCGCAGAAGGTCTCGCGTCCGGTCAAGGTCACGGTGCTGCTCGATCCGAAGGTCTACTACCGGGTGCTGAAGGCGTCGGTCCAGCACACGGCGAATGCGCAGATGGCGCGCAGCGGCTGCAGCGACGTCATCGCGAGCTTCTCGGCGACCAAGAGGACGAGCGCCTCGCTGGGACCGGCCGAGAAGGGGCGTCCGAAGTGGAAGGCCAAGCGACTGGCCAATGGCGCGATCACCGCCGATGTCGGTCCCCGCGTGTCGACGCGCTGGATCCAGAATCTTGCGGGCTGCCGCTACGACCCGCGCCGGCGGCGTGCACCACGACAGTCGCCGAGGAGCCCAGCAGGGACGGCCGTCAGCCCATGTGGGTCACCGTCAAGGTGCCGCGCAGCGGTTCGAAGGGCACGGTGCTGTTCGCGACGCCGACTCTGAGCGTCGGATACCCCCAGGCCTCCGACGCGGTCTGCAACGTCCCCTGGATGCTCGGCGGGACGGTCGGCGCCAAGATCCGGACCGTGCCGGTGTCTCGGGCCAAGCTGCTGGGCAAGAAGCCGTTCACGGTCAGGGTCCAGGGCAATGCAGCCTGGACCAAGGACGCGATCAGCGGTAGTCCGGCCGACCTGAAGCTGCGATTCACCGAGTCGATCACGCTGCAGCGCGTCGACGCCTCGGGCCGAAAGCTGAGGTGACGGTCCGTCGCGACGCAGCAATCTGGGTTTGTCCGCGTATCTGCGGACAAACCCAGATTCTTGCGTCCAGCGCACGCGATTAGGCTTGCTCCTTGTGAGTGACGCGACGAACAACCCTGCCACCGAGGACGAGCCGCCCGAGCAGATGCGGGTGCGCCTCGACAAGCGCCAGCAGATCATCGACCGGGGCGAGGAGCCGTATCCCGTCGACATCGCGCGTACCCACTCGCTGAAGCAGATCGTCGAGACCTATGACGCCGAGGCGCTTGGCGCCGACGTCGCGACCGGCGACATCGTGACCGTCGCCGGGCGCGTCATCTTCGTGCGCGGCACCGGCAAGCTGGTCTTCGCGGCGCTGCGCGAAGGCGACGGCACCCCGCTGCAGGCCATGATCTCGCTCAACGGTGTCGGCGAAGATCAGCTCGCACTGTTCAAGTCGACCGTCGGCATCGGCGACCACCTGGCCGTCACCGGCGAGGTCATCACGAGCAAGCGCGGCGAGCTCTCCGTCATGGCCACCGGCTGGCAGATCGCCGCCAAGACGATCCCGGCCGCTGCCCAACGAGCACAACCCGCTGTCGGACGAGGCGCGCAGCCGCGTGCGGTACGTCGACCTGATCGTGCGTCCCGAGGCCCGCGACAACGTCCGGGTCAAGGCCAAGGTCATGCAGTCGCTGCGCTCGACGCTCGACCGTCTGGGCTACATCGAGGTCGAGACACCCGTCCTGCAGCACACCAACGGCGGCGCCGCGGCGCGTCCGTTCCGCACGCACGTCAACGCCTTCGACGAGCCGGCGCTGCTGCGCATCGCGCTCGAGCCGCCACCTCAAGCGGTCGTTGGTCGGTGGCATCGACAAGGTCTGCGAGATGGCCAAGACGTTCCGCAACGAGGGCGTCGACAACACCCACAACGTCGAGTTCCTGATGCTCGAGGCGTACGAGGCCTACGGCTCGTACGACACCATGGCGCTGCTGACCCGCGAGCCGTCCTCGACGCGGCTCGGGCTGTCGGCAAGACCGTCGTGACGGGCCGGGACGGCTCGACGATCGACCTCGAGGCCGACTGGCGGCACGAGACCGTGCACGGTCTGGTCAGCGAGGCTGTCGGCCGGGTCGTCGACATCGACACGTCGGTCGACGACTGCTGGCGCTGGCAGCCCAGCACGAGGTTGCCCTGCAGCCGGACTGGGACGCCGGCGAGATCGTGCTGGAGCTGTACGAAAGGCTTGCTCGAGCACACGCTGATCCAGCCGACGTTCGTGCGCGACTACCCCGAGTCGGTCCGTCCCTTGGCCAAGAAGCACCGCACCAAGCCCGGCCTGGTCGAGGCGTGGGACCTGATCATCAACGGCGTCGAGCTGGCTCCGGCGTACTCCGAGCTCAACGACCCGGTCATCCAGCGCGAGCGGCTCGAGGAGCAGGCTCGTCAGGCAGCAGCCGGCAATCCCGAGGCCAATGACGTCGACGAAGACTTCTTGCGTGCCCTCGAGTTCGGCATGCCGCCGGCCGGTGGCCTGGGCTTCGGCGTCGACCGGCTGGTCATGCTGCTGCAGGGCATCGGCATCCGCGACGCGATCTTGTTCCCGACCAGCCGCGCCGAGTAACCCTCCACGCTGCGGTTTCCCACGAGGCCTCGGGTCTTCGTCACGCACCCAGCGCTGTAACGCTAGGCATGTGACAAGGACGCCAGGTCTCGTGGGAAACCGCACCGGTGGGGAAAGGTTTCTGCCGACAGCGAACGAGGGAACGTATCGGGCTCGATGCCGGTTGGGTTACATACTGGACATCCCTGCGTGCGGATTTCCACACCTGACTAAACTGAACTGATAGTCCACAGAGGGGGACGCAATGTTCGAAAGATTTACTGACCGCGCTCGTCGCGTGGTCGTGCTTGCCCAAGAAGAGGCACGCATGCTCAGCCACAACTACATTGGCACCGAGCACATCCTTCTCGGACTGATCCACGAGGGCGAGGGCGTCGCCGCCAAGGCTCTCGAGAGCCTCGACATCTCGTTGGAGGCCGTCCGCGGCCAGGTCGAGGACATCATCGGTCAGGGCCAGCAGGCACCGAGCGGGCACATCCCGTTCACCCCTCGCGCCAAGAAGGTGCTCGAGGCCGAGCCTGCGCGAAGCCCTGCAGCTCGGCCACAACTACATCGGAACCGAGCACATCCTGCTCGGCCTGATCCGCGAGGGCGAGGGCGTCGCCGCCCAGGTGCTCGTCAAGCTCGGCGCCGACCTCAACCGGGTGCGCCAGCAGGTCATCCAGCTGGTCAGCGGCTTCCAGGGCAAGGAGGCCGAGACCTCCGGTGCGCCCAGCGAGTCGGCTCCCAGCACGTCGGCGGTGCTCGACCAGTTCGGTCGCAACCTCACGCAGGCTGCCCGCGAGGGCAAGCTTGACCCGGTCATCGGCCGCGACGACGAGGCCGAGCGCGTCATGCAGACCCTGAGCCGCCGCACCAAGAACAACCCCGTCCTGGTCGGCGAGCCCGGCGTCGGCAAGACCGCCGTCGTCGAGAGCCTGGCCCAGGACATCGTCCGTGGCGACGTGCCCGAGACGCTCAAGGACAAGCAGATCTACACGCTCGACCTCGGCGCGCTCGTGGCCGGCTCGCGCTACCGCGGTGACTTCGAAGAGCGCCTCAAGAAGGTACTCAAGGAGATTCGTACCCGCGGCGACATCATCTTGTTCATCGATGAGATCCACACCCTGGTGGGTGCGGGTGCCGCCGAGGGCGCGATCGATGCTGCCAGCATCCTCAAGCCCATGCTGGCTCGTGGCGAGCTGCAGACCGTCGGTGCGACGACGCTCGACGAGTACCGCAAGCACTTCGAGAAGGATGCGGCCCTCAACCGTCGCTTCCAGCCGATCCTGGTCGAGGAGCCGTCGGTCGCTGACACCGTCGAGATCCTCAAGGGTCTGCGCGACCGGTACGAGGCGCACCACCGCGTCTCCATCACCGACGAGGCCCTCGTGGCCGCGGCGACGATGGGCGACCGCTACGTCTCCGACCGCTTCCTGCCCGACAAGGCGATCGACCTATCGACGAAGCCGGTGCACGGCTGCGCATCCGTCGCATGGCCACACCGCCTGAGCTCAAGGAGTTCGACGAGCAGATCGCCGATGTCCGCCGCCGCAAGGAAGGCGCCATCGACGCCCAAGACTTCGAAGCCGCCGCGTCGTTGCGCGACGAGGAGAAGCAGCTCATCAACGCCAAGGGCGAGCGTGAGAAGGCGTGGAAGGCCGGCGACCTCGACACCGTGGCCGTCGTCGACGAGCAGCTGATCGCCGAGGTCCTCGCCAGGCGACCGGTATCCCGGTCGGCCAGCTCAGCGAGGCCGAGTCGAGCCGTCTGCTCAACATGGAAGCCGAGCTGCACGAGCGGGTCATCGGCCAGGACGAGGCCATCAAGGCCCTGTCGCGGGCCATCCGTCGTACGCGTGCGGGTCTGAAGGACCCCAAGCGTCCCGGTGGATCGTTCATCTTCGCTGGCCCCTCGGGTGTCGGCAGACGTGGCTGTCCAAGGCGCTCGCGAACTTCCTGTTCGGCGACGAAGACTCCCTGATCCAGCTCGACATGTCCGAGTACAGCGAGAAGCACACCGTCTCGCGTCTGTTCGGCTCGCCTCCCGGCTACGTCGGCTACGAAGAGGGCGGCCAGCTCACCGAGAAGGTGCGTCGCAAGCCGTTCTCCGTCGTCCTGTTCGACGAGATCGAGAAGGCCCACCCCGACATCTTCAACTCGCTGTTGCAGATTCTCGAGGAAGGTCACCTGACCGATGGTCAGGGTCGCGTCGTCAACTTCAAGAACGCTGTTGTCATCATGACCACCAACCTCGGTGCGCGTGAGATCTCCAAGGGCGTCAACCTGGGCTTCAGCCAGGCCGGCGACACTGCGGGAACGTACAACAAGATGAAGGAGCGCGTCGCGATCGAGCTTAAGCAGCACTTCCGGCCTGAGTTCCTCAACCGTGTCGACGAGATCATCGTGTTCCCGCCGTTGACGCAGGACGAGATCTTCCAGATGGTCGACATGATGGTGGCCTCGCTCGAGAAGCGTCTGGTCGAGAAGGACATCACGCTCGAGCTGACCGAAGATGCCAAGGTGCTGCTGTCCAAGCGCGGCTACGACCCGGTCCTGGGTGCTCGTCCGTTGCGCCGCACGGTGCAGCGCGAGATCGAGGACGTCATGGCCGAGAAGCTTGCTCTACGGCGAGATTCGCGCCGGTCAGATCATCATGATCGGCGTCGAGGGCGAAGGCGCAGATGCGACCTTCACCTTCGAGGGTCGAGACAAGGCCGAGCTGGCCTTGGAGATGCCCGACGTGCCGCCGGCCGTGGAGGCCGGAGTCGAGTAGTCGACTTCACCTAGCCGCAAAGATGTCGGCGGTTCTGGGTCGTCCCTCTGGGGACAACGACCTAGAACCGCCGACATCGTCGTTTCAGGACCCTCAGGGCAGGGCGTACTCGCCATCGGCCACCGGATCGACGAGTCCGTCGGCGACCAGGCCGTCCAAGGCTCGCTCTCTCTGGGCGGCATCGGGCCAGACCAGGTCGAGCGCTGACTTCGGCACGGGGCCATGAGCCTCGCGCAGCACCGCCATCAGGCGACCGCGGCACTGCCGATCAGTGCCTTCCCACGCCTGGCCCCGACGTGGGGGACCGTCATAGGCCGGAAAGCCTGCGGCTCGCCACCGGCACGTCGATGCGACGGGGCAGGCCTCGCACGCTGGCGTTCGCGCGGTGCAGACGATCGCCCCGAGCTCCATCGTCGCGGCGGCCCAGCGGTGGGCGTCGACCGACGGCAGCAGCTCGGTGGCCAGCCCACGCTCGGCCGCCGTGACGGACTGGGACGGGAACTCGACCCCAGAGATGACGCGCGCGAAAACCCGGCGGACGTTGGTGTCGAGCACGACAGCCCTCCCGCAGAAGGCGAAGGACTCGATCGCAGCAGCGGTGTAGTCCCCGACACCAGGCAGCGCCAGCAGCTCAGCCCGCGTGCGGGGCACCTCGCCCTCATGGTGCTCCACGATCGCCACGGCAGCTGCGTGCAGACGAAGGGCACGGCGCGGGTAGCCGAGCCGGCCCCACGCCCGGATGGCCTCGCCGGTCGGCTCGGCGGCCAGGTCGGCAGGAGTCGGCCATCGGGCCATCCAGGCCTCGTAGACCGGCAGGACCCTGACGACAGGTGTCTGCTGGAGCATGAACTCGGAGACCATGACGGCCCAGGCGGACGCGTTGCGGCGCCAGGGCAGATCGCGGGCGGCCTCGTCGAACCAGGTGAGGATGCTCTCGTGGAGGCGGTCGAGCTCGGGACTCGGCAGCACAGTTGTGGTGGAAGACATGGCGGGTCGATTTTCGCACGAGCGGTCCGGGGACCTATCGTGTGACCGTGAGCCAGCGCAGGTTGCCCGCCGAGATCTACTGGCGTCGACGACTCCTCGTGCTGGCCGCCCTGATCGCTGTGGTCTGGATCGGGCTGAGACTGTTCGGTGGCTCCGACGACGAGCCCCAGGCCGCAGCAACGACCCCGCCGCCGGCCGTGACGACCACGGCAGCGCCCGTCGCCAAGGTCAACGGCCGGGTCGACGTGAGCCTGGTCAGCGCCACGAAGGCGTGTGATCCGCAGAAGATCCGGGTCGTGCCGTCGGTGAAGTCGGGGCAGCTGACGAAGGGACCGGTCCAGATCGGGCTGGTCGTGAGGCTCGACCAGCAAGAGTCCGTGCACGCTGACGGCAGAGGATGCCGACGCCATCGCGGTCATCAGCGCCAACGGGACGGCTGTGTGGGACTCGACGGTCTGCAAGGACGGCCTGATCGACGGGCCGATCGCGGTCTCGGCAGGTTGGGCGACGCTGGCGAACGTCGAGTGGTCCGGACGGGGCTCGGGCTCGAAGCGCAGCTGAGGCGAGGGCTATGCGACGCCGGGCACCTACACCTTGCAGATCGGTACCTTGGGCGGTGAGCCGGGCAAGACGAAGTTCACCCTCAAGGCCAAGCCTGAGCCTGCGAAGACGAGCAAGACGCCCACGCCGAGCAAGACCCCGAAGCCAGACAAGACTCCGAAGCCAGACAAGACGACCGACAAGCCTGCGGAGGGCTAGTCAGACGTAGCGTTCGAGGATGCTCGACTCGGCGAGTCGAGACAGCCCCTCGCGGACGCCGCGCGCCCGCAGGTCGCCGACCCCGTCGACGGTCTGCAGATCTTCGATGCTGGCCGCCAACAGCTTCTGCAGGGAGCCGAAGTGGTTGATCAGGCCCTCGACCACGGAGATCGGCAGTCGTGGGATGCGCGCGAGCAGCCGGTAGCCCCGAGGAGCCAGCGGTCCGTCGAGAGTCTCCTGCGTGCCGATGCGCAGGGCACGGGCCACGGCCCCGAGATCGACCAGATGGGTCGACTCGATCGCCGCCAGCTCGGCGAGCACGGCCTCGAGCGGGCGAAGCTCGACGCCCGCTGGGCATGTAGTCACGGATGATGAGCTCGCGTTCGGCGTCGACGCCGGCGATGGGCTCTTCGAGCTGCAGGGCCAGGAGACGTCCGTCGCTGCCCAGCTCGAGGACATAGGTGTCGATCTCGCCGGCGATGCGGCTGACCATCTCGAGCCGCTGGGCAACCGCGGCGACATCGCGCACCGTGACCAGATCTTCGATCTCGAGCGCTGACAGGGCATCGGAGACCTCGTCGAGGCGGTTGCGATAGCGCTCGAGGGTCTGCAGGGCCTGGTTGGCGCGGCCGAGGACCGCGCCGGTGTCTTCGAGCACGTGGCGCAAGCTGCCGAGGTAGAGCGCGATGATGTGCATCGACGCCGACACCGAGATGACCGGGACACCGGTCTGCCGGGCCACCCGATCTGCTGTGCGGTGGCGGGTGCCGGTCTCTTCGGTCACGATTGCCGGATCTGGCATCAGGTGGACCCCGGCCATCACGATGCGGCTGGCATCTTTGTCGAGGATGATCGCGCCATCCATCTTGGCGAGCTCGCGCAGCCCGGTTGCCGTGAACGGGACGTCGAGGGCGAATCCGCCGGTCGAGATGGCCTCGATGCTCTTGTCGTGGCCGACCACGATCAGGGCGCCGGTGCGGCCGCGCAGGATGCGTTCGAGTCCCTCGCGCAGGGTGGTTCCGGGCGCGACGGACGACAACGTCGCACGCATCCGGGTGGATGCATCAAGTGACGCCGCATGACGTTCAGCTGCCGTGGACATGGCCCTCCCTCCGCACTCAGGTCAGGGACAGTCTAAGGCCCCTCAGGTGCGTACTGGCGCACCCAGACAGGCCAGCGCTTCGGCAATCGTGTGGATCGGCTGAATTGTCATGCTGCTGGAGATCGAGTCGAGGCCTTCGGACCCGGCTGGCACGATGGCCCGCTTGAATCCGATGCGTTCTGCCTCGCGCAGACGGGCGGCCAGATTGCTGACCTTGCGGACCTCGCCGGCCAGGCCGACCTCGCCGATCGCGATCAGATCGGTGGGCGCGGCCTGGTTGGACACCGCCGACAGAGTCGCCACCGCAAGCGCCAGGTCGACCGACGGCTCGATGAGCCGGGCCCCACCGACGGAGGCGGTGTAGACGTCGACTGGCCGAGCGGCACCCCGCAGTGCTTGGTCAGCACGGCCAGGATCATCGCCACGCGAGAGGAGTCGAGCCCGCTGGACGTGCGCCGCGGCGACGGGGTGGAAGTCGGGACGCTGAGCGCCTGAACCTCGGCCAGCAGGGGGGCGCCGTCCCTCCATCGTGACCGTGACGCAGGTGCCCGCGACAGGCTGGTCGTGCCGTGACACGAACAGCCCGGTCGGATCAGGCACCTCGACGATGCCGTCGTCGACCAGGTCGAAGCAACCGATCTCGTCGACGGGGCCGAACCGGTTCTTGACCGCACGCAGCAGGCGCAGGCGTGAGCTGCGGTCGCCCTCGAACTGCAGCACGACGTCGACGAGGTGCTCCAGCACGCGCGGTCCGGCGACCGAGCCGTCCTTGGTCACGTGCCCGACGAGGAGCGTCGCGATGTTGTTAGCTTGGCCTGCTGGATGACCGAGGAGGCCACTTCTCGGACCTGGGTCACGCCGCCGGGCACACCCTCGACATCGGCCGAGCCGATTGTCTGGACGGAGTCGATGATCAGCAGGCTGGGCTTGACGGTCTCGACGTGGGTCAGCACCGCACCGAGATCGGTCTCGGCGGCAAGGTACAGCGAGTCGTCGACGGCGCCGGTGCGCTCGGCACGCAGGCGTACCTGGGCGGCGGACTCCTCACCCGACACGTAGAGGGTGCGGCGTCCGGCCCGCGCCCACCTGGCCGCCACCTCGAGCAGCAGCGTCGACTTGCCGACGCCGGGCTCGCCGGCCAGCAGCAGCACTCCGCCGGGAACCACACCTCCGCCCAGCACGCGATCGAGCTCGCCGATGCCCGAGCCGACCGAGCGGGCCGACTCGATCGCGACCTGGCTGATCGGCACGGCCGCCGTGGCGACCGGAGCGGGCTTGGTGCGTCCGGCCCGCGCAGGCGCCGCGACGTCGACGGTGCCCCAGGCCTGGCACTCTCCGCACCGGCCGACCCATTTGCTGGTGGTCCATCCGCAGTCGGCACACACGTATGCGGGTCGAGCAGTCTTGGTGCTGGCCATGCGTTCACCCTAGGTGAGAGGGCGGACAGTTCTGGTGGGCGCAGCACGTGGGGTTCGTCGAACTGCCGGGCGGGCGACTAAACTCCTGGCATGACGTCCGTCGCCGTGTCCACCCGGTACCCCGCGCCGCCGGTCATCAAGTCGGCCAACATCGCCGCCAAGACCGGGCTGGTGCTGCTCCTGGGGCTGGCACTTCTCGTTCCCGGGTTCGGCAACCTCGACGGCAAGGGCCTCGTGCCGCGCGCCATCGGCTACCCGCTCGCCGCGTTCGCGATCCCGTTCATCTGGATGACGTGGTGGCGTCCTCGGGCGTCGTTCCCGTGGACCGCCGACTTCCTGGTGACGTTCGCCTGCTTCAGCGACATGTTCGGCAACTTCTTGAATCTCTACGACTCGGTCGAGTCCTTCGACAACATGGTGCACTTCGTCAACACCGGGCTCTTGACCGCTGCGGTCATCCTGCTGACGATGCACCGCTCGACCCCGCTGTCGGCGGTGCTCGAACGCGCTGTCGCCTTCGGTGTCAGTGCCGCCCTCGTGTGGGAGATCGCCGAGTACTTCGCCTTCTTGCGCTGGTCACCCGAACGGCTGGGAGCCTACGCCGACACGCTCAGCGACATGTCGCTCGGTGCACTGGGCTCGGTGCTCGCCGGGTTCTGCGTCTACGCCCTGTGGCAGCGCGGGCACCTCGCCGAGGTCGCGCCGCAGCCGAGCTGGCCCATCTGCAGCGCACGTCGCGCTCGTCGTAGGGCCAGCCCGAGACAGCTGCTCAGATCCGGACGTCGCCCTTCGGCGTGCGGAACGTGGCTGCCATGATGCCGGGCAGCCCGTTGGGGGGCGGTCCAGTTGACCTCGATCTCCTCGAGTGCGTCGATGGCCGGCTCGCCCAGCCAGTCGGACAGTCGCTGCGGCGAACCAGCGATGTCGAGGGCGATCAGGCTGATGTCGGACTCGGCCATCTGAGAAGGGTGCTCAGCCGGATCGATGTCCCACGCCGTGACGTACGGGAGCTGCGGATCGGATCGCATGCTGCTGGTGCCGATCTGACGCCACTCGAGGTTGAAGCCGTCAGGACGGCGACGGTTGCCGGGCACCGCATGGCGGCCGATACGGCGTTCGACCTCTTCCATGTCGTCGACCGACACGCACCAGGCCATCCAGCCGCCGCCGGCCTCGGACCGTTCACGCACGGCCTTGCCGAAGGCAGCCTTGTCGGAAGCCGGGTGGTCCAGCACCGTGACGACTTCGAGGTACTGCCGGTTCTGCAGGGGCAGGATCATGTTGCGGGTGCCGAACCGAGGGTGGGCGCCGCCGTCGAGGAAGCTGGCGTTCAGCAACGCGCCGAGCTCGGCTGTGGTGCCGGCGAGGCCGTTGGGACCGACTGCGAAAGAGACGTGATCGAGGTGCATATTGCATTCTGACCCAGCCGTTGTCGGCCCGAGGTCAGGGGGTCATCGGATGGGGTCGGCGAGGTGTGGTGTATTGGCGCCGCGCACCTCGTGATCCCTGCAGTGCCGGGCAAGTTCGCGGTATCCGCGCTCGCCCATCAGGGCTGTGAGCTCGTCCTGGTTGGAGACGTAGACGGGCTCCACGCCGACGTGCGCCTCGGTGTTGGACGAGCAGTACCAGTCGAGGTCTGCGCCGCCCGGCCCCCAGCCTGCGCGGGTGTACTCGCCGATCTGCGTCTCGGTGTACGTCGTGCCGTCGCCGCGGTCGACGTCGCGGAACTGGCGCCTCAGCGGAAGCTGCCAGCAGACGTCTGGCTTGACGGTGTGCGGCGGCAGGTCGTTGGCGAGCGCGAACCCGTGCAGCGCGCAGCCGTACCCGCCGGCGAACCCGCGTGAGTTGTGGAAGATGCACGCTCCGTCGACGGCCCGGGTCTTCAGCTCGCCGTCGTCATCACGTTCGGTCCAGCCGTCGCGGTGCCCCTCGTCGTGGCGCTCCCACTGCTCGGGAGTCAGCTTCTCCATCACGACGCGCGTCCGCTGGGCGTCCTCGTCGTCGGCGAAGTGCGCGCCGAGCGTGCAGCATCCGGCGTCGGGGCTCGTGTCGTAGATGCCGGGACACCCTTGCCCGAAGATGCACGTCCACCGCGACGTCAGCCACGTCAGGTCACACCGAAAGACCTCGTCGGCGTCGTCTGGATTGGCGAATTCCACGTACGTCCGGGGGAATCCGATCTCGATCTCGGGCATTGCCCGCCACTCTAACCGGCGTTGCGGCGTCATTCACAGTTTTCGGCGATGCCAGAATGGCGGTATGCGTATGGGCGTCCTCGACATCGGTTCCAACACGGGACACCTGCTTGTCGTCGACGCCTTCCGCGGAGGACCTCCCGTCCCGGCGCACTCCTACAAGGAGCCGCTGCGGCTGGCCGAACAGCTCGATGCAGGCAACCTGATCGCCGAGGAGGGGGTCTCGCGCCTCGTCAAGTACGTCGTAGAGGCGCGGGCCGAAGCAGCCGAGAAGGGGTGCACCACGATCCTGGCGTTCGCCACGTCGGCGGTCCGTGACGCCGACAACGGCGACGAGATCATCGCGCGGGTCAACGAGGCCAGCGGAGTCGACCTGCAGGTCCTGGCCGGCGAGGACGAAGCACGGCTGACGTTCCTGGCCGTTCGACGCTGGTTCGGGTGGTCTGCTGGACGACTCGGCGTGTTCGACATCGGCGGTGGCTCGCTGGAGATCGCCGCGGGCTCGGACGAGTCGCCCGACGTCGCGCACTCGATCCCGCTCGGGGCCGGCCGGCTGACGCGCGACTGGCTCGACGCGGGTCGGTCGACGGTCGACCTGCGGCTGCACATCCGCGAGCAGATCGCCGCCAAGGCCGGCTCGGTGCTGCGTGGAGGGACGTTCGATCGAGCTGTCGCCACCAGCAAGACGTTCCGGTCGTTGGCCCGCATCTGCGGTGCGGCGCCGTCGACCGACGGGCAGTACGTGCGCAGGGTCCTGCGCAAGCACGACCTGTCGGCGTTGGTCGAAGAGCTGCGGACCATGACTCCTGAGGCCATCAGCCAGCTCCCAGGCGTCTCACCCGACCGGGCGCACCAGATCCAGGCCGGTGCCCTGGTGGCCGAGGCGACGATGGATCTGTTCGACGTCTCCGAGCTCGAGATCTGCCCTTGGGCGCTGCGAGAGGGCGTCCTGTTGGAGCATCTCGATCACCTTTGAGGGGTGCGGCCTACTCTTGGAAGCGTGCCCGCACCCCTTCGCGTCTCGTTGTCGACGTCCTCGGTCTATCCGGGGTCGACGTCCAGCGGTTTCGAGACCGCCGCACGCCTCGGTTTCGACGGAGTCGAGGTCATGGTCGGGATCGACGACGTCAGTGCCGACATCACCGCGGTCAAGGCGCTCAGCGGATTTCACGAGATCCCCATCGTCTCGGTGCACGCGCCCTGCCTGCTCGTGACCCAGCGGGTCTGGGGCAGCGATCCGTGGGGAAAGCTGCACCGCAGCGCTGAGATGGCCCTCGAGGTGGGAGCCTCGGTCGTCGTGGTGCACCCGCCGTTCCGGTGGCAGCGAGACTACGCACGGACGTTCGTCGACGGCATCGCCGAGCTCGAGACCCGCCACGGCATCACCTTCGCGGTCGAGAACATGTACCCGTGGCGCACCGGCAAGCGCGAGTTCCAGGCCTACGCGCCCGGATGGGACCCCATCGAGCAGGACTACGCCCACGTGACCCTCGACCTGTCGCACAGCTCGACGGCTGGCGGCGACCCCGTCGAGATGGCCGCCGACCTCGGGCCGCGGCTCGCGCACATCCACATGACCGACGGATCAGGCTCGGCCAAGGACGAGCACCTCATCCCGGGACGTGGCACGCAGCCGTGCAAGGAGTTCCTCGCAGCCGTCGCCGCTTCTGACTTCGCCGGCGAGATCGTGGTCGAGGTCAACACCCGCAAGGCCAAGGACCAGGCCGAACGCGAGTCCGAACTGCTGGAGGCGCTGGCGTTCACCCGCCTCCACGCGTCCGTCTGAGGCGGTAGCCTGCAGGGCATGGAAGCTGCCCCTCTGCCTCATGACCAGGTATCCCAGTGGCGGTCGGAGCCACACATGCAGCGGCAGTGGCTGCTCGGTGTTGTCGTGTCTGCCCTGTTCGTCGGGCTGGAGGGCGTCTCGAGGATCTTCTCGCTGGTCGCCTTCGCCGTGCACATCGGTGAGGGACTCGGTGATCGCTTGTCGGTCGTGGGTGATGTGCTTCGCGAGGAGTGGGGCGTCTACCTCGCCTATGGTGTGGTGGCGGCGATCGCGACCTACCTCCTGTGGCGGCTTCGGGAGGCGTGGACGGTGCGTGACCTGTGGTCAGTCATCTGGCGTGCCGTGGTCGTCTACGTACCGGTGTCGATCGTCGTGACGTTCTTCATCGCCCTCGGCTCGGCGCTGATCCACGACCGCCCGATGTTCTTCTTCGGCTTCGAGGTCATCGGATGATCACGGTCGAGCAGCTCCTCACCTTCGGACTCGCGGCGTTCATCCTGATTGCGATACCGGGCCCGAGCGTCGTCTTCGTCATCGGACGAGCGCTGGCCTATGGCCGCGGTGTCGCGCTGATGACGGTGCTCGGCAACACCCTCGGCCTGCTGGCGATCGTGGTCCTGGTGGCCATGGGGCTCGGCGCGATCGTGCAGGAGTCGATCGTCGTCTTCATGATCTTGAAGTTCGTCGGCGCGGCCTACCTGATCTGGCTGGGCGTGCAGGCGATCCGGCATCGGTCGGCATTCAGCGTGGCTGACGCTGGGGAGGGTGCGGCGCCGTTGCTGTCTCGTCGCACTGTCGTGCGCCAGGGGTTCATCGTGGGCTTCTCCAATCCGAAGGCGTTCATGATCATCGGTGCGCTGCTGCCGCAGTTCGTCGTGCGGGGACGGTGGTCAGATCCCGCTGCAGATGCTGCTGCTGGGGCTCGTCGCCGTCGTCATCGGCTTGCTGTCGGACTCGCTGTGGGCGGTCATCGCGAGCCAGCTGCGGTCATGGTTCAACGCGTCCCCGCGCCGCGGCGCCGCGATGGGCGCCGTCGGCGGGACGTCGATGATCGGTCTCGGCGTCGGCCTCGCCGTCACCGGCAACTCCCACTGACCCCATCCCCCTCACCCCGGGGGCGGTGACTTAGCGACCCATCCTGCTCCAGGGGCGGTGACATAGCGACCTTTCCCGTGTTCGGACACGTCGCTATGTCACCGCCGCGGGTTCGGGCACGTCGCTATGTCACCGCCAGGGGCCGGGAAACCTCGCTATGTCACCCGTCCACAGGGCGCCGCGGCAGGGCGGATGTCCACAGTGGGCAGGGATGGCCTGTCATGGCGGGCGGCGACGAGGTCGGATGATCTTCATGCCTCCGGTTCCAGTCGTCCCTGACGGTCTCCGTCACCGCCCGTTCCACGTGCATGAGGCACGGGCGCTCGGTGTCACCGAACGGCAGCTCCGTGGCAAGAGCTGGGTCTCTCCGTTCCCGCGAGTGTGGGTGCACGTCGATCACGTGATGAGCGACGCCGACTGGATGGACGCCGCTCGACTCACGATGCCTGGCCGGGCACAGCTCAGCCACATCTCGCGTCTGCAACAGCTCGGGCTCGACGTCGGTGACAAGCGGCCGTTCCATTTCGTCGTGTCCGGCGACCTGCACATCGAAGCCGAAGACATCTTCCTGCACCGGACGACCGTGCTGCCGCCGCTTGACGAGACTGGGGTCACTCCCGCCGTAGCCTTCGTCCAGTTCTGTGAACAGGCGCGGATGATCGACGCGATCAAGGTCGGCGACTGGCTCCTGCGTCGTCGACACATGACGTCGGTTGAGGTCGGGGAGCTGATTCAACGGGACAGGTGGCGGCCAGGTGCACGAGAGGCAGTCAAGGTCATGCCCCATCTTGATGCGCGTTCGCGGTCACTCAAGGAGTCTGAGAGCCGTGCGGTCCTGGTCTTCTCGGGTCTACCGTCGCCTGACGTCAACCGCGATGTCTTCAACGGGCAGGGCGACCTGCTCGGCTGCGGCGATCTCGTCTACTTGCGGTGGAAGGTTCTCGTCGAGTACGAGGGACGTCAGCACCTCACCCACCTGACGCAATGGAACACCGACATCGACCGCTACAGCGGGCTGCGTGACGGCGGCTGGCGCTATGTCCAGGTCACGAACGAGAAGCTGGCGCAGCCTCGAAAAGCTCGTCTCTGAGGTCTATCGCCAACTTGTCCAGGGTGGCTTCGACGGTCAGGCGCCCACGTTCGGTGGGCGATGGGCAGCACTGTTCGAGCCGATCACGCCGAATCGGCCGGCCACGCCTCGAAAGTCCCGCAACGCACGAAGGCGGTGACCTGGCGACCTGTCCCGGCGGGGGATAGGTCGCTAAGTCACCGCCTCAGCGGGAAAGGGCTACTTCTTGCCGCGGTTGGCGCGGTTGCGCTCAGTCGCGTCGAGGATGATCTTGCGGATGCGCACGTGCTGCGGGGTGATCTCGACACACTCGTCCTCGCGGCAGAACTCCAGCGACTGCTCGAGCGACAGCTTGCGCGGCGGGATCAGCTTCTCGAACTCGTCGGCGTTGGAGCGGACGTTGGTCTGCTTCTTCTCACGGACGATGTTGATGTCCATGTCGTCGGCGCGCGAGTTCTCGCCGACGATCATGCCCTCGTAGACCTCGGTCGCCGGCTCGATGAACAGCGTGCCGCGCTCCTGGATGTTGGTCATCGCGTAGGACGTCGCAGCACCGGCGCGGTCGGAGACCAAGGAGCCCGAGGCGCGGGTCTGGATCTCGCCGGCCCACGGCTCGTACTTCTCGAACGTCTGGTGCGCGATGCCGGTACCGCGGGTCTCGGTCAGGAACTGGGTGCGGAAGCCGATCAGGCCACGTGCGGGAACGATGAACTCCATGCGGACCCAGCCGGTGCCGTGGTTGATCATCTGCTCCATGCGACCACGACGGACCGCGAGCAGCTGGGTGATCGCGCCGAGGTACTCCTCGGGGGCGTCGATCGTCAGGCGCTCCATCGGCTCGTGCAGCTTGCCGTCGACCTCCTTGGTGACGACCTGCGGCTTGCCGACGGTCAGCTCGTAGCCTTCACGACGCATCTGCTCGACGAGGATGGCCAGTGCGAGCCGCCACGACCCTGGACCTCCCAGGCGTCGGGACGATCGGTGTCGACGACCTTGAGCGACACGTTGCCGATGAGCCGCGGTCGAGACGGTCCTTGACGAGGCGGGCGGTGACCTTCGTGCCCTTCTCGCGACCGGCGAGCGGCGAGGTGTTGGTGCCGATCGTCATCGAGATGGCGGGCTGGTCGACCGTGATGAGCGGCAGCGCGACGGGGTTCTCGGGATCGGCGAGCGTCTCACCGATCATGATCTCGGGGATGCCCGCGATGGCGACGATGTCGCCAGGACCTGCGGACTCGCCGGGAACGCGCTCGAGCCGTGGGTCACGAGCAGCTCGGTGATCTTGACCCGGTCGACGGAGCCGTCGACCTTCATCCATGCGACCTGCGAACCCTTCTTGAGGGTGCCTTCCTTGACCCGGACGAGGGCCAGACGGCCGAGGAACGGCGAGGCGTCGAGGTTGGTGACGTGGGCCTGCAGCGGTGCGCCCTCGGTGTACTCGGGGGCGGGGACCGCGTCCATGATGGTCTGGAACAGCGGGATCAAGTTCTCGCTGTCGGGCAGGCCGCCGTCGTCGGGCTTGTTGAGCGAGGCGCGCCCGGCGCGAGCCGAGGCGTAGACGACGGGGAAGTCGAGCGCGTCCTCGCTGGCACCGTCTTCGAGCAGGTCGAGGAACAGCTCGTACGTCTCGTCGACGACTTCGCTGATGCGCGAGTCAGGACGGTCGACCTTGTTGACGACCAGGACGACCGGCATCTTGGCGGCGAGCGCCTTGCGGAGCACGAAACGGGTCTGGGGGAGCGGGCCCTCGGATGCGTCGACGAGCAGGATGACCGCGTCGACCATCGACAGACCGCGCTCGACCTCGCCACCGAAGTCGGCGTGGCCGGGGGTGTCGATGATGTTGATCGTGACGCCGCCCTCAGGCGCACCGGGACCGTTGTAGCGGACTGCGGTGTTCTTCGCGAGGATCGTGATGCCCTTTTCGCGTTCCAGGTCGCCTGAGTCCATGGCGCGTTCGGCGAGCTGGTGATGTTCGTCGAAGCTGCCCTGCTGCTGCAGCATGGCATCGACCAGTGTGGTCTTGCCGTGGTCGACGTGGGCGACGATTGCGACGTTGCGCAGATCGGAGCGAATGGGCATGCGAAAAATGTCCTAAGCGTGGGGAATGCTCGTTGCGTACAGAGCCTTCCCATTCTACGGGTTGGCGCCCCGGTGCGACGAATCGCGTACCAGTTATTCATTGTGAGTTAGCAAACATTCCATTGAAGCAAAGGTTGCATGAGCGTTAGTATTTCGAGGTGAGTACTTCTGCGGCCGAGCTCTTCGATGCGCTCGACGACTTCATCGTGCGCGTCATGCACCTGGCCGAGGTCGAGGGCATGGAGGCGCTGGTCGAGCTCGACCTGTCGTTCTCGCAGGTGCGCCTGCTGTTCATGCTGGCCACCGCGTCCGACCCGATGTCGATCCACTCGATCGCCTCGGGCCTGACCCTGTCCGACGCTGCTGCAGGTCGCAACGTCGAGCAGATGCTCAAGCTCGACCTCGTCGAACGGCGCGAATGCTCCACCGACCGCCGAGTCAAGCTCGTCTCACTCACACCCAGCGGAGAAGCCGTCGTCGACGCGCACCTCGTGGCCAAGCGGGCCTCGATCAAGACGTTCGCCGAAGCCCTTCCGCAGCACCAGCGCGACAACCTGCACCGCGCACTCACAGACGTCCTCGCGGGCGACGTCCTCGCTCCGCGAAAGAACACAGGAGAACCCTCATGACCAGCTCGACCGCTCCACCCGAAGCGGAATACCCCGACAAGATCGACGGCGCGGTGCTCAAGGTCGCCGGCGTCGTCGTGCTCGGCGCCATCATGTCGATCCTCGACATCACGGTCGTCAGCGTCGCGCTGCCGACGTTCCAGGAGGCCTTCGGCTCCACCTACGCCACTGTCGCGTGGACCATGACGGCCTACACGCTGGCGCTCGCGACGGTCATCCCGCTGACCGGGTGGGCAGCCGACCGGTTCGGCACCAAGCGGCTCTACCTGACCGCCCTGTTCCTGTTCACGGTCGGCTCGGTGCTGTGCGCCGTCGCCGACTCGATCGAGATGCTGATCGCTTTCCGCGTGGTCCAGGGCCTTGGCGGCGGCATGCTGATGCCGCTGGGCATGACGATCCTGACCCGGGCAGCCGGTCCCGACCGCATCGGTCGCCTCATGGCGATCATGGGCATCCCGATGCTGATGGGCCCGATCATGGGCCCGATCCTCGGTGGCTGGCTCATCGACATCGCATCGTGGCACTGGATCTTCCTGATCAACCTGCCGATCGGCATCATCGCCCTGCTGTACTCGCAGCGCGTGCTGCCGACCGACGTGCCCAGCAAGTCCGAGAAGTTCGACTTCATGGGCATGCTGCTGCTGTCGCCTGGTCTGGCGCTGTTCCTGTTCGGTGTCTCCTCGATCGCCGAGGGCGGCGAGGGCGCATCGATCAGCACCCGCGTCGTGGTGTCGTCGACGGCCGGCCTGCTGCTGATCATCGCGTTCGTGTTCCACGCGCTGCGCAAGGACGAACCGCTGATCGATCTGCGACTGTTCCGCAACCGCAACCTGACCATCGCGACGGTCTCGATGTTCGTGTTCATGATCGCGTTCATGGGTGCCGGCCTGCTGTTCCCGTCCTACTTCCTGCAGGTGCGGGGCGAGACGACGCTCATGGCAGGTCTGCTGATCGCGCCACAAGGAATCGGCGCGATGATCACGATGCCGATCGCCGGCGTGCTGGCCGACAAGGTCCCGATCGGCCGGACGGTTCCGTTCGCGCTGGCCCTGATGGCAGTCGGCTTCTTCGGCTTCACCCAGGTCGAGGCCGACACCTCCTACTGGATCCTGTGCGGCTCGCTGTTCGTCATGGGCCTCGGCATGGGCGGCACGATGATGCCGATCATGACGTCGGCACTCAAGACGTTGACGAATCACGAGGTCGCCCGCGGCTCGACGATGGTCAACATCGTGCAGCAGGTCGCCGGCTCGATCGGTACCGCGGTGCTGTCGGTCATCCTGACCAACCAGCTCACGTCGACTCCGGCGGCAGGCGTCGGTCAGCCGAGTTCGCGGCCAACGGCTTCGCCACGACGTTCATGGTGGCCTTCGTGCTGGTGCTCGTCGCCTTCATCCCGGTGTACTTCCTGCCGCGCAAGCACGACGAGTCGCACCTCATGGACGACGGCGGCCCCAAGCCGCCGGTGCTGATCCACTGATCAGCGCTGCTCGCACGCCAGGACGCCCCGCCACGACCGGCGGGGCGTCCTCGTGATTTCAGAGCGAATATATCTTCCGATCCCGGGAATTCTCCGGCCATGACAGGCCTTGCTCTCTCATAGAGCACCAATCCCATGTGGCGTCCGGCACACCCCCTGGCGACGACACCGGGCACAACGGTCACGACTCGCGGACCGCGTAACGACCAGGAGAACACTTATGACCACCCCACGTGATGTCGTCCCCGACGACGACAAGATCACCCCCGAGATACTCAAGGTCGCCGGCGTCGTCGTGCTCGGCGCCGTCATGTCGATCCTCGACGTCACCGTCGTCAACGTCGCGCTGCCGACGTTCCAGACCGAGCTGTCGAGCGGCGACGAGCCGCTGGCCTACTCGACCGTGGCCTGGACGGCAACGGCCTACATGCTCGCCCTGGCCGCAGTCATCCCGTTGACCGGTTGGGCAGCCGACCGGTTCGGCACCAAGCGGCTCTACATGACGGCGATCGCCCTGTTCACGGTTGGCTCGCTGCTGTGCGCGACGGCCTGGAACATCGAGGCCCTGATCGGTTTCCGGGTGCTCCAAGGACTCGGCGGCGGCATGCTGATGCCACTCGGCATGACGATCATGACCCGCGCTGCGGGCCCCCACCGCATGGGACGCCTCATGGCGATCCTCGGCATCCCGATGCTGCTGGGCCCGATCCTCGGCCCGATCATCGGCGGCATCCTGATCGACGCTGCCTCGTGGCACTGGGTCTTCCTGATCAACCTGCCGATCGGCATCATCGGTCTGCTGTACGCCCAGCGGGTCCTGCCGAAGGACTCGCCCGAGCCGAGCGAGTCGCTCGACGTCGTCGGCATGATCTTGCTGTCGCCGGGCCTGGCACTGCTGCTCTACGGCGTCTCGACGATCCCCGAGAAGGGCACGTTGATGGCGGGCAAGGTGCTGATCCCGATGCTCATCGGCCTGGCGCTGATCATCGTGTTCGTCTTCTACTCCTTCAAGCCCAAGCACCCGTTGCTCGACCTGAGGCTGTTCAAGGACCGCAACCTCACCGCGTCGGTCATCACGATGTTCTTCTTCGCTGCGGCGTTCTTCGGTGCGCTGCTGCTGGTGCCGACCTACTTCCAGCAGGTCAACGGCGACTCGGTGCTCAAGGCCGGTCTGCTGCTGGCGCCGCAGGGCATCGGCGCGATGGTCACGATGCCGATCGCCGGAGCGCTGACCGACAAGATCCCCGTGGGTCGCATCGTTCCGTTCGGCTTCCTGGGCATCCTGATCGGCATGTTCGGCCTGGCCCAGAGCACCGACCCCGGAACGTCGAACCTGACGATCATGACGTGGCTGTTCATCACCGGTCTGGGCATGGGCGCCACGATGATGCCGTTGTTCACGTCGGCGCTCAAGACGCTCAAGCCGCATGACGTGGCTCGTGGGTCGACGCTGCTCAACGTGACGCAGCAGGTGGCCAGTGCCACCGGTATCGCGACGATCTCGGTCATCTTGACCAATGCCATGAAGAGCGGCGACGTCCTCGCCGGCTCCGACAGCTGCCGGGTGTCGACGGCGGTCTGACCCCTGCGCAGCTGGCTGCGGGCTCGCACACCGATCGTGGCGCTGGACTCGTCGACGCGCTGAAGGTGCCGGCCGATGTGCTGCAGCAGGGCTTCCACGACCTGGCCGACGCGTTCGCGTCGTCCTACTGGGTGGCCTTCGGGGTGCTGGTCTTCACGTTGATACCGGTCGCGTTCCTGCCGCGCAAGCGTCAGATCACACCCCTGGAGGACGGCGACGGCGTCGCTCCGCCCATCGTGATGCACTGACCCACCTGGCGGTTTCCCACGTGGCGGTTTCCCACGAGGCCTAGGGTCTTTGCCACTCACCCAGCGCTGTGACGCGAGGTGAGTGGCAAAGGCCCTTGCTGCGTGCGGAGGGGGTCAGAGCTGCTCGCGATGCACCTTGTGCGGGGCGGCCTGCGCCACGGGCTTGAGCACCATCAGGTCGACGTTGACGTGCGCGGGGCGCGTCGCGACCCAGGCGATCGCGTCGGCGATGTCCTCGGCGACCAGGGGCTCACGGACTCCCGCGTACACCGCGTCGGCGGCGGCCGCGTCGCCGTGGAAACGGTTGAGCGAGAACTCATCGGTCCGCACCATGCCAGGAGCGATCTCGGTGACCCGGACGGGCTGGCCGTTGAGCTCGAGCCGCAAGGTCTCGGTCATCGCGGTCAACCCGTGCTTCGCGGCGGTGTAGCCCGCGCCGCCCTCGTAGGTGAGATGTCCGGCGATCGAGCCGAGGTTGAGCAGGGTCCCGGCGCCGCTGGCCACCAGCGCGGGGAGCAGGGCCTTGGTGACCAGTAGGGTGCCGATGACGTTGACCTCGTACATCTGGCGCCACCCGTCAGGATCGGCATTCGCCACGGTGTCGCTGCCAAGTGCTCCGCCAGCGTTGTTGAGCAGCAGGTCGAGGGTCGGACCGACCGCATCAGCGAGTGCTGCGACCTGAGCGGGATCGGTCACGTCGCACGTCACCGCGGTGCCACCGATCTCGGCGGCGAGAGCCTCGACGCGATCAGTGCGACGAGCGACGCAGAAGACATGGAATCCGGCGGAGGCGAGCGCGCGGGCGCTGGCAGCGCCGATTCCGCTGCTGGCTCCGGTGACAACGGCTGTGGGCATGAGCCCATCGTGTCAGACCACCGCCGAGCCACATTGGATGCAGGGTGCGACGATGGACCCGAAAGGTGGTGCCCATGATCCAACGAGTGGCGATGCTCTCGGCGCACACCTCCCCCCTCGAACAGCCCGGTGACGGTGATGCCGGCGGGATGAACGTCTACGTCCTGGAGCTGTCGCGCCAGCTGGCGGCTCGAGGCATCGAGGTCGAGATCTTCACCCGTGCGACGTCACGGCACCAACCCGTCCTGGTCGACGCCGGACCGGGGATCCGGGTCCACCACGTCGCCGCCGGCCCGTTCGAAGGCCTGCAGAAGAACGACCTGCCGTCCCAGCTGTGCTCCTTCGTGCGTGACGTGCTGCGCGCCGAGGTCGAGCGCGAGCCGGGCCACTTCGACCTCGTCCACTCGCACTACTGGCTCTCCGGCCAGGTCGGCACCGTTGCTCGTGAACGGTGGAACGTCCCGCTCGTGCACACGATGCACACCATGGCCAAGGTCAAGAACGCGATGCTCGCCGAAGGAGACGCCGCCGAGCCGATCGGCCGCATCTACGGCGAGGAGGAGATCGTCCGGCTTGCCGACCGGTTGATCGCCAACACCTCCGAAGAGCGCCGCGAGCTCATCGAGTGTACGACGCCGAGCCCGAGCGGGTCGCGGTCGTGCACCCCGGCGTCGACGTCGAGGTGTTCCGGCCGGGACGCCAGAGCGAGGCGCGCGAGCTGCTGGGCATCGCGCCTGATGCCGCGCTGCTCATGTTCGCCGGGCGCATCCAGCCGCTCAAGGCGCCTGACGTCGTCCTGCGTGCGGCTGCGGTCATGCTCGAACGAGATCCGGCCCTACGTGAACGACTGGTCGTCGCGGTCGTCGGTGGAGCCTCAGGGTCAGGGCTGGAACATCCGTCGATGCTGACAGATCTCATGTCCGAGCTAGGCATCGACGACGTCGTCCGCTTCGTGCCGACGGTCTCGCAACGACAGCTGGCCGACTGGTACGCCGCGGCGTCAGTGGTGTGCGTGCCGTCCTACAACGAGTCGTTCGGTCTCGTCGCGATCGAGGCGCAGGCGTGCGGCACGCCCGTCGTCGCCGCCCGGGTCGGCGGTCTGACCACCGCGGTCTCCGACGGCGTGAGCGGGGTCTTGGTCGACGGCCACGATCCGGCCGACTTCGCCGCGGCCATCCATCCATTGCTGACCGACCCAGGACTGCGCGAGGCGATGAGCCACAAGGCCGTGCGTCACGCCGAAGGATTCGGCTGGGACGTCACCGCCGACCGCACCCTGGCGGTCTACGCAGAAGCCGTCGCGTCCCACCAGGAGGAGCAGTCATGAGCGAGCGCCAGCGAAGGGATCATGGGGCCGTGCAGGACGTCCGGAGCATCATCGTGGAGGCGCTTGACGCCGCTGAGCTCGCCTACACCGAGCATCAGCCGGGAGTCTTCGAGATCACGCTGCCCGGCGAGCGCAAGCTGCAGACCACGTGTCGGCTCGACATCGGCAAGCATGCGCTCGGCATCCACGCCTTCGTCGCCCGCAACCCCGACGAGAACCACCAGGTCGTCTACCGCTGGCTGCTCGAGCGCAATCTGAAGATGTTCGGCGTGGCCTTCGCGGTCGACTCGGCCGGCGACATCTACCTCGACGGCCGGTTGCCGCTCGGGGCCGTCACGGCCGACGAGATCGATCGGGTCCTCGGGGCGGTGCTGACGTATGCCGACGAGTCGTTCAACACGATCCTCGAGCTCGGTTTCGCCAGCTCGATCCGCAAGGAGTGGCAGTGGCGCGAATCGCGCGGCGAGTCGACCCGCAATCTCGAGGCGTTCAAGCACCTCAAGCCCTGAACGGCGGCCTGGTGACCAGCGGTCGCGTAGCGTTGGGTCCGTGAAAGCCATCGTGTTCGCCGACGTGACGGACCCCTGGGCATACATCGGCGCTATCCGTTTCGAACGAGCAGCGGCGATGTTCTCGATCCTGACGGGGGAGCCGGTCGAGATCGGCTACCGGGCCCATCTCGTGGAGCCAGAAGTCGTGAGCGAGGGCAGACCGCTCATGGACGTCCTCGAAGAACGCCTCGGGGGTCGGGACCAGGCCGAGCTCATCAATGCCCGGGTCACGGCGGCCGCCAAGATCACGGCGATCGACCTCAACTTCGAGGAGGCCGTGGCGGCGAGCTCGTTCGATGCCTGGCGGCTGATCACCTGGGCGGCCGAGAGCGGCCCAGAGTTCCCTCGAGACCTGCTGCACCAGCTGTGGCGGGCGCACTTCCTGGAGGGTGCTGACATCGGTGATCCCTTCGCCCTGGCCACCCGCGCGGCACTGGTCGGGCTCGACCTCGAGACGGCTGAGGCCCTGCTCGCGAGCACCGAGTACGCCGACAAGGTGCACACGCAGGCCGACACCGCCGCGAGCCTCGACATCGAGCAGCTGCCGTACATCGTGATCGAGCAGCGTTGGACGTTGGCTGGTGTGCAGTCGCAGAACGACTACGTGCAGGCGCTGCACCGGATCCACCAGGAGTGGAAGGCCGCTGATTCCTCGGCATCTTGACCGAATAGGCTCGGTCCCATGAGCACCCTGATCCTGCTGCGTCATGGCCACAGCGAGTGGAACGCCAAGAACCTGTTCACCGGTTGGGTCGACGTCGACCTCAACGAGCAGGGCGTCGAGGAGGCCCACAAGGGCGCCACGATGCTCGCCGATGCGGGCCTGCTGCCCGACGTCTCGCACACCTCGCTGCTGCGCCGCGCGATCCGCACCTCGCAGATCGTCCTGGACGGCATCGACCGCCACTGGATCCCGGTCAAGCGTTCATGGCGCCTCAACGAGCGTCACTACGGTGCGTTGCAGGGCAAGGACAAGAAGGCGACGCTGGAGGAGTTCGGCGAGGAGCAGTTCATGACCTGGCGCCGCTCGTACGACACCCCGCCCCCGGCCCTTGCTGACGACTCGGAGTTCAGCCAGGCCGCCGACCCCCGCTATGACGCACTGCCCGACGAGCTGCTGCCGCGCACCGAGGCGCTGTCGAACGTCCTCGACCGCATGCTGCCGTACTGGTACGACGCGATCGTCCCCGACCTGCTCGACGACAAGATCGTCCTCGTGACGGCGCACGGAAACTCGCTGCGCGCACTGGTCAAGCACCTCGATGGTGTCAGCGAGGCCGACATCGTGGGCCTCAACATCCCGACCGGCATCCCGCTGGTCTACGACCTCGATGCCGACCTCAAGCCGACCATCTCGGGCGGCACGTACCTCGACCCGGCCGCTGCCGAAGCTGCCATCGCAGCAGTCGCCAACCAAGGCCGCTGACCCGCTGAGGAGGGGGTTACGGCCCCTCGAGGAGCGGCTAACCGCCTTCGGCGAGGGCGACAACCCCCTCGGCGAAGGGCGGTAACCCCCTCCTCAGCGTTGGGGTGGGGGTGCCGGGGTCTAGGTGTCGTACTTGTAGCCGAGGCCTCGGACGGTCGTCAGGGTGACGGGGTTCGTCGGATCGGGCTCGATCTTGGCGCGCAGCCGCTTGACGTGGACGTCGAGGGTCTTGGTGTCACCGACGTAGTCGGCGCCCCACACCCGGTCGATGAGCTGTCCGCGGGTCAGCACCCGGCCCGGGTTGCGCAAGAAGTACTCCAGCAGCTTCGAACTCCTTGAGCGGGAACTTCGCCGCCACGCCGTCGATCGTGACGAGGTGGCGGTCGACGTCCATCCGCACGCGTCCCGACTCCAGCGAGGCGTTGTCATCGACGTCGTCGGTCGCACCGCGCCGCAGGACCGCCTTGATGCGGGCCACCAGCTCACGCGGCGAGTACGGCTTGGTCACGTAGTCGTCGGCGCCCAGCTCGAGCCCGACGACCTTGTCGACCTCGGTGTCCTTCGCGCTGACCATGATGATCGGCACGGACGAGATCTGGCGCAGGGCGCGGCACACCTCGGTGCCGGACAGGCCCGGCAGCATCAGGTCGAGCAGCACGATGTCGGCCCCACCTCGGTCGAACTCGGTCAGCGCATCGGGTCCGGTCTCGGCAATCGCGACGTCGAAACCCTCCTTGCGCAGGACGTACGACAGCGCCTCGCTGTAGCTCGCCTCGTCCTCGACGACCAATACCTTCGTCACTGGTTCTCCTCTTCGATGTCGTGATGGTGTGCTGGCAGGACGAGCGTGAACGACGAGCCGAGACCCGGCTCGCTCCACACCTCGACGCTGCCGCCGTTGCTGGCCGCGACGTGCTTGACGATCGACAGCCCGAGGCCGGTGCCTCCCGTGGATCGGGCCCGCGCCGGGTCGACCCGGTAGAACCGCTCGAAGATCCGATCGAGCTCTTCTCCTGGGATGCCGATGCCGTTGTCGGTCACGGTGAGCCGGATGTCGAGGCCGTCGCGCTGACCGGTGACGGTGACCCGCGATCCGTTGGGACTGTACGTGACGGCATTCTCGACGAGGTTGCTGACTGCGGCATGCAGCTGCGCCCGGTCGCCGTGCACGAGCAGATCGGGTTCGACCGACGTCGCGATCTCGATGTGCTTGTGCTCGGCCTCGGTGGCCGAGTGCTCGCAGGCCTCGGCAATCAGGTCGCCGATCTTGATCGTGGAGGCGTCGTCGCTGAGTGCGTTGTTCTGCAGGCGTGACAGGTCGATGATCTGCTGCACGAGACGGGTCAGACGTTCGCTCTCGAGGTGCATCCGGCTGGAGAAGCGGACCACTGCCTCGGGATCGTCCTTCGCCTCGCCGACCGCTTCGGCCAGCAGCGTGAGGGCGCCGACGGGTGTCTTGAGCCGTGGCTGACGTTGGCGACGAAGTCACGGCGGATCGACTCGACGCGATGCTCGCGGGTGCGATCATCGGCCAGGACGAGGATCAGGCGCGACGTCAGTGGTGCGACGCGGGCGTGGATGAAGGCGGTGCTGCCTCGCTTGGGCTGCAACGACACGTCGGCCTCCCGTACCTGCCCGTCGCGACGTACCTGCCGCACCAGGCTCATCAGCTCGGCCGACTCGAGGCGATCATCGGTGATCAGACCCATCACGAACGCCGGCGCCGACGCCTGGACGACCGTGTCGGCGGAGTCGATCAGGACCGCTGAGGACGACAGGACGGACAAGACGAGCTCTGCTCCCGGCGGCACGACGGATAGTGGCTCGTCCACGGTCTGCTGCTGCCTTTCGCTGTATCGCCACACGTACGTGATGATGGCCCCGACGACGCAGCCGACGGCTCCGGCGATCGCGATGACTCCGCTGGTGTCCACACCTCGATGGTAGGGGTCCGTTCACCCTGCAACCGTCTGTTGGGCCCCTGTGCGAGCGGGGTTTCCACTTGCGTTCACGTCCCGTTCACCGTGGGTCGCCGTCCGTTCACCCGGCCTGCCTATCGTGTGGGGCATGCGCGATCAGTATTACGAACAGCTCGATGCCATCGTCGACGACCTGGTGAACCTGACCGGGACCGTCCGCCGAGCGGTAGCCGACGCGACCAAGGCCCTGCTCGAAGCAGATGGTCAGATTGCCGAGTCCGTCATCGCTGGCGACAAGGACATCGACGAGACGACCGAGACCATCGAAGAGCGGACGTTGCTGCTGCTCGCGACCCAGCAGCCGGTCGCGACCGACCTGCGCCAGCGTCGCGACACTGCGGATGCTCGCCGACCTGCAGCGGATGGGAGACCTCTCGGTGCACGTCGCCAAGATCGCCCGCCGTCGTATGCCGGAGTCTGCCGTACCTGCGCACCTGCACCCGACGATCTTGTCGATGGCGGCCGTTGCCGACTCGATGATCGACTCGGCCTCGCGGATCGTGGCCAACCGTGACGTGGCCAAGGCGGCGCAGCTGGAGTCCGAGGACGACGAGATGGACCTGCTGCGCAAGGACCTGTTCCGTTCGCTGCTCGGTGACTCGTGGGACCACGGCATCGAGCCGGCCGTCGACGTCGCGCTGCTCGGCCGCTACTACGAGCGCATCGGCGATCACGCCGTCTCGATGGCCCGCCGGGTCGTCTTCCTCGTCACCGGGCAGATCTCCTAGCCAGCTCGTCTAGGTAGAGATCCTGGGGCGAGCCCCGATCTGAGCCCCTGCTGCCTGCCGCTGCGGGGGTTCTGTCGTTCAGCCGGCCATGACCTTGAACCGGGCGATGACGTCGCCGTACTGGAACGGGATCGTCACGGTGATGGTCTCGCCGACCGTCACGTCGGCTGCGTCGAAATAGTCGGCGTCACCGATCTGCTCGGGGTCGGGCACCCGGTAGGGCGGTCCACCGATCCGGGTCGGCTCACCCGTGCGAGCGGTGAGGCCAGACGGCCCTCCGGTTGAGGTCTGATGACGGTAGGCGACGGTCTTGCCTTGGGCGTTCTTGGCGGTCGGTAGCCCCCAGGTCATGTCGTCGATCTTGGAGGTGATGGTGCCGTCCACATAAGCCCGCTCTTGGCCGGGCACGACGACGATGACACCGTCCTTGACCGTTATCGCATCGGGCGGGACGCCGAGCAGGTCGTCATTGTCGGGGGAGCGGGCGATGACCGGGGCAGTGAGCGAGATCGGCGGCAGCTCGACTGCCGGGATCGTCGCGAGGTCTTCGAAGGTCAGAGTCACCGTGACGTCTGTGCCGGGTTCGGCGCCTTCGATCATCGCGGCCAAGTAGGTGTCGTCGATTCGGCCGATCGAGGTCGTGGCGTGGCCTTTGATGGGGCCGTGGGACCGGTCCATGATGAGGAGCCCGTCCTGATCGGGGAGGTCGGCCGAGAGCAGGCCGAGCTCGGTGTCAGTGCGGTTGGTGACCTTGGCGGTGAGGAGCGCGTGTCCGCTGGTGTCGGCGATGAACACTGCGTCCCTGACCTCGACGTCGGAGCGAGGTGGCGCGGTAGCGGGAGTGGCTTTCGACTCCTCTGAAGGCTGCATCCGGCCAAGGTCAGCACGGCTGTCGCAGCGGCCAAGGCCATGGCGCGGTGGGTTCTCAACGTTCGGCTCCCTCGTGGTCGGTCGACTGATCCTAGGGTGTCGGAGCCTGTCCGCGCGGTGGTCCTGCCGCAGGACGCAGAAACCCCCGTACGCCGTGGCGGACGGGGGTCTCTGGATGCGTGGAGGCCTACTGTGCGGAGGCGCTTCCGGCGACGCTGTCGTACTCGGCGTTGCGAGCGACGACGGGGGCTTCGACCGTCAGCGGGGCCGAGTCGGTGAACGTGAAGGTCACCTTGACGTAGTCGCCGGCCTCGGCACCTTCGGAGACGAGGAAGACGACCGAGCCCTTGACGTTGCCGAGCGTCGTCAGCTCGTTGGGCTCCAACGGCAACAGGATCTTGGGGCTGCGGACGACGAGCGGCTCGCCCTCGAACGTGGTGACTTCGACCGACGACAGCTGCTGGGCCTCTTCGAGGTTGTTCTGCAGGCCGACCGACAGGGTCGCCGAGCCATCGGTGTTGGCCACGAAGAGCGTGTTGAGGGCATCGACGTCTCCACGCGCGTTGGCCCCGACGGCCGGCTGGTAGACCTGGTTGGTCTGAGCGCTGAAGCCGTGCCACATCCACCAAGGGCCAGCATCGTTGCCAGGGCAAGGGAGGCGGCCGCCACGCGGCGACGTCGTACAGGGCTCACCAGATCACTGCTTTCGGTCGGTGTCTCGGGGGCTTGGGTACCCCCACAGATCGTATCCGAGTGGCTGCGGCCATTTCCCTTTGACCTGTAGATATCTCGTCTGCTATGGCGCCCAAGGCCTGAAACGACAGCGGTAGACGTGGTTTACGCGTGGTATCCTGGATACCTAGGAAAGGTATTTTCTCTATGACTTTTGTTGTCGGCGAAACGGTTGTATACCCCAATCACGGAGCTGCAGTCATCGAGGATATCGAGACCCCGGACGATCAAGGGTGAGGAGCGTGAGTACCTCGTCCTGCGAATCGTTTCGCAGAACGACCTGGTGGTTCGCGTTCCCGCATGCAACCTCGATCTCGTCGGTGTTCGCGACGTCGTCGACGAGGCTGGCCTTGAGCGGGTCTTCGGTGTCCTGCGTGCGGAGCACGTCGAGGAGCCGACCAACTGGTCTCGCCGCTACAAGGCGAACCTCGAGAAGCTGCACTCAGGCGACGTCCTGAAGGTGGCCGAGGTCGTTCGTGACCTGTGGCGTCGTGACCACGAGCGTGGTTTGTCCGCCGGTGAGAAGCGGATGCTGGCCAAGGCGCGCCAGATCCTCGTCTCAGAGCTGGCACTGGCTGAGAAGACCAACGAGGACAAGGCAGAACTGCGACTCGACGAGGTTCTCGCATCCTGATGTGAACTGCACGAGAAGCCCCTGGTTCCAGCTGGAACCAGGGGCTTCGTCGTCTCTGCGGCTTGTCGGTCGGACGGTCAGGCGGGGTGGACGAGCGCTGTCGCTATCGCTGCGATGCCCTCGCCCCGTCCGGTGAGACCGAGGCCGTCAGTGGTCGTCGCCGACAGGCTGACGGGAGCGCCGACGGCATCGGTGAGCACCAGCTGGGCCTCGTCACGGCGAGGACCCAGCTTGGGCCGGTTGCCGATGGCCTGCACCGACGTTGCCGATCGCCCAGCCCGCGTCCCGCAGACGGCGGGCGGTCTCAGCCAAGAAGTCGACTCCCGCGGCACCTGCCCACTTCGGGTCGCCGGTGCCGAAGTTGCTGCCGATGTCTCCGAGCCCGGCAGCGCTCAGCAGCGCGTCGACGATCGCGTGGCTCACGCAGTCGCCATCGGAGTGTCCCTCGAGACCTTGGGGCTCGTCGGGCCACTCGAGGCCAGCCAGCCACATCGGGCGCCCGTCGACGAGACGGTGGACGTCGGTGCCGACGCCGATACGAACGGAAGTCACGGTTCGATCATGCCGTACGTTCTGCGGGCCGCCGCAATCCACGCGACGATGAGCAGGTGAGAACCCGAGTGGCCGCCGCGTGCGGTGCCCTGGCAGCCGGAGCCGCGATGGCCGTCAGCGAGGGCCTCGCGGCGTTGCTCGACCTGCGGGAGTCGCCGATCTTGTCGGTGGGCCAGTCGGTCATCGACGTGACTCCGGGACCGGTTGCGCACGCCATCATCGAGGTGGTGGGCACGCGAGACAAGCCGCTCGCGGTGACAAGTGTCGTGATCGCGATCGTCGCACTGGGTGCGCTCGCCGGTGCACTGTGGATGAGGCACCGTCTTCGCGCCTGCCTGGTCGTCGCTGCCGTGGTGCTGCTGTCGGTCGTGTCGGTGCTGTCGCGTCCGTACGCGTCGGCGCCGGCGGTGTTCGTCTGCGTCACCTCGGGTGTCGTGGTGCTGGGTGTTCTGCAGGTCCTGGTGCGGGACGGTGCTCTGGCAGATCCGGATGGGCGGCGGTCGTTCCTCCGTCTTGCCGGGGCCATCGTGCTCGGCAGCCTGATCGTCGGCGGCGCGAGCCAGGTGCTGGCATCACGGCACCGACGGCGCCGGGCGATCGAGTCGGTCCGGGCGGCGTTGAAGCTTGCCGGTCCGCAGGGTCGCCGTCCCGGTGGGCGCAGATCTGGCGGTTGCGGGACAGCGGCCGTGGTTGACGCCGAATCGCGACTTCTACCGCATCGACACGGCCCTTACGCCGCCGCTGATCGACCCGGACAGCTGGTCGCTGCGCATCCACGGCCTGGTCGACCGCGAGCTGGTCCTGACGTACCAGGATCTGCTCGACCGAGGTCTGCGCGATGCGTGGATCACGATCTGCTGCGTCTCCAACCCGGTCGGCGGCGACCTGATCGGCAACACGGTGTGGGGCGGAGTGCCGATCAAGGCGATCCTCGACGAGGTCGGTATCCGTAACGGCGCAGACGCACTGCTGTCGACGTCGGAGGACGGGTGGACGTGCGGGACTCCGTTGGACGCGCTGACCGACGGGCGCGAGGCCTTGCTGGCGCTGACCATGAACGGCGAGCCGTTGCCCGTGCCGCACGGCTTTCCAGTTCGTCAGGTCGTCCCGGGTCTGTACGGCTACGTGTCGGCGACCAAGTGGGTCACCGACTGGGAGGTCACGAGGTTCGCCGACTTCGAGGCGTTCTGGACCCAGCGTGGGTGGGGCGAACGCGGTCCGGTCAAGACCGAGTCACGCATCGACGTCCCGAAGAGCGGTTCCTCGATCTCAGCGGGACCTGGCGTCGTGGCCGGGGTCGCCTGGGCGCAGCAGGTCGGCATCGAGAAGGTCGAGGTCAGCGTCGACGGCGGACCGTGGCGCGAGGCGACCCTGGGCGAGGTGCCGAACGTCGACACGTGGGTGCAGTGGAGCATCGACTGGGTCGCCGACGAGGGCGATCACGAGATCGCGGTGCGGGCGACAGACCGCAACGGCCGGGTGCAGACGGCCGAACGCGCCGACGTGCTTCCGGACGGGGCGACGGGTCACCACCGCATCACGGTGTCAGCTGGCTAGCAGGCTCGCCTACCAGCGGGCGGTGTCCTTGGGCAGGGCCTTGCTCGTCGGACGGATGACGTAGACGACGCCGCCGCTGCCCTTGAGCCACGCCTTCTCGAACTGCGCTCGGGAGTAGATGCGGCGAACCGTCGAGTTCTTGGGGGCCGCAGGATCGTTGGCGATGACCTGGCCGGTGGAGGTGAAGCCGCGGATCACGAGCAGGTGACCGGGGGTGGACGAGATCGGCGCGCCGGTCAGGCCGCCCTTCGCGAAGGCCACGGATGCGACCACGGGGATGCCGGCCTTGATGAACGCCTCGGCCTCGCGCAGGTTGTACAGGCGGGTCACGAACGTGTCGAGCGAGTAGCCGGCTGCGTAGGCGGTGTTGAACGGCCAGTTGCCGGTGCCGTTGTAGGCGTGGTCGAAGGTGTACCGCGCGGCGTGGTCGACGAAGGAGTCGGCGTACTTCGACCAGCTGTAGTCGGCCTTCTTCGGTCCCTTGCCGAAGTAGCGCATGATCATCGAGGTCGAGGTCGGCGAGCACCAGGCCTCGCCACCGCCGCCCCACTGCGGGAACTCGCTCTTGTGGATCATCTGCGACGACATCGGCACCGCGAGGTCGGTCGTCGTGGTCATCGTGGTGGCGCTGGCCGCGCTGGGGTTGCGAGCGGAGTAGCTCGCTGCGACGCCGTTGACGGCGTGCAGGGTGGGCGTGCTCTTCGAGCCCTTCGGCCGGTACAGCAGCACGCGGACCTGCCACTGGTCGAACGACTTGCCGACATTGGCCAGCACGGTGTCGGTCGACAGGCGGGCCAGGTCGTCGGTCTGCGCCGAGTACGACGAGCGCTTGACCCGGGTCGTGGCAGTGGCCCAGCGCGCGACGGTGTCCCAGCTGCCGACCGTCGAGCCCTTGCGGACGCGTACGTCGATACGGGCCCACGTGCCCGACGGCGTCGTGATGCTCCACGACGGGATCAGGCTCGCGGCGGAGAAGCTCGTCTTGGCCCACGGGCTCGTCCAGTAGCCGCGGTCGTACGACTTCTTGCTGCCCGAGACGCGCGGATCCTTGTACTTGTAGACCGCGGTGCCCTTGCCGATCGTCAGCTTGCCGGTGCCCGGCGAGAGCCCGACCGACCGACCCTTCTTGAAGTCGTTGCTGGAGGTCCAGCGGGAGAAGGAGGCCTTGTCGGATGCTGCGCTCGCGGGAACGGCCGACAGCACGGTCAGACCGAGGATCATGGCGACGAGCAGGGGAAGATGACGACGCATCGACCCATAGTAGGTGACATATGTGACGCGTGGGGTTGGAGTGAAGGTTCGCCCGCACCACCGCGGGCCGCAGAGCCGATAGGGTTGGCGCGTGGCATTTCACCTGTACGACACTGCGTCCCGGCAGATTCGCGAGCTCGTCCCGGTCATCCCCGGGCAGGTCTCGATCTATCACTGTGGGCTGACGGTGCAGGGGCCGCCGCACATCGGGCACATCCGCAAGGAGGTCGTCTTCGACGTCCTGCGCCGCTGGTTGATGCGTTCGGGCCTCGAGGTCTCGATCGTCGCCAACGTGACCGACATCGACGACAAGATCCTGGCCAAGGGCGTCGAGCAAGGGCGTCCGTGGTTCGCTGTGGCCTACGAGAACGAGCGGGCGCTGCACGCGGCGTACGAGGTGCTGGGGTGCATCCCGCCGACCTATGAACCTCGCGCGACGGGTGTGGTGCCCGAGATGATCGAGATGATGGAAGAACTCATCCAACGGGGGCATGCCTACGCAGCCGACGACGGCTCCGGTGATGTGTACTTCGACGTCCGCTCGTGGCCGGCCTACGGCGAGCTGTCGAACCAGAAGGTCGACGACATGCTCAACGCCGAGGACGCCCCGCCCGAGGGCAAGCGCGACGGGCGCGACTTCGCGCTCTGGAAGGGCCACAAGGACGGCGATCCCGAGTCGGCTTCGTGGCAGACGCCGTGGGGTCGCGGACGTCCGGGCTGGCACCTGGAGTGCTCGGCGATGGCCGCGAAGTACCTCGGCCCCGAGTTCGACATCCACGGCGGAGGACTCGACCTGCGGTTCCCGCACCACGAGAACGCCTCGCCCAGTCGCGGGCGGCGGGCCAGAAGTTTGCCCGGTTCTGGATGCACAACGCGATGCTCAACCTGGCCGGCGCCAAGATGAGCAAGTCGGTCGGCAACACGTTGATGGTCAGCGAGGTCGTCAAGCGGGTCCGGCCGATCGACCTGCGCTACTACCTCGCGGCATCGCACTACCGCTCGATCGTGGAGTTCTCCGAGGAGTCGCTGGCCGAGGCGGCGACAGCCTTCGGCCGGATCGAGGGATTCGTCCGTCGCGCGGTGGAGATCTCGGGGCCCGGCGAGCTCGGCGACGTCCCCGCGGCCTTCGCCGAGGCGATGGACGACGACCTGTCGGTCCCGGCCGCGCTCGCGGTGCTGCAGAGCCGCGTCACCGAGGGCAACTCGCTGCTGGCCGGCGGCGAATCGGCCGAGCTGACCGCAGCGCTGGCCGACGTCCGGACGATGCTCGATGTGCTCGGTTTGGATCCTGTGTCCTCGACGTGGGATCGTGGAGGTAACGATGCGGCTTCAGCGCAGGTGATCGACTCCCTCGTCGAGGGGCTGCTCGAACAGCGACAAGAAGCACGTGCCGCCAAGGACTTCGCCACCGCCGACCGTGTGCGCGACCAGCTGGCGGCTGCGGGCATCGACATTGAGGACACGCCGCAGGGTGCGCGCTGGTCCGTGAAGGGCTAGAGAACATGCCAGGCAACAGCAAGCGCAAGGGTGCGATCAAGAAAGACCGGCAAGGGCAATCCCACAGCCGGATCGGGCGGACGCCGCCGTCAGGGTCTCGAGGGCAAGGGCCCGACTCCTCGCGCCGAAGATCGTCCCAACCACAAGATCTACAAGATGAAGAACGCCACCGCCAAGCGCGAGCAGGCCCGCCCCAAGCGCAAGCAGGGCGACGCCGCCGAGTGGGTGGCCGGACGCAACTCGGTGCTCGAGCTGCTGAAGGCGACCGTGCCGGTGCACGCGCTGTACGTCGCCGAGGGCACCGACCGTGACGAGAAGGTCCGCGAGATCTTCAAGCTGGCCGCCGAGCAGCACGTCAGCCTCCTCGAGGTCGGACGCGTCGAGCTCGACAAGTTCACCGGTGGGGCCGTCCACCAGGGCATCGCCGCCAAGCTGCAACGCCTACGACTACGCGTCTCCCGACGACCTGATGGCGCTGGCCGCTGAGCGCGACGAGCCGGCCCTGATCCTGGTGCTCGACGGGATCACCGATCCCCGCAACCTGGGTGCGATCATCCGTTCGGCTTCGGGCTTCGGCGCCCACGGCGTCGTGATCCCCGAACGTCGCGCCGCGCAGATCACGGCTGCGGCCTGGAAGACGTCGGCCGGTGCTGCTGCACGCGTGCCGGTCGCCCGGGTCACCAACATCACCCGGACCCTCAAGGACTTCCAGGACGAAGGCTGCATGGTCATCGGTCTGGCTGCTGACGGGACCGTCGATGTTGCCGACTCGCAGATGATCGACGGCCCGCTGGTCGTCGTGATCGGCAGCGAGGGCAAGGGGCTGTCCCGGCTCGTCGGCGAGACCTGCGACGAGATCGTCTCGATCCCGATGGCCACGGGCCTCGAGAGCCTCAACGCCGGTGTCGCCGCCGGCATCGCGCTGTACGCGATCGCCCAGAAGCGAGCCTGACCACCCGCCACGTGTGGTCAGGTCGCTCTGGATCGGTCCGCGCTGGGTTGGTCCGCGCTGGGTCAGGCCGTGATGGCTTCGCGCACCTGCGCGGTCAGCCGGGTGAACTCCGGCAGGCTGCGTCAGCTTCTGGTGCGATCGGATGCTGCGCCGACGAGAAGCGGGCCGCGACGTCGAGCACGATCCGGCCCGGTCGCGGACTCATGACCAGCACCCGCGTCCCCAGGAAGACGGCCTCGTCGACACTGTGCGTGATGAACAGGATCGTCTTGCCGGTCTCCCGCCAGATCGTGAGCAGCTCTTCCTGGAGCCGTTCACGGGTCAGGGCGTCGAGCGCGCCGAAGGGCTCGTCCATCAGCACGATGTCCGGATCGTTGGCGAGGACGCGAGCGATCTGGGCCCGCTGCTGCATGCCGCCGGACAGCTCGTAGGGACGGTGGCCGGCGAACTCGCTCAGCCCGACGAGCTCGAGGTGACGGTCGGCGGTCGCGTACCGCTCGGCCTTGCCGATCCCGCGCACCTTCAGCCCCAGCGCGACGTTGCCGCGGACGTCGAGCCACGGGTAGAGCGTCGGCTGCTGGAAGACGACGCCACGCTCGACGCCCGGCGCGGTGACCTGCTTGCCGCCGACCTCGACCGTGCCGCGGCTCGGCTGCTGCAGTCCTGCGATGATCCGCAGCAACGTCGACTTGCCGCATCCCGACGGTCCGGCCAAGGTCACAAGCTCACCGGGCTGGATCGTCAGGTCGATCCGGTCGATGGCGCGCACGGCCCCGCCGGGGGCCCGGAACTCATGTTCCAGGCCCGCGACGGTTACCGCGAGATCGTGGTAGGTCCCCGTGGGGATGGGTCCCGCTGGGATGGTCACTGTGCTGCGGCCTCCGCCGGTGCCTTGTCGACGCCGTCGGCGTACACCGACTTGTCGGCGACCTTCGCGATGCCGTCCTGGGTCAGCAGGAATCCGGCAGTCGTGAACAGGTCCTGGCCCAGCTTGCCGCCCAGGTAGTCGGCGCCGACCTGCTCGGAGGCGTCGAGGAACACGAAGCCGCCGAACAGCTTCTCGGCCTCGGCGGTGCTGACACCGACCTCCACGGCAACGCTCTCGGCGGCCTTCGCGGGCTCTTCCCGGATCTGCTTGACCGCGAAGTCCTGCGCCTTGGCCCAGGTCTCGAGGACAGCCGGATTGGCGGCGATGAAGTCGTTCGAGGCGATCGCGAGGTCGAAGGTCGGCTTGCCAGCCTTCGCGGTGTCCTCGCTCGACAAGATGACCTCGCCCTTGTCCTTCGTCAGCTCGCTGAGCGTGGGATCCCAGATCCAGGCGGCATCGACGTCGCCGCGGCTCCAGGCCGGAGCGATCTGCTCGGGCTCGGAGTTGATCAGCTTGTAGTCCTTCGCGTTCTCGCCGGCGTCGGCGATGGCCTGCAGCAGCGAGAAGTGCGCGGTCGAGCCGAACGGCGTCGCGATCGTCTTGCCCTTCAGCCCGGCGATGTCGGAGGCAGCGCCGTCACGGACGACCAGCGACTCGGCGGTGCCGATGACGTCGTGGATCCAGATGACCGAGACGGGCAGGTTCAGCGGAGCCGACAGCGCCTTGGTGCTGGGGGACGATCCGGCGAGCCCGATGTCGAGGCTCTTGCCGCCGAACGCCTGGACGACGTCGCCGCCCGAGGCGAAGTTGCTCCACTCGATCGTGGCATTGGGCAGGCAGTGCTCGAGGATCTTCTGGTCCTTGACGACGACGTCGCCGTTGGGGATCTTCTGGTAGCCGATGCGCACCTTGGCGGTGACCGACTCGTCGGCCTCCCACGGGCAGGCTGACGACGCACTCGCGTTCTCGGTGTCGTCGTCGCTGCTGCCGCCGACACAGGCAGACAGCGACAGCGCGAGTGCTGTGGCGGCGCCGAGTGCCAGGAGCTTGCGCTTCGGGGGCAGGTGGCTCTTCACGGTCAGGTGCTTCATGGGGTCAGGCCTTTCCTCGCCAGGGGACGAGTGTGTTCTCGATGGTGCGGATGAGTGCGTCAAGGGCGATCGCGGTGAGGCCGATGACGATGATGCAGGCGATCGACAGGGCGATCTTGTTCTGTGTTCCCGAGAGATATGCCAGGCCCCCGATGCCGGGCAGTCCGTTCACGAGCTCGGCGGCCACGACCGTGGTCCACGCGAATCCGACCGCGACCCGCAGGCCGCTGAAGATGTCGGGGAGCGTGGCGGGCAGGGTCACCTGTGTGACGACCTGACGCCGGGAGGCGCCAAGAGTGAGGATCGCGTCGACCTGGTCCGTGCGAATTCCGCGGACTCCGTTCAGGGTGGCCAGTGCGATGGGTGGGGAAGGCTGCGAGGAACAGCAGCCAGACCTTCGACGTGTCGTAGATGCCGAACCAGGCCACCAGGAAGCCGATGTAGGCCAGGGGCGGGATCGAGCGCAAGAAGTCGAGGTACGGACCGAGCAGACGTCCGGCGAACTGTGAGGTGCCCATCAGCAGCCCCAGCGGGATGCCGACGATGATCGCGAACAGCAGGCCGAGCCCGATCCGGCGCAGGCTCACGACGAGGTGCTCCCACAGGAAGTAGTTCTCCTCCCCGCGCACGACCCGGTCGACTCCGCCGCCGATCGCGTGGTGCGTGTTGGCCCGGACGAAGGCGTCCCAGACCTCGAGCGGGCTCGGCGTCAGGTAGTGCGGCTCGACGAGGTCGGCTGCGGCAACGGCCGTCCAGACGAGGAGCAGGACGACCAGCAGGGCGACGGGCGGCAGCCAGCGGGACAGGGCGGGGAGGCGGGACACGTCCGAAACCGTAGGGACAGCGGGCCCCGGTCGGGCACATGTCTCAGCCGGCGGACCTTGGTCCAACCGGCCGAGACATGTGAGATGGATCAGGCAAGCAGCTGGGCGAGCTCCTCATCGCCGAGGGCGCCGGGCGCGCGCTTGTCCGCGACGGCCTCTTGGATCAGCAGCTGCAGTGCTTCATTGAGCGGTGCCTCGACCCCGTTCAGGCGGGCCAGCAGGACGACCTCGCCGTTGAGGTAGTCGCTCTCGACCTCGGCGCCGCGGACATAGCTCTGCAGCGTGGAGTTGCCCTGGCGAGGCTGGCCTTCGACCGCGCCACCGTGGAGGTCTTCGAGATCGATCGTCGACACGCCCTCGGCATGGATGTCGACGGGCTTGATGCCTTCGGCCGCGAAGACGTCGAGAGCCTCGAGGCGCAGCCGCTCGACGAGCTCGGACCGCAGCTCGCTCGGGGCGAAGACCGGCTCGACGGAGTTGACCGTGTTGTAGCTGAGCTTCCAGGCCTTGAATCCCCGGATCTCGTCGACGACCTGGACGCCGATCCGTCCGGTCGCGCGCAGCCCTCGGCGATCGACTCGAGCTCGGCGTCGCTCCCGCTCGGGTAGCGGCCCAGCCACAGCAGGGCCCGCTTCGTGGCGCCGTAGTTCGTGATCTCGCCGACGGTCGTCTTGCCTCCGGGGCAGCCGATCGTGCCGGCGTAGACCGTGCTGAACCAGCGGAGCGCCACGCGCTCGGCGTTGAAGCCGTTCTGCACCGTGACGACCGGGATCGTGCGGGCAGCGCGGGTCACGGTGCCGTCGGCAGCAGTGACGGGCTGCCAGGCCCACTGGCGCAGCGCGCCTTCGACGTCCTGCACCTTGGTCGCGATGAGGAGGACGTCGTCGGGTGTGAGGCTCACAGCCGACGGCCCGTCGACGACGGGGATCTGGAGGTGCTCAGTGCCGTCGGGCGTGTGGTAGATCAGGCCCTTGCTGGAGATCGCTTCGTACTCGGCGCCGCGGGCGACGAGCAGGACGTTGCTGCCCTGACGGGCGAGCTCGGCGGCGATCGTGCCGCCGGTGGCACCGGGTCCGATGAGGATGAACCGGCGAGATGACTGGGTGCTCATGGGTGCTCCTGGAAGGGTTGCGGAGCCCCCATCGTGTGCGGCTGGCAAGGCCCGCGTCCAATAGTGATTCCTGATCCCTCGGCATCGCAAAACCCTATGAATTGCAGGAACGATCGGGCATTCGGATCGATCGGATTAGCCGATGGGAATCGATCGGCAAAACGTGTTGGACGTGGCCACGCGATCGCCCTTAGCGTCGTCGCCATGACCACCCTTGCCAATATCGCCGGCCGCCTCGCTGTCATCCTCGACGACGGTGCCGCCGACGTCGCGACCGCCAGTGATGGCCGCTTCGGCCCCGATCCCCAGTCCGTCTACGACGACTGGCCCGCCTTCGCGGCGTGGCTCGGCGATGCGACGTTCGTGGCCGATCAGTCCGCTCCCGCAGCGTCCGAGATCGGGACTCCGGTCCCACGGCCGCGGCAGATCATCGGCGTCGGCCTCAGCTATCACGACCACATCGCACATGCGGGGCTCACGCCACCGACGACGCCAGGCTTCTTCGCGAAGTTCGCCTCGTCGTTGACCGGTCCGTTCGCCGAGATATCGGTTCCCGGGACCCAGGTCGTCACCGAGGTCGAGCTGGCTCTCGTCGTGGGTCGTGGCGGTTACCGCATCCCGGCGGCCGACGCGCTCGACCACCTCGCGGGAGTCACGATTGCCCAAGACCTGACCGATCCGGCGTCGTCGGTCAAGGTGCTCCGTGAGGACGGGACGCCCGGCGCGACCTATATCGACCCCGGCAAGTCGCACCCCGGATTCGTGCCGGTCGGCCCGTACGTCCTGACGCTCGACGCGGCCGGAGACCTCGCAGACCTGGCGATCGGCTCGACATCGATGATCAGCCGGTCCAGCGCGGCAACAGTCGGGATCTCGTGTTCCCGATCGCCGATCTCGTCTCGCGCGTCTCCCACCACGTCGAGCTGCTGCCGGGCGACATCATCTTGACCGGAAGCGCTGACCGGGTCGACGGCACGCACGGCCTCAAGCTCGCGGCGGGCCAGACGATCCGCGCCCGCGTCGGTGCCCTGGGCGAGCAGCGAACCGTGATCGTCGAGGCGGCCTGACGATGGCGACGACGACGTTGCAGCGGCTCGCGGTCTCCGACGAAGTCGCGGTCCGACGGGTCCGGTGGTTCTCCCCGCGCAACCTGATCAGGGCGCTCCTGCCGGTCTCGGCGTTGCTGCTCTGGCACATCCTCAGCTCGACCGGTGCGATCAAGCCGCAGTACTTCCCGTCGCCCGTCACGGTGTTCGAGGCGTTGATCGACCTGGTGGAGACAGGTGAGCTCGGGGCCGCGCTGCCGGCCTCGCTGGCGCGTGCCGGAACGGGCCTGGCGATCGGCATCGCGATCGGGCTGACCTTCGGCGTCCTGAACGGACTGTCGCGGATCTTCGAGGAGGTCTTCGACTCGTCGTTCCAGATCGTGCGGCAGGTGCCGTTCATCGCGATGGTGCCGCTGTTCATCATCTGGTTCGGTATCGACGAGTCGTTCAAGGTGGTCGTCATCTCGCTGGCCTGCGTGTTCCCGGTCTACATCAACACCTACTCGGGTGTGCGCAACGTCGACCCCAGCTGGTCGAGGCGGGCCGCGTCTTCGGCTTGTCCAAGTTCGAGTCGATCCGTCAGATCGTGCTGCCCGCCGCCTTGCCGTCAGTCCTCGTCGGGGTGCGCTACTCGATGGGGGTCTCGCTGCTCGCGTTGATCGTTGCCGAGCAGGTCAACAGCAAGAGCGGCATCGGCCACATCATCTTCGTCGCGAACGGCGCACTGCGCATCGACATCATCACCGGCGCGATCCTCATCTATGCCGTCCTCGGCGTGCTGGTCGACATCACGATGCGTTTCCTCGAGCGCCGTCTCCTGCCCTGGAAGTGAGCAGAACATGACCATCACCGCCCCACCCCACCACCCGCTCCCGGTCGAGGACGATGGCGCAGACGCCGTCGTGTCGCTGAAGGGCGTCAGCAAGTCATTTGGCGAGCGACCGATCCTCGACGACATCGATCTCACGATCCGACGCGGCGAGTTCGTGGCGCTGCTCGGTGCCTCAGGCTCCGGGAAGACGACCTTGCTGCGGATCCTGGCCTCCCTCGACCATGCCAATGCTGGCGAGCTCAGCGTCGCGCCGCAGCGGTCCGTAGTGTTCCAGGACGCGAGGCTGCTCCCGTTCAAGCGGGTGTGGCGCAACGTCCGCCTCGGCCTGTCGCGCTCGGCGATCTCTCGTGACGAGATCGTGGCCGCCCTCGACGAGGTCGGGCTCGGCGACAAGGGCGATCGCTGGCCCAAGACCCTGTCGGGCGGGGAGGCCCAGCGAGTGGCACTGGCGCGGGCGCTGGTGCGGGAGCCACAGCTGCTGCTGCTCGACGAGCCGTTCGCGGCCCTTGACGCACTGACCCGGATCAAGATGCACGAGCCGTGCTGCGGCTGTGGCGACAGCACGATCCGGCCGTCCTGTTCATCACCCACGACGTCGACGAGGCCGTGCTGCTCGCCGACCGGATCCTGGTGCTGAAGGACGGGAAGTTCATCGTCGACCTCGACGTCACCGAGCCACGGGAGTCCCGTCGTACCTGGGCCGGGCTGCTCCAGATCCGCCTTCAGCTTCTCGAGGAGCTCGGCGTCGTCCACTGATCCACCCCTGCGCGGTCATCCGACCGCATCCACCCCCTGAAAGAAATGAAGAGGAATCATCATGTCCCTGTCACCGTTCGGCAGTCGCCGCCAGACCGTCGTCGCGGCCATCGCCGCCCTCGGCCTCAGCTTCGGCCTCGCCGCCTGCGGTGGGGAGTCGTCGGCGACATCAGAGGGGACGACCCGCTCGCGGGCGTCACCATCACCCTCGGCCAGAACGACCCGGCGGTCCGCGCCGGGATCGAGGCGTCCGGCGTCTACGACGACGCCCCCTACAAGGTCGACTTCGTCGACTTCGCCAACCAGGTCGACGCCTCCACGGCGTTGACGACGGGCGACATCGACGGCTCGGTCATCGCGCAGTACACCCTGGTCCAGGCCGCGGCGGGGGCCAAGCCCGCGTGGACGCCCGAGACCGCGCCGTACAAGACGATCATCGTGCCCGGTTTCGTCGACACCGAGAACTGGGACCCGTTCGGAACCGTCGCGTCCAAGAAGTCGGGCATCAAGGAGCTGACTGCGGATGCGGTTCGCGGCAAGAAGTGGTCGGCCTCCCCGGGTGCCACGAACTACCTGACGATGCTGCAGACGCTCGACTACCTGGGCCTCGGTCTCGACGACATCAAGTACGTCCCGCTGGACAATCCCTCGGGCGCGGTGGCGTTGCTCAACAACGAGATCGACCTCGTCTCGGGCGGCTACTCGTCGTACTTCGCCGCGATCCAGGACGGGGCGACCCCGCTGCTGAGTGGCAGCCAGGTCGGACCGGGCAGCCCCGGCGCAGTCGTGGCGACCACGGCATCGCTCGATGACCCCCAGAAGGGCAAGGCCTGGGAGGACTTCGTCGACCGCTACCTCGACTACCGGCTCTGGGTCCTGCAGAACGAGGACAAGTGGGTCGATGCAGTGGTCAAGGCCACCAAGGTCACTCCGGAACAGGCGACCCAGCAGTACCTGAACTACGGCCGCGGCACGATCGGCCCCGTCACGGCGGACGCCCAGAAGACAGGTCAGGAGATCGCCGACGTGGCGTTCAAGAACAAGGCGATCTCGCAGAAGGTCGATGCATCGGCAGGCTATGACGACCGATTCACCGCCGTCATCGAGAAGAAGCTGCAAGGCCATCGACTTCGAGGCCGCGGTCGAGAAGTCGCGCGCAGACAACGCCGATCGCTCACCACGACGGGGGTGGGGCGTCGCTGCCCTGCCCCCATCGCTGGTCCCATCACCCTCGAAAGGGAACATCATGCGTCTGTCGGTCTTCGAGCTGTCAGCCATTCCCGCAGGCTCGACCCCGGGTGCTGCGTTGGCCGATGTGCTCGAGCTCGTCCGCTCGGCGGAGGAGTGGGGCTATCACGGCTACTGGTTCGGTGAGCATCACCTGGGCCGTGGACGTGCGGGTGCCTCACCGGTCGTGCTGACGGCGCTCGCGGCTGCGGCCACCCAGCGGCTCCACGTCGGTACCGCGGTGGCGGTGCTTCCGCACTACCGGCCGCTGGCTCTTGTCGAGCAGATCGGCACGATCGCCGAGCTGTATCCCGATCGGGTGCACCTCGGGCTCGGGAAGGGGACCAGCCACCCCGACGGCCCTGCGCCGGCGCGGATCGCGGCCGTCTCCGAGGCACTGGCCGATCCCTCGTCGGCGGTGCCGAAGCTCGAGATCGGCGACTTCGCGCTCTTGCTCAAGGAGCTTGCAGTGTCGAGCGACTCCTCGGTGGACGGCTATGAGCGGTCCGTCCGACAGGTACTGAGCCTGCTCACCCGACCGGTCGCGACGATCGACGGTCACCCCTTGCAGGCCGCACCGGGGCTCGGCGCCCCCGTTACGCCGTGGCTGTTCGGGCTGACGAGCGTGCGCAGCGCACAGCACTCGGCCGCAGCCGGACTGCCCTACGTCGTCAACCAGCACGTCAGCGGGCATTCCGTCGACGAGGCCGTGGCAGCCTACCGAGAAGGATCCGGCCGTCGGTGTTCCTGGACCGGCCCTATCTCGCCTACTCCGTGCACGCCGTCGCGGCTCCTTCGGCGACCGAGGCCGAACGACTCGCCGAGGCGTATCCCCGATGGATAGCCGGGGTGCTGCACCGCGGCTTCTCGGACCACATCGGCTCGCACGACGATGTTGACATCGCCCGACTGACTGACCCGGACAGGCTCCGGGGCGCGGCCGGCGTGCGAATCGTCGGCGAGGCCGCCGATGTCGCCGAGCGCGTGCGGGCCTTCGGTGACCGGATCGGCGCCGACGAGGTCTTGGTCAACACCATCGTGGCCGATCCCGTGGCGAAGGCCCGCTCGTACGCTGCTTGCCAAGCTCTGGCACCACCAGCTCTGACCCGACCAGCCTGACCTGACATCGCCCCGAGGAGACGGACATGACACGCATCGCCAACATCGAGGGACGACTCGCCCTCGTCCTGCCCGACGGGGTCATCGACGTCGAGCGCGCCAGTGACGGCCGCTTCGGAGCTGCTCCGCAGCATGTGTACGAGCAGTGGAGCGCCTTCGCCGACTGGGCTGGATCGGCCGATCTCTCGGCCGACTCGCCGCTGCCGGAGGACGCTGCGTGGTGGTCGCCGGTGCCGGAGCCACGCCAGATCGTGGCGATCGGCATCAACTCGCGGATCGAGCTCGAGCAGTTCGGGCTGGGCGAGCCGACCGGTGTGGGCTTCATCTCCAAGCTGCAGTCGTCACTGGGTCATCCCTTCGCACCGATCACGATCACGAGCGAGCGGGTCTACGTCGAGACGGAGGTCGCGGTCGTCGTGGGTCGGCGCGCGTGGCACGTGGGCGAGGCCGATGCCTGGAGCCACGTGGCCGGGCTCGCCGTGGCCGAGGACCTCGCCGACGCCGACGCGTACGTCAGCATCCCCGGGACACGCGATGGCGTCGCCGACGTGACCTACCACAACCCGGCCAAGTCGTTGCCGGGATTCGCCCCGGTGGGTCCGCAGCGCGTGACACCGGACGAGGTCGCCGACGTCGACGACCTCACGCTGTCGTTGTCGATCGACGGACGGATCGTCCAGCACGGCACGACCCGCGACTACCTCCACTCGATCGCCGAGATCATCGCTCGGCTGTCGCACCAGGTCCCGCTGCTGCCGGGGGACGTCATCCTCACGGGCAGCCCCGGCCAGCTGGAGTCATCGCCGCTGGAGCCTCTGCGCCCCAGCAGCACCGTGGTCTCCACGATCGACGGACTTGGCCGTCAGGTGCACGTTACGGAGTGAGGCGTACACCAATCCTCTGTGCGCGGGGATGCGCCGTCCACATGATGGTGAATCGTCTCGGCTCCTGAAACCGCGACGTACTGTCGCCGCATGGCTGCCACTCTCGACCTCATCCATCTCCGGTCCTTCGTCGCCATCTCTGACTGCGGCGGATTCGGTCGTGCGGCGACCGTGCTGCACATGAGCCAGCCCACCGTCAGCCAGCACGTCCGCGCGCTGGAGAAGCGGTTGGGCCAGCCGCTCGTGGAGAAGCACGGACGGGGCGTGCGGTTCCACCCGGGCCGGCGAGAGCCTCCTGCTTGAGGCGCGCCGGATTCTGGGAGTGCACGATCAGGCCCTCGAGCGGCTTGACGCGACCAAGCCACGCGCGATCGTCATCGGCTCGACCGAGACGGCGGCCGAGTCGATCCTGCCGGAGCTCCTGACATCGGTGCGTCAGGCATATCCCGACCACCAGGTCCAGTTCCACATCGATCGCTCCACGCAGATGGAGGATGCCGTGTCGAAGGGCACGATCGACCTGGCGATCACGATGGGTCTCGGCTCGGGTCTCGCGGGCAAGGAGGTCGGGCTGCTGCCGCTCAACTGGTACGCGTCCCCGCGGTTCACCCTGCCGGCCGTGGGTGCCCCGATGCCCTTGGTCGCCTACGTCGAGCCGTGCGGCATGCGGCAACGAGCTCTGGACGGCTCGGGGTGCGGGGCCACCAGGTGGAGGTCGTCGCAGAGTCGACGAGCCTCGAGGGCGTCATCGCCGCCGCCAGGGCCGGCCTGGGGGTCGCGGTCCTCCCGACGTCGGGAGCTGTGCCTACCGGGCTGGAGGTCCGTCGCGACCTTCCCGAGCTCGGCCAGATCGGCTTGCGACTCGTCAGTCGCAAGGGCGTCGACCGCGACATCGAGCGCACTGCGTACGAAGCACTCACCGAGTTCTACGCCGTCAAACGATACGTCCACTCGGTGCAGTCCGGCCTCCGATCGATCGGCACCGCTGATGGGTTCTCATCGGCAGAAGTTGTTGGACTCTCGGGCTGAAGCGCTGGAGAATCGACATCATGAACAGCACCGCGCACATCGGCTTCCCGCTTTGTCGCCGTCGTTCCTGACGACCTGCTGATTCACCGCTCCAACCCCCTGGCACGCTCGCGTGCCGGTCCTTGGCACTGCCATGCCACCAGTCGATCCGGAGAACCCGATGCCGATCCTCATCACCGCAGACGAGCTCGCTGAGCTTGCCGGGGTCTCGTCGCCCCGCGTGCTCGACGTCCGTTGGCGCCTCGACCGCCCGGACGGCCGAGGCGAGCACCGTGCCGGACACGTGCCCGGGGCGGTCTACGTCGACCTCGACCACGAGCTGGCCGCACACGGCGTGCCGACAGACGGACGGCATCCGCTGCCGGCTGTCGAGGCGCTCCAGGTCAGCGCCCGGAGCTGGGGGATCGATGACGACAGCACTGTCGTGGTCTACGACGACCAAGGCAATCTCGCGGCCGGCCGGGCCTGGTGGCTGTTGACCTACGCGGGTGTCCAGGACGTCCGAGTGCTCGACGGCGGCCTGCAAGCCTGGACCGCTGCGGGTCGCGAGCTGGCCACCGGCGGCGAGACCGCACCGGCCGGATCGGTGACGCTGGCGTACGGCCACCTGCCGGTCATCGGGGCCGACGAGGCACTCGATGCTGCGGCCGAGGGCAGCCTGCTCGATGCGCGGGCCCCCGAGCGCTACCGCGGTGAGACCGAGCCGATCGACCCGGTCGCCGGTCACATCCCCGGTGCGCTCAACACCCGACGGGAGGCGATCTCGACGCCGACGGCCGGTTCCTGCCGGCCGAGCAGCTGCGGCAGCGGTTCCTCGAGGCCGGTGTCGACCCGGCCAAGCCCATCGCGACGTACTGCGGCTCCGGCGTCACTGCGGCCCACAACGTCATCGCGCTGACCCTCGCTGGCTTCGAGTCGGCGCTCTACCCCGGCTCGTGGAGCCAGTGGTCCAACCAGCCCGGTCGTCCCGTCGAGACCTGGCCCATCCCGCCAGCACCGTCCCAAGGAGCCTCCGCATGACACTTCCCAGCCCCAGCGCCATCCGGTGGAGTTCGTCGGCCTGACCTTTGCCCAATGACGCGACCGAGCTCAATCCTCGTCCCGGCGCGCCACTCGACATCGACTACCTGATCCGCTATTCGCGGGCGCTCGACGATGTGGGCTTTCGACTACACGCTGCTGCCGTACCACTCGTCGTCATTCGACCCCTTCACCCAGGCCGCCGCGATCTCGCAGCACGCACCGAACGGGTGCGGCCGATCATCGCGCTGCGCCCCGACGCGGTCTACCCGACAGCTGCGGCCAAGGCGCTCGCGACGCTCGACCAGCTCAGCGGGGGGTCGTGCCGTCGTCCACATCATCGCGGGCGGCGATGCTGCCGAGCAGGCCCGCGAGGGCGACTACCTCAGCGAGGACGACCGGTACGCCCGCGCCGAGGAGTTCGTCCGCATCCTCAGAGCGGGCCTGGGAGTCGCCTGAGCCCTTGACTTCGACGGCGAGCGCTGCCGGTTCGAACTTCGGCAACGCAGTTCGCCCGGTCAACGGCGCGATCCCGGTGTCGGTCGGCGGATCCTCGGACGAGGCGTACCGCGTCGGCGGATCGTTGCGGCGACATCTCGGCCTGTGGGGCGAGCCGCTCGAGGAGACGAAGGAGCAGATCGACCGGGTCTGGGGTGAGGCCGAGAAGGCCGGCCGCATCGACAGGCCGCGTATCTGGGTCACGTTTCCGTCCGATCATCGCCGAGACCGACGACCTGGCCTGGAAGAAGGCGCACGAGGTGCTCGAATCGCTCCCAGCGCAACTCCGCAAACGGCAACCAGGTCAAGGGGCCGGAGGCGAGAGCCGCAGAATCTCGGCTCGCAGCGGCTTCTCGACATCGCGGCTCGCGGCGAGGTCCAGGACCGGGCGCTCTGGTACCCGACCGTGACCGCGACGGGAGCTCGCGGTGCGTCGACGGCCCTGGTCGGATCGCCGGACACGATCGCCGAGTCGATCGTCGACTACGTAGAGATCGGTGCCGACCTGATCTCGATCCGCGGTTACGACAACCTCAATGACGCGATCGACTACGGGCGCTACGTCCTGCCGTTGGTGCACGAGAAGCTCGCGGCGCGGAACCTGATGGCGGCGGTCTGATGGCGCACGTCAGCCGGGGTGAGCTTTGCCAGCGCGGTGAACGACCACGTCTCGACCGAGCAGGTGCCGACGAGTCTTCGCTCCCGGCCGGGACGCGGTGGTGACGCGATGACCGCTGAGACGCTCTTGCAGACCGAGTGGAACGAGCCGCAGGGCATCGCGCCTCGCGGAACCGTCATCGTGGTGGGCGGACGAGCCGAGAAATGCCGCGGTCTATCAACGCTTCGGTCGCCGCATCGCCTTCGATGCCTACCGAGTGCGCTTCGTCGAAGGTGATCTGTCGGATCTCGAGGCGGTGTCGCGCGACATCGACGCCGTGCTGAACGATCCGCAGACGGTGCTCCCGACCCTGCTGCTCGGCTCCGACACGGGTGCGGCGCTTGCGCTCGACCACGTGGCACGTCGCACCGACCTCGCCCAGCCCGATGCTGTCGCGATCGCCGGCCTGGCCTTCCCCGACGACGAGATCGCCACCTTCGACGACGAGATCGGCGCCCGGACGGCCTGCCCAACCACCGCGGAGTGCTGGGCCGTGAGGGCATCGACCACGTGCTCGCGACAGGTGATGTGCAGGTGCCGCGACCGGGCGCAGGCTCGGTCAGGGTCCCGCTGCTCGTCGTGCACGGTGAGGCCGACGAGGTGTCGCCGGTCGGGCGGGTCCGCCAGGTCGTCGAGGGCCTGGCGGCGCACACCGGCTCGTCACGATCGACGAAGGTCTGCACGATGCGCTCAACGACGTCACCCACCGCACGGTCGCCGCGACGATCATCCGCTTCCTCGAACGGCTCAAGCGCGGCCCCGATCTTCGACCCATCGCGACCGAGGACCAGGCGTGACGGTCGACCTCACTGCTCTGACGTCGACCCTTCGCGACTGGAGCATCGCTGACGGCGACTGGCGGCCGTGAGCGCCGACCGGTCGGGCTCGCCCGAGGCCGGAACCCCCGCGCTGCTGGTGCGGGCCACGAGCGTCGACGAGGTGCAGGCCGTTGCGAGGTTCGCGAACCAGCACCGCATCGCGGTCGTGCCGCGTGGCGGCGGCAGCGGGCTGGCTGGCGGCGCCGTCGCCGGCACCGGCACGATCGTGCTCGACCTGAGCCGGCTCGACCGGATCATCGAGATCAGGGCCGACGACCAGGTCGCAGTCGTCGAGCCCGGTGTCGTCACCGCTGACCTCGACACGGCGGCCGCCGAGCACGGGCTGTTCTACGCGCCCGACCCCGGGCAGCATCGACGTCGACGATCGGCGGCAACATCGCCACGAACGCCGGCGGGCTACGCGGGGTCAAGTACGGCGTGACCCGCGACGCGGTGCTGGCGCTCGACGTCGTGACGGCCGACGGACGACTCATCCAGGTCGGCGCGAGCACCCCCAAGAACGTCACGGGCTATGACCTGCTCGGGCTGTTCGTGGGCTCGGAAGGAACGTTGGGGATCGTCGTCGGGGCGACCGTCAGGCTGCTGCCGCGGCCCGGAGAGATCGGCACGGTGGCGGCGTACTTCGCGACCCTCGAGGAAGCGGCTGCAGCGGCGGTCGAGGTGCGGGCCAGCGGTGCGCGCCCCGCAGTCATCGAGCTCGTCGACGGCGCCACCTGGGAGCGATCGACGAGCTGGCCGGGACGACGCTGCGCCAGCGCGGCGAAGCCTTCCTGCTCGTGCAGGTCGACGGTCTCGACGTCGCCGCCGAGCTGGCCGCCGTCGAAGCGGCACTGCACGGTGCGACGTCGATCGAGTCGTCCACCGATGCCCAGGTCAGCGCGCAGCTGCTGGCGGCACGCCGACTCGCACTGCCAGCGATCGAGGCGCGAGGACGGGCACTGATCGAGGACATCGCAGTGCCGCCGTCGCGGCTGGTCGACGCCGTGCGCGGGGTCCACGCGATCGCTGCCGAGACCGGCGTCGAGATCTACGTGTTCGCGCACGCCGGAGATGGCAACCTGCATCCGATCATCGCAGTCGACGGTCCCGACGGCGAACCTCTGCCGACTGTCGTGGTCGAGGCCGCTGATCGCATCTTCGCCCTGGCTCTCGCTCGGCGGGACGCTGACCGGCGAGCACGGGGTCGGGACGCTCAAGCAGGCCTGGGTGGCCCGTCAGGTCGGACCCGACGTCGACGCGCTGCACCACGCCATCAAGTCCTTGCTCGATCCTGCGGGCATCCTCAATCCTGGAAAGGCGATCTGATGAATGTCGCTGTCGTCGTCGGCAACCCCAAGCCCCGTTCGCGCACCTGGGACGCGGCGCACCGGGTCGCCGAGGGCCTGGGTGGACAGGTCGACACGGCGATCGACGTCGTGGATCTCGGCCCGGGCCTGCTGGGTTGGGGTGATCCTGCCGTCAAGGTCGCGGTCGAGAAGGTCGCGGCGAGCGACCTCGTCGTCATCGCCTCACCGACGTTCAAGGCCACCTACACCGGTCTGCTGAAGCTGTTCCTCGATCAGTTCGCAGGATCGACCGGGCTGGAGGGGTCGTCGCCGTCCCGGTGCAGCTGGGGCGGGGCCGGCCCACGCGTTGTCGCCGGAGCTGCACCTCAAGCCGGTGCTGGTCGGCCCGGAGCGACCGTTCCGGCGCCGGCGCTCTACCTGGTCGACAGCGCCGAGCAGCCAGATCCGGTCGAGGTGGGCTGGCTCGAACGCTGGGCCCCGGTCGTCCGCGCCGCCGCAGGAGCCACGGCATGAGCGCCGCACCGGCCCCCGACGACGACCTCGTGCTCGACGAAGCGGTGCTGCAGAAGTCGTTCCGGGCCGCGATGGGCAATGTCGCCGCGGCGGTCTCGGTCGTCACGACGATCCACGACGGCGGACCGCACGGGACGACGGTCAGCGCCTTCGCATCGCTGTCGATGGAACCGCCGATGTTGCTGGTCTCGCTCGACAACCGGTCGGGCCTGCTGGCCAAGCTGCGGGTGGGCTCACGGATCGGGGTCAACGCGTCTCGCGTCCCACCAGGACCAGATCGCCCTGCGGTTCGCCGGCAAGGCCGACGACAAGTTCGTCGACGTGCCGTGGCAGCTGGAGGACGGGGCACCCGCACTCGTCGACCGGCATGCGTGGGTCGCGGTGACGGTCGACCAGCTGGTCGTGGCCGGCGACCACACGCTCGTGCTGGGCACGGTCGAAGCCGCTGACAGCTCGGCGTCGACACCGCTCACCTACTGGCAGCGAACCTTCGGCACCCACCAGGGGTTCTGAGCAGGTGCCTCAGGTTCCGGTGGGCAGAAGGCCGCGGCGGCGCAGGATCGGCAGGACGCCCTCGGCGAACCAGTAGGCCTCCTCGATGTGCGGGTAGCCCGACATCACGAACTCCTCGATGCCCACGGCGGCGTACTCCTCGATGAGGTCGGCGACCTCGGTGTGGCTGCCGACCAGTGCGGTGCCGGCGCCGCTGCGCATCAGGCCGATGCCCGACCAGAGGGCCGGGTGCACCTCGAGCTGGCGGGCATCGGTGTACGTCGTCAGCCCGCCGTGCAGCTCGCGCATGCGCTTCTGCCCCTCTGACTCGCTGCTCGCGAGGGCCTCCTGCGCCTTGGCGACATCGGCCGGGTCGAGCTCGGCCAGCATCGCGTCGGCGATCTGCCAGGCCTGCTCGGAGTGGTCGCGGCTGATGGTGTGCAGCCGCACCCCGAAGCGGACGGTACGGCCTTCCTCGTCGGCGAGCTTGCGGATCCAGGCGATCTTTTCCGCGACGGCGGCTGGCGGCTCTCCCCACGTCAGGTAGACGTCGGTGTGCGCTGCGGTGACCGGACCAGCGGCCGCCGACGAACCGCCGAGGTAGATCTCGGGCACGGGTGCCGGGCGTCGGGTGCGGGCGTCCTCGACGTCGTAGTAGTCGCCGGTGAAGCTGCTGCCCGCCTCGGTGAACGCCTCGCGAAAGACCTGGAGGAACTCAGCGGCCCGTGCGTAGCGGTCGTCCTTGGCGACCCGGTCGCCGAACCTCAGCTGCTCGGACGGATCTCCGCCGACCACGACGTTGAGCAGCAGGCGGTTGTCCGACAGCCGCTGGAACGTCGACGACATCTGCGCGAGCAACGTGGGGGAGATGAGCCCGGGCCGCAGCGCCACCAAGAACTTGAGCCGCTCGGTCTGCGGGATCAGCGCCGATGCCACGACCCAGGCGTCCTCGCAGGGGGTGCCGGTGGGCGTCAGCACCGCGTCGAAGCCGAGGTCTTCTGCGGTGCGGGCCACCTGGGCGAGATAGCGCAGGTCGGGCTCGCGGAACCGCCCGGCAGTGTCGATCGAACCGCCCGCGCGGCCGAGATCTGACGGGACGCTGTGACCGCCGCCGACGAGGGCGCGGCTGTCGCCGGTCGTGGGCAGGAACCAGTCGAACGTGAGAGCCATGGGTCGAGTCTCATGTCAAAGCGCCGCCCGGCGCGACGCGTCTTGCATCGTGGAACCGGTAGTGGTGGGGTGCGGGTCAGGACGCCCGGGCGTCGACCCGTCCTTGTGAGTGGGCCCGCGCGATGCCCGCGACGGTCTCCTCGAAGTCGGCGATGTCGGCCGGCATCCGTTCGAAGTCGCGCCGCAGCAGCAGCATCGTGACCAACGGTGTCGGGCGGAAAGAGGACGAGCCGTGATGATCCCGGCCTCCTCGAGCGGGTCACCGGTGATGCCTGTAGTCCGGCAGGACCGAGGGGCCGACGCCCTTGGCGACGAGCGACTTGGCCATCTCGGCGCCGTCGGCGTAGTAGGTCGTGGCCGGCGGGCGTGAGCCGAACAGTCGTTGCGTGAGCCGGTTCATGACGTAGCCCGGACGCGACGAGACGAATGGCCGATGGCGCAGGTCGTCGACGCTGATCTCGTCCTGCGTGGCCAGCGGGTCACCGGTGTGGACGCACACGACCGGGGTGCCTTCCAGCAAGGGGACCGCGGTCAGCGCGGTGGGGATGTCATCACCCGGAAAGATGTTGACCAACCCGATCTCCAGCCGGCCCTCGAGCAGGCTCTGCTGGATGTCGGCCTGGAACATCGTGGCGACGTCGACCGTCGTGGTCGCGTGCCGGGTGCCGAAGTCCTGCACAGCGGGGATCAGGATCGCCGATGTCCCGGCGTTCACGGTGCCCACCCGGATCGTGCGGCTGGTCCGGTTCTGGTCGCCTGCCGCCTCCTTGAGCCTGGCGATGCCGTTGAGCACCTCGGCCATGATCGGGAGCAGGTCACTGCCGTCACGGCTGATGCGGGCACCCGATCGATGCCGCTCGAGCAGAGGGACTCCGAGCTCGCGCTCCAGGCCGCGGATCGCCTCGCTGAGCGCCGACTGCGACAGGTGCAGCTGCTCGCTGGCCCTGCGCAGCGAACCGTGCTGCGTGACCGCGGCGAGGTACTCGAGCTGCTCGATGCGCATCGGACCTGCCTTCCGTCGGGAGCGGCTCTGACGAGCAGCGGTGACAGTCGCCATTAGACGTCCGACCGGCGGCGGCCGATCACAGATCTCACGATCCGGTCGGCCTGGAACACGGTTCGTGACGCAGGTCTCAGAGGTGCATGGGGTGGCCGATCACCCCATCGGAAATGCGCGTTGAACGCAGAGTGAGACGGGCGCTGTGACCCCGCTGCCGGTTCCTAACGTCGTGGGCAACACAAGTTTCTCGGGTGTGCTTCGGGCCGCTCGACGTCTAGGAGGCCCCATCCCATGTCACGCCCACCGATCTACAACGGGTTCTTGCACCTGACCCCCAACCACCACAGCCACGGCTACTGGCGCACCGAGGAAGGGCAGGTCCAGTACGGCTACAAGGACCTCGATCCGTACGTCGATGTCGTCAAGACCTTGGAGCGCGGCCGGTTCGACGCGTTGTTCATCGCCGATGTCGTCGGCGTCTACGACCGCGAGTACGGCGACGGCGGCGGGACGATCCGCGCTGGCTCGCAGTTCCCCGGCAATGATCCTGCTGCGATCGTGTCGGCGCTCGGCTACGTCACCGAGCACCTCGGGCTCGCGATCACCAGCAACGTCATCCAGGACCACCCGTTCTCCTTCGCCCGCAAGCTCTCGTCGCTGGACCACTTCACGGAGGGCCGGGTCGCGTGGAACATCGTCACGTCCTACCTCAGCAACGGCTTCCGCAACTTCGGCTACGACGAGATCGTGTCGCACGACGAGCGCTACGTGTGGGCGCAGGAGTACCTCGACGTGACGTACAAGCTGTGGGAGCACTCGTGGGAGGACGGCGCGGTCGTCAAGAACCCCGCAACCGGGGTGTTCTTCGACCCCGACAAGATCCACACGATCGATCACGTCGGTGAGCGCTACAAGGTCGAGGGCCCGCACCTCGTCGAGCCGTCGCCGCAGCGCACACCGGTGCTGTTCCAGGCAGGCAACTCCGTGGCCGGCCGTGAGTTCGCGGCCCGCAACGCCGAGGTCACCTTCCTGCCGTCGTTCACCCCGGAGGCGGCACGCAAGGACATCGCGATCCTGCAGGACGCGGTCGAGGCGCACGGCCGCGAGCGGGGATCGCTGAAGACGCTGGTGCAGCTGTCGACGATCATCGGCTCGACCGAGGAAGAGGCTCGACGCAAGCAGCAGCACCTGCGCGACAACATCGACTTCGGTGGACTGGTCGGCTTCTACAGCGGCGGCTCGGGCATCGACTTCACGTCGATCGACCCCGAGACACCGTTGAAGGCCCTGCGCGACCAGGTCCAGCTCGGCGAGCACGTGCGCTCGATCTTCCGGTCGATCGTCGACGCCGATCTCGGCGCCGGCCGCGACCTGACCTGGCGCGAGTACCTCATCGACCACGCCCTGCTGCCCGGCAAGTTCGCCGGAACGCCTGAGCAGATCGCCGATCACGTGCAGACCTGGGTCGACGCCGGGGTCGACGGGTTCAACGTCGTCCCGATCACGACGCTCGGCTGGTGGGACGAATGGGTCGACCACGTCGTCCCGGTCCTGCAGTCCCGCGGCCTCGCCCAGACCGAGTACGCCGAGGGGACCTTGCGCGAGAAGCTCTTCGGCCGCGGCGACCGTCTTCCCGAGACCCACCACGGCCGGACCCTCGGCCTGTCCGCGCCGGCGTTCTCCGGCTGAACCCGACCTTCCAGAAGCATCCGACTTTCACGAGAGAAGCAAAGACATGAAGATCGAGAAGCTGTTCGGAGCCGTGGCGCTCGTCGTGGTCGGTGGCCTGACCGCGGCAGCGTGCGGCGGCAGCAGCACCAAAGGCGCCGAGGGCACCAGTGGCAAGCGCATCCTCGACCAGACCATCACCTACGCCCACGCCCAGGAGCCGCCGTGCTTGTGGGGCGGCTGGGTGCAGCAGGCCTACCTCTCACGCCAGGTGTTCGACTCGCTCGTCAGCCACGACGACGGCAAGATCGTCCCCTGGCTGGCGACGTCGTGGAAGACCTCGAAGGACGGCAAGACCGTCACCTTCGAGCTGCGTGACGACGTCACGTTCACCGACGGCACACCCTTCGACGCCGAAGCCGTCGTGGCCAACAACGAGAACTGGGCCAAGGGCATCGGCTGGAACAGCTTCACGTACCTGACCGACGCGAAGGCCACAGGCACGCACACCGTCGAGCTGCACCTCTCGCAGCGCAATCCCGAGATCTTCCAGGAGCTCTCGAACGGCCACTACGGGATCCAGTCGCCGACCGCGCTGAAGACGCAGTCGACCGAGAAGAACTGCCACCAGCCGGTGGGCTCAGGCCCCTGGACCGTCAAGGAGTGGAAGGTTGGGGACGGCATCACGTTCGTCCGCAACGACGACTACAACTCGGCTCCGGAGAACGCGCACCACGACGGCCCGGCCTACCAGAAGCAGCTGAACTGGAAGTTCGTGCCGGACGCCACGACTCGGTGGTCGGCGCTCAACACCGGCGAGGCTGACGTGATCTACGACGTCCCGGCCGTCCAGTGGGCGACTGCGAACAAGGACTTCCAGGTGCTGAACTTCGTGGCCGGCGGACGGCCGCAGGTGTTCTCGTTCAACGTCCAGCGCGGCCCCTTCACCGACAAGCGCGTCCGCCAGGCCTTCTTGTACGCCTCCGACCGCAAGGCGATCGTCGACGCGGTCTTCAAGGGATCGGTGCCCTTCGAGGGCAACGGCGCCCTGGCCAGCTGGCAGGCCGACTACCTCGACGTGAACAGCGCCTACCCGTTCGACCTCACGAAGGCCGAGAAGCTGCTCGACGAGGCAGGATGGAGCGCCAAGAACAAGGACGGGATCCGGGTCAAGGATGGCGAGACGCTGACCGTGCGCCTGCCGTTCGGCAACGGTTCCATCGTGACGGCCGAGGGCTCGGCTGCCCTCCAGGCGGTCCAGGACCAGGTCAAGGCGGCCGGCATCGACCTCAAGCTCATCCCGCTGACGCAGACCCAGCTGTTCTCGGGCGAGCAGTCGGCTCCGACCGACAAGGAGCTCAGCTTCGGCTACTGGGTCTGGGGCGCCCCCAACATCCTCGACATCACCTTTGCGGCCAAGCAGGGTGACGCGCCCAACGGGAACAACACCTCGTTCTTCGACAACCCGGAGATCGAGGCCAAGATCCAGGCGGCGCAGGTCGAGACCGATCCGGCGAAGCGCACCCAGCAGTACGACGCGCTGCAGAAGTGGTTCACCGACGAGGCGATCGTCGGCGGCTTCTACGACATGACGTACAACGCGGCCGTGTCGCCGAAGCTGAAGGGCGTGTGGCAGGACCAGAACAGCAACGGCCTGCTGAACTTCAACGACGCCTACTTCGTGTCGGGGTCCTGATGACCGTGGTCTCGTCACCCGCCTCGATCGTGTCGCCGGCTGATGTCGACGGCACGATCGGGGGCCGGGCGCGCCGCATCGCCCGGCTCGTCGGGACGAAGATCCTCGCGGCGATCTTCGTCCTGTGGGGAACTGTCACCGTCACGTTCGTGGTCCTGTCGGTGCTTCCGGGTGACCGGGCCACGATCCTGCTGAACGTCCAGTCCGGCCTGAGCATCCCGCGCAGCGCCGCCGAGCCGCGCCCGTCAACCGCGAGTACGGCTTCGACCGGTCGCTGCTGGTCCAGTACGTCGACTACCTCGGCAACCTGGTTCGCGGCGACTTCGGACTCTCCTACCAGTCGGGGCGTCCCGTCTCGACGATCATCGGCGAGCAGATCGGGCCGACGTTCGTCCTGGCCATCGCCTCCTTGGTCCTCGCCTGGCTCCTGACCGTGGCGTGGACCCTGGTGACGGCGGGCCGCGGACCGCGACTGCGTTCGCTCGGCTCGGCCGGCGAGACCATCACGGCGGGCCTCCCGCAGTACTGGGTCGGCATCCTGCTGCTGATCGTGTTCGCCGCGAACCTCGGCTGGTTCCCGGTCATCGGCGGCACCTCGTTGGCCGGCACCGTTCTGCCAGTGGTCACGCTCGCCGTCCCGTTGGCCGGCTTCCTCGGTCAGGCGACCAGGACCGAGTTCGACCGGGCGATCCGCGAGCCCTTCGTCCTGTCAGCGCGCACACGGGGCATGGGAGATCTCGAGGTCCGCTGGCGGCACGTCCTGCGACATGCCTTGATCCCCGGCATCACCCTCTCCGGCTGGGCCATCGGCTCCTTGTTGTCGGGTGCGGTGCTCGTGGAGACCGTCTTCGCCCGACCCGGCCTCGGTGCGGTGCTCGTCACCGCCGTCAGCCAGAAGGACCTGGCTGTCGTCGCGGGCATCGTCGTCCTGATCAGCGCGCTGTACGTCGTCATCAACCTGCTGGTCGACATCATCTACGTGCTCGTCGACCCCGACTGCGAGGTTCGCTATGACCGTCCTGCCCCTCCCCACAGCACCGGAACGCCGCGCGACACGTCGCGGGCGAACCGGCGTGCCGGTCTCGGTCATCGTCTCAGGACTCATCGTCCTGCTCTTCCTGGTGGCCGCCGTGCTTCCCGGTCTCCTGTCGGCGCACAGCCCCTTGACCACGGATCTGCCCAACGCCCTGCAGGGCCCGTCGCTGCAGCACTGGCTCGGGACGGACGACGTGGGCCGTGACCTGTACAGCCGCATCGTCTGGGGCACTCGGCCGTCGCTGCTCATCGGGATCGGCGTCATGGCCCTGGGCATGGTGCTCGCGGTCGTGCTCGGGCTCGCGTCAGGTCTGGGACCGCGATGGGTTGCCGGGCCGGTCAACCGTCTGCTCGAGGTGCTGCTCGCCTTCCCGACCCTGCTGCTGGCGCTGCTGCTCGTGGCGCTCCTCGGCCCCTCGGCGCAGAGCCTGATCATCGCGGTCGGCATCAGCACAGCGCCCGGCTACGCCCGACTCATCCGAGCGCAGACCCTCAGCGTCAAGCGATCCGGGTACGTCGAGGCTGCCCGCGCGCTCGGGCACACCCGGCGCACGATCGTCGCGCAGCACATCGTGCCGAATGCCTTCCGTCCGCTGGTGGCGCTGATCGCCCTGGGAATCGGCACCTCGGTCGTCTGGGCCTCGGGGCTGTCGTTCCTCGGGCTGGGGGTGGCGCCGCCGTCGTCGGAGTGGGGGCTGCTCCTCAACTCCGGCAAGACCCAGATCACCGTCGCGTGGTGGCTGGAGATCTTCCCGGCATCGCGATCGTGCTCGTGACGCTGTCGTTCACGCTGATCGGCCGATACATCCAAGCACTCGTAGAAGGGGACCACGTCTCATGACGAACCATCGTGAGGACCGCGCGATCGGCGACCGGGTGCTGGAGGTACACGACCTCAACGTCTCGTTCGCCGGCGAGGACGGTCAGCTCAAGCACGTCGTCAAGGACGTGAGCTTCGAGCCCACGCAGGCCAGTGCGTCGCGATCGTCGGCGAGTCGGGCTCGGGCAAGAGCGTGACCGCGCGCTCGCTCGTCGGCCTCGCCGGTGACCGATCCGTCGTCGACGCCGCGACGCTCGAGCTGGAGGGCGAGACGCTGCTCGGTCGTCCGGGCAGCGGTGGCGCCGGGTCCGCGGATCTCGGATCGGCTACATCTTGCAGGACGCGCTGGTCTCGCTCGACCCGCTGCGCCCGGTCGGCAAGGAGATCGCCGAGCCGCTGCGGCTGCACCGTCACGGTGCGCGATCGACCCATGCCGCGCAGGTGCTCGCGCTGCTGGACCGGGTAGGTGTCCCAGAGCCGGAGCGACGTGCCCGGCAACGGTCCGGCGAGCTGTCAGGTGGCCTGCGACAACGGGCGCTGATCGCGTCGGCCATCGCGCTCGACCCGAACATCGTCATCGCCGACGAGCCGACCACCGCGCTCGACGTCACGGTGCAGGCGCAGGTTCTCGACGTCCTTCAAGGCATGCTCGCCGAGGGGACCAGCGTCATCCTCATCAGCCATGACCTGGCGGTCGTGGCACGGCTGGCCGACGTCATCCTGGTCATGCAGGGCGGTCGGATCGTCGAAGCCGGCGACAGCGATCGGGTGCTGCGCGACCCACAACATCCCTACACCCAGCAGCTCATCGACGCGGTCCCCAGCGAGCACACCAAGGGCACCCGGCTCGGCCGCGGGGCTCACGTGAACGCGGCCTCGCTGTTCGCCTCGGCGCCAGCGGGCGCCGAGACCACCGATGTCGTCCTGCGCGCCAACAGCGTGGTCAAGAGCTTCGTCGGGCCCGACAAGGTGCGACGTACCGTGGTCAACCAGGTGTCGTTAGACCTGGCCCGCGGTGAGACGCTCGGGATCGTCGGGGAGTCCGGGTCGGGCAAGAGCACCTTGGCGCGCATCGCCTTGGCCTTGGAGACGCCCGACAGTGGTGACGTCGAGTTCCTCGGTCGACCGTGGACGTCGGCCCCAGCGGCCGACCAGCGGGCCATCCGACGCCGTATCGCGGTGGTCTACCAGGATCCGTTCGAGCGATTCGATCCCCGGTGGCGGGTCTCGCGGATCCTGACCGACGCGATCGAGCTCGGAGACCCAGAGAACGCGCACCGTGCTGCCGACCGGGCCGTCGAGCTGCTGGAGACGGTCGGGCTGGGGCGAGAGCACCTGGCGGCCTGGCCACGGCAGATGTCGGGAGGGCAGCGCCAGCGGGTCGCCATCGCCCGAGCCATCGCGACCCGGCCAGAAGTCATCGTGCTCGACGAGGCCGTCTCGGCGCTCGACGTCTCCGTGCAGGCGCAGATCCTCGACCTGCTCACCGACCTCCAGCAGCAAGCTGGGCGTCAGCTTATCTGTTCATCTCCCACGACCTAGGAGTCATTCACCACATGAGCGATCGAGTGCTTGTCATGCAGGGCGGTCACGCCGTCGAACAAGGCCTGGCCGACGACATCTTCTCCCGTCCGCAGCATCCCTACACACAACGGCTGCTGGAGTCGCTTCCGCGGCTCGAGTACGCCTCGCTGCGTGGGGCGGTGTCGTTCGCATGATCGGCGACGAGGACTTCGGCGGTGTGCAGCGGGCGGTTCGTCGGCTCGCCGCGCGCGTGCATGACGAGGCTCCGGTGCGTGAGCGCGACCACCTCGGAGTCGCCGACGTCGTGCCCGACCTGCTGGCGACCGGGATCGGTCGACTACGGGTGCCGCGCCGCTACGGCGGCATCGGCACGTCGGTGGCCGGCAGCTGGGAACTGTCCTGGTCGAGCTGGCTGCGGCCGAGTCCAATCTCGTCCAGATCATTCGTGGGCATCTCGGATTCGTGGAGTTCTTGCTGCAGCGCGAGGACGATCCGGCTGCCGAGGGAGCTGCTCGCTGCTGCTGGCCGGGGTGAGTTCTTCGGTCCCGCTGCCTCGTCCAAGGGCGGTCCGAGCGCACCGACCGACGGCGAGCCGCGCAGCGCAGCGTTGGCCTTGACCGACGGCGTGTGGCTGCACGACGACGGTGCAGGACTGCGTCTCTCGGGGACCAAGTACTACAGCACCGGAAGCCTGTACGCCGACTGGATCAACGTGCTGGTGCCACACGAGGGCGGCTTCGTCGAGGTCGTCGTCTCGCGCACCGATCCGGGGGTCAGCGTCGTCGACGACTGGAACGGCTTCGGGCAGCGGATGACCGCGAGCGGCACAGCGACGTTCGAGGCGGTCGCGGTGCGCGAGGACTACGTGCTGCCGCACCGTGACGCCGAGGTCGCTGAGCTCCTCGGCGCGTTCTACCAGTTCATCCACTCGGCGACCCAGGCCGGAATCGCTCATCGGGCGTCGCAGGACGTGGCCCGTCTGGTGCGAGGGCGACGCCGCTCCTATCCGTTGGCGGCCGACCCGGAACCGCGTCATGACGCGCAGGTGCTCGGGGTCGTGGGTGAGATCTCGACCCGCGCGTTCACGGCCCGTGCCACAGTGTCGGCGCTCGGCGCCACGATCGACGACTACCTGGTCAGTGGCGGTGACCTGCGACCGGAGGCGCTCAAGCACGTCGTTGTTGAGTCCGCACAGACCCAGGTCGTCAACTCCCGCCTGGCCGGCGAGGTCGGCTGGCTGCTGTTCGATGCGGCCAGCGCCTCGGCCCTCGACCTCGATCTGGCCCTTGACCGGCACTGGCGCAACGCCCGGGCGGTGTCCTCGCACAATCCGTCGATCTACAAGGCACGACTCGTGGGCGACTTCGCCGTGAACGGCACCCTGCCGAGCCCGGCGTTCGCGGCGAGCCCGGTGCCAGAGCGGGCAGGGGTGTGACATGGCGGTCGACACGCTGAACCTCACGGGCGCCGAGGCTGTCAGTCGGGCCGCCGCGCTCGGCCGCAAGTTCGTTGAAGATGCTGCGGTGCGCGACCGCGACCGGCTGCTGCCCTTCGAGGAGGTTGCCGAGCTGGCCTCGAGCGGTCTGCTCGCGATCACGGTCCCTGCCGCCCACGGCGGTGCTGATCTGCCGGTGGAGGTCGTCACCGAGGTCATCCGGCTGGTCTCGGTCGGCGACCCGAACGTGGGCAGATCCCGTTGAGCCACTTCGCCTACGTCAACCAGCTGCGCCTGCAGGGCAGCCCCGACCAGCAGGCCCGGATCTTCGCCGAGGTGCTGCGCGGACGGACGATCGGCAATGCTCAGAGCGAGCGGGGGACCAAGCACGTCCGCGACTTCCGCACGACCCTGACCCGCGACGGCGATGCTTGGCGCCTGGACGGCACCAAGTTCTACTGCACCGGCGCCGCGTTCGCCGACTGGATCCCGGTGCTGGCCCATCTCGGGCCGGACGGGCCGATGCACGTGGCGTGGGTCCCGCGGGGATCCGACGGTCTCGAGATCGTCGACGACTGGGACGCCGTCGGCCAGCGGACGACGGCCAGCGGGACGGTCCGGCTGGAGGGGGTCCGGGTGACGGACGACCTGATCACCGACTACGCCGAGACGTTCACCGGGCCGACGACGTACGGCGCTTTCGCGCAGGTGCTGCATACGGCGATCGACACGGGGATCGCCCGGGCCGCGTTGCAGGATGCGGCCCGATTCGTCCGCGAGCTGAGTCGTCCGTTCGCCGACGCAGTCGAGCCGCACGGCGCCGAACGGGCGGCGGACGACCCGTTGGTCGTCCAGGCGCTGGGCGAGATGGAGCTCGAGGTGCGCGCAGCGGAGTCGTTGCTGGCCGAGGCGGCGCGGGCGGTCGACGCGGCGAACGCCGACCTGACCGAGGAGTCGGCTGCCGCTGCGAGCCTCTCGGTCGCAGCAGCGCGGGTGGCCTCGAGCCGTTCGGCGGTCGACGTCTCGAGCCGGCTGTTCGAGGTGGCGGGCACCCGCTCGGCGCTCGCCGGAGAGTCCCTCGACCGTCATTGGCGCAATGCGCGGACGCACACGCTGCATGACCCCGCCGCGTGGAAGGTGCACCATCTGGGCCGCTGGGCCGTCGACGGCACCCGCCCGCGCCCGCAGGGGCAGCTGTGACCGAGACGGCCGTGGCAGCGGCCTTCCCGACGAACCAGGATCTCGATCCAGTGCGGCTGCGGCACGCCTTCGGTGTCTTTCCGACCGGCGTCGTCGCCGTGGCGGCGCAGGTCGACGGCGTGCTGACCGGCCTGGCAGCGTCGTCGTTCAGCTCGGTCAGCCTGGATCCTCCGTTGATCTCGTTCTCGATCGCAGCGGCGTCGAAGACGTGGCCCGATCTGCGCCGGGCTGATCATCTGGGCGTCACGATCCTGTCGTCCGATCACGGCCAGGTCGCCCGGCAGCTCGCCGGGGCGGTCGACCAGCGCTTCGACGGGCTGCCGGTCCAGGCGACGCAGCACGGCGCCGTCACGATCGACGGCGGCATTGCCTTCTTCGACACCACGATCTACCGGGAGGTCGAGGCAGGGGACCACACGATCGTGCTGCTGGAGCTGCACGCGGTCGGCCATCCGTCCCCTCGGAGGTCGGCGGGCCGCTGGTCTTCCACCGCAGTGGTTTCGGGAGCCTGGTCGAGCTGGGCTGACCGCATGCATGACACAGCACCGCCCGAGTCCCGTCGATGGGCCCGGGCGGTGCTGTGTGCTCGCGGCTCAGGTGTACCAGGTCGGCTGGGGGAACTTGCCGAGCAGTGCGTACTCACCGACCTCGCGGCGTTTGTAGGCGACGGGGTCGTGGAGCGTGTGCGTGCGTGCATTGCGCCAGTAGATGTCGAGCCCACCGAGCTGGCAGATGCGCGTGCACCGGTCAGCTCGAAGATCTTGGTGCCGACCTCCAGCGAGATGTCGGTCGCGGCTCTTTGACCGCCGCGATGCGGACGGCGACGTGGCCGCGCTGCTCGGCCGTCAGCGCCTCGCGATCAGCGTGCAGCAAGCCCGAGATCTCGGCTCCCGCCGCATCGGCCAGGGCCTCGACGGCCCACAGCTGCGACTGCAGACGTCCGTAGCCTTCCAGCAGATACCACTCCTGGTCGGCCGATTCCTTGTTGTCGCCGCCATAGGGCCAGGCGCGCGTCTTCTCCCGGGCGTAGGCTGTGCCGGCCTTGATCCCGCCTTGGGCGATGCCGAGGTAGAAGTTGCTGAAGACGAGCTGGATCGTCGGCAGGTTGAGCGTTCCGTAGGTCAGCTCGACGGGTTGCTTGTCGACGTAGCCCGCAGCAGCTGCCCACGGGATGCGGACGTCGGTGATCGTGACGCCTCCGGACTCGGTGAGGCGCTGGCCGAGATTGTCCCAGTCGTCATGGAAGACGATGCCGTCCTGCTGGGTCGGCACGATCGCGAAGATGTGCTGCTCGGTCCCCTCAAGGACGCCTTCGAGGACGGTGAGGTCCGAGACCTTGGGACCCCGTCGAGAACGACTTGCGTCCGTTGTAGACGAGCTCGTCGCCGTCCTCGGTGATCGTCAGGTCGTTGTCGCGGGGATTGACCGCACCGCCGAAGAAGAGGTTCTGCGTCGTGTAGAGCTCTTCAACTGCAGCGATCTGCTCGGGTGTGCCGACCAGTCGTACTGCCCAGGCCCACAGGTAGTGATAGCCGATGAGCTGGCCGATCGATCCGTCGCCGGAGGCGACCTCGCGGATGATCCGGTAGGCAGTCTCCCAGGTCTCGCCGGCGCCGCCGTGCTCGATGGGGCCGAGCAGCGTCACGAGCCCGGAGTCCTTGAGCAGCTGGACTTCGGCGGTGGGAACAGCCTGGGCGCGGTCTCGCTCGACGGCGTCGACGGCGAGGATGGCAGAGACGTCAGAGGCTGCGGTCGATCCAGCCCTGGATCGTGGTCGGGCGGGGCTGATCTGCCCACGGTGAGGACGACAATGCTTCCTGAACGCTGATGGTCATATTCTTTTCCTTGTCTCTCTTCTGGGGATGACACGCCTGCCGGGTCCTGGTCGACCCGGCAGGCACCTTGGTGGGGAGGTGGTTCAGCGGGAGGGGGCGAGCCGCCGGCGCGGATCGCGTCGGCCTCGAGCTCGCGGACGAGGGGCAGCACCTTCTCGCCGAAGTAGGCGATGTCCTCGAGGGTAGTGCAGGAATCCCAGCAGGAACAGGTCGACGCCGAGCTTCTTGTACTCGACGATCCGCGTGGCGATCTGCTCGGGCGTTCCGATCAGGCCGGTGCGGAAGCCGTCGTTGTACTGGACGAGGTCGCGGGTCGTGGAGTCCGACCACATGCCCTTGCCGTCGCCGGTTGATGATCCTGCCTGCTTGACCGCCTGGCGGAAGCCCTCGACAGCGTCCGGATTGGCCTTCTCGATGATCTCCTCGAGCACCGCGTGTGCCTCGTCTTCACTGTCGCGGGCGACGACGAAGCCGTTGAGCCCGAACCGGACCTGTCCCTCACGTCCGGCGAGTGCAGCGTTCTGGTTGACCTCGAGGTACTGCTCGGTGAAGCCGTCGAAGTCCTTGCCGTTGGAGAAGTACCAGTCCGACACCGTCCCGCCATTGCGACGGGCGGCGGTGGAGTTGCCGCCCTGGAAGATCTCAGGGTGCGGTCGACCGGGGACGTCGACGGGTCCGGGCTGGAGCGTGAAGTCGTGGATCCGGTAGAAGTCACCACGGTGGGTGAAATCCTTCTCTGTCCAGAGCCCGCGGAGGACGCGGATGAACTCCTCGCTGCGGCGGTAGCGTTCGTCGTGCTCGAGCCAGGGTTCACCGAGACCAGTGAACTCGTCCTTGAACCACCCGCTGACGACATTTACCGCAGCCCTGCCCCCCGAGATGTGGTCGGCGGTGATGATGAACTTCGCGAGGACGGCGGGGTGCCACAGCCCGGGGTGAACCGCGGCGATGACCTTCAGCTTCTCGGTCTGGGTCAGCAGGCCGAGCGACAGCTCGTTGATTCGTGCTGCTGGTCGGCGCCGTATGACGCGGTGTACCGGACCTGGCTCAGTGCGTACTCGAAGCCGACCTTCTCAGCGAGCTGGGCGACGTCGACGTTGAAGTCGTAGGACCAATCGGTGCGTTGCTCGATCGTGCTGGTGACCAGTCCGCCGGAGACGTTGGGCACCCAGTAGGCGAACTTGAGCGGTTCTGCTGAACCGTGGGGAGTGGAAATGGGCATGACGAATACATCCCTTCAGGGAGGTGGAGGTGAGAAGCGAGCGGAGCTCAGCGGGCAGAGCGAAGGGACAGACAGCTGCGGCCGTGCGCGGCGTAGGTCGTCCCTGTGGTCATACGTCGAAGGTAGACCGGGCTCTAGGTCGACGTGCCGGTTCTCATGACGTGGACGGGCGAAAGCCAGGCACCATGCCGTGATATCCGCACCGCCTCGAACAAGATGAATTTGACAATCATTCTCAGTTGGCGTGAGACTGCGTGCCATGAAGAAGCACATGACACGCACCTTGATCACCTTGCTGGCTGTCGGCTTGACCGTCGCGGCCTGCGCCGAGTCCGACTCCGGCTCCGAGAGCGCCGCCGAGACTGCTGCGGAGACGACGGATCGCTCCGCCACCCCGACCGCCCAGCCGCGACTCGTGATCGGCTCAGACGCCGGCGTCGAGATCGTCGCCGGGGCAGACCTGAAGAAGCTCGACCAGTACGACCTGGCGAGTCGGCCCGAGCTGCAGGTCGCCGGCGACGGCCGTCACGTCTTCGTCCTGCAGTCCGAGGCCAAGAAGGTCGGCGTCGTCGACGCCGGGACGTGGTCGGTCGCGCACGGCGACCACAGCCACTCGTACGTCACCGCACCCTCCCTGCTCACGACGACGTTCGACCGCGGCACGAGCTATCACGCCGTGAGCGATGACGAGCGCAGCGTCGTATGGTTCGACGACGACGGCTCGTTCGAGGCCTTCGACTGGAAGGGGTTCGAAGACGACGAGGTGTCGGTCCAGCGGGTCGAGACCGGTGCGGCGCACCACGGCGCAGCTGCTCCGACGTCGGACGGCGGCTTCCTGGCCTCCTACCCCGAGGGCGAAGAGGCTGCTGGCGTGCTCGTGCTCGATGCAGACGGCAAGGAGACCGGCCGCATCGACGGGTGCGAGGGCCTGCACGGTGAGACGCACGCCGGGCACGACGCCTATGCGTTCGGCTGCTCCGACGGCGTGCTCGTCGTCGAGGACGGCAAGGGCGCCAAGATCGACTCGCCCGTGAAGGGAGCTGGCACCAGCACGCTGATCGGGGACCACGAGTCCGATCTGCTGGCGGGCAACCTCTACAGCGAGAAGGATGCCGACGTGGCGAAGCAGATCGCGTTCTACGACGTCGATGCGGCGAAGGCGACGACGGTCGATCTCGGCGTGGCGTACTCGGGATTCGTCCGTGCAGATGGTCAGACAGTGGCCCTGGGCACCGACGGCGCCCTGCACGTCATCGACGAGGCGTCCGGCAAGGTCGCCGAGAAGCTCGACGTCGTCGAGCCGTGGGAGCTGACCGACGAGTACAGCGACCCGAAGCCTCAGGTCGCCGTCGGCGGCGGCTTCGCCTGGGTCACCGATCCGCGTGACAAGTCGGTTGCCCTGTTCGAGCCGGCACCGGCAAGGAGCGCACCCGAATCACGCTCGACGACGTCCCGACATCGCTGACCGTCGTCAACGCCCCGCACATGCACTGATCCTCAGCCCTGGCCCACCCTGCGCGGACGTCGTCCCCACAGTGCTGTCGCACGTACTGATGGGATGACGTCCGCGTGAGGCTAGCCGAGGACGCGGTCGAGGTACGGGTTGCTAAACGTCCGGGCGGGGTCGCAGCTCGTCGCGAATCGCCACGAAGTCGCCGAAGCGCGAGTACCGCTCAGCAAAGTAAGCTCGCATCGAGGGTGTGCAGCTTTGCCCCAGTGCGGACGGCCCTCGTGCGCGGTGAAGATGTCTTGCGCTGCGGCGAAGTACTCGTCGTAGTCGGTGCGCCAGTACTGGTGCACCGCGACGTAGCAGTTGTCGCGCTCATGACCGGTCGACATCCAGACATCGTCGGCGGCGGTGAACCGCACCTCGATCGGGAACGAGATGTTGGCGTGACCCGCACCGAACCACGTTGCCAGCTCGGCCAGGACGCTGGGCAGGGCCTCACGTGGCAGGGCGAACTCGGACTCACGGAACCTGACCTTGCGCGTCGAGACGAACACGTTGTACGAGTCGTCGACGTACTCGCGGGCGCTCAGCACCGAGCCAGAGATCTGGTTGACCCGAGGGATCCACGACGGCTTGCGAGCCAGCACCCGGTTGACGCCCTCGAAGGCGGTGTTGCTGAGGAACTCGTCGTCGAGCCAGTGACGGAACGCGCCGACCGGCTTGCGCTCGGTGCCCTCGGGTACTCGGTTGTTGCGCTTGATCGATGTCTTCTCGGTGTGCGGGAACCAGTAGAACTCGAAGTGGTCGTTGTCGGCGACCAGCGAGTCGAGGCGTCCCATGACCTCGGGCAACGGCATGGGCTCTTCGCGGGCGTGCAGCAGGAAGGCTGGGACGCACTGCAGGGTCACCTCGGTGACGATGCCGAGGGCCCCCAGCGTGACCCGGCTGGCGCCGAACCACGGGTGCTCCTCGTCGATCTCGAGCACCTCGCCGGTCGCCGTGACGAGCTGCACCGCGACGACGGCCTTCGAGATGCCGAAGAGCTTGCCGCCGGTGCCGTGCGTCCCCGTCGAGACCGCGCCGGCCACGGACTGCGGGTCGACGTCGCCGAGATTGGGCAGAGCGAGGCCGTGGGCCTTGAGCCGCGGGTTGAGCCCCGTGCAGGGAGATACCGGCCTGTACCCGCACTCGCTGGGTCGCGCTGTCGACACCGACGATGGTGCTCATCCGGTCGAGCTGCAGCAGGACGCCGTCGGTCGCACCGATCGCGGTGAACGAGTGGCTCGCGCCGACGGCCTTGACCGGCAGGCCGGCGGCGACGGCGTCGCGGACGAGTGTGGCGACCTCAGCGGTCGAGGCCGGATGGGCGATGCGTACGGGGTGGGACTGGGCGCTGCGTCCCCAGTTGTGCCAGTACTCAGCCAAAGTTCTTTCCTTCTCCTCGGTAGGTCGGCACGAGCGCGACGCTTCCGTCGGCGTCGACCACAGCGACCTGGTCGAAGCGTTCGCACATCTCACCGGCCTTGGCGTACCGCATCACGACGCGGTCGCCGATCGACAGCTGGCGGGCGGCCTTGCCCTTGAGCGGGCTCTGCACCTCGCCTGCGCCCTCGGTGCCGACTGCGGTGAGACCCTCTGGCCAGGTCGGCAGCGGTTGGCGGTTCTTGTTGGTCGGTCCCGACGCGATGTATCCGCCGGCGAACAGGGTCGCGATGTCGGGTCGCGGCTTGCGGACCACGGAGAGCACGAAGTATGCGGCGGGGCGTGACTCGAAAGCGTCGTAGCCGTCGAACAGCACCGGCGAGAACAGCCCGGAGCCGGCGGTGAGCTCGGTGATGGCGGGGTCGGCGCCGGTGACCTCGAGGCTGCCGGTGCCCCCCGGCGTTCACGATCTCGAGGGCGGCATGCTCGGCGACGGCGGCGACGACCTTGCCGCGGCGGGCGAGCAGCTCGGCGACCGAGCGCTTCTTGACCAGGCGCACGGCCTTCGACGAGTCGGGCAGCCCGGCGATCTGAGCGTCGTAGAACATGACTCCGACCAGGTCGAAGCCCGGCCGCTGCTCGATCGCGGCGGCGAGCTTGCGGGCCTGACGCGGGGTGTGGACGGGGGAGCGGCGGACGCCGAGGTGGATCGGGCCGAGCTTCAGCGAGCAGTCGACGTCGATGCAGACCCGGATCTCTGGATGGTTGGGCCCGATCAGGGAGTCGATGTGGTCGAGGGACTCGACGCTGTCGACCATGACCGTGATCGCCGCGCGCCTGCGCTCGTCGGCGACGAGATCCTTGAGCGCCTGGCGGCTCGTCGTCGGGTAGGCCAGCAGGATGTCGTCGATTCCTTGGTCGACGAGCCAGTTGGACTCTGCCAGTGAGTACGACATGATCCCGGCGAATCCGTCGCGGGCGAGGGTCTGCTCGAGGATCGACCGGACGCGCACGGACTTGCTGGCGACCCGGACCTTGACCCCACCGGCGCGGCGCACCAAGTCGTCGGCATTGGCCCAGAGGGCGGGGGCGTCGACCAGCGCGAACGGGGTGTCCAGCGTGGTCGTCGCGGTCAGAAGACGATCGAACGGTTGTGGCATCTCGTCAGTATGTCGCACCAAGGTTCCTCTGGCGGGTCATCGATACTGGGACGATGCGCTCGTTGTGGGGAACCCTGGTCGTCGTGCTTCTCGTCGTGGGAGGCTGCAGCGACGGTTCCGACGAACCAGAAGCCACCCCGACGCCCTCGGCGGACGCGACCACGGCGACCCGGGCGGTCACGTTGGAGTCGCTCGATCTCGACTGGCCACGTTCTGACGGCACGCTCGACGCCGCCAAGCCGCCCGCCGTCCCGGACGGCTTCGACGAGGGCGTGTACGACCAGATGGTCACTGGCCTGAAGGCGTGGGCCGCTGCCAGCACGGTCGACGACACGGTGTGGCACAACGCGAAGCCCGTGGAGCAGGTTGCCTCGACGCTGCCCGGGCAGGCGGCAGCAACCTTGACGAAGCAGAGCGAGGGACAGGCGTCGCCACGACTCGCCGTCGCCAATGTCTTCTCCGACCGGGTCAAGGTCATCGGTGAGCCGCAGGTGTCGACGGCCTGGCAGGTCAGGACCGTGGACGACGACACCGAGAAGCCGTACATCGTGCTCGAGGCCGAGACCCGCGCCGCCTATGAGGTGCGGCTCGGGGCGAACGGGCCCAGCCGGGTCATCGGGATGCTCCGCGTGCACGCGCTGAGCGCATTCGACGACACGACCGACGACTTCGGGGTCAGCGGCGGCTGGCAGGAGTTCGGTGCCGGTGACTGCTCGTTGGCGCTCAACGACTCGCTGATTCCCGACGCAGACGTCGACGGCTCGGCGAAGGACCTCGAGAAGTTCATTGCCGTGGGCAACGACGATGCGGTCGTGATGCCCGATCTCGGCGACGACGAACAGGTCGACGGCAACTATCTGAAGCGGTGCCGTGAAGGTTCGATCTAGGTGTCGCTAGGATGATGTCTCGGACTTCGGTCCGTACGCCTCTGTAGCTCAGTTGGTAGAGCGCCATACTTGTAATATGGATGTCGCGGGTTCGAATCCTGTCGGAGGCTCCAAAAACCGTGTGACCTTCATTAACGCAAAGCCAGTCTCTGGCGAATTGCCCGAAACCCACGTTGTGACCCACGCATTGACGATGTGGTTGTTCCGGCTGAGTTCCGCCAGGCCATCGCCCAGAACTCTGTAGATCGACAAAGAGAACAAATCCGCTAGTCATGGCGACACACTTGTGCGCCTGCCGACATGAGGAGATATGGACTCCACCGTTTCGGCGCAGCAGCGTGAGCAGCGCTTTCGAACGCTGTACGACGACGTTCATAGTGATCTGCTGCGCTTCGTGTGCCGACGGGTCCATACGAGAGATGCCGAGGACGTTGTCGGCGAGGTGATGCTCGTGGCATGGCGGCGTTTGGACGACGTACCCTCTAGCTGTCGCTGGCGCGCGCCTGGTTGTTCGGTGTGGCACGTCATACCCTCCTGAATGCGGGGCGGCGTGAACGCAAGCGGGAAGCGCTTCCCATTCGTCTCGCCGAGGTCGTTCCTGTCGTGACCAGCGGCGATCATTCCGCCGATTTCATCGCTGCCAGAGTTGATATGGCAACAGGTTGGCGTGCGCTGAACCCGATCCACCAAGAGGCGCTTGCTCTCGCAGTCTTCGACGGGCTCAGCGCGCCGGAGGCAGCCGTTGTGCTGGACATCTCGCCGACAGCATTTCGGCTTCGGCTGTCTCGCGCCAGGAGATCGCTGAAGCGGCTCATCGAGACGGGGCAAGCCGATGGCCAGCTGCCCGGAGACATGGCTTACACAAGGAGCCCGGAATGACCAAGCACACCTTCGCTCACCTCGATGCCGTCCTGCGCGAGATGGACCCGGCCCCACCCACACTGACCGACGATGAACGTCGCCGGGCCGTTGTAGCTCGTGATCGGATCATGGCCACGTCCACCGACGAACAGGTGCAGATCGGACCTGATCGTCAGAAGCGGCATCGCGGCCGTGCACTCGTTGCGGCGGCTATCACTGTGACCGCGGCAGTCGCCGCGCCAACACTCATCGGCGGTGGCTCCGCGTTCGCATCGTGGACCGCGACCCCGAAACCGCTGTCAGGTTCGGCCGCGACAGCGGCCGCCACCACATGCCGTTCAGCTCTTGGTATTGACGATCAACGTGCGCAAGCAATTATCAGCGAGGTGCGAGGCACATGGACGTACGTCCTTGTCGAAGGCCCAGCAGGCGAAGGCGCATGCCTGATGCCCGACGGTGACACGAACCGCAAGAGCGGATTCTTCGGCAGCTACAACCCTGAGCCGTCAGATGCGCCACCGCTGGCGAGTGACGACATCGACGAAACCTGGAGCATGGGAGGCTCCGTCACCGTTCCCGGTCGGCTGCCATTCAGTTCCACCGAAGAGTGGTTCAGCTGGGTCAGCGGCTTCGTGGGCAGCGACGTCACCGCCATCACGGTGCACCCGCCCGTCGGTCCTGATGTCGAAGCCACCGTCAGCCACGGTCGTTTCAGCGCTTGGTGGCCGGCCGGTGAAGCCAGAGGTGACAATCCGGGTGTGGGTGGGGGATGGAGCGACACCCTGACCTTGGCCGACGGTACTTCGCAGTGGGTCGACGTCGACGGCTGATGCGGGCGGCCGTCGACCACGTCGCTTGATCGCGGCTTAGGGTCTCGGTCACGATGATCCAACGATGACGATGCAGAAGTGTCTCGGTCGCGTTCCGTGTGGCAATGAGTTAGAAATTGCTTACGCGACCCGGCCACGTGGCCGCACCTGCGCGAGGTGTTCGCGGAGAAGTTCTCGTCGCGTACTCGCGCTGAGTGGACTGAGGTGTTCGACGGAAGCGACGCCTGCGTGGCCCCGGTCCTCTCGTTGGCCGAGGCGGCCGGGCATCCGCACCTTGCCGCTCGGCAGACGTTCGTGGAGGTGGGCGGGCTCGTGCAGCCAGCACCCGCCCCGCGCTTCAGTCGCACGAGCAGCCCCGTTCCAGAGGTGCCGCCAGCAGTTGGTGCCCACACGTGCGAAGTCCTCGAGGCCTGGGGAATCGACGACGTTGACTCGCTACTTGCTGCCGGAGTCGCGATCCAGGCCTAGGGAGCCGCAGGAGGAGGCAGGCTCGCATGGGATGCGGTGGGCCGAAGCGGCACGCCGGGGCGGTGTGCGTGCCGCTTGGCTCGCCTCAGGCGAGCTGGCCGCCTGCTGAGAGCACGTGCGTGATGCCGGTGATGTATCGACCGGAGTCGCCGACCAGGTAGAGCACGGCAGCGGAGATGTCCTCGACCTCGAGGGCAGAGACCGGCAACTTGTTGAGCGTGCGGGCCGCCTCTTCGAAGTCGGCGCGCGTCGGTTCGGCGAGGTCTGGTCGGAACAGTCGGTACGTTGCGTCGTTGAGGATCATGCCGGTGTTGACCGTGCTCGGGTGAAGCGTGTTGACACGAATGCTCTGAGGGGCAAGCTCTTGGCCATGACCTTCATGAGGCCGATGAGACCAAACTTCGCGGCCGAGTAGTGAGAGATGTTCTCGTTCACGACCTCGGTTGCCATCGAGCTCGTGATGACGACCGAGCCGCCACGCCCGCCAGCGATGATGTGCGGCACGGCGGCGCGCACTGTCTTCCACTGGCCGGTCAGGTTGATGTCGATCATCTCGTCCCAGACCTCTTCGTCCATGTCGACCGCGGGGGACATGCTGTTGATACCAGCGTTGGCCAGCACGATGTCGAGCCGCCCGAGCTCGGTCACGCCGGCGTCGACGGCCGCGCGTAGTGCGCCGAGATCGCGGACGTCGACCTCGGACGCAAGGATGCGACGGCCGACCGCCTCGACCGCTTCGACGGTCTCGGCGAGGTCATCTGGTGTTGCCATCGGGTAGGGAACTCGGTCGAGCTGGCGACACAGGTCCACCGCGATGATGTCGGCACCTTCCTTCGCCAGGGCGACGGCGTGACTGCGCCCCTGCCCCCGCGCGGCTCCGGTGATGAAGGCAACTTTGCCGTCGAGCTGTCCCATGATGTTCCTGCTTTCTCTAGGCGGTACTGAACTGGGGGAGGGGTGTCTTGTCAGGAGCTGTGGTCTGGTTGGCGTGGATCTGTGAGCCACGAAGGCAGGCATAGGAGGAGCGCTTCGACCAAGCGGTCGGCGGGCCAGCTGTCTTCAGGCTCGGCCAACCACGTGCTGATCACGCTGAGCACGCCGCCGCCGAGAAAGCGTGCGACCAGGACTGGATCGGCGCCATCGGGCCGCACCGACATGCGCGAAATCGCTTCAACACTGTGCTCGACGAATGCTGAGGTGACCGCTGCGCGCAGCTGCGCGGGGGCGTCTGGGCCGATCAGGCGGGCATACGACCCGCGCCGGTCAGCGAGGAAGGCAACCAGCCCACTCATCGCTCGCCGACTGGCCTCGGCCGGAGTGATCGGGCTGCCCGTGCTGCGCATGACGATGTCGGCATCGCGGATCAGGTCGAAACAGCCCATCGAGACCCTGCAGGGCGATGTCTTCGGGCGAGGTGAAGTGCTGGTAGAAGGTCGACCGGTTGACCTCGGCCAAGCGGCACAGCTCGCTGACCGTGATCTCATCGGTGTCTCGAAATCGCACTGCTTGCTCGAAGGCTGCGATCAAAGCTTCTCGTGCGCGAACCGCTCGCGGATCGGTGCTCCGTGCCATGGGGCGAGATGCGGAAGGCATGTGTCTCACGTTACATGACTGTCCAACAGGTGTTGGATAGCGTTGTCTTTTCCGTTCGTGCCCGCCACGCGCTCCGGAGGGATAGCATCCGGAAGTGATCAACGTGACGTCGGCTCGCAGGCTCCCTCCGATGGTCTTTTCGCTGGTAGCGCTGACGACCGCGCTTGTCACGGTGCTCCCACCATCGGTGGCGACGGCAGCACCCACAGCGGTGACGCCCACGGCGGCATCCGCGGCATCCGCGTCGGTCGCCGGAGCGGCCGTGGGAGATCGAGCGTCGCGCCCCATCTCCCGGGCCCGGGCCACGAAGCGCGCGATCCAGGTGCTGAAGGTCAGGAAAGCCGCCGCCCCGGTGCGTGTTTTCGCCGTGGGCGGGATCCGCCAGCCGGGAGACCGGATCACTCAGGCAGGTCGCGGGCACGGGCGCCTGTCCACCCGCTCGACGTACCAGGCTCCGGTGGTGGCCAAGGTGACGAAGCGGTCCTACATGTTCTACGCCGACGACGCGCCCACAAGCTCTACCAGCATCGAGGCCGGGTCGTCATCGTGCCGCTGGACGGCAGCAAGCCAACCATTCGACGTACCACCTTCGCGGTGCTGGTCAACGGCGTCGCCCCGTCCTTCCTCACCAGCCAGGGCCGTTACCTCGGCTACCCGACAGTGTTCGCCCGTGACTACTCGGCCGGCGCTGTCCCCAGCGCGAACCGACCCGCCGATCGTGCCGTCGATGCTGCGGCAGAGCTGGACGTCGCGCAGATCTTGGCCGAGCAGCGCACGTGTGTGGTGCGCGCCGCCAACAACGGCTTCAGCTACGGCCGCGCTGACAAGAGCTTTGGCGCCGCCCGCCGCAGCGCGACGACCCTCAGCTCGTTCTTCACCCGCTTGGCCGCCCGCACGCCCGGCCTGGTCAACGTGACCTGGTCGCCCCGGAAGACCTCGGCGACCACGTTCATCAGCTCCCCTGATCGCTTCTCGCGGTTGTCGGTCGGTCCTCGTCATCGCAGCGGGCGGTGGATACGTGACGGGCACCCCGGCCGTCAACCTCGGAATCTCGGTCTCCGGCGGTCAGCGTGTCCGGGTCAGGACCGAGAACCTGACCGCGGCCGATCTGTCGACGCTGGTCCGCCGCCACCCCGGCGTGGCCATCAGCCTCGTGCTTGACGCGCCCTACACCGGCCGGTTCACCAAGGGGCTTGCCGCGACTGCCAACGTCGAGGCGCTGCTCACCCCGGGCGGGTCCACCAGCCCGTCGTTCGCCTATCTCCCGGGCGTCCGGTCAGGAAGCCGGTACGTGCGTAATCCGGCCAATCCGCGTCGACTCCAGGAGACGTCCAACCAGATCGCGACCGGCCTGAAGCGGTTCGTGTCCTCCGGGGACGAGGTCCGGCGCTACCAGAGGGTGCGTAGCCAGGGGAACGCCCGCTCACTCGTCAGCTGGATGCTGGTGCGCTCTTCACGTCTCGGTGCCGCGGACGCGATCGTGCCCAAGGTCAAGGGAGCACCGAAGCCGCTCACCTTCAGCCGAGTCGCGGTCACCGCTCCGGTGCCACGAGGGGCACCCACTGCCGACGCTTCGACCCTGACGGTCGACGAGGACGATTCTGCAGCGGTCACCTTTTCAGGCAGTGACCCCGAGGAGAAGCCGTTGACGTTCGAGGTCGTCGACGCGCCCGCGAACGGAGACCTCGTCGCAGTCGAGGGCGGCGTCCGCTACACCCCGGTCGCCAACTACCACGGGGCCGATTCCTTCACGTACCGCGCGATCGCCGAGGACGGTGTCACGTCTGCGCCGGCCACGGTGTCCATCACGGTCACCCCGGTCAACGACGGCCCGACGGGCGGCGACTTCGACACGAGTGTCGACGAAGATTCCGCAAGCACGACAGTCGCGGCTCCCGGGCTGCTGGCGAGCGCGAGCGATGTCGACGGCGACCAGCCGCCGCGACCCCCGCCACGGGCGAGGGGACGGCGGGCGGCGAGTTCGACGTCCGCGCGAACGGCAGCTTCGACTACGACCCCGACGGTGCCTTCGACGACCTGGCTGCTGGTGAGGACCGCATCGACAGCTTCGACGTGACCGTCGTGGACCCGTCGGGCTCGTCGACCGTCGTCACGATCCGGGTCCGGGTCGTCGGAGTGAATGACGGCCCGAAGGTCGATCTCGGCACGACGTCGGCCGCCTACACCGAGGACGGTCCGCATGCTGACCTGGCGCCTTCGCTGACCCTCACCGACGTCGATGACGCCACCATCTCAGCGGCCACCGTCACGATCGCAGACGGGGAGGGCTCCGATCTGCTGACCTGGACCGTGCCGACCGGCAGCGGCATCACCGCGTCGTACGACTCCGCGACCCAGACGCTCGCTGCGTCCGGGTCGGCGTCGAAGACCGCCTACCGCGACCTGCTCCGCTCGGTTGCCTTCCACACCGTCTCCGACACCCCCGACGAGTCACCGCGCACCGTGACGTTCACGGTCGCTGACCCGGCTGACAACGACGGCGCCGACGACCTGACACTGGCCGTCACCGCCCACGACGACCCCTCGTCGGCCGTCGACGACACCAAGACGGTGGCCGAAGACTCCGGCAGCACGGCGATCGATGTGCTGGCCAACGACGTCGATCCTGACGGCAACGGTCCTGAGGTCACGTCCGTCGGCCAGCCGGAAGACGGCTCCGTCACGCGCGTCGACGGCGACGTGTCCTACACGCCTGCCGCGAACTTCAACGGCAGCACATCGTTCACCTACACGTTGGTCGGCGGATCCACCGCGACCGTGACGGTCACCGTCACCGCTGTCAACGACGCGCCGACCCTGGCTGGCGGTACCGGCTCGGCGAGCACCGCGGGTGGCGCCACCGGAGTGATCGTCCACGACGCCATCACCGTCGACGATGTCGACAGCTCGACCCTCGCCGGAGCGACTGTGTCGATCGGCGCCGGCTTCGACGCCACCGAAGACCGACTTTCGTTCACTGACACAGCGACGATCACCGGCACGTACAACACGAGCACGGGAGTCCTGACTCTCGTCGGCAATGGCACCACGGCGGCCTACCAGACCGCCCTGCGCTCAGTCCTCTACCGAAATCTCGGCTCCGGCGGGCCCAGCCCCGCCACGCGCGTCATCGGCTTCCGGGTCACTGACGGCTCGGCCAGCGACGCGACCAGCAACACCGTGATCAGCAACGTCACGATCGCTGCGGCCAACGTGGCGCCGTCGCTGAGCGGCGCGGGCGCGCTCGAGTACACCGAGAATGACACCGCGACGGCCATCTCCCCGGCGCTGGTCCTGACCGACGTCGACAACCCGACCCTCACCGGGGCGACAGCGTCCATCACCGGCAACCTCTCGGCTGGCCAGGACCGGCTCTCCTTCACGAACGCGGCGCCGATCACCGGCTCGTACAACGCCTCGACGGGGGTCCTGACCCTGAGCGGCACCGCCACAGTTGCGGAGTACCAGGCGGCACTCCGTGCCGTGAAGTACCACAACACCTCTGACACACCGTCGACCGTGACCCGGACCGTCACCTACAGCGTCTCCGACGGCGAGCTCTCCGACTCGGACACTGCCACCGTGACCGTGACCGCCGTCAACGACGCTCCGGTCGCCGACGACGAGTCCTTCAGCGGCGCCGACGCCGCGATCGGCAACACGACGCTGGTCGGCGACGACTCGACCGACGGAGCACCGAATCCAGCCGGACCGCAGAAGATCATCAGCGCGAACATCCTCGGCGGTGACACCGACGCCGAGGGCGACTCGCTGGCCGTCGTGCCCGGCACATTTGCCACGAATGACGGTGGCTCGGTCACGGTTCAGGCAGACGGCGACTTCACGTTCACCCCGGCAACCGGAACAAGCTGTTCCGACGCGAGCGACTTCTTCGACTACACCGTCACGGACGGCGCGTCGCCGACGCCGGGCACCGACACCGGTCGGGTCACGATCGCCATCACCGACTGCGTCTGGTACGTCGACAACACGGCCAACGCTGGTGGCAACGGGACGTCCGGCGAGCCGTTCGACACGCTGGCCGAGGCCGACTCGGCGGCGACCACCACCGGGGCCTACCTCTACGTCTACGAGGGCGATGGGACCACAGCCGGGCTGACCGGCGGCGTCGCGCTGCTGGCCAACCAGCGGCTCGTCGGCGCCGCCGAGGACCTCACTGTCGCGGGCGCCACGCTGGAGAACGGATCTGACACCAACCGGCCGGCCATCTCCGGCAACGTCACGCTCGCCGCCGGCAACACGGTCGAGGGCCTCGCGATCGCCACCTCCGGCGCCAACGCGATCGACGGTGGCGCGGGCGACGCGTCAGGCACCCTGGACGACCTCGTCCTGACGCCCAGCGGCGCGGCTGGCAGCGGCATCACGCTGAACGGCACGAGTGGCACGTGGAACGTCTCGGACACCACCATCACGGCCACGGCAGGCGCTCAGGGGATAGTCCTCAGCGGCGCTGGCACGGTGAACTTCACCTCGGCCGGAACGCTCTCCATCACGGCAGCGGGCCCGGCGTTCTCGGCGCTGAGCACCGCCGTGTCCGGCGTGATCGACACGACGACGTCCACGGGCGGATCGTACGGCTGGGCGCTGAACGCCGTCACGGGCTCGATCGACCTGGGCACCGGCACGGTCTCCGGCCACACGAGCACCGAGGTATCGGTCACGGCAGGCACCGGCGACGTGACGTACGCCGGAACGATCGGCAACGGCACCGGCACGAGCGCGATCGTGCAGAACCGAACGACCGGGGCGGTCACGCTGAGCGGCAACATCAACGACAGCAGCGACGCGGGCGGCGGGATCTCGATGAGCGGCAACAGCGGCGGGTCGACGACGTTCAGCGGCACGAGCAAGACCCTGAACACCGGATCCTCCACCGCGGTCAACCTCGCTTTCAGCGGTGGCCATACCGTGAGCTTCACCGGTGGTGGCCTGGACATCGACACGACGTCGGGCAGCGGTATCACCTCCAGCAGCCCGAACGGCTTCGTTGCGGTGACCGGGAGCGGCAACACGATTGACGTCAGCTCTGGCACGTCGGGTACGAAGGGCCTCAACCTCAACGGTCCAGACATCACGGCCAGTGGGTTGACGTTCCAACGGATCAGCACGACCGCGTCCGACAACGGCATCGTCCTGGTCAATACAGGCAGCGCCGGCGGCCTCACCGTCACCGGCACGGGGACGTCGGGCAGCGGCGGCGTGATCACCACGTCCACGGGAGCGGGCATCAGCCTGACCAGCACGCGGGACATCGCGCTCAGCGGCGTCAACGTCACCAACGGCGGCGACGACGGCATCCGCGCGTCCAACGTGACCAACCTGTCGCTCGCTGGCAATGCCGGGACAGGCCTGGCCTCCGCGATCTCCGGCAATGGCAACGCAGGCGGCGAGAACGGGTTCGACCTGACCGAATTGGCGGGTGTCGTGACGATCAGCAACGCCACGGTGACCGGCAACTACGACAACAACGTGGCGCTGTTCAACGATGCGGCAACGCTGTCGAACTTCACGATCGACGACGGCTCCTACGGCTCCACGAGCCGTCGGGCGGCAACGACAGCATCCAGATCGTGAACACCGGCTCAGGCAACCTCACCGGCACGATCAAGAACGCGGACTTCGTGAACAGCCGAGGCGACCACATCCAGCCGTCACCGACAACGACCCGACCACGACGTCGACGCAGAAGGTGACGATCCAGAACAACACCCTGGACAGCACGGCTCTCAGCTCCACGGTCCTGGGCGGCGGCATCGCGCTCGGCGTCGGCGGCGGTGCGACCCAGACGGTCGTGGTCGACAACAACGACATCGACCACGCCCACGGCGCTCCCATGTCGTTCAACACGACGACGGGCAGCAGCCCCAACGCCAACTGGACGGTCAACAACAACCGGATCGGCAACACGGGCGAGGTCAAGTCTGGCTCAGCAGCGAGCTCAGGCTTCTACATCAACGTCAACGGCAACGGCAACGCGAAGTTCAACCTCACCAACAACACGATCATGCAGACGAACTTCACTGCCGTCGACGCCGTGCAGAACGACGGCGACGCGGCGATGAACATCACGATGAAGGGCAACGTGATCACCGAACCGGGCACGACCATCGACTACGCCTTCGGTGTGCGCTTCGTGATCGGCAGCGACGACGGAGATGCCGGCACCTCGTGCCTCGACCTCGGTCACCCGAGCACCACTGCGCTGAAGAACCGCTTCTTCGGGTCCGGCAACAGCGGTCAGGGCTATCAGGACGTGCGGCTGCGCATGGCCGGCGATGCGACGGTGAACCTGGCCGGGTTCACGGGCGGTCCGCACGACAACGCCGCGGTCAACTCGTGGGTGCAGACCCGCAACAACCTCGGCGGCACACCGACCACGGCTCGTCGCAGTTCGACGCGGACTCGTTCTACGTTCAGGCCTCCAGTTGCCCGCTGCCGTCCGTGCCGTGACAGCTTGAACGGGGTCGCAGAACTGATGGCATGAGGTGCTGCTTGCAGCCTTCGTGATGAGTTCGACGGGTAGTGAGGCAGCGGCCTGTCGTGTACATTGGTCTATTGGCTTGACCATACCGAAAAATCGATGTCCGACGGCAGCCTCTGAAGGAGTAGATCGATGCCCATGCACCCAGCCGCGCGTAGATTGATGGATGAAGCAGCGCAGAGCGATCAGCCCAACTCTCACCTTCTCCCCATCGAGGTGGCGCGCGCCAACTTCGAGGCGAACTTCGCCGCGCTTCCGGTAGACCAGATCCACAAGGTCGAAGACTTCGTCGCCACGGCCCCGGGGGTCGACATACCCCTGCGCATGTATCGCCCGAGCGACGCCCAGGCCCTCGCGGTCATCGTGTACTTCCATGGTGGCGGATGGCAGATGGGCAGTATCGATTCGCATGACGGAATCTGCCGGTCGCTGGCCAACGCGACAGGGTCGGCAGTCATCAGCGTCGGCTACCGCAGGCCGCCCGAGAGCAGATTTCCGACGGCGCCCCACGACTGTTTTGCTGCGCTGACATGGATAGTTGGGCATGCCTGCGAGCTTGGCGTCGACGCTCGACGATTGGCGCTGGCGGGTGACAGCGCTGGCGGCAATCTCGCGGCTGCTGTAGCCATCCTCGCGCGCAATGGGGAAGGTCCGGTGATTTCCTGCCAGGCGTTGATCTATCCAGCGACGACGTTCGATCTCGACGTCGGATTCGACATGGACTTCGAGGGGGTCGTCTTGATGCGAGACGAGGTGCTCTGGCACCGAGGCGCCTACTTCGAGGACGAGGCGGATGCAGCGTCCCCGCTTGCCTCGCCCTTGGGATCTGATCTGGACAACTTGCCGTCCACGTTGGTGATCACCGCCGAGTACGACCCGTTGCACCGACAGGGTGAGCTGTTCCACGAGGCGCTCGTCGCGGCCGGCGTGGACTCGACGCTACGCCCGTTCGCCGGGATGATTCACGGCTTCGCTCAGTTTCCGATGTTGTTCGACGAGGCAGATGCGGCGATCGCCGAGATAGGCGAGTTCATCTCGAAGCACACGGGCGCAGTGGCATGACCGGCTTCACTGGTCGGACTGCGGTCGTCACGGGCGCCGGTGGCGGCATGGGCCTGCAGATCGCCAACGACTTGACCCGACGGGGTGTGCGAGTCGTGGCGACGGACATCCGTGGCGAACGGCCCGACGATCTCGAGGCTCACGAGTACCTTGCCGGTGACGTGACCGATCAATCGCTCGTGGAGCGGCTGGTCAAGCGTGCGGCCGATGGATCGGTCGACGGCAATATCGACATGCTCGTCAACGCGGCAGGCGTGGCGTGGTTCGGCGAGGAAGGACTGCCAGAACCTCCGGGCCTGGATGGATCCATCGTCGACATCGAGATCGAGACGTGGCGTCGTGTACTGGAGATCAACCTCACGGGGCCGATGATGTTGGCCCGAGCTGTCCTGCCTGTCATGAAGCGTCTCGGTGGCGGTTCCATGGTCCACATTGCGAGCATTGCTGGTGTGCGAACGGCTGACGGGGCTCTCGACGCCTACCAGGTGTCGAAAGCTGGCCTGATAAGCCTTTCCCGTGCTATCGCAGCTCAGCACGGGGCGGTTGGTATCCGTTCGAACACCGTCTGCCCGGGTGCCATCTTGACTCCGATGATCGCGGGGATCTACGAGGCCCACCCTGAACGTGCTGTCGCGATGGCCGAGCGAGTCCCGCTTCGACGAATCGGGTCGCCGGGGATGTCGGTGCTGCTGTGATGTACCTGTTGTCGGACGAGGCGTCGTTCGTGACCGGAATCGACCTCGTCGTCGATGGCGGGTGGCTGACCAACATCGGGTGACGCAGACGGCGAGCCTTCAGCGCTTGAGCCAGGACTCGATGGTCCGTCTGGTCGACTCGATGTGGGCCGTCATCGTCTCGGAGGCGCGATCTGCATCTTTGTCGCGGATGGCTGCCAGGATCTCAGCGTGGTGATCGTTGGCGTTGTCTTCGATGTGTCCGAAGATCGCCCCCGACGGGCAGCCACATCTTGCGTCGTCCCTGGTCGACCGCATGTGCCAGCTGCTCATTTCCGGACGCTTGAGCGATGCCGAGGTGGAACGCGGAGTCAAGTAAGCTGGAAGTCGGTGATGAGCGTCGTCGAGGGATCGGTGCGTGCGGTCTCGATGACTTCGGTCATGCGGCTGAGGAGCTGGAGAGGTGTGGCAGGTCCGCGGCTCGTCTACGTTCGGCTGCGAGCCTGGCGGCGCCGGACTCCACGACGATGCGGAACTCGAAGGCGTGTCTCACGGCGACGCGGTCCTTGCGGAACTGCCGGCGCGCCTCGGCCGGGTCGAAGGAGGGCTCCAGCACGAGGAAGCCGCCACCTCGTCCACGCCGGACCGACAAGCGGCCTTCGTGCTCGAGGACGGCGACCGCGGCGCGCACCGTCGTGCGAGAGACGTCGAGCATCTCCGCCAAGTCTCTCTCGGAGGGCAGGCGGTCTCCTGGTCGGAACTGGCCGTGGTCCAGTGAGCGTCGGATCTGGTCGAGGACCAGCGTGCGCGGCGATCTGCTTGATGGGTGCGAGTTCAGCGGTCTTTGACACCTTGCCTCCTAATGTCGCAAAGGTTACTGCAATGCGCCGATAGAGGTGGAGTCGATGGGGTAAGCAACCCGAAAACCATAAAGGTCTAGAGGTCTTGTTTATAGACCTTATCTCGTTTAGAGTCGAGGCACAGCCACGACGACGCGCCATTCGGAGACCTGCATGAAATATCCGCTGACGATCAAGGACTACCTCTATCGGGCGGAAGAGGTGTTCGCGGCCCGCATCGGCATCGTGGACGAGCCTGACCAGCCTGCCGAGCCGTGGAGGCCTGTCTCGTACGCCGAACTGGGGCGATTGGCCCGTTCTCAGGCAGCGACGTTGGACGAGCTGGGTGTCCCGGTCGGCGGTCGAGTTGCCATCGTCTCGCAGAACTCGGCTCGAATGCTCGCCTCTTTCTACGGAGTGAGTGGATTCGGACGGGTCCTGGTGCCGATCAACTTCCGACTGACGCCCGAAGAGGTCAGCTATATCGTCGAGCACAGCGGTGCGGAGGTCCTGATCGTCGACCCGTCGGTTCGCCACCTGCTTGACGTAGTCGACGTCGCGCACGCTTTCGTGATGGGCGAGGACCAGCGCGTGTGGTCCGATCCCAACGCGCCAGTGGAGTGGGACGGTGACGCAGGATGCCACGGCGACCATCAACTACACGTCGGGCACGACCGCACGCCCCAAGGGCGTCCAGCTGACACACCGCAACCTGTGGCTCAACGCGGCAACCTTTGGTTGGCACGCCCAGGTCAACGACGATGACGTGTACCTGCACACCTTGCCGATGTTTCACGCCAACGGATGGGGTATGCCATATGCCATCACCGGCATGGGCGGTCAGCACATCGTGCTCCGTCAGGTCGACGGTGCAGAGATTCTTCGACGGGTCGATGAGCACGGCGTGACCTTCATGTGCGCAGCGCCAGCCGTCCTGGCCGCGGTGCTTGAAGCGGCATCGACGTGGACCGGCGCGATTCCGGGTCGTCATCGCGTGCGGGTCGTGGTGGCAGGCGCCTCCGCCACCCACCCGGATGATCGAGCGGATCCGCGACGACTCGGGTGGGAGTTCATCCAGATCTACGGGCTCACGGAGACGTCGCCGTTTCTGACCATGTCTCGTATGCGCAGTGAGTGGCGCGAGCTTTGAGCCGGAGGCACAGGCCGTCCTGCTGGCTCGGGCGGGCGCGCCCGCCATCGGTGTGCGCATCGAGACCGACGGCGCCGGGAAGATTCTGGCTGCCAGCAATCACAACATGGCTGGCTATTGGCAGAACCCTGACGAGACGGAGCGGGCGCTGGCCGGCAACCGGTTCCACACGGGGGATGGCGGCCTGGTCGACGACGGGTATCTCAGCATCGTTGATCGCAAGAAGGATGTCATCGTCAGCGGCGGGGAGAATGTCTCGTCGATCGAGGTCGAGGATGTGCTGTCCAGCCACCCCGCAGTGAAGGAGGCTGCCGTCATCGGGATTCCTGACGAGAAGTGGGGTGAGCTGGTGATGGCGCTGGTCGTCACGGCTCACGAGGTCGACGAGCACGGGCTGATCGAGTACTGCCGTAGCCGTCTGGCTGGATACAAGTGCCCGAAGCGGGTCGAGTTCCGTGACGGCTGGCCCGAACAGCGACGGGCAAGCTCCAGAAGTTGAGCTTCCCGCGAGGCCTACTGGGGTGCGGGGTCAGCGTCAAGTGAACTAAGTGACCTGCCCGTTGGCGAACGGGTCGACCCGTGTCGCGAGAAATGGTCTATAGACCCGATCTATGAATTTTTAAATTTCAACTAACGAAGGTGGAAAAGTGAGCGGAAAAGTCATCGCGACCGGCGGAGCCGGTGTGATTGGACGAGCGATCTGTGACCGGCTCGCCGTGGGCGGCTATGAGCCGATCGCAGCCGACCTGCCTGGGTCGTGTGACGTGGGTAAGCCGCTCGAGCATCCATTCGTCGCGCTCGACGTCAGTGATCCCGCGTCGGTTAAGGACGTCGTCACGAGCATCGTGAGCGGCGGGAGTCTCGCAGGGCTTGTCAACTGTGCAGGCGTCCTGCGCGATTCCTTCCTCGGTGAGCTGGACGAGTCGAAGCCCGACGTCATGTTCCAGGTCAACATCGCCGGGATGGCCCGTATGGTCGATGCGGCGGCGCCGCACATCGTCGACGCCGGCTCGATCGTCAACATCGGCTCGTTGACCGGTCATTTCGGTCGCTTCACCGGCGCATCGGTCTACGGCGCGACGAAGGCGGGGATCGCGGCCTACACCCGGTACCTCGCCTCGGCTCTCGCCGCGGGAATTCGCGTCAACAACGTTGCGCCGGGTGTCATCCGCGCTCCCATGGGGCCGTCGATGGCTCGCGTCTCCGGTGGTGAGGAGGTCTCCGCGCAGTATGCGATGCTCAAGCGGATCGGAGAGCCTGAAGAGGTTGCCGAGGTAGTCGAGTTCTTTATCTCTTGACCGGTCCTCGTTCGTCACGGGTCAGACCCTGTTGGTCGACGGCGGAGTCGTTGCATGGTGACTTCCACCGCTGTGCGGTCCGAAGATCGGATCGACGCGGCGAATGCGGAGTCGTTCGCACGGCTGAACGCCGCCGATCCGTGGGTGGTCGACGTGCAAGCAGCGCGTGAGGTGATTCCGGGTTACACAGATGATCTCGTGCTGACCTCTGGTGCCCCGATGGCCTGGAAGGAGTACGTCGGTGGGCAGCGCGAAGCGCTGATCGGCGGCGCCCTGTTCGAAGGCCTGGCCAGCACCCGCGAGGAGGCGATTGCGGGCTTCGAGTCTGGTGCGATCAGGATCGGTGCCTGCCACGACTATGGTGCTGTCGGCTCGTTGGCCGGCATCTACACGGCGTCGATGCCTGTCTTCGTCGTCGAGAACCGCGAGCACGGCAACATCGGCTTCTGCAACTTCTACGAAGGCAAGGAGCCGCGCCGTCTCAACTACGGTTGCTACGACCAGGGCGTCCACGACCGGTTGGTGCACGTCAACACCGTGCTGGCGCCCGTCGTGGGTGAGGCCATCCGACGATCCGGCGGCATCGCGCTGAAGCCGCTGATCGCTCGCGCCCTGCGGATGGGGGACGAGGTTCACAGTCGCAATGCGGCGGCCTCGCTGCTGTTCAACCGGGACATTCTCCCGGCAATCCTCGACATGGTGCAGGAGGGGCACCAAGGCGTCGCCGACGCGATGGTGCACCTGTCGGAGAACGACTACTTCTTCTTGCGACTCTCGATGGCCGCGGCGAAGGCGTCGGCTGACGCGATGGTGGTCCCGGGTCTCACGCTCGTATCGGCGATGGCATTCAGCCGTCGCGGATTCGCGATCAGCTGGCCGGTCCTGGGCGATCGCTGGTTCGAGGGACCTCCTCCGATTCATGAGGGAAAGCTGTTCGCGGGCCACATCGAGGACGAGATCACATGGATGGGCGGAGAGTCTCCGATTACCGAGACCATCGGCCTGGGTGGATTCGCGCAAGCGCGTGCCCGTCGCTGCAGGACTATCAGGGAGGCTCGGCTGACATCATGATCGAGCGAAACCTCCAAATGTACGAGATCTCGCACGGTGACAACGCGACCTTCAGGATTCCGTTGTTCAACTTCCGGGCACGCCGACGGTGGTCGATGCGCGCAAGGTGGTGGCAACCGGAATCCTCCCGGTCATGGACGTGGGCCTGGCAGGACGCGACGGAGGGCAGATCGGTGCGGGCATCATCCGGGCACCTCGCGAGTGCTTCGAGCAGGCGCTCGCGGCACATGCATCGGAGACGCCGTCATGAGCCGCGACCAGGGGCTGCTGAGCCGGGATGAGTATGAACAGCTTGCGGCTGACGGTGACGTCGACACGGTGATTTGTGCGACCCCCGACATGCACGGCCGGCTGATGGGCAAGCGCCTGACGACAGATGCCTTCAAGAGCTTAGGTCTGTCCGGAGAAGGGATCGCCGCGAGCAGCTACCGTTCACGTCTGACATCGACATGACGCCGATGAATCTGCCGATCGCGAACGAGGACAATGGCTGGCCTGACTTCCATCTCGTGCTGATCTGACGACGCTTCGACGTGTGCCATGGGAGCCGCACTCGATCTTGGTGCTGTGCGATGCGCGATCGGCCGAGACTGGCGGCTTAATGGAGGTCGCCCCTCGTTCGATCCTTCGACGGCAGCTCGAACGCGCCCGCGAGGTGGATCTGGCCTTCAAGTTCGCGTCTGGAGCTGTCTACCTGGCCGCTGTGGAACCGACCGCTGCCCACGCGGCCGGCTACCGGGATCTGCCGATGAGCTCGCCTTACCGCGGCGACTACCAGATCCTGCAGGGCAGCCGCGACGAGTGGTTGATCCGTCAGATCCGTACCCAGATGCCGCAGTTCGGCATCCCGATCGAGTCCTCCAAGACGGAGTGGGGGCTTGGGCAGCAGGAGATCACCCTCGACTACTGCGACGCGCTCCAGATGGCGGATCGCCACGTCTTGTTCAAGCATGGGATCAAGGAGCTGGCGCAGCGAACTCGATGACTGCGACCTTCATGGCGAAGCCGACGATCGATGACGCTGGTTCGTCGTGCCACCTGCACACGAGCTTGTGGTCAGCTGACGGCAGCACGCCGTTGGACTTGGTCTGATGGCGGCATGTCGGATGTCTTTGGTGCCTACATATCGGGGCAGCTGGCTTACACACTGGATGTGGGTCTCCTGTATGCGCCGACCATCAACTCCTACAAGCGATATGTGCCGGACCAGTTCGCCGGTACGGCGATCGTGGTCGGCCACGACAATCGTACGTGCGCCTTCCGACTCGTCGGGGAGGGTGAATCCTACCGTCTGGAGAACAGGATCCCGGGAGCTGACACCAACCCCTACCTGGCCTACGCCGGCACGATCGCTGCCGGACTGGCAGGTGTGACGGGCGGGCTCGGGCGTCCTGACGTCTTCTCGGGCAATGCCTACCGTGACGACTCGCTGACTCTCATGCCGTCAAGTCTTCAGGAGTCGCTCGCGAACTTCAGCGAGAGCAAGATCGCTCTGCACGCTTTGGGGGCGCAGGTGCACGAGCACTTGCGCGGCTTCTATGCCCAGGCTGCGCGCGTTCAACTCCGAGACCGTCACCGAGTGGGAACGGCAGCGCTACTTCGATCGTATCTAGTCGGCGCCCTCGGGAATGCAGGTTCTGGTATGGCAGGAATCTTGACAACTCGTTAAAAGGTCGAAAGACTGGACCTAATAACCACAACGTATGGATTGGTAGACCAGTGAAGTCAACGAACACACCCAGTGCGCCAGGCGCGCACGACGTTGCCGTCATCGGTGCTGGCTTCAGCGGCATCGCGGCAGCGACCGAGCTCATCAGACAAGGCGTAGACGACTTCGTCATCTTCGAGCGGTCGGAAGACATCGGCGGCACATGGATGGTCAATCGCTATCCGGGTGCCGAGGTCGATCTCGAGTCGCACATCTACTCGTTCTCGTTCGAGCCTCACGACTGGACGCGCACGCATGCCGACTGGCGCGGCTTCTGGCCTACCTGCAGGGCGTCGCCAAGAAGTGGAAGCTCTACCAGCGCACCCGGCTGAGCACCAAGGTGGAGTCCGTCACCTGGTCGGACGACACCCAGACCTACACGATCGTCACCGGTGACGGCGAGGTGTGGGGGCCGTTCAAGGCGGTCATCTCGGCCGTGGGCTTCCTCAACACGCCTCTGATCCCTCCCTTCGCCAGAGGGGAGACAGTGTTCGAGGGCGACCTCTGTCACACATCGACCTGGCGGGACGAGCTGACGCTTCGCGGCAAGAAGGTCGGAGTCCTCGGGACCGGGTCGTCGGCGGTGCAGGTCGTCACGGAGGCGGAGAAGCAGGGTGAGTCGGTCAAGGTCTTCCAGATCGAGCCGAACTGGATCCTGCCGAAGGACGCACGAGACTTCACGCCGTCGGAGCGTCGATGGAACGGCTTTCGTCCGGTCTACTACTTCCGCCGCTACCGGCTGTATCTCAACTACGACGTGCGACAGTGGCGGGCCAGCCACGCGCGCACCGGCGGGTGGGTCAACCGCAAGCGTCAGAAGCGGGTGGAGGCGTTCCTCGACGCGTCGATGGCGTCGCGCCCGGATCTCAAGGCGCTCTTGACTCCCGAGTTCTCGGTCGAGGCGCGCCGGACGGTGGTCAGCGACACCTACTATCCAAGCTTGCTGAGCGAGAAGGTCACCCTCGTGCCGCATGCGGTGGCTGATGTGACGGCCAGCGGCGTGGTCGACGCGATGGGGGTCAAGCACGATCTGGACATGATCGTCCTGGCGACGGGCTTCGATGCCGCCAACTTCATCAGTACCTTCACGGTCAGGGGCGAGAACGGCGCCGACCTGCGCGAGCAGTGGACGGATGGAGCCGAAGCGCTGTACGGGCTGATGACACCGAACTTCCCGAACTTCTTCATGATGTTCGGCCCCAACACCAGTGGACTGCCTCTCGTGACGTACTACGAGGCGCAGGCCAAGTTCTCCGCGCAGCCGATCAAGAAGATCGTCAAGGGTCGAGCCCGCCAGGTCAGCGCCCGGCGTTCGATGCACGATCTGTACAACCGTCGGCTGCAGGCGCGCCTGGCCAAGACAGTGTGGACCGAGGTCCCGAGCGACTTCCACGCGGACAGCGGAAAGATCATCAGTCAATGGGCGTTCAGCCCGACCGCCTACCTGCTCGGGGGTTAAGCTGGCCCGTCGTTTCGGCGTGAAGGTCGACTGAGATGGTTGACATGAGCGGGAAGGTCATCGTGGTGACTGGCGCGGCCGGCGCGATCGGCCGCGCCACGGTCGACGTGCTCGCGCGAGAAGGCGCTGTAGTCGTCGCAGTGGACATCGCCCCTGCGGAGGATCTTTCCGTGGATCTATTCGTGACGTGCGACTTGACTGACGAGCAGCAGGTCATCGGCCTGTACAGCGACGTGATGGACAGGTTTGGACGGATCGACGGCCTGTTCAACAATGCAGGCGTCGCCCTCGGCGACGACGGTTCATTTCTCGACGTGGAGTGCGAGGTGTTCATGCGGACCTTGCGCATCAACGTCGAGAGCGTGCTGCTGTGCTGCAAGCATGGAATCCCGCACGTGGTTGCCAGCGGTGGAGGGTCCGTCGTGAACACCTCGTCTCTCGTGGCATCGATCGGGTCGGCGGTGTCACAGATCGGCTACACCGCCTCGAAGGGTGCAGTGCTCGCCATGTCGCGCGAGCTCGCCGTCGAGCTCGCTCGCATGGGCGTTCGCGTGAACTCCCTCAGCCCTGGCCCGGTGGAGTCGCCGCTGCTCGACACGCTCTTCACCGGAGAGGAGGTCGCACGCCGGATGGTCCACGTCCCGACCGGCCGCTTCTCCCGTGCCAACGAGATCGCCGAGGCAGCGGTGTTCCTTCTTAGCGACGCCTCGTCCAACATCACCGGCACAGACCTGAAGGTTGACGGCGGCATCACAGCTGCCTATGTGACTCCCGAGAGCTGAATCGGTCGCGGGCCTTCGGCAGGTCCGGGCCTCGCCGAGGAGCGACCCCGCCGTTAGCGCGGCGGGGTCGCTCCAACGTCTGTCCAGGCATGTGCGGGGATCTTTGAGACGTCCTTGTAGATCGACCACGTGCATACTGCCTTGCCGGGATGGTCGGAGCTGGCTCGAACCGGTGGTTCGATGACCCGCAGGGGGATTCCGATCCTCTCGATCGGTGCCCGCTGCTGCAGCTGGCAGCAGTGAACGCAGTACAGGCACACGCCCTTGGTCTGCCACGCCCAGTCGTGCTCATCTGATGTGAACTCGTCGGGGTCGCGGTCCGCGGCTTCTGCGCCTGGATACGTACGACCGCCTGACCCGCAGGGGGCGAACTGCAGGACCCACCGGTTTTCGTCCTCGCTGATGGAGAATCGTCCATCGCGGTCTGGCCCGCTCAGGTGCCCGCGGACCGCTTCGAAGATGTCCATGCCGAGCTGGTCCAGAGAATCCGGCCATGGGCGTGTCTCGGGATCGTACTTGGCAGCGATCCCGTCGTAGTAGTGGCTCAGCATGGCGTCCCACAGGTCGCCGACGCTCGCCTCGCCGAGGTGCTGTGATGCGAGCGCGAGCAGGCCGGCCAGACAGTCGGTGGCCGGGTCGTGGGCGGCGAGCCAGGTGGTCCGCGCCGACTCGAGCACTCCGGCAGCAGCCGTCACCGATCGTGTCCTCGCCGCGGTCTCGAACCCTTCGACGAGGCTGAGATAGCTGGTCCAGCCGGCTTCGAGCTGCTGCTTTGTCACAGCGGCCGCACGGCGAGTCGGGTCGAGCGCCTGGGGCGGAACACCTCGATCAGCGAGCAGATCGGGTAGCTGCACCAGCCACAGTGCATACAGGTCGAAGGCCTCCTGGGCTTCCTGAACCGTCAAGGACGCGAGGGCGACTGCGTCATCGAGTCGCCCCGCGCGAAGAGAGTCGAGTGCCAGGACGTACGACGAGCGGCCCTGGCCGAGCCAAGGATCGGACCGCACGTCGTGTCCGAGTGAGTCGTGGAACCGGGTCGGCTCGTCCGCCACGATCAGGCTCGTTCGAAGAAGCGACGCTTCTCCCAGTCCGTGACGGTTTCGGTGAGAAAGGCATCTTGCTCGGCTCGTCCCAGGGCGAGAAGGTGCCGGTGGACCTCATCGCCGAGCCCGTCGCGCAGGGCGGCGCTGTGCTCAAACTGGCCGATCGCGGTCTGCAAGGAGGTTGCCAGGCGCGGCGCCTCCGTGCTGGCGTACATGTCCCCCGGTTTCCAGGCGAGGCATCGAGAGCCCCGCTTCGATGCCGGTGGCACCAGCAGCCGCCATGGCGCCCAGCGCCACGTACGGATTGGCGTCCGCGCCGGGGACCCGGTTCTCGACCCGCCTGGTAAGCCCGGAGCCGACAAGACGTAGCGCGCAGGTGCGGTTCTCGTCTCCTACCGCGATGACGGTGGGCGCGAAGGAGTGCGGCATGAATCGGCGGTAGGAGTTGACGCTGGGTGCGAACAGCAAGGTGGCCTCCGCCATGGAGGCTGGCCAGACCTGCGACATAGCCGCCGAACTGATCGCCATCCCCGATCGGTGTCGTACCCGTGAGATCCCACGAGCGTGTGGATGTGGCACGAGCTGCCGTCACCGTCGATGGCCCACTTGGCCATGAACGAGGCAGACATACCCATGCGGGCCGCGATGCTCTTGACGCCGAACTTGAAGAGGAAATGACGGTCTGCCATCTCTAGGGCGTCGGTGTGGGCCAAGTTGATCTCCTGCTGACCGAAGCCGTACTCCTGCGAGTATCCCTCGGTCTGAACCCCGGCCAGATCCATCTGCCGAATCACTTCGTCGACGAACGGCTCGGCCTTGATCGCTGCAATCGCGTCATAGGCTGCATGGTGACGAGTTGACGCGGTGAGTCCTTGGTGCCCCGCGTCCCAGGCGGCTTCGTACGACTCGTCGAACAGGTAGAACTCCAGCTCTGTGGCGGCCTGGATCGTCACTCCGAGCGACTCAAGGCGTTGAAGCTGGGACTTGAGGATCTGTCGGGGGGCGTAGGGGAGTGGAGATCCGTCGACCAGCGTGGGATCGCAGATGACGACTGGCGTGCGAGGTAGCCAGGGAAGTCGGCGGATCGTGGTCATGTCGGGGACGAGCGGCACATCGGCCGCGCCGGGAGCCATGCCGCCGACGTGCTCGAGGTCGTGGCGGTAGTTCTGCTCGATGTCGAGCCCCACAACATCAGCGGGACCTTGAAGGCGCCGATCTTGCTGTGATCGTGCAGGAAACGGCTAGTCGGAACGCGTTCGGCGAGGCATCGACCGTGGTTGTCGGGCGTGATGAGGATGATCGCGTCAACATGTCCTGCGTCGACCTCGCGGCGGAGCTGATCCAACGACAGGGGGCCGAAGCTCATCTGGTCGAGCGCCGGTGCAACGGCTGTGCCTTCGAATGACGCGCGAGTGATGGTCATGGATGCTCCTAGGGGGTGGGCCTGATCTTGTGGTCCAGTAAGTAGACCTAAACCGTAGGTTGCCCAGATCACACTGTCAACACGCAAGCCGGCTCGAGACGGGATTAACCTGCCCGCGATGTCGGGGGCTATTGACACAATGGCCTAAAGGTCGGAAGATCAAGCCATTCAAGGACGAGTGGTCGGACGGCGGGACACCAGCTTCGGATCTCGGCGCTTCCCTCCTCACTCGTGATTGCTCGGGCAGTCATCACGCAGGGCACTCATCGACTCCGTCCAGGAGCGGGACCAAGGAGAATCCATGTCTACAACCAGAGATCCACAGGCGGATGCGGGCGCCCATGGCACCGATGCGCTTCATCGCGGGCTCGGCGTCGGTTCGATCGTCTTCATGGTGGTTGCCGCAGTTGCGCCGCTAGGGGCTGCCTGTGCCGTCATCCCGCTCGTCTTCGCGCTGGGCGGCAACGCCGCCGCACCGTTGTACTTCATCGGGGCGGCCGTCGTCCTGTCCGTCTTCGCAGTCGGATTCACTTTGATGAGCCGGCACGTGCAGAATGCGGGCGCGTTCTACTCGTATGTCCAGGCTGGCCTCGGAAAGGTGCCCGGCGCTGGCACAGCTTCCCTCGCGCTGGCGTCCTACGTGATCTTGCTCATCGCTCTCTACGCACTGCTTGGTGTCTCGGCTTCTGCTGCCTTGGACCAGTATCTCGGACTCGACGTGGCTGGTGGGCATCGGCGTTCGCCTTCCTCGTGGTCATTTCCCTCCTGGGGTACCGGGACATCGAGGTCAGCGCGAAAGTTCTTGGTGTGGCCTTGGTGCTGGAAGGTCTCGTCGTCCTCGTGGTCAACTTCGCCATCATCTTCCAGGGCGGCGACGCAGGCATCTCTGCAGAGCCTCTTAATCCGGCGAACGTATTTGACGGTGCTCCGGGTCTGGGGCTGATGTTCGCCTTCTTCGCCTTCGTCGGCTTCGAGGCCACTGCTGTCTTCCGGAGCGAGGCGAAGGACCCCGAGCGCACGATCCCCAGGGCCACCTACATCGCCATCGCGCTCATCGGCGGTCTGTACGCGTTCACGTCGTTTGCGATGGCCAACGGTCTCGGGGTCGGGCAGGCCGCCGAGCTGGCGGGTGCCGATCCGTCCAACACCATGCAAGGCCTCGCCAGTCGTTATGCCGGCACGTTGGTCGAAGATGCGGTAATCCTGCTCCTGGTCACGAGTCTGTTTGCGTGCTGCCTCTCGTTCCACAACGTCATCACCAGATATCAGTACAACCTTGCAAGAGGCCGGGTGTTTCCTGCCTTCCTTGCCGAGACGCATGCGGTGCACCGCGCGCCATCGCGCTCGTCCGTCGTGGTGACTGTCGGTTCCGCACTGATCCTCGGGCGCTCACGATCGCCGGGCTCGACCCGATCCTGGAGATCTACACGTGGCTCTCCGGCGCGGCCACGCTCGGTCTCATGCTGCTCATGCTGCTCACGAGCGTGGCAGTCGTCGCCTTCCACCAGCGCGGCCGAGGAGATGATCCGGTGTGGAACTCGGTAGTGGCGCCGATTCTGTCGTTCGTGGCGCTCGCGTTCGTCGTCTACATGATGCTCGACAACCTCGATCTGCTCGTCGGGGGCAGGGCCGCTGCGAACTGGGTGTGCATCGGGCTGGTCGCGGCGTTCGCGGGAGGTGCAGTCGTCGCGGCCGTCGCGCGGGCGACCTCCCCGGCCACCTATGCCGAGATCCTCGAGGACTGAAGCTGTCGTTTCGCGTCATGGAGTGCGGACGGGCCCGGGCGAGTGCGCCCGGGCCCGTCCGCCATCGCAGAATTCCCAGGAGCAGTCGTGAATGAACACTTCGATCGACCCGTCATCGGTATCACCTACTCTGCCAGCGAACTGATCCAGTTCGTGCTGTGGAGACACTTCTTCCATGCCTTCGTGGCGGCGGGCGCCACCCCGGTGCTGATCGACTGCGCCGTCGATCAGCCGGGCATCGACTCATTCGTGGGGCGCCTCGACGGACTCGTCATCAGCGGTGGAGGTGACGTCGATCCTGTGCTGTACGGAGCGGATCGAGGGGACTCCGTCGTCCGTGGTGTCAACCCGGTTCGTGACGCAAACGAGCGGCGGGCTCTCGACGCTGCGCTCGAGCGGGGTATGCCGATCCTTGCCATCTGTCGTGGTCTCCAGCCGTCAACGTCGCGTTGGGCGGAACGTTGCACCTCGACCTTGCGCGGGAGCGGCCGACAGGAGTGGTTCATCGGGAGTCCGAGGAGGCTCTCTCCCGGCCGCTGCACGAGGTGGAGGTGCGCGCCGGATCGCTGTTGTCGAGGTGGATCGGTGTCCACGGGGTCGTCCCTGTCAACAGTGAGCACCACCAGGGGATCTCGGTACTGGCCCCTGCGCTGACCCCCGTCGCCTTCTCGTCGGACGGCTTGGTGGAGGGAGCGGAGTCGATCGAGCACAATATCGTCGGTGTGCAGTGGCATCCAGAGATACTGTGGCCGCACGAGCCGTGTTCGGCCGCGTTGCTGCAGGGCTTCGTCGCGGACTGCCAAGCTCGGATGCCAGCTGGGAGGCTCTCGGAGTGAGCCCGAGTCAGGTGCCGAAGCGAGAACAGGGACCAGTGAGTCGACCTCGCCAGCTCCTCTATGGCTGCCACCGCACCGATCGAGTTGCCGAGATCGTCCAGTGGCGGACTCCAGGCGCAGATGGTGCCGACACTCGGCAGCACAGCCAGCACGCCGCCGCCGATACCGCTCTTGGCTGGTAGGCCGATCCGGTGGGCGATGTCGCCTGCCGCCGAGTACATGCCGGCCGTGAGCATCACGGCGTTGATGCGTCGGACGTTGGTTGCGTCGATGCCGATCCGGCAACGCGGGTCGACCAACAGGCGCACGGCGCGGGCGACCGTGAGCGACGAAGCGGCTAGCGCGCACTGACGGTGATAGGTCGCCAGGACGTCCTCGACTGGATTCTGCAGTCGGCGATGATCGGCGAGCAGGTGCGCGATGGCGCGATTGCGGTGGTCGGCCAGTGACTCGGACGCGGCGACCTCAGTGTCGACGACTACCTCGGTGTCGGAGACCTCTGCGATGAGTCCGGACACAGCGCTGTCGGCCGAGCCTGTCAGGGTCAGAAGTCGGTCGGAGACGATCAAGGCTCCGGCGTTGACGAATGGATTGCGTGGACGTCCGTCGTGGCGTTCCAGGTCGGTCAGGGAGTTGTAGCCGAGATCGCTCATGTCCCAGCCGACGTGCTCCCACGCCTGCGGGTCAAGGCGCAGGAGGGCGCACAGCGCAAAGAGTTTGGTGATGCTCTGCAGAGAGAAGGGGGTATCGGCGTCGCCAGCGCTGACCTCGATTCCGTCGATCGTCGTCAGCGCGATTCCGAACTGTTCCGTGTCGACCTCGGACAGCCGGGGGATCTTGGTGGTGACCCGCCCCGATGGCGAGACGGTGCGACCGACTAGTGCGGCGGACTCGACGAGGGGGCGAAGGGCTCGCTCCCTCGTCTCTCGCGGATGGGGGATCCTGCAGAGACGCCAGGGCAGGAGGCAATGAGGTGTTGACGGCGGATCCTTTCGCCAGCGCGCGCGAGTAATGGCTCATTTTGTAGTCCATAGATCGTCTCACATTCACCAATAGAAACAAAGGCTCATTTAATAGTCCTTAGGTTACGATGAGCCTATGTCTACTTTCACGAACCGACGGATGTTGTTGACCCGCCGACCGACCTGGACCGCCACGATGGACGATTTCACGCCGGAGGACGTGCCGACGCTCCCGCCCGGGCCGGGGCAGATCCTGGTACGTGTGGTCTGGCTGGCCTTTGATCCGGCCATGAGGGGCTGGATGAATGACGGACCTTCCTATGCGCCGCCCGTCCCGTTGGGCGGCGTCATGCGCGGGCACGGAGTGGGGCAGGTCGTCGAGGCCGGAGAGGGCGGATTTCCTGTCGGCACCTTGGTCGCTGGAAACTTCGGCTGGCAGGAGTACGTGTTGGCGCAGGCGGAGTGGAGCTCCTCGGTGCGGCTGGACCACATCGGTGACGAGTGCGTCGGTGTGCCTAGAGCCACGAGGATCCCCGACGGGATCCGCCGACTGCGATGCTCGGAGTGCTCGGGACCACTGGCCTGACTGCCTACTTCGGCATGCTCGATCTGGGTCGGCCCCGGCCGGGCGACGTCGTGCTCGTCTCGGGGGCGGCGGGGGCAACCGGCTCGGTGGCCGGGCAGCTCGCCAGGCTTGCGGGTGCGCGAGTCATCGGGACCGCGGGCGGCCCGGAGAAGGCGAGGTGGCTGACGGAAGTCGCGGGCTTCGACGAGGCAATCGACTACCGTCGAGAGGACGTCGAGACAAGGATTGCCGACTTGGCGCCAGGTGGTGTCGACGTCTTCTACGACAATGTGGCCGGCCCCATGCTCCAGGCTGGGATCGCGAACATCGCGCAGCGCGGCACCGTGGTGTTGTGCGGGGGAGTCTCCAGCGGGTACTCCGACGAAGCAACCCCTGTTGGTCCCACCAATCTGTCCACCATCACGGTGCGCAGCTGCCAGGTCAAGGGGTTCATCGTCACCGACTACGTCGACCAGTTCGACGAAGCAGCACAGCGATTGGCCGCCTGGGTACGGTCCGGTGAGCTGGTCTCGGTCGACGATGTCCAACGAGGTGGCGTCGAGGATGCCGTCGACACCATGAATCGGCTGTTCGACGGCAAGAATCTCGGCAAGCAGCTGCTGCAGATCGCGGAGCTCGAGGTCTAGGCGCGACGTGTGGGCGGCCGCCACGCCTCTGTCTCACGCCGAGGCGCGGCGGCCGTCGTCAACGCGTTCGAGTCCGAATCGTTCGGCGAGGACTGCGGCTTCGGTGCGGTTGCTGGCCCCGGCTTGCGAAGGACGTGCTCGACGTGTGTGGTGACAGTTCGCGGCGAGAGCACCAAGGTGTGGGCAATCTCGGCATTTGACAGTCCGTCCCGCAGCATCGCAAGCACCTCGGTCTCGCGAGCGCTGGCTTGGCCAGCTCGAACCTGCCCATCGTCGCGGCCCACTCGGCGAGGAGTGGTTGTACCGCTTCCACAAGGTTCTTGGTCTCGGTGTCGACGGTGTCGAAGCGAGTGCTGATGTGAAGCACGCCGACGGGGAGGCCGGAGGACGCCGCGAGGACGAGTGACATCCCGTTGTTGTAGCCGGCCGGCTGGTAGACCGTCGTGGCCTCGAAGCTCCCGCGAAAGTGGGGTATGTCCTCCCAGCAGTGGATGATGCCGGGGCGTCCAAGGATCTGCCGGACTCCTGGCTGCCCCTTGACGTACCGGCTCGAGGAGTGGTGCTGAAAGGTCTCTGGTGCGTAGTTGGCATTGAGCATCGGGAAGTGTGTGCCGTCGACGGGGGAGATGCCCATGAGGCCGACGGCGTCTGCCTGCGAGCGAAGCAGGATGATCTCGGCCAGGTGTCGGCACCGGACGGAGGTGCGCGTCTCGGAAGCGACGGTCAACGTGTCGTGTTCTGAAAGGTGATCCACGTCACCCAATCTATAGGACTAATGTTTCTACCGTAAATCGATCTGGTCATCTTCTTGAGCATCGGCTCCTGGGTCGAGATACGTATTCCGACCGATAGGCGCGTCGGCTCGGCGTTCTTAGACTCGGCGACCACGGGCGAACCCGCGAGACGGCTCGCAGGTCGACCGATCAGGAAGGACACGTGATGAGAAACATCGACCTGCACGGCAAGCGGGCAGTTGTCGTGGGCGGTGCCACTGGCATCGGGCGGGCCTCGGCCTACGCGTTGGCGCAGGCAGGTGCCGACGTCGTCACGGTGTCCCGGCGCGAGCACACAGCAGCGTTCGCTGGCCCCGCAGATGTCTCGGCGCGGATCACTCACCGCGCGCTCGACATCTCTCGGCATGACGACACCGTGCGGTTGTTCGACGAGATCATTGCCGGTGGGGGGTTCGACATTGCCGTGCTCAGTGCGGCTGTCATCGAGCCAGCGTCGGCGGAGGACAGCGATGAGGCGCACTGGCGCCGACACATGGACGTCAACGTCGACGGAATCTTCTACTGCGCACGCGAGTCCATCCGGCACATGGCCAGCGAAGGACGGACTGGCAAGGTCGTCATCGTCGGCTCTGTCTCGGGCATGGTCGGCAACCCCGGGTTCGCTGCCTACTGTGCGTCGAAGGGGCTGTGGATCAATCTGACCCGCCAGCTTGCCCTCGACAACGCGGCCCGCGGGATCAACGTCAATTCCGTCCTGCCGGGGTTCACCGACACGGAGCTGACGCAGATCTACGACGCCGAGACCAAGGCCGCGATCGCTGCTGCGGTCCCCGCCCGGGTGTGGGCCAGTCCGGAGCAGATCGCGGACGCCGTCCTGTTCTTGTCCTCACCGCTCGCCGACTACGTCCACGGAGTCAACCTGCCGGTCGACGGTGGGTATCTCGCGGCCGGACCCGTCTGACCATCACCACATCACGAGACCAGGAGAACTCATGGCATCGCTACCTGTCCGGGCCTACACCGATCGCTTCTCGTACGAGCGGGGCGGGCGTCTCAGTCTTCACGTCGACGCCGTCGGCCCGATCGACGTTCGCCTCATCCGGATGCGCAGCTCCAGCGCGACGGACACGACGCTCGACGACGACGTGGCGTGGGAGGCAGCGGGGTCGTACCAAGTCGCGCCCCAGGCCACCTGTGTTGGCTCGTTCCTGCACGGGCTCCCAGGGATAGATGCTCCGTCCGCCACCACAAGCCTGTCGTTCGGGGCGTTTGTCTGGTCAGGCGACATGGCGGCGTCCCCGGTTCAGACGCTCGTGTCCGCCGGAGGTCTCGCACTACAGCTGCACGACGGCAGGCCGGTCCTCGAGAGCGGCGAGACCCTGGTGACCGGACAGCGGCTCGTCGGTCACGAATGGCACCTGGTGGTGGCGCAGATCGACCGAACCGAGGCGAGCGTGACAGCGGTGCCGTTGTCCGAGCTGCGCGGCATTCATACGCACAGCCGGAAAGCTGTCAGCGAGCGCGAGATCGATCTCACTGGCCCGGTCACTGTTGGAGCCAGAGGAGTAACGCGTGTAGAGACCGACGGCGGCTGCGCGAGAGGAACGGCCGAGCAGCACTTCACCGGCAAGATAGAGCGGCCATTCGTGCTGGCCTCCGCCTTGGACGACCGCCAGGTCCAGGCCATCGCGCGCGGGACGCTCGACCTTGCTGATCTACCGCTGGTCGCGGGATGGGACCTGGCCTTCCGTCATGGTGGCGACCCGACCGCTGCCATCCCCCTCGCGCCAGGACAGCCTGTCGGACGCCTGGTGAACGGCCCGTCCCGTGGAGTGACCGGCCGATTGTTCACGGGCCGGGTGCTGGAGTTCAACGCGGCTCCCGACGAGTACGCGGCCGCGCACTTCCACTCCACCGACCTCGTGGACGCAGGGTGGCAGCAAACAGTGCAAGCAACCCTGCCGGACGATCTCGAGAGCGGCGTCTACGGCATTGTCGTCGAGAGCGGGAGCGGATCGGACACAGTGCCGATCACGGTCGTGCCGCGCGTCGGCGACGAGCGGCACAAGGTCGCTGTCGTCCTGCCAACGTTCACCTATCTGGCCTATGCGAACGAGGCCCTGTTCAGCGGTCTCGATGCCAGCGCCATGACCGATCAGGACGTCTCGATCTCGGCGGAGGACCTGGCTCATGTCGGCGATACCTCGTTCGGGCTGTCGATGTACGACCACCACACCGACGGCAGTGGGGTCATGCTGTCGGCGGGACGGCGCCACATCGTCAACATGCGACGCGGCTACCGCATGTGGCTGCTCAACGCCGGACGGGCGTTCTCGGCGGACATGTACCTCATCGAATGGTGTGCCAGACGGGGCATCGACGTCGATGTCATCACCGATCAGGAGCTTCATGCCAGAGGGGCGGCGTACATCGCGGACTACTCGGCGGTCATCTCGGGATCGCATCCGGAGTACACCTCCGAGGAGATGTTGGACGCCTTGACCGAGTATCGCGACAACGGTGGGGGGCTCATGTATCTGGGCGGCAACGGGTGGTACTGGGTCACCGGCGTACTGAGTGACGATCCGCTTGTCGTCGAGATCAGACGCGGTATGGCAGGCGTGCGGTGTTGGGAGTCCTATCCCGGGGAGGTCTCACTCATGTCGACCGGTCTGCCGGGCGGGCTGTGGCGTCATCGTGGACGTGCGCCCCAGGCGCTCGCAGGTGTCGGCTTCGCGGCACAAGGATGGGGCAGGTCGGAGCCGTACGACCGTCTCGAGGTGGCGTCAGCCCCAGAGCACGCCTGGATCTTCGACAAGGTCGACGAAGATCCGATCGGCGCGTACGGGGCGGTCATGGGTGGCGCCGCTGGTGACGAGGTCGACCGGGTCGACCGGGCACTCGGCACCCCGCACCATGCGGCAGTGCTGGCGACATCGAGCGGGCGGCACTCCAACTTCTACCAGCGTGTGGTCGAGGAGATCGCGATGAACCTGCCCGATCACGGCGGAGGGCAGCAAGACCCCGAGGTGCGTGCGGACATCGTGTACTTCACGACGCCGGGCGGCGGAGAAGTGTTCTCGACCGGATCGATCGCCTGGTCGGGCTCGTTGCTGCACGACGACACTCGCAACGGTGTGTCACAGATGACGGAGAACGTCGTGAGGGCGTTCGTCGCGCGACGCGACAGCTGATCGCGCCCGACGGGGGGCCGGTGCCGATCAGGGCGGGGTGCGAAATACGCATTTTGACCGATATTGCAGGCCAAAACCTCTAACTACGCTCAACAGGACGCCCCGGCACCGTGCCGGCCGGTACTCGGAAGGACCTGTCGTGGTCGCAACAGAACTACCGTCAGAAACCCCGCTCCTCGCAGCCCAAGGTGTCTCCAAGCGCTATGGTCGCAACCTCGCCCTCAAGCCGACGACGTTCACGATCGCTGCGGGCGAGTGCGTCGCGGTGATCGGTGAGAACGGTGCAGGCAAATCGACTTTCGCGAAGGTTCTGACCGGCATCGAGACGTCTGACGGTGGCGGCATCGTCATGGTGGGCAAGCACGTGTCGTTCGCTTCGCCGCGTGACGCCTTGCAGCATGGTGTCGCCCTGATTCCCCAGGAGCTGGCCTACGTGCCGGGTCTGACCGTCGCCGAGAACATCATGCTGAACCGTCTGCCGGGACGCCGTGGCTTCACCAGCCGTGCGCGTATCGAGAAGGCCGCGGCAAGCCTGATGCGCGAGTTCGGCATGTGGGTCGAACCGACTGCCACGATGTCGCAGCTCGGCGTCTCCGAGCAGCAGATGGTCGAGCTGGTCAAGGCGCTCGGGCGCAAGTCCCGCCTGCTGATCCTGGACGAGCCGACCGCGGCTCTGACCGAGGATGAGGCCACCAACCTGTACCGGGCACTGGCCGAGCTGCGGCACCAGGGCATCGGAGTCGTGATCATCTCCCACCATCTGGACCAGATCAGCAGGCATGCCGATCGGATCGACGTGTTCAGAGACGGGCAGCTGGTGTTCTCGCAGTCACCGGCGACCACGACGAAGGCAGAGTTCATCCAACAGATGCTGGGCACGGACGCCGTTCCGCAGCTGGCACGCGACTCGTCGAGAACCATCGGTAGAACCATCATGAGTCTCGACGGATGGCAGGCACCGGGGCGCCCAGGCCTCCGTGACTTCTCGATCGAGCTACGTCATGGTGAGGTGCTCGGGGTCTACGGTATCCGTGGCTCGGGTTCGGAGCTGCTGGCCAGCGGCCTCGGCGGCCGGGCTCCGCGGCTGAGCGGCACCGTCACTCTCGGTGGCACGAGCCGCTCCGTGTTCAGAAGCCCTCGTGACGCGATCGCATGCGGTATCGCCTACGTGCCGGCCGATCGCAAACGAGATGGGCTCGTCCTGGGACAGTCGATCCGCACGTCGTCGGCCATGCTCGTGCTGAAGAAGCTGGCTCGGTGGGGAGTGATCCGCACTGCCGACGAATCTCGGGTGGCACACGAGTACTCGACACGTTTCCGCCTGCGGTACTCATCGTTGGCTCAGCCGGTCGGGCAGCTATCGGGAGGCAACCAGCAGAAGGTGCTGTTGGCCAGTCGACTTGCTGCCGAGCCGGCCGTGCTGGTCGTGCATGAGCCGACCAGAGGCGTCGATATCGGCGCACGACATGAGATCCACGAGACGTTGCGCGAGCTGACTGATTCCGGTACGGCCGTCCTCGTCGTGACCTCTGACGTCGAAGAGGCCGTCGACGTCAGCGATCGTCTGCTGATCATCCGCGACGGCGAGATCGTCGCGGAGCTCACCGGCGTCGACATCACTCAAGACAACGCCGTCCACCACGCTGCAGCCTAGGAGATCCACGTGACCATCGAGACTCACGAAGAGCACCTGTCCACCAGCTCGCCCGTGCCGAGGCCGGATGCGACGTCCGCAGAGGCTGCCGCCGGAGCAGCTTCTCGCGTCCGATCTCATCTCATCCAATCGTTCGGTATTGCAGCGTTTCTCATCGTGCTGGTGCTGGTGTTCGCATCGTTGACACCGCGGTTCCTCACGGGCGACAACGTCGAGGGCATCTTGACCAGTATCGCCTTCATCGGTGTCGTCTCGCTCGGGCAGACGCTGGTCGTCATTGCCGGAGGTTTTGATCTCTCGGTCGCCGGCGTGGCGCCGCTGTCCGCCGTGATCTTCGCGTCCCTCGTCAACAGCGACATGGCGATCGTCCTTGCCATCGTCGCGGCTGTCCTCGTGGGCGGCGTCGTGGGTGCCGTGAACGGGATCATCGTCACGTGGGGCGGAATCAATCCGCTGATCACGACGCTCGGGACCTTGTCGATAGCTGGCGGTCTGGCGTTCACCATCGTCGACGGGCAGAGCGTCCCGATCGACAACGTGTCAGCAGGGTTCATGGCGGAGACCAACCTGTTCTGGGTCCCGAACCAGGTATGGCTCGCGGCGACGGCGACGGTGGTGCTGGCATTGGTGCTCCGCTACACGACATATGGGCGTGCACTGTACGCGCTGGGCGGCAATCGGGAGGCCAGCCGTCTGGCCGGAATGCGTGTCGACGCTCTGGCCACGAGCACGTATGTCCTGAGCGGGTCGCTCGCGGCATTGGGCGGGGTCATTCTTGCCAGTCAGTTGTTGGCCGGCGACGGAAACTTGGGCAGCGATGCAGCATTGCTGTCCGTCGCGGCGGTTGTCTTGGGCGGCGGATCTCTGCTCGGCGGGGCTGGCGGCGCTCTTGGCACCGCAGCTGGCGTCCTCGTGCTCGGTGTGCTTGCGAACGGGCTGACCTTGATGCACGTCTCGACCTTCTACCAGCAGATGGCGACGGGCGCTGTCCTGCTCGTTGCGGTCGGTTTCAGTCGCGTGCGCGCGACGGCGATGCGCAGCATCGCCTGATCGGGTGGGCTGCTCGCGACCGACTACACGCTTCCCCTCATGTCTATCCCACCACCCCTTGGAGGAATCATGCTGCCCATACGCCCACCCCGGAGTCGCCGCGCTCCTCGCCGTGCTGCCGCGATGCTCGCCAGCGCGCTGTCCCTGATCGTCCTAGCAGCCTGTGGAAGCGGTGGCGACGATCTGGACGATGCTGATGCCGGTGCCATCGACAACCCGGTGGCAGGACTGTCGATGGCCTACACGAATGCGACGGATGCGGCACCGCTCTACGTCACGATGCGTGACAGTGTGAAGTCGGCAGCGAAGAGGACTGGCGTCTCGCTGGAGACCTACGACAACAAGCTGGATGCCGCAACGGTGTCACAGAACGCGCGTCTGATCACCCAGGCGAAGCCCGACTTCGTCTTCTCGTACAACCCGATCGAAGGGGTCTACGGATCGATCGAGCGGATGTACAAGCAGGCAGGCATTCCGTGCATTGCGGTCAACACCCCTGGCAAGGACTACTGCTCGTGGTTCAACCTGAGCAATCCTCGCTGTGCACGGACTCTGCCAAGGCCGTTGGCACCGTTGCTAAGGAAGAAGGCTGGACAGGGGACGACACGACAGTGCTGCTGGTCAACGCGCCGAGCTTCGGCGAGCAGATCAACAACTGCAACGCCTACTTCTATCAGGAGATCACCAACTGGGTTCCGGGTCTGGAGACGATCGAAAACGTCGGCGACCTGAAGACCACAACCGCGAGCATCGGGTCGTCGATGGTTCAGGTCGACGGTCAGGCGCAGCGCGCCCCGTCCTATGACGCAGTACGTCGCGCCTTGTCGGGAATCCCCAAGGAACGCAACCTGATCCTCTACTCCGTCGCGGATGACTCGACCCTCGGCGCGTGGCAGGCGGTCGAGCAGGCTGGCCGCGCCGATCGAACCTACACGGCGGGTCTCGGGGGTTCTGAAGAGGCGCTCAAGCAGCTGCGTGACAACCCGCGTTGGGTCGCGCAGGGCGATATGTTCGTCTCGCACTGGGGGCAGTACCTGATGGCGATGGCGGCAGCGATCAAGGACGGTGTGGACGTGCCGTTCCAGACCCTGATCCCGGAGGCAGTGCTGACGAAGGACTTCGCCGTGCCCGATTCGATTGTTGCGCCCGTCACCGACTACTACCGGAACGGTCAGACTGATGCGTATCAGCTGCCGCCGCTTGTGCCGGTTGCCGAGGCGGAGACGGTGTTTGGCACGAAGACCGTGGGCAATGACTACCTAGGCGAGACCGGTGTCCTGCAGCTGTTCGGGAATGTCAAGGACCTGGCCTGGCTGCTGGGCGCGATCGACCAGCCCGTCAGTCGGCGATAGTCGTCTTGTCTCCGCCTGGAGGCAAGACGACTATCCGTACAGGACGCTCGTCCTGCTGCCATGGCCGCCGCTGCATGTTCGCTGCACGTTCAGATCAGGCCCAGTCGGGCCGCGATGACGACGGCCTCGATCGTGGCCTCGACACGCCACAGCTCGCGCACCGCGGCCAGGGTGCGGCACAGCGTTCGTACCGAGATGTGCAGCTCGAGCGCCAGCTCGCGATTGCTCTTGCCCCGAGCCACACCGCGGAGGATGTCGAGCGTCAGGGAGTCAGGCAACTGGGCCGGATCGATGAGGCCTGCAGAGAGCGAGGTACATCCGCGCGCGAACGCCAAGGCCATCGTCGTGATCAAGGCGAAGGGTGTGTCTGCGCCGATCGGCATGATCACGATCAAGAAGGGCAAGCACACCTTGCGGATCGTCTACTCCGGTGGCGGTGCGGTCAAGGGCAAGAGCCGTCGACCCGGATCCTTCGGGCGAAGTAAGCTCGCCAGCTCGAGCACGGCGGGGCAGTGTCAGCCCGGTCGACCGGGGCTACGCGGCAGTCTGTGGTCGGCAACGGGTGCACCGTCCTGCAGGTGCTCGACGACGATGCGCCGGGCCGCTGCCTCGTCGACCGATCCGTACCAGACGTCATCGGGATGGACCACGACCACCGGGGCGTTGTTGCACGGGAACAGGCAACCGGTCTGGGTGACCAGGACGTCGTCATCGCCGAGCCCCAGCTCGTTCAAGGACAGGTCGATCGTCGCTGATGTCCGGTCGGCGCCTCGAGCTGAGCACCGCGGTCCGCGGCACACCAGGACGTGGCGGGCGTGCGACGGCACGTCCTGCCAGGCCGGCGAGACCAGAGGCGCTTCGGTGCCGGTGACCTCTGACTCGCCGATCGTGACGACGGGGCTGTCGTCACGTTGGCGCAGCCAGTGGGCTGCCACCCGTCGAAGCCACGAACGTGCGGTGCGACGTGTGCCGAGATCGACAGCCTCGAGGTGGATGTGCGTCGCGCCGGTGTCGGTCAACCGGGTGAGCTCGGCGACCAACGAGGGTTCTCCGACCTGCAGGAAGGCCACGCTCGCTCCCTCGGCGCTGGCACGCGCGTGGAGAGCGTCACGCTGATTGGCCTCGGTGATCGACATGCCGACGAGCACGACCCGCCTCATCGGTGCCACACGACGTTCCATCGATTCGCGGTGGGATGTTGCTCGATCGTGGTGCGGACGCCGTACACGTCGTTGACGAGCTCGGCAGTCAGGACGGACTCGACCGGCCCGCTCGCCACGACGTGTCCACCACGCATCACGACGAGCCGGTCGCAGAACGCGGCCGCCAGGTCGAGGTCGTGCAGTGCGGCGATCGTCGTGATGCCGAGATCCCGCACGGTCGACAAGAAGTCGATCTGGTGCCGCAGATCGAGATGGTTGGTCGGCTCGTCGAGCATCAGCAGCGACGGTTCCTGCGCGAGCGCCCGGGCCAGCTGGACACGCTGCCGCTCACCACCGGACAGCGTCTGCCACCTGCGATCGGCGAGATCGTCGACCCGACCGGCCTTGAGGGCCTGCTCGATCTGCGCGCTGCCTTCGTCGAGTCGCCCCGGCCACCGGCCCCGGTGCGGGATACGACCGAGCTCGACGACTTGACGGACCGTCAGGTCGAGAGACGTCGACGAGTGCTGCTCGAGCAGCGCGATGCGGCGCGCACGGGTGCGGGCCGACCAGGCGTGCACATCCTCGTCGGCGACCCTGACGGTGCCTCGGGTGGGGCGGCGCAGTCCGGCCGTGACATGCAGCAAGGAGGTCTTGCCAGAGCCGTTGGGGCCGATCAGACCGGTGACGCTGCCGGCCGGAAAGTCGGCAGTCACGTCGTGCAGGATCGTCAGGTCCTTGACTCCCCACGTGACATCGTCCACGGCGACTCTCATGCCTCACGCCCTTCGCGCCGCAGGAGCCAGGCGAAGACGGGGGCACCCATCACCGCGGTGACGACGCCGATGGGGATCTCCTGCCCCGACACGAGGGACCGCGCGATGGTGTCGGCCCAGACGAGCAGGATGGCCCCGACGAGCGCGCTGAGCGGGAGCAGCCGGCGGTGCAGCGGACCCCACACGAGCCGGACGACGTGCGGCACGACCAGACCGACGAAGCCGATCGCCCCGGTGAACGCGACGAGCGACGCAGTCAGCAGCGCGGTCCCGATCAGCAGGGTCCAGCGGGTGGTCGTGATCGACACGCCGAGCGAGCCGGCCGAAGCCTCTCCGAACGCGAAGGCATCGAGGTCGGCAGCGAAGGCCATGATCAGGACGACGGCCAGCAGCGCGACGACGCACAGGAACAGGGCCGAGCTCCAGCGCAGGCCGGCCAATGATCCCAGCGTCCAGCTGCAGCACCCGGCGAGCGGCGTCGTGGTCGCCGCTCATGATCACGACGAACGACGTGTAGGCGGCGCAGATCTGGCCGATCGCGACACCCGCCAGCACGGTGCGGGCCGGTGGCAGCGCACCGGACCGTCCGGTCGCCAGGACGAGGACCAGCACCAAGGACGCCAGCGCACCGGTGAACGCGCCCAGCGTGATCATGGCGGCCGAGATCAGGCCCGCGACGCTGACCCCGAGCACGATGACGCTGACGGCGCCGACCGTGGCACCGCCGGAGATGCCGAGCAGGTACGGGTCGGCGAGGTCGTTGCGGGTCAGCGACTGCAGCACGGCGCCGCAGATCGCGAGGCCGGCGCCGGTGGCAGCGGCACCGAGGATCCGCGGCATCCGCAGCTGCCACACGATCTGATCGTCCAGGAGCGGCACGTCGACGCCGAGCCCCAGACGCTGCAGGACGACGTCGACGACCGTCCCGACGGGGATCGAGACGGCGCCGATCCCCAGGGCGATGACCATCGTCGCGGCCAGGGCGACGAGCAGCAGCACGAACGGCGCAGCCGCACCCGCTGCCATGGTCGGCCGCGGTCGGTTCTGCTGCTGGTGCATCAGCCGAGGTCGAGTGCGGCGAGTCCGTCTGAGACTGTCTGGGCGCCGTCGGCGAGACGGACGCCCGGCGTGCTCTCCGAGTAGGGCAGCACCACGAACCGCTTCTCCTTGACGGCTTCGAGCTTGCTCAGTGCGGGGTCTTTCTGCAGGAAGGCGATCTTGTCGGCGGCCGACGACCAGCTGGCGTCGCCGAGCACGATGACGTCGGGATCGGCTGCGACGACCTTCTCCCAGCTGACGTCGGCCCAGCCGCCCTTGAGGTCGGCGAACAGGTTGGTGGCCCCGACGGCGTCGAGGATCAGCTGCGGGCCGCCCTCTCCGGCCCCGGCGAGTGCGGTCTTGTCACCGGAGTCGAACCAGAACACGTCGACCCCGTCGCCGGCCTTCTGCTGGGCGAGGCCGTCGAGCAGCTTCTTCTGCTCGGCACGGATGGTCGCTGCCCGGTCCGGGACACCGAAGATCGTCGCGACAGTGTCGATCTCGTCCCACACGGTGTCGAACGAGAGCTCGGGAAGGCTGTCGTCACCACAGCCGAGGGGCGAGTTGTACGAACCGATGTCGAGCTTCGCGCGAGCTCGGCAGGAGCTCCGGCCACCTCTTTGTCGAAGGCGCTGATGTAGGAGGCATAGACGAAGTCGGGCCGCGCCGCAAGGAGGGTCTCGTGGTCCGGGTACTCCTTCGACAGGACGTCGACCGAGTCATAGGCGGTCTTCCACTTGTCGGGCACCGAGTCGTCGAGGTAGGCCGTGCCGACGAGCTGGTCCTGGAGTCCCAGGGCGAGGGCCACCTCGGTGGCGCCCTGGTTCATCGTCACGGCACGCTGTGGCTTCGCATCGATCGTGCTGGTGAAGCCGCAAGCCGTGGCCTTCACGGGGTAGTCGGCCGAGTCGGCCGCGGTGGCCTTCTCCGAGTCGGGTGCTCCGCCGCAGGCGGCCAGGCAGAGCGCTGCGACAGTCAGGAGGGCAGGGAACAGGGTGGTGCGACGGGAGGTCGTCATCTGGGTCTCTTTCGAGTCCGGAGGCTCTTGCGCGAAGCCTGGTGGGCGGGTGACACAGACGGATGTCTGCGGCCAGCAGGTCTTCGGACTCGGGGTCATCCGGACGGCGCGCCTTCCCAGACCGGTTGGTCCAGTGGCCTCGTTGCTCCGCCCGTCGCCCTCACCGCTGCGCGTCAGTCCCGGATTCTCACCGGGTTCCCTGGCTCATTGCTGAGTTGACTGGCATCGGCAATCTAGCAGCGTCACCCATGGTCAGCGGCGGCGGTCGTACCAGGTGGTGTCTTCGCTGCCCCGGTCCTTGCGCGCGTACATGGCTGCATCGGCCTTCGCGACCCAGGCGTGCCAGTCATCGCCGTCGCACGGCGCGACCCCGATGCTGACCGAGATCGCCACGTGCGTGTCATCGGCGACGGCGACCGGCGATGACGCGCAGGCAGCCGTCAGGTCGTCGGCGATCAGGCCGACTTCGTCAGCGCCGAGACCGCGCAGGACACCGACGAACTCGTCTCCTCCCCAGCGTCCGAGCGTCAGCCGCGGATCGTGCCCGCAGAGCCGGGTGGCCACGGCTGCGAGCACCTGGTCGCCGGCAAGGTGGCCGAAGCTGTCGTTGACGCCCTTGAACCGGTCGACGTCGACGACCAGCACGTGGCACAGCTCGGGGCGGCGGCCGGCGAGCCGGGTGAGGTGCTGCTCGATCGACCGCCTGCTGAGCACGCCGGTCACCGGGTCGTTGGGGTCGAAGGCCTGCGCGAGGGCAGGATCGCGGTGCCCAGCCCGCCCCGATGAGCCGCGAAGGCGAAGGCGATCAGCGCGATGGCCGCGAAGGTCTGGCTGATGCGGATCTGCAGGACCTGCACCGTGCAGGTCGCGACGACCAAGGTCATGACGAGGACCGCGAAGCTGCGTATCCACGGGGACGGGTCGGAGGTCCTGCGGCTCATCTCGAGACCGGCGAGGCTCAGCAGCATGAAGCAGAACAGGACGTGGAAGCCGAAACCCCACGCGTACTCGATGTGCGAGCTCGCGAGGTCCTGCGAGACCAGGTGGTGTCGGTCGTTGGTCGCGGTCAGCGCCGCGGAGGTGAGGCACTCGACGGCGACGGCGACCGCGAACCATCGGCCGGGTCGCCAGGCTGGGTCGTTGGCGACCTTGGCCAGCAGGAAGATCGCCGTGGCGGTGAGTGTCACCGACGGCAGCCAGATCAGGCCGAACACGATCGAGTCGCCGGACTCGACGAGCAGGCCGAGCGAGAACGCCCACACGACGGTCGCCGTCATGCCGAACAGCAGCAGCCGACCGACGTACGACGTGTGGTCGCGCGTCCATGACCACACGCCGACGCAGAGCAGCGGCGCTGTACTGACGAGCAGCGCTATCAGGAGTTGTGAATCAGACATGCCCAGGTTCCGGGAGTCGGGAGTGGGAGTGGGGTCGTGAGCGGGGGAGTGTGCTGATCACACTAGGCGCGCCAAGCCCGTCATGGGTGCTGTTTGGGGTGAGTAGTGCCTCAGGTGCGGCGGCTTCGGGCGATCGAGGAACGGTCCTGCGCCCACGCGCGCCACAGGTGCGCATAGTGACCGTCGCGCTCCAGCAGCCGTCGTGGTGCCCGTCCTCGATCACGATGCCGTGTTCCATGACGAGGATCCGGTCGCCGCGGCTTGCTGGCTCAACCGGTGCGCGACGCTGACGGTCGTACGGTTGCGGGCGACCGTGACGGCGGCCTGCTCGAGAACGTGCGACGACATCGAACCGTCCTCTGCGGTGGCCTCGTCGAGGACGACGACGGGCTGGTCACTGAGAAGTGCCCGCACCAGGGCGAGGTGCTGTGCCCGGTCGCCGGTGGCTCCAGTCCGCCACCGCCGACGAGAGTCGCGAGTCCGTGCGGGAAGCTCGGCGACCCAGTCGGCACCCGCCGCGGTCAGGGCTGCGTGCAGTGCGTCGTCGCTCGCTCCAGGAGCTGCGAGCCTCAGGTTGTCGGCGATCGTGCCGGAGAAGACGTGCACGTCCTGGCTGACAAGGATGCTGCTGCGCCCCAGGCCGGGGGCGTCGTGGGCTGATCCGTACGGGACGCCGTGCCAGCTGACAGTTCCGGCGGTTGGTTGCAGGCTGCCGGCGATGACACGGGCCAGGGTCGTCTTTCCGGCTCCGCTGGCGCCCACGAGGGTGACGTGCTCACCGGCTCGCAGGTGCAGGTCCAGCCCGGTCAGCACGTCCTTGCCCGGCAGGTATCCGGCACTGACTCCGCGCAGCTCGATCCCCGATGCTCGATCGGAGTGCGCCGTCCGGGCGGGCCCCGGGGCGGACGACGGATCGAGGCCTGACGCGCCATCGATGATGCCGACGAGCCGGGACAGGCCCGCGCCAGCCAGCTGGAGATCGTCGATGTTCATGAGGATCGCGCCGATGGGTCCGAACAGGCGGTGGAAGAACAGTGCTGCCGCGGTCGCCGCACCGACGCTCACCGATCCGTTGCCGACCAGCCAGTAGCCGACACCGAGGATCGAGCACAGGCCAACCAGCTCGGCGATGTTGAGGCGCCCTTGGAACCGGGTGCGGACCACCACGGTCGACAGCACCAGCCTGATGGCCCTGACCGAAGAACGTCCGATGCGTGCCAGGTGCTGCTGGGAGTGGCCGAGGGCCCGCACGGTGTCAGCGCCTGCAGTCGCCTCGAGCAGGCGCTGGCCGCGCTCGGACTCGGCCACCCGCACCTCGCGGTACAGCGGCCCCGAGGCCCGCAGGAACCGACGCAGTGCGAACCAGTGGATGGGGGTGCTCAGCAGCGCCGCGAGTGCGAAACGAGGATCGATCGCCCCCAGCCCCGCCATCGTCAGCGCCACCGTGAACGCCGCTGACATGAAGGTCGGCAGGATCGATCCGATGGCCTCGTTGACGACCTCGACGTCGTGCGAGACCCGTGAGAGGAGGTCTCCCGAACCTGCCCGTTCCAGGGTCTCGGACGGCCGAGCCGTCGCGGTGGCGAACACCTCTTCGCGCAGGTCGGCGAGACCGTTCTGGCCGATGTGCGCCATCGTGATGGTGCTGGCGCTGCTGAGCACCGCCGTGAGGAAGCCTGCGGTGAGCAGGGCAGCGGCACCCCAGGCCAGAGTGGCCGGTGGGTTGCCGCGGTCCACGGCATCGACCATCCATCCCAGGAGCGCAGGAACCGCCAGCCCGGCGGACGAACCAGCCAGCAGGGTGGCCAGCAGGAGGACGAGCATCGGCTTGCGACGGCCGAAGACGCGCATCGCGTGACGCCAGGTCGTCCTGGTGTCTGCCACCGGAAGGTGGTGGGTGGCGGCTGGGGTCGGTTCCGGGCAGCGCAGGCATGACTCGGGAGGCCTTCGAGGTCGATGATGTCGTGGCAGATCGCCAGCAGTGCTGGGCTCGTGGTGATCAGCACCATGGTGCGTCCGTGGAGGTGCTCCAACGCATCGGCGATGCGCGCCTCGGTGACCGAGTCGACCGCCGATGTGGGTTCGTGCAGCACCAGCACCGCCTGGGGCTGGTGCAGCGCCCGGCTCAGCAGCAGTCGCTGGCGCTGCCCGCCCGACAGGGTCCGTCCGTGCTCGCCGATCGTCGAGTCGAGGCCGCGGGGGAGATGCTCCAGCACCTCGTCGAGCGCGGCAGCGGCGACGAGGTCGTCGTCGACCGAGACGGCCGCGAGGTTGTCGCGGACGCTGGCCGAGAAGACCGCTGCCCCGTGATGGGACACGAAGACCTGCCGGGCCACCTCCTCAGGCCCCAGGTCGATGGCATCGCGACCGCGCACGAGCAGCTCGCCACGAGACAGCGGTCGTCGGTAGGCGAGCAGGTCGACGAGTCGCTGTGCGGTTCTCGGTCCTGCTGCGATGCCGATCACCGCGCCGGGGGCGACGGTCACGGTTCGTGACGTGTCGTCGCGGCTCTGGATCGTGAACCTGACCAGGTCGCCCTCTGAGGCGGGCCGTGCGACCAAGCGGTCGCCCGCACCTTGGTCGAGGTCGTCGTCCTCGGCGAGGATCGCCGACAGGCGGCCGGCCACGGCGCGCTTCTCGCGCACCTCGGCGCTGAGGAAGGCGAGCGTCGTCATCGGATCCTTGATGAACTGCGCGAGGCCGACGACCGTGATCAGCTGACCGACGCTGATGCTCCCGCTGGCTGCCATCGATGCGGAGAGCCAGGCGATCGCCGCGACGAAGGCGCCCGACAGGCCGAGCGAGACGCCGTTGAACAGTGCCCTGGCCCGCACCATCGACAGCGATGCGTCGAGCGAGGAGCGGCTGACCTGGTGGAAGCGAGTCGAGGCAGTGTCCACGGCACCGATGCCCTTCAGGACTCGCAGCCCGGTGATCAGGTCGGCCGCGACGTGAGCGGCCTCGGCAGCGGCCGCCTGCTGGTGCAGCACGCGACGTTCGAGCGGCGCGGTGACGAAGTGCATCGCTGCCATGAACGCTGCTGTGGCCACGATGACCGTGGCTCCGAGCTGCCACGAGATGAGCAGCAGCGAGACGGTCGCGGTCAGCAGGGCGGCCAGGGCGCTGAGCTGCTCGACGATGACCCAGGAGAGTCCCGCGGTATGACGGGTGTCGGACGTCGAGATGCTCAGCACCCGGCCGGGTCCTCGACCGGTGCCGCTGTGCAGCGGGTGCAGGACCTTGGCGGCCAGCAGCTGCCGCAAGGCGTGCTCGCCGAAGCAGAACACGCTCGTGCTGAGCCGGGTCCCCATCCGCCAGCTGGTCGTCAGGACCAGGAAGAGCGCCGTGATGGCAGCCAGGCACCACACCAGGGCCAGGGGGTCGTGCGGCGCGATGGCTTGGTCGACCGTGACACCGATCGCGACCGGCACGAGGGCTTCTGCCACCTGGTGGAGCATCCGAGCCGTCGTGGCTCCCGCGAGCTGACGACCTCGTCCCTCGCGGAACGAGCCGTGGAGCAGCGCCTGCCCAGACGTCGTGGGAACGATCGGAGCGGCCGGTTCGGAGGGCATGTCCCGGAGCCTAGGGAGGGTTCTCGTGGGGCCACAAGGACGCCAGTGGACAACTCGTATCGGGTTTGAGACAGCTGGCCGCGACAGCCCGGCCATGGCAGCACAACGCCATCAACTAAGGTAAGCCTTACAGAATTTCTGGAGGTTGTGCTGTGACGCTGATGGCTACGTCGGGGCTCGACGATCTGGTGCTCGACCAAGCAGAGGTGCCGCGAGCGGTCCCCGACGACTTCCTGCTCACCACGGGTGTGTTCGACACCGAGGAGAAGACGCGCTGGCAGCCCCACACCCACGACGAGCACGAGCTGCTCTGGTGCGAGCGCGGCGTCGTCACGATGCTGGCCGATGATCGCCTGTGGACGGTGCCGCCGGGCATGGGGCTGTGGATTCCCCGCGGCGTCGTGCACGAGGGCCAGGTCGAGAGCAATGTCGCCTTCCGGGCGACGTTCTTCTCGCCGGAGTCCTGGACGCGAGGGTGGGATCGACCGGTCGCGGTAAAGGTCAACCCGGCCGTCCAGCAGCTGCTGGTCCACCTGGCCGCGACCGACATGCCTCAGGACGAGAGGCTCCGCGCCCAGCAGGTGTGCATCGACATGCTGAGCTTGGCGAGGTCGTTCGACCTCGACGTGCCGGTCCCGCAAGACCCGCGCCTGCGGTCGCTGGTCGACAGCGTCCTGAACGATCCCTCCGACGACCGTTCGCTCGAGCAGTGGGCAGGCAGGCTGAACCTCAGCTCGCGCACCATCACCCGGACGTTCTCGGCCGATCTGGGGATAAGCTTCGCCCAGTGGCGCAGGTTGGTGCGGATGCGTTCTGCGCTCGGCCTGCTCGCCACTGGCATGAGCGTCAGCATGGTCGGACGTCGCGTCGGCTACGGCACGACGAGCGCTTTCGTGGCGGCATTTCGCACCGTGGTGGGCTGCACGCCAGGAGACGTTCGCGACGGTTCATGAATGTCCCGAATGCGATATCGGCTGTCCGCACATCGGCAGCACCCGGTCCTAGGCTGAACCTTAGGTAACCCTGCCCTTACTGCGGCACCGGTTACGCATCTTTCCGCACTTGACCACAGGAGCACCATGTCCCGCACGCGTCTGCTTTCATCTCGGACTCACGAGCGAAAGCGGGGGCTCACGGCCCTCGCGATCGTCGCCATGCTCGCGTTGACCGCATGCTCCCAAGGGTCCGACAGCGAGTCCGACGATTCGTCGAGCTCGGCCGGCCAGGCGGAGAAGGGTGCCTTCCCCGTCACGATCAAGCACGCGCTCGGCGAGACCACGATCAAGTCCGAACCTCAGCGGATCCTGACGATGGATGCAGAGTCCACCGACACGGCCCTCGCGCTGGGAGTCGTGCCGACCTCGATCGCTGCCCAGGACTTCGGTGGCGACAAGGAGGGCTACCTGCCGTGGACCCGCAAGGCCCTGGACGCACTGGTCGACACTCCGCCCAAGACCGACGTGTTCTTCTCCGAGACGGGGGAGGTCGACTTCGAGCACATCCTCGAGCTCGCGCCCGACGTGATCTTGGCGCCATACTCCGGCTTCTCCCAGGAGGACTACGAGCGGCTCAGCGAGATCGCGCCGACGGTGCCCTTCGACTACAAGCCGTGGCAGCCCAGCTCGTGGCAGAACATGACGACCAGCGTCGGACAGGCGCTCGGACGTCCGGCACGCGCCGCCGAGCTCATCAAGCAGGCCGAGGCAACCACGGCACAGGTCGCCGTCGACCACCCCGAGTTCAAGGACGTGAGCTTCATCTTCGGCACCTACATGCGTGAAGGGGAAACCCAGACGGCCGTCTACAGTCCCGCCGATCCGCGGGTCAAGCTCGTCTCGGACCTCGGTCTGACCATCGCGCCGGACGTCCTCGCTGGTGCGAAGAAGGACAAGAGCGGCTCGTTCACGTTCGGAGTGAGCCTGGAAGAACTCGACACCGTCAACGCCGACATCTACATCGGTTGGGCCGGCGAGCAGGCCGACATCGACCGCAGCGTCGGCAATGCGCTGTTCGCTCAGTGGGAGCCCATCAAGAAGGGCAAGGACCTGTGGTTCACCGATGATCGGCTCACCTCGGCGACGATGCACGTCAGCGTGCTCAGCATCCCGTGGACGATCGATCAGCTCGTGCCGCAGCTGACGGAAGTCATCGCGCGTCCATGAGCATTCGGGCGGAGGCCGTCCGGCCTCCGCAGCAGGTGAGCTCGGAGGCCCACCGTGGGCTGGTCAGGACTCGGACCCTGCGCACGACGGGGCTGGCGATCGCGGTGGGTGTCCTGGTGCTCACCGCGATCGCCAGCATCATGATCGGTGCGCGGGGACTCTCGGCAGGCACCGTCCTGGGCGCTCTGTCAGGCTCCGACGGGTCGACCGAGCACCTCATCATCTGGGGAGCTGCGGATTCCTCGGACGGTCGTGGGCCTCGTCGTCGGCCCGGCTCTCGGGCTCTCCGGCGCGCTCATCCAGGCATTCACCCGCAATCCGCTCGCTGACCCGGCATCCTCGGCGTCAACGCGGGGGCCGGCTTCTTCGTCACCATCGCGGTCGGCGTCCTCGGCCTGACCTCGGTCGGCGCCTACGTGTGGTTCGCCCTGCTGGGTGCGGCGGCCGTGACGGTGCTGGTCTACCTCATCGGATCAGTCGGCAGGGGCGCAGCGACACCGGTGCGCATGACGCTGGCCGGTGTCGCGATGAGTGCTGTGCTCGGCGGCATCGCCTCTGGCATCAGCCTGAAGAATCCTTCCGCGTTCGACAGCATGCGGTTCTGGGGCGCCGGATCGATCGGCGGCCGGTCGTGGGACATCATCGCGGTGATCACCCCCATCCTCTTCGTGGGTGTCGTGGTGGCGTTCGTCGTGGCCAAGCCTCTCAACGCCCTGGCGATGGGCGATGACGTCGGACGCTCGCTGGGTGCCAGCGTGGCGAGCACCCGGGTGCTGGTCGTCCTGGCCGTCACGTTGCTCGCGGGCGGTGCGACGGCCCTCGCGGGGCCGATCGGGTTCATCGGGCTCATGGTGCCGCACATCGTGCGGTGGTTCGTCGGCCCCGACCAGCGCTGGATCTTCGCCTACACCCTGGTCGTGTCGCCGGTCCTGCTCCTGGCAGCCGACATCCTCGGGAGGATCATCCTGCCCAGCGGCGAGCTTCGAGTGGGGCTCGTCACGGCTGTCGTCGGTGCCCCGATCCTGATCCTGCTCGCCCGTCGCCAGTCGGTGAGCGGGCTGTGACGGGGTCCCGGACCGTCGACAACGGCCGCCGTCAGTGGACGTTGCACTGGGCGCGCCCCGCGATCTCGCTGCGCGTCGACCGTCGAGCAGCTGTCGTCGGGCTCGTCGTCCTGGGCCTGGTGGTCGCGGTCGGGCTCTACACCTTGTCGACAGGGGCATCGCCGACCCCGATCCGCGACGTCTTCTCCGCGTTGGTCGGACGCGGTGACCAGCGCACGCAGATGCTGGTCGTCGAATGGCGGCTGCCTCGCCTGCTGTTCGCCGTGTTCTGCGGCGTGGCGCTGGGAATGAGCGGCGCCCTCTTCCAGTCGTTGACCCGCAACCCCTTGGGCAGTCCCGACATCATCGGCTTCTCGGCGGGCTCCTACACCGGTGCCCTGTTCGTGATGCTGGTCGCCGGAAGCGTCGGCTATCGCGACATCGCGGCCGGTGCGCTGATCGGCGGGATCCTGACGGCCGCACTGGTCTACGGGTTGTCCTACCGCGGCGGAGTCGAAGGATTCCGGCTGATCATCATGGGCATCGGTGTCAGTGCGGTCCTCGGCTCGGTCAACTCCTACCTGATGCTGAAGGCCGATCTGCCCGATGCGATGGTCGCGGCGGCGTGGGGGGCCGGGTCGCTCAACGGACTCGGCTTCGACCAGTTCTGGCCGATGTTCGCGATCTTGGCACTCCTCGTGCCGCTGACCTTGATGCTTGGGCCGGGCATGCGGCAGCTCGAGATGGGCGACGACGCCGCGAAGGCGTTGGGCCTGCGCACCGAGCCGCTTCGGCTGGGGAGCGGTCGTCGTCGGCGTGGCGCTGACCGCTCTGGTGACTGCCGCGGCCGGCCCCATCTCGTTCATCGCCCTCGCCGCACCACAGATCGCTCGTCGGATCACGGGTGCGCCGGGCATCGGCCTGATCCCTGCCGGCGTCGTCGGTGCCCTGCTGCTGGCCGGCGCGGACGTCATCTCGATCGGCATCCAGCTGCCGGTCGGCATCATCACGGTCTCGATCGGTGGCAGCTACCTGCTCTGGCTCCTCGTCGGCGAGTACCGGAAGCGGTGACCTCATGGACCCCTACCTGGAAGGTGCAGTCGTGCACACCCTGACCAAGCCCCCAGCCGTCCTCGCAGACTCCACGGACCTGCGCGCCGAACGGGTCACGATCGGTTACGACAAGCGCATCATCTCCGAAGAGCTCAGCGTCAACATCCCGCCGGGCTCGTTCACCGTCATCATCGGCCCCAATGCCTGCGGCAAGTCGACCCTGCTGCGGGCGCTGTCGCGTCTCCTGCCGCCCAGGGAGGGATCCGTGCTCCTCGATGGCAAGGAGATCTCGCAGTACCGGGCCAAGGAGGTCGCCCGGCGTATCGGCCTGCTGCCGCAGACCTCGATCTCACCAGACGGCATCTCGGTCGCAGACCTGGTCGGACGCGGACGCTATCCGCACCAGAAGCTGCTCCAGCAGTGGTCGGCCCAGGACGAGATCGCCGTGGCGGAGGCGCTGGAGGCGACCCACCTGACCGACTTGTCCGCGCGCCTGGTCGACGAGCTCTCCGGCGGGCAGCGGCAACGGGTCTGGGTCGCGATGGTGCTGGCGCAGCAGACCCCGCTCCTGCTGCTCGACGAACCCACGACCTTCCTCGACATCGCCCACCAGATCGAGCTCATGGAGCTCTTCCGCGGGTTGCACGCCGACGGACACACGCTGGTGGCCGTGCTTCACGACCTGAACCATGCAGCTCGGTACGCCACCCACCTCATCGCGATGAAGGACGGTCAGGTCGTGGCCGAGGGACCGCCCGAGGAGGTGGTGACGGTGCAGACCGTCTCCGACGTGTTCGGCATCGACTCGGTCGTGATCGCTGATCCGATCACCGGGGGACCCTTGGTCGTGCCGTACATGGCCAGCGAGGAACCCTGACGAGAACGCTCAGCGATCAATCATGCGCTGCATCGCCTCGGGATAGCGGTCGCCCGTCAGGTCGACCGCCGCCGACGCCCGGTCGAGCTCGGCGAGATCGTCGCCGCTGAGCTCGATTTCGGTGGCGCCGAGGTTCTCGTCGAGCCGGGAGATGCGGCGGGTGCCGGGAATCGGCACCATCCACTCGCGCTGCGCCAGGAGCCAGGCCAAGGCGATCTGTCCCGGTGTTGCGCCCGTGCGCGCCGCAACCTGCTTGACGGCGTCGACGAGGGCGAAGTTCTTGGCCAGCGCCTCGGGGGTGAACCGCGGAAGGTTCGCACGGATGTCGTTCTCGCCGAACGTGCTGTCGGCGGTGACCTGACCGGTCAGGAATCCGCGCCCGAGCGGGCTGAACGGGACGAAGCCGATGCCGAGCTCGTCCAGCACCGGCAGGATCGCCTCCTCGGGCTCGCGCCGAGAACAACGAGTACTCGCTCTGCAGGGCCGTGACCGGCTGGACGACGTGCGCGCGGCGGATGTTGTCGACGCCAGCCTCCGACAGGCCGAAGTGGCGGACCTTGCCGTCGGCGATGGAGCTCCTTGACCGTGCCGGCGACGTCCTCGATCGGTACGTGGGGGGTCGACCCGGTGCTGGAACAGCAGGTCGATGGTGTCGGTGCGGAGCCGGCGCAGCGAACCGTCGACGGCCGCGCGGATGTCGGCCGGACGGCTGCTCACGCCGGTCTGCTGGCCGTCGGCGTCGAACACGAAACCGAACTTGGTCGCGATGACGACGTCGTCGCGGACCGGTTGCAGCGCCTCGCCGACGAGCTGCTTCGTTGTGGAACGGTCCGTAGACCTCGGCAGTGTCGAACAGGGTGACACCGCGGTCGACGGCCTCGCGGATGAAGGAGATCATCTCGTCGCGCGGCGGACGCGGGCCGAAGCTCATGGTCATGCCCATGCAGCCGAGTCCGAGGGCGGACGTCTGGAGGGCGGCAGGTCCGAGCAGGCGGGTGTTCATGAGGGGGCGGGCTCCTTCGTCAGGGGGTGATTCATGGTGGCACGTGCCGAACAACGGTCCTGTCGCACCAGGCCGTTCACGCCTGGGAGGCGAGACGGGCCAGGATCTGTCTGACGGGTTCTGCGCTGGCCTCGGCATGCCCGGTCCGCAGCCCACAGGTGGGCTCGCTCGACGTCACCGGCATCGACGGCGGCCTTGCGCAGGGGACTCGTCAGGTGGTGGATGGCGGGATAGCCGCTCGGGGTGGTGCCGGAGTAGGTGTCGGTGAAGCGGTTGCGCAGCGCACGGGCTGGACGCCCGGTGAAGGCGCGGGTCACGACAGTCGCGGCGCGGGCCGGATCGACGAGTGCTGCCTGGTGGACGGCCGATGCGCCGCTCTCGTCGGATCGAAGCAGCGCAGTCCCAACAGACACGGCCTGCGCGCCGGCAGCCAGAGCGTCGGTCACGTCCCGGGGTCGGCTGATGCCGCCTGCTCCGATGAGCGGGATCGACACCGCTACGGCGATCTCATCGAGCAGGTCTGGCAGCGGCCGCTCGGGCGGGATGATGGACGGGGTCAGGGTGCCCGAGTGCCCGCCGGCGGCCGATGCCTGCACCGCGAGCGCATCGACGCCGGCCTCGGCTGCGCGCCGCGCCTCGTGCGCCGAGGTCACGGTCTGGACCGTGAGGGTGCCAGCCTTCTTGAACGCCGCGACGACGTCGTCGCTCGGTAGGCCGAAGGTGAAGCTGACGACCGGCACGGGATCGGCCAGCAGCAGGTCGACCTTCTCGTGCCAGGAGTCGTCGTCCTCCCGCAGGGCGATCAGGTCGAGGGAGAGCTGGTAGTCGTCCGCCTCGGGCTGGAGCTCGCGCGCATAGGCCCGGTAGTCCTCGAGCGAGATCGGGTCGGGGTTCGGGGCGAAGAGGTTCACGCCGAACGGGACCGCTGCGGCGCGCACCGCCTGCACCTGGTCGGCCAGGGCGGCGACGTCCTTGTATCCGGCGGCGAGGAGCCCGAGGCCTCCCGAACGTCCGGCCGCGATGACCAGGGCAGGAGTCGTCGCTCCACCGGCCATGGGTGCGGCAAGCACCGGAAGGGTGATCCCGAGCTCGGTCAACAGGTCCGGCCCCGAGGATGCGTGCGCCATGGAGTCCACGATATCCGTGGCATGACAGCCCGCACCCGCGGGAATAGCCGGCCCCGGATCGGGTACCGCACGGGAACCATGCGACCGACGGAGGACAGATGAGCACACCTGATTCCCACGCCCGTCCCGACGGGGTCGGCGACGCCACGGTCGAGGCGCTCGGCAAGGTGAGCGAGGCGTTGGAGGTCGTGGAGGAGGCCCGTGGGGCCTGCTGTACGCCTTCCACCGTCGGTGCGGCACGGCAGACCTCATGCTCGGCGAGGCAGTCAGCCGCTTCGGGCGGCCGGTCACGACACCCACGCCGACGCAATCGAGACTGACCTGGTCGGCCGCAACATCCTCGGAGGGACGGTGGTCGTTCCAGGTGGTCGAGGAGTACGACGCCACGTACTACCAACCGTTCCGTGACCACGAGCAGACGGTTCGGGACGCCCTGATCGAGGGCAGGCAGCACGTGTACGAGGCGGAGATGAAGGAACGCCGACGCAGTCCAGGGCGTCGGCACCACGAAGCACGGACCGGCCGACGGGGCCTGACAGTGCTAGCCGTGCCGACGTGTTCCGGGCGCCGATGCGTTCGCGCCTCGATTCTGTTGACGCTGCTGCCGCAGTCGACTGGGCCCTCCGTGCGGGCGTCGTCGGCGTCGGGGAGCAGGGGAGTGCGCAGGAGCTCGACCGCGTCCAGGCCCGCCTGCGCCGGTTCGCCGACGCAGCGGTCGGCTCGTTCGTGTGGACGCGGCGTGCCGACTCGATGCTGTTCGTCGGGCGGATCGACGGCCCGCTGCGTGAGGAGCCCGCTGGTGCGCCCTTCGACCTGAGAAGCGTCCGGCCCTGCCGGTGGCACGGCGATCCGGTCGACCCGGCCGCCGTCCCCGCGGCCGTGCTGACCAGCTTCGAGCGGGGCGGACGGAACTTCCAGCGGATCAACGCCGACGGCGTCGAGACGTCGGTGGCGAGACTGTGGAACCAGCCTGTCAGTCACCCACACGCACGAAGACCCCGACCTCTCGTAGAGCGGCCGGGGTCGTGCTGGGTGCGGTCAGGCTCTGGAGCCGCCGCGGTTGAAGATGCTCCATCCACCGGGTCCGACCGCAAGGCCGAGCACGATGAGGACGATTCCCCACAACACGCTGCCACCGATGAGGGTGACGATTCCGGCAATCACGAGGATGACGGCTGCGATCCATAGAAGTAGTGACATGGCATCTCCTGTTCTGTTGTAGATCCGGCCGAGGTGTTCGCTGCGTGAGCGACTCAGCCGGACACCTCCCCAGTACCCGGCCGGACAGATCTGAAACCTCGACCGGGGCAAAGGACGACAGATCGGTGTTCGACTCGGTCTGGCCGTCAGATTCTGGGCAGCCCTTGTCGTTTCAGTCGATACCGGTATGTATGAACTCAACCTCGCAGGAAATCTGAAACTCGATGATTCGGACCTGCTATAGCAGCAGCATGCCTGTGGTGCGGGCTAGTCTTGGCCTCATGACAGGTGGCGAGATGGTCCCAATCGCAAAGGTGGCCAAGACTGCCGCGAAGGCCATCAAGAACGACCCGAAGACGGCGGAGTCGTTGTTGGATCTCGCAAAGGAGACTCCCCACTTTCAGGCCGCAGCAAACTCCGTGGCGAAGCGGCAAGCGGTGAAGCAAGCACTAATTCTCAAGTTCTGGCAACCGCTTGGTCGATTTGCGGGGGCGTCTAGTGACTACTTCAACTCTGAGTTCCCGGCCGATCTCACCGAGAAAATGAAGAACGTCCCTGACGAGGAGATTCAGACTCCGAAGCCGAACGTCGCCATGCCTGCCCTAGAAGCACTCGCTTACTCGGTGGAAGAGGCTGAGCTCAAGGAGATGTATCTAAACCTCTTGGCTCGTGCATCCGACAAGCGGACTTCATCTCTGGCCCATCCCGGCGTACTCCCAGATCATCCGACAACTCGACGCCAGTGAGGTAGAACTGCTCGCCGTCGCGTTGGCGAACTTGATGTGTCCGATGGTCATCATTACGGAGCAGGCTGCAACCCGGGAGGGCCGAACGAGGGTCGTGCACAATCTGATGAACACATATCGCGGCGGCAGTCAGTGGGTCATTCCTGACTCGGAGAGCTGGGTTAACAACTGGGTCAGGTTGGGCTTGGGTAGAAATTGACTTCGCCAGCTTCTCCACTGACCCTCGGGCCTACACCTGGGTCGATAATAGGCCGGAGATGTTCGCTCGGAAGGCGGGCGCGGTCGAGGGCGCCGTCATCGGCTTCGACAAGGGTTTTCTCCGGCCTACAGCTTTCGGTCGCAACTTCGCCCTCGCGGTTATGAGCGGCGGTCCAAGGTCATCGAATGTCGAGATCCGCCCTGGACCGGCGCCGACGCCAGTTGAACGACAGGAACCTCCGACTTACAGATGGCTTCCCACCAGGTCAGCCAGTTTGGGACACGCGAGATCCAGAGATAAGTTCCTTGACTCCGATTTTCGCGAATACCAGGGACCAGAACCGGCATACGGGCACGCGGGAATGAATGGAGTCGCACATGGCTGGTTACGCCGGCGTTTCCGCCAAGTTCGTCGGTGACATCCTGTACTTTCCTCACAGGAGGTTGGCCGGTGGACGCGTTTCAAGATTGGTTGGCAATTGTTGGGTTTGTCCTGACCATCGTCGGCTTCGGTCTAACCTTCTGGCAGCGAAGACGCACAAAGCGTGTAGCGGAGGCAACACAGGAGACGGTCTACAAGGCAACAGATCGTGTGCGATACAACCAGTTGCTGGTGCTTCTCCCGCAGTCGCAGAATTTGGAGCCAGAGTGAGATACTGCCGTTCGCGAGGACGACAGCCGTGTTGCGGGCGCAGAACCCTGGTGCGGTGGAATCAACTCGCCAGCCAGGTTCAGGGCATCCTGTCGACCATGGGAGCTGAATACGAGGAGACAGCTTTGGATCTGACCAAGAGTTGCGAAGCGGCCGCGGGCGCGAAGGGCGACCTGGTCGACGGCAATCTCCTGGTGAAAGACGTCACCAAAGAGGCGCGTGCGTTGATGGCAAATCTCTCTACCGCACTTGGTGGGATACTCGGGTCAATCTCGACCCAAGCCAGCGCGCCTGTCGAAACCGATCCGGGCGTGGGGAAGAACTTACTGTCGACAAATTCATATAGGGGCGCTAAATGACACAACTCCCGATTGGCACTGAACTCTTCGCGGAGTTGATCGCGGACCTCATCGATCTCACCAATGAGGGCAAGGTCGAATGGGAGGTGGCGATGGATGAAGGCATGCCGTACGAGTATGAGGTGGACATTCAGAGTTGGAATGTCGACCTTCGATCGGCGGATGGAGATGGCCAGGTCCCCTTTGTGCTGCGAATTTTCAAGGGTGCTGACCTGCAGGCGGAACTGGACTCGCGTACTTGGCGTGAGTTCAACAGTCCACTCACTAGCTCTACAAGGTAGTCGTGCGTCAGGTAACCCGCGTGGACGTCAGCTCTGCACCGTTGGTCGAGGAACTTCGTAACCTGAAAGGGCCGCGGTCCTAAGGGAATCAAGTAGCGCCGAGAGCCGTCGTGTATCCCTAGCCTCAACCTCACGCCAGCGGCGTTCTGCGAGATTGGAGGGACCAGCATCGGCCGAAGCCGGACCGAATGATTGAACGAGGCGACGACGGGCACTTGGGAGGTGGCGGGTCCAGCGGGACTCGCGCAGTCCCCCTGAGACTTGATCGTGAGAGGCACCCCATGAGAGCACTGACCTGGCAGGGCAAGCAGAAGGTCAGCGTCGAGACGGTCCCCGATCCGCAGATCGTCGAGCCGGACGACATCATCATCGAGGTCACCACGACGGGCCTGTGCGGATCCGACCTGCACCTGTACGACCCGCTCGGACCGTTCCTGCACCAAGGCGACGTGCTGGGACACGAGCCGATGGGGCGGGTCGTCGAGTGCGGAGCTGACATCACGGACCTCGTCATCGGCGACCGGGTCGTCATCCCGTTCCAGATCGCGTGCGGTAGGTGCTTCATGTGCCAGCGGGGTCTGCAGACCCAGTGCGAGACGACGCAGGTGCGCGAGTACGGCATGGGCGCTGCGCTGTTCGGCTACACCGATCTGTACGGCGCGGTGCCGGGGCGCAGGCCGAGTTCCTGCGCGTGCCGCACGGCGACTACGGACCGATCAAGGTTCCGGAGGGGCCGAGCGACGAGCGGTTCGTGTACCTGTCCGACGTCGCGCCCACCGCCTGGCAGGGCGTCGAGTACTCGGGCGTGCAACCCGGTGAGACGTTGCTGATCGTCGGGCTCGGCCCGATCGGTGAGATGGCCGCACGGATCGCCCCTGCTGCGCGGAGTCCGCGTCCTCGGCGTCGACCTGGTTCCCGAACGGCTGGCGCGGTCAGCCAGTCTCGGCGTGGAGACCATCGACCTGAGCGCTGGCGACACCCTCGCCGCGATCCGCGACAAGACCGCAGGTCGCGGGGCCGACGCTGTCATGGAGGCGGTCGGCATGGAGGCGCATGGCTCGCCGATCGCCGAGACCGCCCAGAAGATCGTCGGCCTGCTGCCCAAGGCCCTGTCACGCCCGATCATGACCAATGCCAGCACCGACCGGCTGGCCGCCCTCGACCTGTCGTTCCATGCGGTGCGCCGAGGTGGGGTCGTGTCGATCAGCGGCGTGTACGCGGGCGCGGCCGATCCCTTCTCGATGCAGCTGATCTTCGACAAGCAGCTGACCCTGCGGATGGGACAGGCCAACGTCAAGCGCTGGGTCGACGACATCCTGCCGTTGGCGTTGGACGATGCGGACCCGCTGGGGCTCGAGACCTTCGCGACCCATCACCTGGCGCTGGACGACGCCCCGGCCGCGTACGAGATGTTCCAGAAGAAGCAGGACGGTGCCATCAAGGTGTTGTTCAAGCCGTGACGGACGTCGTGCGGGAGGCCGTGGAGTTCGGCGGCCTGAGCATCGCCTTCGACCACCGGGTCCTGGAACCGCGCACCTGGACCTTGGCGCAGTCGGCCTGGGCCGCCGACCTGCTGCACGAGGCGCCGGACGGCCCGGTGCTCGAGTGTTCCGCCGGGGTCGGCACATCGGCCTGGCCGCGGTCTCGCAGAACCGCAGATCGCTCGTCATGGTCGATCTCAACCCCGCAGCCTGCACGCTGGCGGTGCACAACATCGCCGCCGCCGGGATGGGCGACCGGGTCGAGGTGCGACAGGGGCGGATCGACGAGATGCTCGAGTGGGACGAACGCTTCTCGGTGATCATCGCCGACCCTCCGTGGGTCCCCACTGCGGACATCGTCCAGTTCCCACAGGATCCGACGATCGCGATCGACGGCGGGGCTGACGGCCTCGACCTGGCGAGGACGGCATGCGCCGTGATCCATGCGCACCTGGCGATCGGGGGATCTGCGGTGCTGCAGCTCGGCTCGTCCGAGCAGGTTGACGCCATGGACGTGTACCTCGATCGGGACCTGGGATCAGATCTCGGCGTCGCGGAGGTGCGTCACTTCGACCGTGGTGTCCTGGTGCGGCTCGAGCGCTAACGGTTCGCGATGACCTTGTGGGTGCCGTCGCACCACGGCTGCGACCCGGACTTGCCGCACCGGCACACCGCGCTGATCGGGCGGGTCGTGCGGTGCAGGTTGCCGTCGGCGTCCTGCACCGTCTGGTCGCCACGGATCAGGATCGGTCCGTCGGGGCAGACGATGACGTCGGGGTGCTCGGAGCCGGTCACGCTGCCCACGCCTCGAGCATGCGGCGGGCGAATCGGTCCTCGAGGTCGAGGCACGTGAAGGCGCCGAAGAAGACGTCGTCACGCAGACGTGGTTCGTCGACCAGGAGCGATCCGCAGATCGTCCGCACGGCCAGCTGCTCGTGGACGGCGTCGGCCTCGACGTGCTCGGTGTAGTAGCCGATCATCGACTCTGGCAGCTCCAGTCGGGTGAAGCCTTGAGCGAGGCGTCGCGACGGGATGCTGCTCGTCACCTCGAAGGCTGCGAGGTGGCCGAGAGCGGCACCCCGCAGTCGGCGGTTGAGGCCGAACAGTGACATCGCATCGTTCTCCTCCAGCACCTCGACGGGCACGTCGTCGATGTAGGCGCCGTACTCGGGACGCAGCCCGCAGTCGTCGAGGCCCCGGCGAAGAGCTCGGCGTGCAGCCTGCTCGGGTCGCCGCAGCCGTACTCGTCGAACTGCAGCTCCATGAGGGCCGCCTTGGTGGCGTTGCCCAGACGAGGCACGAGCCAGGAGCTCGGATCGGACTCCTTGAGGTGGTAGATCGACCGGAGCCGAAGCAGGTCGAGCGCCTGCTCGCGGTTGGCGTCCTGGCGGATGAACGTGGCCAGCGACGGGCCGTCGTGGGCTGCGACGAAGGCGAAGAACGTCTCGGCGAACTCACCGTCTGGCACCGCGACCGGCGCGCGGTCGCGCAGCGTCTGCTCGAATGACGTCTCCAGCGAGCGGCGGAGCTCGATCAGCTGGGCTGCCACTCCAGGTGGTCGTCGACGTCGTCGAAGCCCCGGTAGTGCAGCTCGTACAGGGCCCACAGGCAGATGTGCAGGTCGAGGTCGTTGTCGGGCAGGGTGCGCAGGGCCTCGCGCCAAGACGGCTCGGCTGACCGCATCTGTCCGAACACGATGTCGCTGAGCGAGCCGCGTCCCTTGGGGTCAGCACGTCGAAGTCCCTGCGGGATGGGCGTGGGCGGGACGGTGGGTCAGGTGATCGTGCATGGTCGTCCTTGCGGTGTGCTGGGATCCGGCCGGGTGCACGACAGGACTCCGTGGTGGTACCCAGGTCGGCGTACTTCAAGCGTCGGGCTTTCCTCGGGGATCGACCGGTTGGAGCGAGGGGTCGATGGGTACGCGGACAGCATGAGTGAATACGAAGACGACCAGCTGGTGGCCATTCAGAACGTCGTGGACCGGGTCTCGGCCTACCAGGACGGCGCCACCCAGGAGACTGTGCTGGCCCAGCTGCGGGAGGGATTCGACGAGGTGGCCGTCGAGGTGTCGACCGACGACGTCGCCACGCTGGCAGAGGCCATCTACGACAACGACGGGGACGTGTCTGCTGCCGAGGTGATCGGCTGATGTCAGACGTCGACGCTGAGCGTCAACAGCATCTCGCCACGCTGATCGAGCGACTCGTGACTCGAGATTCTGCATGCTCACGACGGTTGGTGACGACGGGGTCCTGATCAGTCGTCCGATGTCGTTCCAGGACGTCGACCTCGATGTCGAGCTGTGGTTCATCGCGACACGTGACTCCCGCAAGGTGGCGCACCTGCAGCGCGACCCGTCCGTCTCGGTGACGGTCTCGACGAACAGCTCGTGGGTGTCGTTGAGCGGGGTCGGCGAGGTCGTCGACGACGACGCGTTGCTCAAGGAGATGTGGTCGACGTTCGCCGAGGCCTGGCTGCCCGAGGGGCCTGAGGACCCCAACGCGATCCTGCTCAAGGTCGACGTGCACTCGGCGCAGTACTGGGACAACCCAGGCGGACGTGTCGCGAGCGTCGTCAGCTTCATCAAGTCCAAGGTGACCGGCGAGCCCTATGACGGCGGTGACAGCGCGATCGTCACCGACCTCTGAGCGCGGTCAGCGTGCAGGTCAGTCCGCCAGCGGGGAGCCGATCTGGGCGCGAAGATCGTCATTGACGTCCAGACGTTGACGTTCATGGCGGCGGTGACGACGCCGTCGCGCAGCCAGTAGGCGACGAACTCGCCTGAGTCGCGGTCGCCGCGGATCACGACGTCGTCGTCCGCCGAGCCGCGGCCGACGTACTCCATCCCGAGATCGAACTGATCGGTGTAGAAGTAGGGCTGCCAGTCGTACGAGACCTTCTGGCCGAGCATCGACCGCGCAGCGGCTTGCCCTGGCGGATCGCGTTGTCCCAGTGCTCGACCCGAAGGGACGTGTCGAGTGCGGTGTTGAACGCGCGGGCGACGTCTCCCGCGGCGAAGATCGCCTCGTCGCTGGCGTGCGAAGGCGTTCGTCGACGACGATCCCGTCGTCGACGGACAGCCCGGCGGCCTCGGCGAGCTCGGTGCGGGGCGTGACCCCGATGCCGACGATCACCATGTCGGCGGGGATCGACTCGTCGCCGACCAGCACGGCCGAGACCCGGCCGTCGGTCTGCTCCAGGCCGGTCACGGTGACCGACGTCCGCAGGTCGACCCCGTTGCGGCGGTGCAGATCGGCGAAGTACCCCAGCGAGCTCGTCTCCCCAGCACCCGCTGCAGAGGCAGCGGCGCCGACTCGAGCACCGTGACGGCCAGCCCGGCGGCGCGAGCCGCCGCCGCGGTCTCCAGACCGATCCACCCGGCGCCGATCACGACGACGCTCGACGACTCGCCGAACGCCGTCCTGATGCGGTCGCTGTCGGCCAGGCTGCGCAGCGTGAACACGCCGGCGGCATCTGCGCCCGCGAGATCGAGCGGACGGGGACGAGCCCCCCGTCGCGAGGAGCAGCTGGTCGTACCGGACCGTCTCACCGGAGTCGAGGTAGATAGTGCGCTCGTGCCGATCGATCGATCCGGCCGCCTGACCGAACAAGGTCTCGACGCCGTGGTCGTCGTACCACGTGCTGGTGTGGACGAAGAGCTCGTTGACGGGCTTGTCGCCCTGCAGGTAGCCCTTCGACAGCGGCGGGCGTTCGTACGGTCGGTCGGGCTCGTCGCCGATCAGGGTGATGGCGTCCTCGAAGCCCTCTTCGCGCAGGGTCTGGACGGTGTGCGCAGCGGTGAGTCCCGCACCGATCACGACGATTCCGGCAGTGCTGGCTGGCACGCTCATGCTTGCTCCTCAGGGGGTGCGATCTCTGCCATCATGCGCCTGATCGGACACAACGGCATCACGTCAGTGCTGTTGCACGTACTGATGTGATGACGTCCCGGCAGTTCTCGACCTAGACTCGCGCCATGATCATCGTCGCTGGATGGCTGCTGCTCGAACCGTCGGACCGTCCTGCCTACCTCGCCGGGTGTCGCGAGGTCGTCGAGCAGGCCCGTGCCGCGCCCGGGTTGTCTCGACTTCAGCCTCACCGCCGACGTCCTGGTGGATGGGCGGATCAACGTGTACGAGCGGTGGGACAGCGAGGAGGGCTCACGGCGTTCCGCGGCGAGGGCCCGGACGAGGAGCAGCAGGCCGAGGTGCTCGACGCGTCGGTACGTCGTTACCAGATCGCGTCCGAGGGTCCTGCCTGAGCAACTTCTCGAGGGGCGCGGTGGCTGAGCAACCTCATCGGTCCGGCGCGGTGGCTGAGCAACCTCGATCGCCCGGATGCCGTTGAATTATCACCGCGTCGGCGGGACGGGGTGCAGATGAGGTTGCGGATCCACCGACCCGGGGTCGGTGGGGTCATGGCGCCAGGTAGTCCCGGCAGCTGCGCCATCGCCTCGTCGATCAGCGGCAGCAGCTCGGCCGTGTCCTCCAGCAGCCACTGCTCGTAGGCCGAGATCGCCAGGGCCAGGCTGACGTGACCGGCGACGCGTCGGGACCAGGGAGGTCGGTTCGATGTCGAGCCGATCGGCCACGTACTCCGCGATGACGCGGCGCCACTCCGTGTACTGGTGCACCGAGTGGGCCTGCAGTGTCGGGGTCGTCAGGATCAGCGACATGCGTTGGCGGTGCACGTGCGTGGTTGCGGCGTCGTAGTCGTTGAAGGCCAGGACGCCGCGATGCACGGCATCGGCCAAGGGCAGGTCGGCCGGCATCGAGGCGAGGATCTCGCGGAACGCGTCGAGGCTGGCTGCGAACTCGCCCCAGGGGATGTCGTTCTTGGACTCGTAGTAGCGAAACAGGGTGCGGCGACCGACGCCCACCTTGGTGGCGATGGCGTCCAGGGTGGTCCCTTCGAAGCCGTGCTCGGCGAACAGCTCGAAGGCCGCACGCTCGATCTCCGCATGGGAGGTCGCGACCGGGACGACCGGGGGAGGTGCGAGGGGAGGCCATGGTCAAGGAATCTAGCAACATCTGGGCCAGCCCTTCCTTTATGGCACCGAGTGCGGTTATTGTGTGATCCACACCGCTATCCGGAGGAGACCCTGATGAACGAGCCGACACCCACCACCGACGTCGTCGACGAGACCCCCGTGGCCGCCGAGGCACTCATCGAAGAGGTCTCGATCGACGGCATGTGCGGCGTCTACTGAGCCGACTCGACATGACCACCGACCAGCCGCACGCGAACGCGATGCTCGACGAAGCCTGGGACCTGTCCCCGGCGGTGGCCCTGCGTCCTGAGCCCTTCGGCGCCATGGCCTACCACTTCGGCAACCGCGAGCCGCACCTTCCTCAAGCGCAACGGCTGGTCGACGTCGTCCGCGGCCTCTCGGGCCATCCCGATGTCCGGGGTGCGCTCGAGGCCGCGGGCATCCGCGAGCTGACTGGCCCGGCTACGTCGCCGCCCTGCAGGGGCTTGCCGCCACCGACATGATCCGCCCGCGAGCCACCACGAACAAGGACGCAGCATGACGATCCTCGAGACCCGACCGGTCATCGACCGGCCGAAGAACGCCTCGCTCATCGAGCAGTTCGAGCTTCGGACTCGACGCCCCCATCTGCCTGACGTGGGAGCTGACCTACGCCTGCAACCTCGAGTGCGCACACTGCCTCTCGTCGTCGGGCCGTCGCCGACCCCGCGCGCTGACCACCGAGCAGTGCAAGGCCGTCATCGACGAGCTGCAGCGCATGCAGGTCTTCTACGTCAACATCGGCGGCGGCGAACCGACGATCCGCCCCGACTTCTGGGAGCTGCTCGACTACGCCGTCGCACACGACGTCGGCGTCAAGTTCTCGACCAACGGCGTGCGGCTCAACGCCGAACGTGCCCGGTTCCTGGCGAGCACCGACTACGTCGACGTGCAGATCTCGCTCGACGGTGCGACCGCCGAGGTCAACGACTACGTGCGCGGTCCCGGTTCGTACGACACCGCGATCATGGCCCTGAAGAACCTGCAGGACGCCGGGTTCAAGGATGCCAAGATCTCGGTCGTCTGCACGCGCCAGAACATCGGCCAGCTCGACGAGTTCAAGGCCATCGCCGATCAGTACGGTGCGACGCTGCGCCTGACCCGGCTGCGTCCCTCGGGCCGCGGTGCCGACGTCTGGGACGGCTGCACCCGCTGCCCGAGCAGCAGAAGACTCTGTACGACTGGCTCGTCGCGCATGGCGAGAACGTCCTGACCGGTGACTCGTTCTTCCACCTCGCAGGCCTCGGCGACACAGCACTGCCGGGCCTCAACCTGTGCGGCGCCGGGCGGGTCGTGTGCCTGATCGATCCGATCGGCGACGTGTACGCGTGCCCGTTCGCCATCCATGACAACTTCTTGGCCGGCAACATCTTGGCCGATGGTGGGTTCGAGACCGTGTGGCAGCGCTCCGAGCTCTTCACCGAGCTCCCGGTCACCGCAGACATCGGCGCGTGCACGTCGTGCCAGTTCTTCGACGCGTGCCGCGGCGGCTGCATGGCCGCCAAGTTCTTCACGGGCCTGCCGATGGACGGACCAGATCCCGAGTGCGTGCAGGGCTACGGCGAGGCCGCACTGGCAGCCGGCGACCGGGTCATTCCAGCGCAGAGCCAGGACCACTCCAAGAAGAACCCCACCCGAAATCAACCGGTCATGCTGACGCTCAGTCGGCGCAGTGACCTCGAAGCGCCACCGGTCTCGGCCTGCGCCGAGAACCCGTTGGCCGGCTTCGTCCTCTAGAAACGAGAACACCTGATCAGCAAGTGGAACCCCTGGGCCCAGAACCCCTGGTTCGAGTCGGTCGCGGTGGCGCAGCAGCGCGCCAAGAAGCGGCTGCCCGCCCCCGTCTACGGGGCCCTGGTCGCCGGCTCCGAGCGCGGCCAGTCGATGGCCGACAACGAAGCCGCCTTCATGGAGCTCGGTTTCGCACCGCACGTCGCCGGCCACCAGGCCAAGCGCGAGATGGCCACGACGGTCATGGGCCAGCAGATCTCGCTGCCGGTCATCATGTCGCCGACCGGTGTGCAGGCCGTCCACCCCGACGGTGAGGTCGCCGTGGCTCGCGCGTCCGCCGCGCGGGGCACCGTCATCGGCCTCAGCAACTTCGCGAGCCGCGCGGTCGAAGAGGTCGTCGAGGCCAATCCGGCGACGTTCTTCCAGATGTACTGGACCGGTGACCGCGATGTCATGGTGCAGCGCATGCAGCGCGCCCATGACGCCGGTGCGGTCGGCCTCATCGCGACGCTCGACTGGTCGTTCTCGATGGGCCGCGACTGGGGCAGTCCCGAGATCCCCGAGAAGGTCGACTTCAAGACGGCGGTCAAGTTCGCCCCGCAGGTCATCCGCAAGCCGCGCTGGCTCGCGTCCTTCGCCCGCGACCTGCCCGATCTGACCGCCCCCAACCTGGCGGCGCCGGGCGAGCAGAAGGGGCCGACGTTCTTCGGCGCCTACTACGAGTGGATGACGACGACACCTCCGTCGTGGGACGACGTGGAGTGGATGCGCGAGCAGTGGCAGCAGATCTCGGGCGGACGACCGTTCATGCTCAAGGGCGTCTGCCGCATCGATGACGCCCTGCGCGCCGTCGACGCGGGCGTCACGGCGATCTCGGTGTCCAACCACGGCGGCAACAACCTCGACAGCACCCCCGCGCCGATCCGGATGCTGCAGCCGATCAGCAACGCCGTCGGCGACCAGATCGAGGTCGTGCTCGACGGCGGGATCCGCCGCGGCTCCGACGTCGTGAAGGCCGTCGCGCTGGGTGCTCGCGCCGTCATGATCGGTCGGGCCTACCTGTGGGGGCTCGCCGCGAACGGCCAGACCGGTGTCGAGAACGTCCTCGACGTCCTGCGCAGCGGCATCGACTCCGCGCTGCTCGGCATGGGGGTGTCGTCGATCGACGAGGTCACGCCCGAGCACCTGGTGATCCCCGACGGGTTCACCCGCGCTCTCGGAGTCCCGGCGCAACGATGAGTCACCTGCTGTCAGATCAGACCTGGCCGGAGCTGGACGGCAGGCCATTCGTCCTGGTCCCGGGTCGGGTCGATCGAGCAGCATGGTCCGCACCTGCCGCTCGACACCGACACCGTGATCGCGGTGGCAGTGGCCGATGCGGTCGCCACTGCGCTGGACGGGACAGTCGGTGGCAGGGACGTGCTGGTCGCGCCGCCCGTCTCGTACGGCTCCAGCGGCGAGCACCAGTCGTTCGCCGGCACGAGCCGATCGGCACCGAGGCGCTGCAGCTGTTCGTGATCGAGCGGTGCGCTCGATGTCGACCTGGGCCGGGCGCATCGTGTTCGTCAACGCCCACGAGGAAACGTCGCCGCGATCTCCAAGGCGGTGTTCCAGATGACCGCCGAGCAGCACGACGTCGGGCTGGGTGCCGTGTGCGACCGAGGACGTCGACCTGCACGCGGGCTTCACCGAGACCTCGCTGATGCTGCACCTGCGGCCAGCATCGGTCCGGCTCGATCGAGCGGAGCCGGGAGACACGCGTCCGCTGACCGAGATCCTGCCGCAGCTGATGGCGGGCGGGGTCGGCGCCGTCTCGGTCAACGGGGTCCTCGGCGACCCGGCGGAGCCTCGGCCGGTCACGGCGCCGAGGTGCTCGCGACCATGGTGCACGACATCGTGCAGCGGATCGAGCGCGGCACGACCGACGTGCACGGGATGTTGCGCGTTGCTGCCTGACGGGTTCGTCGTGCGGCTGCACGACGAGGTCGACCTCGGACCGGTCCCTGGTCGCCGGGACGAGGGTCCTGCGGCTGTCGCCCGTCGCCCGGCAGCTGATCGTCGACCGCACCGTCATGGTCGACTCCCGCACCTCGGCGCTGCTCGCCGACCGGTTGCTCGACCTCGACCTGGCCGATCCCGTGCTGCCCGATGGTCCTGCTGCTCACATCACGGTCGTCATCCCGGTCAAGGACAATGCCTCGGGAGTCGAACGTCTGCTGACGGTGCTGGTTCCACACCTGCCGTGCATCGTGGTCGACGACGCCTCAGCCGAAGCCGGTGCGGTGGCCGACGTCGCCTACCGCCATGGGGCGATGCTGATCAGGCTCGACCACAACCTGGGGCCTGCGGCCGCTCGGGACGTGGGACTCAAGCAGGTCACGACGCCCCTGGTGGCCTTCGTCGACTCCGACGTCGAGGTGTCGGTCGAGTCGCTCGCTGCCCTCGGCCGCCACTTCGCCGACCCGCGGCTCGCTGCTGCTGCGCCGCGCGTCCGCACCCGGTCGGGAGCCCGGTGGTTCGAGCGCTACGAGGCGTCGTCCGGCTCCCTCGACCTCGGCCCGCGGCCCGCGACGGTTCGCCCGTGGTCGCCCGTGACGTACGTGCCGAGCGCCTGCCTCGTCGGGCGGGTCGACGCCTTGGGTGCGGGATTCGATCCGAGCCTGCGCAGCGGCGAGGACGTCGACCTGGTGTGGCGCTTGCAGGCGGACGGGCATCGGGTCCGCTACATCGCCGAGGTCACGGCGCACCATGACGCGCGCCGGACGGTGACGGGCTGGCTGGGCCGCAAGGTCTTCTACGGGACGAGTGCCGCACCACTGGCTCGCCGCCACGGCGACCGGGCTGCACCGGCCGTCATGACGTTGCCGGTGGCGACGGTGTCGATCGGTCTGCTGCTGCAGCGTCGATGGTCCCTTGCGGCCGCTGCGGTCGCAGCCGGCTTCTTCGTGCGTGACACCGGAGCCGCGCTCGGTGATCTCCCGGCGCGGCGACGACGTGCCGTGGTCGTCGCGACCGGCGGCACGATGCTGCGCCAGACCTCGGGGCTGGTGCTGCGGCACTGGTGGCCCGCCTCCCTCGTGCTGGCCGTGGCTTCGCGACGTGGTCGGCGCGCGCTGCTGGTGGCGGGAGCCCTCGACGTGGTCGCGGCTCACCGCTCGTCCGACCGGCAGCGACCTGCTCCGCTTCGGGCTCGCCCGCCGGGCCGACGACATGGCCTACGGATGGGGCGTGTGGCGCGGCGCTGCTCGTGAAGGTTCGGTGCGCTGCCTGCTGCCCCGTTGGGTGTCTCCTCGGGTACGGACATGACGGCCTCGCCGACGACGTACGACTACATCGTCGTGGGCGCCGGCGCCGCCGGATGCGTCGTCGCGGGTCGGCTCGCAGCCGAGTCGGGCGGAACGGTGCTGCTGGTCGAGCACGGTGGTCCGGCTCGCAGCCCGTTGCTCGCGGTGCCGCGGGCCTTCTACTTCACGCTTCGATCCAAGAAGTACACCGATCACTACGTGACGCTGCCGGTGGCGGGCGGTTCGCCCGAGACGTGGGTCCGGGGCCGCGGGCTCGGCGGATCGACGCTGGTCAACGGCATGATGTACGTCCGGGGCGCCGCCGCCGACTTCGAGGCTCTGCGCGACGCGGGCAACGTCGGATGGGGCTCGACCGAGTTCACGAGGGCGTACCGGCACGTCGAGGAGCGGCTCGGCGTGACGATCCCGGCCGATCACGACGATGTCACGGATGCGCTGTTCACGGCCGCGGCCGGTCGCGGGCTCCGGCGAGTCGCCGACTTCAATGCCGACGACGACGAACGGATCGGCTTCACCCCTGCGACGATCCGGGCCGGACGACGGGTCAGCGCAGCAGCCTTCCTGCGTCCGCGACCGCCGCGGCTGTCCGTCATGACCGGCGCCCGCGCCGACCGTGTCCTGCTCGACAGGACCCGAGCTGCCGGGGTCGTCGTGGAGCATCGCGGGCGGGGTCGTGACCGTGCATGCCCGGCGCGAGGTCATCATCTCGGCCGGCGCGATCGAGAGCCCGTTGCTGCTCGAACGTTCTGGGATCGGCCGCCCCGACGTGCTGCGCGACTCCGGGGTCCGCCCCGTCGTCGAGAGCCCGAACGTGGGGGAGCGGATCATCGAGCAGCGCGCCGTGAGCCTGCAGGTGCGGTTCCGCGACCGCCTGGGTGCGACCGAACGGCTCGACACCCGGCGCGGACAGGTGCGAGAAGGGGCGCGGTACCTGGCGACGCGCCGCGGCCCGGTCGCCACGAGCGGCTACGACATCGTCAGCGCCTTCCGCTCCACACCGGCCACCTCCCGACCCGACGTGCAGGGGGTGTGGGTGCCCATGGCTCTCGACGAGACCGCAGACGACCTGCGGCTGGCGCCCTACTCTGGACTGCTGTTCACGGGCTACGCGCTGCGGCCGACCAGCACCAGCAGCATCCACCTCGGTGGTGCCGAACCGGGCTCCCCGCCGATCATCACGCCCCGCTTCCTGGAGCACGAGGCCGAACGACGCACGACCGGTGCGATCCTCGACCACGCGCGGCAGGTCGTCGCAGCATCGCCGCTGGCCGACCTGGTCGACCGGGAGGTGTTCCCGGGGCCTGCGGTGACGACCCCGGACCAGGTCGTCGACCATGCGCGGATCTCCGGCGGCGGGATCTACCACGCCGTCGGCTCGTGCGCGATGGGTCCGAACGACGATGACGTGGTCGACGCATCGTTGAAGGCCAGAGGAGTCGACGGCCTCCGGGTGACCGATGCGTCGGTGCTCCCGTTCCAGCTGTCCGGAAACACGGCGGCACCGGTCATGGCCGTCGGTTGCTCGCCGCCGAGCTGCTCCTGGCCTGACCGCGAGCGACGAGGTCACAGGTCGAGGACCAGCCGTTCGGACGTGCACCGTCCGACGCAGATCATCATGCTGCGGCCCGCCGCGCGCTCGTCCTCAGACAGGATCGAGTCGCGATGCTCCGGCGTGCCAGCGAGCACACGCGTCTCGCACGCTCCGCAGTACCCCTTCTCGCAGTCGTACGACAGACCCGGAAGCACGTCCTTGAGTGCTTCGATGAGTCGTCTGTCCCGCGGCACCGTCACGGTCGTCCCGGTGCGCGCGAGCTGCACCTCGAACTCGGTGTTCGCTGCCGGATCGACGTCGACGTCGAGGTCGTCGTGGGACGTGAAGTGCTCGACGTGCGCTGGTCGGCCATGCCGAGGACGTCGGCCTGCTCGCGGAGGGCCGTCAGCATCGCTGCCGGACCGCACGCGTAGACCGCTGTGTCGGGGTCGACCGAGGCCAGCAGCGCCGCCAGGTCCGGCAGACCGACCTCGTCCTGCGGCAGGAGGGTCAGCCGGTCGCCGGCCACGTGCGAGAGCTCGTCGACGAACGCCATGGTCGATCGGCTGCGGCCTCCGTACGACACCGTGAACTCGATGCCGCGGTCGGCCGCATCTCGCGCCATCGCGAGGATCGGCGTCACGCCGATCCCGCCGGCGATGAAGAGATAGCGTGCGGCGTCGACCAGGCCGAAGTGGTTGCGAAGACCGCGCAGGGTCAGCCTCGTGCCGGGTGCGGCGGCTCGTGGGCTCCTGCGATCCGCCCCGTCCTGCGGGTTCCCGCAGCACGCCGATCTGCCACTCGCGGGGGTTGTCAGGATCTCCGCACAACGAGTACTGACGCAGGCGGCCTGAGGGGAGCGGCGCTCGACATGTGCGCCGGGCCGCCACACTGGGAGGGCAGAGCCGTCCTCGCTGCGCAGACTGATGCCCAGCACGTCGCCCGACAGCGGCGTCGCGGCCGAGATCACCAGCTGTCGCGGCAGCACGGGTCGGTCCCGTTCTGCGAGGCCTCCCGCGGAGCGCCGGCCGGGGGTGAAGATCGCCGGTATCGCGTCGAAGCCCGCCTGGTTTCCGCTGGTCGGATAGGCCACCAGGCCATCGTCGATGACCCGGTAGTCGGGCAGCCGGGTCAGCACCTGGCTCATCATCTCGCGGAACATCGCGCGGGCCAGATGTGCTCCGGCGCAGCGGTGGGGAGCCGATGCCGAAGCTCAGGTGGCGGCTCGCATCGCGGTCGAGCTCGATTTGCTGCGGCTCGGGAAAGACCTCGGGATCGTAGTTGGCCGCGACCCAGGGGATGAGGATCCGCTCGCCGGCGCGGACGGGACAGCCGCCGACCGTGGTGTCGGTCGTGACGGTGCGCGCCATCGACTGGGACGGCGCGGCGGCGCGCAAGAACTCGTCGGTCGCGCTGTCGAGCAGGTCGGGTGACTCGATCAGCCTCCGCCGGTGCTCGTCGTGGCGGGAGAGGTGGACCAAGGTCCACCCGGTCAGCGAGGTCGTCGTGTCGACCCCGCCGGCGATCAGCAGCCCGATGACCGAGACGCCGTCCTCCTCGAAGTCGCTGCCGTCCTTGCGGCGGCCCTGCACGAGCGTGCTGACCGCGTCGTCCTGAGGCTGCGCGCGTCGTGCGCGGATCAGCTCGCGGATGCGATCGTCCATGTACGCGAGCCCGGCGGCTCCCCGCACGGCCCGTTCGCTGCCGGACTCGGCGGCGAAGATGTCGTGGATGGGGCCGGCGAGCTGCGCCCATTCGGCCTCCGGGAAGCCCAGCCAGTCGAGGGTGACCGCTGCCGGGAGCGGATTGGTCAGGTCGCGGACGAAGTCGCACGAGCCGAGCTCGATGAAGCTCGTCCACGATCCGGGTGGCGTGCCGGGCGATCATGGGGAGCACTCGTCGACGGCTTCGGCCGTGAGCAGGGGATTGATCAGCTCGCGGTAGTCGACCCGACTGCGGCGGGTCCAGCTCGATCGGGAACTGCTCGAGGCCGTGCCCCCTTCGGGATGACGATCTCGACGCCGCGGCCGCCGTGATTGCTGCGCGCCGACGAGAACGTGCTGTCGTCGCGGGCGATACGCGCGATGTCGG